>JADJPT010000014.1 GCA_016713125.1 Betaproteobacteria bacterium
AACGTTCTGGCCGGTGTGCTTGGCGAGTATGTCGTTCAGCTTCTGCTTGAGGAACAGGATCTCGCGCGCGTGGATCTCGATGTCAGAGGCCTGGCCCGAGAAACCGCCCATCGGCTGGTGGATCATGACGCGCGAATTGGGCAGGCAGTAGCGCTTGCCCTTGGCGCCGGCGGTGAGCAGCAGCGCACCCATGCTGGCGGCCTGGCCGACGCACAACGTCGAGACGTCGGGTTTGATGAACTGCATGGTGTCGTAGATCGCCATGCCGGCGGTGACCGAGCCGCCAGGCGAGTTGATGTAGAAGGAGATGTCCTTGTCCGGGTTCTCGGACTCGAGAAACAGCAGCTGCGCCACGATCAGGTTGGCGGTGACGTCGTTCACCGGTCCGATCAGGAACACCACGCGCTCCTTCAGCAGGCGCGAATAGATGTCGTAGGCGCGCTCGCCGCGCCCTGACTGCTCGATCACCATGGGCACCAGGCCCAGGTTTTGCGCCTCTCCGAGGCGCGACTTCCAGTCCAGGTTGCTCAAGACGCGCTCCCCATCAGTTCGTCGAACGCGACGGCCTTGTCGGTCACCTTGGCCTTGGACAGCACCCAGGCAACCACGTTCTCCTCGAGCGCGAGGCCTTCCATCTCATTCAGGCGCTGCGGCTGCATGTAGAACCACTTTACCACCTCGGCCGGGCTCTCGTAGGACTCCGCCTGCTCCTCGATCAGCTTCCTGACCTGGTCGGGCTTGGGCTGCAGGTTCTCCAGCCGCGCCAGCTCGCCGACGATCAGCCCGAGCGCGACGCGGCGCTTGGCGCTGGCCTCGAAGGCCGCGGGGTCGAACGGCAACTGCTCCATCTTGAGGCCGCGCGCCTCCAGGTCCTGGCGCGCCTGCTGCACCAGGTTCTGGGTCTCCATCTCGACCAGCGCCTTGGGCAGCTCGATCGGGGTGGCGTCGTGCAGCGCCTGCAGGGCCTGCGACTTGACGCGCGCCTTGATGCGCTTGGCGACTTCGCGCTCGACGTTCGCCTTGATGTCGGCGCGCATCTTGCTGACGTCGCCGTCGGCCACGCCCAGCCCCTTGGCGAACTCGGCGTCGAGTTCCGGCAGCTTGAGTTCCTCCACCAGCTTCACGCTCAGCTTGAACACGGCGGTTTTGCCGGCCACGTCCTTGCCGTGGTAATCGGCGGGGAACTTCAGCTCGAAGGTCTTCTCGGCGCCGGCGGCCATGCCTTCGGCGGCCGTCTCGAATTCGGGCAGCATGCGGCCCTCGCCGAGCGCGAACTGGAAGCCTTCGGCGCTGCCGCCCTGGAACGGCGTGCCGTCGATGCTGCCGGCGAAGTCGACCGTCACGCGGTCGCCCTTCTGGGCACCGCGGGCGGCGGCCACGAAACTGCCGCGCTGCTTGCGCAGGATCTCGATGGTCTTGTCGACCTCGGCCTCGTTGACCTCGACCAGCGGGCGGTCCACGGTCTGCGCGGAGACGTCACCCGGCTTGATCTCGGGATAGACCTCGAAAGTCGCGCTGAACTCCATGGCCTGCGTCACGGCCTCGCCTTCCTTGGCCTCCTTGGGTTCGATGCGCGGATAGCCGGCGACCTTGAGGTTCGCCTCCTTCACCCGTCGTTGAAGGCCTTCACGGCGTCGCCCAGCACTTCGGGCGCACCTGCGGCCCGCTGCTGCGCCACCAGTTTCATCAGTACCTTGCCCGGACGGAAGCCGGACATCTTCCACGGTGCGTGCGGTTTCTTGAGCCGCTCGTCGATCTGACGTTCGACATCCGCCATCAGGACCGACATGGACAGGCGCCGTTCCAGGCTGCCGAGAGTTTCCAGATTTGCCGCCATTACAGAGTTCCTTACCGAAATGATTGGATCGCCGATGCGATGGATCGCTGGTGCGAAGGAAGGGACTCGAACCCCCACGCCGTGAGGCGCTGGAACCTAAATCCAGTGCGTCTACTAATTCCGCCACCTTCGCTGCGTTGCCGCGGCTGAAGCAGAAAATTGCGGCCGCAAGCCTTGGCAGAACGCATAATTATACCTCAGGGACCGCCTTTCCTCCGTGGCTGCACACTGAAAAAAGCCTTACAAATCACACCCCAATCACCCCGGAATCCCCCAGTGTCTGTCGGTCATTACGAAAACTTCCCGGTCGCCTCGGTGCTGATGCCGCCCGCGCTGCGTGCCCCGGTGTCGGTCATCTACCGCTTTGCGCGCACGGCCGACGACATCGCCGACGAAGGCGAGGCCACCCCGGAACAGCGGCTGGCAGGCTTGTCAGAGTACCGCAGCGGGCTGGATGCCATAGCCTCGAACAGAGCCCCGGAATCCGGCCTGTTCCGCGACCTCGCGGAAGTGGTTCGCGAACGCGCGCTGCCGCTGCAGCCCTTCTACGACCTGCTGGACGCCTTCTCGCAGGACGTGGTCAAGACGCGCTACGCCGATTTTCCCGAACTGCTGGACTACTGCCGGCGCTCGGCAAATCCGGTGGGCCGGCTGATGCTGCACCTGTTCGGCATGGCAGACGAGCGCAATCTGGCCTGGTCCGACTCGATCTGTTCGGCGCTGCAGCTGGTCAACTTCTGGCAGGACGTGGCCATCGACTGGCACAAGCATCGCGTCTACCTGCCGCAGGACGAGATGCGCCGCTTCGGCGTAAGCGAGACGCACATCGCCGAGCGCAACTGCGATCCGGCCTGGCGCGCGCTGCTCGCCCTCCAAGTGTCGCGCGCGCGCGCGATGCTAGACTCCGGCGCGCCGTTGGGGCGCCTGCTGCCCGGGCGCGTGGGTCTCGAGATCCGCGCCACCGTGCAGGGCGGGCTGCGCATCCTCGCCAGGCTGGACGCCATTGATTACGACATGTTCAGAAACCGCCCCGTGCTGCGCTGGCACGACTGGCCCATGCTGCTGCTGCGATCCCTATGACGCCCGACGAATACTGCCAACAGAAGGCGGCGCAGAGCGGCTCCTCCTTCTACTACGCGTTCCTGTTCCTGCCGCCCGAACGGCGGCGCGCAATCACCGCCCTTGCGCCTTCTGCCGCGAGGTCGACGACGTGGTCGACGAATGCGAGGACACGCAGATCGCCGCCACCAAGCTCGCCTGGTGGCGGGCCGAGATCGACAATCTGTACGCGGGCAGGCCGCAGCATCCGGTCACGCGCGCGCTCGAACCGCTGGCGCCGACCTACGCGATCAGCGCGCAGCGCCTCAACGAGATCATCGACGGCATGCAGATGGACCTCGAACAATCGCGCTATCTGGACTTCGCCGGCCTCGAGCGCTACTGCTATCACGTGGCCGGCGTGGTCGGCCTGCTGGCCGCGGGCATCTTCGGCTACCGCAATCCGCAGACCCTGCAGTACGCCGAGAAACTCGGCACGGCCTTCCAGCTCACCAACATCATCCGCGACGTGGGCGAGGACGCGCGCAAGAACCGCATCTACCTGCCGATGGACGAACTCAAGCGCTTCGAGGTGCCGGCCGCCGACCTGCTGAATGCGCGCTACAGCGAGAACTTCACGCGACTGATGCGGTTCCAGCGTGAGCGCGCCGAGTCCTACTATGACGCGGCCTACGCGCTGCTGGCGCCCGAGGACCGGCGCACGCAGCGCGCCGGCCTGATCATGGCCGCCATCTACCGCACGGTGCTGCACGAGGTCGCCGACGACGGCTTCCGGGTGCTGACCCAGCGCACTTCGCTCACGCCGCTGCGCAAGCTGTGGATCGCCACCCGCACGTGGCTGCAGACCTGAGCACCGCCCCGCGCACCCCGCCACGCAGCGTCGCCATCGTCGGCGCCGGCTATGCCGGCATGGCCGCCGCGGTCGGCCTGGCGCGGCGCGGCGTGCAGGTCGCCGTCTACGAGTCTGCGCCGGTGCCCGGCGGCCGCGCGCGGCGCGTCACCACCGGAGGACGCGAACTCGACAACGGCCAGCACATCCTGGTCGGCGCCTACACCGGCCTGCTCGCACTGATGCGCGAGGTCGGCGCCGACCCGGACGCGAGCCTGCTGCGCCTGCCGCTGGACCTGCGCTACCTGCCGCTGCACGACGGATTTCGCCTGCGCGCCCCGCACCTGCCGGCGCCCCTGCACCTGGCCGCCGCACTGGCCACCGCCCGGGGCCTGCCCTGGCCCGAGCGCATCGCCGCCATCCGTTTCATGCAGGCCATGAAGTCGGCGCGCTTTCGCCTGGCCGCGGACACCACGGTCTGCGCGCTGCTCGCCGCGCACGGCCAGAGCGGGTGCATTGCCAGGTTCCTGTGGCATCCCCTGTGCATCTCGGCCCTCAACACGCTGCCCGAAGAAGCCTCCGCGCAGGTGTTCCTGGCCGTGCTGCGCGACGCGCTGGCCGGCGCGCGCGAGTCCAGCGACCTGCTGATCCCGCGCAAGGACCTCAGCGCCCTGTTCCCCGAGCCGGCCGCCGCATGGCTGCGCGCGCACGGCGGCGAACTGCATTGCGCGCATACGGTGCGCGACCTCGCCGCGCTCAGGCGCGGGCACGATGCCGTGATCCTCGCCGTCGGTCCGCACCAGCTCGACACCCTGTTGCCCGGCCTGCTGCCGCACTACGGCTATCGGCCCATCTACACGGCCTACCTGCAGTATCCCGAAGGCACGCGCCTGCCCTCCCCCATGCTGGGGCTGGACGGCGGGCTGATGCAGTGGGTATTCGATCGCGGCGCGCTGACCGGAGAGCACGGGCTGTTCGCCTGCGTGATCAGCGCCCAGGGTGCGCACCAGGCTCTGCAGCGACCGCGCTCGCCGAAGCTCTGCACGCCGAACTCGCCGCGCAACTGCCGGGATTGCCCGCGCCGCTATGGACGCAACTGATCGCCGAGAAACGCGCCACGCTGGCCTGCACGCCGAACCTGCCGCGCATCGGTCCGACCACGCCGCTGCCCGGCGTGTGGCTGGCCGGCGATTACACCGACCCCGAATACCCGCCCACCCTGGAAGCCGCGGTCAGGAGCGGGCTGCGGGTCGCGGACTTGCTCATTTCCGCAAGCTGATTGACACGTGATCCGCTCCAGGAGCGGATCTTGCGAAATAAAAGTCAAAGATTCAAGCGAAAACCTGGCCTAGCGGATCACGATGGTCGCCACCAGGAAATAGATCAGGATCGACAGCAGGTCCTGCACCACGGTCGCGAGCGGGCCGCTGCCGAAGGCCGGATCGATGTCGAACAGGTCGAACATCCATGGCAGGGCCATCGCCACCACGGTGGCCGTGGAGCAGGCGGCGAACAGCGACAGGCCGACGGCCAGCGCCAGGTCGGCGTCGTTCCAGCGCCACCAGACCATCGGGGCGGCCACCGCACCGATGGCGACGCCGATCGCCAGTCCGGCCAGCAGTTCGCGCCCGACCATGCGCCGCATGGGCACGCCGATCGACAGGCCGCGCACGATGATTGTCTCGGTCTGCGTGCCCACGGCATCGGCCATGTAGACGATGCCCGGAATGAAAAAGGCCAGCACCACCTTCATTTCGAGCTGGGTCTCGAACCAGCCGACCAGGTCGGCCGCGCCCATCGCACCGATCAGACCGATCAGCAGCCAGGGCAGCCGGTGCACGAAACGACGCTGCGCCGGCTCCAGGCTGATCTTGCGCACGCTGGCCGTGCTCTTGATGAAGCCGCCGACGCGCGAGAGGTCCTCCTCGTGCTCGGAGAGCAGCACTTCGACCAGGCGGTGGGGCGGGATCAGGCCGACGAAGCGCCGCTGCGCATCGACCACCGCCAGCGCCGACTCGCCGCTGTGCACGGCCTTCCAGGCGGCGATCTCCTGATCGACGCCTGGCGCGACCACCGGCGACTCGCGGTCCATAAGGAACTCCATCGTGGCGTGCTCGGGCGCGGCCAGCAGCGTTTCGATCGTCAGCACGCCGAGGAACTGCCCGTGCAGGCAGACCACCAGGTGGCTGGCGCACTCGTAGTGCCGCCCGGTCAGGTGGGTGCGCACGTGGCCGGCGCGCTGTTCGGGTTCCAGCACCGGCACGCGCAGGCTGGCGTGCTGGGCCGCCGTCTCGAAGCTCACATGCGTATTGCCATCCTGCGTCCCGACTGCCATCGCCGCTCCCGGTGAAAGCCCTGCGCCGCCGCTACAGTTCCCGCAACTTGCCGACCGCCTCGTCGACGCGCTCGACCGCGATCACCTCGAGCCCGGCGATCTTCGCCTTGGGCAGGTTCGCCCGCGGCACGATGGCGCGGGTGAAGCCGAGCTTGGCCGCCTCCTTGAGGCGATCCTGGCCGCGCGGCGCCGGACGGACTTCGCCGGCCAGGCCGACCTCGCCGAAGGCAGTCACCTTGCCCAGAATGGGGCGGTTGGTCAGCGAACTCACGGCAGCCAGCAGCACCGCCAGATCGGCGGCCGGCTCCTGGATGCGCACCCCGCCCACCGCGTTCACGAACACGTCGGCGTCGAAGGTGGCAATGCCGGCGTGGCGGTGCAGGACCGCCAGCAGCATGGCCAGGCGGTTCTGCTCCAGACCCACCGAGAGCCGGCGCGGGTTCGGCGCGTGCGCGGTGTCGACCAGGGCCTGTATCTCCACCAGCAGCGGCCGCGTGCCCTCCAGGGTGGCCAGCACGCAGGAACCGGCCACGTCCTTGCCATGCTGCGAGAGGAACAGCGCCGAAGGGTTGGACACCCCGCGCAGGCCCTTCTCGGTCATCGCGAACACGCCCAGTTCGTTGACCGCGCCGAAGCGGTTCTTGATCGCGCGCACCAGCCGGAAGCTCGAATGCGGGTCGCCCTCGAAGTACAGCACGGTGTCGACGATGTGCTCGAGCACGCGCGGACCGGCGATGGCGCCATCCTTGGTCACGTGGCCGATCAGGATCAGCGAGGTGCCGCTCGATTTGGCGTGCCGCGTGAGCTGGGCCGCGCACTCGCGCACCTGCGCGACCGAGCCCGGCGCCGAGGTCAGCGCATCCGAGTACAGGGTCTGGATCGAATCGATCACGGCGATCTCAGGCTTGATCGCCTCGAGGGTCGCGACGATGCGCTCCAGCCGGATCTCGGCCAGCAGCTGCACACGGCCGGCGTCCAGCGCCAGGCGCTGCGCACGCAGCGCCACCTGCTCGGCCGATTCCTCGCCGGTCACGTACAGCGCGGTGTGCGCGCCGGGCTGCGCGGCTTCGAGCTGGGCCAGCGCCTGCAGAAGCAGCGTCGATTTGCCGATGCCGGGGTCGCCGCCGATCAGCACCACCTGCCCGGCCACCAGACCGCCGCCCAGCACGCGGTCGAACTCTCCGATGCCGGTGGGCAGGCGCTCGATCTCGCGGGTTTCGATCCGCGCCAGCGGCAGCGGCGTACCGGCCTGCACCCCGCCGGCCAGCGAGGCGTAGCGATGCGCGCTCTTCGCCTCGAGCACGGTTTCCTGAAGGGTATTCCAGGCCTTGCAGGCCGGGCACTGGCCGAACTGCTGCAGGGAACTGGCCCCGCACTCGGTACAGACATAGGCTGCCTTGGCGCGCGCCACGCGCTCAGACCTCCACGACCGGCACCCGCGGGGCCAGCGCGCACAGCAGTTCATAGGACACCGTGCCCGCGGCGGCCGCCACCTCGTCGGCCGACAGGCCTTCGCCCCACAGCGTGACCGGCGTGCCGATGTAGGCCTCGGGCAGGTCGCTGATGTCCACGGCGAGCATGTCCATGGACACGCGGCCCACGGTGCGCGTGCGCTGTCCGCCCACCAGCACCGGCGTGCCGGTGGGCGCATGGCGCGGATAGCCGTCGGCGTAACCGCAGGCCACCAGGCCGATGGTCATCTCCTGCGTGGCTTCGAACGAGAAGCCGTAGCCCACGTGCTCGCCCGGCTGCAGGTTCTGCAAGCCGATGATCTCGCTGGCCAGCGTCATCGCCGGCTTCAGCCCGAGGTCCGCGGCGCTCTGCTCGGCGAACGGCGAGCAGCCATACAGCATAATCCCCGGCCGCACCCAGTCGGCATGCGATTGCGGATAACGCAGCAGCGCCGCCGAGTTGGCCAGGCAGCGCGGCGCGCTCATCGGCTGGGTCAGGCTGTTGAACCACTCCAGCTGCGCGGCCACGCCGCTCGCTCCGTCGGCGTCGGCGAAGTGCGTCATCAGCGTGACCGAGCGCACCTGCGGATGGCCGTGCAGCGCGTTCCAGGCGATGCGCACGTTGTCGACCGTGAAGCCCAGGCGGTTCATGCCACTGTTGACCTTCAGGTAGGCGTCGATGGGCGCCGAGAGCGCGGTCTTCTCGAGGATCTCGATCTGCTCGATGTTGTGCACCACCGGTGTCAGCGCGTACTCGGCCAGCAGGGTGACGTCCTGCGCCTTGAAGAACCCCTCCAGCAGCAGGATGGGCTTGTCCACGCCCTGCGCGCGCAGACGGATCGCCTCCTCGAAATCCAGCATCGCGTAACCGTCGGCCGCCGCCAGCGCCTGCGCGGCGCGCGCCAGGCCGTGACCGTATGCGTTGGCCTTGATCACCGCCCAGATGTGCGCCTGGCTGGCGTGGCGGCGCGCCACCTCCAGGTTATGGGTCAGGGCCCGGCTCGAAATGCGTGCCTGTATGGGACGGGGCATGGCGTTCAGCGCTCCTTGACGGCGCGCAGGCGTCCGCGCGCGAACTCGATGAAGGTGTCGACCAGCCGCGAGCGAAAGCGCTCGCGCGGGTAGACCACCGAAGCTTGCGCATCAGGCGCGGAGCGAGCGGCACGGCCACCAGCTGCGCGAGTTCGATCTCCTTGGCCACCGTGGCGCGCGACATCACGGCGAAGCCCAGTCCGGTGCTGACCAAGCCCTTGATCGCCTCCAGGCTGCCCAGTTCCATGACCACCTTGAGCTCCTCGGGCTTCACGCCATGCTCCTCGAAATAGCGGTCGGTGACCTCGCGCGTGCCCGAACCGGATTCGCGGCTGATGTAGGCATGCGGGGCGAGCTGTCGCGCGCTGGCCGACTTCAGCCTCGCCAGCGGATGTCCGGGGGCGCACAGGGCGCGCAATTCGTCCTCGGCGCAGACCTCCGAACTCAGCGCCGGCAGATGCGAGGGCGCCTCGATGAATCCCAGGTCCAGCGTGTGCTCGGCGACGCGGTTCTCTACGGTCTCCGAGTTGGCCACCACCAGGCGCGGCTGCACGCGGGGGAACGCCGACTTGAATTCGCCCAGTACGCGCGGCAGCAGGAACTCGGCGATGGTCATGCTGGCGCCGACCAGCAGCGGGCCGCCGACCTGCCCGGTCATTTCCTTGAGGCGGGTATCGAGCTCGGCCGAAAGGCCGAGAATGCGCTCGGCATAGTCGAGCACGATGTCGCCGGCGGGGGTCAGTGCGATGCGCCCGTGGCCGCGGTCGAACAGACGCGTGTTGAAGTGCTCCTCGAGCTGCTTGATCTGGAAGGTCACCGCAGGCTGCGTCATGAACAGCGCCTCCGCCGCCTTGGTGAAGGACAGATGCTTGGCTGCTGCGTGGAACACCTGGAGGCGCCGGTCGGCCATCGCTCTCGAACGCGCTGTTGCTCAGCCGGGTATTCAAGCATAAATCCACCCCGCATGCCCGCCTTATGACCTTTCCCCGCTCGACCGCCGGCACGGCTCGCTGCACATGACTTTCACGGGCGGCGTGTTATAAAGCGCGCTGCCTTCCACAACGGAGCATCACCGGCACCCTCACCGGCGGCCGGCCGCAACGAATCGCGTGAGTCTCGGCTTCTACATCATCATGGCGGCGCAGTTCTTCTCGTCGCTGGCCGACAACGCGCTGCTGGTCGCCGCGATCGCGCTGCTCATCCAATCCGACTCCCCGGGCTGGCTCACGCCCTACCTCAAGTTCTTCCTCGTCATCTCCCACGTGGTGCTGGCGCCCTACGTCGGCGCTTTCGCCGACCGCCTGCCCAAAGGCCAGGTCATGCTGGTCAGCAACGCCATCAAGATCCTCGGCTGTTCGCTGATGCTCTTCGAGGTCAACCCGCTGATCGCCTACGCCCTGGTCGGGCTGGGCGCCGCCGCCTACTCGCCGGCGAAGTACGGCATCCTCACCGAGTACCTGCCGCCGACCAAGCTGGTGATCGCGAACGGCTGGATCGAAGGCCTCACCGTGGGCTCCATCATCCTCGGCACCGTGCTGGGCGGCGTCCTGATCAACCAGCGGGTGGCCAATCACCTGCTCGGTTTCGATCTCCCGCACATCGACACCGGCATCGACACGCCGGCTGAGGCGGCCATCACGCTGATCATCCTGATCTACGCCATTGCGGCGTTCTTCAACGTGTATGTGCCGCGCACCGGGGCGCGGCTGCGCCCGCTGCCGGCCAATCCGCTGCACACCCTGGTCGACTTCGCCGATTGCGTGAAGCGCTTGTGGAGCGACAAGCTGGGCCAGATCTCTCTGGCGGTCACCACGCTGTTCTGGGGGGCGGGCGCCACCCTGCAGTTCATCGTCATCGAGTGGGCCAAGGTCAACCTGGGCTACAACCTGTCACAGGCGTCCATCCTGCAGGGGGTGGTTGCCTTCGGCATCGCGCTGGGCGCGGTGGTCGCCTCGGCCACGCTGAAACTGGACCGCGCCGTGAAGGTGATCCCGCTGGGCATCGCCATGGGCCTGATCGTGCCGCTGATGGTCGGCGTGCACACCCTGTGGCTGGCGGTGCCGCTGATGATCCTGATCGGCGGCCTGGCCGGCTATTTCGTGGTGCCCATGAACGCCCTGCTTCAGCACCGCGGGCACAACCTGATGGGCGCCGGCCGCTCGATCGCCGTGCAGAACTTCAATGAGAACGCTTCCATCCTGGCCATGATCGCCACCTATTCGGTGCTGATCGGCCTGGGCCTGTCCATCGGCTGGGTGATCATCCTGTTCGGACTGTTCGTGGCCGGCACCATGACCATGGTGCAGATCTGGTTCAACGCCAATCGCAGGAAGCACCACAAGGAAATCGAGGCGCTCCTGGCGATCGCGCGCTCGGAGACCCACTAGCGCGGCTGCCGGCCCGTGCCTCAGAGCACGACGGGCGCGTCCGGCAGTTCGTTGGGATTCTCGTCCAGCGGGGGAAAGTGGACGGCCAGCAGGTCACCGATGGCCGCCAGCCCCAGCAACGCACCCTGCTCGAACCTGCCCTCGGCAAATGCGCGCTGCATCTGGCCGCAGATGGTTTCCCAGGCCGTGGCGCCGACCCTGGCGTGTATGCCGCGATCGGCGACGATCTCCACGCGCCGGTCGGCGAGCAGCAGGTAGACCAGCACGCCGGCGTTGTCCTCGGTGTCCCACACCCCCAGCCGGCCGAACAGTTCGACCGCGCGCTGGCGCGAGCTCTGACCGGCGAGCAACGCGCCCAGCGGCAGGCCGCCCTCGACCACGAAGCGCAACTCACCGCGGTGGCGCTTCTCGTTCTCGGCCACGGCGCCCGCGATCGAGGCCAGCACGGCGCGCGGAAAGGCGCGTCTTGCCTGCCAGTCGTCCAACAAGAGATGTCTGATCCAGCGCATGGCCTACCAGCTCCCCGAGGCGCCGCCGCCTCCCGAACTTCCACCGCCCCCGCCCCATGAGGACGAGGAACCGCCGGATGACCAGCCGCCTCCGCCCGAGCTCCAGCCCCCGCCGCCGCGCCGCCCGCCCCCGGTGTTGACGAAGGTCAGGATGAAGCCGACCAGCGCGAAGAGGGCCGCCGCGCCCAGCGACACCATCAACCAGCCCGCCAGTCCGGCCACCACGCCGACCGCCAGCGCGCCGGGCAGGCGCCCGAGAACGGCCTTCAGGATGCCGCCGCCGACCACCACGAAGGCGAACAGCGGCACCAGCCACTCGAACATCGAATCCAGGTTCGAGGTGCCGCCCTGCGCCGGCCGGCTTTGCGGCGGCGGCAGCTTCTCGCCCTCGATCAACCGCATCAACTGCTCGGCGCCGGCGCGCACCCCGCCGGCGAAATCGTTGGCGCGAAAGCGCGGCGTGATGGTCTCGTCGATCACGCGCCGGGCGACGCTGTCCGGGATGACGCCCTCCAGACCGTAGCCGACCTCGATGCGCAGACGACGGTCGTCCTTGGCCACCACCAGCAGCAGACCGTCGTCCACGCCCTTGCGGCCGACCTTCCACTGGTCGAACACGCGGATCGCGTACTGCTCGATCTCCTCGGGCCGGGTGCTGGGCAGCAGCAGCACGGCGATCTGGCTGCCCTTCTTCGCTTCGAAGCCGGCCAGCAGGGCCTCGAGCTCGTCGCGCTGCTGCGCCGACAGCGTGCCGGTCAGGTCGGTGACACGCGCCTTGAGCACCGGCACGGCCACCTCCGCCGTCGCGGCCGGCGCGGTCAGCGCCAGCCAGGCCGCCAGCAGGACGGCCAGCATGAGGACGCCGGGCGAACGCAGCGCGCGCATGGTGCCCGCGATCGCTACTTGGCGGCCGGCTTGGAGAAGTCGACCTTGGGAGGCGCGGCGATCGCCTTCTCGTTCTCGACCGTGAAGTTGGCCTTGGTCTTGTAGCCGAACAGCATGGCGGTCAGGTTGGTCGGAAACGAGCGCGCGAGGATGTTGTACTCCTGCACCGCCTTGATATAGCGGCCGCGCGCCACCGCGATGCGGTTCTCGGCGCCCGCCAGCTCGGCGCGCAGCTCGCCGAACTCCTTGGTCGCGGTCAGCTGCGGATAGTTCTCCGCCACCGCCAGCAGGCGCGACAGCGCGCTGGTCATCTGCGTCTGCGCGGCCTGGAATCTGGCGAAGGCTTCCGGATCGTTGACCAGTTCGGGCGTGGCCTTGATGGCGCCGACCGACGCGCGCGCATTGGTCAGTTCGACCAGCGTCGATTTCTCGAAATCGGCCGCGCCCTGCACGGTCGCCACCAGGTTGGGGATCAGATCGGCACGGCGCTGGTAGTTGTTCAGCACTTCGGACCAGGCCGCGGTGACGCCCTCGTCCAGACGCTGGAAGTCGTTGTAGCCGCAACCCGACAGGGTCAGCGCGGCCAGGGCGAGCAAGAGTTTGCGCACGGTGAATCTCCTAGTATGAAACCTGGACTTCAGGTGGGGGCGGAGGCGGCCGATTGCAATCCCTGCATGGTGCGCACCGCAAAAAGCAGGTCCTGCCAGCTCTTGGCCTTGTCTTCCGGCGTGCGCAGCAGGTAGGCAGGGTGGTAGGTCACGATCAGCGGCACCCCATGGTAAGCGTGCAGCTTGCCGCGCAGGCTGGCGATGCTGGCATCGGTGGCCAGCAGGGTCTGCGCGGCGAAACGCCCCATGGCCAGGATCAGGCGGGGTTTGATCAGGTCGATCTGGCGCAGCAGGTGCGGTGCGCAGCGCGCGACCTCCTCGGGCTGCGGATTGCGGTTGCCCGGCGGCCGGCACTTCAGCACGTTCGCGATGTAGACGTTGCGACCGCGCGCGAGCTCGATGGCCGACAGCATCTGGTCGAGCAGCTTGCCGGCCTGGCCGACGAAGGGTTCGCCGAGGCGATCTTCATCGCCGCCCGGCGCCTCGCCCACCAGCAGCCATTCGGCCTGCTCGTCACCCACGCCGAACACCGTTTGCGTGCGCGAGGCGTGCAGCGCGCAGGCCGTGCAGGCCGGCACCGCGGCTTTCAGCGCCGGCCAGTCCATCATAGCGATGCCCTGCTCGCGCTCGCCCTGTGGACTGTGCACCTCAGCGGAGCCGGCCGGCGCAGGCATGGCGGCGGCGCGGCGCGGCGGGGGTTCGGGGGCGGCGTGCGCCTGCGGCCCGGCTTGCGATGCTTCGGCCTCGGGCATCGCGGCACCGCGCTCGGTCCAGATCGCGATCCCCATCTCCTTCAGCATGGCGGCGCGCCGGGCGTCCATGCTCACAGGTCCAGGGTCAGCACGAGCGCGTCCTCGCGGCCTGCGTCCGCCGGGTAATAGCCGCGCCGCACCGCGATGCGCCGGAAGCCGAAACGCGCATACAGCGCCTGGCCGGCGAGATTGCTCGGCCGCACCTCGAGGAACAGGTGGCGCGCGTCGCTTTCCCGAGCGCAGCGCATCACCTCGCGCAGCAGCGACGCGCCCACGCCCTGGCGGTGGCGCTGCGGCGATACGCTGAGGTTCAGAAGGTGCGCCTCGCCGACGGCGACGATCATGATGAAATAGCCGAGCAATTCCGCCCCCGCGCGATAGCTGCGGCACTGGTAGCCGGCGGCCAGCGAATCGGCGAAATTGCCGCGCGTCCACGGATGCGTGTAGACCGCATTCTCGATGGCCATGACCTCGTCGAGGTCCTCGGCGCGCAATGCGGCGAAGCAGGGCTGGCATTTGAGCACGGCGCTCATGCGCGGACCTTGCGCGTGTTCATTGCACGCGCGGCTGCGCGCGAAGTCCGGCCTGCTCGATCGAGGTGAGGGCGACCTTGTCGCGGATATACAGCGGCATGGCCAGTCCGGCGTCCACGCCCTCGCCCGCCGCCAGCCGGGGCGCCGCCAGCCGCGCAATGGCCGTGGCGCCGGGGCGAATCTCCGGGGCGATACGCAGCAGCGAGGCGCGCAGGCCCGCAGCCATGCGCTCACCGTAGGCGGCAAAGCCGCTGCCTGCGCCCAGCCAGCCTTCGCCGGGCGGCACTTCGACGGCCTCGGGCGGCAGGCAGGCGGCGGCCACCGCCTCGCGCCACACGCCGTCCTGCTTCTCGAGCGCGGCGCAGTAGACCTCCTGCATGCGCGCATCTAGCGCCACCAGCACGCGCGACGCCCCGCTCTCCTCGGCGACCGCCTCCAGCGTCGACACGCCGAGCACCGGCAGGCCGCGCGCGAAGGCCAGGCCCTGGGCCAGGCCACAGGCCACCCGCAGCCCGGTGAAGGCCCCGGGCCCGGCGCCGAAGACGATGGCATCGAGCGCCTGCATGCCGTAGCCGGCGCGCGCGAACAGCGCCTCCAGCATCGGCAGGGCCAGTTCGCCGTGACGCACCCCGGCGCGCTCCTCCAGCGCGATGCTCTCGCCCGCGTCCCACAGGGCGATGGAACACCATTCGGTGGAGGTCTCTATGGCGGCAAATCGCATGCGATATTGTATCGGCTGGGGCGTGCCCCCTGCTTCGGCTATCATTTCCGCCTTCGAAAACGGTCGCAGGAGACGGAAAATGGCGCAACACAAGATCGCGGTGATCCCCGGCGACGGCATCGGCCGCGAAGTCATGCCCGAGGGCGTGCGCGTGCTCGAGGCGGTCGGCGCCAAATACGGCATCGGCTTCGAGTTCAAGGAATTCGACTGGAGCTGCGACTGGTACAAGCAGCACGGCAGGATGTGCCCGGACGAGGCGCCGGAAATCCTGAAGCAGTTCGACGCCGTGTACTTCGGCGCGGTGGGCAACCCGGCGATCGTGCCCGACCACATCTCCGCCTGGGGCCTGCTGATCAATTTCCGCCGCTGGTTCGACCTGTACGTGAACCTGCGCCCGGTACGCCTGTTCAAGGGCCTGCCCTGCCCGCTGGCCGGCCGCACGCCGGGCGAGATCGACTACTACGTGGTGCGCGAGAACACCGAGGGCGAATACTCCAGCCTGGGCGGGCGCATGTACGCCGGCACCGAGCACGAGGTGGTGCAGCAGATCTCCACCTTCTCGCGCCGCGGCGTCGACCGCATCATGAAGTACGGCTTCGAGCTGGCGCAGAAGAGGAAGAACCACCTCACTTCTTGCACCAAGTCCAATGGCATCACCATCACCATGCCCTACTGGGACGAGCGCTTCGCCGAGATGAAGAAGAACTTCCCGGACGTGAAGACCGACCAGTACCACGTCGATGGCCTGACCATACAGATGGTGCTGAACCCGGACCGCTTCGACGTCATCGTGGCCTCCAACCTGTTCGGCGACATCCTCTCCGACCTGGGCCCCGCCACCGCCGGCACCATCGGCATCGCGGCCTCGGGCAACATCAATCCGACGCGCGAGTTCCCCTCGATCTTCGAACCCGTGCACGGCTCGGCCCCGGACATCGCCGGCCGGAAGATCGCCAACCCGATCGCGCAGATCTGGTCCGGCGCGATGATGCTGGAGCACCTCGGGCACCACGATGCGGCGGCAGCCATCATGCGCGCCATCGAGGACGTCATCGTCGCCGGCCCCCACACCCCGGACATGAAGGGCAAGGCGCACACCGCCGAGGTCGGCGCGGCCATCGCCGAGCACATCCGCGGCCAGCAGAGGAAGGCCGCATGAAGACCCATCGCATCGCCTCGATTCCCGGTGACGGCATCGGCATCGAGGTCATCGCCGAAGGCGAGAAGGTCCTCAAGGCGCTGGCCGCCAGGGGCGGCGGCTACGCCATGGAGTTCACTCCCTTCGACTGGGGCTCGGCGCGCTACAAGTCCACCGGCGAATACATGCCCGCCGACTACGCCGCGATCCTCAAGCAGTTCGACGCCATCTTCTTCGGTGCGGTCGGCGCGCCCGATGTGCCGGACCACATCTCGCTGTGGGGCCTGCGGCTGCCGATCTGCCAGGGCTTCGACCAGTACGCCAACGTGCGCCCGGCGCGCGTGCTGCCCGGCATCACCAGTCCGCTGGTGAAGGGCAGGGACATCGACTGGGTGATCATCCGCGAGAACTCGGAAGGCGAGTACTCGGGCTCGGGCGGCCGGGTGCACCGCGGCCTGCCGGACGAAGTCGCCACCGAGACCTCGGTGTTCACGCGCAGCGGCGTCGAGCGCATCCATCGCTTCGCCTTCGAACTGGCCGGCAAGCGGCCGCGCAAACACCTGACGCTGGTAACCAAGTCGAACGCGCAGCGCCACGGCATGGTGATGTGGGACGAAATCTTCTTCGCCGTTGCCCGGGACTACCCGGAGGTGAAATGGGATCGCGAGCTGGTCGACGCCGTGACCACGCGCATGACGCTGAAGCCCCACACCCTGGACACCATCGTCGCCACCAACCTGCACGCCGACATCCTCTCCGACCTGGCCGCCGCCCTGTCGGGAAGCCTGGGCATCGCGCCGACCGCCAACCTGAACCCCGAGCGCACGTTTCCGTCGATGTTCGAACCCATCCACGGTTCGGCCTTCGACATCACGGGCAAGGGCGTGGCCAATCCGATCGCCACCTTCTGGACGGCGTCGATGATGCTCGAGCACCTTGGCGAGGCGTCGGCCGCGGCCCGGCTGATGGTGGCGATCGAGAAGGTCACCGCCGCCAAGGTGTTCACGCCGGACCTGGGCGGCAAGGCGAACACCGCGGAGGTCACGGCCGCCGTGATCGCCGCGCTCTGAACCACACCGGATTCGGGAGAGATTCTCGAACTTTCATTTTTCGAGATTGGCTCCTGGAGCGGATTTCCGGGCAGTTTCTGTATCGGTAAAGATACATATGCCAGCCAATCACCCCGACATTCGCGAAGCGTCCACGGCCGCCGATATCGCGACGGCGCGCGCCCTGTTCGAGGAGTACGCCGCAGGACTGGGCGTCGACCTGTGCTTCCAGGGTTTTGCCGAAGAGCTGTCCGGCCTGCCCGGCGACTACGCCCCGCCTGCCGGCGCCCTGCTGCTCGCCTGGGATGCCGGCCATCCGCTGGGCTGCGTGGCCCTGCACCGCTTCGCACCCGGGGTCGCCGAGATGAAGCGGCTCTACGTTCGCCCCGCGGGCCGCGGCCTGGGCCTGGGCCGACGCCTGTGCCAGGCCGTGCTCGAGCGCGCGCGCGCCGCCGGCTACGCCTGCCTGCGCCTGGACACCCTGGCGCAGATGCGCGAAGCGCAGGCCCTGTATCGCAGCCTGGGCTTTCGCGAGATCCCCGCTTACCGGCACAATCCCCTGCCGGGCCCCGTCTACATGGAATTGCAACTGCGACAGGAATGAATACCCCGTGATGAAGACCGTTTGCGTGTTCTGCGGCGCCAATGCCGGCGCCAACCCCGCGTACGCCGAGGCCGCGCGCGCCTTCGGCACCCTGCTGGCGAAGACCGGCCGACGCCTGGTCACCGGAGGCGGTCGCGTCGGCCTGATGGGCGTCGTCGCCGATGCGGCGCTGGCGGCCGGCGGCGAGGCGGTGGGCGTGATCCCGACCAGCCTGCTGGAGAAGGAAGTGCAGCACAAGGGGCTGACCGAACTGCACGTGGTCGACACGATGCACGAGCGCAAGGCGATGATGGCCGAACTGTCCGACGGCTTCGTCGCCCTGCCCGGGGGCATCGGCACGCTGGAGGAGTTCTTCGAGGTCTGGACCTGGGCGCAGATCGGCCTGCACGGCAAGCCCTACGGCTTGCTCGATGCCGCCGGCTTCTACTCGCCGCTGTTCGCCTTCCTGCAGAAAGTGGTGGACGACAAGTTCCTGCGCCCCGAACACCTGGGCATGGTCTATATCGAGACCGCCGGCGAGCGGCTGCTCGAGCGCATGGACGCGCATCGCCCGGTGGTGGTGTCGAAGTGGATCGACGAACTGGTCAAGAAGGTCCTTTGATTCGCCGCATGCCCGGCGGAACGGAACCCCCATGCGCCTGATACTCGCGATCTTCCTGCCCTTCCTCGCCTTCTTCACCATCGGCCGGCCGATCGCCGGCATCATCTGCCTGATCCTGCAGATCACCCTGATCGGCTGGTTGCCGGCGGCGATCTGGGCGGTCTATGCCCTGGGCCAGTACAAGACCGACAGGAAGATCGAGCAGGCCCTGGGGCGCAAGGACTGAGGCGCGCCGGGCGGCGCTAGATCGGCCGCCCGTCGGCACGCGCGCGCAGCAGGATCGGTGCAAAGCGCCATACGAACAGCACGAAGGCCAGCGCCCACAGCGCGCCGGAAACGGCGACCGCAGGCAGGTAGGCCGCCGGCCACAGCAGTGGCGTTGCCACACGCGCCAGCGCCGCCAGGTTGAGCAGCACGTAGCCGGCGGTTTCCGCCGCCCCGGGCGTCAGCGGCAGCCCGCTGTGGCCGCGCGCGGTGCGCGTCATCATGCCCAGCGTCATGCCGCCGACCGCACCCACGGTCAGCGCATGCGTGGCGGCGCTGGCCGGCACCAGGTCCAGCGCCGCGCCGGCACGCAGCGCGAGGTAGACGACGATCCAGGCGTAGGCCGCGTGCAGCACCCACACCAGCGGGTGGCGCAGCGTGCGCCAGGGCTTCCAGAGGGCCAGCCGCGCCGCCTGCGCCAGCGCCGCCAGCGCACAGACCGCCGCCAGCGCCGGCGCGGGCGCACCGCCGGCGTCCACCACCAGCATGGCCAGCACGCTGCCCGGCGCGACGCGTTCCAGCCAGGGGCGCGCCGCGCCCCGCAGCCCGGCACGCCGTTGTTGGTGAACATGGGGATCACGCGCCCGCCCATCACCACCATCACGAACAGGATCAGGTCCAGGCCCAGCTGCAGGCCGAACTGCAGCGGCAGGTCGAGCACGCCGGCCATCGTCAGGTGAAAGACCAGGTTGGCCGCACCCATGCCCAGCAGCAGCACGACGAAAAAGTAGTTGCGTCGGTTGCGTGCGACGACCAGCGGCACGGCCAGTCCCAGCGCGGCGGCCAGCGCGAAGGCCGTATCGGCCGCCGCGGCCAGCAGCGGCCAGGGCGTGAGCACCAGCAGGCGACCGGCCAGCCAAAGGGCCGCGATGGCGGCCAGACGCCAGCCCGCGGGCGTGGGCTGCCCGCTCCAGTTACGTCCGGCGGTGAACAGGAAGCCGACGATCACGGCGAAGGCGAAGCCGAAGATCATCTCGTGCGCATGCCACAGCGGCGAGCGCAGGAATGCGTGACCCAGCACGCCGGCGAACTCGGCCACCCACAGCGGCACGGAGATCGCCGCCAGTGCACCGGCCAGCAGGTAGAACGGGCGGAAGCCCAGGTCCCAGAGCGCCATGCGGCGCGCTGCCGGGGTCTCGGGCTCGAGAATCGTCAGGCCAGCCATTATTGGAGCATGGCGACGTCGGCGAGCGGCCCGCCGTCCCCGTCGTCGCCGGTACCGGGCGTCACGAAAGCGCCCTTCTCCACGTCCAGTATCTGCACCACGCCCTCCTCGATCACGTAATACCAGCCGTGCAGGAACAGTCCTCCATCCTCGACGCGGCGCGCCACCATCGGGTAGTCCATCAGGCGCTCGAGCTGCAGGATCACCGAACGCTGCTCGGTGCGGCGCAGCGCCTCCTGGGATTCGGTCACCGGCAGCGCCGCATCGCGCGCCAGTTCCAGCCATACGCGCATGTGATGCGCCTCGGGATGCACTTCGTTGTAGAGCGCGCGGACCGCACCGCAGTGTGAATGGCCGCACACCACGATGTCGTGCACGCCCAGATTCAGGACCGCGAATTCGATCGCGGCCGCGGTGCCGTGGTAGCCCTGCGACGCGTCGAACGGCGGAACCAGGTTGCCGACGTTTCGCACCACGAACAGCTCGCCCGGACCGCTGTCGGTCAAAAGGTAGGGAACGATGCGCGAATCCGAGCAGCCGATGAACAGCGTGGTCGGATGCTGGCCGCCTTCGACCAGCGCCTTGAAGCGGCTGCGATAGCGCGGGAAGAAGCGCGTCTGGAAGCGTCGCAGCCTGCGCGTGATCTCCTCGTCGACCATCGGACTCAGGCCGTGTTCACTGCACGAGGGGAGCGCCACCCAGCACCTGCAGGTACTGGGCCAGCGCGCGCTCCAGCGCCTTGCGCTGCAAGCGGGCTGCCACCTGTGCGCGCACGGTCTCGAAGGGCAGTTGGCGACCCGCCTCGCGGCGGTCGACCGCGATGATGTGAAAGCCGTAGCGCGTCGCCACCAGGCGAGGCAGCAGACCGGTGGAAGCGCCCTCGAACAGGGCGCGCTCGAACTCCGGCACCGTGTCGCCGCGCCCCAGCTGGCCCAGATTGCCGCCTTGCGCGCCCGAGGGGCAGTTCGAGCATTCGGCGGCCAGCGCCGCGAAGCGCGCCGGATCGAGCTGCAGTTCGGACAGCGTGAGTTCGGCCTTGCGGCGGATCAGGTCCAGCGGCGCGCCCGGCGTCACGGCGAACAGGATGTGGCGGGCAAACGCCAGCTCTCCGCTGGCGTAGCGGGCGGCATGCCGTTCGTAATGGCGGCGGCACTCCTCTTCGCTCGCCTCGGGAACGACGACCTCCCGCTCGAGCAGCGCCTCGATGGCCGCCGCCTCGCCCGACTCGCCCTCGCCTGCGGCGATGCCCAGTGCGGCCGCCCTGGCCAGCAGCAGCGCGCGAAGCCCGGCTTCGGTTCCGGCGATTTCCGCCCCCGTGCTTTCCTTGTCCGGCGTATGCATGGTCTCAGCCCCTCTGACGCACGATCTGGTAGGCGCGCACGACGTAGGCGAGTGCACCGAAGCCGCTCCACACATGCACGAGTCGGCTGAACGGGAACACCAGGAAGATCGTCATGCCCAGCACCAGATGCAGCTTGAACACCAGCGCCACGCCCTGCACGAAATCGGCCGCACCGCCGCGCAAGGTGACGATGTGCTGGGCCCAGCTCATCAGCTTGATCATCTCCGCGCCATCCATGTGCTGCAGGGACACGAAGATGCTCGCCAGGCCCAGCAGCAGCTGGGCAAGCAGCAGGAACAGCACCAGCAGGTCCGCCGGCCGCGTATTGACGCGTATGCGCGGTTCGGAAAGCCTGCGGTGGATCAGCAGCAGCAGCCCGGCCAGGCAGGCCAGCCCGGCCGCACCGCCCGCCACCACCGCCAGGCCCTGCTTGGCCTGCGCACTGACGCCCAGCGCATGCCAGACCGCCAGCGGCGTCAGCAGGCCGAACAGGTGACCAAAGAAGATTCCCAGGATGCCCAGGTGGAACAGGTTGGAGCCCCAGCGCAACTGGCCGCGGCGCAGCAACTGGCTGGAGTCGCTTTTCCAGGTGTACTGCTCGCGGTCGAAGCGGATCAGGCTGCCGAGCAGGAACACCGTCAGGCAGATGTAGGGATACAGGCCGAACAGGAACTCGTGGGCGTATTGGCCGGAACTCATGGTGTCGCTCCTCTCACTGGGTTCTGGGCATGAAATGAACCGGCTGGGCACCGGCACCCGCCGCGGCGCCGGCCGCCGCACCGCACTCGCGCGCGGCACCCGGCCCGAACACCACCTCGGCGTCCATCCATTCCTCGTCCAGGCTGCGCTCGGGCACCGGCGCGACGCGCTTTCCGGCGGCGAATCCGGCCTCGCCGGCCATTGTCAGCAAGGCTGCGAACACCGCGGCGTAGCGGCTGTCGCGGTCACGCAGCGCCTCGCCGAGCGCGCGCAGGATATGCGCGCAATCGCACAGCATCTCCCTCACCTCGGCGGCCGGGCGCGTGGACAGGAACTCGAGAAGCATGGGCAGGTAGTCGGGCAGTTCGCTGCTCGCCACCATGAAGCCCGCCCGCTCGTAGGTCTGCTTGAGATCGACCATCGCCGGACCGCGCTCGCGCGAGTCCCCGTGCACGTGCTCGAACAGGTTCAGCGAGGTATGGCGGCCGCGGTCGAACAGCTCGACATAACGCTCCTCGATCTCCAGCGGCTCGCCGGCCAGCAGTTCGTCGACCAGCGCATGCAGGGCCAGCTTGTCGCTGCGCCGCAGCGCGCGCTCGCCCTCCAGCACGCCGGCGATCTCCGGCAGTGCCGCGCGCAGCTCGCCGGTCGGGTATGTGAGCAGTGCGCCCAACGCCTTCAGGGTGATGTTCATCTCGTTCCTCATGCCTGCGCCTTGATGGGGATGGTCTTGCGTCCGCCGCCGAACAGGCTGGGCTTGCTCTCGCCGTCGGAACAGCCGTTGCCGAAGGAGAAGCCGCACCCGCCGCGCAGGTCGTAGGCGTCCTCCGCGTACTCCCGGTGCGTGGTCGGGATCACGAAGCGATCCTCGTAGTTGGCGATCGCCATGTAGCGGTACATCTCCTCGACTTCGGCCGCCGTCAGGCCGGCCTGGGCGAGCACCTCGGCGTTCTCGCGCTTTTCCACGTGGCGATCGCGCATGTAGGCGCGCATGGCCAGCATGCGCTCCAGCGCGCGCGCCACCGGCGCCTCGTCGCCTGCGGTGAGCAGATTGGCCAGGTACTTCAGCGGAATGCGCAGGCTGCGCACGTCGGGCAGTTCGCCGAAGTTGCCGATCTGGCCGGCGTTGGCCGCGGCATTGATCGGCGAAAGCGGCGGCACGTACCAGACCATGGGCAGCGTCCGGTACTCCGGGTGCAGCGGCAATGCCACCTTCCAGTCCATGACCATCTTGTAGACCGGCGAAGCCCTGGCGGCGGTCAGCCAGGCTTCGGGCACGCCGTCGCGGCGCGCGGCCTCGATGACCGTCGGGTCGCGCGGATCGAGGAACAGGTCGAGCTGCGCCTGATAGAGGTCCTTGTCGTCGGCAACCGAGGCGGCCGCTTCGATCGCGTCGGCGTCGTAGAGCAGCACGCCGAGGTAGCGGATGCGGCCGACGCAGGTCTCCGAGCACACCGTGGGCTGGCCGGCCTCGATGCGCGGATAGCAGAAGATGCACTTCTCGGCCTTGCCGCTCTGCCAGTTGTAGTAGATCTTCTTGTACGGGCAGCCCGAGACGCACATGCGCCAGCCGCGGCACTTGTCCTGGTCGATCAGCACGATGCCGTCCTCTTCGCGCTTGTAGATCGATCCCGACGGGCAGCTGGCCACGCAGGTCGGATTCAGGCAGTGCTCGCAAAGGCGCGGCAGGTACATCATGAAAGTGTTCTCGAACTGGCCGTAGATCTCCTTCTGGATGTCCTCGAAGTTGGCGTCCTTGGAGCGCTTGGCGAACTCGCCGCCCAGGATCTCCTCCCAGTTCGGACCCCACTCGATCTTCTCCATGCGCTCGCCGGTGATCAGCGAGCGCGGCCGCGCCACCGGCGTGGCCTTCATCTCCGGCGCCGTATGCAGGTGCTCGTAGTCGAAGGTGAACGGTTCGTAGTAGTCGTCGATCTGCGGCATGTTCGGATTGGCGAAGATCTTCATCAGGATCGACCACCGGCCGCCCTGCCGGGGTTCGATCCTGCCGTTGCCCTTTGCGCACCCAGCCGCCGTTCCACTTGTCCTGGTTTTCCCATTCCTCGGGGTAGCCGATGCCGGGCTTGGTTTCAACGTTGTTGAACCACGCATATTCCATGCCCTGCCGCGACGTCCAGACGTTTTTGCAAGTGACGGAACAGGTGTGACAGCCAATGCACTTGTCCAGGTTAAGGACCATGCCGATTTGAGCGCGAACTTTCATGGCTACAGCCCCCCCTGCGCGGCGGTCACCAGCTGTTCGGGTCCGTCCAGCCAGTCGACCTTGTTCATCTTGCGCACCACCACGAACTCGTCGCGGTTGGTGCCTATGGTGCCGTAGTAGTTGAAGCCGTAACTCTGCTGCGCGTAACCGCCGATCATGTGCGTCGGCTTGGTCACGATGCGCGTGACCGAGTTGTGTATGCCGCCGCGTCCGCCGGTGATCTCGGAGCCGGGCACGTTCACGATCTTCTCCTGGGCGTGGTACATCATGCACATGCCCTCCTTGACGCGCTGCGAGACCACGGCACGCGCGGTGATCGCGCCGTTCACGTTGTAGAGTTCGATCCAGTCGTTGTCGACGATGCCGACCTTCTGCGCATCGGTCTCCGACAGCCACACGATGGGTCCGCCGCGCGACAGCGTGAGCATCAGCAGGTTGTCGGTGTAGGTCGAGTGGATGCCCCACTTCTGGTGCGGGGTGATGAAGTTCAACACCACCTCGGCGTTGCCGTTGGGCTTGCCGCCCTGCACCGGATGGATGGTCTTCAGGTCCACCGGCGGCTTGTAGACGCACATGTTCTCGCCGAATCCCAGCATCCACTTGTGATCCTGGTAGAACTGCTGGCGCCCGGTGATGGTGCGCCAAGGGATAAGCTCATGCACGTTGGTCCAGCCGGCGTTGTAGCTGACGCTCTCGGATTCGATGCCGCTCCAGGTCGGACTGGAGATAATCTTGCGCGGCTGCGCCTGTATGTCGCGGAAACGGATTTTCTCTTCTTCCTTGGGCAGCGCGAGGTGCTTGTGCTCGCGCCCGGTGATCTTCGACAGCGCCTCCCAGGCCTTGACCGCCACCTCGCCGTTGGTTTCCGGCGCCAGCATCAGCACCACTTCCGCGGCATCGATGTCGGACTCGATCCTCGGCATGCCCCTGGTGATGCCCTCTTCGATGACCGGGTGGTTCAATTCCCGCAGCTTCTCCACTTCGTGCTCGGTGTTCCAGGCGATGCCCTTGCCGCCGTTGCCGACCTTGCTCATCAGCGGTCCGAGCGCGGTGAACTTCTTGTAGGTATTGGGGTAGTCGCGCTCGATCACCGTGATCTGCGGCGCGGTCTTGCCCGGCACCAGCTCGCACTCCCCGCGCTTCCAGTCGTGCGCCTCGAAGGGCTGCGCCAGTTCGCTCGGCGTATCGTGCATGGTCGGCGTGAGCACCAGTTCCTTCTCCACGCCCAGGTGGCCCACGCAGACTTCGGAGAACTTCCTGGCGATGCCCTTGTAGATCTCCCAGTCGCTCTTGGACTCCCACACCGGATCCACGGCAGCCGACAGCGGGTGGATGAACGGATGCATGTCGGAGGTATTCAGGTCGTTCTTCTCGTACCAGGTCGCCGTGGGCAGCACGATGTCCGAGTACAGGCAGGTGGTGGACATGCGGAAGTCCAGCGTCACCAGCAGATCCAGCTTGCCCTCGGGCGCCTGCTCGTGCCAGACCACCTCCTCGGGCTTGGCACCGCCGAAGTCGCCCAGGTCCTTGCCCTGCACCCCGTGACGCGTGCCCAGCAGGTGCTTGAGGAAGTACTCGTGGCCCTTGCCCGAGCTGCCCAGCAGATTGGAGCGCCAGACGAACATGTTGCGCGGGAAATTGGACGGATGGTCCGGATCCTCGCAGGACATCTTCAGCGAACCGGACTTCAGCCCGAGCACGGCATACGCTTTTGGATCCATGCCCACCAGAGCCGCTTCCTTGCACACCCGCAGCGGGTTGGTCTGCAACTGCGGCGCGCTGGGCAGCCAGCCCATGCGTTCGGCACGCACGTTGTAGTCGATCAGGCTGCCTGGAAACGCCTTCGGATCGGCCAGCGGCGAGAGGATCTCCCTGACCGAAAGCTTCTCGTAGCGCCACTGGTCGGTGTGCGCGTAGAAGAAAGAGGTCGAGTTCATCTGGCGCGGCGGACGGTGCCAGTCGAGCGCGAAGGCCAGCGCGGTCCAGCCGGTCTGCGGCCTCAGCTTCTCCTGACCGACATAGTGCGCCCAGCCGCCGCCCGACTTGCCCACGCAGCCGCACATGATCAGCATGTTGATGATGCCGCGGTAGTTCATGTCGCTGTGGTACCAGTGGTTCATCGCCGCGCCGATGATCACCATCGACTTGCCCTGGGTCTTGTCGGCGTTGTCGGCGAACTGTCGCGCAACCGCGATCACGTCGGCGGCCTTCACGCCGGTGATCTTCTCCTGCCATTTCGGCGTGTACGGCACGTCGTCGTCGTAGGAGGCTGCAACGCCGCCGCCGCCCAGCCCGCGATCCACGCCGTAGTTGGCGGCCGTCAGGTCGAAGACGGTCGCCACCAGGGTCTCGCCCGCGGCCAGCTGCAGCCTGCGGACCGGGACGTTGCGCAGCAGGATGTCCGCGCCCTGGTCGTTGTTGGCGAACTGCTCGTTGACGATGCCGCCGAAGTACGGGAACGCCACCGGCACGACCGCGTCGCGCCTCTCGATCAGCGACAGCGAGAGCTTCACCTCGGCGCCTGAGGCCGCGTCGCGCTGCTCCAGGTTCCATTTGCCGTCGCTCTGCCCCCAGCGAAAGCCTATCGAGCCATTCGGCGCGACCACGTCGCCGGTGGCCTCGTCCACGCCCACCGTCTTCCATTCGGGGTTGTTCTGCTGCGCCAGCGCGCCGGAAAGGTCGCTGGCCCGCAGGAAGCGATCCGCGACCCAAGCCTCGCCGCGCTTCACCAGCTTCACCAACATGGGCATGTCGCTGTAGCGGCGCACGTAATCCGTGAAATAGGCCGACTGCCGCTCGAGATGGAACTCCTTGAAGATCACGTGGCCCATGGCCATGGCCAGGGCCGCATCCGTGCCCTGCTTGGGATGCATCCAGAGGTCGGCCAGCTTGGAGACCTCGGCGTAGTCCGGAGTCACCGCCACGGTCTTGGCGCCCTTGTAGCGCACCTCGGTGAAGAAATGCGCGTCCGGGGTGCGCGTCTGCGGAACGTTCGACCCCCAGGCGATGATGAAGGTGGAGTTGTACCAGTCGGCGGACTCGGGCACGTCGGTCTGCTCTCCCCAGGTCTGCGGGCTGGACGGCGGCAGGTCGCAATACCAGTCGTAGAAGCTCATGCACACGCCGCCGATCAGGGAGAGGTAGCGGCTGCCCGCCGCATACGAGACCATCGACATTGCGGGGATCGGCGAAAAGCCGATCACGCGGTCCGGTCCGTGCTTGCCGATCGTGTAGACGTTGGCCGCGGCGATGATCTCGTCGACCTCGTCCCAGCTCGAGCGCACGAAGCCGCCCATGCCGCGCACGGCCTTGTAACTCCTGGCGCGCCCGGCGTCCTCGACGATCGACGCCCAGGCATCGACCGGCCCGAGGTTGCGGCGCGCCGCGCGCCACAGGCGGATCAGGCGTCCGCGCACCATCGGGTACTTGATGCGGTTGGCGCTGTACAGGTACCAGGAATACGAGGCGCCGCGCGAGCAGCCGCGCGGCTCGTGGTCGGGCAGATCGGGGCGCGTGCGCGGATAGTCGGTCTGCTGGGTCTCCCAGGTGACCACCCCGCCCTTCACGTAGATCTTCCAACTGCACGAGCCCGTGCAGTTGGCGCCGTGCGTGGAGCGCACGATCTTGTCGTGCGCCCAGCGGTCGCGGTAGGCCTGTTCCCAGCTGCGGTCTTCGCCGGTGGTGACGCCGTGGCCGCCGGCGAAACTGGTGCGATCCTGCTTGAGGAACATCAGGCGGTCCAGAAAGTGGCTCATAAGCTGCTCCTTGGTTCTTTGAGTGTCCGTCGCGTCAGAGTCGGATTTCCCGGATTCAGCACGGCATCTCGGCGCCGCGGCGCGAGTAGTACCACCAGGTGACGACGATGCAGGTCAGGTAGAAGACGATGAACAGGTAGAGCGCGGCCTGCGGGTTGCCGGTCAGCGCGATCGAAGTGCCGTAGCTCTTGGGAATGAAGAAGCCGCCATAGGCGCCGACCGCCGAACTGAAGCCCAGCACCGCCGCGCCTTCCTTGTTGGCGTCGCGCACGGCTTCCTCCTGCGCCTGCGCGTTCCCGCCCTGCGCGTCGCGCATGCGCTCGGTCATGAAGATCACCGGGATCATGCGGAAAGTCGATCCGTTGCCTATGCCGGTGGTCAGGAACAGCACCATGAACATGGCCAGGAAGCCATGGAAGTTGCCCGCCGAGCCGGCCCCGGGCATGAAGTACAGGACGCCGATCACCGCCAGTGCCATGGCGATGAAGTTCCAGAACGTGACCACCGCGCCGCCGAGCTTGTCCGAGAGCCAGCCGCCCACCGGCCGGATCAGCGCCCCGACCAGGGGGCCGAGCCAGGCGTAGTTCAGGGCATTGACGCCGGGGAACTGCGACTTGATCAGCAGCGGGAAGCCGGCGGAGAAGCCGATGAAGGAACCGAAGGTGCCCAGGTACAGCCAGCACATCAGCCAGTTGTGCTTGCGCCTGAAGATCACCGCCTGCTCGCTGAACGAGGCCTTGGCCGAGGCCAGGTCGTTCATGCCGAACCACGCCGCGAGCACCGAGGCAACGATGAACGGCACCCAGATGTAGCCGGCGTTCTGCAGCCACATCTGGCGCGTTTCGCCGTCCCTGGCGATGGTCTGCGGTTCGCCGCCCAGCGCACCGAACACACCCGCGGTGATCACCAACGGCACCACGAACTGGACGATCGACACGCCAAGGTTCCCCAGCCCGGCATTCAGGCCCAGCGCCGTGCCCTTGTGCGCCTTGGGAAAGAAGAAGCTGATGTTCGACATGCTGGAGGCAAAGTTGCCGCCGCCGAAGCCGCAGAGCAGGGCCAGCACCACGAAGGTCGAGTAGCTGGTGCTCCTGTCCTGCACGGCCAGGCCGATGCCGATGGCCGGCAGCAGCAGCGAGGCGGTCGAGATGGCGGTCCAGCGCCGCCCGCCGAACACCGGCACCAGGAACGAGTAGAAGATCCGCAGCGTGGCTCCGCACAGGGCCGGCAGCGCCGCCAGCCAGAACAGCTGGTCGGTGGAGAACCGGAAGCCCACGTTGGGCAGGTTCACCACCACCACGCTCCAGACCATCCACACCGCGAAAGCCAGGGTGAGCGCGGGTATCGAGATCCACAGGTTGCGATTGGCGACGCTGTGGCCGCTGCTCGCCCAGAACGCCGAATCCTCGGGATCCCAGCGGGACAGCACATGGTTGTTGGTCATGATCGTGCTCCTGTTCGTTCGATTTGCCGCCGCCGGCCCGGCGCTCAGCCGTTCAGGCTGAACGGCTTGGCCTGCGGGCCCCATACCTCGGTGCGGCGCACCTCGGTCAGTACATCCAGATCAGCGATACCCAGACGATGGCGTACATCAGCATGAAGGCGCTCGAGCGTATGCCGGTGAGGTCGACCAGCGCCCCGAACATGATGGGAAGCAGGAAGCCGCCCAGGCCACCGGCCAGCCCGACGATGCCGGACACCACGCCGATGTTCTTCGGATACTCGTCGGAGATGTACTTGAATACCGAGGCCTTGCCGAAAGCCCAGGCCACGCCCATGACGAACATGAGTGCGGTGAACACCCAGACATTCAGCCCGATGTGGAAAGTCTTCGGTCCGTCGATGGTGGTGATGGTGAAATCGGTCTGCGGATAGGAAAGCAGGAACAGGCAGATCCAGCTGACCCACAACACCCACCAGGTGACGCTGTGCGCGCCGTACTTGTCCGACATCCAGCCGCCGATCGCGCGCAACACCCCGCCGGGCAACGAGAAGCAGGCAGCGAGCAGGGCCGCCACGCGGATGTCCAGGCCGTACTCACCCACGTAGTACTGCACCATCCACAGCGCCAGCGCCACGTAGCCACCGAACACGATGCTGTAGTACTGGCAGTACTTCCAGATATTGGGATCCTTGAGTGCCTGCAGCTGCTCGCGCCAGGTGATGTGCGACTCGACCTTGTGGGACGGATCGCTGTAGGTGAAGAACCAGAACAGGATCGCGGTCACCAGCATGGCGACCGCATAGACCTGCGGCACCAGCTGCCAGCCCAGCGCCACGACGATCACCGGGGCGACGAACTTGTTGACCGCGGCGCCCGAGTTGCCGGCACCGAAAACGCCCATCGCGAATCCCTGCTGCTCGCGCCTGAACCAGCGCGCCACGTAGGGCGTGCCCACAGAGAAGGAGCCTCCCGCCACGCCGACGAACAGGCCGAGCACCAGGAAATGCCAGTATTCGGTCGCGTAGCCGATCAGCCAGATCGGCACGACGCAGGAGATCATCAGCAGGAAGAACACGATGCGGCCGCCGAACTTGTCGGTCCACATGCCCAGCGGCACGCGGATCAGCGAGCCGGTCAGCACCGGGGTCGCGGTCAACAGGCCGAACTGCGTGGCGTTCAGGCCCAGGGTCTTCTTGATCGGGATGCCGATCACGCCGAACATCATCCAGATCGCGAAGCACACGGTGAATGCCAGCGTGCTGAACACGACGACCGAGATCTGCTGCTGCCTTGTGCTTGCCATTTTCGTCACCTGCGTCTGGTGGGTTTCGGCGCAGTCTAGGCGTGGCATCGCGGCCGCAATATCCCTCATCCGGGGGTGGACGACGGGCCAACTACCCAATAGGAGGTAGACGGTTGGCAGTCCGTCCGAGCGTTTCTTCACGACCTGCCGTCACGGGCAGGGAGAGTCGCGCGAGCCCCACGCCCGCAATGCGGAAATCCAGAGGTATATCCGCAGCGCTTGCGATTTGCGTATATTCGACCATCGTCTGCCGGCGCAGCGCGCCCGCCCGGAGGTTGCCATGCAGTACCCCACGCAGTTCTGGACCCAGTCGATCCTGGTTCGCATCGGCTTCGCGATGAGCCTGATCGCCATACTGGCGCTGGCCTCCATCTCTCCAGTTCGACGGTGTTCACCGAACGCTCGGAAGGCAAGGCGGGCGCCATCAACCTGGCCGGGTCGCTGCGCATGCAGTCCTGGCAGCTTGCCTCCAGCGTGGCCAACGCACAGCTCACCGGGGACGAGCGCAGGAGAATCGTCGAACGCAACGTCGCCGAGTTCGAATCCCGCCTGTCCAACCCCCTGCTGCTTGCCGGACTGCCGACCGAAGACGCCTCCGCGCTGCGCACAACCTATCGCGAAGTCAGCGCGCAGTGGCGGGACCTGATACGCCCGCGCGCCCTGCAGGCTGCCGAATCCCCGGCCGCGGCGAGCACCTCCGCCTTCCTGGCCGAAGTGGCGCCCTTCGTCTCCCGCGTCGACCACCTGGTCGGCCTGCTGGAGGAGGATCTCGAGGACCGCATACGCACGCTGCGCTTCTACCAGGGGGTGGCGCTGTTCCTGATCGTGTTCGTGATCTTCGCCACCATGTACCTGATGCACACCCAGGTCGTGGCGCCGCTGGGTGATCTGCTGTCGTGCTCGCGCGCCGTGCGTCGCGGCGAGTTCGACGTGCGTGCCTCGGGCACCGGTGCGGACGAACTCGGCCAGCTGGGCGAAGCCTTCAACTACATGGTCGAGGATCTGTCGCGCATGTACGCCAACCTGGAGGCACGTGTGGCCGAGAAGACCGAGGCCCTGGAGCAGACGAACCGGTCCCTGGAACTGCTCTACAACACCACGCGCACGCTGTCCGAACGAACCGTCACCAACGAAACCCTGACCTCGGTGCTGCGCGACGTCGAACGCGTGATCGGCGTGCAGGCCGGCGTGATCTGCGCGCACGAGGCTGCGCAGGCCAGCGGCTTTCCGATTGCAGCCACGTTGCTCAACGATGACGGGCGGCCTGCGCTGTGCCAGGAAACGCGTTGCGATACCTGCTTCGCGGCCGGCCATGTCCACGAGCACCATCTGCCTTCCGGCGGCCGCATGCTGTCGGTGCCACTGGTCGAAGCCGGCCACACCTACGGGGTGATGCCTCTTGCGTTGGCGCCCGGCGACCACCTCGAACCCTGGCAGATGAAACTCGCCGAAGCCGTAGGCAGCCACATCGGCGCCGCACTGGCGACCTCGCGCCGCGCCGAAGAACGCCATCGTCTGGCACTGCTCGAGGAACGATCGGTGATCGCACGCGAGCTGCACGACTCGCTTGCCCAGTCCCTGTCCTATCTGAAAATCCAGGTCACCCGTCTGCAGGCCATGCTGGGCCGCGATCCCGCCCGTCCGGAAGCCGACGCCGTCGTCGAGGAGCTGAAAGCCGGCCTGGCCAACGCCTACCGCCAGCTGCGCGAACTGCTCACCACCTTCCGACTGCGCATCGAGGGACGCGGCCTGGACACCGCGCTGCAGGACACGGTGCAGGAGTTCGCACAGCGTTGCGGCGTGGCGATACGTCTGGACAATCGCCTGTCCGGCGTCGAACTGGCCGCCAACGAGGAGATCCACGTGCTGCAGGTGATCCGCGAGGCGCTGTCCAACGTGGAGCATCACGCCAAGGCGAGTCACGTCGACATCGCATTGTGGCTGGCGCCGGGCAACCGCTTGCGCGTGCGCGTCGAGGACGATGGCAGTGGCATAGGCGAGGCGCTCTCTCCCACGCACCACTACGGGCTGACCATCATGCGCGACCGCGCCGCGAGCCTGCACGGCACGCTGAACGTCGCGCGCAGGGCCCAGGGCGGCACCTGCGTCGAACTCGAGTTCGCCCCGGCCACGCCGTTCGGCGAAGCCTCCGCCACACTGCAGGCCGGCACACGAGCACCGCGACTGCGACCAGCACGCTGCTGATCATCGACGACCATCCGCTGTTTCGGCGCGGCGTCACGCAGTTGCTGGAACTGGATCCATCCCTCGCGCTGGTCGGCGAGGCCTCGTCGGGGGAGGACGGCGCCAGACTGGTCGCCGAGCGCGACCCGGACCTGGTGTTGCTCGATCTGAACATGAAGGGCATGAGCGGCATCGATACGCTGAAACGCCTGCGTGCGGAAGGTTGCACGGCGCGCGTCGTCATGCTCACGGTGTCGGACAGCCCTGACGATCTGGTGGCCGCCATACGGGCGGGAGCCGACGGCTACCTGCTCAAGGACATGGAGCCCGAGCAGTTGCTGGCGCGCATCCGGGAGGCGCTGTTCGGCCGCATGGTGATCAGCGACAACCTGGCCGGTGTACTGGCTCAGGCATTGCGCAGCGAGGCGCAGGCCGCCAGCCGCGATGCCGGCGAGCTTACCGACAGGGAACGCGACATCCTCGCCTGCCTGGCCACCGGCATGAGCAACAAGCTGGTCGCACGCGAGCTCGACATCGCCGAGGGCACGGTCAAGGTGCACGTCAAACACCTGCTCCGGAAGATGAAGTTTCGCTCCCGTGTGGAAGCCGCCGTGTGGGCGGTGCAGCACGGCCTGAAACGCGATTGAGCCGGTTGCGTTCCCGCCGGCCTGCCCCTAACCTAGGCTCGAAGGAGGGGGCGCAATGGCGGAAACCATCCAGGTTCCGGCGTGGCTGTTCATCGTCGTGGCGGGTCTGGCGATCTGGGCGATCCTCGAGCATCTGATCCTGCCCGGACTGCGCTTCGTTGCCTCGTCCAGCGCCGAGAAGCTGGTCGAGGACGTTTCCGCCCGCCTGCACATCGCCATCCGCCCCTGGCAGCGCACGCGCCGGCGCGTGCTGATCGAACGCCTGCTGTACGACCACAAGCTGCAGGACGTGATCGCGGCGCACGCCAAGGCGAACAAGCTGCCGCGCGAGGTTTCCTCGGCCATCGTCGAGCGCTATGTGCGCGAGATCGTGCCGGCCTTCAATGCCTACCTGTACTTTCGAATCGGTTACTGGCTGAGCCGTCGCGTTGCGCAGACCCTGTATCGCGTTCGACTGGGCTACGTCGATGCGCAGGGTCTGGCGGCCATCGATCCGAATGCCACCGTGGTGTTCGTCATGAACCATCGCTCCAACATGGACTACGTGCTGGCCGGATACCTGGCCGCTGACCAGGCCGCACTCTCCTACGCGGTCGGCGAATGGGCGCGCATCTGGCCGCTTTCGCACCTGATCCGCTCCATGGGCGCGTACTTCGTGCGACGCAACTCCAAGGACGAGCTGTATCGCAAGGTGCTCGAGCGCTACATCACCATGGCCACCGTGGCCGGCGTTCCGCAGGCGGTGTTCCCGGAAGGCGGACTGACGCGCGACGGCCGCATGCGCGAGCCACGCCTGGGCGTGCTCGACTACATGCTGCGCGGATTTCGCGCCGACGGCGAGCGCGACGTGGTGTTCATCCCGCTGGGCATCAACTACGATCGCGTGCTCGAGGATCGCACCCTGCTGCGCTCCGTCGACCCGCAGGCCGGGCGCGTGGGCCGTGCACGCGCGCTCGGCAATACCATCGCCTTCGTGGGCCGCAACCTGCGACTGATGCTGAAGAGCCGCTGGTACCGCTTCGGCTACGCGTGCGTGAACTTCGGATCGCCGGTTTCCATGCGAGCCTACTGCCGCGAGCGCGGCTTCGACTTTCCGCGCCTGACGAACGAAGAGCGCCGCGCGCGCATGGCCGAGTTCGGCGCGCACCTGATGAACGCAGTGGGCGGCGTGGTGCCCGTCCTGCCGGTGCCGTTGATGGCTGCGGTGTTCGTGCGCAATCCCGGGCGCGCCCTGGCCGGCCTGGAGATCAAGGCCCAGGTCGAGCGTCTGCTGGCAAGGCTGGACGCCGGTGGCGCACACGTCTACGTGCCGCGCCGCGACCTCGACTATGCGCTGGATGCCGGACTGCGCATGCTCACGCTGCGTCACCTGGTCGATGAGAATGACGGCCTGTACACGGCGCGCGCCGCCGAGACCGCGTTGCTTGCCTATTACGCAAATTCGATCGAACACCTGCTGCGGGACTGAGCGACCCGGGCAACCGAGCGTCGTGGTGCATTGCTAGAATCCCGGCTTACCGCAATCTCCAGACCCATGCCTCCAGTGCATCCCCCTTCCCCGCCCGATCCGGCCGGTCGCAATATCGCCCCCCGAGTCGCTGCGGACGCCGGCGATCCGCCATTGGTGCGCGCCTTCGCCCGTCAGGTGGCGGTCATCACCCTGCCGGCGTGGCTGATGCTCGCCACCATTGCCGCGCTGGTCGCCGGGGCGATCACCTGGAGCTTCGCCGGCACCCTGCCGACGAAGATCGCCGGCAACTGCATACTGATGGACACCGGCGGCGTGGCGGAAATCGCCTCGCCGGGTACCGGTCGCCTGAACGACATCCTGGTGCAGCCCGGCGACCTGGTGCGTGCCGGACAGACGATCGGCAGCGTCGCTCAACCCGATCTTGATGAGCGCATCCGGCGCGCCCGCGCGCGCCTCGGCGAACTCGAGGCACGCGCGGGCGAGATCGCCACCCTGTCCAAGCGCGGGCTGGCGCTCAACGACGACGTGCTCGCGCAGCGCCGCGACTTCCTGACCCGCCAGTTCGAACTCGCCCGCGCCCGCGTGCGCATCGCCGAAGAGCACGACGCCACGCAGAAGCAATTGCTGACACAGGGTCTGGTGACGCACCGCAGTGTCGAAGACGCCGGGCGCGAGGTGCGCGCCGCGATCCTCGCGGCCTCCGATCTGGAGCGGCAGATCGCCGAATTGCCGCGCGGACGCACCGACGTCCTCAAGCGGGAGGCGGACGAGCGTGCCGGGGTGCAACTGGAGTTCACCGAAGCGCGCCGCGAACTCGCCTTCCTTGAGGGGGAGCGTGAGCGAGGGACCTCCATCATCAGCCCCTACGAAGGCAAGGTCATCGAGGTGAAGGCCGGCCGCGGCATGCTGGTGCAAAAGGATGCGCCGGTGCTGGCTTTGGAACGCTCGGCTGGCGCCGCCGCTTCCAGACTGGAGGCGGTGATGTACGTCGCCTCCAGCGAGGGGAAGAAGATACTGCCGGGCGCCGAGGTGCATCTGTCGCCCGCCACCGTGAGGCGCGAGGAACACGGCCACGTGATCGGCCGCGTACGCTTCGTTTCGGACTACCCATCGACCCCGCAGTCTCTGCTCGCCACCCTGGGCAACGAGGAACTGGCCCGCGACCTGGCCGGCGTCGCTGCACCGTTCGAACTGCGTATAGAGATGCCGACCGATGCGAGCGGCGGCCACCGCTGGTCGCGCGGCGGAAACCCTCCCGCGCTGCGCGCGGGCACGCTGTGCGCCGGCCAGGTCATGATCAGGCGCGAGCGGCCGATCGGCTTCGTGATCCCCGCCCTGCGGCACGAATCGCGCTGAGCCGCTCCTGAAACAAGAAAGCCGGGCGATCTTTCGATCGTCCGGCTTTCGAACTGCATCCCGTCCGCAGACGGGATCTTCAGATCAGGGTCGGCCGCCCTTCGGCCCGGACTTCAGCTTGTCCTTCAGCTTGTCCTTAAGGCCGCCCTGCTTGCCGCCTTTGTCCTTGCCGCCCTTCTTATCCTTGCCGCCCTTGTCCTTGCCACCCTTCTTGTCCTTACCGCCCTTGTCCTTGCCACCCTTCTTGTCCTTGCCGCCCTTGTCCTTGCCGCCCTTCTTGTCCTTGCCGCCCTTGTCCTTGCCGCCCTTCTTGTCCTTCCCGCCCTTCTTGTCTTTCCCGCCCTTCTTGTCCTTATGCTTGTCCTTGTACTTCTTCAGCTTCTCCTTCTGCTTCTTCTTGTCCTTGTTGTCCTTCTGCTTCTTCTTGTCCTTATCCTTCTGCTTCTTCTTGTCCTTGCCGTCCTTATGTTTCTTCTTGTCCTTTTCCTTCTGCTGCTTGAGCTTGTCCTTCAGCTTCTTGTCCTTATCTTTATGCTTCTGCTTATCCTTATGCTTCTTGTCCTTCTCTTTCTGCTTCTTGTCCTTGTCCTTCTGCTGCTTGAGCTTATCCTTCAGCTTCTTGTCCTTCTCCTTCTGCTTGTCCTTGGACTTTGTCCTTCGACTTGTCCTTGGACTTGTCCTTCGACTTGTCCTTGGAGGCGCCGTCCTTGTCGCCCCCCATCATGAAGATCTTCGGCTTGTCGCCGGCTGCACCGCCGGAAACCTGCTCGAGTTCGGCATCGTCCAGCTCGCCCGACTGCCGCCCCTGATTGCTCCTGCTGCCCGGATCTTTGGCCATTTTTGTATCCCCCGAAAGTGAACGCACCGGCCCCGAGCCGGCAACTTGTAAATCATAGAACGAAACTGCCGTCCGCAACGTGACAAAACGCACAACCTCCCTGATGCAAGGAGGGACTGCCAGCACTCATTCGTCCAGGCTCTGGCGTTGCGCCAGATCGGCGAACAGACCCTTTTCCCTGATCAGTTCCGCATAAGTTCCGCACTGCACTACGCGACCTTCCTCCAGAACCACGATCTGGTCGGCCTGGGCGATGGTGCTCAGGCGATGGGCAATGACGATGCGCGTGGCCTTCATGCGCAGCAGGCTATCCGACACCAGTGCCTGGCTCCTGTTATCCAGCGCGCTGGTCGCCTCGTCGAGGAACAGCACCCTCGGCCGACCGACCAGTGCACGCGCGATCAGGATGCGCTGGCGCTGCCCGCCGGACAGGGTGCTGGTGCCTTCGCCGATCGCCGTATGCATGCCCATGGGCATAGCCTGTATGTCTTCTTCAAGGCCCGCCAGGCGCGCCGCCTCCCAGGCGTCGTCTATGGTCCCGCCCGACACGCCGACGATGTTCGAGAAGATGTCGCCGGCCATCAGCGGACTGCCCTGCAGCACCACGCCGAACTGCCGGCGCAGGGCCCGCTGGTCAATATCCTGCAGATTCTTGTCGTCGTACAGGATGGCGCCGCTGCCCGGCGCGTCGAACCCCAGCAGCAGACGCAACAAGGTCGACTTGCCGGAACCGGAGGGTCCGACGATGGCCGTAAAGCTGCCGGCCGGAACGGAAAAGCTCACATCGTCCAGCACCTCGTCCCCGTCCGGGTAGGTGAAGCCGACCTGGCTGACCTCGATCGCCCCGGCAATGCGCCCAGGCGCAGTCTTGCCTTCCGCGGTCTCCGGCAGGGCCTGCAGCAAAGGCGCCGCCATCTTGAACAGCGGAGTGACGATCAGCAGTCCGACCGCCGTTTCGCAGATGCCCATTACTCCGATCAACAATGCCGTGAATGCGGCGAAGAAGCCGACGAACTCGCCTGCGCTCATGCCGCTGCCGCCCGGTCGCGCCAGCAGCGCCGCCATGGTCACGAACACGACCAGCATGGCCAACTGGTGATAACCGGCGAAGAACACCTGCTGCTGAGCCTGCAACTTGAGGATCAGGAAGCGCACCGCGCGAAAGCGGGCGAACTCCTCCGCCCACAGCCCGAAGGCGCGTGCCTCCGAGGCCGTGGTGCGCAGCTTTGCCACCCCCTGCACCAGCTGGAATACCAGCGCCATCACGCGTCGCTGCGAGGGGATCAGCGCATCCAGGCGCTTCAGCGTCACTTTGAAGGCCACATACAGCGCCACGGCCGCACCGACCACCAGCGCGAGCACCAACAGCGCCAGCGGCGCGCTGAAACGGAACAGCACGACCAGATTCAACAGGGCGAAGCTGCCGCCCAACAGCCCGGTCAGGGTGCCCACGGATAGCATGCGGTTGACCACGTTAACGGCGTTGACGCGCATCGCCAGATCGCCGACCGCATAATCGCGGAAGAAATCGATGGGCAGGGCGAGCACCCGATCCCAGACCGCAGCCTGAATGCTCTGCTCCATGCCGTCCTGCACGCGCAGCAGGAACAGGCCGCGCGCCAGCGAAAACAACGAATGCACCAGCGCGGCCGCCAGCAGCACCAACCCCAGTTGCATCAGCACCGAAGTCTGCGCCGACGGAATCACCTGATCGACCAGTTCGGCCGTGACGATGGGCACCAGCAGGCCCAATAGCGCAATCAGGGCGGCGAACGCGACGATCGGTCCGAGCTCGCGCCCCTGGCCGCGCAGACCGTGGCGCACCAGGTCAAGCACGCCTATGGGCTGGTGCGGAAAAGGCCGGTAGAACGTGTAGGCGTAGGGCTTCAAGCCGGCCGCCAGTGCCGCATCCACGCGCGATTCGGCCCCGGTCACCGGATCGTGCGCCACGTAGCGCCCGCCGCGCTCGGGCAGCAGCGCAAGAGGCCCGTCATCCTCCGCGCGAAACGCCAGCAAGGGACCGGCATCACGCTTCCACCACTCGCCGGAGAGCGTCACCGCGCGGCTGCGCACACCCGAGGCATCGGCCAGGGCGCTGACGTAGGCCGCCGGCTCGGCAGGTGCCTCGCCCAGTTCCCGGAACTCGATGCCGGCCCGCTCACCGACGCGGCGCGCGGCCGCGTGGATGGCACCGGTTCCGGGCAATTCGCGCTCGGGCGCCGTGGCATCCGGATCCAGCAGCTTCTGCATCTGCAGCAGGCCCGCATCCAGACCACGTTCTATGCCGTGCACCCGGGCTCGCAGCCGTGCGGATCCGGCCTGCTCGTCGGCGTCCAGGGCCGCGCTGCCGGCGCGCAGCATGAGCCGCAGCGAGACGCAATAGGCGGCGAATCCCGCCGCCAGGTTCTCGCAATCAGACAGCGCCTGCACCTCGATCTCGGCATCCTCCACGACACGGCACCAGCCGTGGCGCGACACGAATGCCAACTCGCCCGACTCCAGAACCGCGGCCTCGCGCCCCTGGTACGCCAGCCTCCCGGCCTTCAGACGGATCGCAACCATGCCATAGTCGCAGGCGCAGGCCGCGCCCTGCGTCGCCAGGAGCGTTTCCTCGGGTTCCAGCGCGAGTGGATCCTGCCCCGGACCGGGCACGGCCGGCGCCTCGGCCGCCCATTCCCAAAGCGCGTCGGTCAGTTCGTCGCTCACATCTTCCGCATCCTCGTCCTGGTGCGCCTCGAGCCAGTCCTTGCGCGAGCAGGCAGACCAGAGCGCACCCGGCCCGGGCACGGCCAGAAAACGCTCCACGCCTGCGGGCGGTGTCACGCCCCCGGGCAGCGGCTGTTCCGGGCCCGCGCGCAGCAGGTGATGCAGGGCGCCGGGAGCGCCGAATTCTCCCGAAGCGACCGCGAACACGTCGATGAAGCCCTCCTCGGCTTCGATCACCTGGTCGGCATCGTCCAGCGCTATCGCGTTGCGCGTCAGCCGCTGGAGCTCCTGCGGCCCGGCACCGTCGACCTGCGCAGCCTCGCGCTTGCGCGAAGGGTTGCGCGCGATCTTCCTGCGCGGGCGGATCATGCCTCCTCCAGCAGCTTGCGGTAATGGCCGCCTTTGATCGCCATCAAAGCATCGTGGCTGCCTTCCTCGACCAGGCTGCCTTCCTCGAGAACCAGGATGCGATCGCAATCGCGCACCGTGCTCAGGCGGTGGGCAATCACGATGCAGGTGCAGCCTCGCCGCCGCAGGTTGCGCTCGAGCTCGGCCTCGCTGGTCGTGTCCAGCGCGCTGGTCGCTTCGTCGAGGACCAGCACGCGTGGCTTGCCGACCAGCGCGCGCGCGATCTCCAGGCGCTGGCGCTGCCCGCCGCTCATGTTGCGGCCGCCTTCGCTGACCGAACCGTCGTAGCCCTGCGGACGGCTCATGATGAAATCGTGGATCAGCGCATCCTTGGCCGCGGCAATCAGGTCGCTCTCGGGAACCGTCGGATCCCAGAGCGTGAGATTTTCCCTGAACGTGCCCTGGAACAGCATGATGTCCTGATCCACCAGCGCCAGCGAGCCGGCCAGCCTCAGTCGGCTGTAGGCTTCGCGCGGCCGCTCGTCGAACAGGATCTCGCCAGAAAGCGGTGCATACAGGCCGGCCACCAGTTTTGCCACGGTCGACTTGCCGCAACCCGAGCGGCCGACCAGCGCAATGCGCTCGCCCGGGGTCGCCACGACGGAGAACTCGCGCAGCAGCGGCTCGTCATTGGGGTTGTAGCCAAGTTCACGCCGCGCAACTCGATCTTCCCCGACAGCTTGGTCGGCTTTCCATCCACATCGTCCGCGACATGCAGCGGCACACCGCTGGCCAGCGGATCGCGATCGTAGTTCAGCACGTCGTCGATGCGCTGCATGTCGCCGCGCAGGTGCTGTACTCGATCCATCAGGCCGACCAGGCCGACCGCCGGCGCCACGAACCCGTAGACCAGCCCCTGGAAGGCCACCAGCATGCCTATGGTCATGTGACCGTCGATCACTCGCAGCCCGCCCACACACAGGATCAGCGCCTCGTTGGCGAGCAACAGGAATGCCGGCACCTGCCGGAAGTACAGCCCCAGGGTCTCCATGCGCTGATGCGCTTCGACGTACTGCGCGAGAAAGCCGGCGAACTTGGCGAAGAACCCCGACTCCGAGGCGGTGGCGCGCAGGGTCTCGATCACCGACAGCCCGCTGGCCGCCGTGCCCTGCAGCTTGCCCTGCGCGATCGACAGCGCGAGGCTGGTTTCCTGGGTGCGCTGCGTGACCAGCTGAAACACGGCAACGTTGGCGATCACCACCGCCAGGCTGAGGAACGAAAGCAGCACGTCGTAGCTCAACATGACGGCAAAGAAGAACAACGCCAGCATGCCGTTGACTACCGCGCGGGCCAGATCGCCGGTGATCACGCCGGCCACGTTGTCGTTGAGCATCAGGCGCCAACCGATCTCGCCCGGTGCGCGTTGCGTGAAGAATGCATGCGGCAACTGCAGCAGGTGCCAGAAGAATCGGCTGGCCATGGCCAGCACGAGCTTGGTCTGCAGCCGCAACAGATACCAGCTCTGCAGCCATTTCAGCAGCACCTGCAGGGCTGCGGCCAGCGCCAGGCCGGCCAGCAGCGGCACCACCCAGGAATTCTGGCCGTCCACCAGGACGCGGTCGATGAACACCGAGGTCAGCACCGGGATCACCAGTCCCGGCACCACCATGAACAGGCCGGCCAGCATCAGGAAAGCGATCGCGGGTCGGTCGCCGCTCAGTCGCTTGAAGGCATTGCGGTAGATGTTCTCCGACTCCCCGCCCGGCTGGAAATCCGGTCCCGGTTCCATCGCCAGCACCACGCCGGTGAACGACTGCTCGAATTCGGCATTGGAGACCTGGCGACGCCCCCAGGCCGGATCGTTGATGTAGACCCGGTCGCCGTCGAAGCCTTCCAGCACCACGAAGTGGTTGAAGTTCCAGAATACGATGCACGGCAGCTTGAACTCGCGCAGGTCGGCCGGCTCCTTCTTGTACCCCTTGGCGAGCATGCCGTAGCCGCGCGCGGCCTTGAGCACGTTGCTGGCCTTGCTGCCGTCGCGCGTCACGCCGCAGCGCTGGCGCAGTTCCTCCAGCGACACGCGACGTCCGTAATGTCGCAGCACGATGGAAAGCGCGGCAGCGCCGCACTCCAGCGCCTCCAGTTGCAGAACGACGGGCGTGCGCACCGGCCGCCTTCCGCCCGCCTTGCCGCGCAGCCGCGACCAAAACGCGCGCAGACGAGCTGCAAATGCGCTCAGCATGCGCGCCTCACGACAGCCCGAACCAGCGCCGCAGCGCGGGCAACAGAAGGGCCAGGGGACGGCGTTCGGCGACGGTGATCTCGGCCCTGCACAGGGATCCGCTGCGCACCGCCGGTGGACGCTGCGTCGACGCGGACCAGACGAACCCGCCGTCCGGCCGGCGGTCGAAGCTGGCGCGCGCGAAGATCGCCGCGCGCTGCCCGGAAAGTTCCTTCAGAAGATTGTCGTTCTGCACCAGCAGGCGCATGCCCGACAGGCTGGCGGGGTACTCCGAGACCTGTTCGACGCGGGCACGCATGAAGCCGTGTTCCTGGCGCTTCACGTGATCCGGAACGATCTCGACCGCCATCCCCGAGACCAGCAACTTGCCCTCGCCGCTGGAAATGTAGATCGCGGCCTCCAGCGACGCAGCGCTGGCACCCGCCTCGGAACTGCGTTCGATCTGCAGCAGGGTGCCGCCATAGGCCACGTTGGAGCCGTTCTGCGCCTTCACCTCGATCACGCGGCCGGCGTACGGGCTCACCACCGGCGCGGTCTGGCGCTCGATGTCGCGCAGCGCCTCGAGGCTGCGCCGCGTCTCGTTGACCTGGAACTGCAGCGAAACCTGTTCGCGATTGCGCTGTCGGGCTTCTTCCGCGTTCTGCAGATGGAGCTGCTTGGCGCGATCGCGCAAGCGCTCGCGCTCGAGCACCGCACCCGACAAGGCTTCCTCCGTGTCGAGCAGCGCCTGCCGCGTGATCAGTCCTTGCGAGAGCAGGCCACGCTCGGACCCCAGCCGACGCTCGAAGGCCGCCGCGCGCTCGCCGGCCAGTCTGGCCTGCGCCTCGAGTCCGGCACGCTCGGCCGCGAGTGCGCCCTGGCCCTGCTCCCCTGACAGGCGAGCCAGGCGTCCCGCCTCGGCCAGGCGCCGTTCCAGCTCCGTAAGGCGTTCCGCCGCCTGCTCGATCTGCTGATAGAGCTCCGGTCGCAGTACGCGCGCCACTTCCTGGCCCACGCTTACGCGGTCGCCCACCTTCAACCCCAGGCTGGCGACCTGCCCGGCCGCTCCGGCCGCGATCTCCGCGACGCCGCCGGGACTGGTGATCACGCAGCGGCCCGCCACCTTCTGCGCCACGCGACCCTGCAGACCCCAGTACAGGGTCGCCGCGGCCACGACCACGCATCCCGCCCACACCAACGGCCATTGTGGACGGTTCAGGCCCAGCAGCGCATCCAGGCGATCCGGCGAGGACAGCCGTTCGAGGGCGACCTTGCGGAACAACCCCTCGTTGGGCGGGAGACTCATCGCGGCAAGCCCTGCAGGCGCTGCAAGTCCACGTCGTAACCCCCGGGCGCCGGCAGCACCAGCAGGCCGCTGTCGAACAGCACCTGCGCAATCAGGGAGGCATACTCCTGGCGCAACTGCAGCAGCGAGAGCTGCGCTCCATCCAGCCGGTCGCGCACGTTCAGAACGTCGATCAGCGTGGCCAGGCCCAGTCTGCGCTTGGTCAGTTCGTTGCGCACCGAGATCTCGTAGCGCTCGGCAGCCGCCACCGTCTCCCGGTAGCGCGCCGCCGTGCGGCGTATCGACGAGGCCGTGGCCGACAGCGCCGGCCCGATCGAACGCTCGAGCTCGCGCACGCGTATGGTGGCCTGGTCGTGCGCGGCGGTACGCGCCAGCAGTTGCCCGCGCGCGACGTTGTTCTCGATGGGCAGGCGGAACTCCAGCGCCACGTTGAGCGAAGGTTCGGGCCGACCGTTGTTCAGCGCCGGCGCCACCGCCAGCGAGGAACTTCCCTCGGCCAGGCCGTTGGTCGTGACCCCGGTGATCAGGTCGATCTGCGGACGCAGGTTGTTGTGGGCAGCCACCAGCAATGCCTGTGCGGAGCGTTCGCGCAGGCGCGCCGAACGCAGGTCGGCCCGCCGCTCCAAAACACCGTCCAGCTGTCCTTCGGCCGCGGCCGCGGCGTCTATCATCGCCGCATCGATCGCCGGCAGCGGATCGGCCGCCACGGCGGCGGCGAACACGTCGCGGGCGTCCGCGTTCAGCAGCCGTCCCAGCGTGGTCCAGGCCTGCTGCAGCAACTGCTCCTCCGCCACGCGTGCGGCGCGCTTCTCCGATTCGCTGGCCAGCGCGAGGTTGAGTTCGGCCGATGGCACCTGGTCGGCGGCGATCAGTTTGCGCAGTTCCGCAACCAGTTCCCCGGCGCCCTGCTCGCTGAGCTTGAGAATCTCCAGCCGCTGCACACGCGCGGCAATCTCCCAGTACGACTGGGCAACGGCCAGGACCACGTTGGCGCTGGCCTGCACGAGATCCTCGCGGGTCGCCTGGAACTCGAACTCGCTGGCACGCAGGGTCGCCGACTGCTGCACGCCGCCGAAATTGCGCGCCAGCGGGATGCGCAGCCCGAAGCGCAGGCTGCCGGCGGTGGTTCGCGGATTGTTCTGCAGGGCGTTGAGGTTGCTGGTCAGCGCGCTCACGCTCAGGCCCAGCTCGACTCGCACACCCGATTCGAGCGTGCGCTCCACTCCGGCACGGTATGCCGTATTGCGGTTCACCTCGGTACGCAGTCCCGGATCCGGCGTCGTCGCCAGCCCGGCGCGCTCACTGCTGTTGAGCGGCCGCTGCGTCAACTCCCGCTCGGAGCGCAACACGAGATCCGTGTCGTAGGCGCCGCGCGCTTCGAGCACTCCGCCCTGTCCGGCTCGCAGTTGCTGGGCCTGAATCTGTATGTCGGCGTTCTGCGCCAGCGCCCTGCGCACCGCCTCGGACAAGGCCACTCGGCCACCAAGCAGAGCCCTGGCCGCAGGGGCACCGCGATCGAGCGGCGGAGGCAAAGCGTCGCCATAGCCTCGGTCGGGCTCCTGGGCGCCGGACCGCGCGGCGCCGGTCAGGGTCAGGGCCAGCAGCAGGAATGTGCCCGCGAGTCTCACGGCCTGAAGCTTCCCCGGGTCACGCGGCACGGCCTGCGACCCCTACTGGGCCAGCGTTTTCAGCAGTCGTTCGAAGCGCAGGCCGGCGTTGTAGACGCCATCCAGCACCTCGTCATCCAACTCGTCTTCCAGGCCTTCGGTATCCGCCGACGCGGCGCCGGCGGCATCCTGGGGCTTGCCGTAGCCCAACGTCGTCATGGTGGAACTCATGCGATCGGCCAGGAATATCGCAAGCGCACGATAAAAGCGCGCCGCAAACCCATGGTTGCGTTTCAGCTGTTCGCGCAAGGCGCGCTGCGGCACGGCGAGCACCGTACAGGCCTCCTCGACGACCACCGAGGCGGTCGGCGGCCGCGAGGCGACAAGGGAGATCTCGCCGAGGATCTCGCCCACGCCGACCTTGGCCAGCTTGAAGCCGCTGGGCAGCACGACGGACAGGCTGCCGTCCGTCACGATGTACAGGAAATCGTTCTTCTCGCCGCTGCGAATCAGCACTACGCCGGGCGCATGCTTCTCGCGCTTGCCGGTCCGCGCGAGCCACTCCACATCTGCGTCGTCCAGCTGTCCGAGGATGTACAGGACCTTGCGCATGGGCGAACCTCAGTCGTCGCCGTCTTCATCGTCGTCATCGTCGCCAACCTCATCGGCACGGACGATGCCTTCGAAACCCTCCAGATCATCGCAAAGTACGGCCTCGCCGCCGGACCAGACCATGGGCTGAACCGACTGCACGGCGCGGCCGTCTTCGACCGACTCGACCAGCGCGAAACACATGACCGCGTCCATTGATTCGTCGCCGTCTTCGTAGGTGAAGGACGCGAACCAGCCGTCCGCGGGAAGGATCTGCAGGATTTTGTTGCTGCTCATGGCGGGCTCTCTGTGGTGCGTTCGGGAAACAGTGCCGCAGATTACTCGCAAGCCAGCCGCGCCTCAACCCGCATGGCCCGTACAACTGGGCTTGCGGACTCAAACGCGCAGCAAATGCAGCGGCTTGTGCACCCCGTCAATGCCCAGACCGGCCGGCAGGCCCCACCAATGCTGCAGCACGGTGGCGTAGAGCCGACGAAAGTCCACCGCGAACCGGAGATTGCCGCCCTCCAGGCGGTCCAGCGCCGGCGGAGCGCCGTGCAATCCCCCGCGCACACGGCCTCCCAGCAGGAAATGTGCCGCCGAGGTGCCGTGATCAGTACCGTTCGAGGCATTTTCCGCCGCGCGCCGACCGAACTCGGCGTAGGTCATGATGAGCGTCGTATCCCATCGTCCTGTTTCCAGCAATGCCTCCTTCAGCGCCGCCAGCCCGCCGGCCAGCTCCCCGAGCAGGCGCTGGTGCACGTTGGCCTGGCCGCGGTGGGTATCGAAGCCGTGCAGCGAAACCCGCATCGCCGCCACCCCGGCCGGGTTGCCCGCCAGCCGGGCAACCGTGCGCATGGCGTTGCCAAAAGCCGTGGCCGGAAACACGGTGCGCAATTCCGGGGTCTGGCCCAGCCCCGCTCTCGCCTGGGCGATGTCCCCTTCCACCTTCAGCACATGGGCCAGGGCCGGATTGGCCGGCGCAGAGCGCGGCGCCGCCTGCTGCATGCCCTGCTGGAACTGCTCGGGACGGGCCAGGGCAATGGCACGCGTTGCGCCGCTTGCGCTGGCAAACGGGCCCATGTCGTTCGCACCGACCACCACACCATCCGCCAGGAAGCGCGCAGGTACCGGTCGCTTGCCGAAGGCGCTTGCCAGCCAGCCCTCCTGCAGGGTTTCGTCGCTCGCCGACGCGGTGTCCCAGATTTCGATGGATCGGAAGTGGGACAGATTCGGATTCGGATACCCGAGACCCTGCACGACACCGAGTTCGCCCGCCTGCCAAAGGGGCAGCAGTGGCGCCAGCGCCGGGTGCAGGCCGGTGCGCTCGTCCAGCTGCAGCACGGTGTCGCGCCGCAACGCGAGACGCGGCCGCAGCTGCGTGTAGAGCGGATCGGCGTAAGGCACCACGGTGTTCAGGCTGTCGTTGGCCCCCTTCAGCTCCACCAGCACCAGCAGGCGCCGGTAGTCGGGCTCGCCCGGCGCCTGCGCGCGAGCCGCGGGCGGCACGCTCCAGGCCGCGAGGGTCGCGGCACCGGCGGCAAGAAACTGTCTGCGATGCATGGTCTACTCCCCGGGTTCGGCAGAGGTTCGGCGGTTCATTTGAGCTGATAGGCGGGATCCAGCAGGGTCAAGGACAGATCCCCGCCTTGCCTGCCACGGTCATCTCTGGCCACTCGCTCGAGGAACTGCCTGCGTGCAAGCAAGGTGCCGGAATTGATCCACGCTTCGCCACCGGGCCAGCCGCGCACGTTGGGCGGCGCAAACAGATCCTGCCCCAGGCGGCGCAGCAGCATGGCCACGGATTGCGCTTCAACCTGCTGCGGAGAAGCGCGCCGCAAGGTGCCTATCACCAGCTCCACCGGCGACTTCACCAGCACCGCGCGGTTCTGCGCCGCCCAGAAGTCCTCGCTGCTCCACAGGGCCCTCAGTGCGGCGCGAATGTCATAGTCCGCACCGCGAAAGACCTGCGCGATGCGTCCCACCTCACCAGCCTGCGGCGCTGGCGAGACGAACTCCTTCCACAGCTTGGCAACGATGAATTCGGCCGTCGCGGGCTGCAACAGCAGCAGGTCGATCACGTCCTCGCCCTTGAAGTTGCCGCGCCTGCCGAGGATGGTCTTCTCGCCCGGATCGTGCGCGAACGCCCGCCACAGGAAATCACCGGTGTCCAGGTCGACGCTCCAGCCGGTCAGCGCACGCGCAGCCTCGCGGATATCGGCTTCCGAGTAGCGCCCCTCGCCGAGCGTGAACAGCTCCATCACCTCGCGGGCGAAGTTCTCGTTCGGCCGGCCACGGCGATTCGAGGCTGCGTCCAGATACAGCAGCATGGCCGGATCACGTGACGCAGCCCGCAACAGCTCCCGAAAGCTGCCCAGCGCGTGCGCGCGCAGCAGCGCATTCTGCCGGTACATCAGTGACGGCGACCTGACCTTCTGCAGCGACGAGGTGAAATGGTTGTGCCAGAACAGCGTCATCCTCTCGGTCAGTGGCGCAGGTGTGTTCAGGAGCTCGCGCGCCCACCAGGCCTTGAGCTCGGCGCCCTTGCGGGCCTGCTCCCGAACGAAAAGCTTGCGCTCGGCCTCGCCGAGATCGCGCACCTGTCGAGGTGCCGTCCATTCCCCCACCCAGGCTGGCGGCGGCGTACGGGCGACAGTCGCAGCCCCGGCAAGCGCGCGCTCGATCATCTCGCCACGCGTCAGACGCGCCCATTCGTCGATCTGCGAATCGCCGGCGCCCAGCCCCGTACGCTGGAGAAAATGAAGCGCATCGGCGCGGCCCGCGCCGGTTGCCAGCGCCAGCGCGGGCATAAGGAGCCAGCACGCCAACAGCAGCGGCATCCGGACCCAGCCTGCCCTTGGAGTGACTAGCGCAACGGACAAATGAACTCTCCCCGGGTTGGCGCCGCAGGATGGCGACGACAGATGCATTCTGCTGGACCCGGGTTCCGGAGTCTGTGCGAAGTTGTTGCGCAACTGTGTACCGAAGCCCCGATTTGTAAGTGCATGTTTCCGCGTATACCGCGATATGTCTCTAAAATGCGTCATGCCGGCAGACGGGAGGACCGGCGTCGATTGAAGAACCGGAGCTCATGAAATGTCCAAGTTGCTGATCAACGGCCAGTGGGTCGACGGCGTGTCCAGCCAGTCCCTGACCGACAAGTATCACGGTGCGGTGTATGGCGAGATGGCCGTAGCCTCCCCCGCACAGGTCGACCAGGCCGTCGCCGGGGCGCTGGCCGGTCAGCGTGACTCGACGCTGTCGCCCTACGAGCGCTTCCGGATCCTTGCCGAGTCGGCGCGGATCGTCGAAAGCCGCAGCGAGCTGTTCGTCGGCTTGATGCGGGACGAGGCGGGATTCACGCGCGCCGACGGCGAGAACGAAGTGCGGCGCTGCGTCCAGACACTCGAACTCTCCCCCGAGGAGGCCAAGCGGCTGAACGGAGAGCTGGTGCCCATGCAGGCGGCCAGCGGGGTGAGGAACCGCATGGGCTACACGCTGCGCGTGCCGCGCGGCGTGATCTGCGCGATCACGCCCTTCAATTCGCCATTGAACACCGTGGCCCACAAGGTCGCACCGGCCATCGCCGGGGGCAATTCGTTGGTGCTCAAGCCTTCCACATATACGCCGCTGTCGGCCGTGGAATTCTGCAAGGCCCTGCTGGACGCAGGTCTGCCCGCCGGCCTGCTGGCCCTGGTGCACGGATCGGGCACCACCATAGGACGCCAGTTGCTGGCCGACCAGCGCATCGCGTTCTACGCCTTCACCGGCAGCACCCAGGTTGGTCGCGAGATCCAGCAGGCTGCCGGCCTGCGCGGCATGCAACTGGAGTTGGGGAGCATCGCCAGCACCATCGTCTGCCACGACGCCGACGTCGAGATGGCCATTCCCAAGATCGTCAACGCCGGCTTTCGCAAGGCCGGACAGGTGTGTACCTCGGTGCAGCGCCTGTTCGTGGATCGCAGCATCGCGGCAAGCTTCATCCCCAGATTCGTCGCTGCGGCACGCGCAACCGGGCGGGCGATCCGGCAGACCGAAGACCATCGTCGGCCCCATGATCACCCGCCAGCATGCCGAGCGCGCCATGTCCTGGGTCGCCGAGGCCGTCGCCAAGGGCGCCGAAGTCCTGACCGGCAACAAGTGCGAGGGTTCTGTGATCGAACCGACCGTGTTGCGCGGCGTGAGCGCCGACATGAAGGTGGTCTGCCAGGAGATCTTCGCGCCGGTGGTCTCGATCATAGAGTTCGACCAGCTCGACGAGGCGGTGGCCTACGCCAATGCCCAGCCCTTCGGTCTGGCCGCCGGACTGTTCACTGCGGATCTCAAGACCGCCTTGCGCACTGCGCCGAAACTGAATTTCGGCGGCGTACACATCAACGAGGCTTCCAGCGCGCGCGTCGACATCATGCCCTTCGGCGGCGTCAAGGACAGCGGCTTTGGCCGTGAAGGCCCGTCCTACGCGGTCCACGAGATGACCGAAGAACGCCTGATCACCATCGCCTACTGAGACCGAAGCCGCCTGCGCTGCGCGCCGGCTAGCGGCGGCGCTCGAAGTTGCGCAGGTCCTCGCGCAGTCGCTGACGCTCCTCGGGCGTCATGCGCTCGAAGCGCTCGCGACGCTCATCGCGTCGCTCATCGCGCAGCCGATCGGGGGCATCATTGCGTCGCAGGTCCTCGCGCAGACGCTGGCGGTCCTCCCAGGTCATGCGACCGCCGCCCGCGCCATCCGGACGGTGCAGGCCGGGACGGTGGCGCGGCTGCTCGGCGTACGTCCCCCCTGCACCAGCCGCCAGCAGGACGGCCAGCAGCAGTCGGGTCAGGCTCCGCGGCGGGGTTTTGAACATGGCTGGAATGTTACGCGGCCCTGCGACCGGCGCGTTCGACGACCTGCCGCAGTTTGTAACAAAACTTGTCTGTCCCGCCCTGCGGTCACACCCCCTTGCATCTGCGCCGCGCGTCGGGGCGACAAACCCGGCCTGCAACGCTTAACATGACGCCATGGCTGACCTGAAAACAAGAATCCTGGTGGTGGACGACGACCTGCGCCTGCGCGACATGCTGGCCCGCTACCTCGGCGAGCAGGGTTTCGAGGTGCGCGCCGTGGCCGACGCAGCCGGCATGGACAAACAGCTCTCGCGCGAGCGCTACGACCTGATCGTGCTCGACCTGATGCTGCCCGGCGAGGACGGCCTGGCGATCTGCCGCAGGTTGCGCGCGGCCAACGCCGGCCCGGCCATCATCATGCTTACCGCCAAGGGAGACGATGTGGACCGCATCGTCGGCCTGGAGATGGGTGCCGACGACTACCTGCCCAAGCCCTTCAACCCGCGCGAGCTGGTGGCACGCATCAATGCCGTGCTGCGCAGGAAGGGGGAATCCGGCCCGCCCGGAGCGCCGACCAACGGTACCGAGATCCACCGCTTCGGCGCCTTCGAACTGAACCTGGGCACGCGCGCCCTGGCCCGCGACGGCAAGCCCGTGCAGCTGACCACCGGGGAGTTCTCGGTGCTCAAGGTGCTGGCCCAGCACCCGCGCACGCCGCTGTCGCGCGACAAGCTCATGGAACTGGCGCGCGGCCGGGAATACGAGGTATTCGACCGGTCCATCGATGTGCAGATTTCGCGCCTGCGAAAGCTGCTCGAGGACGACCCGGCGCACCCGCGCTTCATTCAGACTGTATGGGGCTTCGGCTACGTGTTCGTCCCGGACGGCAACCTGAAGTGAGCGCCGCGGCGGCCGCACGGGCGCGGCGCGGCGCGACGGCCGCGGCGTGATTCCAAACACCCTGCTGGCGCGCGCCTTCCTGCTGATCGGGCTGCTGATCCTGGTCTCGCTGGGCGCCTCGTTCGAGATCTACCGCAGCCACCAGCGCGAGCCGATTGCCAACGAGATCGCCAAGCAGACGGTCAGCATCGTCAACATTACGCGCTCGGCCATCGTCAATGCCGATCCGCGCCGGCGCCTCGAGCTGCTGATCGAACTGAACGAGAGCGAAGGCATACGCGTGCTGCCGGCGTCCCCCGGCGACGTGCTGGTTCCGGTGCCGCGCGATCCCCTTTACGACCTGATCGGCATGCGCGTGCGCGCCGCACTGGGCTCCGACACGCGACTGGCCTTCGCACGCAATGGCCTGGAGGGCTACTGGGTCAGTTTTCCCATCGACGAGGACGAGTTCTGGGTGATGCTGGGCCGCGAACGCCTGGAACCGGATATCGCGCTGCAATGGCTGGGCTGGGCGCTGCTGGCGCTGTTGCTCTCCCTGGCCGGCGCCTGGCTGATCGCCACACGCATCAGTCGGCCGCTGGCCGTGCTCACGCGCGCGGCACAGCAGGTCGGGCGCGGCGAACGTCCGGCACCGACGCCCGAGGACGGGCCGCGCGAGATCGCCACCCTGGCATCGGCCTTCAACCAGATGTCGGCCGATCTCGAACGCCTGGAGCGCGACCGCGCCACCGTGCTGGCCGGCATATCCCACGACCTGCGCACCCCGCTTGCGCGCCTGCGCCTGGGGCTGGAGATGCTGGACGGCGAAGCGGAAATGCGCGATGGCCTGGCCTCCGACATCGAAGAGATGGACAAGATCATCGGCCAGTTCCTGGCCTTCGCCAAAGGCGAGTCCGAGACACGGTCAGGACACGCAACTCGACGCTGGCGGCGGAAATCGCGCAGCGCTACGCCCGGCTGGGCAAGGTCGTGACGCACGCCGCATCCGGCACGCAAGCCGGAACGCTGCCGCTGGCTGCAATGGCCGTGCGACGCGCCATTGCGAACCTGGTGGACAACGCCCTGCGCTACGCGGGAGAACCGGTGGAAATCGAGACGCGCCGCGAACCCGATCGCGCCGTCCTGGAGGTGCGCGACCGCGGTCCGGGCATACCGCCTGACCAGGTGGAGCGCATGAAGCAGCCTTTCACCCGCCTGGAGGCCGCACGCAGCGATGCAGGCGGCTCGGGCCTGGGCCTGGCCATCGTCGAGCGCGTGGCGCGACTGCACGGCGGCAGCCTCGAATTGCTGCCGCGCGAAGGCGGGGGGCTTGTGGCGCGGCTGGCGTTCCCGCTGCGCACCGCGCCACGGGAGGCCTGACTCACGGCTCAATCAGGACGCACGATCTTCCAGTAGGTGTCCTTGCGCCAGATCAGGCCGTCCTTGAACTCGTAGAGGTCGCAGCCCTTGTAATCGAGCACGGTGCCGTCGGCGGCCTTGCCGGTCACGCGCCAGACGGTCACGCCGCGATTGTCGCCGGCCACGTATTCGTCCAGGCGCGCCCAATGCATGTCGGGGATCACCTTGAAGCGATCGGTGAGCATCTTGCGCACCGCCTCCTTGCCGACCACGCTGCGGCCCGTGTGTTCGGGTCCCAGCGCCAGCCAGAAGATGCAGTCGTCGTGGAAGAACGAACAGATGCGCTCGACGTCGCGGCTGTTGAAGGCCGCACCGATCGAATCGAGGAACGCCTTGGTCAGCGGGCTCGGTGCGCGGGTGGGCGGCAATGCTTGGCTCATGCTTTCTCCGTAGGGTCCTGGTTGGTGCTGCAGAGGTAATCGTAGGCCGAGAGTGCGTGGGTCTTCACCACGTGCAGGAAGTCGTCCACGCTGACGTGCTCGTCGCTGCTGCCCATGCCGTGCGGCGGCGGTCCATAGACCACGGCGGCACGCCGCGCAGCCGCCACAGCCGCGCATCGGTGGCGCCGGGTGAAACCACGCGTGCCGGCACCAGTCCGGGACGCAGCATGCCGGCGTTGGCGCGCACGTGGTCCATCATCGGATGAAACGGCCCGCACCAGTTCGGCGGCGAGCCGATGATGACTTCGCACTGCGCACCGTGACGCGCGGCGATGGTCTCGATCTCGGCACGCACGGCCTCGAAATCGACGCCATTGGGTACGCGGATGTCGGCCTCGAACTCGCATTCGGCCGGGATCATGTTGACCTTCACCCCGCCCTGCATGCGGCCTATGCTGACCGTCAGCCTGCGGATCACCTCGGCAGCGCCGGGACCGTAGCCGCGGTCGATATCGGGCTTGGCCTCGTCCAGGGCGCGCGCAAGCTCTTCCGGCTCACGAGTGGGAAAGCGCTGTGGCAGCAGCAGCAACTCATCGACGATCTTCATGGCCTTGAGAACCGCGTTCTCGCTCATATGCACGAAAGCGCCGTGGCCACCTCGCGCGTGGGTGCGGAACTTCATCCACAACGGCCCCTTCTCACCGAAACGCACCGTCCAGGGGCTGCTCGGTTCACCGTTCAGGCAGCAGTCCCCCAGCACGCGCTCCGTGTAGCGCTCCATCAGCCAGCGCGCGCCGTGCGGGCCGAAGGTCTCCTCGTCCGAGACCACGGTGAGCGTCAGTCTGCCGCGCAGCGCATCCCGGAACCGCAGCATGTACAGGTAGGTGAAAATGGAGGCCGTCGTACCGCACTTCATGTCGGCTGCGCCGCGTCCCCAGATCTTGCCGTCCTCCAGCGCCCCGCTCCAGGGGTCGCGCGTCCAGCCGGCCTCCGACTCCACGGCGAACACGTCGATGTGCCCGTTCAACACCAGGTGGGGACCCGGTCGACCGGTATCGAAGCTGGCGATGAAGTTCGGGCAGTCGGCGCGCGGCGCAATCTCCTCGAAGTCCACGCCGCGCTGCTTCAGATGGGCACGCACGAAGTCGGCCGCCGCAGTGGTGTCACCGGGCGGGTTGGGAGATTTGCTGCGCACGAACGCACGCAGGAAACCCACCAGCAGGTCACGGTCCGCTTCGATCTGGTGCAGCAGACGCTGTTTCAAGGCAAGACTCCTGTTCGCTGCTCAAGTATGGTGCAGGCCGGCTTTCCGCAGTCTCACGAGTGCCGCGGGCTGGTGCTCATTGTGCAGCGGACCGGCGCCTGCCCGACGGGCCGGTTCGCTATTCCGGACAGCACTGCCGCGGGGCCGCTGCTAAACTGGATTCGCCATCCCCTCCTTCCGACAAGCAAACGAGGATACCGACATGCCGAGAACCAAACTCGATGTTCCCAATCTCGCCGAGGCCGATCCGGGACTCTGGTCCAATTGCATACGCGCCGGCGATCTTCTGTTCATCTCCGGCCAGGTGGCGCGCCCATTCGAAGGCGGTCGCACCATCGTCGGCAACAACGAGTACGAGCAGACCAAGCAGATCTTTTCGCGCATTCAGCGCATCTGCGAGGCTGCGGGCGGCAGCCTGGAGGATCTCGTGAAGATGACCATCTTCGTGGTCAACATCAAGAACAACACCGAGGTCTGGCGTGCACGCCGCGAGTTCTTCACCGGCGACTTTCCGGCCTCCACGCTGGTCGAAGTGCGCTCGCTGGCCGGGGCCGAAACCCTGGTCGAGATCGAAACCGTGGCTTACCTGGGGAAGAAATGACATGAATGCCGTCCGCAAGCAACGCAAGCCCCGTCCCGCTGCCAGCCTGCTGGCGGCGAGCCTCCTGTGTGCCTTCGCCCTGCCGGCTGCGGCGCAGTTTCCCAGCAAGCCGATCCGCATCATCGTGCCCTACACGGCCGGCGGCACCTCGGAGACCATGACCCGTCTGGTTGCCGACCAGATGAGCACCGCGCTCAAGCAGCCGGTGGTGATCGAAAATCGGCCGGGCGGCGGCACCACCATAGGGGCGGCGGTCGTCGCCCAGGCCCCGGCCGATGGACACACATTGTTTGTCAACGCCTCGAGCTTCCTGATCAACGCGCATCTCATGTCCAAGCTGCCGTATGACGCGGCCAGGGACTTCATGCCGGTCACGCTGGCAGCCTCCAATCCGCATGTTCTGGTCGCCTTCTCCGGATTGGGCGTCACCAGCGTGAAGGATTTCATGGCCATGGCGCGCAGCAAGGGCAAAAGCATGTCCTACGGCTCGTTTGGCAACGGCAGTTCCGGCCACCTGGCCTTCGAACTGCTGAAGAAGGCCTACAACTTCGACATGCAGCACATCCCCTACAAGGGGTCGCCGCAAGCACTGGCCGACGTGATGGGCGGCAACCTGCAGGCCATGTTGACCGACCTGCCGGCTGCGGTACCGCAGGTGAAGGCCGGCAAGCTTCTCGGCCTTGGCGTCGCGGCGGAAAAGCGCAGCCCGGCGTTGCCGGACATGCCGACCATCGAAGAGGCCGGCGGCACGAAGTTCATCTCGCGCTCCTGGTTCGGCTTCCTGGTGCGCTCGGGGACGCCGCCGGAGGTGCACAAGGTTCTCAACCAGGAGATCGTGCGCGCGCTGCGGAAGCCGGAGGTCAAGGCCCGGCTCGCCGACCTGGGCATGGACACCTACGGCACCAGCGCCGAGGAATTCGACGCGTTCATGAAAAGCGAGTCGGCGCGCTTCGCCGACGCGATCAGTTCTCCGGCACCAAGATCGACTGAGGTATAGTATTTTCATTATCTGAACTGACAGGAGAATGGCTCTGGAAGCCATTCTCCTGTTTTAAATCTTCAAGATTCAGCCTGCGGCAGGCACTCAGCGCTCCCTGCCCGCTTCCTGCCAGGCGCGCTGCACCGGCGAGAGCACGTACTCCATCACCGTCCTCTGCCCGATGGCGATTTCCGCCACCACCTGCATGCCCGGCGCCGAACGCAGCCGCTCGCCATCCGGATTCAGGGTCTGCGTACGCAGGTCGACCAGCGCGCGAAAGGACAGCGGCCCCATGGGTCGGTCGCGGCCGGTCAGGGCATCCGACCGGGTGTTGGCGCTGGGCGCCTCGGTGGCGTCGGCACTGAGCTGCGCCACCGTTCCTTCGAGCATGCCGTACTTGGTGAACGGGAAAGCGGCCAGCTTCAGTTTTACGGGCAGTCCGGCACGCACGAAGCCCACGTCCTGATTCGACACCCAGACTTCGGCACGCAGGGTCTCGTCGCGCGGCACAAGGGTCATCAGGATGGTGCCGGGTGAAACCACGGTGCCCGGCGTATGAGTGGCCAGATCCTTGATCACGCCGTCCTGCGGCGCGCGCAGCTCGAGCAGGCCATGGCGGTGCTCGCCCTTGGCCAGTTCCTGTCTGGCTTTCTCCAACTGCGCGGCGACCTCGACACGCTCTGTCTGCAGCAGCCGGCGGTAGTCCGCTGTGATCTGCCTGATTCTGCCCTGCGACTGCGCCACGCTCGCACGCGCTGCCTCGATCACGGCCTCCTGGCTGGCGAGATCCTGCTCCTTCTCGATGCGCTCCCTCTGCTTGTCGGTGTACATGAGTTTGCCGGCGAAGCCACCCTGCACAAGCCGGCCGAATGCGGCTTCCTGTTCGCGGTAGTGCGGCAGCACGGCGCTCAGCTTGGCGCGGGCAACCTCTGCGGACTTGAGTTCGTGACGCGCCTTGTCGTGCACGCTGTGCTCCTGAGCGAGCTGTGCAGCCAGCGCCTGCACGTTTGCCTGATACTGTGCATTCACGCGCGCATACATCTCCGCCGGGTCTTCCTCTTCGCGAACGAGTGCGGCGTCCGTGAGCTGCGCATCGATGCGCCGCAGCGCCAGGCGGCGCGCATGGAACTCGCTTGCCAGCGCAATGCGATCGGCACCCGAGACAACGGCGTCCATGCGCGCCAGAACCTGATGGGCCTGTACGGCCTCGCCCTCGCGCACCAGAATCTCACGCACCACGCCCTGCTCCGGCGGTTGCAGGATCTTCACGTAGCTGGCCGGCACCAGCTTGCCTTCGGCCACTGCCACGATATCCAGACGCGCCAGCGCAGCCCAGACGATCATCACGCCCAGCAATGCGCATAGCGTCAGCAGCACGGCGCCGGCCAACGGCGCGGGGGGCTGCTGCTGCAGGCGCAGCAACCCCGGTGCAAACGCTGTCGCGTCCGCAGCCGGGTGCGCATGCCCTGAGGTTGCGGGCGGCTTCACGCCGCCGCCTCTCGCGCTGCGGCGCTCGTTCGCCCCGGGCCGTGTTTCAGGTCGAGACGCAGGTCCGCCGCGAGGCCCTGCGGCACCTGATGCGCGATGTACAGGATGCCGGCCCGGTCCTTGAGCCGATTCACAGTCTGCGCGAAGCGCTCGGCGGTCTCGACGTCGAGGTTGGACGTTGCCTCGTCGAAGATCAGGATGCGCGGCCGCCGGATCACCGCGCGCGCAATCGCCAGGCGCTGCTTCTGCCCGCCGGAAAGCCCCACGCCATGTTCGCCCAGACGCGTGTTGTAGCCTTGCGGCAGCGCCTCGATGACATCGTGCAGCTCGGCGATGCGGCACGCATGCACGGCGTCCTCGAAGCCCGCCTGCGGATTGGCCGCCACCAGGTTCTCGTACACCGTGCCCGAGAACAGCACCGTTTCCTGGGGCACCACGCCGAATCCTGCACGCAACTCATTGGCCGCCAGATGGCGCAAATCTCGGCCGTCGAGCAGTATGCGGCCCTCGCTTCAGGGCGGATAGAAGCCGAGCAGCAGGCGCGCCAGCGTGCTCTTGCCGCTGCCCGAAGGACCGCACAGCACCACCAGCTTGCCGGACTCGAGCTCGAGATGCAGCCCGCGAAACAGATAGGGCTGCGCAGCGCCGTAGCGAAATCCAAGATCCGAGATCAGCAATCGGCTGGCCGCTTGGGGCGCCTGCGCGGGCTGCACGGCTTGCGGCTCCGGCGCCACGTCCATGACGTCCGCCAGGCGGCGCACCGCAATGCCGGCCTGCTGGTACTCCTGCCACAACCCCGCCAGGCGCAGCACCGGCTGGGAGAGACGCCCGGCGAACATCTGAAACGCCACCAGCATGCCGATGGTGAAGCCCGTATTCTGCATGACCAGCATGGCACCGGCGCACAGGATGGCAAGCGTCATGGCCTGCTCCAGCGCGGTGGCCAGCACGTTGTAGCCGCTGGAAAGTCGCCGCGTCGCGAAGCCAGCCGCCAGGGATTCAGCGAGCAGCGCGTCGTAGCGCGCCTGCAACTGCGGCTCCATCTGCAGGGACTTCACGGTTTCGATGCCGGACAAGTACTCGGTGGCAAAGGCCTGATTGCGGGCTCCGAGCAGAAACTGCCTGTTGAGCCGCTCGCGGAGCATGGGCGTCACCAGCAGGCTGGCCGCAGCGATCAACACCAGCAGGGGTCAGCGCGATCAGGGTCAGCTGCCACGAGTACCAGTACATGGCGACCAGGAACACCAGCAGGAAGGGCAGATCGAGAAGCGCCGTGACGGCCGCACCCGCCAGAAACTCGCGCAGGGTCTCGACCGCATGCAGCCGCGCCACCAGCGTACCGGTGGGCCGTTGTTCGAAGTACTGCAGCGGCAGACGCAGCAGATGCCGGAACAACTGGCTGCCCAGCACCGCGTCGACGCGATTTCCGGTGTGCAGAACCAGGTACTGGCGCAGCCAGCTCAGCAAGGCGCCGAACACCAGGAACAGCGCGAGGCCGACCGCGATGGCGGCCAGCGTGCTCTGCGTGTGATGCACCACCACCTTGTCGATCACCACCTGCGTGAACAGAGGCGTGGCCAGTGCGATCAGCTGGATCGCCAGCGAAGCCAGCAGCACGTCGTGCCACACGCGCCGATGGCGCAACAGCTCCTTGGCGAACCAGCGATACCCGAAACGGTGCGTTTCGGCCGCCTCACCCGGTTCGGCGTCACGCGCATCCGGCTCGCGCGCGATCGTCCAGCCGGTTGGTTCGAGGCGTGCGGCGAAACCCGCACGCGATTCGGTCTGCGCTGCGGCCTCCCCGGCGCGGAAGTACATGATGCGTGCGGCGTCGGCGCGCACGATCAGCAACGGTTCGCCTACGCTCTCGCAGCTACGCTCGAAGGCGACAACGGGAAACACCGCGTGGCTGGATTCGAGGTCCGCAGTTCCGACTTCGTGGAAACGCAGGCTCAGCAGCCCGCCGGCATCGAGCAGGCTGTACATGGAGTACGGCGGCGGAAACTGTTGCAGCACCAGGGAAGGATCCCAGGGGATGCGGTGCAGGCGGCACAGGCTGCCGAGCAGCCAGACGAACGCATCGCGCGTCAACGACTGCCCGGTCATCAGGCCGGCCTCCTGGTCGGACCCGACGGCGGCCGCCCGCATTCGATCGCGCTTCTCGACACCCCGGCCCTCCGTATGGGCGCAAGCTAGACTGGAGCCTGCCTCAAGCGCCGTACGGAGAAAATAGAACCAATGGCCTAGCGGCCTGTGGATAAGACCGGGCGGGCGAACCCGGCCCGCCCGGCTCAGTCCAGCCCGTGTGCCAGATCGCGCTTCAGATCTTCGACCGACTCCAGCCCGACGGCCAGGCGGATCAGGCCCTCGGAAATCCCTGCCGCGGCACGCGCCTCGGGAGTGATGCGCCCATGCGTGGTCGTTGCCGGATGCGTGATGGTGGTCTTGGTGTCGCCCAGATTCCCGGTGATCGAAATCAGGCGCGTCGAGTCGATCACCTTCCAGGCCGGTTCGCGACCACCCTTTACAACGAAGCTGACTATGGCGCCGCCGGCCTTCTGCTGGCGCCGGGCAAGCGCATGCTGCGGATGCGATTCGAGAAAGGGGTAGTAGACGCGCTCCACCTTCGGATGCGCCTCCAGCCAGCGCGCGACCTCGAGGGCGGCCTGCGACTGGGCCTGCATGCGCAATTGCAGAGTCTCCATGCCCTTCAGGATCACCCAGGCATTGAATGGCGAGAGCGTCGGACCGGCCGTGCGCAGAAAGCCGAAGATGCCGTCCATGACGATGGCCTTGGGACCGACCACGGCCCCGCCCAGAACGCGGCCCTGCCCGTCCAGGTACTTGGTGGCCGAATGTATCACCAGGTCGGCACCGAAATCGATCGGCCGCTGCAAGGCCGGGCTGCAAAAGCAGTTGTCGACGGCCAGCAATGCGCCCACGCGCTTGGCGACCGCGGCGATCGCCGCGATATCGGATATCTGGGTAAGCGGATTGGACGGCGTCTCCAGGAAGAACAGCCTGGTCCTGCCCGGCTTGACGGCCTTCTCCCACTCCGCGATGTCGGTGGGCGAAACGTAGGTGGTTTCCACGCCGAACCGGCCGAGGATGTTCGAGTACAGCTGCACCGTCAACCAAACACAGCGTTGGAGCACACCACGTGATCGCCGGCCTTGAGCAGCGCCATCGACATGGCGAGGATGGCCGACATGCCGGACGCCGTGGCCACGCAGGACTCTCCACCTTCCAGCGCGGCCAGCCGCTCCTGGAATACGCTGACGGTGGGATTGGTGAAGCGTGAATAGACGAAGCCATCCTGACCGCCCGTGAAGCGGCCGCAGGCCTCGGCGGCGGACTCGAAAACGAAACTCGAGGTCAGGTACAGGGCCTCGGAGTGCTCGTTGAACTGGCTGCGGCGTATGCCGGCGCGCACGCCCAGGGTGGAAATGTCGTACTGCTCTTCGCTGCGATCTTCGTTGTGATCGTTCATCTTCGTACTTTCATGGTCGGCGGACGAAAAAAAACCCGGGCCTCGCGGACCGGGTCTTTTCGGCACGCTTTAGCAGGATTTGTTACGCGCCCGCAAGCTGTAGCTCAAATCGGCGCGAAAAAACAATTTTACCTCTGCCGCGCGGACCACGTCAAAGCGTGCTGCGCGACCCGCTTGCCCGGCGATTCAGCCCGCCGTCACCAGATTCAGGTCGAGTTGCGCGCTGTCGCCGTCGTCCTCGGCGTCGCGCGCGGCATCGCGCTTGACCTCGATCGCGTTGAGATAATCGCTGGTCACGTCGCCGGTGATGTACTGGCCGTCGAAACACGAGGTCTCGAAACGCGTGATCTTCGGATTCACCTTGCGCACGGAGTCCTTGAGCGCGTCAAGATCCTGGTAGATCAGAGCGTCGGCACCGATCTCGCGCGCCACTTCGTCCTCGGTGCGACCGGAGGCGATGAGTTCCGAACGCGATGGCATGTCGATGCCGTAAACGTTGGGAAAACGCACCGGCGGCGCCGCCGAAGCGAAGTAAACCTTGGTGGCGCCCGCCTCGCGCGCCATGTTGACGATCTCCTGGCTGGTCGTGCCGCGCACGATGGAGTCGTCGACCAGCAGCACGTTCTTGCCCTTGAACTCCATGCCGATGGCGTTCAGCTTCTGGCGCACCGACTTCCTGCGCACAGCCTGGCCGGGCATGATGAAGGTACGGCCGATGTAGCGGTTCTTGACGAATCCTTCGCGGTAGGCGACGCCCAGGCCCTGGGCGAGCTGCATGGCGGAAGGCCGGCTGGAATCCGGGATCGGGATCACCACGTCGATCTTGAGATGGCCGTACTGGCGACGGATTTTCTCGGCCAGCTTCTCACCCATATTCAGTCGCGTCTCGTAGACCGATACGCCATCAATCAGCGAATCGGGGCGGGCAAGATAGACGAACTCGAAGATGCAGGGGTTCAGCGAGACATTCTGCGCGCACTGCTGGCTGTGAAATCGCCCCTCCTCGTCGATGAACACGGCCTCGCCGGGCGCGATGTCGCGCAACACGCGAAAACCCAGTGCGTCGATCGCCACGGATTCCGACGCCACCATGTACTCGGGGCCGCTGTCGGTCTCGTTCACGCCTATCACCGCAGGACGAATGCCGTAGGGGTCGCGAAAGGCAAGCACCCCGTAGCCGGAGATCATCGCCACCACGGCGTAGGCGCCCTTGCAGCGGCGATGCACGTTGCTCACTGCCGTGAACATGGTCTGCGGGTCGAGACGCAACTTGACCGAGGCCTTCTCGAGCTCGTGCGCGAGCACGTTGAGCAGCACCTCGGAATCGGAGTCGGTGTTGATGTGCCGCAGGTCCTGGCGGAACATCTCCTCCTTCAATTCGCTGGCGTTGGTCAGGTTGCCGTTGTGGCCCAGCACGATGCCGAACGGCGAGTTGACGTAGAAAGGCTGCGATTCGGCCGAGTTGGACGCCGAGCCGGCAGTCGGGTAGCGGCAATGTGCGATGCCCATGTTGCCGGGCAGTGAACGCATGTTTCGGGTGCGGAATACGTCTCGCACCTGACCATTGCCCTTCTGCATGTAGAAGGACTTGTGCTCGCTGGTGACGATGCCCGCCGCATCCTGACCGCGATGCTGCAGCAGCAGCAACCCGTCGTACAGGAGCTGGTTGACCGGGGAATGGGCGACGATGCCGAGGATGCCACACATGGGTAGGGACTCCGGGCGGCTAGGTGTCAATCATAGCGCAGGCGCTGCGCGAGCGAATCAGGTAACCAGGGCTTTAGCAGCAAGGCGGCTCGCACCAGCGGCTCGCCGCTGGCCGAATCCTTCCAGAACGGCATGCGCGGCGCGCTCGTGAGGCCGGCCAACAGCGCGGCGGCAAGCACGATGATCAGACCTCGCGCCAGGCCGAACAAGGCCCCCAGGGCCTTGTCCATGGCGCCCAACCCCACCACCTTCATGAGTTTGGAGAGCAGCAGCCCGACCAGCGAAGAGACGATCAGCACCACGACGAACACGGTCACGAAGCCGACCAGCACGCGCATGGCCTCGCCCGGCACGGCCTGCGGCAGGTGTGCAGCGAGCGGACCGGCGAACAGGTTGGCGGCCAGGAAGGCGATGATCCAGCCGCCCAGCGAGATCAGTTCGCGGACCACGCCGCGCAGCATGCTCCAGATCACGGAAACGAGGAGTACGCCGATCACCGCGTAATCGAGCGTCGTCATTGCAAAACGGTCACTTTGCGACCGGATTGGCCGGGCTCAGACCCAGCGCCTTGGCGCTGTCGCGCGCCTTCTCGGCCGCTTCCTTCGAGGCGTAGGGGCCGAGACGGATTCGCGTCACCGAGCCCTTGGCGGTCGCCACGGGCTCCGTGTAATGCGTGATCCTCGCCCCTTTGAGCTTGTCTGCGATCTCGCGCACCTTGTCGGCATCGGCGAAAGCGCCCACCTGCACGTAGAACTGCTCCCCGGCTGCCGCCGGCTTGGCGACCGGCTTCTCCGCAGGCTTTTCCACGGGTTTGGCGGCGGACTTTTCTGCCGGCTTGGCCGCCTCCTGCCTGGCAGCCGGCTTCTCGGCCGGCTTTTCGGCCGGCTTCTCCACCGGCTTCGCCGATGCGGGCGCAGTGACGGGCTGGGCAACGGCAGGTGCGGCGGGCTTCGCGACCTCTGCAGGCTTGGCGGCTTCGACGGACTTGTTCGCGGCTTCTGTCGCCGGCCTGGGTTCCTCCACCCTGGGCAGCGGCGCGCTCGCGGACACGCTGCCTTTGGGCACCACTTTCCGCACGCACTTGCTGTCTTCATCGCCCGGAACGCGCACACCCACCGGCGGCGGCGCGGGCTTGGGATCCGGATCGAGCCCCATCGGCAGCACGATCACTGCCAGCAGCACCAGCGCGATCGCGCCGACCAGCCGACGGCGGCCGCGGCGCTGCAAGGTACCTACATCCTGGGGAACTTCGTTGCGGTCGGCCATGATCTCAGCGTATTACGGTCAGTTTCGGGCCTGCAGATGAGCCATCACATCGGAGACGGTCAGGAAGGATCCGAAGACGACAATTTTATCACTCTCCCCCGCTCCCTCCCGCGCTGCGTCATAGGCATTTGCCGGCGTTTCATGCAAGGTCACCGGGACTTTCACGCCCTCGGCGGCCAGTATCTCGGCCAACTCGCTTGCCGTTGTCCCGCGCGGTCCGTCCAGGGTCGCGAGGTGCCAGGCAGTGATGCGCGGCGCCAGCGCCCGCACCACGCCGCCGATGTCCTTGTCGCGCAACGCGCCAAACACCGCGGCTGTCTCGGGTGCGAAGCCGCTGTTGAACAGATTGTCCGCCAGCACGCGCGCAGCCTGCGGATTGTGCGCAACGTCGAGGATCACGCTGGGACGGCCGGGCAGCACCTGGAAACGCCCGGGAATCGTCACTTCTGACAGGCCGCGCCGTATGTCCTGCATGGACACCGGCAGACGACTGCGCAGCCCATCCAGCGCAGTGATGGCGGCAGAGGCATTGACCAGTTGCACCGGTCCGCGCAGTGCCGGATAGGCCAGTCCCGGACGCTTTCCGAAAGGCCCCCAGTACAGCCATTGCGAGTTGTCGGCGGCATAGCCGAAATCCCGGCCTATGCACAGGGCCTGCGCGCCAATGGCCGCGGCCGCTTCCAGCACGCCGGTGGGCGGTTCGAGATCGGCGACCACCGCCGGGCGTCCGGCGCGGAAGATGCCGGCCTTCTCGCGGCCGATGTGTTCGCGCGTCGGCCCAAGCCAGTCCATGTGGTCGAGGGCCACACCGGTCAGCACGGCGCAGTCCGCATCGAAGGCGTTAACTGCATCCAGCCGGCCGCCCAGTCCCACCTCCAGCACCCAGGCATCCAGCGGTTCGCGTGCGAACAGCCAGGCGGCGGCCAGCGTGCCGTACTCGAAGTATGTCAGCTGCACCTCGCCGCGCGCGGCTTCGACCGCGGCGAAGGCCTCGCACAGGGCGGCGTCGGCGACCTCCCGCCCGTCCAGGCGCACGCGCTCGTTGTAGCGCAGCAGATGCGGCGAGGTGTACAGCCCGGTGCGGTAGCCTGCGCAGTTCAGGATGCTCTCCAGCATCGCGCAGGTCGAGCCCTTGCCGTTGGTGCCCGCCACGGTGAAGATCGGCGCGCGATGACGCAGCTCCAGTCTGTCGAGCACCGCAAGCACGCGGTCCAGGCCCAGAGCGATGGCCGAGGGATGCTGGCGCTCGACGAACGCCAGCCATTCTTCCAGGGTGCGCAAGCGCGGCTAGTTGGAGGAAGGCTCGGCCGGCAGGCCCTGCAGCAGGGCGAGCAGCGAGGCGAGCTTGTCGCGCATCTGGCGGCGGTCGACGATCATGTCGATCGCGCCCTTCTCGAGCAGGAACTCGGAACGCTGGAAGCCCTCGGGCAGCTTCTGGCGCACGGTCTGCTCGATCACGCGCGGACCGGCGAAGCCGACCAGCGCCTTGGGCTCGGCAATCACCACGTCACCCAGGAAGGCGTAGCTTGCCGACACGCCGCCGGTGGTCGGGTCGGTCAGCACGGAGATGAACGGCAGGCCTCGCTCGCCCAGGTCGGTCAGCGCGGCGGTGGTCTTGGCCATCTGCATCAGCGAGCTCAGGCCTTCCTGCATGCGCGCCCCGCCGCTGGAGGTGAACACGATGAACGGCAACTTCTGTTCGATCGCCACGCGCACACCTCGCACGAAACGTTCGCCAAGCACCGAGCCCATGGTACCGGCCATGAAGTCGAATTCGTGGGCCGCGGCCACCACGCCGATCGACTTGATCGAACCCTGCAGGACGATCATCGACTCGGTCTCCCCGGTATTCTCCTGCGCCTCGGACAGGCGCTCAGGGTAGCGGCGCGAATCCTTGAACTTCAGACTGTCTACCGGCAGCACCTCGGCGCCGATCTCGAAACGGCCGTCCTCGTCTAGCAGGCCTTCGAGCCGTGCCCGCGCGCCGATGCGCTGGTGATGTCCGCACTTCGGGCAGACATTGAGATTCTTCTCCAGGTCCGTGCTGTAGAGCACCGCGTCGCAGGACGGGCACTTGGTCCACAGTCCCTCGGGCATCTGACGACGCGCGCCGCCCTCTGCGCGCTTGATCTTGGGCGGAAGAAGTTTCTGCAGCCAGCTCATGTCAGGCGTCCAGCGCAGCCCGGATCGGGCGCAGCAGATCCTTGACGCGCGCCGTGGCGTCGCCGCCCGCGGCCGATTCGATCTCCTGGATGATGCGGCTGCCGATGACCACGGCGTCGGCGATCTTTCCGATCGCCACCGCGGATGCCGCGTCGCGGATGCCGAAGCCGACGCCGATCGGCAACCTGGAGGCCGCGCGCAGTTTGGGCAGATGCGCGGCCACGTCCGAGGTATCGATGCTGGCACCTCCGGTGACGCCCTTCAGCGACACGTAGTAAAGGTAGCCGCTGCCCACTTTCGCCACTGCGCGTATCCGCGCATCCGTGGAGGTCGGCGCCAGCAGGAAGATCGGGTTGAGACCGTGCTTCGCGCACAGCGCGGTGAAGTCCTCGCATTCCTCGGGCGGGTAATCCACGACGATCACGCCGTCGACTCCAGCCCCGGCGGCCTCGGCGACGAAAGCGTCCACACCCATGGCTTCGATCGGATTGGCGTAACCCATCAGCACGATGGGCGTATCCGCGTCACGGCTGCGGAACTCGCGCACCATGCGCAGCACGTCCTTCAGGCCCACGCCATGTCTTCAATGCCCGCTCGGCCGCGCGCTGAATCGCCGGGCCGTCTGCCATGGGATCGGAGAACGGCACGCCGAGTTCGATGATGTCGCAGCCGCTCTCGACCAGGGCGTGCATCATCGGCACCGTGCTCGCCGGGCCGGGGTCGCCGGCCATGATGTAGGGGATCAGCGCCTTGCGTCCGGCTGCGCGCAGGGCCTCGAAGCGTTGCGGGATGCGCGACATCAGAACTGGATCCCGGACTTCAGCGACACGGTATGCATGTCCTTGTCACCGCGTCCCGAGAGATTGACCAGGAGGATCTTTTCCTTCGCCATGCCCGGGGCGATTTTCGCCGCATGTGCCAGCGCATGCGAGGACTCCAGCGCCGGGATGATGCCCTCGTAGTGGCACAGGTCGTGAAACGCCTTGAGCGCCTCGTCGTCGGTGACACCCACGTACTGGGCGCGACCGCTGTCCTTCAGCCAGGCGTGCTCGGGGCCGACGCCGGGGTAGTCCAGCCCCGCGGAAATCGAATGCGTCTCGATGATCTGGCCGTTCTCGTCCTGCAGCAGGTAAGTGCGGTTGCCGTGCAGGACACCGGGACGGCCCGCCGACAGCGACGCTGCGTGCTTGCCGGTGGCGAGGCCTTCCCCCGCCGCCTCGACGCCGATCAGGCGCACGCCCTCCACCGGGATGTAGGGATAGAAGATGCCCATGGCGTTGGATCCGCCGCCCACGCAGGCGATCACGGCGTCCGGCTGGCGCCCGACCATCTCGGGAACCTGCCACTTGCACTCTTCGCCGATCACCGAATTGAAGTCACGCACCATCATCGGATACGGGTGCGGGCCGGCGACGGTGCCGATGATGTAGAAGGTGTCGTCGACGTTGGTGACCCAGTCGCGCATGGCTTCGTTGAGGGCGTCCTTGAGCGTCTTGGATCCCGATTCCACCGGCACCACCGTGGCGCCCAGCAGCTTCATGCGATAGACGTTCTGCGCCTGGCGCTTGACATCCTCGGAGCCCATGTAGACCACGCATTTCATGCCGAAGCGCGCCGCCACCGTGGCACTGGCCACGCCGTGCTGCCCGGCGCCGGTTTCGGCAATCACGCGCGGCTTGCCCATGCGCCGCGCCAGCAGCGCCTGACCTATGGTGTTGTTGATCTTGTGTGCGCCGGTGTGGTTCAGGTCCTCGCGCTTGAGGAAAATCTGCGCGCCACCGAGCAACCCGGACCAGCGCTTGGCGTGGTACACCGGGCTCGGCCGGCCGACGTAGTGCTTAAGTTCGCTTTTGAACTCGGCCACGAATTCCGGGTCTTCCCGGTACTTCGCATAGGCGGCGCGCAGTTCCTCCAGGGCGTGGCTCAGTGTCTCGGAAACGAAGGAGCCACCGTACGGACCGAAATGACCGTTCGCGTCGGGCAAGTCATACATCTGCATGCTGAACCTCTTGGATGAACGCGGCGATTTTCGCCGCGTCTTTGATGCCTTTGGCGGATTCGACTCCGCTGGAAACGTCCACTGCCCAAGGCCGGATGCGCCGCACGGCTTCGCGCACATTATCGTGCGTGAGGCCGCCGGAGAGTACCAACGGTCTGCCCCGCTGCGCCGGGATCAGGTCCCAATCGAAGCTCTGTCCCGCACCACCGTAGCCCTCCACCCAGGCATCCGCCAGCCAGCCTGCGGTATCGGGATAAGCGCGGAAGTATTCTAGCAAATCGACACCCGCCTTCACCCGGCAAGCCTTGATATAAGGCTGGCCGAAGCCGGCGCAAAACGCCTGCGGCTCCTCGCCGTGGAACTGGAGCAGGGCCGGCCGCACCCGCTCGATCACGCTGCGCACCTCGGTCTCGGCGGGATTCACGAACAGGGCCACCGTCTGCACAAACGGCGGCAGGGCGTCGCGTATGGCGGCCGCCCGGTCGAGCGAGACGTTGCGCGGGCTGGGTCCGTAGAACACCAGGCCTATGGCATCGGCTCCGGCTCGCGCAGCCGCTTCGGCGTCCTGCGGCCGCGTGATTCCGCAGATCTTGACCCGCGTCCTCATGCCGGCAGCGCCCGAGAAGCGGTGGCGGCGGCTGCAGGCAGATTCCAATGCGGTGCGTACTCCACCTGCTCCAGGCACAGTCCGGCGGCGGCAAAGGTCGGTGCCGCGCGCGCGCGGTCGCGGGCCTCGAGCAGTTCGCGCACCCAGCCCGGTGGGTGCCTGCCCTTGCCCACGTAGACCAGCGTGCCGACGATATTGCGCACCATGTGGTGCAGAAATGCGTTGGCGCGCACCGTGAACACGATGCGCTCGCCCTCGCGCCTCACATCCAAGCAGGCAATGGTGCGCACCGGGCTTTTAGCCTGGCACTCGCTCGAGCGGAAGGCGGAGAAATCGTGCTCGCCAAGGAACTGCACGGCTGCGGCCTGCATGGCCGCGACATCCAGTGGTGCATGGAACCAGCCCGCAAAACGTGTCTCCAGAGCCGGCCGTACCGCACGGTTGATCAGCACGTATCGATAGGTACGCGACAGCGCGGCGTAACGGGCGTGGAAATCGTCGGCGACCGGCTTGGACCACAGCACCGCCACCGAATCGGGCAGCATGGCATTGACCCCGCGCACCCAGGCCGAATCCGGCCGCTGCGCCGTGGTGTCGAAGTGCACGACCTGACCGCGCGCGTGCACGCCGCGATCGGTGCGCCCCGCGCAGGTGACGCCCAGCGGCTGGTCGGCGACGGCCGACAGCGCCGCCTCGAGCGCGTCCTGCACCGCGCCGCCACCGGTCTGCGTCTGCCAGCCCAGGAAGCGGCTGCCGTCGTATTCGATGCCGAGTGCGATGCGCATAGTGTAAAAAATTCAGCCACGGGCGCGGACGCTGGAAGCGCCGCGGCCGTGGCCGTCGATGGAGCGGGAAGCCGCCTCAGCCCAGCTTGGCGAGCATTTCACCCGCCTGGCTTTGCTGTGCAGCATCGCCCTCCTTGAGCACTTCGTTGAGCAGTTCCCGCGCGCCGTCCTTGTCGCCCATCTCTTCGTAGGCTTTGGCCAGGTCGAGCTTGGTCGCCACTTCCTGCCAGCGGGGATCCGAGGAATCCCCGCTCGTTCCGGCACCCGCGGGCGAACCCAGATCCAGGCTGATCGAGGACAGATCGATATCGGGCGCGGCGGGTGCGGCGGCCGCCGGGGCATCGCCACCCATGTCGAGACTGAGATCGAAGTCCATGGAGGCATTGTTATCGGCACTCGCCTCTGCTGCAGGCGCAGGCGCCGGGGCAGCTTCGACACTTTCGGCAGGCGTGCCGAGGTCGAAGTTCAAGCCGCCGGTCTCGTCGGCAGGCGGCTTCGGCGGTTCGTCCATACCCAGATCGAAGTCCAGGCCGGTGCTGGCGGCGAGAGCATCCTTGGAGTCGATGATCAGCGTGCCACCCGGCGAGAAGTCTGTCGGCTCCTCGGCTGGCGCTGCAGGCGCTTCCGCCGCGGGCGTCGGAGTGTCTCCGCCCAGATCGAAATCCAGGCCGGACGATGCGGCTGCCTCCTGAGGCGCGGCATCCAGCGTGATGTCGGGCGCAGGTGCGGCGGGCGCTGCGGCATCCAGGTCGAAATCCAGCGCCGGGCCGCTGCCGCCGGCAGCCGCCAAAGCAGCCACATCGACAGCCGCGCCATCGCCCGAACCGTAAAGCGCATTGCCCGGATCGATGCTGCGACCCAGAGCCGCAGCCTTGTCCCAATCGGGGCCTGCGCCGCCGGACAGATCCTTGACGTGCATGGCGGTCTGCTCGAAGTTCGCCGTGTCGCGCCGCGTGGCATAGATCTCCAGCAGCTTGGCATGCACCGGCAGGCGGCTCGCGTCCTTGGACAGCGCCTCCTTGAGAATCTCCTCGGCCTGCGCGTCGCGGCCATAGGCCATGTACACGTCGGCTTCCGCAATCGGATCCACCTCGTCGGTGTCTATTCCACCCACGCTTGCGTCGGCGACCGAAACTTGCGAAGAGACCGACGCCGCAGCGGTGTCGACCTTCTCGCCACCGGCGCCTCTGAATACCGATGCCGCACCCAGACTGCTGGCGCCGGACAGCACGCTGTCCTGGAATTTCGATTGCAAGGCCTTCTTGCGCCTCCAGGCCCATGCGCCGTAACCGCCCAGCAACAGGGCGATGCCACCCAATCCGCCCAATGCCAGCGGGTTGTCGAGGAACTCGTCCATCAGGCTCGGCGGCGGCGGGGGCGGCGGTGCCGGGGGCTTGGGTTTGGGTTTCGGCTTGGGAGCTTCGGCTGCAGGCTTTGGCGCTTCCGGCGCCTTGGCTGCCTCCGGTGCCGGCTTGGCCGGGTCCGCGGCCGGCTTGGCGGCCTCGACGGCGGGCTTGGGTGCCTCGACGGCGGGCTTGGGTGCCTCGGCGGCGGGTTTAGGTGCTTCCGGCGCCTTGGACACGGCAACTGGCGCAGGCGCAGGTTTGGCAGGTTCGGCAGCGGGTTTGGTCGTCGGCGCCGGTGCCGCGGGCTTCACCCCGGATTTCTTCTCCAGCTCGGCCAGGGTTTGGCTCTTGATTTCCAGCAGTTTCTGCAAATCCTGCACGTTCTTTTCGAGCTCGCTGACGCGGGACTCGGCTTCTTTCAGGGCCTTCGCCTTTGCCGAGGCGTCGTCGGCGCGCGCCGCCTTGCCTGAGGCGCCTTTGGCTGCGGGATCGGCCTTGGACAACTTCACCTGATCCTTGGGCTCGGCGCTCTTGGGCTCATCGGCCGGCGCGGTGATCTTGCCACTGACCGCACGCTGCCCGCCGGGCGCTTCCGCCGGCGAAGCGGCCACTGCAGCCGCCAGCTTGGACTGATAGGCGCGGAAGTCCGCTGCCTGGGCGGCCACCTGGCGGCGAGCCTCGTCTGCATCGACCGCACTGGCGGCATCGCGATCGGGCAGGTTCAGGATGCGCCCCGCATGCAGGCGATTGATATTGTTGCCGGCAAACGCGTCCGGATTGGCGCGATACAGGGCAATCAGCATCTGCTGCAGGGACACGCCCTCGGGCTTGTTCTGCGCGGCGATCTTGCCCAGCGTTTCGCCTTTCTTGACCTCGTGCGTTCCGGCAGCCTTCGCAGGTGCCGGTGCGAGCGGACGCTGGACGATCTGCGGCTGGGCGCGAACCTCAGGGGCACGAGCCGGCGCGGGCGCCGCTGCCCTGGGCGCCGGTGCCGGGGTGGCGGCGATCGGCGGCGGCCCCTTGTATTCGGGCGGGTCGAGCAGGAAGGTGTACTCGCGCACCAGACGTCCGGCGTTCCAGCTCAACTCGACCAGCATGTCGAGGAACGGTTCGTTGACGGGCTGCGTGGTGCTCAGCTTGAGCACCGCCCTCCCGGCGCGCTTGTCCACGGCAAAACGCAGGCCGAGCAACACCGGATTGAATTCGATGCTGGCTTCGCGAAATGCGGCGTTCGGTGCCAGCCGCGCAGCGAGAGAGTCTTCCTCGCCGGGCTGCAGGGACACGATCTCGATCTCCGCGGATAGCGGCTGCCCGAGTGCCGAAAGCACTGTCAACTTGCCCAAGCCAGCCGAAAGTGCGAAGCCAGGCGCCAAGGCCAAAGCTACAGCCGCCGCCAGCCGCTTTGCGGTCAAAGATTTTCCCACTGCACCACCCTGAGTCTTATTTGATGGGTCAAGTAACTTAACATCATGGAGTTAGCCTTGCAAGCTGAGAAATTTTCTACGTTTTTTCAGCTTTCAATACGTTTGCTGCCTTGCGCGCGCCCACCCCTTCGTGTGCACCGCGCAAACTGACCGGCGGATGCGGAAATGCCCCGACCCGGCCGCTATTGCTTGACTCCGTGATCCAGCAGGATGCGCAGCATGCGCCGCAGCGGCTCCGCTGCCCCCCAAAGCAACTGGTCGCCGACCGTAAAGGCCGACAGGTATTCCCCGCCCATGGACAACTTGCGCAAACGTCCGACGGGAACACCGAGCTTTCCGCCCACCGCCGCCGGCGTCAGTTCGCACAGCGACTCGTCCCGTCTGTTCGGCACCACCTTCACCCACTCATTGGCTTCCGCCAGCATGCCTTCGATCTCGCCCAGCGGCACGTCCTTCCTGAGCTTCACCGTCAGAGCCTGCGAATGGCAGCGCATCGCCCCGATGCGCACGCAGATGCCGTCCACCGGAATCGGCCGCTCGCTGCGCCCGAGGATCTTGTTGGTCTCCGCCGCGCCCTTCCACTCCTCGCGACTCTGACCGTCGCCGAGGTCCTTGTCTATCCAGGGCAACAGGCTGGCGGCCAGCGGATGGCCGAAATTGTCCGTCGGCATGCTGCCGTTGCGCAGGGATTCCGTCACGCTCGCGTCGATATCGAGCGCCGACGAACCCGGATCGGCCATCAGCGCGCGCGTGCGTTCGCCCACGTGCGCCATCTGCGCCACCAATTCACGCATGTTGGCCGCCCCGGCGCCCGAGGCAGCCTGGTAGGTCATGCTGGTCATCCATTCGATCAGGTCCTGCTTGAACAGCCCGTCCAGGCCCATCATCATCAGGCTGACCGTGCAGTTCCCGCCGATGAAATCCTTCCGGCCGCCGGTCAGCGCGTTCTTGATCACGGGCATGTTCACCGGGTCGAGCACGATCGTCGCATCCGGCTGCATGCGCAACGCGCTGGCGGCGTCGATCCAGTAGCCGTTCCAGCCGGCGGCGCGCAAACGGGGATGCACGGCGTTGGTGTAGTCGCCGCCCTGGCAGGAAACGATCACCGGCAGCGCTTTCAGCGCCTCGATGGCGTTGGCATCCTGCACCGGCCCGGTGTCCCGGCCGATCGCCGGCCCCTTGCCGCCGGCCTGCGAAGTCGAGAAGAACACCGGCTCGACGTGGTCGAAATCCTTCTCCTCGCGCATGCGTTGCACCAGGACCGAACCGACCATGCCGCGCCAACCGACGATACCGACTCTCAACATCTTGCCTCTCCGAAACACACCATCCGTGATCTGCCCGAATCCCGTCCCTACAGTGCGGCCACCACCGCATCGCCCATTTCCCGGGTACCCACCTTCTTCGCGCCGGCCTCATGGATGTCGGCGGTACGGTAACCCTGCTTGAGCACGGTCTTCACCGCGGCTTCGATGCGATCGGCGGCGGCAGCCTGGTCCAGCGAGTAGCGCAGCATCATGGCCGCCGACAGGATGGTGGCCAGCGGATTGGCGATGTCCTTGCCGGCAATGTCGGGCGCCGACCCGTGGATCGGCTCGTACAGACCCTTGTTGTTCGCGTCCAGCGAGGCCGAGGGCAGCATGCCGATCGAACCCGTGAGCATCGATGCCTCGTCGGACAGGATATCGCCGAACATGTTGCCGGTCACGATCACGTCGAACTGCTTGGGCGCGCGCACCAGCTGCATCGCGCAGTTGTCCACGTACATGTGCGAGAGCTCGACCTGCGGGTACTCCCTGGCCACCTCGATGACCACGTCGCGCCACAGCTGCGAGGTCTCGAGCACGTTGGCCTTGTCCACCGAGCACAGCTTCCTGCCGCGCTTCATGGCCGCCTGGAAGCCGGTGTGCGCGATGCGCCGGATCTCCGACTCCGTGTAGCGCATGGTGTCGAAACCCTCGCGCTGGCCGTCGGCGATGGTCTGGATGCCGCGCGGCTGGCCGAAATAGATGTCGCCGGTCAGTTCGCGCAGGATCAGGATGTCCAGACCCGCCACGACCTCCGGCTTCAGCGCCGAGGCGCCGGCCAGTTCCTCGTAGACCTGCGCCGGGCGCAGGTTGGCGAACAGTCCCAGGTGCTTCCTCAGGCCCAGGATGGCCTGCTCCGGACGCTTGGCGCGCGGCAGGGTGTCGTACTTCCAGCCGCCGACCGCGCCGAACAGGATGGCGTCGGCCTCCCTGGCCAGCGCCAGCGTGGCCTCGGGCAGCGGATCGCCCGCCGCGTCATAGCCCGCGCCGCCCACCGGCGCCTCCTGGCGCTCGATGGGCAGGCCGAGCCTGTCCAGCACGCGCAGCGCCTGCGCCATGATCTCGGAACCGATCCCGTCGCCGGGCAGCACTGCAATCTTCATTGTCTTCTTGCTCATCGTTCGGCTAACGGAAATACCAGGGGAACATCTGCTCGCGGCGCGACTCGAAGGCGCGGATCTTGTCGGCATGCGCCAGCGTCAGGCCGATCTCGTCCAGGCCGTTGACCAGGCAGTGCTTGCGGAAGGCGTCGATCTCGAAGCCGAACACCACGCTGCGGTCGGCGTTGGCCACCGTCTGCTGCTGCAGGTCGACGATCAGCTTGTAACCCGGGAACGACGCCACCTCGTAGAACAGGCGATCCACCTCGGACTCCGACAGCCGGATCGGCAGCAGGCCGTTCTTGAAGCTGTTGTTGTAGAAGATGTCGCCGAACGAGGGCGCGATCACGCAGCGGAAACCGTAGTCGAGCAGCGCCCACGGCGCGTGCTCGCGCGAACTGCCGCAGCCGAAATTCTTGCGCGCGATCAGGATCTGCGCGCCCTGGTAACGGGACTGGTTCAACACGAAGTCCGGGTTCAGCGGCCGCTTCGAATTGTCCATGCCGGGTTCGCCATGGTCGAGATAGCGCCAGGAATCGAACAGGTTGGGGCCGAAGCCGCTGCGCTTGATCGACTTGAGGAACTGCTTCGGGATGATCGCGTCGGTGTCCACGTTGGCGCGATCCATGGGCGCCACCAGTGCGTTCAGTACGGTGAATTTGTCCATGTCAGCGCCAGGTCCGGATGTCGACGAAATGCCCTTCGATCGCCGCTGCGGCGGCCATCGCGGGACTGACCAGGTGGGTGCGGCCGCCGTCGCCCTGGCGACCCTCGAAGTTGCGGTTCGAGGTCGAGGCGCAGCGCTCGCCCGGCTCCAAGCGGTCGGCATTCATCGCCAGGCACATTGAGCAGCCCGGCTCGCGCCACTGGAAGCCCGCGTCGCGGAAGATCTTGTCCAGGCCTTCCTTCTCGGCCTGTGCCTTCACCAGGCCCGAGCCCGGCACCACCATCGCCACCTTGATGCTGGCGGCGACGCGACGGCCCTTGGCCACAGCCGCGGCGGCGCGCAGGTCTTCGATGCGCGAGTTGGTGCACGAGCCGATGAACACCTTGTCCAGCTTGATGTCCTGGATGGGCGTGCCCGGCTTGAGATCCATGTACTGCAGCGCGCGCTCCATGCCCTCCCTGCGCGTGGCATCCTTTTCCTTGTCCGGATCAGGCACCGTGGCGTCCACCGCCACCACCATCTCCGGCGAAGTGCCCCAGCTCACCTGCGGGCTGATCTCGGCGGCGTTCAGCACCACCTCGTGATCGAATTTCGCGCCGGGGTCGCTTTTCAGCGTGCGCCAGTACACCACCGCCGCATCCCATTCCGGACCGGTCGGCGAAAAGGTGCGGCCCTTGAGGTATTCGATGGTGGTGTCGTCCACCGCCACCATGCCGGCGCGCGCGCCGGCCTCGATGGCCATGTTGCACACCGTCATGCGCCCTTCCATGGACAGCGCGCGGATCGCCGAGCCGGCGAACTCGATCGCGTAGCCCGTGCCGCCGGCGGTGCCTATCCTGGCGATGATGGCCAGCACGATGTCCCTGCCGGTCACCCCGCGCGGCAGCACGCCGTCGACCGTGACGCGCATGTTCTTCATCTTCTTCTGCACCAGGCACTGCGTGGCCAGCACGTGCTCGACCTCGGAGGTGCCGATGCCGTGCGCCAGGCAGCCGAAGGCGCCGTGCGTGCTGGTGTGCGAATCCCCGCACACCACCGTCATGCCCGGCAGCGTCGCGCCCTGCTCGGGTCCGATCACGTGCACGATGCCCTGGCGCTTGTCGAGGAACGGGAAATACGCCTTGGCGCCGTACTCGCGCATGTTGGCGTCCAGCGTCTCGATCTGCAGGCGCGAGATCGGGTCGGCGATTCCGGCGATGCCCAGGTGCCAGTCCTGGGTGGGCGTGTTGTGGTCGGCCGTGGCCACCACCGAGGAAATGCGCCAGGGCTTGCGCCCGGCCAGCTTCAGGCCTTCATAGGCCTGCGGGCTGGTGACTTCGTGCACCAGGTGGCGGTCGATGTACAGCAGCGCCGTGCCGTCCTCTTCGACGTGCACCACGTGGCTGTCCCACAATTTGTCGTAAAGCGTCTGTGCCATGGCTCGCGGCTCGCAAAAATACGCGTCGAGGAAACCAAGGATTATCGCACAGCCCGGTACGCGATCAGGGCTGGCGGCGTGCCTTCTCGTAGAGCGGCAGCACCCGGGCGGCGTAGCCGCGCAGGTCGGCGATGCGCGTGTCCGGCGAAGGGTGCGTCGACAGGAACTGCGGCGCCCCGCCGCCGGACTGCTTCTGCATCTTCTCCCACAGGCTGACCGCCGCGCGCGGGTCGTAGCCGGCGCGCGCCGCCAGTTCCACGCCGATGCGGTCGGCCTCCACTTCGTCGGTACGGGAATTCGGCAGGTTGAAGGTCAGGTCGAGCACGAACTGCGAGAGATCCACGCCTCCCTGCCCCACCCCGGCGGCGATGCCGACGGCCGTCAGGATCAGCCCCTGGGCCATGGCCTGCGAAGCGCGTTCGCGGCCGTGCTCGCGCAGCGCGTGCGCGATCTCGTGGCCCATGATCGCCGCGGCCTCGTCGTCGCTCAGCGCGAGCTTTTCGAGGATCCCCGAATAGAAGGCGATCTTGCCGCCCGGCATGCACCAGGCGTTGATCTGCGGCGAAGTGATCACATTGACTTCCCAGGCCCAGCCCGGTGCATCCGCGCGGAATGCCCCCGTCACCGGGGTCAGGCGCCGCGCGATCGCGCGCACCCGCTCGACCTGCGCCGCGTTGCGGTTCAACTGCTGTTTCTTCGCCGCATCGGCCAGCACCTGCTGGTAGGCCTTGGCGGCGCTGCCGTTGATATTGGCCGAGGACACCAGCATGGACTGCGAGCGATCGACGCCGACCACCCCGGGCTGGGTGGTCTGCACGCTCTGGCAGCCGCCGAGCGCCAGCGCGCCGACAGCGATGAGGAAGAAAAGGATGCGGTTCATGCCGGACAGGTTACTCCGCCGCGCACCTGCACGCACGGCCACCTGCACGCACAGCCCATCGCAGCGCTAGACGCGCACCTTCCAGGCCACCAGCCCGGCGCCCAGCAGGCCGAAGGCCGCGCTGACGCCAAAAGTCCAGGCCGGGCCGATGGCGTCCCAGCAATACCCGGCCAGCAGCATGCCCACCGCCCCGCCCAGACCGTAGGCCAGACTCGAATACAGGGCCTGGCCGCGCACCTGGCGCTCGCCCGGAAACAGCTTGTGCACGGCCGACACCGCGGCCGCGTGGTAGGCGCCGAAGGTCGCGCCGTGCAGCACCTGGGCCAGCACCAGCACGACCAGCGAGCCCACGCCCCAGCCGATGGCGGCGAAGCGCAGGCCGGCGCACAGGCAGGCGCCGCACAGGATGGCCGACAGGCTGGCGCGCGCGAACAGGCGCGGCAGCTTCCAGAACAGCAGGATCTCGGCCAGCACGCCCAGGGTCCACAGCAGGCCGACCACGGTCTTCGAGTAGCCCGCCTGCACCAGGTAGATCGAATAGAAGGCGTACAGGGCGCCGTGCGCCACCGTCATGCAGAAGCAGGCGGCGAAGAAGGCGATCACCTCGGGGCGCATCCAGCGCGCATCCACGGCGGCCGCCGTGCGCACCTGCGCGGCCGACTCCGGCACCCAGCAGGCGGTGACGGCCGCCGCCGCCGAGAGCGCGACGATCACGGCGAGGAAGGCGCGCATGGGCAGCACGTCGAGCAGCGCGCCGGTGCCCATCACCGTAAGGACGAAGCCGACCGAGCCCCACAGGCGGATCGGGCCGTAGCGTTCGCTGCGCCCGCCCAGCAGGCTCATGGTGGTGGCTTCGACCATCGGCAGGGTGCCCGAGGACGCCAGGCCCATCAGCAACACCACCGCGCACACGCCCCAGAAGCCATCGACCACCGACAGCAGCGCCAGACTGGCGGCGGTCAGCGCCGTGGTGGCGATGATGAACGGCCGCCGCGCGCCGCGCGTGTCGGCCAGCCAGGCCAGCAGCGTGGGCGCGAACACTTTCACGATCTGCGGCAGCGCGACCACGACGGCGATCTGCGCCGCGACCAGGCCGAGGTCCTTCAGGTACAGCGAGAAGTAAGGCGTGAATGCGCCGAGGTAGCCGAAGTAGGCGAAGTAGAACGCGGCGAGTCGGGTATGGGCGTGCACGGGGCGCCAGCATGACGAGCCATGCGGCGCTGTCAAGCAAAGACGAATGCGGATGCGCATGCTATAAGCGCCACCCATGACCGCGATCATGAACGCAGCACCCCGCGTCCTGTGCATAGGCATGGCGACCATCGACCACGTGTTCCGCCTCACGGCCATCCCGCGCGAGCCGACCAAGGTGCGCGCCAAACAGTACGTGCGCATCAGCGGCGGCATGGCCGCCAACGCCGCCGTGGCCGTGGCGCGACTGGGCGGCGCGGCCGAGTACTGGGGCCCGATAGGCGCGGATGCCAACGGCGAGGAGATCCTCGCCGAACTCGCCGCCGAACGCGTCGGCGTGTCCGGCGTGCTGCGCGTGCCGCAACCTTCGGCGGTCTCGGCCATCATGGTCGACCTCGCCGGCGAGCGCCTGGTGTGCGGCTATTCCGACCCCGCGACTTTCGACAGCGACACCGCCCTGCCGCTCGAGCGCCTGGCCGGATTCGACGCGCTGCACGTCGACTGCCGCTGGTGGAGGACCGGACGGCACGCACTGGCCGCGGCGCGCGCGCGCGGCCTGCCCGCCGTGTTCGACGGCGACCTGGCGCCGCCCGAAGCCCTGGTCGAACTCGCCCCGCTCGCCAGCCACGCCATCTTCTCCGAGCGCGGCCTGGCCTCGGTCGCCGCCGGCGACTCGCCGCAGGCGCAGCTGGCCGACTTCGCCGCGCGCCACGGCCGCGCCGATGCGCTGCTCGGCGTGACCCTGGGCGCGGCCGGCTTCGTCTGGATCAGCGAAGGCCGGCTGTGGCGCCTCGGCGTGCCCCGCGTCGAGGTGATCGACACCCTCGCCGCCGGCGACGTGTTCCACGGCGCCTACGCCTACGCGCTGGCCTGCGGCATGGACGCGCACACCTGCGCGCGCTTCGCCACCGCCACCGCGGCGCTCAAGTGCACGCGCTTCGGCGGCCGCAGCGGCACCCCGGCGGATGCCGAGGTCGACGCACAACTGGCCGTCTGGAACGAAGCGCCGCAGGCGCTGGCGACCGCATGACCATGCCGCCGCGCGCCGCGTTCTACCTGCTGTTCACCGCCTCGGGCTTCGCCGGCCTGATCTACGAGTCGATCTGGACGCATTACCTCAAGCTGTTCCTCGGCCACGCGGCCTACGCCCAGTCCCTGGTGCTGATCGTGTTCATGGGCGGCCTGGCCGCCGGCAGCGCGCTGATGAGCCGGCGCTCGGCGCGTATCGCCAATCCGCTGCTCGCCTATGCGCTGGTCGAGGCCATCGTCGGCGCCTTCGCGCTGGTGTTCCACGAGGTCTATGCGGCGTCCACCGACTTCGTGCATGCGGTGGTGATGCCCGGCCTGGATTCGGAAGCGCTGGCGCTGACCGCCAAGCTCGTGCTGTGCGCGCTGCTGCTGCCGCAGACGGTGCTGCTGGGCATGACCTTCCCGCTGATGAGCACGGGCCTGGTGCGCGCCCACCCGGGCGCCTCGGGCGAGTCGGTGGCCATGCTGTACTTCACCAACAGCCTGGGCGCCGCCGCCGGCGTGCTGGTCAGCGGCTTCGTGCTGATCGAATGGGCCGGCCTGCCCGGCACCCTGCGCACCGCCGGGCTGATCAACCTCGGACTGGCCGCCGTGGTCTGGCTGATCGCGCGACCGATGACCTCACCCGCCCTGGGGCGCCGCGAGGACGAGGATGCCGGCAACGCCAACGCCGCGCGCCTGCTGCTGGCCATCGCCTTCTTCACCGGCCTGGCCTCCTTCGTCTACGAGATCGCCTGGATCCGCATGCTGGCCCTGGTGCTGGGCTCGTCCACGCATTCCTTCGAACTGATGCTCTCGACCTTCATCCTCGGCCTGGCGCTGGGCGGCCTGGCCGTGCGCAGGCTGGTCGACAGCGTCGCCAGCCCCGAGCGGCTGCTGGGCTGGGTGCAGGTGGCCATGGGCCTGCTGGCCCTGCTCACGCTGGTGGTCTACGACCGCAGCTTCCAGGTCATGGAACTGCTGATGAAGGGCCTGGCGCGCACCGACGAAGGCTATTTCTTCTTCAACCTCAGCGGCCAGGCGGTGGCCGCCATGGTCATGCTGCCGGCCACCTTCTGCGCCGGCATGACCCTGCCGCTGATCACCGGGGCGCTGCTGCGCCGCGGCGCCGGTGAATCGGCCATCGGCCGCGTGTACGCCGCCAACACCCTGGGGGCCATCGCCGGGGTGCTGCTGGCCGTGCACATCGGCCTGCCTGCGCTGGGCCTCAAGTGGGCCATGGTGGCGGGCAGCGCGGTGGACGCGCTGATCGGGCTGGCCCTGCTGTGGCGCTTCGTGCCGGCGCCGCGCGCGCGCCGCCTGCAGCTCGGCCTGGCGGGCGCGCTGTGCGCGCTGCTGTTCCTGCCGGTAATGATCGCCTTCGAGCTGGACGTCAACAAGATGACCGCCGGCGTGTTCCGCCACGGTGAACTCACCAGCTCGAAGGACGCGAAAGTGCTGTACGCCCGCGACGGCAAGACCTCGACCGTGCACCTGGTCGATTACGGCGGCACCTACAGCATTCGCACCAACGGCAAATCCGACGGCTCGGTGGTCATGCGCGAGGGCGAGCGAGGCTCCGACGAGATCACCATGGTGCTGACCGGCGCGCTGCCGCTGGCCATCAAGCCGGACGCCAGGAGCGCCGCGCTGATCGGCATCGGCACCGGCCAGACCATGCACACCCTGCTGCAGAGCATGGCCATCGAACGCGTCGAGACCGTGGAGATCGAAGCCGCGATGGCCGAGGCCGCGCGCGGCTTCTCGCCGCGCAACGCGGCGGCCTGGGCCGACCCGCGCGGCAGCCTGCTGATCGACGACGCCAAGACCTTTTTCTCGACGCGCAACCGCAAGTACGACATCGTCATCTCCGAGCCCTCCAACCCCTGGGTCAGCGGCGTGTCCAGCCTGTTCACGCAGGAGTTCTACCGGCGCATCCGCACGCACCTGAACCCCGGCGGACTGCTGGTGCAGTGGTTCCAGCTCTACGAGATCGACACCTCGCTGGTCGCCTCCATGCTGGCCGCGCTGGGCGAGACCTTCCCGCACTACGCCGTGTACGCGCCCAGCGACCACGACCTGCTGATCGTGGCCAGCGAAACGCCGATCCCCGCGCCGCGCCTGGACAAGGCCCTGGAACACCCGGGCCTGGCCAGGGAGCTGTTCACCGTGCAGGTGATGAGCGCCGGCGACCTGGACGCGCGCTACCTGGGCAACCGCGCCACGCTGGAGCCGCTGTTCCTCACCCATGCCATGCCGCCCAACTCCGACTACTACCCGGTGCTGGACCTGAACGCCGCGCGCCATCGCTACACCGAGCGCAGCGCGATCGAGGTGGTGGCGTTGGGCAACCTCGGCGTGCCCGTGCTCGAGATGCTGGAGCCCGGCCGGCGCGACCGCCCGGTGAACCCGCTCTATGCCGGATCGCTGAGCTTCGACCGCATCGAGAACGCGCGCCGCGCCGCCTACATCCGCGACGCCCTGCTCGACCCGCGCACCCCGGCCCCGGTGGCGATCACCGCGCAGATGCAGAAAGACATCGAAATGGTGCGGCTGCGCCTGCTCGACTGCCGCGACGCGCGCGAACAGGACGTCTGGCTGCAGGCGCTGGTCGCGCTGGCACAGGACATGAACCCCTTCCTGCCGGCCGAGGACGCCGACCGAGTGTGGAAGCGCATCGTCGAGGCGCCCTGCCATGCCGGCCTGGCCACCACCCAGCAGCAATGGATCGCGCTGCTGCGCGCCGTGGGCCGGCGCGACGCGACGCGCATGGCCGAACTCGGTGCGCAGATGCTCGCTTCGCAGGCCGAGATCAGCGCCGCCAGCCGCGAATTCATGTGGATGGCCGCGCTGACCGGCTATCTGGCGGCGGGCGACAAGGCCAACGCGCTGAAGGTCTGGGACTATTACGCGGAACGCATGGCCAGGAGCGCCCCCAAGCCGGTGTTCCGGCTGCTGCGCTGCCATGCCGAACCGGGCAGCGGCGCGGCGCGCGCCGCTGCCTGCGGCCGGGTGTTCGAGGCCTGGGCGCGGCGCTAGGCCGGTGGCGTCCGGAATGTATCTTTAGCGATACAAAAACTGCCTGGAAACCCGCTCCAGGAGCCGATCTCGCAAAATGAATCTGCGAGAATCGGCTTTTGGCCGACTCAGGCCACGGCGCCCATCGGGCTGCGCGAGTACTTGCGGCGCTCGTGCTCTTTCAGCCAGCGCTTGCGGATGCGGATCGACTTGGGCGTGACCTCCACCAGTTCGTCGTCGGCGATGAACTCCACCGCCGATTCCAGCGTCAGCTTGATCGGCGGGGTCAGCACGATGGCCTCGTCCTTGCCGGAAGCGCGCACGTTGGTCAGGTGCTTTTCCTTGACCGGGTTGACCACCAGGTCGTTGTCGCGCGAATTGATGCCGATCACCATGCCCTCGTACACCGCCTCGCCGGGCGAGACGAACATGCGGCCGCGCTCCTGCAGCTTCCACAGCGCGTAGGCCACCGCGCCGCCGTCGTCGCCGGAGATCAGCGCGCCGTTGCGGCGCTCGATGGCGTCGGTCTTCATCGGCGCGTACTCGTCGAACACGTGCGACAACAGGCCCGTGCCGCGCGTCATGGTCATGAACTCGGTCTGGAAACCGATCAGGCCGCGCGCCGGGATGCGGTAGTCGAGGCGCACGCGGCCGCGGCCGTCCTGCGCCATGTCGAGCAGTTCACCGCGACGCTCGCCCAGCGCCGCGATCACCGCGCCCTGGCTGGTCTCTTCGACGTCCACGGTCAGCGTCTCGAAGGGCTCGCAGGTCACGCCGTCGATGGTCTTCAGGATCACCTGCGGACGCGACACGGCCAGCTCGAAGCCCTCGCGGCGCATGTTCTCGATCAGGATGGTCAGGTGCAGTTCGCCGCGACCCGAGACGCGGAACACGTCCGTTTCGTCGGTGTCCTCGACGCGCAGCGCGACGTTGACCAGCAACTCCTTCTGCAGGCGCTCGCGCAGCTGGCGGCTGGTGACGAACTTGCCCTCCTTGCCGGCCAGCGGCGAGGAGTTCACCTGGAAATTCATGTTCAGCGTCGGCTCGTCGACCTTGTGCACCGGCAGCGCCTCGGGGTTCTCGGCATCCGCGATCGTCGCGCCGATCGAAACCTCGTCGATGCCCGTGACCTGCACGATGTCGCCGGCGCGGGCCTCGTCGACCAGCACGCGCTCCAGGCCCTGGAAACCGTACACGCCGGTGATCTTGGCCGGGATGTTCTTGCCGTCCGGCTCCATCACGCTGACCAGCGAACCGGTGCGGATGCGCCCGCGGCGCACGCGACCGATCACCAGGCGGCCGACATAACTGGAGTAATCCAGCGCGGCCACCTGCATCTGCAGCGCGCCGGCCTCGTCGGCGTCGGGCGCCGGCACGTGCTTGAGCACGGCCTCGAACAGCGCCTTCATGTTCTCTTCGCGCTTGCCCTGCGTGGAGCTGGCCCAGCCCTGCAGCGCCGAGGCGTAGACCACCGGGAAATCGAGCTGTTCCTCGGTCGCGCCGAGCTTGTCGAAGAGGTCGAAGGTCTGGTTCACCACCCAGTCGGGGCGCGCGCTGTCGCGGTCGACCTTGTTCACCACCACGATGGGCTTTAGGCCCAGCGACAGCGCCTTGCGCGTCACGAAGCGCGTCTGCGGCATCGGGCCTTCGACCGCGTCGACGAGCAGCAGCACGCCGTCGACCATCGACAGCGTGCGCTCGACCTCGCCGCCGAAGTCGGCGTGGCCGGGCGTGTCGACGATGTTGATGTGCACGCCCTCGTAGTCGACGGCGGTGTTCTTCGCGAGGATGGTGATGCCGCGCTCGCGTTCGATGTCGTTGGAGTCCATCACGCGTTCGACGGTGCGCTCGTGGGCGGCGAAGGTGCCGGCCTGTTGCAGGAGCTTGTCGACCAGGGTGGTTTTGCCGTGGTCAACGTGGGCGATGATGGCGATGTTCCGCAGGGCGCGCGACATGTACTGATCCGGGGGGGGTCTTGGGGCGCGCATTGTAGCAGCGTAGGCCCCTGAACGGAAAGGTTTTTTGCGTTGCACAAAAGTACCGCAAAACAAGGGTTTGAAACGCCCCTCGGCGCCACCCGATCCGGCTAGTAGCCGCGCAGCCTCGAAATGCTGCGCCGGTCGCGTTTGGTGGGCCGTCCGGCCAGCTCCTGCGCGGGTTCGTTCTCCAGCTTGCGGCGCGCCATGGCCGCCTCGCGTTCCAGGCGTCCGGCTTCGGTCTCGGCGTACAGCAGGCGCGCGGCCGGAGCCGGCCCGCGCTTGTCCGACAGGGCGCGCACCTCGATCTTCCAGAGCAGTTCGCCCACCGCGATTTCCAGCGCGTCGCCGACGCGCAGCTCCCTGGCCGGCTTGACGCGTTCGCCCGCCCGCTTCACGCGTCCGCCCTCCACCGCCGCCTGCGCCAGGCGGCGCGTCTTGAAGAAACGCGCCGCCCACAGCCATTTGTCGATGCGCAGTGCGTTCATGTGCGGCGCCGCGTCCCTACACGCAGTAGAAATCCAGCAGCGTGGGCAGGCAGTCGTTGAGCAGCACGCATTTCTTCGCGCGGATGCGCCAGCCGCCGCCGTGCGGCGCCAGGCGGTGTTCGCTGCGGCCGAAGAACACGTGCTCGCTCTTCTTCTTCAGGTTGTACAGGTGCACGGTGAAGTTGGCGTGCACCAGGAGGCAGCCGTCGGGCTCGGGCGAATTGCCGTCGACCAGCACGTTGCCCACCGCATGCTGGGTGCGCGGCAGCGGGATGGCCGCCACCGAGCGGCCCGAGAGCGCGCGCGTCACGCGCTCGGCCAGGCGCGTGCGCGGCTGGCACCAGATCAGCGACAGCTCGGTATCCGGGTCTGCCGTGGTTTCGTGCTCGCTCTTCCAGGCCGGCACCCAGAACTCGGCCTCGGGCTCGAACAGGTTCAGCCAGTCCTGCCAGCGGCGCGTGTCGAGCAGCAGCGCCTCGCGGTACAGGAACTGTTCCGCGGCGCGCGCCAGGTCCGCGACCTGCGTGCTCAAGTCGCGCCCTCCAGCAGCAGCCGGCGCCACTCGCGCCAGCAGGTGTGGAACAGGGTCTCGTCGCCGGCCTCGAAGGGCCCCACGGTCGAGGTCAGCGGCTGCACGCCGAGTTCCGCGGCGTCGGCGTTGGCGCCGGCCTGCAGCGCGCCCAGCCCGCGCAGATAGCCCTGCTGGTGGTCGTAGCCGGCGTGGTAGCCGGTCTGGCAGTCCTCGTAGTTCACCGTGTCGTCCGGCGTGGCCAGGCCGCTGGGATTGAAGAACTCCTCGTACTGGCGGATGCGCGTGCGCAGCTGCTCGCCGCTCTCGCCCCTGGGCGTCAGGCAGTAGGTGCGCACCTCGGTGCGGTCCGCCGCCAGCGGATGCAGCACGCGCAGCTGCAGAGAGGCGTTCTCGGCGATCTGGATGTTCGGGAAGATGGTGATGTTGCGCGTGTACAGCAGCCACTTGGCGCGCGTCGCTCCCAGCCGCGCCTCGAGTTCCGCGTAGCCCTGCGCCAGGGCGCGCGCCTGCGCCGCCGGGTTGCTGCCGTACAGCGCGTTGTGCCCGTTGGCGAAGGTGAAGCCGCCGCGGAACAGCTCGGCGTCGCGAAAGCCCTCGTACACCGAGCCGCCGCCCTCGCCCTCGGCCTTGCGCTTGGCGAGGATGCCGATGTAGGTCGGGTGCGTGGAACTGAAATGGTAGGCGTCGACGCCGTTCTCGATCTGGAATTTCCAGTTGCCGTCGTAACGGTAGCTCACGCTGCCGGGCACGCAGGCGACACCCTGCGGCGACTGATCGGCGATCAGGTCGAGGAACACGCGCATGTCGCCCAGGTGCTCGGCCAGCGGGGGCACCGCCGGATTGGCGCTGCCGAACAGGAAACCGCGATAGTTCTCGAAGCGCGGCAGCGGCACCAGGCCGTGGTCCTCGCGGGCGAAGGATTCCGGGTAGCGGCCCTGCTCCAGGGCCTTGATGCCGACGTTGCGCCCGCCGCTGTCGTAGGTCCAGCCGTGGTAGCGGCAGACGTGCACCCTGGCATTGCCGTGCTCCAGCGGGCAGACCGCGGCACGGCGGTGCCGGCAGGCGTTGTAGAAGGCCGCGAGTGCGCCACCGGCATCGCGCATCACCACCACCGGCTGGCGGCCGACGCGGGTGGTGAAGTAATCGTGCGGCCGGGCGGCCTGCGCCTCCAGGCCGAGGAAGATCCAGGTGCCCTCGAAGATGCGCCGCATCTCGAGCTCGAACACCGCCTCGCTGGTGAAGGCCTCGCGGTGCACGCGAAACACGCCCTCGCCCGGCCGGTCGTCGACCAGCCTTTCGATCTCCGCCCTTTGCATTCCCGGTGCCGGCCCGGCCTCAGGCCCTGGCCAGCAGACCCACCGGGCAGGTGGCGCCAGTGCCGGCCAGCCCGCAGTAACCATCCGGGTTCTTGCCCAGATACTGCTGGTGGTACGGCTCGGCGTAATAGAACTCGGGCGCAGGGCGGATCTCGGTGGTGATCCTGCCGAAGTGCTTCGCGTCCAGCGCCTGCTGGAAGGCATCGCGCGTGGCCAGCGCGACCTTCACCTGCGCCTCGCCGTAGGTGTACAGCGCCGAGCGGTACTGCGTGCCGCGGTCATTGCCCTGGCGCATGCCCTGGGTGGGGTCGTGCTCCTCCCAGAAGGTCTTCAGCAGGTGCTCGAGGGGCAGCACCCGCGGGTCGAACACCACCAGCACGGCCTCGGTGTGGTTGGTGAAACCGCTGCACACCTCCTCGTAGCTCGGGTTGGGCGTGTTGCCGCCGGAATAGCCCACGGCGGTGGTCCACACCCCGGGCAGCTCCCAGAACAGGCGCTCGGCGCCCCAGAAGCAGCCCATGCCCAGCTGCACCTGTTCCAGCCCCTCGGGGAACGGCGGCGCGATGGGCCGGCCGTTGACGTAATGCTTGTCCGGCACCTGCATGCGTTCCTGGCGGCCCGGCAGGGTGTCGCCGGCGGGCAGCAGCGCGGTCATCTTCTTCATGAACGAGAACACGGTGTTCTCCTGCGGATTGGAGTGGGGTCGGAGGCCGCGCGCAGCGCGGCGCGACGTAGAATACCGTACCCGAACCGTTCGCCGGCCCTGTCCGGCGAATCTGCGACGAACCCGCGATGAACCTGCAACTCTCCACCCTGGACTGGATCGCCCTGGCCTGCTTCGCGGCCTGCTGGTGGGGCTTTCCCGCGTACGCCGGCTGGCGCACGCGATCGCGCGCCAGCCTGCTCGACATGATGAATGCCTACCGGCGCCAGTGGATGCGCCAGGTGATCGCGCGCGAGATGCGCATCGTCGACACCTCGATCCTCGCCAGCCTGGGCAACAGCGCGACCTTCTTCTCCTCGACCACCATCCTGATCCTCGGCGGCCTGCTGGCCATGCTCTCGACCTCGGAGGAGATCCTCTCGGCGATCGGCAAGCTGCCGCTGGCGGTGCGCACCTCGGCGCAGGTCTGGGAGATGAAGATCGTGCTGATGCTGGCGATCTTCACCTACGCCTTCTTCGTCTTCACCTGGTCTCTGCGCCAGTTCAACTTCGTCGCCATCCTGGTCGGCGCCGCCACTTCCAAAGGCGGCGACCCGCAGGCGCAGGAACAGCTCGCGGCGCGCGCCGGGCGCATCCTCGAACATGCCGGCGAGTCCTTCAGCAAGGGCCTGCGCGCCTACTATTTCTCGCTGGCCGCGCTGACCTGGTTCGTGCACCCGGCGCTGTTCACCGGCGCCTGCTTCGGCGTGGTCGCCGTGCTGGCCTGGCTGGAGTTCTATTCGGACACCGCGCGCGCGCTGCGCGAGCCCCTCAGCCATGGCGAACCCCTGCAAGGCCACGGCGAGTCCCCGCAGGACATACCCACCAAAGAGACGCACGCATGAAGATCTGCATCTACGGCGCCGGTGCGGTCGGCGGCATCATGGCGGCCTGGCTGGAACGCGCCGGCCACGAGGTCTCGCTGGTCGCGCGCGGCGCGCACCTCGAGGCCATCCGCAGCAAGGGCCTGCGCGTGCGCACGGCGGCCACCGGCGCCGAGATCGTCGCGCATCCCAGGGCCGACGCCGATCCGGCGAAACTCGGCGCGCAGGACGTCGTGATCGTCACGGTCAAGGGCCAGAGCCTGCCGCAGGTGGCCGAGGGCATCGCCCCGCTGCTCGGGCCGGACACCAGCATCGTCACGGCGATGAACGGCATCCCGTGGTGGTTCTTCGACAAGCTGCCCTACGGCGGCGGCAAGCTGCGCCTGGAAAGCCTGGACCCCGGCGGCAGGCTCTCGGCCGCCATGCCGACATCGCGCATCGTCGGCTGCGTGATCCATTGCGCGGCCTCGATGCCCGAGCCCGGCCTGATCAGCCACACCATGGGCCAGAAGCTGATCGTCGGCGAACCCGGCGGCAACACCGCGCGCACCGAGGCGATTGCCGCGGCATTCTCGGCGGCCGGCTACGAGTGCGTCCGCAGCCCGTTCATCCAGAAGGACTTCTGGGTCAAGCTGCTCGGCAACATCAGCTTCAACCCGGTGTCGGCGCTGACCATGGCCTCCTCCGACCGCATGATCGCCGACCCCTACGTGAAGGGCTTCATGGTGGCGGTGATGCGCGAGTGCCTGGCGATCGGCCGCGCGGTGGGCGTGGACGCCGCCATCGACCCCGAGGCGCGCATCGACATGGCGCGCGCGCTCGGCAAGTTCAAGACCTCGATGCTGCAGGACATGGAAGCCGGCAAGATGCTGGAGATCGACGGCCTGCTCACCGGCACGCTGGACGTGGCGCGCCAGGCCGGCGTGCCCGCGCCGTACACCGAGAGCCTGCTCGGCCTGATCCGCCTGCGCGCCGAGACCAGCGGACAGTACGTGCGCCCGGCGGCCTGAAGACGGCGCCGGCCCCGGCCCCATGACCGCTTAATGAACCGTTGATGACTCCCGGCGCGCCCCCCTACGCCTCGGCACACCGCCTGTCCGTCGCGCCGATGATGGAAAATCTGAAATCTAGGAATCGGGCGTCTGGGCGCCGGTGCGGGTGTGCAAAATTCGTTCACGAAAATCCGCAACTAGGAAAATTAAAGTTACGGCTAGGTTGTTGCCCGTTCTCTTGAAGAATTGTGGGAGGCCCAACTTGTCCTGTACCAAGCTTTGCGGGGGGGGCGATCCACCGCGACTGGGCTTCGGACGGTGGGGCGGTAATGGACCGACGCCGTAGGTCCGCATGCGACGCCGCCTCGAACCAACGCAGCGCAGAAGCGCCGCGATGGCGGCCGGGGGCGGGGGGGGGGGGGGGGGCTGGAGAAGCGCACTTCGTCGATGAACAGTGCGAACGCTGGTTGAAGCTCCGCGAACGTCTTACCCGTCGGGAGGCGCCAGCTATCCACGCGCCACGGCCTTGCCGGCCGTCTCGGTCCTGCTTTCGGCCGTCTGCACGCAACCTCGCCGTCTGGGCCAATGGAGAGCACGAGTGCCGCGCTGGAGATCTTGGGCGTCGCGTCGTCGCCTAATTGCCCCCCGTCATCGCTCGGCTCGATGTACCGAAGCCAGATGCTCGGCGTCTTTTTCGGCTTTCCGTTCTTGTGGAAGGTGGCGACGCTAACGGAATTCTGATCCGTGTTCAGGTGCCACCCGGCAGCGGTCAACTCGGCACCGTAGCGCTCGACGTATGCAGCCAGCAGGAACCTCAAACACACGGAGATGGTTTAGGTGCGACAGGGAAACAACCTGCGCGTTGGTCGCGCCAAGCCGTTGAACTCTGCCCAGGCAATCAGAGCCAACTGTAGGTCTTGGTGTGCGCTGAGCGCAGCGAGCAGATTAATGCTCGATACCGAAACTGGAACCACGGATCTCGCTTGCCCTGGCCTGCTGCCGCCGTTGTAGCTGGTGACGTTCTCGCTGTATCAGCGGCCCGCTGCAACAGTTCAAACCGTCGCGCAGCCTCACCGTTTCCATATTCCAGCCCCAAGTCGCGGCGAAATGGTATTCAAGTCTGGTAGCGTTCGAACCGCACTTCTGAGACTACCGCGTTCGCCTTCGCCTCCGTACCGTACAGGTCCGCATACGATGATTCAGTGCGCCGCCCTCGTGGGGGAATCGCGCTTACGTAGCTGAACGTCGAAGATACGAGCTTGCCATCCTTGTCATATGTGGCGAACTCGACTTTTGCGATTCGTATGGGGCGATCGGTTTTATTCAGGACTTCGACGTTCCATTTGATGGTGCCGCGGGTACCGAAGTTTCTATCCTTTACCCAATTCCAACTAGTGATTTCCAGTTGATCCGAGGCGGGCGTGTACGGCGAGCCGCCATCAGCACTGCTTAGTGCGGACACAGAACTGCTAAGGCGCCGATGTTGCCATCCAGACAAATACTGAGACGATCAATATGAGCACCGTGAAGACGGCGCCACTCTCACGCCGGGCGGCTGACACTATGGAAAAGGCAACAGCACCGAATAGCGGAAAGAACACGAGAAAGCGCGGGGTTGTAAACGCGAGCACTAAGCAGACAAACCCGAGCGCAAGAAAAACAGGATTCCGCGATTTCGGCTTGAGCGCCTTCCATGAATCGCTTTTGAGTAGAGGGTGCCCGCAATGAGGGCAACTCGTCGCCTGGTCAGATACCTCCTTCGTGCACTCGGGGCATTTGATCAACATCCTCGAATCTCCCTTAACGCTACGGGTACGGCACCTCTTAGCGGGGCCTGTCGGTCTATCTACCGGTACGACTTTCCTCCGGTCGAAATGAGGTACAGCGATTCGTTATACGGCAGCCTTGCAAACAACGTCGCATTCTCCCGCGGCGCCAAGCACGACCCGCGACAGAGCAGGTTCACCCCTTGTGCTTCACACATAGCACTGCGCTAATCACCTCGTTCAAACCCGAGATGTCAGGCATGGGCCCCGCGGCCAGTAGGCGGCCGGGGGCGCGGACCGATTATTACCTTTTCTTGGTCCCTCATCCCCGCCCAGCCAGACAAAGTAGCAGAAGGTATAGCGCGTTCGCGCTCAGCATGGCGTGGGCACGCTTGGTTCGTCACCAGAGGCCGAGCGAGTCAATCAGGTCCGCTAGCTTTGCCCCTCGGCGGCAGCCGATCTGCCGCCGCGATGTGCTTGCGCTCGCACCCACTCTTCGCATCGCGCTTTTTGGGGAATGTCGCGTTGCGTAGATGCCTGCGCGGCCCCCACTCCCGCTCGCAGTTGTTAACAGGCATCCCCGAACACCTTCGCGCCGATGATGGACTGGACCGACCGCCATTGCCGTTACTACCTGCGGCTGATCGCGCCGCGCGCCCTGCTCTATACCGAGATGGTGACCACCGGCGCGCTGATCCACGGCGACGTGCCGCGCCACCTCGACTACAGCGCCGAGGAGCATCCGCTGGCGCTGCAGCTGGGCGGCTCGGAACCCGAGGACCTCGCACGCTGCGCGAAGCTGGCCGCGCAATGGGGCTACGACGAGATCAACCTGAACGTCGGCTGCCCCAGCGAACGCGTGCAGCGCGGCGCCTTCGGCGCCTGCCTGATGGCCGAACCGCAGCTGGTGGCCGACTGCGTGGCCGCCATGCGCGCGGCCACCGCCCTGCCGGTCACCGTCAAGCACCGCATCGGCATCGACGCCATCGAGGACTACGGCTACGTGCGCGATTTCGTCGGCACGGTGGCCGCCGCCGGCTGCACCACCTTCATCGTGCACGCGCGCAACGCCGTGCTCAAAGGCCTCTCGCCGAAAGAGAACCGCGAGATCCCGCCGCTCAAGTACGACTACGTGCATCGCCTCAAGCGCGAGTTCCCCGCGCTCACCATCGTCATCAACGGCGGCATCACGCGCTGGGACGAGATCGAGGCCCAGCTCGCGCAGGTCGACGGCGTGATGCTCGGCCGCGCCGCCTACCACGACAGCTACCTGCTGGCCGAAGCCGGGGCGCGCGTGTTCGGCGACCCCGCCGCGCCGCGCAGCCGCGCCGAGGTGGCGCTGGCCATGCACGCCTACGCCGGCCGCGTGGTGGCCGCCGGCGGCCTGCTGCGCTGGGTCACGCGCCACCTGCTCGGCCTGTACCACGGCCACCCGCGCGCGCGCGCCTGGCGCCGGCAGCTCTCCGACGCCCGCCTGCTGGCCGCCAACGACCCGGGACTGATCCTGCAGGCCCTGGACCTGGCCGAGAACCGCGGCCGGGCCGCCGCCTGACACAGCGCGCGCAGATGCACCGCCCCGGGGCGTCCGCGTTTCGCTGCCGGTCGCCCCGCGGCGCAAAACCCAGGCGTATGATCGTCGGCAACTTTTCCCCCACCGGAGTCCGTCCATGAGCGCCGTCCTGAAACCCAGCACCTCCCTGCGCGACCGCGTCAGCAAGGAAGAGTGGGATGTACGCGTCAACCTCGCCGCCGCCTACCAGGTGGCCGCGCAGTTCAAATGGACCGACTGGATCTTCACGCATTTCTCGGCGCGCGTGCCCGGCCCCGAGCACCATTTCCTGATCAACCCGTTCGGCCTGATGTTCGAGGAGATCACCGCCTCGACGCTGCTGAAGATCGACCAGGAAGGCAACGTGATCGAGGACCCGGTCGGCCTGGGCTACAACAAGGCCGGCTTCGTGATCCACGGCTGCATCCACGCCGCGCGCCCCGAGGCGCAGTGCGTGATCCACACCCACACCCGCGCCGGGGTGGCCGTCGCCGCCACCAAGGAAGGCCTGCTGCCGCTGTCGCAGCATTCGCTGCGCGTGATCAGCGAGCTCACCTACCACGACTACGAGGGCGTGGCCCTCGACCTGGACGAGCGCGTGCGCATGACCGCCAACCTGGGCAAGACCAGCCGCGCCATGATGCTGCGCAACCACGGCCTGCTGACCCTGGGCGACTCGGTGCGCGAGGCCTTCGAGATCATGTATTACCTGGAATGCGCCTGCCAGATCCAGGTCGACGCGCTGGCCGGCGGCCGCGAGCACGTCACGCTGATCCCGCAGGAGGTCATCGACCGCGGCGAGAAGCAGTTCAACCGCCCGGGCCGCGAATCGGTCGGCAAGGACTGGGCCGCGCTGCTGCGCATGCTCGACCGCCGCGGCATCCAGTACAAGGACTGAAGCGCCGCCCGCTGCGGCGGGCGATTGCTGCCACTTTCAGGCGCCGTCTCCAGGCGTCATGCAGGCTGCAGGGCGGGAATACTGCCACCCCTCCGGGATACGGCGAGGCCGGACGAGGCGAGGCCAGGCGCAGCGCGCGCCGCCCGGCCGCGGACTACCTGCGCACCAGCGCGTCTACCGCAGTCCGCAACCGCGCGAAGGCCGTCTCGCGGCTCTTCTTTTCCGCGGCCACCAGCGGGCCGTAGATCTCCTCCGGCTTCGGATCCGGGGCGAACAGCAGGAAGGCCTTGGCAATGTCCGCGCCCCAGCTGCGCTCGCCGCGCTCGGTGGCCTTGCCCACCGCCGTGCCGATGCGCCGGATCTGCGGGTCGAAGAAGATCAGCGTCACGTCCGTGGTGTACTCGGCTTCGAGCTTGGCCGGCGTGTTGCTGGTGGTGCCCTCCATGCCCACGTCCATGACCACCGCCACGTCCCGCCCCTGCTGGCGGAAGGCGGCGAAATCGTTCACCACGGTCACGTTGCGAAAGCGCGGCCGCAGTTCGGCGAGCACCACGTCGACCAGCTGGCGGGGCCCCACCGATTCCTGCATGGTCTTGATGGCGCCGTAGCTGCCCGGCTCCCAGGAACGCACATAGCCTTCGAGGTACTGCTTGTTCTGCTCCTCGCGGGTCTTGAACTGCGTTTCCGAGCTGGTGCTGACGATCAGCGCCAGGCGCTTCTGCCCCGCCTGCTCCACCGTGCGCGTCGGCGAATCGACCAGCTTCACGCTGCCCAGCAGGTCGGCCAGCGGGTCGGTACGCGGCGCGGTCTGGTGGGCGCAACCGCCTGACAGCGCGGCAATCAGTGCGAGCGGCAGCAGCGGCTTGAGCATTTTCTTAATCTCCTGGGCGGGGTTCGCGACGAAAGGAAGGGGATCTACCACGCGAGACGCGGCACGCAATCCGACGGCGCGGTGGCGGATCGGCGGCAAACGTCGAGCGTGTTGTTGTAGGTCTGGCGCATCGAGCCGTACTCCGCATAGCGCGGGTGGTTGCGGCAGGCGCGGTCGAGCAGGGCCAGCCGCTCGCGGATCATGTACATCGTGGTCTGGCTTGTCGGCACGGTGCTGGCGCTGGCGGGCCGGCGCTGGTTGATGCGGGTGAACTCCGCCTCCTGCCGGGCGTAGTCGGCTTCGCAGTTGCCGGAGGCGGGAGCCGCAGGCGCACCAGCAGCGATCCTCGGCCGGGCTTCCGCCCGCCGCCTGTGCTCTCCTTGTTCGCGAGTTCACATTCCTCGATCTGCAGGACCACCCGGGTCTCCGCGGCGGTCATCCTCGAAATCACGTGGATTCGTTCAGGCTGCCCGCCTGGCGCCGGCGCTCCAGCACCGCTCCCGGGACCGCGCACGTCCCTGGGCGATAAAGCGCCGATGGATCTCGCTGAAATGCTGGGTCGCCTTTCCCGTGTGGTCGGCCGCAACGCGCCCGACGGCTCCCGGGCAAAGCCGCTGAGCCTGGATGAACCTCTGCAGCAGGCCGGGATCGGGCGCACATCCGCCGCCGGACGTTGACCCTGCCGACACGGGCGTGGAGGACGCAGGCGCGACCGCCGGCAGGCGCGCCTGCCGCTCGGCCTCGGCCGCGGCTCGCCTGCGCTCCGCCTCGGCCTCCGCTGCGATCAGCCGGTCGGCGTCCGCAATCTGCACCGAGGCCTGGCCGGCCTTCGCGCACGCGCCCTCGAACAAGGCCTTGCGCTGTCGTGCCGCCTGGATGCCGGCCGTGCCGACGGCGCTGCCGCGCCGCGCGCATTCCGCATCGAGTTCCGCCGACGGGGTCGCCGTCAGGCGGCGAAAACGTTCCTCCTCCTCGCGCCGCCTTTCCTCGGCTTCGCGCTGGCGCTGACGCTGGTCCTCGCGTGCGATCGCCTCGCTTGCAAGGCTGTTTCCCAGCCCCGCCCCCGGCCGGGTCGGCAGCGCGCCCAGGTCGGGCGGTGCCTCCGCCTCCGGGGGCTTGGGCGCCTGTACCGGTTTGCACACCAGGTTGACCGCCTGCACGAATCGAACCCGGTCGATGATGTCGCCCTGCCCGGTGGTGCCATTGGGGGAATTGACGATTTCGCAGTTTTCCCCTGCAGGCTGGCGCTCGATGCTCACCATGTAACCCGTGCCTGCGGCGAACCAGGGCGTGAACTCATAGCCGCCGGTGGAAATCACCTCGACGAACGCCACTTCTTCCGGGTTCTGCGTGTGCAGCTTGAGGCGCAGGCCCGCCCCGCCTTCCCTCGGCGTCGGATCCTTGCCGCTCACTTCGCCGCCGATGAAGTACGAGCCGCTGACGGTGATGCAGGGCGCGATGCGCACCTCGGCTTCGCCTGCGCTTCTGACGAGCCTTTCCCCAAAGCCACCCCGGTCCCTGGAGCGCTGGCCGGCGATCGTCGACCACACGGTGACCTTGGCTTCGGTGGGCGCAGGGCGGGTGCCCTTCCGCATCTTGAGCCTGAACGTGCCGTCCCACTCGGTCTTGGTCCAGCCGTTCTGGCCGCTGAAGCGGGCGCCGCCCTGGTAGTTCGTGCCTTCCAGTTCGACCTCGGCGCCGCGTACCGGCCTGCCGGCGATGTCGCGCGCGCAACCGATGACCTCGACCTGCTCGTCGCGTGCGTGCACGCCTCCGGCGCCCATCAGCAACGCCAGCGCACAGCCGCCCAGGAACAGCACCCCCCGATGCTTCATGCCGGTACTTTGTTGTTTGTTGTTGTCTGCCGAGAAACGCTTTCTACCACGACCCGGTTGACTAGAACCTGTCCTTGCGCATCACCCCCACCTCCGACACCCACACCACCAGCTGGTGGCCGGCCTCGTTGAGCGCCGCGAGCGCCTCGATCAGCGGCTGCTCGTCGGCCAGCAGGGCCATGAACAGGATGTTGCTGTCGGCGCCCAGCGCACCGGATTGCACGCCGGCGTGCCCCCAGCCGCGCGCGTCGACCACGGTGTAGCCGGTCGCGCCGTTCTTCTTCGCGATCTCGGCCAGGCGCGCCTCCAGCGCCGCGTTGGCCACCACGTTCACCATCTTCTTGGCATGCAGTTGCGTCATCGGGAGCCTCGGGAATCAGGAAGCGAGCCGCGCCGCCAGCGCGTAATACAACGGAATGCCCAGCACCACGTTGAACGGGAAGGTGATGCCCAGCGAGAGCGTGAGGTAGAAGGACGGGTTGGCCTCGGGAATGGCCAGGCGCACCGCCGGCGGCACCGCGATGTACGAGGCGCTGGCGCCGAGCACCGCGACCAGCAGCGTGCCGCCCGGCCCGTACCCCAGCCAGGCGTGGCCGACGGCCAGCCCGATCGCCCCGCCCAGCAGCGGCATGCCGATGCCGAACGCGGCCAGTCGCAGGCCCACGGCGCGGAACTCGGCCAGGCGACGCGCCGCCTCCAGGCCCATCTCGAGCAGGAACAGGCACAGCGCGCCCATGAACACGCCTTCGAAGAACGGCTTCACCGAGGCGTAGCTGCGCTCGGTGATCAGCGCGCCGATCGCCATGCTGCCGAGCAGCAGCAGCACGCTGCCGTGCGTGAAGGCGTCGGCCAGCAGGCCGCGCATGCCGGCCAACGGACCATGCGCGCCGGCCGCGCCGGCGGGCGGCGGCTTGCGCTGCGGCTCGCTGCGCCGTGCGTACTGCGCCAGCAGCAGCGCCACCAGGATGGCCGGCGACTCCATCACCGCCAGCATCACCACCGTGGTCCCCTCGTAGGGCAGCTCGCGCGCCTGCAGCCAGGCCACCGCGGCGAGGAAGGTGCCGGCGCTGACCGAACCGTAGTGCGCGGCGATGGCCGCGGCGTTGTAGCGGTCGAGGCGGCAGAGCCGGCGCAGCAGCGCGTAGCCGATCAGCGGCAGGCCGAAGCCGAGCAGCGCGGCGGCCAGCACGGCATGCAGGGCCGTGCCCAGCGCGGCCTGCCCCAGTTCCGCGCCGCCGTGCAGGCCGATGCCGGCCAGCAGGTAGATCGACAGGGCCTTGGACGCCTCGCCGGGAAACTTGAAATCCGAACCGACCAGCTGCATGAACACGCCGAGCGCGAAGAACAGCACCGGCGCGACCAGCAGGCTGGACAGGTCCATTGCGCTAGGCGTTGCGCTTCGCCGGCAGGCGCAGCACGGTCAGGATGGTGATGGCGATCACCGCCACGGCGGTGAAGAACACCGCACGCGGGCTGTCGATGTCCATCAGCCAGCCGAAGTACACGGGTGCCACGATGGAGCCCAGGTCGAGGCCCGAATAAACGAAGCCGTACACCGCGCCGGCCGAACCCGGCGGCGTGGTCTTGCGCACGATCAGGTCGCGCGAAGGCTGGGTCATGCCGCTGGCGAAGCCGGCGATGGCGAACAGCACCGGCAGCAGGGTGCCCGGCAGCCAGACCAGCGCCACCACCAGCATGGCCAGGGCGCTCACCGCCATGCCGCCGGCCGCGACGCGCTCGGGCGGGATGCCCTTGCCGGCGATGAAGCCGCCGGTGAAGATGCCGGCCGCCCCGCCCAGCATGTAGGCGGTCAGCGTGCTCGAGGCCAGCGCCGCCGAGATCCCGTAGGTGGCGATCATCGGCGAGCCGCCGAAGGTCTGCACGGCGATGCACACGATGCCGCGCAGCACGAAATACGCGAAGCACATCAGCACCGGCGCGGACAGCAGGCGCTGCACGTCCTCGCGCACGTTGCGCGGCTTGCCGTCGGCGCGCGCGTGGCTGACCGGCACCTCGATCCAGTCGCGGCCGATGAAGGCCATCGCCACCACCACGGCGCCCAGCGCCGCCCCGGCGAGCAGGGCCGCGTTCCAGCCCCACACCGAGGCCACCGCCACGCTGAAGATGGGCGTCAGCGCATAGCCGAAGTTGCCGGCGATGCTGTGCGTGCTGTAGGCGTGGCCGATGCGCACCGGATTGACGCGCGCATTGAGGATCGCCAGGTCGCTGGGATGGAACACGCTGTTGCCCAGGCCGCCGACCACCGCCGCGACGATCAGCATGGCGTAGTTCTGCGCCAGGCCGGCGATCAGCGCGCCGAGCACGCACAGCACCAGGCCCGCGGTCAGCACGCGGCGCGCGCCGAAGCGGTCCACCGCGAAGCCGGCCAGGGTCTGGCACACGCCGGACACCGCGTAGAAGATGCCGGTGGTCAGGCCCAGCGCCGCGTAGCTGACGCCGAGGTCGTCCTTGATGATCGGGAACAGCGGCGCGACGTTGAGCTGCAGGAAGTGCGACAGCGCGTGCGCCACCGACACCAGGCTGATGGTGCGCGCATCGGCGCGCAGCGTGCCGGCCTGGGCGCTCATGCCGGGACCTCGCAGACCTGCCCGACGAAGCGCCACCGCCGCCAGCGTCTTCTCGGGCTGCTCGCGAAACGGCGTGTGTGCGCAGTCCTCGAGCTTCAGCAGTTCGCAGGGTCCGCCGACTTTCGCCGCGATCGAATCAAGATGTGCCATGGTGCCGTATGCGTCCTCGTAGCCCTGTATCGCCAGCACCGGACAGCGTATGCCGGGCAGATAGTCCTCGATGTTCCAATCCCGGAACGCGGGCGAAAGCCAGACGTCGTTCCAGCCGTAGAAGGTCTTTGCCGCGTCGCGATGGTACTTGCCCAGGCGCGCCGGCAGGTCGGTGGTCTCGAAGGCCTGCTTTGCGGCGAGGATGCCTTCGATGTTCTTGTCCTCGAACAGCACGTGCGGGGCCATCACCGCCACGCCGCGCACCTCGCCCGCCCACTGCGGGCTGCCGGCATGGATCAAAGCGATCGAGGCGCCGTCGCTGTGGCCGATCAGGATCGGCCGCGCGATGCCCAGGCTGCCCAGCAGTTCGGGCAGCGCCTGCTGCGCCTCGGCGTGCATGAAATCGACCGCGCGCGGCGCCTCGAGCACGTCGGACTGACCGTAGCCATAGCGCGCGTACAGCAGCGCGGAGCAGCCGGTGGCCGCCACCAGCTTGTGCGGAAAATCGCGCCACTGCCCGATCGAGCCCAGGCCCTCGTGCAGGAACACCATCGCCGGTCTGGCCGGATCGGCTTCGATGCGCTGGTACTCGAGATTGCGGCCGGCGGCGGTGACGAACGGCATGGATCAGCTGGAGGAAAAACGGCGCCCAGAATATCACGCGCACAGCAGCCATATCCCCTCTGCGCGTGGGCGTTTCGCCCGCCTCCCGCCAGGCCGGATAATGCGCGATGCGCGCCACCGCCTACCTGATCCTCGCCGCCACGCTGGTGCTCTGGTCGGGCAACTGGATCGTGGCGCGCGCGGTGCGCGACGACGTTTCGCCCGGCATCGCCACCTTCGCGCGCCTGGTCATCGTGGTGCTGGTGCTGCTGCCCCTGGCCTGGAAGGACCTGCTGCCGCGCCTGCGCGCGCTCCGGGCGCGCGACCGCGCCGTGCTGGCCGGGCTGGGCCTCGCCGGCGGCGGCGTGCACCTGGCCATGCAGTGGCTGGGCCTGCACTACACCACCGCCACCAGCGGCACGCTTTACCTGTCGACCTCGCCGATCTTCATCCTGCTGATGGCCGGCATGTTCCTCGGGGAACGCATCGTCGCGCTGCAGTGGGCGGGCGTGGGCATCTCCTTCGCCGGCGTCGCGCTGATCGCCGCGCAGGGCGATCCGGGCGCGCTGGCGGCGCTGTCCTTCAACCGCGGCGACCTGCTGGCGGTGGGTTCGATGGCCATGTGGTCGGCCTACACCATCCTGCTGCGCAAGCGGCGCGATGCGCTGAACACCGTGCAGCTGCTGCTGGTGGTGTGCAGCCTGGGCATGCTGTTCATGGCCCCCTGGCTGCTGTGGGAACTGAGCGGCGCCGGGCGCGCGCAACCTGCCGGCGGGCGTGCTGGCCGTGCTGTACTCGGCCATCGGCTCGCTGCTGCTCGCCTACGCCGGCTGGAGCTACGTGGTCACGCGCCTGGGCGCGGCGCGCGCCGGCGCCACCATGCACCTGATGCCGGCCATCGCGGTGCTGATGTCGGCGGTGTTCCTGGCCGAACGGCCGCAGTGGTTCCATTTCGCCGGCATCGCGCTGATCCTGGCCGGCGGGGCTCTCGTCCTGGGCGGGCCGGCAAGGCGAACAGCCCGCCCTGAGGCCCCTTTCGTCCCGATCGAGTTGTCGGATCTGACGACGACATTGACACGTAAGCCGCTCTGGGAGCGGACTTTGCCAAGGCAAAGTTGAACTTTCTGCCCGCGGCCACGGCGCGGATGCGCGCACCGGCCGAGCCGCCGGCGCGCGCAGTTATACTGCCCGCGTGAGCTCGCCCGCCGCCCCCGACCCCAGCGAACCGAACCCGGCCCTGGAGGCTTTCATCGCCCGCTGGCAGGACGCCGGCGGCAGCGAACTGGCCAACTACGGCTTGTTCATCACCCAGCTTTGCGCGGCGCTCGACCTGCCCGAACCCGAGCCGGCCGGCGTGGACACCCGCGACAACGCCTACGTGTTCCAGCGCCGGGTGATCTTCAGGCACGGCGACGGCGAGCAATCGTCCGGCTACCTCGACCTGTACCGGCGCGGCGCCTTCGTGCTGGAAGCCAAGAAGCTGCGCCAGACGGGCAAGGCCTTCGACGACGCCATGCTGCGCGCGCGCAGCCAGGCCGAACAGTACGCGCGCGCCCTGCCCGCCGCCGAAGGGCGCCCGCCGTTCCTGGTGGTGCTCGACGTCGGCCATGCTTTCGAGCTGTACGCCGAGTTCAGCCGCTCCGGGGCCACCTACACGCCCTACCCCGACCCGCGCTCGCACCGCTTCAAGCTCGAAGACCTGCGCCGGCCCGAAGTCCGCGAGCGCCTGCGCCAGGTCTGGCTCGACCCGCTCGCGCTCGACCCTGCGCGGCGCTCGGCCCGGGTGACCCGCGACATCGCCGCGCAACTGGCGCTGATCGCCAAGGCGCTGGAGTCCTCGGGGCACGCCCCGCAGGCCGTGGCCGGCTTCCTGACCCGCGCGCTGTTCTCGATGTTCGCGGAAGACGTCGGCCTGCTGCCCAGGCGCGCCTTCGTCGACCTGCTGGAAACCCTCAAGGACAACCCCGCGCAGTTCGTGCCGCTGGTGGGCGAGTTGTGGAAGGCGATGGACAGCGGCGCGTTTTCGGTGCCATCCGCCAGGACGTGCTGCGCTTCAACGGCAAGCTGTTCCGCGACGCGCAGGTGCTGCCGCTGACCGCGACCAGATCGCCCTGCTGCTGGAGGCGGCGCGCTTCAACTGGCGCCACGTCGAGCCCGCCATCTTCGGCACCCTGCTGGAACGCGCCCTCGATCCGCGGGAGCGCCACGCCCTGGGTGCCCACTACACCCCGCGCGCCTACGTCGAGCGCCTGGTGCTGCCCACGGTGATCGAGCCGCTGCGCGACGACTGGTCCGACGCCCAGGCCGCCGCGCTGCTGCTGGCCGCCGAAGGCAGGCCGGCGGAGGCGCGCGAGGCCGTGCACGCCTTCCACCGCCGCCTGTGCGAAGTGCGCGTGCTCGACCCGGCCTGCGGCTCGGGCAACTTCCTGTACGTGACGCTGGAACACATGAAGCGCCTCGAAGGCGAGGTGTTCCTGCAACTGCAGGCCCTCGGCGAGGCGCAGGAGCGCTTCGAGACCGAAGGCAACACCGTCGACCCGCACCAGTTGCTGGGCATCGAACTCAACCCGCGCGCAGCGGCCATCGCCGAGCTGGTGCTGTGGATCGGCTACCTGCAGTGGCACTTCCGCACGCGCGGCAACGCCAACCCGCCGCAGCCGGTGCTGCGCGACTTCAGGAACATCGAACACCGCGACGCCGTGCTGGCCTGCGAGCGCGTCGAATTCGTCATACCGACGAACGCGGCGTGCCGGTCACCCGCTGGGACGGCAAGACCTTCAAAAAGCACCCGGTGACCGGCGAGGACGTGCCCGACGAGGCGGCGCGCATGCCGCTGGAACGCTATGTCAACCCGCGCAAGGCCGAGTGGCCCGCGGCGGATTTCATCGTCGGCAATCCGCCCTTCATCGGCGCCGGCCCGATGCGCGCTGCGCTGGGCGACGGTTGGTGCAGCGCTGCGCGGCGTCTGGAAGGACGCCCGAATCGAGCCGACCTGGTGATGTACTGGTGGAACAAGGCGGCGGAGCTTGCGCGCGCAGGTGCGATCCGCCGCTTCGGCCTGATCACCACCAACAGCCTGCGGCAGACCTTCAACCGCCGAGTGATCGAACGACATCTGTCCGCCAAGCCGCCGCTGTCTCTGAGATTCGCCATTCCCGACCATCCGTGGGTGGACAGTGCGGACGGCGCTGCGGTGCGCATTGCGATGACCGTGGCTGAAGTGGGAATCGCCAACGGCCGACTTCTGACCGTCTCCGACGAGCACGACGGAGGCGAAGATGCCATGGTCGTGGAACTGCGCGAGGCGGCAGGGCTCCTTCATGCGGACCTGCGCACTGGTGCCAACGTGGCGGCCGCTGTGGCGTTGCGTGCAAATGCCGGCCTCAGTTCGCCGGGTGTGAAGCTGCATGGTGCGGGCTTCATCGTCACGCCGCAGCAGGCCGCCGAGTTGGGCCTGGGACGTGTAGCAGGTATGGAACGACACATCCGGCTCTACCGTAACGGGCGCGACCTGACGGACCGGCCGCGCGATGCCATGGTGATCGATCTGCACGGATTGACCGCCGAAGAAGTGCGGCAGCGCTTTCCTTCCGTGTATCAATGGACGCTGGAGCACGTCAAACCCGAGCGCGATCAGAACATGCGAGCGAGCTACCGGGATAAGTGGTGGATATTTGGAGAGCCGCGCAAGGATCTGCGCCCGGCTATTGCCAAACTGCCGCGCTTCATCGCCACCGTCGAGACCGCCAAGCACCGCACCTTCCAATTCCTTGACGCCAGCATCCTCCCCGACAATATGCTCATCGCCATCGCCATGGACAACGCATATGTCCTCGGAGTGCTAACCGCCAATGCGCACATCGCGTGGGCGCTGGCCACTGGAGGTCGGCTCGGGGTTGGAAACGACCCCCGCTACAACAAAACCCGCTGCTTCGAAACCTTCCCCTTTCCCCTCGCCTCCCCGGCACAGCAGGCGCGCATCGCCGATCTCGCCGAACAACTCGACGCCCACCGCAAGCGCCAGCAGGCGGCGCACGCCGAGCTCACGCTCACCGGCATGTACAACGTCCTGGAAAAACTGAAAACCGGCGAAGCGCTGAACGCGAAGGACAGGATCATCCACGCGCACGGCCTGGTCTCGGTGCTGAAGCAGTTGTACCGACGAACTCTGATCTGGCGGTGCTCGACGCCTACGGCTGGAACGACCTCGCGCCGCTCATGCAGGCGGTGAACGGCAACGCCGCGCCGGGCGATTCGGCCAACCCGGCGAACCGCGACGACGCCAGGCGTGCATTGGACGAGGCGCTGCTCGAACGCCTGGTGGCGCTGAACGCCGAGCGCGCCGCCGAGGAGGCCGCCGGCACGGTGCGCTGGCTGCGGCCCGCCTTCCAGCAGGCGCTGGCGGGGGCAAGTGCCGCACCGGCCCCGCGCCAAGGCAGGCTGGTGCCCGAGCCGGACGCGCCGGAACCGGCCGGCGGCGTCGGCCCCGCGCCCGCGCGCCAGCCTGGCCGAAAGACCTGCCGGCGCAGTTGCGCGGCGTGGCCGACGCCCTCGCCCGCAGCCGCACCCCGCTGGACGAAGCCGCGCTGGCGGCCCTGTTCACCGGGCGCGGGCCCTGGAAGAAGCGCCTGCCGCAGTTGCTGGAAACCCTCGTGACCCTGGGCCGCGCGCGCCAGGTCGCGGGCGGCTTTGTCGCCGGCCACTAGCCGGCGGCCGGTCGCCGAGGTTCGCCCGGAAATTCGCACGGAGATTCTTTAAGTATCGTTACAGATACTTTTATGTTAATTTATATATTGTCATGAGCATACGTAAATCACCGAACCGGGTGACCTCCCCCTTGCCCTTCGAGGCCGAGGCGGCGGCACAGGCCTGGGGCCGGCGCGTGGCCATCGCCCGCAAGACCCGGCGCTGGACGCTGCGCGACCTGGCGGCCAAGGCCGGCATCGGGCCGAACACCGCCGTGCAGGTCGAGCGCGGCGACCCCCAGGTGGGTCTGGGCAACTGGCTGCGGGTGTTCTGGGCCCTCGACCTGCTCGATGAATTTTCCCGCGCCAGCCGCCTGAGCGGCGATTCCGTGGATGCCGAGCTCCTCGCCGAGCGCCTGCCGCAGCGGGTGCGGCGATGATGCGCGAACCGGTGCTCGCCTGGCTGCCGGAGCAGGCCGAACCGGTCGCCGCCGGCACCTTCGCGCTGGACGAGGCGCGCCCTGCCGCACGCGGCGAATTCACCTACGGCAGCGACTTCCTCGCCCACCCCCTGGCCTACCCGCTCGACCCCGTTGCGCTGCCGCTGAGCCGCGCGCGCCAGCGCGAGACGCGCCAGGACGGCATCTTTGGCATCCTCCTCGATGCCGGTCCGGATGCCTGGGGCCGCCGCCTGCTCGAAGCCCGCCTAGGCCATGCGCCCAGCCCGCTGGAAGCCCTGCTGCACGCGCGCGGCGACGGCGCCGGCAACCTGATGCTGGGCGCGTTGGCGGACCGGCTGCCGGCGCGGTTTCCCGCGCTCGCCGCGCTGGCGCCGGCGGCGCGCTATTTCGATGCCGTGCAGGCCGGCACGCCGTACGACGCGGGCCTGCACGACGCGCTGCGCGACGCGGGCCTGGACCGCCCGGGCACCAGCCTGGGCGGCATGAAGCCCAAGCTGACGGTGGCGATCGACGGCGAGCCCTGGATCGCCAAGTTCGCCGAGCGCGGCGAGACGGCCTGGTCGGTGGAAGCCGAGCACGCCATGCTGGCCGGCGCCGCGGCGGCCGGCCTGCGCGCCTGCACCAGCCGGCTGCACCGCCTGGCCGACGACCGCGCGGTGCTGCTGGTCAAGCGCTTCGACCGCGCGCCGGCCCCCGCCGGCGGCATGGCGCGGCTGGGCTACGCCAGCGGCCATACCGTCCTGCAGTTGCCGGCCGACTACACCGGCACGCCGCGGCACTCCTACCTGAGCCTGGCCGACGAATTGCGGCGCTGGTGCGCCGACGCCGGTTACGACGCCCGCGAAGAACAGCGCGAGTTGTGGCGCCGGCTGGTGTTCAACGTGCTGATCGGCAACACCGACGACCACCCGCGCAACCACGGCCTGCTGCGCCACGCGCACGGCTGGCGACTGTCGCCGGCCTTCGATCTGGTGCCGCATGCCGGGGCCGCACGCATGGCGCAGGCCATGCCGTTCTGGCTGGACGAAGGCCGGCCCAGCGGAACCGCCTCGGCGCAGGGCCTGCTGGCCCATTGCGATCGCTTCGGCTATGCCTTCGAGGAAGCGCGCGACGCGCTGGGCGAGATGGCGCGCCAGGTGCGCGACGCGTGGCGCGACTGGATGGCCGCGGCCGGCATGCCTGCCGAGGCCATCGCGCGCCGCGCCTCGGCCTTCGGCCTGTGCGATGTGCTGCTGGAACAACTCGCCAGCGTCGTGCAGCCGCGCACGGGCCGGCGCGGAAGACGATAATCGCCGGCAGGCATTGCCGAACCCACGCCGCACGGAGCACATCATGCACTCCCACCGCCTCGAAGAATTCACCCACTCGCACGACTACGCGCGCGACAACGCGCAGGGCGAGGCGCGCACGCGCCGCGTGATCTGGCTGACCGCGGCCATGATGCTGGTCGAGATCGTCGCTGGCACTGCGTATGCCTCGATGGCCCTGCTGGCCGACGGCTGGCACATGGCCACGCACGTGGCGGCCTTCGGCATCGCGCTGTTCGCCTACCGCTACGCGCGCGCGCATGCCGGCGACCCGCGCTACAGCTACGGCACCGGCAAGGTCGGCGTGCTGGGCGGCTTCGCCAGCGCGGTGGCGCTGGGCGTGGTGGCTATGATGATGGCGCTGGAATCGGCGCTGCGACTGATCGAACCGCAGGCGGTGCGTTTCGACGAAGCCCTGGCGGTGGCCGTGCTCGGCCTGCTGGTGAACCTGGCCAGCGGCTGGATGCTGCGCGACACGCACGCCCACGACCACGATCACGACCATGGGCACGCGCAAGACCACAACCTGCGCGCCGCCTACCTGCACGTGCTGGCCGACGCCCTGACCTCGGTGTTCGCCATCGCCGCCCTGGTGGCCGGCAGGTTCACCGGCTGGGTCTGGCTGGATCCGGCCATGGGCCTGCTGGGCGCCGTCGTCATCGCGCGCTGGTCCTGGGGCCTGGTGCGCGAGACCGGCCCGATCCTGCTCGACGGCGCGGTCGACGCCTCGACCACCGGTGCGGTGCGCGCGGCCATCGAAGCCGACGCCGACAACAAGGTCGCCGACCTGCACCTGTGGCACGTGGGACCCGCCCACTACGCGGTGACCGTGGCCCTGGTCACCCACCAGCCGCGCGAACCGGCGTACTACAAGTCGCTGCTGGAGGGCATCCCCGGGCTGGCGCACGTGATCGTCGAGGTCAATCTGTGCCCGGAGCATGACGCTGGCGCCGCCTGATTCCCGGATTTGTTCCACATTCGCATTTTCATTAGAATGAAAGAATGAACAGCAAAAGTCGTGCGATCAACGTCAAGCGCAACCTCAAGGATCTGCTCTACGAGCAGGTGGCGCGCATCGGCAAGGCCGTGTCCAGCCCGAAGCGGCTGGAACTGCTGGAACTGCTGGCGCAGGGCGAGAAGAGCGTGGAGATCCTCGCCGCCGAGATCTCCACCGACATCAAGCTGACCAGCGCGCATCTGAAGTCGCTCAGGGAAGCGCGGCTGGTCACCTCGCGGCGGGAGGGCAAGTACATGATCTACGGCCTGAGCGGAGGCGACGTGGCCGGACTCTGGGTGATGCTGCGCGAGGTCGCCGAAGAGCACCTGCTGGAATTGCGGCTGGCTGTCGACGCGATGAAGGCAGAGCCCGCGAAGCTGGCGTCGGTGGGCCGTGCCGAACTGCTCGAGATGGCGCGCAGCGGCAAGGTGGTGGTGATCGACGTGCGTCCGCGCGAGGAGTACGACGCCGCCCACCTTCCCTATGCGCGCTCCATGCCGCTGGCCGAACTGGAGCAACGCCTTTCCGAACTGCCGAAATCCAGACAGATCGTCGCCTACTGCCGCGGCCCTTACTGCCTCCTCTCCGACGAGGCCGTGGCCCTGCTCGGCGCGCGCGGTTACCGGGTGCGCAAAATCTTCGACGGCGTCAGCGAATGGCAGGCCGCCGGGCTGCCGGTGCACGCCGCATCCGCCACCGCGGGAGATATGCCATGAGTTCCACGCTGTTCATCCTGAACGAAGCCCCCTACGGCAGCGAGCGCGCTTACAACGCGCTGCGACTGGCCGGAGCGCTGGCCGGCAAGGAGGGGCAGCGCGTCCGCGTCTTCCTGCTTGCCGATGCAGTCACCTGCGCCAAGACGGGCCAGAAGGTGCCCGAGGGCTACTACAACGCGCAGTTGATGCTGGGCAAGGTCCTGCGATCTGGCGAAGTCGCCTTGTGCGGTACCTGCATGGATGCGCGAGGCATGAGCGAAACGGAATGCTGGCCGGCGCCACGCGCTCGACCCTCGCGCAGCTTGCGGACTGGACCGTAGAAGCCGACAAGGTCCTGGGTGTTCTGAGCTGCCTCGCCGTGCAAGCATTCCTGCTCTCGAACGAAGCCCTGATCCGCCTGATCGCCTTCTGCGCGCTGTTCGCCGCGATGGCGGGCTGGGAGCTCGTGCGCCGCGCCGGCCGCAGGCCATCGCGCGCCGCGCCCGCTGGCCGGGCCAATCTGGGCATCGTCCTGCTCAACCTCGGCGCTGGTGCGACTGGTCCCTGCCGGCCGGGGCGGTCGGCTTCGCCGCCTGGATGCAGTTGCAGGGCTGGGGCCTGTTCAATGCGCTGCAGGCGTCGCCATGGATCGCCGTCCCGGCCGGCGTCGTCCTCCTGGATCTGGCGATCTACCTGCAGCACGTGCTGTTCCACGCCGTGCCGCCGCTATGGCGGCTGCACCGCATGCATCACGCCGACACCGAGTTCGACGTCACGACCGGCGCGCGCTTCCATCCGCTGGAGATCCTGCTCTCGCTGGCCATCAAGCTGGCGGTGATCGCCGCGCTCGGGCCGCCGGCCATCGCGGTGCTGGCGTTCGAACTCCTGCTGAACATGACCGCGATGTTCAACCATGCGAATGTGCGCATGCCGCGGCGCCTGGATGCGCTGCTGCGCCTGCTGGTGGTCACGCCGGACATGCATCGGGTCCACCACTCCCGTCCTGGCCGAGGAAACCGACAGCAATTTCGGTTTCAATCTGCCCTGGTGGGATCGCCTGTTCGGGACCTATCGCGCCCAGCCCCGCGAAGGGCACTTCGCCATGCGCATCGGACTGGCGAAATTCCGCGATCCGGTCGAGCAGCGGCTGGGCCGCATGCTGGCCCAGCCGCTGCGCTTAGCCGGGCCGGGCGGCCGACGAGGCACGGCGCAGACCGTGGCCCGCACGCCGGTGCGACCTAGTTCGGGTCGCGCACGAACGCCACCAGCGCCCGTCCGAGTTCGGTCTCCGCGGTGTTGAGGTGCGCGACGATGGAGGTGTGGTTGTGTCCCTGCAGCTGCATGAAGCGCGGCGCGCGGCCCTGCTGCGCGGCGAGCTTGTGCGCCAGTTCCAGGCAGTAGAGGTCGAGCAGCGGGTTCTCGTACTGCGCGATGGCGATGAAGGTCGGCACCTTCGCGTCGGCGTAGTGGACCGCCGAGCGCTCCTCGAACTTCGCCGCGTCGCTGCCGTAGTAGGCCTCGACCTTCTTCGCGTTGGGGTTGTCCGGCCGGTTGTCGGCGCGCACCCGGCCGCTGATGACGATCAGCCCGGCGACCGGCGGCCCGCCCTCGGCGCCCGGCGCGCCGTAGGCATAGGAGGCCGCGTGCGCGGCCCCGGCCGAGTGGCCGAACACGAACAGTCGATCGGGCCTGGCCCCCAGGCTGGCGGCGTGCTCCACCACCCAGCGGCAGGCCGCGCGCACGTCCTCGGTGCCGGCCGGGTACTGCGCCTCGGGCGCGCTGCGGTACTCCATGTTCACGGCGACGATGCCGTTGCGCGCGAACCAGTAGCAGATGTTGGCGTAGAACTCGGGGGTGCGGTCCTTCTCGCCGTCGACGAAGGCGCCGCCGTGCACGAACACCACCACCGGCGCATCGGCGCACTGCTCGGGGCAGTAGACGTCGAGCACCTGGCGCGGGTGGGTGCCGTAGGCGCGTTCGCGCCTGACGGCGACCCCGGCCTTCGGGCAGCGCGCCAGCAGCGGCGTGTAGGCCTCGGCCATCATGCGCACGTGGCCGGCCGTGTTGCTCGCCCACTTCGGGCCGATCTCGGCCATCAGCGCGCGCAGTTCGGCGGGGATCTCGACTTCGCTGCTCATGCGCTCAGGCTCCCGAACGGTTCAGTCCGACGAACTTCCACTGCGAATATTCTTCCATGGCGTAGCGGATGCCTTCGCGGCCGTAGCCGGACTGCTTCACGCCGCCGAAAGGATACATGTCGAGGCGGAAGCGGCTGGCCTCGTTGATCCACACCGAACCGGAGTCGAAGCGCTCGGCCACCTGCATGGCCGCGTCCAGGCTGGCGGTGAAGCAGGCGCCCTGCAGTCCGAACTGCGAATCGTTGGCCTGGTCGATCGCGTCGTCGAGGTCCTTCGCCTGCTGCACCACCACCACCGGTCCGAACGCCTCCTCGCACAGCATGGGCGAGGAGCGCGGCGCGCCGACCAGGATGCCGGGCGAAACCACGGCGCCCTTGCGCTGCGGGGCCAGCGCCACCTTGCCGCCGGCCGCGGCGCTCTGTTCGAACATGGCCATCACGCGTTCGGCCGAGGCCACGCTGACCATCGGGCCGACGTCGACGCCCTCCTCGTCCGGCAGGCCGACCTTCAGCGACTTCGCCGCGGCGACGAACAGTTCCAGGAACCTGTCGAACACCGCCTGCTCGACGATCACGCGCTGCGCCGAGATGCACTGCTGGCCGCTGGCCTCGAAGCCGGCGCGCGCGATCTTCTGCGCGGCGTCGGCCAGGTTGGCGTCGGCCAGCACGATGTTGGCGGCGCTGGAGCCGAGCTCGGCGCAGAACTTCTTCGCGCCGGCCGCGCGGGCCAGCGCTTCGGCGGCGGCCACCCCGCCGGTCAGCGTGACCACGTCGACCATGGGGTGCGCGGCCAGCGCGCGCGCCGCGTCGCGGTCGCCGGGCACCACGTTGTACAGGCCGTCGGGCAGCCCGGCCTGCCTGCACAGTTCGGCCACCAGCAGCGCGGTCTCGATGCCGGTCGGGTGCGGTTTCACCACCACCGCGTTGCCGGTGGCCAGCGCCGGGCCGATCTTCTGTATCAGCAGGTTGGCCGGGGCGTTGAACGGCGTGATCGCGCCGACCACGCCGCAGGGGATGCGCCGGGCCATGCCGATGTGTCCGGCGCCCAGCGCCACGCTGTCCACCGGCACCAGCTCGCCGCGCCAGGTGGCCAGTTCCGCGCAGCAGCCGCGCAGGAACTCGGCCACGCGCCCGGCCTCGAAGGTGGCGGCACGGCGCGGCTTGCCGATCGCGCGCACGATGCTCTCGACGATCGGGCCGGTATTGGCCGAAACGGTTCTGGCGATGGCTTCCAGCCAGGCCAGGCGCGTGGCCGTGCTGGCATGGCGATGCCGGCGGTAGGCCTCGGCGGCGTTGCGCACCGCCTGATCGACCAGTTCGGCGCCGGCATCCGGCATGCGGTAGCTGAGGCTGCCGTCCACCGGGCTGTACAACTCGATGCGCGGCACCGTGGCGTCCACCGCCACGGCCTTGCCGCCGATCCAGGCGCCGAGTTCGATGCTCATGCGTTCTTCCCGAGGTTGTGGCTGGCGCGTTCGCGCTCGACGTGCATGCGGGTCAGGAAGATCAGCAGCGGATGCACGCCGATGGCGACGATGCCGGGCGCGTCGAACTCGACCAGCAGCTTGCGGTGTTTGCCTTCGACGCGGTGCCTGTCGGCATAGGCGCCGGGGTCGGCGAAGTAGGCGTCGCGCGCGGCGCGGTCGTTGGCCATGGCGAACAGCGCGCCGGTCAGCGACTGCAGCTCGGGGGCGATCTGCGGGTAGTGCGGCGCGAAGCCGCCCTTGCCCGCCGGCGTGTACCAGCCCAGCGAGGCGTAGTTGTGGTGCCAGCTCGGGTTCATCTGCACCACGTCGGGCTTCCGATCGCCGAGCATGCCGGCGGCCACGCCCCAGCAGCGCAACTCGATGTTGCCGGTGTCGTCGAGCAGCGCCTCCTCGTAGCCCAGCAGGGTCTTGAGCCGCCCCTGCTTCATCGGCTCGAGCACCGAGAGGTCGAACTCCAGGTTGGGCTTGCTGTAACGGTCGGTGCCGGGGAAATGCGACATGCCGCCGCTGGCCATCACCACGGCACGCACGCCCATCGCCGCCAGGCTGCGGCCCACCGCCTGGCCGAAGGCGTAGCAGCGCTCCATGGCCGGCTGCGGCGGCAGGTAGGCGTTGACGAAGATCGGCAGCACCGGCGCGTCACCGATGCCCAGGTGCGTCATCGGGATGCCCAGGGCATAGTCGATCTCGGCGGTGCTGGTGAAGGCCGGGTCGAAACCCGAGCGGTACAGGTCCTTGACCAGCGCGAAGCCCACCTCGCTGGCGATGTTGAAGTTGAACTCGCGTCCGGCGAAGGTGCCGCGGCCCTTGCCACCGACGTGCAGCGTGAACGGCGGCGCGACGTTGGCGAAGAACTGCTGGGCGTGGTCGTTGCCGATCACGATCCACACGTCGGGCTTGAGCGCCTTCAGGCCCTCGCCGATCTGCGCGGCCACCTTCTGCACCGCGGCGATGGTCGCCTTGTCCTCGGTCTCGGGCTGCGTGAAGAACTGCGGCGCATGCGGCAGCATGCAGCCCCCCAGGATGTACGGATTCAGCGTGCTCACAGCTTCTCTCCCTTGCTGCGACGCTCGGCGACCTCTGGCGAGGCGCGTTGCACCGCGTTGACGATGCCTGCATGGCCGCTGCGGCGCAGGATCCTGCCGGCCGACTCACGTGGAATGGTAGCCCCGTCCTGCATCGCCTGCCCGCAGAAGCTGCCCATTCGTCGCGCGGGATCATAGTTCCCGCGCCTTCAATGAGTTAGGGTGTATCGTATACTATTCAAACAGCCTTGTCCGGGTGCCGCCCGCGCGGCACGCACGCCGCCGTCCGGGCTCGGCGATAATTCGGCCGACTCGTCCATCCGCGCCGCCAGCCATCCAACGTGCCCACCCGACGCCCGACTTCAAAGCCTGCCCGCCGCCCGCTGCACGACGAGATCGTGCCGATCCTCAGGCAGGAGATCATCACCGCCAAGTGGCCGCCGGGGCAGCGCCTGCCCGAGCCGCTGCTGTGCGAACGTTTCGGCGTCTCGCGCACCCCGCTGCGCGATGCGCTGAAGGTGCTGGCCGGCGAAGGGCTGCTGGAACTCACGCGCAACAGCGGCGCGGTGGTGACCGAACCGACCGCCGACGACATCGAAGGCAAGCTGGCGCTGATCGAATTGCTCGAATGCCATGCCGCCGCCGAGGCCTGTGCGCGCGCCAGCGAGGCCGAGCTGCGCCAGATCGCGAAACTGCACCAGCAGATGGGCGAGGCCTTCGCGCGCCGCGACATGAGCCGCTACTTCCGCCTGAACGACGAGGTGCATGCTGCAGCCATCGCCGCCGCGCACAACGCCACGCTGGTGGACATGCACACCAACCTGTCGCGCCACGTCGAGCGGCTGCGCTTCCTGGCCAACGCGCACGAGGACCTCAGCGTGGACTCCTGGTCCGAGCACGACAACTACATCCAGGCGCTGCTGGCGCGCGATGCGCGGCGCGTGGTGATCACGCTGCGCGCCCATCTGCAGCGCGTGTCGCGCAAGATCAACGAGGAACTGCAGAAGCACCCGGCCGCGCTGCGCGCGCCCGGGCGCCGCCAGAAGGCTCTTACTGCTCCATCTTGAAGTTGGCGACCTTGCCGGCACGCGTCCAGCGGTCGATCTCGGCGCGCACGAAGGTGGCCAGCTCCGGCGAGGTGCTGCCCACCGGCGTGGCGCCGAGGGTGCGCAGGCGTGCGACGAAGTCCGGCGCATTGGTGGCCTTGGCCACTTCGGTGCTCAACTTCCTGGTGATGTCGGCCGGCAGCCCGGCCGGCGCGAACATCGCGTACCAGGCCGTGACCACGAAGCCCGGGTAGCCCTGCTCGGTATAGGTCGGGATGTCCGAGCCCGGCAGGCGCTGCGGCGCGGCCAGCGCCAGCGCACGGATCTTGCCGGCCTTGACGTGCGGATCGGCGGCGGCGGCGCCCACCGACATGAAGCTGATCTGTCCCGCCACCAGGTCGGCGATCGACGGTCCCACGCCCTTGTAGGGGATATGGTTGGCCTCGAAGCCGGCCAGGTTCGCGAACATGGCCGCGCCCAGATGGTGCGGCGAACCGTTGCCGGCCGACCCGTAGGGCATGCCCGGCTTGGATTTGGCCAGCTTCACGAACTCGGCCAGGGTATTGGCCGGCACGCCGGCGTTGACCACCAGCACGTGCGGAATGGTGGTGACCAGCGAGATGGGCGTGAAATCCTTGACCGCGTCATACGTCAGCTTGGGGTTCAGCGCCGGGTTGATGCCGTGCGTGGTGGTGGCGCCGAGCATGATGGTGTAGCCGTCGGGCGCGGACTTGGCCGTGCGCTCGGAGCCGATCGCCCCGGCCGCGCCGGACACGTTCTCGACGATGACCGTCTGGCCCCGGATAGGTCTGTGCCAGCGCGGTCCCCGCGCAGGCGGCTCCGAGCAGGGAAACGAGAATCAGTCGACGCAGCAGCATGTTTTATCTCCTTGGAACGCAGTTGATCCGGTGCGATCGCTCCGCGGCCGGGCCGCGGAGCGCATGCGCAAATCAGACCGGGATGACGAGCAGGGTGTCGACCCGGTTCGAATCGAGCACCACCGTCCTCTCGCGGAAAAGCAATTTTCCTGCCTGCTCCACGACCACGTCGTCGTAGAAGCCGGCGACGAACAGCGACTGCTCGCCGGTGCGCATGGTGCGCACGATGGCGAAGTTGGTGTGCAGGCGCCAGCCGCCCTGCTCCTCGCCCTTGAGCCGCATGCTGGAAACCAGGTGCCGGTACCAGTGCGGTTCGTAGATGTTGGCGCGACGCAGGGAAAGGATGCGATCGCGCAGCATGCCCCTGCCCTCGCAGTGCATGAGGCCGGCCGGCCAGCCGTTCAGGTAGGACTCGCGCGGCAGGATGCGGTACAGGCATTCCTCGGTGAAGAATTCCTGCCAGGACTCCAGGCGGTCGTTGTCGATGCAGTCCACGTAGGCGGACTGCAGGCGATCCACACGGCCGAGGATGCGTGCTTCTTCGATTTCGTTCATGGTGGTATCCGCGGCGCTCACAGCGACATCAGGCCGCGATAGGCCTTCCAGAACCCGCGCACCGAGGCCTCGCTGACGCGGCTCTTCTGCGATTCGACGGTGCGCCCGCCCATCTCCAGCACGGCCTCGCGGTCGCCGTCCTGCTGGATGCTGCGCTGGACGAAATTGCCCACCGCGCCGTCCTCCATGGACACCAGTCCGGCCGGGCCGACCAGGTTGCTCTGCATCAGGCGCATGCGCTGCTGCTCGGGCGTGTCGTCCTCGTAGCCGAACAGGATCCATTGCAGCTCGGTCTCGTCCACCCCTTTGGGCACCACCAGGCGCACGGCCAGCGCGTTCTGCACCTGCTGCACGATGAAGGTCGGGAAGATGCCCTGGATGGCATTGGTGACGCCGTCCTCGTACTCCGGCCAGACCTTGAGCAGCCCGTAGTCGGAGAGGTCGAAGTCCTTGTTCATGGCGCGCAGCGAATCGCCCTGATACTCGGAGCCCTTGGCCTCGTCGGAGGCCATCTTCGACCAGCTGATGTGGTGGCCGCCGGAATCGGACAGCTCGAGCGCGCCGTCCATGGTCAGGCGGTTCAGGCCGAAGGTGGTGAAGAAGGTGTGCAGCAGGCTGGCGTGGTAGGCGTCCTTGACGTTCTCCACGTACAGCTTCCAGTTGTTGTGCAGGTACTGCACGTAGGCGCCGATGATCTTCACCGGACGGTTGAAGATGCGCTCGATGTGGGCGGTCATGCGCGGACCCAGCCAGTCGCGCAGCGGCGCGACGGTTTCCGAGAAGCTGGCGAACACCAGGCCGTTGATGGTCTCGACGCGCAGCTTGCGCAGGCCGTGCTTGGCCATGTCGAAATCCTCGGGCAGGCCGCCCTGGCCGCGCACGCCGCGCTTGAAGGCCACGCTCTGCAGCTTGCCGTCGAAGTCGTACACCCAGTTGTGATAGATGCAGGTGAAGTCCTTCTTGTTGCCACGGTTGTCGATGCACAGCATCGAGCCGCGGTGCGCGCAGCGGTTGACGAACACCTTCACCACGCCCTGCGGGTCGCGCGCGACGATCACCGGGGTGTCGCCGATGTGGTTGGTCTTGTAGTCGCCCGGGTTCGGCAGCTCGAGCTCCAGCGCCACGAAATGCCAGGCCTCGCCGCGGAACACGCGCTCCTGCTCGAGCTGGTAGATCTCCTTGTCGGTGTAGATCTGGAACGGCACGCGGGCTTCGCCCATCTGCGGCCACCGCACCATGGGAACGGCCGTCGTCTGCTGTGTAGCGCTCATGTCTGCCTCCGTGTGGCGCGCGCGTGGCGCACCCGATTCAAGCCTGCGAACTGCCGCGGCCGGCGATCTGCCGAGCCGATGATCGTATACGGTCGCCCCTGCCCCCGCAATGCGCGATGCGCATCACGCCCGCCCGGCCACCGCCGGGCGCAGGGTGGCCAGCGCCTCCGCCAGGTGGCGTCGCGCCAGCGAGCGCGTGGCCGCCACCGGGTTCAGCAACTGCAGGGTCACGGCGCCGTGCGCCGCGATCAGCAGCTGCTCGGCGGCTTTGCCGGCATCCAGCCCGCTGCGAAACTCTCCCGCGGCGATGCCGTCCTCCAGCAACTTGCGCCAGAAGCGCCGCTGGCGCTCGTAGCGCCGGCGCTGCTCGGCCTGCATGCCCTTGTTGCGCGAGCCCAGCGCCAGGTAATTGATCCAGAACAGCCACCAGCGATCGTGCACGCCCTGCATCACATACGACATGAGCAGACGTTCGAGCTGGGCGGCCGGCGAGCCGCGATACTGCTCCCAGTCCTGTGGCAGGTGGTAGGCGGCCTCCAGCGCGGCCACCAGCAGGTTCTGCTTGTTGCCGAAGTGGTAGTTCAGCGTTCCGGTGCTGACCCCGGCCAGCGCGGCGATCTCGCGCATCGAGACCTTCTCCACGCCTTCGCGCGAAATCAGGTCGTAGACCGCGCCGAGCAGGATCTGGCGCTGCTCCTGGCCGTCGCCGCGCAACGCGGCGCGCGGCCGGCCGGCACGGCGTGGCCCGGTCGCCTTGCGGTGCGGTGCGGGACCGGGCTTCAATTCACCGCTCCATCACAAGCCCAGCCAGGCCTTGGCGAGGATGTTGCGCTGCACTTCGTCGGAACCGCCGTAGATCGTGGTCTTGCGGTAGTTCAGATAGCGCGCCCCCAGGCCGGCGACCAAGGCCTCGAACTCCTCCTGCGGGTCATCGTCCAGGCGCGACTTGTACTGCCCCTGCGGCCCGACCGCGGCCAGCATCAGCTCGGTCAGCATCTGCTGGATCTGGGTGCCCTTGATCTTGAGCAGCGAGACTTCCGGTCCCGGCGGACGGCCGGTGCGGCGCATGCGGTCGAGGAAGCGCAGGTTGGTCAGTTCCAGCGCCGCCAGCTCCACCTCGACCCGCGAGATGCGGTCGCGAAAGCGCGTGTTCTCGTACAGCGGCCGGCCGCCGTCGGACTGCGCGCGCGCCAGTTCCTTCAGGCGCGCCAGCTGGCGCTTGGACCCGCCGATGCGCCCCGAGTTCATGCGCTCGTAGCCGAGCAGGTACTTGGCCACCGTCCAGCCCTTGTTCTCCTCGTGCACCAGGTTCCCGGCCGGCACGCGCACGCCGTCGAAGAACACCTCGTTCACCTCGTGCGTGCCGTCCATCAGGATCAGCGGCCGGATGGTGATGCCCGGGCTCTTCATGTCGATCAGCAGGAAGGAAATGCCTTCCTGCTTCTTGGCTGCGCCGGGATCGGTGCGCACCAGGCAGAACATCCAGTCGGCCCATTGCGCGTAGGTGGTCCAGATCTTCTGGCCGGTGACCACGTAATGGTCCCCGTCGCGCACGGCGCGCGTCTTCAGCGCCGCGAGGTCCGATCCCGCGCCGGGTTCGGAATAACCCTGGCACCAGAACTCCTCGCCGCTGTGGATCTTCGGCAGGAAGCGCGCCTTCTGCGCCTGCGTGCCGAACTGCAACAGCACCGGCGCGCACATCATCAGCGCCAGGGCCGGAATCGGCGGCGTGCCCGCGTAACCGCACTCCTCCTCGAACATGTAGCGCTGCACCACGTTCCAGCCCGGGCCGCCCCACTCGACCGGCCAGTGCGGCGCGATCCAGCCCTTCCCGGACAGGATGGCGTGCCAGCGGCGCACGTCCTCCTTCTCGAGCTCGGCGTAGCGCGCCACCTTGGCCTTCAGGTCGGCCGGCAGGTTGGCCGCCAGCCATTCGCGCACCTCGTCTCGGAACGCGAGTTCCTCTGCGGAAAAATTCAGATCCATGCCGCCTTATCCCTGTTTCTGTGTCTTCTCATCCGTGGCGAAGCCCTGCCGCAGTTCGTATTTGAGCACCTTGCCGGTGCTGTTCCTCGGCAGCGCGTCGACGAACACCACGTGCTTGGGCTTCTTGTAGCTGGCGATGCGCTCGCGGCAATGCTCGACCACCGCCTCCGCGGTGAGCCCGGCCTGCGGGTCGGCCTCGATGAAGGCGGCCACGGCTTCGCCGAACACCGGGTCGGGCACGCCGACCACGGCCGCGTCGCGTACGCCGGGAATCTCCAGCAGCGTGTTCTCGACTTCCTTGGAATAGATGTTGTAGCCGCCGGACAGCACCATGTCCTTCTTGCGGTCGACGATGTAGAGGTAGCCCTGCTCGTCGAAGCGGCCCATGTCGCCGGTGGCGAACCAGCCGTCCGACATGGCCTCGGCGGTCTCGCGGGGCTTGTTGAAGTAGCCGCGCATGGTGATATAGCTGCCCGGCGCCCCGGAACGCACGCGGATCTCGCCGGCCTCGCCGACCGGCACGTCGCGGCCCTGCTCGTCGACCAGGCGCACCTCCACGCCCGGATTCACGCGGCCGACGGAGGCCGCCTTGCTGACCTGCTCTTCGGCGCCCAGGTTGGTCACCGGACCGAGTTCGGTCATTGCGAAGAACGAGTACAGCTTCAGTTGCGGCAGCGCCTGCGCCAGCCGGCGCTTGATCTCGACCGGAAAGGCTTCGCCGGTCACCACGGCGATGCGCAGGTTGGCGAAACGCTGCGGCGCGGCCTCGATCTCGGGCAGCAGCATGCGGCCCACGGTGGGCACCATGCCCAGCACGCTGATGTTGTGCGTCTCGATCAGCCGCGCGGCCTCGGCGGCCTCGAAGCGCTGCATGATCACCGCCGGCGTGCCCAGGCAGATCACGTTCATCAGCCGCGAAAAGGCCGTGCGGTGCGCCAGCGGCGTGGTGGTCAGCACGCGGTCGGCGGTGCCCATCGCCCATTGCTGCGCGTTCAGGAAGCCGTTGGAGACGATGTAGTTCGACTGCGTGATGATGGCGCCCTTGGGCTTGCCGGTGGTGCCCGAGGTGTAGCCGATCATGCAGTCGTCGAATTCGGGCGGCACCGGGGGCGGCTGCAGGTCGCCCTCCGCGCACAGCGCCGCATGCGAGAGCTCGTCGCCCTGCGCGGGGCCCCCGGTGCAGATGCGCAGGGGCACGCTTGCGCCGGAACGTTCGAGGATGTCGCGCGTCTCGGCGTCGAAGAACACCGCCCTGGGCGTGGCATCGCCCAGGATGTAGCCGACCTCCGGTCCGGACAGGCGCGGATTCAGCGTGATGGCGATGGCGCCGGCCTTGACCACCGCCATGAACACCACCAGGAACTCGATGCGGTTGCCCATCAGCAGCACCACGCGGTCGCCGACCGCGACGCCGCGCGCGGCCAGCGCACCGGCCAGCCGCGAGGACTGGGCCTCGAACTCGCCGAACGTGAGGATCGCGTCGCCGCAGCGCAGCGCCTCGCGCTGCGGCGTGGCCCGCGCATGCGCGGCGAGGAAAGCGGGAAGTTTCATTCCTGACCGACGCCCTACTGGATGCGTATGCCGCGCGACTTGATCACCTTGCCCCAGCGCTCGATCTCGCTGCGGATGTGCGCGGCGAACTGCTCGGTCGATCCGCCGACCGGGGTCATGCCGGCGTTCATCAGCCGCTCGCGCAACTCCGGCGTGGCCAGCGACGCCGAGATCTCCGCGTTCAGCTTGCTCATCACGTCGCGGGGCACGCCGGCACGCATGACCAGGCCGAACCAGCTGGTGACCACCGCATCGGGATAGCCCTGCTCGACGAAGGTCGGCACATCGGGCAGCAGAGGCGAACGCTCGCGGCTGGCGATGCCGATGCCGCGCAGCCGGCCCCCCTTGATGTGGCCGAGCACGCCGGGGACGGTATTGACCGTGGCGACCACGCGCCCGCCGAGCACCTCGGTGACCGAGGGCGCGTCGCCCTTGAACGGGATGTGGGTGAACTGCACGCCGGCGATCGAGCCCAGCAGTTCCACGATCAGGTGGGTCGAGGTGGCGTTGCCCGCCGAACCGAAGGTGGCTTCGCCGGGCTTGGCCTGGCCAGCGCCACGAACTCGCCGAAGCTCTTCGGACCCAGAGCCGGGTTCACGCTGAGCACCGGCGGAATGTTCACCAGATGCGAGCGGCGCGAAATCCGCAGAGCGTGTCGTAGGGCATGCTGGCGAACAGCGAGGGGTTGGTGGCATGCGGCACGGCCACCAGCAGGATGGTGTAACCGTCGGCGGGCTGGCGCAGCACGTGCTCGCTGGCGATGCGTTCGTAGGCGCCGGGACGACTCTCGACCAGCACGGCCTGCCCGAGCCGCGTCGACAGGCGCTCACCGAGCGAGCGAGCGAGGAAATCCACGGGTCCGCCCGCGGTGTAGGGCAGCACGATGGTCACGGGCTTGACGGGGAATGCCTGCGCCGCGACCGCGCCGGCGGCGAGCAGCAGGCCGGCGGCGAGGGCGCCGCGCAATGCGGATTGCAGGTGGCTTACGAATATGGACATGGCGGACTCCGATGGGCGGACGGCATGGACGGAACGGCAACAACCGCGGGAACTGCAGATCCGGATGCTAATCAATTAATCGCACGCTTGTGCAATACATTTCGCCCAGCGGTTCATGCACCGCAGCGACGCATGCCGCGACGCGCGCGCCTCGTCAAGGCGCATGGCGATGCCAAATTCGCATGATCCTTCCCGGATGCGTCGTTGACGCCGCACCGGGCAGGCGCAATACTTGCTCGTTCTACTCGAAAATTGAGACAAGGAGCCGGTCATGTCCGTAGCACGCCATCCGATGCCCGCCGATATCGCCAAGCTTTCGCTCGACGAGATCGCGCAGAAGTACGTGGCCCGCTTTCGCGACCGCAAGGCCGACTGGGCCGCGTTCGAAGATGCCAAGCTCGAAGGCTTCAAGCGCGCGCAGCATCGCTTCATCGGCGCCGGCGGCTCGGGCAAGCACGGCGATGGTGCGGCCATACCGCCGCGCGCGTTCACCCTGAGCATCATGTACGTCGAGCCCGGCCAGGGCAACGCGCCGCACACCCACGAGGTCGAGGAGATCTTCTTCGTCCTGCAGGGATACCTGACCGCCTTCATCGAGGACGAGAACGGCCGCCGCATCGACGTGCGGCTCGGCCCCTGGGAATGCATCGCCTGCCCGCCGGGCGTCATCCACCGCTACATCAACCACAGTCTCGAGCCCGTCTATTTCCAGGTCATGCTCGGCAAGGGGCGTCCCGAAGCCATGGGCTACGCGGACGAGGAGCTGTTCAAGCGCCGCGACGCGCACCTGTCCGACAAGGACAAGGGCTAGACACGACACGCCGGGGCGGACCCGGTCATCCGGTCGATACGTCACGCAGCCCGGGGCATCCCTCCGCGGCGGCATGAACATAGAGGGAGTCAGAAACTTGAAGTACGTCGGGCAACGCATTCCACGCCGTGAAGATGCACGCTTGCTGCAAGGCAAGGGCCAGTATGTCGCAGACATGGAGCTTCCCGGCATGCTGCACGCCGTGTTCGTTCGCAGTCCGGTCGCCCATGCGCTGATCAAGTCCGTTTCCACAGAGGCGGCCGAACAGGCACCCGGCGTGGTGCGCATACTCACCGGAGCGCAGCTCGAGAAGATGCTGCCGCCCGTGCCGGACAATCAGCTGGTCCTGCCCTCCAAATGGAAGGCGCTGGTCCCGCACCGCATCCTGAATCCGCGCCAGTCGCTGCTGTGCACGGACAAGGCGCGCCATGTCGGCGAAGCCGTTGCCGTGGTCATCGCCACCAGCCGGGTTGCGGCCGAGGACGCCTCGGAGCTGGTGGAGGTCGATTACGAGATGCTGCCGGCCATCGTCGACCCGATGAAGGCACTTGAGAAAGGTTCGGCGCTGGTCCACGAAAGCCTGAAGACCAACGAGATCGGCTGGTTCACCGTGGGCAAGGGCGACGCGGACAAGGCACTCGCTGCGGCTCCGCGCAGGATCAAGCGCACGTTCCTGCACCACCGCTACGGCGCCATGCCGATCGAGACGCGCGGACTGATTGCCGTCCACGACGAGCGCACCGACACGCACACCATCTGGTCCTCCACCCAGGTGGTGCACTGGGTGCAGCGGGAGATCGCCACCACGCTGCAGGTGCCCGAGGCGCGGGTGCGCGTGATCGCGCCCGATGTCGGCGGCGGCTTCGGCGTGAAGGGCCATGTCTATCCGGAGGAGATGCTGCTGCCCGCCGTTGCGCGGATGCTGGGCCGGCCGGTGAAATGGATCGAATCGCGCAGCGAACACATGCTCTCGGCCTGCCATTCCCGCGACCAGCACCACGAGGCCGAGATCGGTTTCGACGATCAGGGCCGCATCCTGGCCCTGCGCGACTCCTTCGTCGTCGATTGCGGCGCCTGGAATCCGCTCGGCGTCGCGGTGGTCTACAACACCGCTGCGCACATGATGGGCCCGTACAAGATCCCCAACTACGCCATCGAGGCGCGGGTCGCGGCGACCAACAAGGTGCCCAACGCCCCCTACCGCGGCGCCGGCCGCCCCGAGGCCGTGCAGGTCATGGAACGGCTGGTGGACCTGATCGCCCGCGAGCTGGACCTGGAGCCTGCCGAAGTCCGCCGCCGCAACATGATCGGCGCCGACGAGATGCCCTACTCCGTGGGCATCCCCTACCGCGACGGCGAACCGATCGTCTACGACAGCGGCAACTACCCGAAGGCGCTGAGCCAGGCGCTGGAGGCGATCGGCGGGCTCGACGCCTTCCGCAAGCGCCAGCTGGAGGCGCGTGCGGCGGGCCGCTACATCGGCCTGGGCCTGGGTTGCTACACGGAAGGCACGGGCGTGGGTTCGTTCGAAGGCGCCACCGTGCGCATCGATCCGAGCGGAAAGATCTACGTGTCCTCGGGCGCCTGTCCGCACGGCCAGGGCATGGAGACCATCTTCGCCCAGGTCGCGGCGGATGCCTGGGGCGTGGCGCCCGAGTCGATCATCACCCATTTCGGCGATTCTTCGTCGATACCCATGGGCATCGGCACCATTGCCAGCCGCACCACGGTCACCGTCACCGGCGCCATACACCACGCCAGCAAGCGCCTGCGCGACAAGGTGTTCGATATAGCCGCGCACAAGCTCGAATGCGCCGTTGCGGACCTCGAACTGCGCGACGGCAACGTCGGCGTGGTCGGTGTGCCGGGTGCGCAGCTGACGCTGGCGCAGATCGCCGCCGCCTCGCGTCCCGGCTGGGACAGCGGCCGTCCCCCGGGCATGGACGCCGGCCTGCAGGAGACCTTCTACTTCGAACCCTCCACCGTCACCTGGGCCTATGCCACGCATGCCGCGGTGGTCGAGGTGGACATCGAAACCGGCCGGCTGCAGATCGAGCAGTACGTCGTCGCGCACGACTGCGGCGTGATGGTGAACCCCATGCTGGTGGACGCGCAGATTGCCGGCGGCGTGATGCAGGGCGTCGGCGGGGCGATCGGCGAGGCCATTGCCTATGACGAGGACGGACAGCTGCTGACCGGCTCGTTCATGGACTACGCCATGCCGGTGGCTGCCGATGCACCACCGTTGACGCTCGTGCACCAGGAAATTGCATCGCCGCTCAACCCGCTGGGCGTCAAAGGCATCGGCGAAGCCGGCGCAATCTCGCCGCCAGTCGCCATCGCCAACGCAGTATGCGATGCTCTCGCCCCTCTGGGCATCGAGATCAACGCCACACCCGTGAATCCGGAAAAGCTGCTCTGGGAAGTACTTTCGAGAACTCAACGCTGATGGAGGCATTCATGAAGTTCAGCAAACGCACCGGTATCGCCGCACTTGCCCTGGCCTGCTCGGTCTTCGCAATCCCCGCAGCGCAGGCGCAGTCCAAGCCTGCCGCGCCCACCACCCTGAGCTTCAACTGGGAAGGCGCCTACGGCCGCCAGAACGTCCTGGTCTGGCCCTTCCGTCCGGGCGGTCGCTTCGACCAGCTGATCGCCCAGTACACGGGCGGCACGGTCAAGCTCGACAACAAGGAAAAGCTGTTCAGCATCATGGACTCGGCCTTCGCGGTCGGCGACGGACGCGTGCAGATCGGCACCCAGTCGATCCCCGCGGCGTCCGGCACCTATCCGCTGCTCGACTTCGGCGGCCTGCCCGGCCTGTTCTCGGAGATGCCCAACGGCGCGACCGAGTACGCCGAAGCCATCCTCGACCCGAAGATGATGGCCACGCTGGACAAGTTCACCCAGCCCGCCGGCTTCAAGGTCCTCGGTTCGGCCATCAGCCTCGCCAACAACGCGCTGTGGGGCAACAAGGCGATCAAGACCGTGGCTGACTTCAAGGGCGTGAAGATGCGCGCCTCCGGCCGCACGCAGACCTCCGCGCTGCGCGCGCTGGGCGGCAGCCCGCTCACGCTGTCGATGGCCGAGATCGAGGAAGCCCTCAGCCGCGGCACCGTCGATGCGATCACGACCAGCAAGAGCTTCGGCGCCGAGCGCGGCCTGTCGCCGATGTCCAAGTTCGTGTCGATCTGGCCGATCACGCCGATCTTCCCGCAGTTCATCGTGGTCAACCTCAAGGCCTGGAACGGCCTCAGCCAGCAGCAGAAGGACGGCCTGCTCAAGGCCTCCGCGCAGCTGACGCGCGAGATGGCCATGCCGCTGGAGCAGATGGACTACACCTACAACCTGTGGATCCGCAGCACCAAGACCGAGATGATCGTCCCCGACGACGCCGAGGTCCGCAAAGCCATGGGCATGATGCAGCCGGTCTACAAGGAGTGGCTGGAAACCGCCGGTCCGCTGGGCAAGGAAGTGCTGCAGCACGCGGCGCGTCACGCCAAGGGCCCGTCGGTCGCGATCATCCGCGACATGGCGAAGTAACAGCAAGGTAAGCCGCACACCGGGGAGCCGGATCGATGAATGCAATCCTTCGTTTCTTCGACCGGCTCTCGTACGGAACCGGATGGCTGGCAGCCCTGGTGCTGCTGGCCATCATGGCGCTGTCGATGGTCGAAGTGGTTTCACGCTACGTTTTGCAGAACCCGCTGATCCTCAGCGACGAGCTCGGCGGCTACGCGATGGTCGCCGTCAGCTTCCTAGGCCTGGCCTATTGCGCCAGGGACCGCAGCCACATCCGCATCACCTTCGTGGTCGAAAGGCTGGAACCGGCGCTGGCCGGATGGATACGCCTGGCCACCCTGCTGCTCGGCCTGGCCTTCGTCTGCGTGATCGCCTGGGTGTGCTGGGATTTCATCGGCGACTCGTTCAAGCGCGACATGCGCTCCAATTCCCTGCTCAGAACGCCGCTGAAGTGGCCGCAGATGGCCATGCCGATCGGCTTCACGCTGTTCGCGCTGGTGTTGCTGGGGCAACTGGTGCAGGCGGTGCAGAACCTGCGCCACGGCCGCAACGTGGACGATTTCGAGTCCAAGGAGTTCTGAGTTGAGCCCCGAATTGATGACCCTGCTGTTGATGGGCGGGCTGATGCTGATGCTCATGCTCGGCACCGAGATCGGCGTCGCGATGGGCCTCACCGCCGCGGCCGGCCTGGTGTTCGCGGTGAACAAGCCGCTGGTGCAGATGGGCTGGACGGCCTGGGAGTCGATGAATTCGTTCACCCTGCTGGCCATGCCGATGTTCATTTTCATGGGTGCGGTGTTCTCGGGCAGCGGCGCCATCAACCTGCTGTTCAGGGCGCTCGACAAGTGGCTGGGCTGGATGCCCGGTGGCCTGGCTTCGGTGGTGATCGCCTCCAACGGCGTGTTCGGCGCGATCTCCGGTTCTAGCGTTGCGGCCGCCGCCACCTTCAGCATGATCGCCTACCCGGAGATGGAGAAGCGCCGCTACGACCCGAAGCTCTCGCTGGGCGCGATCGCGGTCGGCGGCACGCTCAGCGTGCTGGTGCCGCCCAGCCTGATCCTGATCGTCTACGGCTCCTGGGAGAACGTCTCCGTCGCCCGCCTGTTCGCCGCAGCGGTGGTGCCCGGATTCATGCTGATGCTGCTGCTGATGCTGACCGTGATCCTGATGGTCAAGCTGAACCCGTCCATCGCGCCGCGCACCGAATCCGCCTCGTGGAAGGAGCGCTTCGTCGCCCTCAAGGACATGGCGCCCTGGCTGGTGGTGATCGTCGTCGTGATGGGCTCGATCTTCGGCGGCCTGATGACGCCCACCGAAGCCTCGGCGCTCGGCGCGTTCATGTCGCTGGGCATCGCCTGGTACTACAAGAGCCTGAGCTACGAGATGGTGAAGAGCGCCGCCCTGACCGCGGTCAAGGTCACGGCCATGATCGCCTTCATCATCTTCGCCGCGCGCCTGCTGTCGTTCGTATTCCAGGACCTCGGCGCCACCGCCAAACTGTCCTCGGCGGTGCTCGGGCTGGACCTCGGCAAGTACGGCACCATGCTGATGATCGTCCTGCTGTACCTGATCCTGGGCATGTTCTTCGATTCCTTCGCGATGATGCTGCTGACGCTGTCCTTCATCATGCCCATCATCATCAAGCTGGGTTACGACCCGATCTGGTGGGGCGTCACCTTCGTGCTGCTGGCCGAGATCGGGCTGGTCACGCCGCCATTCGGCCTGAACCTGTTCACCATCCACGGCGTGCTGCCCAAGTTCTCGGTGATGTACATCGCCCGCTCCTCGCTGCCGTTCCTGGCCGTGATGCTGCTGATGGTCGGCATCCTGATCGTGTTCCCGGGCCTGGCGCTTTGGCTGCCGCGACTGCTGTACTAGGCGCCTCGCCGGCGCAGGGCGAACGCGAAGTCGACCTGCTGGTGGTCGGCGCCGGCGCCGGCGGCATGACCGCCGCCCTGGTCGGCGCGCTGGAAGGCCTGGACGTGCTGCTGTGCGAAAAGTCGGCGCAGGTCGGCGGCACCTCGGCCACCTCGGCCGGCACGGTCTGGATCCCCGGCAACAGCCAGAGCCGCAAGGCAGGCTACCCCGACTCCGCCGAACAGATCGGCACCTATCTCGATGCGCTGATCGAGAGCCCGCCGCCGCCGGCGATCCGCGCCGCCTTCCTCGAGAGCGGCCCGGCCATGCTCGACTACCTCGAGGCGCGCAGCGAGGTCCGCTTCATCCCCACCGGCCGCCATCCGGACTATCGCGAACTGCCCGGCGCCACCACGGCCGGACGGGGCCTGATCCCCGAATCCTTCGACGGCCGCCTGTTGCGCGAGGCGTTCCGCCTGGTCGCGCCGCCGATCGAGGAGTACATGGTGCTTGGCGGCATGATGGTCGCCAAGGCCGACATCGCGCCGCTCCTCGGTCGCTTCAAGTCGCCGGGCAATTTCCTGCATGCGGCGCGGCTCGCGCTGCGTTATTTCCTGGATCGACTGTACTACCCGCGCGGCACGCGCCTCACCATGGGCAATGCGCTGGTCGCCCGCCTGTTCCACAGCCTGCGGCAGAAGGCCGTGCCGGTGCTGCTCGAATCGCCGATCGAATCGCTGCTCACCGAGAACGGCGCCGTGACGGGCGCGAACATCCGCCACAAGGGCGACACGCTGCGCGTCCGCGCCCGTCGCGGCGTGATCCTGGCGACCGGCGGCTGGGGCCACGACCCGGCGATGCGCGCCGCCTGCATGCCCGAGCCCACGCCGCAGTACTCCCTCGCCTACCCCGCCAACACCGGCGACGGCGTGGCGCTGGCCAAAGGCCTGGGGGCGAACATCCGCAAGCAGCGCTCGGGCGGACTCTGGGCGCCCGCCTCGGTCACGCTCCGACGCGACGGCACGCACGGCCTGTATCCGCATTTCCTCTACGACCGCGCCAAACCCGGCCTGATCGCCGTCAATGCCGCCGGCCGGCGCTTCGTCAACGAAGGCTGCTCGTACCATGATTTCGGCGAAGCCATGTTCGAGGCGCACCGGCAATCGCCCTGCATGCCGGCCTGGCTGATCTGCGAATCCGCGTTCGTCGCGGCCTACGGCCTGGGCGCCATCCATCCGGGCACGCGCGACCTCGCGCCGCACATCGCTTCGGGCTATCTCAGCGTGGCCGACTCGCTGCAGGCGCTGGCGCAGAAGATCGGCGTCGACGCAGCCGGACTCGCCGCCAGCGTGGCGGAGCACAACGAATACGCGAAGACCGGCGTCGACCTCGCCTTCGGCAAGGGCAGCACCGAGCTCAATCGCTACAACGGCGACCCGAACCAGCCGGGCAACCCGTGCCTCAAGCCCATCGAGCAGGGGCCGTTCTGCGCCATGGCGGTGTGGCCGGCGGACATTTCGGTCAGCGCCAGCCTGGTCACCGACGAGAATGCGCGCATACTCGATGCCGCAGGCCGTCCGATCGCCGGGCTGTACGCCTGCGGCAACGACATGGCCTCGATTTTCGGCGGCCACTATCCGGGACCCGGCACCACGCTCGGCCCCGCCATGACCTTCGGCTACCGTGCCGCCATGCACGCGGCGCACGGCAAGCCGGCCTGACCCCGACGAAGGAGCGATCAGCATGGCCATCCACGTACGCTGCGGCACCCTGTTCACGGGCAACGAGGACATCGCGCACAAGAGCCAGACGGTCATCGCCGACGATGCCGGCCGCATCACCCACGTCGGCCCGAGCGCCACGGCCCCCAAGCCGGAAAAAGGCGACAAGGTCCTCGATTACAGCGACCTGTTCGTGATGCCCGGCCTGCACGACGTGCACACCCACCTCGCCTACGGCAACGCCAAGACCGAAGAGGACATCGACCTCTACCAGCCGATGGAATTCCGCGCCATCCGCGGCCTGTTCTTCGCGCAGAAATGCCTGGCCGCCGGCTACACCTCGATCTGCGCTCCCGGCGATGCCGGTCAGATCAGCCTGTCGGTGCGCAACGCCATCAACTTCGGCCTGTTCGACGGCCCCAGGGTCACGGCGGCCGGACGCTACCTGACCACCCGGCAGGGCCTGACCGACTGGTATCCGACCTGGATCGGCGTTCCCGACACCTCGATCGGCAGGCTGGTCACCAGCAAGGACGAGGCGGTCGAGGAGATCCGCGTGCAGGCCAAGAACGGCGTGGACTGCATCAAGGTGGCGCTGGACGGATTCCAGCGACGCCCGGACGGCGAGTACATCGCGGCCTTCACCCAGGAGGAGACCGACGTCATCGTCACCGAGGCCCATCGCCTCGGCCGCAAGGTGGTGGTGCATGCGCGCGGTCGCGAAGCCACGCTGTACGCGGCGCGCGCCGGCGTCGACCTCATCTTCCACGCCTATTACCTCGACGACGAATGCATCGAGGCCATGCTCAGGAGCGGCAGCGTGATCGGCCCGACCATGACCTTCCCGCGCAACATCGTCGACTTCACCCGGCCGACCGAGCCGGCGCACATCAAGGGCCGCATCGGCGCCGTGCAGCGCGAGTACGAGGACGCCTGCGCCAACCTGCGCCGCGCGCGCGAAGCCGGCATCCCGATGATGACCGGCAGCGACTCGGGTTTCGCCGTCACCCCGTACGGCGAATGGCATGCGCGCGAGATCGAGATCTTCGTCAACGATCTGGGATTCACCCCGGCGCAGGCGCTGCGCGCCGCGACTTCGGTGACGGCCGGCTTCATGAGCAACGGCGAGACGCTGGGCGTGCTGGAGCCCGGGCGCATCGCCGACTTCATCGCCGTCGACGGTTCGCCGCTGGAGAACGTGGCCCTACTGCAGGACAAGACGCGCATCCGCCACGTGCACCTGGCCGGCCGGCGCGTCGAAGTCCCGCCGCGCGGCTACGATCCGCGCCAGGTCACCGACCAGGCCTGGACCAACTGGAACGATCTGTACACCCAGGAACGGGTGCGCGAACTGGGTATCCGCCCCGAACGCCGTCAGGCCGCGACTCAGGCCTCGTAGACGATTACGCCCATCGGCGTCGGTTTCCAGCCGTTGCAGGGGTTGCGCTCCTGCGGGCAGTTCGAGATGCCGACCACCAGGTCCATCTCGGCACGCAGGTCGTAGTAGTCGCCGGGCTTGCTGGTCGGCTCGCGGATCTCCATGTTGCCCTGCGCATCCACCGCCACGTGCATGAAGGGCACGAACGCGTTCGGGATGGTGCGCGCCGTGAAGCCCCAGCCGCTCAGCGCCATGGCGAAATTGTCGCGGCAGTTGCGCGTGCAGGCCATGCCGTAGCGGATGCGGTTCACCTCTTCGCTGCACATCGGCCCGTAGGAGTAGCTGAGCTCGTTGGAGTAGCCGGTGATGGTCATCATCGGATTGGCGATCACCGAGTACAGCACGTTGCCCTTGACCAGCTCGCGCCGCTTGTTGATCAGCAGCGTGTTGCCCATGTTGAGCTCCTCGCTGAGGTCGTGGGCGTTGAAGCACACCACGTCGGGCACCTGCTTGCCCTCCATGTCCACGAAGCGCAGCGTCTGTCCCTGCTTCATGGTCAGGCTCGCGTACTCCTTGGCCGGAATCACGAACTCGCTGAGGATCTTTCCCGGCACCGGGTGCTTGTGCAGGATCTCCCGTTCCTTGGTCTCTCTGGCCAGCAACTCGCGACTCATGCCCTGCTCCTTGTAGGGTGCTGCATTGGGATCGGAACGCCCTCGCGGGCGGCTAGACCTGCACCGCTTCGGCGCGGTTGCGGATCACGCGCAGCAGCGAGAGCCCGGCCAGCATCGAAGTCTTGGGGTTGTCGGCGAACGGCTTGTTGCGCAGTTCGAAGCGCATCTGCCCGCAGGCGCCCTCGACTTCGATCAGGTGCGTGTTGCCCTGCGCCTGCGGATCGGCGTTCAGCGACACCTCGGTGCGCTCGAAGCCGATGCCGGCCAGCGCGATGGTCGCCGCGACGTTGGCGTTCTGCGGAAACAGCGTGGCCGCCTGGCGCGCATCGCAATGCAGGAACTCGGTCGCCTCGCGGATCTCGTCGAGTTTCACCAGGGTCTCGGCGTGCGTGCCCTTCCAGGCCAGCGGCAGCTTGCGCGAGGTGTAGCGCACACGGTCGATGCCGGCCAGCCGCGCCGCCGCGAGGCCGTCCATGCCGGCCACCGCACCGGCCGGGATCAGCAGCTTGACGCCGTTGCGTTTCGCCCCCGCCACCAGCTTGTCATACAGGGCCTGGTCGGCCAGCGAGCCGGTCGAAGCCACCAGCAGGTCGAGCTTGCGATCCATGCACTCCACGCCGTGCTGGTTCACCGCGGCATGCCCGCCGCATTCGATCGCCAGGTCGATCTCGCCCGGCACCTCGGCCACGCGCGCGTAGATCTCGACGCGATCACCGGCCAGCGAGCGCATGCGCTCGCGCGCCGCGGCGGCGAACTCGGGGCGCTCCAGGCAGGCCATGCGCAACTGCGGCCAGGCGGCGTGCAGCTCGCGCACCAGGTAGGCGCCGATGGCGCCGGCGCCGACGATGAGGACCTGCTGCATGTGCCGCTCCCTGCATGGGTTCGAAGGGCACAAAGTATACGATGCGCGCCGCGCCACGATGCCCGCCGCGCCGCGCGTTTCGCAGCCACGCCCCCGCAACTTCACAGCGTCAGCGGCCGCCAGTAGCCCGTCAGTTCCAGGTAGCCGCGGCCGCCGCGCGCGCCCTCACCGGCATCGAGGCGGCTGGCGCGCACCGCGCCCTCCCAGTAGATGGTGCCGGTGCTGGCGCGCGAATCGAGTTCCTGGTCGTCCATCAGCGGTTCGATGCGCCAGCGCGTCTCGCCCAGGCGCACTTCCAGCGCCACCGGATACTCCGTGCCATTGCGCGGCGAGCGCCAGCGGCGCTGCGGCAGGAACGCCACCTCCTGCGGCCCGTAGCCGCGCACGCGACCGTCGGCCTGCATCCAGGTGCCGCCGGCATAGTAGTCGGTACCGTCCTTGCCGCGCATGCGAAACGCCATCAGCGCGCCGCCGTCGTCCAGGCTCACGCCGATCCAGTCCCAGCCGGCGGCCTCGGGCGCCATCAGCGTGCTGGACCACTCGTGATCCAGCCAGGCAACCCCGCTGACCGTGTCCTCGGCTCCGCCACGCTCCACGCGCCCCTGCACGGCCATGGCCGGCCGGCTGTAGTAATGGCTGGCCTCGCCCGCCCGCCGCCCCTTGCGGCTGGCCCCGCCCTCGCCGTGCAGCAGCGGCGCACGCTGCGCCTGCATGGCCAGTTCGAATGAGAATCCGCGCGCCGCGACGCGTGTGCGGTAGGTGCCGCCCTCCAGCGCCAGGGTCCAGTCGTCTATCCATACGCGGGTGTTGCCCGCCTCGGCACCGGCCAGGCCCAGGGCCGGACGCGCGGCGCGCTGGTCGTGGCGCAGGCGTCCCAGCCCGGCGTCGGCCAGCGCCGCATGCGCGAGCAGCAGCTGGCGCGGCGCGAAGGCGCTGGGATTGTCGGTGTCGAACGGCGGCCGGGTGCGGAAGAACGTGACCTGGAAGCCCAGGTCCTCGTTGCGCGCGGTGCGCAGCCAGCCGGTCGCATACCACCACTCGGTGCGGAACGCCGGATGCGCGCCATGATCGCGCGGGAACGTCAGGCGCACCCCCGGCCTGACCGCCGGATAGGCGATCTCGCGTGCGACGGAGGCGCCGGACGCGCCTGGCGCACGAGGCGCAGGGATGCCCTGCGCGCGTGCCGCACCCGGCAGCGCCAGCGCACCCAGGGCGGCGAGGAAACGCCGCCGGCTCACCAGTCCTCCCGCACCGCGCGCACCGGCCCCATGCCCATCGCCTCGCGTCCGGACAGCCAGGCAGTGTGCACGGCCAGCGTCACCAGCACCGCGCTCAGCGCGGCCAGCAGGCCCCAGGGCAGGTGCAGTTCCATGCTCCAGTTGAAAGACTGCCGGTTCACCACGTGGATCAGCACCAGGCCGATGGCCCAGCCCACGGCTAGTCCGGCGAACGCGCCGAAGCCGGCCAGCAGCCCGCCCTCGGCGGCCAGCATGGCGCCGATCTGCCCGCGCGTCATGCCGATGTGGCGCAGCATGCCGAACTCGCGTTTCCTCGCCAGCACGATGGCGCCCAGGCTGGACGAAAGCCCGAACAGGCCGACCAGCACGGCCACCGCCTCCAGCAGGTAGGTGACGGCGAAGCTGCGATCGAACACCGAGAGCGAGACCTTGCGGATCTCGCCCGGGTCGGCCATGTCGAGCTGCGCGCCGCCGGGCAATGCGCGCAGCGCGGCGGCCAGCTCCGCGGTCGAGGCGCCGGGCCGCAGCCACAGCGCGCCGTCGTTGGCGCGTTCGTCGCCGGTCAATCGCACGTATTCGGCGCGCTCGATGAACACCGCGCCGTGCTGGCGCGCGTAGTCGCGCAGCACGGCCTCGACCACGAAGGCGCGCGGTGCGCCGCCCAGCGGCAGTTCGATGCGCCGCCCCGGCGCATAGCCGTAGAGGTCGGCCATGGCCTCGCTGATCCAGACCGGCGGCGGATCGCCGGGCTTGCGCGCGTAGCGCTCGCCGACCACGGGCAGCAGGGGGTCACCGCCCTTTGCCCCGCCGTTGACGCCGCCGCCGGCCATGTCGCGCGCCACCAGCCAGACGGTGGGACGCGCCGGGTCCAGGGTCAGGCGCTCTGAGCGCTGCAGTTCCAGCCGCTCGACCTGCGGCAACGCGCGCACGCGCGCCTCGAAGGCCGCGTCCACGTACACCGTCTCGCCGGCGTGCGAGGTGCGGAAGTAATAGTCGGCCGGCAGCACCGCATTCAGCCAGGTGTCGACCGACTGGCGGAACGAAGACACCATGATGGCCATGGCCACCATCAGCGCGAAGCTGGCGACGATCGAGGCCAGGCTGACCATCGCCTGACCGGGCGCGCCGCGCAGCTGCGCCAGCGCCAGGCCCAGCGGCACCGAGCGCGGCATGCCGGCCCAGGCAAACGCCGCGATGGCCGCGCGCGGCATCAGCAGGATGCCGCCGAGCAGGATCAGCGCGATGGCCGCATAGCCGAACAACGGGATGCCCTGCACCGGTCCCGGCAGCGTGAGCAGGCCGCCGCCAGCCAGCAGCGCGAAGCCCGGCCAGACCGAGACCAGGCGCTCGAACATGCGCTGATCGTCACCGCTGCGCAATGCGCGCGCCGGTGCGGCGCGCGCGGCGTCCAGCGCCGGCAGCAATGCCCCGGCCAGCGCGATGGCCACGCCGACCACGAAGAAGACGGCACCCGCCAGCCACGGAAAGCGCAGCTCCGCGCTCACGCCGCGGAACATGCCCGCGCCCAGGTCGGCGCCGGCCGTGCGCAAGGCCAGGCTCGCCAGCGCGTAGCCCAGGGCCAGGCCCACGGCGCTGCCCAGCACGCCGATGGCCGCGGCTTCGACCAGCACCAGCCGCGCCACGCCGCCGCGCGTCAGACCCAGCACGCGCAGCAGCCCGTGCTCGCCGCGGCGTCGCGCCGTCTCCAGCGCCTGGGCGGAAAACACCAGGAAGCCCCCGGTGAACAGCGCCACCATGGCCAGCACGCTGAGGTTGACGCGGTAGGCGCGCGAGAGCTTGGCGCCCTGCTCCTCGCGCGTCTCCACGCGTGTCACGTAGGCGCCGGAGGGCAGCAAGGCTTCGACGCGCGCGCGCATCGCCGCCGGGTCGCTGCCCGGTGCGAGGCGCAGGTCGATGCGGTTCAGCGTGCCCAGCCGGCCGAGCCGCCATTGCGCCGTGGCGATGTCGGCCAGCGCGATGCGCCCGCGCACGGTCTCGGCCGGCAGCACGCCGGCGACGCGCAGCTCCACGCGCTCCAGGCCGACCACCAGCGCCAGCCGGTCGCCTTCGCCCAGGGAGAACGCCGCGGCCGCCTGCGCGGACAGCAGCACCGCGTCGGGTTCGAGCAGCGCGAAGATGCGCTGCGGGTCGTCGGCGAACAGCCGCGTCTGCACCTGGGCCGCGCGCAGCGAATCCAGGCCCAGGACCTTCAGCGCACCGCGCCCGCCGTCCACCGCGGCCTCGATCTCGACCACCGGGCTCGCCACCGCGATGCCGGGCAGGCGCGAGAGCACGGCATACAGGGATTCGGCGAAACCGGCGCGACCGGCGCGCACTTCGAAATCGGCCTCGCCGGCCACGGAACGCACGGCCAGCGCGAACTCGTCCGCCGCCGCGCGGTTGATCAGGTGCACGGCGAAGCCCAGCGCCACGCCCAGCGCGATGCCCGCCACCGACAGCAGGATGCGGCCGCTGCGCAGCGCGAGCCGGGCGTTCAGTACGAGGAAGAGGCGCAGCATGAGGGAATCCTTCGCCGGATTCTCTCATGCGGACGCGTCCCGCAAGACGCGCCGGGCCGTCCTGCGGCAGCGCCTCGGCGGCGCGGGGTTACAGCGAGCAGTCGCGCATCAGCCGCACGTAGTGCGCCAGCCCGGGCGTGGGCAGTCCCGGCGTCTTGGCCAGATCGTCCCAGCGGCGCAACAGCACCGCCTCAGTGGCATGCGGCCGGGCGATGAACGCGAGTGCCGCGTCGGCATCGAACGGCCCGCCCTGCAGTTCCAGGCTGTGCTTGGAGGCCGGCGACAGATGCTCCCAGTAGCCCGCCTCGGTGGCGCACAGGTAGCGCTTGGCGTCGACGTGCAGCCGTATCGGTTCGATCACCGCGTCGCTGAACACGCCGCGCAGGAAAGGCACCGGGATGAACTGGTGCACGTCGTCGGTGTCGTTGTCGATCTCGTGCGGCTGGTCGACCAGCAGGTGACCCAGGTCGTGCAGCAGACTGGCGATCACCAGTTCCGGCTGTGCACCCCAGTGCTCGGCCAGCTGAGCGCACTGCAGGGCGTGGTCGAGCTGGCTGACCGCCTCGCTGCCGTAAAGCTGCGCGCCGCGCGACTCGAACAGGGCCGTGATGTCTTCGATGGCGAGCGCCATGGGTGTCTCCTTTTCAGATGAATTTTCGGCTTCCTTCGACGCACAGCCTAGCGTGCGCGCCTTACCGCCTCGTTACAGCGGATCGCGCCGCCTTCATCGATCTGACACAAAAGCGTCATGCCACCGACGCCGATCGGTAACACGCCGCCGCTATCTTGCGCCCACCACTTCAGGAGTCACCCGTGCTCGAGATACGCGCCGTAAGAAAGACTTTTGGCAAGGTGGATGCACTGCGCTCGGTCACCCCCGGCATCCCCGCGGGGCAGATGGTCGGCGTGATCGGGCGTTCCGGCGCCGGCAAGTCCACCCTGCTGCGCCTGATCAACCGGCTGGCGGAGCCGAGCTCGGGCCAGATCGCCTGGCACGGCGAGCCGGTCAGCGAACTGCGCGGCCGCGCACTGCTGCGCTGGCGCTCGCGCTGCGCGATGATCTTCCAGCAGTTCAACCTCGTGCCGCGCCTGGACGTGATCACCAATGTGCTGCTGGGCCGCGTCTCGCGCCACGCCACGCTGCCTTCGCTGTTCAAGCGTTTCAGCGAAGCCGAGCGCGCGATGGCCGTGCTGGCGCTGGAGCGCCTCGACTGCTCGCAGCTCGCATTGCAGCGCGCCGAGACCCTGTCCGGCGGCCAGCAGCAACGCGTCGCCATCGCGCGGGCGATGATGCAGGAGCCCGATATCGTCCTGGCCGACGAGCCCATCGCCTCGCTGGATCCGCGCAGCGCGATCCAGGTGATGCAGGCGCTGCGCGCGATCAACCGCGAGGACGGAATCACGGTGATCTGCAATCTGCACACCCTGGACACCGCCCGCCAGTACTGCGACCGCATCGTCGGCATCGCCGGCGGTGAAGTCATGTTCGACGGCCTGCCCGGCGAGCTCACGCTGGACACCGTGCGCCGCATCTACGGCGTCGAAGGCGACGGTTCGGGCTTCGATGAATCGGCCACCTCCACCGCCGCCGGTCTCGAGCGCAGCCCGGCACGTGAGCCGGTCGCAGCCTGATCCGACACATCCCCGCACTTTTCCACACCCAAGGAGATTTCCGTATGAACGCAAGCATTCGCCTCTTGTCCGCAGGCGTGCTGGGCCTGGCCCTGGCCGCCTCCGCCACGCTGGTCCAGGCGCAGGACTGGAGAAAGAAGGTCCCGGTGGTCGGCTTCAGCTCGGTCAGCGCCGAAAACCAGGCCGCCACGCAGGCGCGCTTCAAGGAACTCGCCGACTTGTTCAAGCAGAAAGTCGGCGCCGAGATGCGCATCTACACGGCCACCGACTACTCGGGCACGGTTCAGGCACTGACCTCCGGCCAGATCCACATGGGTCAGATGGGCGCCAGCGCCTACTCGGCAGCCTGGATCGACTCCAGCGGCGGCGTCGAGCCGCTGGTGGCCAACCGGGAGCTCGACGGTGCGCTCGGCTATCACTCGATCCTGATCGTCAAGAGCGACAGCCCGTACCGCAAGCTCGAAGACCTGAAGGGCAAGACGCTGGCCTGGGCCGACCCGAACTCCACCTCCGGCTACCTGATCCCGCTGGTCTCGCTGCGCGGCGCAGGCATCGAGCCGGACAAGTTCTTCGGCAAGACGCTGTTCTCCGGCGGCCACGAGCAGAGCGTGCTGGGCGTGATCGGCGGGCAGTTCGACTCCGGCTTCACCTGGTCGTCGAAAGGCCACAATGCCGGCCAGATCCGCGCCATGGTCGATCGCGGCGTGCTGAAGATGGACCAGTTCCGCGTCATCTGGGAATCGCCGCTGATCCCCAACCCGCTGGTGGTGGTCCGCAAGGACATGCCCGAGGACATGAAGCGCGACCTGCGCGCCTTCTGGACCGACCTGGCCAAGACGCACCCGCTGGTGGCCGAAGCCGCGGCACGCGGCAAGACCTCGGGCTTCGTGCCGGTCACGCATGAAATGTACAAGCCGGTGCTCGACGCCGCCATCGAAGTGCGCAAGACGCGCAAGCGCTGAACCCATGCTCGTCCGGCTGATCATCGGCGCCGCCCTCGCTGCCTCTGCAGCGGGGGTATGCGCCCAGGACTGGAAAACGAAGTTCCCGGTGGTCTCTATGAGCGCGGTCAGCTCGGAGAGCCAGGGCGCGACCGAAGCACGCTTCAAGGATTTCGCCCGGACCTTCAAGGATCGCCTCGGCGTCGAACTCAGGATCTTCACCGCCTCCGACTATTCGGGAACCATCCAGGCCCTGACCTCGGGCCAGATCCAGTTCGCCGGCCTCGGGCCGGCGGCCTATGCGGCGGCGTGGATAGATTCCAACGGCGCGGTCGAACCGCTGGCCGCCGCCAAGGAGCCCGACGGCGACGTCGGCTACCACGCCCACCTGATCGTGCGCTCGGACACCGGCTACCAGAAACTCGAGGACCTCAAGGGCAGGTCGCTGGCCTGGGCGGATCCGAACTCGACCTCCGGCTATCTGATTCCGCTGGTATCGCTGCGCGCCGCCGGCATCGAGGCGGAGAAGTTTTTCGGCCGCACGGTCTACTCCGGCGGACACGAGCAGAGCGCACTGGGGGTGGTGGGCGGACAGTTCGACAGCGCCTTCGTCTGGGGCGCACGCGACCCGCTGTCGCGCGGCGTGCTCAAGGCCATGACCGACCGCGGCGTGCTCGACCCGAAGCGGTTGCGCGTGATCTGGCGCTCGCCGCTGATCCCCAGCTCGCCGGTGACGGTGCGCAAGGACCTGCCGCAGGACATGAAGCGCGACATACAGAAGCTGTTCGTCGACCTGCAGACGATCGACCCGAAGATGGCCGAGATCGTGGCCCGCGGCAAGACGCAGGGTTATGTGCCCGTGACCCACGAGATGTACCAACCCATCCTGGATGCCGTGCAGGAACAGCGGCGCAACCGCCGCAAGAACTGAGGAACCGAAACAGATGGCCGCCACCGCCGCAGGAATGCAGGCCGTACGCGCATTCGAATCCTCCTGGCGCGACCTGCAGGCGCGCAAACGCTGGATCAGCCTCGGCTATGGGGGGCTGTTCGTCGTTGCGCTGCTCGCCTCCGCCTGGATCGGCGAGTTCAACCTGCAGAAGCTGTTCCAGGGGATTCCGCGCATCCATGAGTACGTGGCCAAGACCCTGCCGACGCTGACCCTGGCGAACTTCGCCGGCGACATGGCCGAGTGGTTCTACGGCCTGCCCAAGTGGCTGAAACTCCTCTGGGAAACGGTGCTGATCGCCTACATCGCCACGCTGCTGGGAACGCTGGGGGCGCTGGCGCTGTGCTTCCATGCCGCACAGAACCTGTCGCGCGGCAAGGCGAGCTACTGGATCACGCGCCGCATCTTCGAATTCGCCCGCACCATCCCGGAGCTGGTGTTCGCGCTGGTGTTCGTGTTCGCCTTCGGCATCGGCCCGCTGGCCGGCATCCTCGCCATCGCCATTCACTCCATGGGCGGCAACGGCAAGCTGTTCGCCGAAGCGGTGGAGAACATCGACATGAAACCGGTCGACGGGCTCAAGGCCACCGGCGCCAACTGGATACAGACCATACGCTTTGCGGTGCTGCCGCAGGTACTGCCCAACTTCACCTCGTTCGCGCTCTGGCGCTTCGAGATCAACGTGCGCGGCGCTGCCGTGATGGGCTTCGTCGGCGCCGGCGGCATCGGCCAGGAGTTCTACACCGCGGTCAGCCGCCTGTACTACGAGGACATCAGCGCGCTGATCATCCTGCTGGTCACTGCCGTGGTGCTGATCGACATGCTGTGCGAGGAAGGTGCGCCACCGCTTCATCGGAAAAGAGGGCTTCGCATTGATCCTGCACCCCGCAGACATCAACCCGGGCGCCATAGCGCATGCCCGCAGTCTCAACCCGGGTGCGTTCGGCGCGCCGTTCGTGCAGCGCCTGCCGCTGTGGTCGCTGGCCGCGGCCTTCCTTGCACTGACCGCGTACTGCTTCTACATCTTCAACATGTCGCCCCTGCGCCTGTGGGCGGGCATGGGCAAGCTGGTGGAGGTGGTCGGCCACATGTTCCCGCCGACGGCCAAGGGGGCCCACTGGGATTACGCCTACGCCATGCTGCAGACCGTGGGCATGGCCTTCCTCGGCACCGTGATCGCCGCCGTGCTGGCCGTGCCGCTGGGCTTTGCCTGTGCCCGCAACATGGTGCCGGGCTGGGTGGTGCGGTTCTTCTTCCGCCGCTCGAGCGACGTGCTGCGCGGCGTCGACCAGCTGATCTGGGCGCTGATCTTCGTGCGGGCCGTCGGCCTGGGTCCGCTGGCCGGCATCCTGGCCATCATCATTTCCGACACCGGCACGCTGGCCAAACTTTATTCGGAGGCCATCGAGAACATCGACAGGAAGCCGGTCGAGGGCGTTCGAGCCTCGGGCGCCACCCCGATCCAGACCATGCGCTTCGGCGTGCTGCCGCAGGTGCTGCCCATCATGCTGTCGAACGTGCTCTACATCTTCGAGTCCAACACCCGCTCGGCGACCATCCTGGGCATCGTCGGCGCAGGCGGCATCGGTTTCTTCCTCGCCGACCGCATCCGCACCCTGCTCTGGGAGGAGGCCTGCTTCATCCTGCTGCTGATCCTGGGCACCGTGTACCTGATCGACTGGCTGTCCAAGCGCGTGCGCGCCAGGCTGATCGGGAGTCAGGACCAGGCCCCCGCGCTGCACTGATTTCTGAACTTTTGATTTGCGAGATCGGCTCCTGGAGCCGATCTCCTGTCAATTCGTGTATCGGTAAAGATACATCCCCCGGGGCAGCCGGGGGGACTGCAGGCTAGACCACGCGGCGCCCTTCCCGCCAGACCGCACGCACCACGGGCTGACGCACGCCGTCGACGCGCTCCACCAGCCGCACCTGCACCAGGTCGGCGCGCCGGCCTGCGGCGATCTCGCCGCGATCCTCCAGGCCGAGTGCGCGCGCCGGATTGCGGCTCACCGTGGCCGCGGCCTGCGGCACGCTGAAGCCGGCCTCGTCGACCAGACGGAACGCCGCCAGCAGCAGGCTGGCCGGCACGTAATCCGAAGACAGAGTGTCGAGCAGGCCCAGCCGCGCCAGTTCCACCGCCGCCACGTTGCCCGAGTGCGAGCCGCCGCGCACCACGTTGGGGCCGCCCATCACCACCGACATGCCCTTGTCGCGCGCCGCGCGTGCCGCTTCGACGCGGGTGGGAAACTCCGAGATCGCCGCGCCTTCCCGATGCGCCTCCTCGACGTGGCCGATGTTCGTGTCGTCGTGGCTGGCCAGCACCACGCCGCGTTTGACGGCGTACTCGACGAAATGGCGCCGTTGCGGTCGCGCATGGCGTTCCTGCTGCTCCTTCGCCTCGCGCACCGAACGCTCGAAACGCTCGTCGGACCAGCCCTTCTTGCCCGTGTAATAGATGCGCGCCTGCTCGATGTCCTCCCACTGGCGCTGGCCGGGGGTGTGGTCCATCAGCGAGATCAGGCCGACCAGCGGGTGGTCGCGAAACGGCTCGAACAGCGGCATGGCATTGGGCGCCGGCAGCTCCACGCGTATGTGCAGTCGATGTTCGGCGCGCAGCACGCCGCCGCGCGTCGCCTCGGCGATCGCATCCAGTACGGAACCCATGCTCTGGCCGCGCATGGCCTGCGGATCGGTGTCGCCGACCCCCAGCGCGTCGTAGACCGTGGTGATGCCGGCCGCGGCGATCTCGGCATCGTGCGCCAGCAGCGCCGGCAGCGTCGGCCACTGGGTGCGCGGACGCGGCATCAGGTGGCGCTCGAAATTGTCGGTGTGCAGCTCGACCAGCCCGGGCAGCAGGAAATCACCTCCAGGTCGGCGGCCTGCGCGAGGCCGGTTCCGCCGGCGTCCAGCGCGGCGATGCTGCCGCCCGCCACCGCCAGCGTGCCGTACACCACCTCGTCACCGAGCACCATGCGCGCGCTCTTGAAAACCATTTCGCCATTCATAGTGCCTGCCTCATGTCGTAGGTTCGCGTGGCGACCGCTTCGCGCACGCGAACGTCGTGGAAGATGCCGACGATGGCGGCGCCTTCCTGGCGCGCCTCGTTGATCATCGCGGTCACCGTGATCCGGTTGTCCGCGTCCAGAGACGCGGTCGGTTCATCCAGCAGCAGTACCGCTTTGCGGCGGATGAAACCGCGCGCGATGTTGACGCGCTGCTGCTCGCCGCCCGAGAAGGTGGCCGGCGGCACCTGCCAGAGCCGCGCCGGGATGCGCAGGCGGCGCAGCAGGCCCTCGGCCTGCTGCAATGCGTCGCGCGCCCGGTCCAGGGAATCGCCGGCTTCCTCGATCAGCGGCTCGGCAACCACGTCGAGCGCTGCCACGCGCGGCACCGTGCGCAGGAACTGGCTCACATAGCCGATCACGTCGCGCCGCAGGCGCATCAGCTCGCGCGGCGCCGCGGTGCCGACTTCGACCGCGCCTGAGCCATCGTCGATGCGGATGCTGCCGGCGCTGGCCAGGTAGCTGGCATGGATGAGCTTGAGCAGGCTGCTCTTGCCCGCCCCGGACGCACCATCCAGGGCGACGCACTCGCCGGGATGGACTTCGAAGCTGACGTTCCTGAGCACCTGCAGTTGCGCGCCGCCCTGGTTGTGCAGGGTGAAGGTCTTGGACAGGCCCTCGACGCGTATCGCCGGGCGATGCATGGCGGCGGCGCTCACGGCTGCAGCACCGAAGACACCAGCAGCTGCGTGTACGGATGCTGCGGGTCGTCCAGCACCTGGTCGGTCAGGCCGGTCTCCACCACCCTCCCGCCCTTCATCACCATCATGCGGTGCGCGAGCAGCCGCGCCACGGCCAGGTCGTGGGTCACGATGATGGCGGCCAGCGAGAGCTGGCGCGTCAGCGATCGCAGCAGGTCCAGCAGCCGGGCCTGCACCGAGACGTCCAGGCCCGAGGTCGGCTCGTCCATGAACACCAGCCGCGGGCGCGTCACCAGGTTGCGCGCGATCTGCAGGCGCTGGCGCATGCCGCCCGAGAATGTCTGCGGGCTGTCGTCGATGCGCGCAACATCCATCTCCACGCGGCGCAGCCAGTCGCCGGCCTCGGCGCGGATGCGCCCGTAGTGCCGTTCGCCCAGGGCCATCAGGCGCTCGCCCACGTTCGCCCCGGCGGACACGTTCATGCGCAGGCCTTCGGCGGCGTTCTGGTGCACAAATCCCCAGTCGGTGCGCGCCAGCAGGCGCCGTGCCGCCTCGGAAAGCGCGTACACGTCCACCGGGCCATCGTGGCGCGTCAGGAACTCGACCTCGCCGGCGTCCGGACGGGCGCGCGCCGACACCGCGTTCAGCAGGGTGCTCTTGCCCGAGCCGGACTCGCCGACCACCGCCAGCACCTCGCCGGGCCACAGCTCGAAGGACACGCCGTCGACCGCGGCGCGCGCGCCATAGCGCTTGACCACGCCGCGCACGCGCAGGATGGGACGATCGTTCTCATGCATCTGCGGGTCTCCTCTGACGGCACCAGTCGGTGTCCGAGCACACGAACATGCGTCCGCCGCGGTCATCGACGATCACCTCGTCGAGGAAGCTCTGCGTGGATCCGCACAACGCGCAGGGCTGCGACCAGCGCTGCACCTCGAAGGGATGGTCCTCGAAGGCCAGGCTCTCGACGCTGGTCCACGGCGGCACGGCGTAGATGCGCTTCTCGCGTCCGGCGCCGAACAGCTGCAGGGCCGGGTTCATGTGCAGTTTCGGGTTGTCGAACTTGGGGATCGGCGAAGGCGCCATCAGGTAGCGCCCGTCGACCATCACCGGGTAGTCGTAGGTGGTGGCCACGTGTCCGTAGCGCGCGATGTCCTCGTACAGCTTCACGTGCATCAGCCCGTACTCGGCCAGGCCGTGCATGCGGCGCGTCTCGGTCTCGCGCGGCTCCAGGCGCTGCAGGGGCTCGGGCACCGGCACCTGGTAGACGATCACCTGGCCCTCGGCCAGCGGGGTCTCGGGGATGCGGTGGCGGGTCTGGATCAGCGTCGCCTCGACGGTGCGTTCGGTGACCGCCACGCCCGTGGTGCGCTGGAAGAAGCGCCGGATGCTGACCGCGTTGACGGTGTCGTCGGCGCCCTGGTCGATCACCTTCAGCACGTCCTGCGGTCCGATCACCGAGGCCGTCACCTGGATGCCGCCGGTGCCCCAGCCGTAGGGCAGCGGCATCTCGCGCGAGCCGAACGGCACCTGGTAGCCCGGTATCGCCACCGCCTTCAGGATGGCGCGCCGGATCATGCGCTTGGTGCGCTCGTCCAGGTAGCCGAAGTTGAAGTTGGCGTCGCGCTCGACGGCCGCGGGCAGGTCGGTGGGGTTCATGCGGCGCGCTCCTCTTCCTCGCCGGCCGCCTGCAGGCCGGCGCGCATCCTGCGCACCAGCTCGAGCTCGGCCTGGAAATCGACGTAATGCGGCAGCTTCAGGTGCTGCACGAAGCCCGAGGCTTCCAGGCTGTCGCTGTGCGAAAGAACGAACTCCTGCATCTGCGCGGGCGACTCGGCGGCCTCGCCGAGCTCGCCGGCACGCAGCGCGCGATCCACCAGCGACATGGCCATCGCCTTGCGCTCGCTGGCGCCGAACGCCAGGCCGTAGCCGCGCGTGAACTGCGGCGGCTGGGTTTTCGAGCCGGCGAACTGGTTGACCATCTGGCATTCGGTCAGCTCGAGGTCGCCGATCGAGATCGCGAAACCCAGTTCCTCGGGCTCGATCTCGACCTCGGCCAGACCGTGGCGGATCTCGCCGGCGAACGGATGGCTGTGCGAGTAGCCGCGCTGCGTCGAGTAGCCCATGGCGAGCAGGAAGCCTTCGTCGCCGCGCGCCAGGTTCTGCAGGCGCACCGCACGCTCGGCCGGAAACGTCAGCGGCTCGCGCGTGAGGTCGCGCGGTTCGGGATCGCCGGCGGCCGGAACGTGCGCCTCGATCAGGCCCTCGTCGCCGAGCAGGTCGACCACGCGCGGCACGGCTTCTGCGGCGGCCGGTGCAGCCTGCGCAGCCACCGGCGCCTCGCCCGCGGCAGCCAGGGAGAAGTCGAGCAGCCGCTGCGTGTAATCGTAGGTCGAGCCGAGCAACTGGCCGCCGGGCAGATCCTTGAACGTGGCCGACACACGCCGCCACAGGCGCATGTGCGCCGTGTCCAGCGGCAGCGTGTAGCCCAGCCGCGGCAGCGTGGCGCGGTAGGCGCGCAGCAGGAAGATCGCCTCGACCAGGTCGCCGGCCGCCTGCTTGATCGCCAGCGCGGCCAGCTCCGGGTCGTAGACCGAGCCTTCGCACATCACGCGGTCAACGGCCAGCCGCAACTGCTCGCGTATCTGTTCGAGCGACAGCTCGGGCAGCGCGGGATCGCCGCGCCGCACCTCGCCCAGCAGGGCGTAGGAATTCAGGATGGCGCGTTCGCCGCCCTTGACGGCTACGTACATGCGGAATCCTCCAGTCGGGTGGTGCGCGGCAGGCCGGCCAGCCTGCTGTCGGAGGCCAGAAAGACATCCACGCCGCAGGGAAAGCGGCGCCGGTTGGCGGCCCAGTCGAGAGCGAAGGCCGCACCCAGGCCGGCGGCGGACAGCCTGACGCTGTCGGCGATGCCCGGACCGCGCAGCGTCCAGCCGGCGTCGGTGGCCAGGGACTCGACCTGCACGATCAACGTGGTCGAGCGGTCCGGATAGTCCTCGCTGCCCTGCGCGAAGCGCTCGAGCTGCGGCAACTCCCGCACCGAGGCGGCCAGCGCGAAATCCGCCTCGGCCGGGTCGTCGACCGGCACGCAACCGGTATGAAAACGCAGGTAGGCCGCGGCGCCTGCCGCGGCAGGCGAGAGCCACAGGCGCGTGTCCTGATCGAGCAAGGCGAGCAACAGCGCACCGCTGGCCACGTGCAGGCCGGCCGGCAGCGCGGCATCGCTGCGCACCTCGGCCAGCGTGCCCGGCCGCGACAGGCGCTCCAGGCAGAGCCGGAACACCGCCTGCGCGGCGCCCACCGGATCGGAGAAGCCCGGCGTGAGGCCGGCCAGCGCGCCGCCCGCATGCATGCCGGCGGCGCTCATGCGCCGGCCTCGCGCGCCACGGTGAAGAACTCCACGCGCGTGGCCTGCGCCTTGCGCTGCATGCACTCGGCGCGCTCCTGCAGCTCGCGCTCCAGCGGCTCGAGCAGGGCGGCACGAAGCGCGGCGGCCGACTGCGGGGACTGCAGCAGCGCATCGGCCAGCGCGGCCAGTTCGGCCTTGCGGTGCGAGCGCCCGGGCACATAGGCCACGCCGCTCTCGCCCGCGGCCAGGCGCAGCGCGCAGCGCGTGACCGTCATCTCGCCCAGATTGAAGCGCTCGCCGGTGCCGCCGGCGCGACCGCGCACCATCATCAACCCGGTCTCGGGACGGCGCAGCCAGACATAGTCCGGCAGGCCGACTTCGCGCAGGCCGTGTTCCAGCAGCGCGGTATCGGCGCGCGCCAGCGCCCCCATCCAGGCACGCCTTGCCGCATGGTCCTCCTGCTGCGGGTGATCCTGGCTGTCAACTGGCTGAAACATCTGCACGCTACCCTCCGAGAGGTCTAGACATCTTGCTGATGGCATCGCATGCCAGACGCGCAACGTTAAGTTTTTATGACCGAGGGGATCGGCATGGGCGGACAGGCACTCAAGGTACGCAGCGCGCGTGACAGGTTCATGGCGGGCGCCGCGGTATGGACGCAGATCGAACAGCGCATCGCCGACCAGATCGCGCAGGGGCGCCTGCAGCCGGGCGAAAGGCTGCCGGCCGAACACGCGCTGGCCGAAAGCTTCGGCGTCAACCGCCACACGGTGCGCCAGGCGCTGGGCAGCCTGGCCGCGCGCGGCCTGCTGCGCGTGCAACACGGACGCGGAACCTTCGTCGCCGATTTCGCCGTCGACTACGTTCTGGGCAGGCGCACGCGCTTCGCCGAGAACCTCGCTGCGGCAGGACTCAAGGGCAGCCATACGCTGGTCGAATCCGGCGAGATGCGCGCCCCGGCCGCAGTGGCGCGCGCGCTGCAGCTGCCGGGCGGCACGCGCGTGCTGCGCCTGGTCACGCTGGGCGAAACGCACGGGCGTCCGGTGAGCCTGGCCGAGCACTATTTCTGCGCCGCGCGCGTGCCCGGACTGGTGGCGGCATTCGAGCGCAGCGGCTCGATCAGCCGCGCGCTGGCCGCCTGCGGCATCCCCGACTACACGCGCACCATCAGCCGCATCACCGCGCGACTGCCGGACAAGGCGGTCGCCGCCCGGCTCGGCCAGCCCCCGGGGCGACCGGTGCTGCACGTGGAAGGCCTGAACGTCGATCCGCAGGGCACGCCGCTCGAATTCGGCAGCACGCATTTCGCCGGCGACCTGGTGCAGCTTCTGGTGGAACCCGGGGCATGAGCGCGCGCTACGCCCTGTACTACGCGCCGGCGCCGGGCGAAGCCTGGGCCGAGTTCGGCGCGCACTGGCTGGGCCGCTGCGCGGCCACCGGCCGCTCGCTTGCAATGCCGCAGGTCGAGGGCCTGCCTGCCCTCGAATTCGCGCGCCTGACCGCCGCGCCGCGCCGCTACGGCTTCCACGCCACCCTGAAAGCGCCGTTCCGCCTCGTGCCGGGCGCCACGCCCGCCACGCTGTGCGCCGCCGTCGGCGACCTGGCCGCCGGGCATGCGGCCTTCACCCTGCGGCCGCTGCGCGTCGTGCTGCTCGATGACTTTCTCGCCCTGGTCCCGGCTGCGGCGGACCCACGCCTGGACGCCATCGCCGCCGACTGCGTGACCGCTCCCGACCACCTGCGCGCCCCGCTGCAGCCTGCGGACCTTGCCCGTCGCCGCGCCGCCGGCCTGGACGCGCGCGAAGACGAACTGCTGCAGCGCTGGGGCTATCCCTGGGTGCTGGAGCAGTTTCGCTTCCACCTGTCGCTGAGCGGCGCGCTGCCGGATGCGGACCGCCGCCACCTGGCGGCCCTGACGGCGGCCGCGCAGGCGCGCCTGCCGGCCGACCCGCCGCGTTTCGACGCCGTGTGCGTGTTCGAGGAAACCGGGCCCGACGCGGATTTCCGCATGATCGAACGCATTCCCCTGCAGTCATGAGCGCCGGACGCCTGGTGTACGTGGCCGGCCCCTCGGGCGCCGGCAAGGACAGCGTGCTCGCCTGGGTACGGGCGCAACTCACACCGACCGATCGCGTGCGCTTTGCGCGACGCACCGTGACCCGCCCCGCACAGCCCGGTGGCGAAGCGCATGACACGGTCGACGCCGAAACCTTTCGGCCGGCGCCTGGTGGCCGGCGATTTCGTCATGCACTGGCGCGCCAACGGCCTGGCCTATGGCATCGGCGGCGAGGTCCTCGGCTGGCTGCAGGCCGGCGACACGGTGGTGGTGAACGGCTCCCGCGAGTACCTGCCGCAGGCCCTGATCCTGTTTCCCGCGCTGGAACTGGTGCACGTCTGCGCCACGCCGGCGGTGCTGCGCGCCCGGCTGGCCGCGCGCGGCCGTGAGAATGCCGCACAGATCGAGAAGCGCCTCGCGCGCGCCGCCTCGTTCTCGCCGCCGCCGGGCGTGCCCACGCTGGAGATCCGCAACGACGGCGCCCTGGAGGACGCCGGGCGCATCCTGCACGAGTACCTGCGCGGGCGCTGAGCGGACCCGCAGCGCAGCGCGCGACACTGCCGTGCGCGGAGGGCTACAATCGCTGCGGATTTTCGCCCACCGCGCCCCGTCCAGGACCCGCCCACCCGCATGACCCGCCCGATCGAACGCAAACCGCCCGGCATCGAGGACCTGCGCAGCAGCGAGGAACTTTTCCGCCAGATCGCCGAGAACGTCGGCGAGGTGCTGTGGATGGCCGACCCGGACCGCGCGCACGTTCACTACATCAGCCCGGCCTACGAACGCATCTGGGGGCGCAGCGCCGAGAGCCTGTATGCCGACCCGATGTCCTTCATCGAGTCGGTCCACCCGGACGACCGCCGGCGCGTGCTCGAAGCCCTCCCCCTGCAGGCCGAAGGCGGCTACCACCTCGAATACCGGGTGGTACGGCCCGACGGCGGCCTGCGCTGGGTGCGCGCGCGCGCCTTCCCGGTGCGTGACGCCGAAGGCCGCGTCTACCGCGTGGCCGGCATCGCCACCGACATCACCGAGCGGCTGCGCACCGTCGAACGCCAGCGGCAGATCAACGCCGAGCTCGACGAACGCGTGCGCATGCTGATCGACACCGCCAACGACGCGGTGCTGACCATCGACCAGGGCAGCGTGATCCTCGACTGGAACGCCAAGGCCGAGCAGATGTTCGGCTGGAGCGCCGGCGAAGCGCTGGGCCGCATCCTGACCGAGCTGATCGTGCCCGGGCAGCACCGCGCCCGCCACCACCACGGCCTGGCGCGCTTCCTGGCCGGGGAGGACCTCGGCGCCGGCGGCATCCTGAACCGGCGCGTCGAGACCACCGCCCTGCACCGCGACGGCCGTGAGTTCGACGTCGAGCTCTCGGTCTGGCCGGTGAAGACCGGCGCGGGCTGGACCTTCAGTTCCTTCATCCGCGACATCTCCGAGCGCAAGCGGACCGAGGAAGCCCTGCGCAGTTCCGAGGAGCGTTACCGCGCGGTGGTCGAGAACGCCAACGAAGGCATCATCGTCACGCAGGACGGCAAGATCCGCTTCGGCAACAGCAAGGCCTTCACGCTGACCGACCGCACGCCGGAAGAGGCGATGGCCACGCCGTTCATCGAAATGATCCATCCGGACGACCGCGCGCGCGTCTACGGCAACTACCTGCGGCGCATGCGCGGCGAGCCGGTGGAGAACAACTACACTTTCCGCGTCATCACCCCCAGGGGCGAGGTGATGTGGCTGCAGATCAGCGCGGTGTCGATCGACTGGGAGGGCAAGCCCGCGACGCTCAACTTCCTGTCCGATGTCACGCGCCAGGTGCTGCTGCAGGAAAACCTCAAGCAGACCCTGGCCGAGCGCGAGGCGGTGCTGGAAACGACCGCGGTCGGCATCCTGCACGTGCAGGACGGGCGCATCAAATGGGCCAACGCGGCGCTCGAACAGCAGCTGCTCGGCCACGAACCCGGCGCGCTGATCGGCAAGACCGCCGAGATCACCTTCGCCTCGCATGCCGAGTGGTCGCGCTGCCTGGCCGAATGCGTGCCGCGGCTGCAGTCCGAAGGCGCCTACAGCGGCGAATGGCAGGCGCGGCGCAGCGACGGCAGCCTGGTCTGGTGCGAACTGTCCGGGCGCGCCATCGACCCGGCCGAGCTGGCGCGCGGCACCATCTGGTTCTACATCGACATCGGCGAACGCAAGCGCGCCGAGGAGGAGATCCGCCGCGCTCTGGCGCGCGAGCGCGAGCTCTCCGAGCTGAAGACACGCTTCGTGGCCATGACCTCGCACGAGTTCCGCACCCCGCTGGCCACCATCCTCTCCTCGGCCGAGCTGATCGAGGATTTCGGCGACACCCTGCCGGCCACCGAACGCCGCGAGGTGGTGAACCTGATCAAGGGCGCGGTGCGGCGCATGAACGGCATGCTCGAGCAGGTACTGTTCATCGGTCGTGCCGAATCCAACAAGCTGGAGTTCAAACCGCTGCGCAGCGACGCGCGCGCGCTGGCCGCGCGGCTGCTGGCCGAGGCGCAGCGCGCCGCCGGCGACAAGCTGGTGCTGGCGCTGGAATGCACCGGCGAACAGCCCTGGCGGGAACTCGACGAGGACCTGCTCACGCACGCGGTGGGCAACCTGCTGTCGAACGCCGTGAAGTACTCGCCGCGCGGCGCCACCGTGCGCCTGGCGCTCGATCTGCGGCCCGCCGAACTGGAGTTCAGCGTGATCGACCGCGGCATCGGCATCCCGGCCGAGGACCAGGCGCGGCTGTTCGAGACCTTCCAGCGCGCCAGGAACGTCGGCAACATCGAAGGCACCGGCCTCGGCCTGGCCATCGCGCGCCAGTGCGCGGAACTGCACGGCGGCAGCATCTCCTTTGCCAGCGAAGCCGGACGCGGCAGCACCTTCCGCCTGCACCTGCCCGTCCCCGCCACCGACTGAAGCCATGGCCGACATCCTGATCGTCGACGACGACCCGCAGCTGCTGCGCCTGCTCGCGCTGCGCCTGACCAAGGAAGGCCATCGGGTGATCGAGGCCGCGAGCGGCGAACAGGCCCTGGGGCGCCTGGCCGCGCAGACCCCCGACCTGGTGCTCACCGACCTGCGCATGAACGGCATGGACGGCATGGCGCTGTTCGAGGCCATCCACCGCGAGCAGCCCACGCTGCCGGTCATCATATTGACCGCGCACGGCACCATCCCTGACGCCGTCTCGGCGACGCGCCGGGGCGTGTTCGGCTACCTGCCCAAACCCTTCGAAGCGCGCGACCTGATGCAGGAAGTCGAGCGCGCCCTCGCGCTCCGGCGCCCGCGCGCACGCCGGCCGGCTGGCGGAGCGGGATCGTCACGCGCAGCCCGCTGCTCGAGCAGGTGCTGGCCGAGGCCGAGCTGGTGGCCGCCAGCGACGCCAGCGTGCTGATCCGCGGCGAGTCCGGCACCGGCAAGGAGGTGCTGGCGCGCGCCATCCACGCCGCCAGCCCGCGCAAGTCGCGGCCCTTCGTGGCCATCAACTGCGGCGCGATCCCCGAGCAGTTGCTGGAGTCCGAGCTGTTCGGCCACGTGAAGGGCGCCTTCACCGGCGCGGCGCGCGACCACCAGGGCCTGTTCCAGTCGGCCGAGGGCGGCACGCTGCTGCTCGACGAGATCGGCGACATGCCGGTCGCCCTGCAGGTCAAGCTGCTGCGCGTGCTGCAGGAGCGGCAGGTGCGCCCGGTCGGCGCCACGCGCACCCTGCCGGTCGACGTACGCATCCTCTCGGCCACGCACCGCGACCTGGCCGCGGAGATCGCCGCCGGGCGTTTCCGCGAAGACCTCTATTACCGCATCAATGTGGTCGGGCTGCGCCTGCCCTCCCTGGACGAGCGCCGCGAGGACATCCCGCCGCTGGCCGTGCATTTCCTCAACACCCTGGCCGAGCGCTACAAGCGCAGCATCGCCGGCTTCGCGCCCGAGGGCCTGGAGCGCCTGCGCGGCGCGGCCTGGCCCGGCAACGTGCGCCAGCTCTACAACGTGGTGGAGAAGTGCGTCGCCCTGTGCACCCAGGAACTGGTGCCCGCGGCCCTGGTCGAGCGCGCCCTGGACACCCCGGCCGAGGAACTGGCGACCTTCGACGAGGCGCGCCGGCGCTTCGAACGCGATTACCTCACGCGCCTGCTGCGCATGACCAACGGCAACGTCACGCACGCCGCCCGGCTGGCCAAGCGCAACCGCAGCGACTTCTACTCCCTGCTCGCACGCCACGAGCTCGATCCGGCCGGCTTCAAGCCCTGATCCGATAGCGGGATTTCGCAGGATCGCGGGCCGCCCGGCCTGCTGTTGGCGTTTGCGCACGCCTCGGCTCCCTTATCAATCAGGGACTTGCGGCATCCGTGACGTATGACCGTTGGCGTTTGCCAACACTCCGGCCTGCGCCCGGCCGGCCCCTTTTTCGCGTAAGCCATTGATTCAAAGGCAATGCCTTCCCCTGGCACGGCCCGTGCAACAGGTACGGCACCAAAACACCAAAAAGCCGGGAGACCCACATGAAGTCGCATCCGCACCTGTCCGAATTCGATCGCATCGACGCCCTGCCCACGCTCGACGAGCTGCTGGCCGACCTGCGCGAGTGCTTCGCCTGCCTGCTCGGCAGCGCCTCGCTGACCTGGCGCTGAGCTCCGTCATGCCCGCCGTCATCCCGATGAAGTCCGCACCGACAACCCAATCCGCCAAGGAGGTTCACATGGACGCCCGCCAGATCGCCATCGTGCAGGAGAGCTTCGAGAAGGTCCGCCCCATCGCCGCCGTCGCCGCCGATCTGTTCTACGGCAAGCTGTTCGAACTCGATCCGCAGCTCAAGTCCCTGTTCCGCGGCGACATGAAGGAACAGGGCCGCATGCTGATGAGCGTGATCGCCAGCGCCGTGCGCAGCCTGTCGGCGCCCGCCCCGCTGGTGCCGGCGCTCAAGGACATGGGCAAGCGCCATGTCGCCTACGGCGTGCGCGAGCACCACTACGCCACCGTCGGCACCGCTCTGCTGTGGACGCTGGAGCAGGGTCTGGGCGATGACTTCACGCCGGAACTGCGCGCGGCCTGGACCGCCACCTACACGCTGCTCGCCGGCGTGATGCAGGAAGGCGCCCGCGAGTTCCACCTCGCGCAGGCCGCCTGAGGCCGCGGTCGTGCAGCGCTACATCGGTTGCAGGCTGAGCGGCGCGGGTCCCAACGTGGTCCTGCTGCACGCTTCGATGAGTACCGCCGCGCAGTGGAAGCCGCTGGCCGCCGCGCTGGAGCGCGACCATACCGTGCTCGCCATGGACCTGATCGGTTACGGCGACGCGCCCGGCCCGGCCAATCCGACCACCTTCTCGCTGCGCCGCGAGGCCGAGCGCGTGCTCGCCTACACCGACGCCTGCTTCGGCGCCGGCGCGCCGTTCAAGCTGGTCGGGCATTCCTACGGCGGTGCGACCGCGCTGCGCATCGCGCGCGAGCATCCGCAGCGCGTCAGCGCGCTGGTGGCCTACGAGCCGGTGTGCTTCAACCTGCTCGACGAGGACGAGGACGCGCGCGAACTCGCGCTGCGCCTTGCCCTCCAGGTCAGCGAGCTGGCGGCGCAAGGCCGCACCGCGCAGGCCGCCGCCCTGTTCTACGACTTCTGGAACGGCCCCGACACCTGGCGCGCCCTGCCCGTCACACGCCGCGAGCGCCTGGCCGCCCTTTCACTGAAGGTGGCGCTGGATTTCCAGGCGGTGTTCCTCGAGCCGCGCTCGGCGCAGGCCTATGCGTGCATCGACGCGCCCGCCCTGCTGCTGGGCGGCACGCGCAGCTTCCGCATGACGCGGCGCATCCTGGGCAAGCTGGCGGCGGTCATGTCCGGCGCGCGGCTGGCCTGGGTCGATGGCGATCACATGGCCCCGGCCTTCTCGCCCGAGACGGTCAACCCGCTGATCGAAACTTTCCTGCGCGGCGAAGCGGTCGCGCCGGCCTATGCGGAGGCGGCGTGAATACTCCGCGCCGCAGGCGCACGGCGGTCCGCCAGCAGGCCATGTGGGGCTGCCGGCCGGCCGAGCCGGAAAACACGATTTCCGAACTTTCAAAAGCCAAACCCAAGGCCAGGCGCGGCCTGCAGGGCAATTCGTGTATCGACAAAGATACACGCACGCCTGAACGGAAGGCTTAGTTAGGGACGCCGCGCGGCGCTAGCGCCGCTGGTCGAACCGCCGGCCCACCAGCGCCGCGGCGATGTTGGTCTTCTGTATGTCGACCGCGCCGCCGGCGATGCCCCAGCCCCAGGCGTCGCGCAGCTTCTGCTCGATCGGGTACTCCTTGCTGTAGCCGTAGCCGCCCATCAGCTGGAGCGCACTGCCCGAGACCTCGCGCACGATCTCGTTGGCGAAGCACTTGGCCATCGAGCTTTCCTTGACCGAGGGCAGACCGGCACTGGCGTTGCACACCGCCTGGTAGATCAGCAGGCGCGAAGCCTCGACCTTCATGGCCATCTCGGCCAGGCGCAGCTGCACGGCCTGGAACTCGACGATGGCCTTGCCGAACTGCTTGCGGTTCTGCGCATAGTCGAGCACGTAGTCGAGCGCACTCTGCGCGATCGCCAGGCTCATGGTCGAGTTGCCGCAACGCTCGAGGTCGAAGGCTTCCATCAGCTGCTTGAAGCCGCCGGCCGGAACGATGGTGTTGGCCCTGGGCACCTTGACGTCGTCGAAGTACATGTCGGCCGACGGCACGCCGCGAAAACCCATCAATTGCTCGGGACGCCCGAACGAGAAGCCCGGCATGCCCTTCTCCACGTACAGCGCGCCGATGCCCTTGGCGCCCGGCGCATCCGACATGCGGCAGTACACCAGGTAGCCCTCGGCGTGCCCCGCGCCGGAGCACCAGCGCTTCTGGCCCGACAGCGTCCAGCCTTCCGCGGTTTCCCTGGCGCGCGTCTTCAGGTCGGTGACGGCCGAGCCGGCCTCGGGTTCGGACATGCTGACCGCGACGATCTTCTCGCCGGCCACCACCTGCGGGATCAGGCGCTTGCGCAACTCCTCGGGCGCGAAGTGCGCGATCGCCAGGATCGGCCCGAAGCACGATTCGAAGATCGGGAAGGCGACCGTGGGGGAGATCTTGGCCAGCTCCTCGAGGACGATCACCGCGTCGAGGTGGCTCATGCCCAGACCGCCGTCCTCCTCGGGCAGGTTGATGCCCAGGAAGCCCATCTCGGCATAGCGCTTGACCATCGCCTTGGGCACCGGCTCGGCGGCCTCCTCGAGCTCGCGCGCGAGTTTGGGCAATTCCGCCTGCGCGAAG
>JADJPT010000015.1 GCA_016713125.1 Betaproteobacteria bacterium
TGTTTTCGCGAAATGGCAACTGGTCGCACAGATTTGCTTGGCTTTTGCTTTTCGGGATGGTTATCGCGACACTTTATATTTTCGGAAAAGCAATGTTCACAGAAAGACTACAGTCCAACGTCGAGGCTTCTGTCGCGCCAAGCGAAGTGTTTGCCGGCTTCGATCTAAGGACATCAATGGGTTTTGATTACCGCTCCATTCCCGCTAACGACAACCGCACACTCGTGCTTGCATCTTCTGCCCGGAGTCGCTTCCCCCTGGCACGCGTTCCGCCGTCGCCCTTGCCGCTTGTTGGAGGTGACATATATATCCGGGATACAGATGGGCAACTGGTTGAGGTTGATGCGGACTCACTTTGCTGCGCTTGCGCCCCACTCTTGGCACAAGGTTTTGCGTACTAGACTCTGACTGTGCGAGGCGTGAACCATTTGATACTCCTCATGGCCATTCAATTGCGGTCCGGGATTTGTTGTGGTTTACAGGTACCGATTGGGTACGGGAGCCAGCCCCTGCCGCACTCATCGAACTGTGCGATACCTCAAAACAACGGGTCGAATTCGATTTGGATGGATGTCAACAGATCCGCCTCATTCCTGACTCAAATCTCGCGATTTCTTTAGGGGTAGAAGCCCGACCTTAACGTAGCGGGTTTCTCCACCGGTGCTGGTCAGTCAACTGAACTATCATCTGATCCGACCCGCAACGATAGTCAGCATGGTGGCGAAATGAGAAATACCACAGGCAGTTCGTAGAACGGCCCGACGGCGAAGCTTCGAACCAGCGAAAACAATGTGCCGATCCCTATGGCTAGATGCGCAAAGAGCGCGTCCTTTCTCAACAGCTCTCCTTTGCATGCCGCCAATGCCAATAGCACTGTGATCAGTACTGGAAGGCTGAAGAAGTGGATTCTTAGGTTGCCGGCCGGTCCGTGGACTGGATTCATCTTCACCCAAGTTGGAAACTCTCTTCAATCCTGCCTGCCAAGCCAATTCCTCTAAAAGAAGGCGTGGCTTGTACAGGAGAAAAACTTCCGCTACATACTTCGGGTCCTTCCGGAGAAACTCCAAGAGCATTTCTTTGACCACCTTTGTCGTCCCCCCCATCCCAACGGCTCAAAAACAGGTTCGTAAAGCCTCTTTTCTGATAGACCAAGCGATCTAGTGCCTCCGTGTTCGCACGAAGATACGCGAACGCGTGTCGGTACACGGTCGAATCGTCTGGCAGCAGGTCGTATTTCTCCGGATGGCTCCGGGATGAAAGCCGAGGCCCCATGTAGACGTTATGCCAAACAACATGCGCCTGGGTACCGCTTTGGGACCGATACTGGGCATCGTAAGTTGCATCTTTATAGATTTTCCAGCCGCGACACTGGCTACCAATATCCCAAGCAGCGGTGCTTACCTGTCGAAATCGCTGTTTCATCTCGAAGGTATGCCCAGAGTGCAGCGCAAGCGAGGAAGAAGCCAATCGCCCACACTTGCCAAATCGAGCTGGATCGACCATTCAGTACGAACACTATCACTGCGGCTTGCGCGATCAGCAGCGGAACCTCAACTCTTGGACGATGGTTCTTACGAACAATCGCAAGAAGCCAGTGAAACATGGAAACGCAGGAAATAGTCGGAAGAAACCTCGAGTCATGCACGACAGAAGTTACTCCTGAGTTCGGCAGAATCTGCACGACAAGCAGGTGTGCCGCGAAGAATGCGACCAGGAAGAACAAGGCTACGCAGTCTTCGTAGAAGCGGATCGTGAAGAACACGAATGCAGCTCCCAGCATCGCGAAGTACATACTGAACAATGCTTCGATCTGAAAGCCGAAAATTCGGAAAGCAAGTGTCGTGAAATCCGAATACCCTTTGTCATCCCCCCAATCCCGTTCTGCGACTACTGGCCCATCGTCAAGGCGAAGAGACCTTGCCGCTTCAATTGCGCGATTAATCTGCCCGGCGTAGAGATCTTGCTTCCCGTTGAATCCGTTGTCAACCAGGGAATTGATCACGGGGGTTAGTAGAAGATATCCCTCCGCTCCGTAAGTGAGTTTGGATATGGAGATGCCTATGGACATCTGGGCACGGGTAAAGGAATGCGGCGGCAGTGACTGAGCCATCCCTAGGGAGCGCGCGTAAAAGTACGAGGTCCCGAGCAAGGCTAGGCTGTAAGAATCAATAAATAGGATCTAAAACGCGGACGCGTTGCGGGATCCAGAGAGCTCGTCATGGTGTGCCCATCTCCGACGCCTTCATCTCCCCTGCACCCCGTCGCGTGATTTTCGGAAGCGTAACCAATACCCGCAGGATCCAGCCAACGCCAAGCCCCCCGCCGGAAACAACCAAATCCAAAATTGGCTAATCAACGGGACAAACTTCAGTTCAACCTTCTCGACTCCCGAGGCAACGCGCAGCCCTATCATCGAATCGTTCACGGGCAGCAGCTCCAATTTTCCTTTCCCGGAAAATGCCTGCCAACGAGGATGGTATGACTCCGTTAATCACGAGAAAACGTTCATGCGGAACAGGCGAAAAGCTCAGTTCTATCCTGTCACCAAGATATCGCGCATCAATGCGCCCTTCTGCAACAAAGCTTTCACTCTCCGAGAAGCCTGCAACCGCACTTACCTTGCGAATGTCGTTCCCGAACTGCAGCAATGTTAGATCCCCCGCATACCCGGAGGCGCCCGACACGAGTATGGTGTTCGAATGCAAGGAATAGGGCTGTCGGTCGCGCTTCTGCAGTCTTATCCGCACTGAATCCCCGGAGGCTAACCCAGCGAATCGAGCCGTGCCTGCCAATTCGGGGATCGTTCCCAGCACTCTAAAATCCCCCATAGCCCCGATCTGAGCTTGCACCTCCAAGAGTCCCTGTTCAGGGTCGGCTCCCACTCAACGACAATGTCGGAATCCGAAGATCGGTAAGCCCGCAACAGAGCCGGAACTTCACGTGGGTTCTCAGGGATATCTACCCGCAATGGTGGAGTCAAATACTCTTCTTGAGTTTCATACGCTACATGTTTCAGCCGAATATCATAGGATTTTCCCGGAACGAGCCCTCCTAGGGGATACTCCTGCAGCGGCCTCCGGCATCCTGACATTTGTGGCTTCTTTATAGTTGTTCGTTCCGACTTCGCGAGTTTCGACGATTACGGTTGCAGACGTCCAGCGAAGCCACCATGAAACTCCAACCCATCCTGGATTCGATAGCGTCGCGCTCAAACCTGCAATCGGTGGTAGCGCACTTGCTTTCGGAACGACTCTTTCAACAAAGAACTGGCGAGGAAGTGGTTGAACAGGATTCTCTAGCAGAAAGCCACTACAGTCAGGTTTGTCTTCGGCCCGAAGCTCAGAGAACTTTCGCCCGAAATAGAGATCGGCGTCCAAGCGGATTGCGTACTTAACGTTCAGATTGGCAAGCAAGCGCCACGGTATTTCTCCCTCTTGCCCAAAACGCAGCGAACGCAAGCTAATCGACTCCATTGGTAAGGCAGTCCGGCAACACTTGCGTATAGCACTGGATAGCCGTCCATCAACCTCAAACCCCAGAGGTGCGAGATGTGCGCGGCAGGCTGCTCTGGAAATTTCCCTGCATCTGCGATAAGAATGGACCGATAGTTTTCATTCTGGGTACAGTTCCGGAGCGCTGATACCTGCTCAACGGAAGGAACCCGTATCCCTCCGCCAGGCGGATTAAAATAGTTTCCGGACCGGAACGGCAGATCCGCGGTACGCGTTTGTTCGCCAAAGAGCTTCATCCGACCAAACTGTACTGACTCTAAAACAATAAACGCGCATAGCGTTAGGCCTGCTAACTCCGCCAAACCCCACAAACTTCGCGCGCCTAGCAAGTGCTAGGCAGGCAACTACGGCCATCGCAGTCATCACAACATGGAAGGCCTGTGTAGGGCTGACACGCATCCAATGCACATTTCTCGGATTCCAGTGCCTAACTTGCAATACTCCCTCTACGCCTAGCCTTCCGACCTCGATAAGGATTGCCGCGGCAAATACTGAGAGAGTTAACCTTAGTAACCACCCCGCGAAGTCGTGATGGATAGCTTCTTCTGCTGGAAGTATTGACTTCAGACTTAAGGCGACCAAAACTGAGAATGGCAACAACGCGGAGATCGTCAGTCTCGAATGAATGAAACTGACGCCAAAGAACATTCGGTGAAACAATTCGCCTGCCTTAGAGTTAAGGATGACGACGAGTACGACGCAAACAATACAGACGGAAAACCACAGTTCGTATTGGTCATCTAGATGTACCGGGGTCAACGTGCCTCGTCGTAGCCGCGCATGCCATGCATGCCATGCGAAATATGCGACGAAGAAGGCCAGGATCCCATAGTGAAGATACTTGTCTTCGACTACATTCCACAAAACCGCATAAATTGCGGCTGTTAACAACGTGATCAGACCTGCTCCTATCCTTATCGGGAGCAGGCACAACGCCACAACCACCAATATCGTGGCTGCCGAGGACGAGAAGATCCGAAGCCCTTCATGTATATTGAACCCTCGGTTGCCAATGAGCGCGATCTCCTCCGGGTAGCGGCCGAAGATTCCATCGGACAGCATCCGCAGGATCTCAATTGGATTGGTCCCCTGAATAAATCGCAACCGTGAGAAAAGATTGAAGTCGTCTGCGACGCTAGCCACGCGTGGAAATGCAACAAGCATTGCAATGAGCGCGGCCGCGGCGAACAGCAAGATAGGGGCAAATTTTCCCAAGACAGCAGAGCGGAAGACCACGTATGCGCCCAACAGCATGAATACGTACGCAACCTCCTGGAGGAAGGTGAACCAAAGCATCCCCGCCATCACAGCGGTCAAGCCCGCAAACGAGATTGTGGAGCTGCCGGGCTGCCCGAGTCTTCTTACTGCAAGCATGGCCCAAGGCGCCAGAACCAGGGTCAGGAACGCTGAGTCACCCTGTCCGATGCGAGTCAGTGAAAAGGATGAATACGCATAGGCGCAACTGCCAACAATCGACGAAAGAGTGTGCCCGGATATATCGAGGAGCAGGCGAAAGGCACCAAGCACTGCCAGAAAGAAAAGCGTGGCAGCCATTGCTCCAGCAGCGTAGTAGAACAATCGCTGTGGCAGCATAGAATATGCGAGCGTATCCGGATTGAAACCAGGGTACATCAGTACGCGGCCCCAAAATTGAACCCCAGATTCAACCAGTTCCAGTTCGGTACATAACCGTGTGCTGAGAAGGAGCGGAGTTCATCTAGCTTAGCGAAGTTCAGAAAGGCATTTAGACGGTCTGCGTCCCCGACGAAAGTCACTTCGCCCGACAGATGATCATAGAAAGTGAAGAGCACGCATGCGAAGAGAATCGAAATTGCGTACCGGGAAGTGTAATTTTTACGCATCTTCGACTTAACGCGTGGCGGACCAGATGCGCACAGCCCAGGCGAAAGCGCACCATCTCCCGCCAGTTGCACCCGCACATACCGACCTCGCGTGCCGGAAACGCCAATAGGGCGGTTGCGTGGCCAGTCACCATCAACAAAGTAGCTTCTGCTACCGTACGTGAACGGATCCACCGATTCCCTCTGGAAGGGCTTTTCCGATATGACGATGGCAAGATGCTGCACGCCATACGGAGGCGGCGGCGTTGCCCGATCAACTTGAATAGCCGTCAAATCGAACTCTTGTCCCAAATCAATCTGCCACCAAGGCTCTCTCTCCCAGCCTGTTAGCGCGTACCTGCTAGAGCTATCCATTCCGTCGTTGCTTCGTGCACCCTCCAAGAGCGTTTCCGGACCAAAACGCCCACTGCCATCTCCGTTGGACGACTGCTGCACTGTCATGCTCGAATCCAACACCACACGCCGCTGCAAGCTGTCCGCACTTGCCTCAATCGGAGCGGAAGAGCGAAGTAATTCGAGGTCACAAGGAACTTCCTCTCTACCGCCGCCAAGATCCTTGTCTAGTCGGGTGCCGACCTGGATTGCACCTAAAGAGCCACTGCGGACAGAGTACCCATTCAAGTCTGACACCAACTTGATGCCGGCACGCCGCAAAGCGCTTCGGATATGCGCAGTACATACATGGTTAAAAGCTGTTCCCTCTCGAACTTGCCGAACACTGCGCACCATTCCGCCTAGAGCTGCCGCAGGAAAGCGATACACCCCGACCTCACCAAATTGAGCCAACCATTCCGCGCCTTCCAATAATATTCTTCGACCAAAGTGCCCCCAGCGAGCCTCCTCTACGGGACCCCAGACTACCGTGTCGAATCCGGCGGCACGCGCCAGAGAAAGCCATTGACGGTTGATGTGGCCAATCTCCACTGCGCCCATTGAACTAGACCCTTGCAAGAGAGCCACAGCTTCACCAGAAACGCGCTGATGGGCCAACACTGCAAGCTTTGGAACTAGAGCCGTAGCCACCTCGTTGACTATCGGCAGGACCAATCCCTCGCCGGACGATGCAATCACACCCTTCGGTCGCAAAGTGGCGATGTATCTATTTGTATCGAAATAGTCCTTCCAAGCAATATCTTGCGCGATAACTGTGCGAGCCTCCGAAGTGTAAGAATGTACGAAGCGCAAATCGAGTAGAAGCATCATCAAAAACGCGACTATTGCGAACCTCATACTCAGAAACCAGTGCTGCTGCTTCGCAAGCATGAGTAATATGGATCCACTCACCAACGCCATACCGGAAACCATGACCATGGACGCATGACGACGCAGCTCCGGGTCCGTAATCATCAGATTCCAACTCAGAAAGACTATTGTCGTGGTCGCTATGCCGGTGTCGACCCATTCTCGGACCCATAGTACGGCTCTATGTCTAAGCGTTCGAAACCAAGGTACCAGAAGTAAAACGAAGGCAAGGCCCAGTACGCCTGCGCAATGCGGCAAAGCTAACGGCATCAGCCGCAACGGCATAGCGATGCCGTCAACCCAGAGGACCTTTGAGGCTAACCGCACCCGTTCTGCCAAAAAGTTCCTGAGGAGGATATCCGATGACGACCCAATGAAGTCCAAACGAAATCAACAGAACACTCGCCATAGCCGCGATCCGACCCAGGGCAATAGTCCGCTCGTTCAATCCCCGGACGAACGCATCGGCTACGACGTAGGCAGGTACGGCAAAGGCCGCAAGTACTGGTGACGCGACAAAGGCAGATACAGCCAGCACACACCCCATGCGGGCAGCATTCCTGAGTACCGCTGCCTAGGCCTAGACTGCCGAAGGTATACAGCGCCAAAAAATAGAACTAGAAAAAGCGAATGTTGCGGAGCCGTGAGCGCTAGGAGCTTAAGTGAGAAGTACTGGAAGAATTGCGGCACATCTGAAGACCATCCCATCGCCAGCCGCTGCAGGAATGCATAAGACTTCGAGTCGTCAACACGCCCTTCAAGTAATACTAGTGCCGCGAAGAGAAGTAAGGGTACGAGTGTGACGGACCTCTTACCGGAAATTTCAAGCGCGATTGAAATTACCAGGAAGTACAGAGCCCACCCAAGCGCGATGACTAAGCCCCCGACTTGGTAGTACCGAAGCGCGGAGTCGCTGAGTATGGCCGTCATGGTTGCGGCACCTCTATACCAAAGCAGTTGGTAAAGAAAGGTTCCGTCAGGCAAGAACAGGGTGTTCTCTCCTCGTGCTATGGCGGCAGTAACGTTGGTATTTCTCTGGGGGTCTAGCTGCATAGGACTCACTACGTGTGGAGGCCTAGTGTCGAGGCCCCAAGACTGCTCACCGTAGATCCACACGCAAGCAACGATGGCTGCCAAACCTAGAAATGCCGAAAGGCCCACAAGACCCCATGAACTGGCTTGGCAATTGTCGCGGCGAAGATTCGTCTCGACGAATTCGTCCCTGATCGTAGAACAGACGATACATGCGAGCACAAGCGAAGCGAACCATGTCCAAGCGGATGGAGTCGCGATACGGCCAAGCGCCCCGGCCGCAACGAAGAACACCGCGATAGATACCAGTACCAGCATGAGAAACGCCGCTGGATCGGAGACACGCCTTCTTACAGATCGAAGTGTCGCCAGCGCTGCGGGAAGCAGAATGGTAAACAGGCCAACCAAAAGCCCTTCTAAAATGTCAGCTATCGGATGGATCATCTCGTGCTCTACGCAGCAAGCCTGCGCCATCCCGGCGCCGGCCTATCCCCCATACCGAGTACCAGCCAACGCTTGACTCTCGCCATCTTTGCGCCGACTGAAGTGCCTCTCTTCGATAGAAAGTACTCCACTCTGTCAGAGGATTTCAGATATCCGTTTCTTCGCATAGTTTCAAGTCGGTCATGAATGAATTCTGGCGAAGTAAATCGATGTACTACTCGATCGATGGGCATCCGTCCGCCGTGCGAAAGAACGAGCGCCAATGTTTCCACTGAAAGTGATGTATTTAGGGTGTAGTAGAACGGCATATACAGTATGAAGAGGCATGCTAGATTCATGAGGCCCGCAAGCGCCGAGAGCACACCGGTCGATCCTAGTAGGATCATCGATTCTGGATACAGAAGCGCCAGCCCGGCAACACACATGAGATGGGCAAGGACTGCGAACCCAAACAGTTGGATAAGGGTCTTTGATCTATCCTTCTGAGGCTGAAGGTGAAAAGCCACTAGTTGCGCCGCCAAAGAAGGCGCAGAACCATATGCCGCTGACGAGGATACCGAGGAGCATGGTTACTAGAGCTCCCTGGTAAGCGAAAGTGAATAGATCGAACGCAATCGTTTCACCAAACGAGCATTTCGGAAGCCCTTGGACGTCAGCACAAAGTCCGCGCCATCACGGGACATCAATCCGAGACGCTCGACATCGGCTAGGCGCTTGAGTACATCCATTGAATTCCCCTGCCAGCTCCATAACTAGCTTCTATTGAGGCGATATTCACGACCATTCTTTGACTCGAGAGCATCTGAGAATCCGAAGAGACAAGCCTCGATCCGCGAGGTTATAGAGAGTTGCAACCACCCACCGAATACCGATGCGGAAAATGTGAATACTGCGAAACCCCAGTCCAGCACAGGGTTTCGTTCGATTAGGCTCTCCGGAAGTATCCAAAAGTCAGCTGGTACATACGCGAGCAGCAATAGAAGAACTGGTAACGATCCGAAATAGACAACTAGCATAAATGCTGCGCGGCGCTCGAAGCGCTTGCGTCTAAACATCAGTAGTACAAATACTGCGTAAAGTAGCGACACAATCGCAGCGACAAGCATGCCTCTCACAGCGAAGGCCCTAGTTTCCGCGACCGAGGAGCTACTACGCGCACCCCCTGAGGCCTCGTACCATATATTTTCCGCACGCGTATCTCCCAATAGCAGCGGGCAATCGTACTAAAAACGCTAGCGATATTCTTCGTTGTAATCGCTTTAGAGATACCGCCCTCTAGTTCTTGAATGGGCAATCCAATCTCGGTATAGCTCATACCCCTGAATATCGAGTGCAGTAAGGCCTCCGCAGCGAATCCGAAGCCGAAAGTCTTGACTGGCTTAGTCTTGAGGTAAACGACTGGATAGATGGTAAGCCCGTTGAAGTAGCGCAATCTAAGACCGTAAAGCATGTTCAGGATCTTCGTGTATCCAGCCGAAACGAATCGTCTCGGTATGCCGCCACGGCGCGCCCAAGGATTCGTTGCGTAAGAGGTCACCACATCCGCTACCCCAAGGAAACAAAACAACTCCAAAAGCGACTCGTGTGGCCAAGAATTGTCACCGGGAATGAACACAAAATAGTCTTTGGTGGCCGCCTCCACGGCAGACTGGTACGCTGCCCCAAGGCCACGTCGACGAGGATGGTGGATCACACGCACATCCTTTAGCTCTCTCGCCAAGCGATCTGCGATCTCTCCTGTCCGGTCCGTACTGCCATCATTAACGATAACTAGCTCTACGTCGGACAGCACCTTTCGGGACGCGCTTGAAATCGATTTCACAGCGAGTTCAATGTCCCTCTCCTCGTTCAGTGCCGGAACAAACACCGTCAATGACCGGCCCTTTGTTTCGAGTTTCAAAACGGGTTCCTTTCCACTTTCCTAACTGGAGGACATCGAGCAATAGCGTATAGCGCGCCTGCGAGAAAAAGCACTCCTAGAAGCGCGAAGGCGGCAATTCCCCATTGCCTCGTAACGGGTTCGAATCGCATCTGCACGGTAGTTGCCCCTTTCGGAATCAGAACTCCCATCATCAGCCGATTTGTTCGAAAGACAGGCATCGACTGGCCATCGACGAAAGCCAACCACCGTGGATGGAACATCTCGTTTACGACGAGGAATCTATCCTTGCTCATTGGGGCGAACTCAAACCTCGCACCACTACCCCTGAAGTCGGCGACTATGTCCCCTTCAGCCGCGTAAGCCCCCTCTATCCCTGTTCCTTCGGCTATAACATCAGTGCCGGGATTAGGACCAAACAGGATGTCGAGCGCGGGACGTATCAAGTCCGCCTTACTACCTAGGTAGAACACTTCGGAATGCGCACTCACGGAACCGGGTAACACCGCTTGGAGTCTTAGTGCATTTTTGCGAAAAAAGGCTCCGAGAGCATTAGTCGCGTGAAGCCCTTGTCTGCGGGTACTTCTGCAACTAATTTGAACTCTTCAAGCACGCCTCGCCGCACTTCGAGTCTCATTGCGATAGCGCTAGGCTGCGGGTCCCAATGGACTTTCACACTACTGTCAGACTCTCGCGTCACGCCTGATACTCGAGGGGGTTCGCTCCTTATCGCGGGCAACTGCAATACAACGGGCTGCGTATAGACCTCAGGACTTCCACGCGCCTCGTGCTTACGTAGCCGGAACTCGTAAGTGCCGCCCGGAGCCAATCCATGGACCCTTTGGATCGTCGCTTCTGTCGGAGAAAGAAGCGCCACCCGCTCAAACTTGCCGGCGCCCTTCGCACGCTTTTGAATCTCTAGATTCCCATCTCGAAGCATCGAATCCCATTCGATTTCGGCAGTCCCGGGATCTACTGCACGCGCCCTCAAGCCGAACACGCTCGTCTCAATAGAATCCTTCAAACTAGGACTACGCGCCGACGAAGCAAAGAACTGCCTCGGAATCGGAATATAGGGATTCTCAACAGGCGGTACCATATTTTCGAATCCACACTGACTGCCATTCCGGGCTGCTTCCGACACATTAAAGTAGATCGCTTCCGAAACAGGAAGCGCGTACTTCACACCTAGGATGGCCAGCAGGTCCCAAGGCAGGTCTTTAGTGTCGCGGAAAGTAAGTGACCTGAGAGACGCAATCCCGGGTGGCCAGGGCAACTCTGCAAGCGCCTTAGGCAGGCCTGGATAGCCATCAAGAAACCTTTGTTGCCAAAACTGAGAAAGAAACGGTCCCGTGTATGCAAAGTACTGCGAAGGATCACTAATAGTGATGCTACGGTAGCGATCCGCATCTAACGTCCTTCTCAGTGTCTCCCTGCACGCCGCAGACGGAACGTCAAACGCATTGCTAGGAGCGGAGAAGTAGTTGCCCGATCTGAATGCAACCGGGAACGTCTTCGTATGCTCGCCAAACATTCGGTAATGTGCATTGGATAAACCTTCCGACACAGCGACGGAGGCCAACACGACATATACAACTGCGCCTATGGAGTTTCTATTGGACGCTTTCCGTATGAAAGAACCATTGCACAGACCGTTGCAGCTGCAATAGTTAGCGCTTGGATCAAAACGCCCTTGTTCAACGACATGAAGCGAAAAGGCACACGCTGCTCGCTGTTGGTCCACCCCTTCCTGCCACCCGCTAATCGTGAAACTTATTGCAGATACGAATCCTGCACTCACTAAGGCGAGTAGCACGATTACATAGTTCGGAAGAGGTCGAGAGGCAGTGCGACACTTACCGATTGCTCCTAGCAGTAACGCAATAATTACCGAAAATGGAAGCAGGCTCGCCACAATTGCGCGTGCGTGCAAGAAATCAATCTTTAAGAACAAGATGTGAAGAACGGCTCTTGCTGGCGGCACGAGTACAACAGCCAAGACAGTGCAGAGCGCCAATACATGGAATTCGCGTTCGGTTTCGGAATTGACTTCCAGCACAGGTGCGCCTGCCCGCAAAATGAACCGTATTGCGAGATAGGCGACAACCATAAAAGCTGCAGCGCCCAGGAGATGGCTGGCATAGAACACGATAAGCGCGCACACAACCATAAAGGCAAACAGTGTGCCGAACTGCTTACGCTGATTAACTAAAAACGGGAGCATGAAAAGCAGGCACGCTGCAACAGTCGAGGAGTAGAGCTGCACGCCCTCGTGACCATTGAAGCCACGTTGCCTAGGACTTCCCACGCCTCTTGAAAGCTTCTCCCAAAGATTCCATCGTGGAATACGCGAAGAATTTCAATGGCTGGTGTTCCGCTCGCGTTGGTCGTTCGAAACATGAGCGCGAATTCCTCGGCCACACCGCGCACACGCGGAAGAGCGATCAATATCGCACCAATCACTGCAACGGAGAAAATGACTATCGTCTTCCAGCTACGAGATTTCCACGAAGCATGGATCGCATAAGCTGCCATGGTAGCATCACGTAGGCAGACTCCTGCAGGAAAGCCATTCCAAACATGATTGCAATGCATGCAGCTAGTACACATCCCCAAGCTCGCCAGCGCTCACCGCTCAGATTACGCACAGCAAGCATTCCGATCGGCATTAGAACGATGGTGTAGTACGCCGTGTCTACCTGCGATAGTCTTCCGATTGAAAGTGCTGAGAAACCATAGCAGCAAGCACCCGCAATGGAAGCCAAACGCATACCTACCACTGGTAGATATAGAAGTATGCAAAAGTGATCGCGCAGAAAGGAGCGCCATCGTTACATACCCAGCATTTGTCAGAAATTTCGTGACAGGAAACAGTGCGTGAAAGAGCACATCGGGTTGCCAACCCGGGAGCGTCCAATAAAGTCCAGTCCATGTTGAATCCCATAAAGCTGTTGGAATTCCATGCCGCAACATGACCGAACTCCTTAATTCCTATCACCTCGGCAAGCTTGATGTTTAGGAAAGTGTTCAATCGGTCAGAGTCGCCGATAAAGATCACTTAGCCTGAGAGGTGAGGGAACGCAAGCAGAGCGACTAGCGCCAGAATGCAAGCAATGGGCCAAATATGCGGGCGCATCAGCACAGCCCAACGTGCTTGCTTTGGGATCATCTTTCCTTCGGCTTCTGAGCTTTGAGGTCGTACACCTCAAAGAGTGAGTTAGAGAGAATTCGAGGAAACCTACTCTCCAATCTATGGCGCAGCTTTCCGATACATGTCATCTGGGCATCGGAACTGTCTGGCAGCTTTGAAGATACCGGCATGCAATCAGAGAACCCTGGGAATACTCTGGGACTCCAGAAGAAGAAAAACAGTTCAGGTTGCTGCGACTGCCAGTGCTCTACTCGCCTAACGAAAGATATTTTGCACTCCTTGGAGTCTAGGGTGCCGTTCGACCCGACCGCCTCTAGACCACAAACACCGTAGCCAGGCCCCTCTACGAAGAAGCCAACTGTAGGCAAGTTGATATTCGTCATAAACAGCTTGCCCTTAAACTTCTTGAGATCTGAAAGTGGTTCAAGGTAACTCGGAGTACGGGCCTCCCTATAGAGTGAAAGTCCGTCGGTGGCCACGCCAACGACAATTGCGGAAAGAGTTGATGCACCCAAAACAAAAGCAAGCATGCGTACTGCACCTGGAAGCCTGGATTTCTTACTATCTGTTCGACTGGCCCACGACCACGCGATACAACCGACAAACACAGTCGTTGCAACCAATTGAGTTAGCGCGCCCGGCCATATCACTAATTGCGCATAATGAAGTACGGTCAGGAGGGCTATTCCGTAAAGCACTCCCCAACGCCACGCCGCATTCTCCTCACCAGCTTGCGAAAAAATCTCTGGGCCGTGACCAAGATCTACGGCGGACATAATCAATGCTATCGACGGAATGCCCAGAATGAGGTGGTTCACTCCGTAGGGTCCGAGGTTTACCTCTTGCGTGAACGCAGGAAAGAGCAGGATTACGGACACAACTGTCAGCCCCGCCCACACATAAAGTAGGGGCGATATACCTAAACCGCGCGGAAAACTCGTCTCGTCCTTGGTCAATTTTCTCCGAGCGCCGCCTCTTGAACAGTCCAACATAAACTGCGGAAGACACTATTAGCAGCGCCAGAAGAACTGCCATTGCGGAACTCGGAGATTTCGCAGAATAGTCTTTATGAAGCCTCGAGGATCGACCGGGCGTGATCCATGGTGTACAACTGAAATGGATTGGTAAAACTCACGGAGCTCATCTTTGGAGGGGATACCGACCATTCGATTTCCCAACGTATACATGAGTTCCTTAACGAACAGCTCCGGACCAAAGTACACAAGATTCTGGAATAAATGCGCGATAACAGCAGACGCGACTGTACCCACACCGATCGCAACATGCATAAATCTCAGCTTAACTACCCGAAGTGCCCATAGATAGAAGAGCGAACACAATTGCGGCCACTAGCACGTACTGCACATAGATTCCGAGAACAAACAGCGCGGTACCCGCACACCACAATCGCCAGCGCCCTCCTCGCTCAGCGTGCTCGATAAGCCACACCAGTGGCGCAAATCCTAGCAGTAGAAACACGCTGTGTATCTGGGCTTCCATGTGGCTGATGATCACGAACGGGCTTGCGGCAAACAGCACCAGTGGAGCCCCCCCCAAATTCACCCTGCTGAAGAGGAGTTGCGCAAAACGCACAAAAAAATACAGCCCGGGCAACATAAACGCGGCGAAGAAGAAGCGGGTCCAGCGATAGTCGTGTCCTGTCACCTTCAGAACAACTGCCGCCGCATTCTCCGCCCCGGCAGGCATATGGTTGTAGACGAAAGGGTGGTCTTCGGGATATGGACTAGTTGAGTGATCCTGCAGAAAAAGGCTGTTTAGAAAACCGAACCGCAAGAAATTGTTTGCTGCAATGTTCGTGTATGCCCATTCCTCAACATTAGAGATTGGATTCACATGCTCATAGCGAAATGTCACATGAAGATGCAACGCGTAGATGATGCCTACAAGAAATATGGCAGCCACGGCTGGGCCTTTGCGAATCATTCGCGCCATCCGCTCAGAGAACGGCATGTTCATGTCGCCGTTCAATTCGAATCCTCTTCCAGAATGGTCCAGTAGTAGTCACCGCGATAGCCAGCCTCACCCAAGAGTTCCACCCAAAATTCGGGTGTCCCAAAGGTGCGCGCTGTGAGGACCCAATCGAGAAACAGCTTTCTTCGGCGGCAGACCTGTAAGCATCCACCTGTAAATATCCTTTGCCAGGAGCAAGCCGCTCCATTTCGCGGAGCGCCTGAAGGCAGCCAACCCTGTCGAGGTTGTGAATCGAGTTTATCGACAGCACCACATCAAAGCTGCCGTCAGGAAACGGTAGATGTGTTGCATTGCCTAGGTGCAAGCGCCCAACTACTTCGGGCTCGCAGTTCATGAGTGCGTACTCGGAAATGTCGATGCCGAAGACTTCAAGCCCAGGGCAGACTTTCATCAGATCTTTGACTAAGAATCCCTTAGCACACCCGACATCCAGGACGCGATGGCCTGATTTGAGACTAAAGTGACGTACTATGTCCTCGGCAATGGGAATCCAGCGCCCGTCATACCGAAAGCCGCCGTAGCCCTGCTCACGCGTACCGTCAAAGTACTCTTGGCCAAACTTCATCGCGAGCGCGCGATTCTCTTCCTTGTTTCCCACTCGCGCCTTTACATTACGCTTTGCCTTCGGATACCGCGACAGGAGATTGATCTCAGCCATCAGTTCACCATGCCATCCTGGTTGTGTACGTCAGACAAGCCCTTCTCCAGCGCCACAAGGCGCAAGCCGGGGAAAGCCTTGATGAGATTGGTGATGTCGTAGTGCCGATGCGTGATCGGATTGGCTCGCGGCGTGACGGCAATTTCGACCCTGCCGGCGAACTGGTGGGCAACCAGTTCTGCCACCTGCCTGAAGCTGTTCGATCGCCCAGTTGCGAGATTCAGCGCCCGGTGCTCTTCGCACAAGCACTCGGCGGCGACCCGAGCCACGTCGTCGACATGCACGTGGTCGCGAGTCTCCTCGCCGCCACCAAAAGCGTGATCCGGCCCGTCCCGGCCGCCATGCGGCGAAACCGGTTGGGGCCATAGGAATTGTGGGTGTCTCCTGCGCCGTAGACCATGGTTACGCGCAGTAGGCCAGAGGGATCTTCCCCAGCGCGCGCGCCATGATCTCCCGAGTAAGGTGCATCGACCCGTAAAGGTCCTGCGGCGAAGCCGGGGTTTCTTCCGTGACGCGTGCCACGGCGGGATCGTAAACCGCGTCCGAACTGAAATAGACCAGTTGCGCGCAAGGCGCATTCTCAAGAGCGATGCAGACGTTCTGCATCATTGCCAGGTTCTTCATCAGCGTGGCCGCGTCCCGGCCCTTGTCCGGGGTCAGTGCCGAGAGCATCACCACCGCGTCGCTGGCCTCAACTGGACGCAAAGGCTTCTTGGCGGCTTCGGCAGCGCAAAGGTCGATCTCCTGGGCCGTCAGGCGCAGCCAGGGAATGCCGCGCCCTTCCAGCTCACGCCGCAGCGCCTGCGCGATGAAGCCGCGGGCACCCAGCAGGACAACGCGCTCGGGGTTGCTGGGGAATCGTTCAGGTGGCGAATCACCAATCAATCCTCGACGCCGAGGGTCAGGTAGCGCAAACCGGCCGTGCGGCAATCGGCTGCCATCAGCACCACGGTAGGGATCGAGCACCAACCTTGCCACGCAGCCCGGCCGCAATGGCGGCCGGGTCAGCTTCGCAAACTGGGTCCAGGGCGTCATGATCGCCAGCACGTCAGCGCCCTCACAGGCCTCAAGCTCCGAGGACGCCCCATGGCAGCGCGGGTTCGGTGCCGCAGCGGAAGGAACCACGGGGTCGAACACCCGAACGCTGAAGGGCTTGATGTTTTCCAGCAAGTGCGATGACTGGCGAATTCTTCGCCGAATGCGTGTCCTGCTTGTAGGCGAGGCCCAGAACCGCAATCTCGGGATCCTCGTGTTTGCACAGTACCTCCCTGTACAGGGTGCGCAACACCCAGTCGCGGCGGTGCCGGCTGTTGGCGATCCAGGCTCGTGCCAACGCCGGCATCGGTGCCGCATCCCGGTCTGCGAAACTGCAGACCGTCGCCAGATCGCGCTCGAGGTTGCCGCCCGCGATGCCCAGGCCGGGCGCCAGATACGAGTACTGGCCGATGCGCCGGTCCAGCTTGAGAGCCGGCACGATCTCCGACCAGTCGGCGCCGATCTTCTCGCAAAGTTCTGCCAGGGTGTTGGCCGTGCTCACGGATGCGACCAGGCACATGTTGATCGAGATCTTGGCCAGCCCGGCGCTTTCGTAGCGCATGGCAGGATCGGGCAGCCGTGCGCCGTCAGGAAGCGTCCTGCAGGCGGCCGGCAGCGGCTGTGACGGGTCGGCGCAACCGACGATATAGCGTTCCGGGAGCAGGGCGCGCTCGACGGCACGGCCGAAGATCAGCGTCTCGACCTGATAGTAGAGAATGCGGCCCTCGCGCTGTTTGCCGCGCGTGAATCCCGGCGGCACCTGGGAGAGGACCACGATGACGGCGTCCTTGCGCGCCGCGTCGAACACGCGATCGAGCAGTGCGTCGATGGTGCTGAGGTCGCTCTGGCCGGCATCGTCGGTGGCGACGTCCGGTGCCACGTAGATGACGTCGCACGCGGACAGATCGGCGGCCTCGGCGGTGAAGCGTCAGCCGCGCGGCATTCTTCGCGACCAGCTCGTCGAGCCGTGGCTCGGAAACCGGCAGCCTGCGCATTTCGCGCAGCGCTCGATGCGCTTCGCGTCCGGATCGAAGCAGACCAGGGAGAACCCTTTCTCCGAGGCCGATACGCCGGAAACCAGTCCGAGGTGGGTCATGCCGGCAAAACCGATCACCGGCAGCTTCATCGTCCGCCGTCCTGCTTCTGGCGCGCCTGCGCGGCGGCGAGGCCCTCACGCCAGGACTTGAAGCGGAAGCCCGGGGAATGCAGCCAGGACCGCGCTGTTGTCGAAGGGGCGGTAGCCGTCGTGCGGCATGGGGCCGGAGCGCGGGCTGCCCTTGATCGCGACCCTGGGCTCGAAGGCGGCGGCCGCATGCTCGGCCAGCTCGCGAAAAGACACGACCTCGCCCGATACGGCGTTCGCGATCCCGGCGCTGCGGTGCACGATGATCAGACGGGCGAGCTCGGCGACATCCTCGACATCGACATGGTCGCGGCGCTCCTCGCCCTCGCCAAACAGGACGATCTCCTTGCCGGCCCCTGCTAGGCGCCGGAAGCGGTTGGGGCCGTAGCCGTTGTGCGGATCCTCGTAGCCGTAGACCAGGGTCGGGCGCAGCAGGGCCAGGGGACCGGTGTGGACCTGGCGCAGCGCGACCTCGCGCGCCAGGTGCATGACGCCGTGCAGGGCACCGGGCTCGGCGCAGGATGCTTCGGTGAGCGGCTGCGCGGAATCCTTGTACACGGCGTCCGAGCTCAGATAGACGAGGTGCGCGACCGGGCGCTTCTGCAGCGCCGTGCAGACCGCCTCGCCCATCACCAGGTTCTCGCGCAACATGGCGAGGTCCTTGCAAGGCGCCTTGGCTGAAGCGAATACCAGTACGTCGTCGGCCCGCAACGCCGCGGCCAACCGCTCGGCGGCGTCGGCCGCGAACAGGTCGAATTCCGGGCGGCCCAGTGACAGCACCGGGATGCCATCAGCCTCGAGCCGGCGGCGTATCGCGCCGGCGATGAACCCGGAGCCGCCGAGTACGACCACGCGGGCCGGACTGCGCGGCTGCGCAAATGTGTGCGTAAGAAACGTCATGCAGGCCTCTTCGGATCGGGATCCACGGCTGCGCACAATCCGCCCAGCACCTCGTTGATCCATATGTCGTTGTCGATATTGCCCTGCCCGGTCTCGCACAGCCGCTTGAAATGCGCGTACTCGAGCTCCCAGGTGGGGTCGGGCTGCACCAGCGTGACCGTATCCTCGTCGGGTCGGCCGCTGGGCAGCTTGCGGTCGCGCACGGTGAAAGCTGCTGGGCCCCACCTGCACAGGGACTGAATGTGCGCGCTGCCGCCCTCGGCGAACACGTCGCAGTAGAAATGGTTGCGCCAGGAGAGCAGCGCCACTTCCATCTGCAGCACCGGCGAGCCATTCGATCCGAAAGCCACATGGTCCGGTGCGCGGTTCTCGAACCGGTTGGCCGAATGCACGGTGAAAGGCTCGGCCGGCCGGCCGAACCAGAACAGCGCGGTGTCGAGCAGATGCGAGCCGAGGTCGGGCAGGACGCCCGCGCCCTGGTCCCGCCAGGCCGAATCACGTACCAGGCGCGCCGTGCCGTTGCCGTAGAACATGCGCACGCAGTAGATGCGCCCCAGCCTGCCGGATTCGACCAGTTGCTTCATGCGCACGAAGTGCGGTTCGAAGCGATGGTTGTAGGCGGTGTAGCAGACCGTGCGCTTCGCTTCCGCCAGCGCCTTCAGGCGCAGCAGGTCGGCCGGCTTGTCGGCGAACAGGGGCTTCTCGACGAGCAGATGCTTTCCGTTCGAGAGCAGGTACTCGATGATGCCGATCTTGGGTTCATCCGGGATGCACAGCAGCGCGGCGTCGTACGAACCCAGGGGCACGTCTTCGATGCGCTTGTACTGCGCCTCGGCGTTGAAGGGGTCGACCGTGGCCACTGCCTCCCTGCCGGCAACTGCAAGACGCTTTCGACCCTGCACGCCGAGCCCGGCGACAATGACACGCATGAGACCGGATTCCCTTTACTCGTCGTACTTGGCGATCTTCTCGATCGCGTCGATCTTCTTCATCACCAGTTCGGGTGTCACCGGCCAGTTTCCGTCGTGCTCGCATTCGATACCCGCGGCCATGTTTGCCGAGGATGGATGCGATGACGTCGTTCTTGGTCGCCACCAGGGAGAGCGTGGCGTAGGCAAGCAGTGCGTCACCGGCGCCCACCGCATCGACAACCTTGTCGGCAAAGGTTTCAACGGTGAAAAACGCCCGGAAATCCACCGGAGAGTCTGAGCGATAGGTGATGATGCCCCGATCGCCGCACTTCAGGATCAGGGTCTTGCAGTGCGCGCGCTTGTGGAGTTCCAGCGCGAGCGGGCGCACGACGGAGTCCTGGTCGCCGAGCGCAAAACGCGCCTCGCGCTCGTTGGGCGTGATCAGGTCGAAGCCCTGGAACTCGAGAATGTTGCCCCAGCGGCTGGCCACCTGGCTGTCGGCGACCCGGAACATGCCCTCGGGAATCGCCGCCACCAGCTGCGGGATCGTGCCGCGGTTGAACATGCCGTGCCGGAAATCGCTGAACACGACTGCATCCGACGCGTTTCCGAAATCTGCCTCTTCAGCTGCTCGACGATCTTGTCGGAGATCGAGCGGTTGTCCAGGGTATCGATCTTCAGCATGCGGTAGGTTTCGGCGACGATCGCATTCTTGTTCGTGGTCGGCCGCGTCTCGTCGACGATGGGCAGGCAATGCACGCCGCAGGTGTTGAGGTCGTCCAGCACGAAGCTGCGGTAGGCGTCGTTGCCGAGCACGGTGGAGAACGTCACGTCCGCGCCGGCCGCGCGCAGGTGCTTGGCTACAACGGCCGCACCGCCGGTGTAGTCGACCTTCTTCTCGAAGCGCACGCTCATGGTCGGCGTCTTGGTCATGCCGCCGATCATGGTGCAGTAGGTATAGCTGTCGACGATGGTGTCGCCGACCACGTGGGCGCGCAGTCCCTTGAACTTCGCGAGCGTGTCGCGCAGGTCCTGGAACGTGACGCCCTCGGCCGACATCAGGGTCATCAGCTTCTCGACCGCGATCGAAGGCGGAGCCAGTTCGATCAACGCGGAGGAGGAATAAACGATATCGCCGGGCGTGAAGATCATCTGCCCGCCATAGCCCTCCAGGACGTCGATCTCCTCCTGGGTCTTGGGGTGCACCACGCCGGCGTGTACTCGTAACCCTTGGCGAAAAAGTCCGGCTGGATCAGCGCCAGATTCTTGAGCGGGGTGGGGTCGGGGTCGACCACCACGTAATCGACCATCTCCAGCGCGGCGAGGTTGACCGCACGCAGGTCCTGCGGCACGTAGGGCCGCATGTTCCCCTTCTTGATGTGCTCGTCGGCGGTCAGGCTGGCGATCAGGATGTCGGCCTTGGTCTTGGCGTACAGCAGATGCCGTACGTGTCCCGGATGCACCACGTCGAAAGTGCCGTGACACATGATCACTTTCTTCTTGCGCGGCCGCGGGCCGATCGCGTCGCGGATCTCGCGGCGGTCTTGATCTTGTGCGAGTACAGATGCTTGCTGGCGGCGTCCATCAGGCTTTCCCTTGCGGCGACATGAATTCGAACCAGGTCTTGGTCGCCTGCGCGATCGAAGCCGGGTCCCAGCGGCGCATTGCGCCAGTAATCGATGTTGGCGACGATCTTGCCGACTCCCTCTTCGAAGCTGACCTGCGGCTTCCAGCCCAGCTCCGAGGTGATGCGCGAGATGTCGGCATGCGTGCAATCGGGCTCCCCGGGGCGCTTGGGGATGTGGATCTTCTCGCCGCCCAGCAACTCGACCAGCCGGTTCACCGACTGGGGATTGCCCGCGCCGAGGTTGTAGATGCGCCCCGTGTGCTCCGTCTCGGCGGCGGCCAGGAAGGCCCGCGCGACGTCGGTGACGTACAGGAAATCCCGCGACTGCGTGCCATCGCCGACCACGGTGTACGGCTTGCCGGCGATCTTCTGGCGCAGGAACACGCCGAACACCGCGCCATAGGCGCCCGAGGTGCGCGAGCGCGTGCCGTAGGCGTTGAAGATGCGGATCGAGTTGACCGGCAGCTTGTATACGAGCTGCCAGTGCAGCGCGGCCTGCTCGCCCTGGTACTTGGACAAGGCATACGGATACAGCGGCTCGACCGGATGGTCCTCGGTGGTCGGCGTCTTCGCCAGGCCGTAACAGGACGAGGAGGCCGCGTAGACGAACTTCTGCACGCCGGCGTGGCGCGCGCATTCGAGCATGTGCACCGTGCCCTGCACGTTGGCCGACATGTACTCCATCGGGCGTTCGATCGAGGGCACGATGTCGCCGATGCCGGCGAAATGGACCACGTACTTCGCGCCGCGGAACAGCGCGTCATCCGGTGCGTAGCTGCGGATGTCGCGCTTTTCCAGCACGACGTCGGGATTGCCGGCGTGATGCGCGAGGTTCTCCTCTCGCCCGCCGACCATGTTGTCGATCACGCGCACCGCATAGCCGCGCTCGACCAACACGTCCACCATGTGGCTGCCGATGAACCCGGCGCCGCCGGTGACGACGGCGATCGGGCGTGCGCTCATGCGGCCTTCACCTCTTTCAGGCGACGAACGTTGAAGTAGGCGGTCTTCTGCATGCTGTCGGGCAGCTTGCCGGCCTTGAATGCCTTGCACAGGTCGCGCACTGCATCCTCGACGGTGAAGCGCGGCTTGAAGCCGAGCTTCTTCTGGATCTTGTCCGAGTTCACATGGTACGAGCGGATGTCATCGGTCGGCGTGGTAACGATGGGGATGTCGCCCTTGTCAGGGAACTCCTGCTGCACGATGCGCTTGGCGACTTCGGCGATTTCCATGATCGACAGGTTCTGGAAACCGGCGTTGAAGATTTCGCCGGCGATCTTCTCGTCCTCGATCGACAGCATCATCTGGTACACGTCGCACATGTCCTGCACGTGCAGGTTCGGGCGCTTCTGCGAGCCGCCGAACACGGTGATCTTGCCGTTGTTGATCGCGTGGTTGGTGAGGATGTTCACCGACAGGTCGAGGCGCTGGCGCGGCGCGTAGCCGCACAGGGTGGCCGGACGGATCACCGCGCACACGAAGTCCTTGGTCTGGTGCTTGAACAGCAGCGGCTCGCACATGCCCTTGTACTTGTTGTACAGGGTGAGCGGCACCAGCGGATGTTCTTCGGTCACGTCGGGGGCGTCGGAAACACCGTACACCGAGCTCGACGAGGCGTAGATGAAGCGCTTCACGCCGGCCTGCTTGGCGGCGATCACCATCGGCTCGAAAGCGTCGAGATTGATCGAGGTCGAGAGGTTCTCGTCGAGCTCGAAGCTGGCGTCGTTGGAGATGCATGCCAGGTTGATCACGGCCTCGATGCCCTTGAACGCCTCGGCCAGCTTGGCCGTATCGCGGATGTCGCCGTCGACGATCTTCAGGTTCGGGTTGTTCTTCGGCAGGAAATCGTTGCCTAAGTACATGATGTCGTACACGGTGACCTTGTAACCGCGCTCGAGGAGCTGGGGGACGAGCAGGCTGCCGACATAGCCGGCGCCGCCGGTGACGAGGACGGAATTGAACTTGGGCATGGCTGGGTACCTCTGGAAAGGTGCTGGAAAGGGAATCAGGCGGCGGCGCGCGTGGCGATGGAATAGCCGGCGGCGCTGGCGTCCTTGCAGAACATCTCGACCGTCTCGAGCGAATACTGGTCGAGGTCCTTGCCGACCAGCGACAGCTTCTTGAGGATGTCGTTGGTCGCGGTGATGATGTGGCAGCCCACCGCGTCGGCCTGGAAGATGTTGAGCAGCTCGCGCGGGCTGGCCCAGATGAGTTCGGCCTTGGGTTTGGCCTGCATGATCCTGACCGCCTCCGCCATCAGCGGCACCGGGTCGCGGCCGGTGTCGGCGATGCGGCCGGCGAACACCGAGATGATGGCGGGCGTCTGCGCAGCGAGGCAGGCGGTGATGCGCTTGACCTGCTCGATCGTCATCACGGCGGTCACATTGACCTGCACGCCGGCCTTGGACAGGCGCTCGACCAGCGGGCCGCAGAACTCGCCCTTGGTGTTGGTGACCGGGATCTTGACGTTGATGCTCTTGCCCCAGGAGGCGATCTCGAGCGCCTGGCCTTCCATGGTCGGGAAATCGTCGGCAAAGACTTCGAGCGCCAGCGGCCGGCCACCGATCGCCTCGAGCACCTGCAGGGCGAAGCCCTTGTAGTCGCTGATGCCGGCCTTGCGCATCAGCGTGGGGTTGGTGGTGAACCCGGCGATGCGCGGATTGGCGGCCATTTCCTTGATGCCTGCCAGGTCGGCGCCGTCGGCAAACAGTTTGACTTTCAAACTCTGGGATTCACTCATGGGGAGTCGCTTTCGAAGTTATCGGGGCGCCGGGATCGACAGGATGACCGCCGCGGCTTCGGCCAAGGATTTTACCGCAACATACGGTTTTTTCGGGCTCTTTTCCGAGTAACCGTAGTCAATGAAAAAGCATTCGCAACCGGCCCGCTGACCCGCCTCGACGTCACGCCAGCGGTCGCCGACCATGTAGCTGCCCTTGAGGTCGATGTCGTACTCGCGCGCCGCTTCCAGCAGCAGACCCGGCGCCGGCTTGCGGCAGGCACAGACGGCGGCGTCCGTATGCGGGCAGACGCGTACCGCATCCAGCGCCAGTTCCGCCAGCAGGCGCGCATGCATGGCCTCCAGGATCTCGGGCTGCTGCTTGCCGGTCGTGATATCGGGCTGGTTGGTGACGACGAGGTTCAGAAAGCCGGCCGAGCGCAGGCGCAGCAGCGCTTCGGCCACACCCGGCAGGATCTCGAACTCCCCGAGTGTGGTCGGCGCGTAGGGCTTGCCATCGCGCACCAGCGAACGGTTGATCACCCCGTCGCGGTCGAGGAACACGGCGCGGCGCATCAGCCGCCCCGGCAGGTGCTGCCTCCTACCACTTCGTGGAAATCTGCTGCAGGGCCGGGTGCGACACCAGGCAGTGCCAGACCACGGCATGGAAGGCTTCGGTATGCGGGGTGATGCGCCCGGCATCCACGGTCGGGATCACGATCACGCAATCCCCCACCTGCTTGGTGTAGCCGCCGTCGCGGCCGACCACGCCGAACACCTTGGTGCCGCGCAGCTTGGCTTCCTTGAGGCCGGCGACGATGTTGGCGCTGACATTCTTTCCAGATTTCCGCCGCCGACCGAGAACACGAACACCGCGTCCTTGTCGTTGGCTTTGCTGACCTTGCGCCAGGCGGCGAATACCGTCTCCCAGCCTTCGTCGTTGGTGCGCGCGGTGAGCTCCGAGACGTTGTCGGTGGGCGCGTAGGCCTCGATGCCGCACAGCTTGCGGAAGTCGTTGACCGCATGACCGCAATTGCCGGCGCTGCCGCCCACGCCCAGAAAGAACAGGCGGCCGCCGCGCTCGCGCAGCGCAGCCAGTTCGGAGGCCAGTTTCTCGACGGCGACGAGGTCGATGCTCTGGGCGACTTTGACGACTTCCTGGAAATAGGTTTGTGCGTGCATGTGGTGTGGGCTTCGGGGTCGAGGAGGGATTTGGGGAAAAGCTGTAAATTATAGGCGATGAGCCAAGTCTTTCCCATCGTCCTGTGCGGGGGCATCGGGTCCCGCCTGTGGCCGCTGTCGCGCGGCAGCTATCCGAAACAGTTCCTTCCCCTGGTCTCCGAGCGCACCATGCTGCAGGAAACGGTGCTGCGCCTGGACGGGCTGGAAAACCTCGCCGCGCCCATTCTGGTCAGCAACGAGGATCACCGCTTCCTCGCCGCCGAGCAGATGCTGGAGGTGGGGCGCACGGCGCTCGCGCACCTGCTGGAACCCGCCGGTCGCGGCACGGCGCCGGCCGTCGCCGCCGCCGCGCTGGTCGCGCTCGAGCACGATCCTGACGCCATACTTACGGTTCTTGCCGCCGATCACGCCATCGCCGGGCTGCGCGCCTTCCATGCCGCGCTGCGCTCGGCGATCGCCCTGGCACAAGACGGCAAGCTGGTGATCTTCGGCATCCCGCCCACCGGGCCGAGTACGGGTTACGGGTATATCCACGCCGGCGCGGCCTGGGAGCACGGCTCGCGGCTGGTGGCGGGCTTCGTCGAGAAGCCCGACGAGGACAAGGCCCGCGCCCTGCTCGCGCAGGGCGACCACTACTGGAACAGCGGCATGTTCGTGTTCCGCGCCGACCGCTACCTGGCCGAGCTCGGGCGCTTGCAGCCGCGCCTGCTGGCCGCCGTCCGGGACGCCGTCGACCGCGGCACGCGTGACCTGGATTTCCTGCGCCTGGAGCGGGAGGCCTTCGTCGCCTGCCCCAGCGATTCGGTCGACCGCGCCGTGATGGAGAAGACCCGGGACGCCTGCATGATCGAGGCCGGCTTTTCCTGGAGCGATGTGGGCGCCTGGCCGGCCCTGTGGGAGCGCGGCGACGCCGACGGCGACGGCAACGTCCTGCGCGGCGACGTGATCGCCGAGGACGCCGCGGGCTGCTATCTGCGCAGCGAGAGCCGGCTGGTGGCCGTGCTCGGAGTGCGCGACCTGGTGGTGGTGGAAACCGCGGATGCCGTGCTGGTGGCCGACCGCGCACGCGCCCAGGACATCAAGCGCATCGTCGAGAAGCTGGCGAGCCGCGGCGAGCGCACCACGCACCGGCGCATCTACCGCCCGTGGGGCTACTACGAGTCGCTGGACGCCGGCAGCGGCTTCCAGGTCAAGCGCCTGATGATCAAGCCCGGCGCGAAGATCTCCCTGCAGCGCCACCGCAAGCGCGCCGAGCACTGGGTAGTGGTGTCGGGCAGCGCGCGCGTGGTACGCGGCGAAGAGGAGATCCTGCTCGGCCGCGACCAGTCGACCTACATCCCGAAAGGCGAGATGCATCGCCTGGAGAACACCGGCGAGGAGCCGCTGTTCGTGATCGAGGTGCAATCCGGCGACTATCTGGGCGAGGACGACATCGAACGCTACGCGGACGACTACCGGCGCACCTAGCGCCGCGGCACTGCGCGCGGCAGACGGCGTTCTAGGTTGCGGCGGACGCCGCGGCCAGTTCCTTCAGGGTTTCGTCCAGCCCGGCTTCCCAGTCGGGCAGGCGCACGCCGAAGCGCGCGGCGAGCCTGGCGTTGTCCAGCAGCGAATTCAGCGGCCGGCGCGCAGGCGTGGGATAGGCCGAAGTCGGGATCGGATCCACCGGCGTGTCCAGGCCGGCGCGCGCGAGAATCGCGCAGGCGAATCCATGCCAGCTGGTCTGCCCGCCGGCCGTCATGTGATAGACGCCATCCAGCCCGCTGTCTCCCAGCGCATAGTCCAGCGCCTGCACGGTGCCGCGCGCGATGGCGCGCGCCGAGGTGGGCGCGCCGCGCTGGTCGTCGACCACGCGCAGCCGCGGCTGCTCGCGCGCCAGGCGCAGCATGGTGAGCAGGAAGTTGCGTCCCGTGGCGGCGTACACCCAGCTGGTGCGGAAGATCAGGTGGCGGCAATCCGAAGCCAGCACCGCCTGTTCGCCGGCCAGCTTGGTTTGGCCGTAGACGCCCAGCGGCGCGGGTGCGTCGTCCTCGACGTAGGGTGCGGATTTCGTCCCGTCGAACACGTAGTCGGTCGAGTAGTGCACCAGCAGCGCATCGTAGCGCGAGGCCTCGCGCGCCAGCACGCCCAGGGCCTCGGCGTTCACGGCACGCGCGAGTTCGGGTTCCGACTCGGCGCGATCGACCGCGGTATAGGCCGCGGCGTTGACGATCAGCGAAGGCGAGCAGGCGCGCACGGCGTCGCGCACCGAATCCGGCCTGGCGAGGTCGACTTCGGCATGCGTGGGCGCGAACACCGGGCCGAACCGGCGCAGCAGCGGCGCCAGCGCCGCGCCGACCTGCCCGCTGCGTCCCAGCAGCAGGATCTTCATGGGTAGGTTTCCGCCTGCGCGAAGGGCGTGCCGGCGGCATCCTTGGGTGCGAGTATCGGCGTCGCCCCGGCGAGCGGCCAGGCAATCGCCAGTCCGGGGTCGTTCCACGCCAGCGTGCGCTCGTGCTCGGCGGCGTAATAGTCGGTGGTCTTGTAGAGAAACTCGGCCGACTCCGACATCACCAGAAAGCCGTGCGCGAAGCCCGGCGGGATCCAGGCCATGCGTTTCGATTCGGCATCCAGCGTGAAGCCCACCCAGCGACCGTAGGTTGGCGAAGCACGGCGCAGGTCCACCGCCACGTCCCAGACCTCGCCGGAGACGACGCGCACGAGTTTCCCCTGCGGCTGGCGGATCTGGTAATGCAGGCCGCGCAGCACGTTGCGCACCGACCTGGATTGGTTGTCCTGGAAGAACTCGAGGTCCAGTCCGGTCGGCGGCGAGGAAACGCGCCGGTTGTAGCTCGAGGAAATAGCCGCGCTGGTCGCCGAAAACTCTGGGCTCGAGCAGCAGGACTTCAGGAATCTCCGTACGTACGACGTTCACCAGTAGACCTTCTCCGAGAGGACGCGCAGCAGATACTCGCCGTAGCCGCTCTTGGCCAGCGGCGCGGCCAGCGCGGCGAGCTGAGCGGCATCGATGTAGCCGCAGCGATAGGCGATCTCCTCGGGACACGACACCTTGAGGCCCTGGCGCCGTTCGATGGTCTCGATGTAGTTCGAGGCCTCGAGCAGCGACTCGTGGGTGCCGGTATCCAGCCAGGCGTAGCCGCGGCTCATGGGTGTGACGTTGAGTTCGCCCTGCGCCAGATAGGCGCGGTTCACGTCGGTGATCTCCAGTTCGCCGCGCGGCGAGGGTTTGAGCCCGGCGGCGATCTCGATCACCCGGTTGTCGTAGAAGTACAGGCCGACCACGGCGTAGCGCGACTTGGGCTGCGCCGGCTTCTCCTCGATGCTGACGGCGCGGCCGGCAGCATCGAATTCGACCACCCCGTAGCGTTCGGGATCCTTGACCGCGTAGGCGAACACCGTGGCGCCGCGCTCCTGCGCCGCCGCACGCCTGAGCAGGTTGGAAAGTTCGTGCCCGTAGAAGATGTTGTCGCCCAGCACCAGGGCGACGCTGTCCTGCCCGATGAACTCGCGGCCAATCAGAAACGCCTGCGCCAGCCCGTCCGGCGAGGGCTGTACCGCGTACTTGAGGGAGATGCCCCATTGCGAACCGTCGCCCAGCAGCTGCTCGAAGCGCGGCGTGTCCTGCGGCGTCGAGATCACCAGGATGTCGCGGATGCCCGCCAGCATCAGCGTGCTGAGCGGGTAGTACACCATCGGCTTGTCGTAGATCGGCAGCAGTTGCTTGGAGACGACCTGCGTCACCGGATACAGACGGGTGCCGGAACCGCCGGCGAGGATGATGCCCTTCATGCCGAAACCTGCTGTTGAGCGGGGGCCGAATGATACATCCAGGCGAGCGTGTCCTCGAGCGGGATGGAGGGGAACGGGCCGAGCGCGGCGCGCAGCCTGGCCGGCGAGCCGACCAGCCTTTCGATCTCGTTGGCGCGCATGAATTCCTCGTTGACCGTGATGCGCGGCGCATGGCCGGACAGGCGCGCGAGCATGGCGAGGATCATGTCCACGGACGTGCCGATGCCGGAACACAGGTTGAACACCTCGGAACGCAGGTCACTGGCCAGCAGCCGGGCATAGGCCTCGGCCACCCAGCGCACGTCGGAGAAGTCGCGAACCACGTCGGTGCGGCCGAGCGCGATCTCCGGCTCCCGGTGGCGAAAGGCGGCCACCAGCTTGGGCACGATGAACTTCTCGTCCTGCCCGACGCCGGTGTAGTTGAACGGGCGCGCGATCAGGATGGGCAGGCGCGCCTGCCAGGCCGCGGCCAGGCGTTCGACCTCGCATTTGCTGTGCGCGTATTCGTTGGCCGGCGCCAGTGGCGCGTCCTCGGTGATCGGCGACAGCGGCGCATTGCCGTAGACGTTGGCCGAACTGACCAGCACCAGCTTGCGCGGCGCGACGCCCGGCGCGACGCAGGCCTCGAGCAGGTTGCGCGTGCCGTGCACGTTGATGGCGACCATCGCGTCGGCATCGGCGAACGGCACGAAACTGATGGCGGCCAGATGCACGACGTAATCCGGCGCGACCCGCGCGACCGCCTCGCGCAACGCCGCGGCATCGGTGATCTCGCAGGCCAGATCGCCGGGCGCACCCCGCTCGCCCGGACGGTAAAGTCCGGTCACCGCGGCGCCCGCCTGTTCGAGCCGCGCGCGCACATAGGGGCCGGTGAAGCCGCTGGCCCCGGTGAGCAGGGCGCGGCGCCCGGCGAACGCGTCGCGCAGCGCCTCGCTCAAAGAGAGCGGCCCGCGGCGACGCGGCGCAGATCGGCCTCGACCATCATGCCGCACAACTCGTCCAGGCTGGTCTTCGCCTCCCAGCCCAGGCGCTCGCGCGCCTTGCCGGCATCGCCCAGCAGCAGATCGACTTCGGCGGGACGGAAGAAGGCCGGCGAGACCTTCACGCGCAAGCGGCCTTCGCCGTCATGGCCGGTTTCGTCCACCCCGCTGCCCTGCCAACGCAGCTCCAGGCCGGCCGCGGCGAAGGCCTTGACCACGAAGTCGCGCACCGAGACGGTCCGCCCGGTGGCGAGCACGTAGGTGTCGGGCGCGTCCTGCTGCAGCATGGCCCACATGCCCTCGACGTACTCGGCGGCATACCCCCAGTCGCGTTTGGCGTCGAGGTTGCCGATCTCCATGCAATCGAGCATGCCGAGCTTGATGCGCGCGGCGGCGTCGGTGATCTTGCGCGTGACGAACTCCTTGCCGCGCAGCGGCGACTCGTGGTTGAACAGGATGCCGCTGGCCGCATACAGGCCATAGGACTCGCGATAGTTCACCGCCGACCAGTGCGCGAACAGCTTGGCCACGCCGTAGGGGCTGCGCGGGTGGAAGGGCGTGTCCTCGCTCTGCGGCACCGCCGCCACCTTGCCGAACATCTCGGAAGTTGAAGCCTGGTAGAAGCGGATGCCCGGCGCGGCGATGCGGATCGCCTCGAGCAGGTTCAGCGCGCCCAGCCCGGTGGCGTGCGCGGTGGCCACCGGCTCGCGGAACGAGGTTGCCACGAAGCTCTGCGCGGCCAGGTTGTAGACCTCCTCGGGGCGGTACTCGGTCAACAGGCGCAGGCTGCGTCCCAGGTCTGCCAGGTCGAGGTCCTCGAGCACGAAAGCCGGATGGCCGCGAAGGCCGAGCTCCTCGATGCGCCAGAAGTTCTCCGAACTCGCACGCCGGAACGTGCCGACGACGCGGTAACCCTTGCCGAGCAGGAAGCGCGCCAGGTAGGCGCCGTCCTGTCCGGTGATGCCGGTGACCAGCGCGGTGCGGGGCGCGCTCACGCCGCGCCTCGCTGCGCATAGTTCATGTCGGTCCACGCCCGGTAGGCGCCGCTCGTGACTTCGGCCACCCAGTCCTGGTTCTGCAGATACCACATCACGGTTTTCCTCATTCCGCTGGCAAATGTCTCGCTCGGCCGCCAGCCCAGTTCGGCGCGCAGCTTGCGCGCGTCGATGGCGTAGCGGCGATCGTGGCCCGGGCGGTCCTGCACAAAGGTGATCAGGTCTTCGTAGCCGCCGGCGCGCGGACGCGCCTCGGCCAGCAGCGCGCACAGGGTGCGCACCACGTCGATGTTCTTCATCTCGCTCTCGCCGCCGACGTTGTAGACCTCGCCGGGCCGGCCGCGCGCCAGCACCTCGCGGATCGCCGCGCAATGGTCGCCGACATACAGCCAGTCGCGCACGTTGAGTCCGTCGCCATAGACCGGCAGCGGCTTGCCGGCCAGCGCGTTGTGGATCATCAGCGGGATCAGCTTCTCGGGGAACTGGTAGGGACCGTAGTTGTTCGAGCAGTTGGTGGTCAGCACCGGCAGTCCGTAGGTGTGGTGCCAGGCGCGCACCAGGTGGTCGGAGCCGGCCTTGGAGGCGCTGTACGGGCTGTTGGGCGCGTACGGCGTGGTCTCGCTGAACGCCGGGTCGTGCGGACCCAGCGATCCGTACACCTCGTCGGTCGAGACATGCAGGAAGCGGAACGCGTCGCGCTCCGCGCCGGGCAGTGCGGACCAGTGCGCGCGCGCCTCTTCGAGCAGGCTGAAGGTGCCCAGCACGTTGGTCTGCACGAAATCGCCGGGGCCGTGGATCGAGCGGTCGACGTGGCTTTCGGCGGCGAAATGCACGATGGCGCGCGGCCGGTGCTCGGCCAGCAGGCGGCGCACCAGGGCGCGGTCGTTGATGTCGCCCTGCACGAAGCGATGGCGCGGGTCGCCGCGCAGGGCCGCGAGGTTGCGCAGGTTGCCCGCGTAGGTGAGCTTGTCGAGCGTGAGCAGCGGCTCGCCATCCACAGCGAGCGCGCCCAGCACGAAGTTGGCGCCGATGAACCCCGCGCCGCCGGTGATCAGAATCATGGGCGCTATTCTAAAGGAGCGGCGCGCTCCGGCCTCGCGCGGGCAGCGCCGCCAGCACCTGTGCGACGGAAATGCCCTGCATGCAGCGCGCGGCGGGGCACTCGGCCGGGCTGCGATTGCAGCGCCGCACCCATTCGAGCTCGCGCTTGAACAGGTGGCGCTGATCGCGGCACGGAAAATCGGCGACCGTCACCTCGGCATAGGCGCTGTCGCGCCAGAACTCGCCGCGGCCGAACAGCTGGGCCGAGCCCGGGCCGAACAGGGCGGCGGTGGGTACGCCCGCGAGTTTGGCCAGATGCGCGACGCCGGTGTCCAGCGTCACCAGCATATCCGCGCCGGACAGCAGGCGCCAGAGCTGCGCCAGATCCAGTGCGCCCGCATAGCTGCGATGACGGCCCTGCGGGTCGATGCCGGCGACCCGCTGCGCCTCGCCGGGACCCGCGCTCCACACCGGCGCGATGCCGCGTTGCTCGAGCGCCTGCGCGAGTTCACGCCACTTGCCGTCCTCCCAGAGCCGCAACGGCGAGCCGGCGCCCACGTGCAGCACGGCATAGGGAGCGCCGGGCGCGTCGTAGTCCGCCGCCGGCGGCGCGGGCCAGTCTGCGGGGCTGTGGCGCAGGCCGCGCAGTTGCGCCTCGTCGACCCCGGACAGCAGCGCGAACAGGTCGGCCAGCGCAGTCGGCCGCGCCGGCAGGGCGAGCAACTCGTCGCACAGCGCGTCCTTCCATGCCGGCCGGGCGCCCGCGAAGGCGACCACCCAGCGCGCGCCCAGCGCGCGCGCCTGCAGCACGTAGCGGTTCTCGCCCGGCAGCAGCACCAGATCGGCGCCGCGCGCCGGCGCGAGCGCCGCCCAGGCGCCGGCCATGCGCTCCGCGTACGGCAGCACCTGCGCGCCGTACGGCCTGGCGGCGAACAGCGGCGCGATCTCGGGCTTGGCGGTGACGAACAGAGCAGCCTGCGGGAACCGCAGTCGCAGCGCCGCCAGCAGGGGGGCGAGCATCAGCGTGTCGCCCAGCAGCAATTCGTGCAGCACCAGGATCTTCGCCGGCTGCGCGGGCCGCAGGCGCGGCCCGCGCATGGCGCCCAGCGCCGCGCGGGCGAGCACTCCGAGGCGATGGGCGGTACGCGGCATTCTTAGAGATTCACTTTGCGAGATTGGCTTCTGGAGCGGCTTCCAGGGCAGTTTTTGTATCGACAAAGATACATTTTCGGATCTCAGGCACGGCCCTCGCCGACCGCCGCCGCGAACACCGCCTCCATGTCGTCGAGCATGCGTTCGAGCGAGAAGCGCTTCAGGCAATGCACGCGCGCCGCCGCGCCCAGGCCGGCGCGCAGGCCGGCATGGGCGATCAGTTGCACCAGCGCCGCGCGCAGGGCCGCGGCATCCTGCGCCGGCACCACCAGGGCGGTCTCCTCGTGCAGGGCCAGCTCCGCGATGCTGCCGGCGGTGGTGGTCACGCAGGGCAGCGCGGTCAGCATGGCCTGGATCAGCGCCTGCGGCACGCCCTCGTTGGCGTACGAAGGCAGCGCGAACACATCCATGACCTGCAGCCAGGGCACCACGTCGTTCTGGTTGCCCGGCATGAACACGCGCCCCTGCAGGCCGAGTTCTGCGACCTGCTTCTCCAGTGCCTCGCGCTGCGGCCCGTCGCCGACGATCACCAGCGCGGTATCCGCCGGCAGGCCGGCGAAGGCGTCGAGCAGGTAGAGGTGGCCCTTCCAGCTGCGCAGCGTGGCGACGATGCCGACCAGCGTCGCCTCGGCCGGCAGGCCAAGGCGCGCGCGCGCGGCTATGCGCGCTTCGGCGTGCGCGGCCGGCTGGAAGCGCTGCGTGTCGATGCCGGTGGGCACCGAGACGATGCGCTCGGCCGGATAGCCGTTGTCCTCGGACAGCGTGCGACGCAGCGTCTCGCCGGTGGTCACGATGCGGCTGGCCGCGCTGGCGTACAGCCAGCGCGTGGCGGCGTTACGCGGCACCGGCGCCGAGATATGCCGCGTGCGCACGATGGGCACCGGGCGGCCCTGCATCAGCATGGCCAGCGCCACCAGCCAGGAGTCGGTGGAGCTGTGGGTGTTGAACACGTCCGGGCGTGCGTCCTCGCGATGCTCCCGGTACCAGCCCATCAGCGCGTTCAGGCCGGCGAGGTTCTTGCGCCCGATGGGCAGCGCCTCGACCGGCACCCCGTAGCGCGGCGCCTCGGCATGGATGCGGGCGTTGGCCGGACACAGCAGGCGCACGCGATGGCCGCGCCCGATCAGGCCCTGGGCCTCGGTCAGGATGCGGATCTCCTGCCCACCCCAGCCCAGCGAGGACTCGGTGTGCACGATGGACAGCGGGACACGCTTCATGCGGCCCTCATCGCGCCATCACTGCGCGGGCTGCGCATCGTCGGCATACTGGATGCGGTACAGCCGCGAGTAGGTGCCGCCCGCGGCCAGCAGTTCGGCATGGCGGCCGGATTCGACGATGCGTCCGCGCTCCAGCACCACGATGCGGTCGGCGTTCTCGATGGTCGACAGCCGGTGCGCGATCACCAGCGTGGTGCGTCCGCGCATCAGCACATCCAGCGCGGCCTGCACCTGGCGCTCGGACTCCGAATCCAGCGCCGAAGTCGCCTCGTCGAGGATCAGCACCGGCGCGTCCTTGAGCAGGGCGCGCGCGATCGCCAGTCGCTGGCGCTGTCCGCCCGACAGGCGCAAGCCGTTCTCGCCGATCATGGTCTGCAGCCCGTCCGGCGTCTCGCGGATGAAATCCATGGCGTGCGCGGCCTCCGCTGCGGCGATGATCTGCGCCTGGCTGGCCCCGCCCATGCGCCCGTAGGCGATGTTGGCGGCGATGGTGTCGTTGAACAGCACCACGTCCTGCGACACCAGCGCAATGTTGGCGCGCAGGCTGTCCAGGGTCAGCGCCTGTATGTCGTGGCCGTCCAGCGTGATGCGGCCCACCGAGGGCACATAGAAGCGCGGCAACAGGTTGGCGATGGTGGTCTTGCCGCCGCCAGAACCGCCGACCAGGGCCACGGTCTGCCCGGGCTCGATGGTCAGGCTCAACTCCCTGAGCGCCGGCTCGGTGCGCGTCGAGTAGGTGAAGCCGACGGCCTCGAAGGCGATGCGCCCCTGGGCGCGTGCCAGCACGATGGTGCCGCGGTCCTCCTCGACCGGCTGGTCGATCAGGCCGAACACGCTCTCTGCCGCGGCCAGCCCGCGTTGCAGCGGGGCGTTGATCTCGGTCAGGCGTTTCATCGGCGCGAGCAGCATCAGCATGGCGGTGATGAACGACACGAACTCGCCGATGGTGGTGCGCGCCGAAAGCGATTCCTGCAGGGCGATGTAGACGATGATGGCCAGCGCCATGGCCGCCAGCACCTGGGTGATCGGCACGATCAGCGCCGCGGGCACGGTCTGGCGCATGTTGTAACCGCGCAGCTCCTGGTTGGCGCGCGCGAAGCGGGCCGACTCGTAGTCCTGGCCGCCGAACACCTTGACCACCTTGTGGCACTCGATGGTCTCCTCCAGCACGTGCGTCAGATTGCCCATGGCGCGCTGCGCGCCGCGGCTCATCTCGCGCAGCCGTCGCGAAACAGGCGCACCACCACCGAGACCAGCGGCCCCACCACCAGCGCCACCAGCGTCAGCTTCCAGTTGATGTACATCAGCCAGGCGAGCAGCCCGAGCACCGCCAGGGAGTCGCGCACCAGCACCGTCAGCACCGTGGTCGCGGCGGCGGTCACGCCGGCCACGTCGTAGGCGATCTTGGACATCAGCGCGCCGGAACTTTGGTCGTCGAAGAAGCTGGTGGGCAGCCGCACCAGGCGGTTGAACATGGCCGCGCGCAGGTCCAGCACCACACGGTTCGACACCCAGGCGAGGAAATAGGCAGAGGCGAAGGTCAGCATGCCGCGCAGCACGAAGATGCCGATCAGCGCACCGGCGAACATCAGCGGGGTGGAGGGCCCCGCACCGCCCGCCGCCGCGCCGCCCGCCTTGAAGCCGCCATCCAGCAGCGGCTTCATCAACGCGGGGAACAGCGGTTCGGTGGCCGCCACGGCGATCATGCCCAGCAGCGCCAGCCCGAACACGCGCGCGTGCGGCCTCACATAGGAAAGCAGCCGCAGGTACAGCGCGCGGCTTTCGTAATGCGGCGTGTCCGCGTGACCCGCGCCGCTCAAGCCGCGTTCTCCGCGGTCGCGCGGGTTTCGCCCAGCAGCGTGCGGTACAAGGCGATCATCTGTTCTGCCATGGTGTCGATTCCGAAGGATTCCGTGCTGCGCCGCGCCGCCTCAGCGGCGATCACGACGGCGGCGGACTGCGCCAGCCCCGCCGCATCCTGCATGCACCCGGCCAGTCCGGGCACGTCGTCCGGGGCGCACACCCAGCCGTTCACGCCGGGTTGCACGAGTTCGGCCGCGCCGCACTGCGTGCTGACGATCGCCGGCAGGCCCATCGCCAGCGCCTCCAGCGCGGTGTTGGGGAACGGATCGTAACGCGTGGGCAGGATAAAGCAATCGGCCGCCGCATACACCGGCCGCACGTCCTCGATGCCGCCGAGGAACAGCACGCGACCGGCGAGTCCCGCGCGTTCGGCCTGCGACTCGAAGCGCGCCGCGGCGCGATCGCGGCCGGCCACCAGCAGGCGCACATGGTGCACGCCGCGCGCCGCGAGTTCGGCCAGCGCGGCGATCGCCGCGCCGAGGCCCTTGCGCGCAAAGCCCGAGCCGACGAAGGCGTACACCGTGTCGTCCTCGGCGCAGCCGTAGCGCGCACGCGCCGTGGCGCGCAACGCGGCCCGCTCACGCGGGTGGAAATGTTCGAGATCCACGCCGTTGTAGATCACGTGCAGCTTGGCGGCGGCACCCGGGAAGTGGCGACGGATTTCGTCGGCCACCATCTGCGAGTTGCAGATCACCGCACGCAGTCGCGGATCCTCGAACATGGCCTTCTCCGCCGCACAGACATAGCGGTGCCACAGGTTCAGCCGCATGCCCAGGCGTTCGGCCGGGCCAGCAGCGGCGGCGCGGTAGGCGAGCCACTGCCGGTGCACGCCGTCGCCGGCACGGTACAGGTCGCAACCCGCGATGCGCTCGTGCGACTGCACCAGGTCGAAGTGCTCGCGCGCCAGCACCGCGCGCACGCCACGCGCAAAACCCAGGTCGCGCCACAACCGACCGACATGGAAGGGGTCGACGAGCAGCGCGCGGCGCGCGCCCGCGCCGCGCCAGGCGCGTGTGATCAGCGTGATCTCGGCACCCTCTTTCTCCAGCGCGCCGATGGCGCGCTCGACGAAGCGCTCCGCGCCGCCGTAAGGGTTGTAGCGCTGGCGCACCAGGGCAATGCGCACCGCCGCCCCTAGCCTCGCACCGGGTGCGGGGTCAGCAGCAGGCGCTCGGCGGCCGCGTGCACCTGCTCGACGCCGAGCGTGGTCAGGCATTCGCTGAGCTTGCCGCCGCCGCAACCGTCGTTGCCGCACGGCCGGCAGGCATGCCCGCTGGTCACCACCGCGTGCGGCACCATCCATGGCCCCCATTCGTGCTCGCCGCTGGGCCCGAACAGCGCCACCACGGGCGTGCCGGTGGCGCTGGCCAGGTGCATGGGCATGGAATCCACGCAGATCGAGAGCCTTGCCCGCGCGATCAGCGCCGCCAGCTCCTTGAGGGTGAGCCGCCCGGCCAGGTTCACAATGGGGGTGCGCGCATGGGCGACGATCTCGGCCACCAGCGCGAGCTCCTCGGGATCCGGCGCCGCGGTGAGCACGATGCGGCCTCGCCACCGCCCGTCCGCTGCCAGCCGGTCGATCAGCGCGGCGGTGCTCTGCGCCGGCCAGCACTTGAACTTCCAGCGCGAGGCGGGATGCAAATGCACGAACTCGCCCTGCGCCAGGCCATGCGCCGCCAGGGTCGCAGCCACGCTGCGCTCGGCCTCCTCGCCGGCGTTGATGCCGACGCGCCGCTCCTCGGCCGCAGGCTGGATGCCGATGCGGCGCAGCGCGTCGAGATTGAGTTCGACCTGGTGGCGGCGACCGTTGCGCGGCAGCGCATACAAGTGACTGAAGCTGCGCTTCCAGAACCTGCCGCGGTCGGCCACGGCCGGCGCCACCGACCAGCGCGCGCCCAGGTGGCGCGCCAGCCAGGCACCGCGCGGCTGTTCGGAGAGGTGGACGATCAGGTCGTAGCGGCGCGCGCGCAGGGCGGCGAACAGGCGCCACTCCGCAGCCAGTCGCTGCGCCGCGCCGGCGTGGCGCCATTTGCGGCCGATGGTGTGCAACTGCGCGAGCGCGGGATGTCCGCTCAGCATGGCCGCGGTGTCGTCGTAGACCAGCGCATCGATCTCGAGTTGCGGGGCGTGGACCTTCAGCGCGGAGAGCACGGGCGAGGCGAGCAGCACGTCGCCGTGGTGGCGCAGCTTGATGACCAGCGCGCGCGCGAGTCCGGCGAGTGGAACGGCATCCTTCAGCATGCGCGGAAGATAGCAGATTCGCGCCCCGCCCCTGTTTCAGGCGGGGCGCAGATCGGCGCAGACGAGGACCTCGCGCCGTGCGCCGCGGCGCGCGTTCAGAAGCGCGCAAGCAGCGCGCGCATGTCGAACTCCGCTTCGACGGCGTCGGCCAGGCGCTCGATGGCGGCCTCGCGCCGCGCCGCATGATCCACGCCCTGCGCGCCCTGCAGTCCGGCCCAGCGCAGCAGCGCCGCGCCGGCCTGCGGCGAATCGAACGCGCCGTGCACATAGGTGGCGAGGATGGCGCCGTCCTCCGACTGGGCACCGTCGTGCGCACCGTCCTCGAGGCGTACCGCGGGTCGCGCCAGGGCGGGGCCGCGCGTCACGCCCATGTGGATCTCGTAGCCGCACAGCGTCGCCTGCAGGACATCGCCGGGAAACAGGACGCCGCGCACGTTGCGCAACTGCTTGGCGGGTTCCAGCGTGGTGTCGAAGTCGAGCAGGCCCAGACCGGGCGAACTGCCCGCCGGACCCTCGACGCCGGCCGGGTCGTGAATCGCGCGACCCAGCATCTGCATGCCGCCGCACAGGCCGACCAGTTTGCCGCCATAGCGCAGGTGCCGCAGGACCGCCTGCGCCCAGCCCTGGGCATGCAGGAAGGCGAGGTCCTCGCGCACGTTCTTGCTGCCGGACAGCACGATCAGGTCGGCCGGCGGCAGCGGCGTACCCGGACCGATGAAGCGCACCTCGACGTCGGCGTGCGCGCAGCGCGTCCAGATCCGTATGGGTGCTGATGCGCGGATAGACCGGCACGACGACGCGCAGTGAAGGCACGACCGCCGACGCAGGTCGCGCCACCTGCGCTTCCGGCAGCGCATCTCCGCGTCGAGGTCCAGTCCGTGCAGATACGGCAGCACCGCCAGTACCGGCTTGCCGGTGGTGCGCTGCAGCCATTCGACGCCCGGCTCCAGCAGGGCGCGATCGCCGCGGAAACGGTTGATCACGAAACCGGTCACGCGCGCGCGTTCGGCCTCGGACAGGCAGGCCAGCGTGCCGACGAAATGCGCGAACACGCCGCCGCGGTCGATGTCGGCCACCAGCAGCACCGGGCAGTCGGCGGCTTCGGCGAAGCCCATGTTGGCGATGTCGTGCTCGCGCAGGTTCACCTCCGCCGGGCTGCCGGCGCCCTCGACGATCACCGCCTCGCAGGCCGCATACAGCCTGTCGAACGCGGCCAGCACGTGGGGCAGCAGGGTGGGCTTGAGGTTCTGGTAGTCACCGGCCTCCAGCTCGGCGTGCGGGCGGCCGTTCAGCACGATCTGCGCGCGCGTGTCGCTGGAGGGCTTGATCAGCACCGGGTTCATGTCGGTGAGCGCAGGCACGCGCGCAGCCTGCGCCTGCAGCGCCTGGGCTCGACCGATCTCGCCGCCGTCGGCGGCAACCGCACTGTTGAGCGCCATGTTCTGCGGCTTGAACGGCGCCACGCGCAGCCCGCGACGCGCCAGCGCGCGGCACAGCCCGGCCACCAGCGTGGTCTTGCCGGCGCCCGAGGTCGTGCCTTGCACCATCAGCGCACGCTGCGCTCGGTAGAATGTCGTCATGCGGCGCTCTTCAATCGGTCTGTTCCTCATCGCCCTGTCCTGCACCACGGGCGCGGCGGAACCGGCGCCCTCGGCCATCGACAGCGACGGACGCACCATCACCCTGTCGATGCCGGCCCGGCGCATCGTCAGCCTCGCTCCGCACGCCACCGAACTGTTGTTCGCCGCCGGTGCCGGCGCGCGCGTCGTCGGCGTCTCCGAGTACAGTGATTTTCCGCAGGCCGCCAAACGCCTGCCGCGCGTCGCCAGTTCTGCCGGTGTGGACCTCGAGCGCACGCTCGCGCTGCGCCCGGACCTGGTGGTGGCCTGGCGCTTCGAGGCCACGCGCGGCCCCCTCGAGCGCCTGGCCGGTCTCGGCGTGACCGTCTTCGTCAGCGAACCGCGCCAGCTCGGTCAGATCGCCGACAACATCGAGGCGCTGGGCGCCCTGGCCGGCAGTTCCGCCGTGGCGCGTTCCGCGGCGGCGGCGCTGCGCGCCGACCTCGCCAGGCTGCGCGCGACCTATGCGGGCCGCACGCCGCTGCGCGTGTTCTACCAGATCGCCGACAAGCCGCTGATGACCGTGAACCACGAACACCTGATCTCCTCGGTGCTCGAACTGTGCGGCGCGCGCAACGTCTTCGCGCAGGCCCGGGGCATTGCCCCGGTGGTGAATGTCGAGGAAGTGCTGGCGGCGGATCCCGACGTGATCGTGGCCGGCCGGTCGAACCCGGCGGACGCAGGCTGGCAGATGCCATGGAAGATGCGCTACGGCGCGCTGCGCGCAGTGCGCGAGGATCGCCTCGTCGCCACCGACTCGAACGTGATGCACAGGCACGGGCCGCGCATCGTCGCCGGCGCCGAAGCCTTGTGCGAACGCCTCGATGCCTTGCGCCGGCGCGCGCCGGCGGCCGCAGGCCGCCATGCGGCTAAGGTTGCCAGCCGACACTGATGAACGCGCCGCGACGCGGCGTGTCGTAGCCCGGAATCAGCTGGTAGCGTTCGTCGAACGCATTCTCCAGCTTGAGCGCGGCGTACAGATGCTTGTCGATCCGGTAGCGCGCCGTCAGGTTGGCGGCGTTGTAGCCGTCGTTGACGACGCGCGCGCCGCTGACGATGTCGGTGTCGGGCCGCCGACCGCTCGAAAGCAGTTCCGCGCCCATACGCCAGTCGCCCCATGTCCGGTAGGCCGCCAGCGACCCGTAGGCCCTGGCGCGCCGCACCGCCGGCAGCACCGCCGCGTTCGGCTCCTGGTCGACGGCGTCCTGCAATGTCAGCGAGGCGCGCAGGTCGAAGCCGGCCAGCACGCCGCTGTAGCTTGCTTCGTAGCCGTCCACCCCGGCCCGGCGCACGTTGCGCACCATACTCGCGCTGAAGGTGATCGCATCCTGGTACTCGGTGCGGAAGATCGCCATGCGCAGCCGATGCTCGCCGGCCGCCCACTGCAAACCGAGTTCCCGGGTCGAGGCGCGTTCGGGCTTGAGTGCGATGTTGCCACCGAAGCCGAACAGGTCGACGAAGGTGGGCGCGCGAAACGCGGTGCTGGTGCTGGCGATCAGCTTCCAGTCTTCGGAGAGCGCGTAGCCGTAGCCCGCGAAATGCGTGTTCGCCGCGCCGAAGTCCGAGTAGCTTTCGCTGCGCGCATTGAACTGCAGGGAATGTGCCCCGACGCTGCCCAGGTAGCCCAGGCGCAGCGTGGACGCATCGCGGTGATAGGTCGGCCGCGCGAGGCCGGAATTGACCAGGTGCTGCTTCAGGCTTTCGATGCCGACCGAAACCTCGTGTCCCGTCGCGACGGCAAACCGGTTGTCCCAGATCAACTGGCGGTTGCGCGTATTGGAGCGGCTGGCGAGATTGCCGTTCAGCGTATCGGTGCGGTAGTCGCTGCCTTGTGCAAGCGTGAGCCGGCTTCTCCAGGCGTCGACGAGGCGCGCCTCCCAGTAGCCGGACAGCGTGTCGAGGTCCTGCGCCGACTTGTGCACGGCATTCACGGTGCTGAAGGCGCTGTCGTAGTCGGCCCGGCCGCGCGCAGTGTAGAACGAGACGCCCGCCTCGTGACGCGCCGAGATGCGCTGCGTGATGCTCGCCGCCGCGCTGGTGTTCGAGTAGCCGTCGGCCTCCGGGTTGGCGGCCGGCGCCTGGCGCGGGTTGATCGCCGAGTAGCCGCGCGTGTCGAACTGCGAGACCGTCAGGTTGAAGCGCGTGTCGCCCAGCTGACCGCCGTAACCGGCGCGCAGCCTGGCGGTGCCGCGCGCGCCCAGTGTGAATTCGGCCGAGGGCGCGGGCTTGCCGCGCCCTCGCCTGGTGAACACCTGCACCACCCCGCCTATGGCGCCCGAGCCGTACAGGCTGGACACGTTGCCGCGCACGATCTCCACGCGTTCCACCTCGTCCAGCAGGATGTGCTGGATCGCGGTCTGCCCGGAAGAGGCGTCCTCGATGCGCACGCCATCGATCAGGAACAGGGTGTGGGCGCTGCGCCCGCCGCGCATGAAGACGCCGGAAATGGTGCCGACGCCGCCGTTCTGCGCGAATTCGAAGCCGGCTTCGCGGCGCAGCAGCGCGGGCAGATCTATCGCCTGGGAATCACGGATCTCGCGTGCCGTGATCACCGTGGTGTGGGGAATCGCGTCGCGGATGCGCTGTTCGGTGCGCGATGCGCTGACGACGACGGCGTCGTCTTCGGGTGCGGGTTGTGAATGGGCGAGAGCGGGTAACAGCAAAGGAACGAGCGCAGCCAGCGCACGTAGGGGCTTGGGTGAAAAATGCATGCGAACTCCGAATCGGGCAGCCAGCGTCCCCGCAGGCTGCGTGCGTCGAAACGGACGAATGCGTGGAAACGGGGATGCCGCAGGCTCGCGCCGACGATCGCCTCCCCGCAATCGTCCAACCGCAACCCCTGGAGGGGGCTGGCCGGTGGGCCGGTATACGGGCTGACGCGTCCGGCGCCCGGCAGAGGATTCCGGGACATCGGCACTGCATCGCCTTCACATGGAGCGGACTCCACAGTGGCATCTGATGCAGCAGTTACGCGCTTACCGTTGCGGGGGCAGCACAGGTTATCTCCGCATCCCGTCGCACTTGCGCGCTGTCGGGAGTTTCGACCCCTGTTTCCCGTTTAACCCGAACCGCCGCGAGGCGGCCGGGCACCAACCAGGCGCGGCAAGCCTAACAGAGTCGCCCCCCGCGGTCTAAACCGGGGGACGCCGCGCGATGTCAGGAAGCACATGCAGAACCGTCTGCTATTTCTTGACGCAACAGAAAAACCCCCTCTATAGTGTGCGCATGGAAGCGGAGTTCAACGCCCTTGAGTCCAAGGTGTCTCAATTCGTCCAGGTGTGCGAACGCCTGCGCGAAGAGAACCTCGAGTTGCGCCAGCAGCTCGCCAGCGCACAAAGTGACGCCAGGCGCCTGTCCGAGAAGATCGAGGGCGCCAAGGTCAAGCTGGAAAGCCTGCTCGTGCGTCTGCCCGAGTAGCCCGGCCCATGGCCGACAACGCGAAGACCCTGGAGGTCAGCATCCTCGGCCGCAGCTACAAGGTGGCTTGCGAGGACGGCGAACGCGAGGCCCTGCTGCAGGCGGTGGCCTACGTCGACGGCAAGATGAACGACATCAAGCAGTCGGGCAAGATCGCCGGCACCGAGCGCATCGCGGTGATGACCGCCCTCAACATCGCGCACGAACTGCTGTCCACCAAGCTCGGCGGCGGCTTTGATTTGGGACAGGCCAAGCGTAGAATCTCCTCCATCGAGGCGAAGCTGGATGAAGCGATCGCCCGGCAGGACAAGCTGTTCTAGCATCCCGGCTTCGTCCCCTGCCGTGTTCGACAGGGCTCAAGTTTCCGAACCGATAGCGGTAATCGGTTGCTGCCTCTAGCGTCGCCGTTGTGATCGTCCCACCTGCGTGTGCCGGATGAACCTGAGGTGACCGGTAAGCGACCATCCTGAACCTGTGCTGGGTTCGGGAGACTGAGCTCACCGGCATGTGCGGGGGGCACCAAAACAACCACGATGCGTCATGCGCGGATGTGCCGCGCATGACGCGTTGGGGCGAAGAAAAAAGCCAACCCTTCCCTTTCCGAAGCACCCGACCCCATGCCCAGCTACTGGCTGATGCAGTCCGAGCCCGAGGAATGCTCGATCGACGACGCCCTCAAGGCGCCGAAGAAAACCGTGCCCTGGACCGGCGTGCGCAACTATCAGGCGCGCAACTTCATGCGCGACACCATGCGCCCCGGCGACGGCGTGCTGTTCTACCACTCGAGTTGCGCCGAGCCGGGCATCGCCGGGCTGGCCGAGGTCGCCTCCACGGCTTACCCGGATGCGACGCAGTTCGATCCCAAAAGCAAGTATTACGATGCCGCGTCCAGGCGCGAAGAGCCGCGCTGGGTGCACGTCGATGTGCGCGCGCTGAAGAAGACGCGGCTGGTGCCGATCGCCGAGTTGCGCGCGCAGAAGGCGCTGGCCGGGATGGTGATCCTGCGGCGCGGCAACCGCCTGTCGATCACGCCGGTGAGCAAGGCCGAATGGGACTGCATCACGAACCGGTTGCTGAAGCCATGAGCGGGACGTTGACGCCCCTCTCCCCGCTGGACAACGACTGCTTCCTGCGCGCGCTGGCGCGCGAGCCGGTGCCGCATACCCCGGTCTGGCTGATGCGCCAGGCGGGGCGCTACCTGCCCGAATACAAGGCCACGCGCGAGCGCGCCGGCAGCTTTCTCGGCCTGGCCAAGAATCCGGACTACGCGACCGAGGTCACGCTGCAGCCGCTGGCGCGCTTCCCGCTCGATGCGGCGATCCTGTTCTCGGACATCCTCACCGTGCCCGACGCGATGGGCCTGGGTCTGTACTTCGCCGAGGGCGAAGGCCCGCGCTTCGAGCGCCCGCTGCGCGACGAGGCGGCGATCCGCGCGCTGGCGGTGCCGGACCCGAACGCGGAACTGCGCTACGTCATGGACGCGGTGCGTTCGATCCGCAAGGCGCTGGCCGGACGCGTACCGCTGATCGGCTTTTCCGGCAGTCCGTACACCCTGGCCTGCTACATGATCGAAGGCGGCGGCAGCGACGACTTCCGCAACGTGAAGCGCATGCTTTACGGCCGACCGGACCTGCTCCACCACATGCTCGAGATCACCACGCAGGCGGTGATCGCCTACCTCAACGCGCAGATCGAGGCCGGCGCGCAGGCCGTGATGGTGTTCGACACCTGGGGCGGCAACCTGACCCCGGCGGCATATGAGGCCTTCTCGCTCACCTACTCGCGCAAGGTGATCGCCGGACTCAGGAAGGAAAGCGAAGGCCGGCGCGTGCCCAACATCCTGTTCACCAAGGGCGGCGGGCAGTGGCTGGAGGCCATGGCCGCCATCGGTTGCGACGCGCTGGGCGTGGACTGGAGCACCGACCTCGGCCAGGCGCGCGAGCGCGTGGGTTCTCGCGTGGCCCTGCAAGGCAACCTCGATCCTCCTGTTCGCACCGGCCGAGCGCGTGCGCCACGAAGCCCGACGCGTGCTCGACGCCTACGGCGCCCGGCCCGGCCACGTCTTCAATCTCGGTCACGGCATATCGCAGTTCACGCCGCCGGAGAACGTCGCGGCACTGGTGGATGAAGTACACACTTACAGCAAGAAACTGCGTAGCCCCTGAGCCGGAAAAATGCGGAAAAAATTCCGCGGCGCAGTGTCGCAGGGCTTGACTTATGCACAAAAGCCCGCTCTCCCTCTAGAAATGGAGCGTTCCGGGGAGTCTCCTAGGGAGGGGTTTTTAACTTTATGTTTATAAACATATTTTTCCATGCCTTCAGAGGGAAGGCCGGGAGAAAACCGTACGTGAAGCGACCCATCCCGGCGCCGCAAGCGCGTTACTCACAAACTTATCCACAAGATTTCAAGTACCGGCGGAATACGCCTTACGGCAGAACGGTTACGCGTCCGTTCGCGATGCTGAAACTCAAGTTCTTTCGGTAAGCGATTGCGTCCCATGAAGATTTTAAAAGCTTGAAACAGGCTATCCCAGGCAGATGAAGATCGCGCGCATCGCGCTGGACGTTCCGCTGCCCCGCCTGTTCGACTACGCCTGCCCACCTGAACTGGACGTCGCGACCGGCTCCCGCGTGATCGTCCCGTTCGGCAAGCGCCGCCTGGTCGGCGTCGTGGTCGAGATGAGCGACCAGAGCGAGGTCGACGCCGGACGCATCAAGCCGGTGGAATGCGTGTTGGCGGACGCACCGCCATTGCCGCCCGACTGGCTGGACCTGATGCGATTCCTGTCCGGGTATTACCAGCGCCCGCTGGGCGAGACCGTGATCGCCGCCTTGCCGCCGCGCATACGCTCGCTGAAGCCGCTGCCGCGCGCCGACCGCACCCTATGGCGTGCGACACCCGGGGCAGATCCGCTCAAGCTGCGCGCCGGGCGCAGACGCCGTTTGCTGGAGACGCTGATTGCGCGCGGCCCGCTGGACGAGGACGCGCTGCTCGACGCGGACGCGGCGGCGCGCAGCGCGGAGCGGACGGCGCTGCGCGCGCTTGCGGCGGCGGGCGCGATAGAGACCACCCAGGCCGTCTCCGGGACCGGTTTCGAACCGGGCCATGCCCTCACCGAGACGCAGGGCGTCGCGCTGGCCCGCATCCTGCGCGACGGCACGGGCTTCGGCACCTTCCTGCTGCACGGTGTGACCGGCAGCGGCAAGACCGAGATCTATTTCCACCTGGTGGCCGATGCGCTGGCGCGCGGTCGCCAGGCCCTGGTGCTGGTGCCGGAGATCGGCCTGACCCCGCAGCTCGAGGCGCGCTTCCGTGGCGCCTTTCCCGACACCGTGGTCAGCGTCCTGCACAGCGGGCTCGAGGAAACCGCACGCACCTCCGGTTGGCTGCGTGCCGCGAGCGGCGAAGCCGGCCTGGTGCTGGGCACGCGACTGGCCGTGCTGGCACCGCTGCCGCGGCTGGGACTGGTGATCGTCGACGAGGAGCACGACAGCTCCTTCAAACAGCAGGAAGGCCTGCGCTACTCGGGTCGCGACGCCGCGGTGTTCCGCGCCCGTCAGGCCGATGCGCCCGTGGTGCTGGGCACCGCCACACCCTCACTGGAGAGCTACGCCAACGCGCTGGCCGGACGCTACGCGCTGGTGGAGTTGCCCGAGCGGGCATCACCGGGCGCGCAACTGCCGGTGGTGCGCGCGCTGGACCTGCGCAACGAACCCGCCGAACACGGCCTGGCCGCGACCCTGGTGAACGCCATCGAGGCGCGCCTCGCGCGCGGCGAACAGAGCCTGGTATTCATCAACCGGCGCGGCTACGCGCCCGTGCTCGCCTGCGGGGCCTGCGGCTGGACGGCGGGCTGCACGCGTTGCTCGGCGCGCCTGGTGTTCCACGCCACGGACCGGCGACTGCGCTGCCACCACTGCGGCCTGGAGGCGCCGCTGCCGCGCGCCTGCCCGAGCTGCGGCAACGTGGACCTGAGCCCGATGGGTCGCGGCACGCAGCGCGTCGAGGAGGCCCTGGCGGGGCGCTTTCCCGCCGCGCGCCTGGTGCGCATAGACCGCGACACTGCGCGCCGCAAATCGCTTTCGGACACGCTCGAGGAGATCCGCTCCGGCGGCGCAGACATCCTGGTCGGCACGCAGCTGATCGCCAAGGGCCACGACTTCCCCAAGCTCACGCTGGTCGGCGTGCTGAACGCCGACAGCGCGCTGGTGTCGACCGATTACCGCGCCGGGGAGCGCCTGTTCGCCACGCTGATGCAGGTGGCCGGGCGCGCCGGCCGCCGCGAAACGCGCGGCGAGGTGCTGATCCAGACCCGCTATCCGGGCCACCCACTGTACGCGGCGCTGGCAAGGCACGATTACGCGGGTTTCGCGAAGACGCAGCTCGCCGAGCGTGAGGCGGCGGGCTTTCCGCCCTTCCTGTTCGAGGCGGCGCTGCGCGCCGAGAGTCGCGAGCTGGCCGAGGCCATGGCGTTCCTGCGCGCCGCGGCGCAACTGGTGGAAGCGCCCGACGGCGTGCGCGTCTATGACCCGGTGCCGCACGTGATCGTGCGTCGCGCCAACATGGAGCGCGCACAACTGCTGGTGCAATCGGCGGCTCGCCCGCCGCTGCAGGGCTTCCTGCGCGCCTGGAGCGAAGCGCTGTTCGAATACGCTCCGCTGCACGCGCGCAATGTGCGCTGGCACCTGGACGTCGATCCGATCGAATTCGACTGAGTCGCGGCGGCGGACGCTGCAACGCAGCGCGCGGGTATAATCGCGCCCCTTATGAATTCCGACCCGCGCTTCGACCCCAAGGCCCACGTCGCCGCGCTGTTTCGCGCCGCGCTGACCGAAGTTGCGCCGCAGGCGGCCGACACACCGGTGCTGCTCGAGCGCCCCAAGCAGGCCAGCCACGGCGACCTGGCCTGCAACCTCGCCATGCAACTGGCCAAGGCGTTGAAAGCCAATCCGCGCCAACTCGCCGAACGCCTGCTGACGGCGCTGCGCGCGCAGCCCGGCTGGGCGGAGGGCTGGATCGAGTCCGCCGAGATCGCCGGCGCCGGCTTCATCAACCTGCGCCTGACCGCCAGGGCCAGGCACGCCGTGGTGACCCGCGCGCTGGCCGAGGGCGCGGACTACGGCCGCGGCACGCCCAGCGGCTAACGCCTGCAGATCGAGTTCGTCTCGGCCAACCCGACCGGCCCGCTGCACGTCGGCCACGGTCGCGGCGCAGCGTACGGCGCCAGCTTGGCTGCGTTGCTCGAGTTCGCCGGCGCGCGCGTCGAGCGCGAGTTCTACATCAACGATGCCGGCCGGCAGATGGACATCCTGGCGGTATCGGTCTGGCTGCGCTACCTGGAGATCCGCGGCACGATTCTCGAGTTCCCGGCCGACGGCTACCGCGGCGACTACGTGCGCGACATCGCCGCCGCGCTGGCCGAGAAGCACGGCGCGCGTTTCGAGCGCCTTGACGCCTCTCTGGAGTCGGCGCTGCACGCTGCCGTGACGCCGCCGGCCGAGGCCCGCGAGCCCGACGAGGAGCCGGTCAGCGGCGATGCCGCGCTCGATGCGCTGATCGCACTGGCGCGCAAGCTGCTCGGCGAGGACTGGCGCGCCCTGCATGGCCACGCGCTCGAAGCCATGCTCGCCGACCAGAAGGACGACCTGGCGGGCTTTCGCGTCGTGTACGACCGCTGGTACTCGGAACAATCGCTGCATGACTCGGGCCAGGTGGCGCGTGCCGTCGAACGTCTCGACGCCGCCGGCCATACCTACACGAAGGACGGCGCGCTGTGGTTCCGCTCCACCTCCTTCGGCGACGAAAAGGATCGCGTCGTGCGCCGCGAGAACGGCCAGCTCACCTACTTCGCCTCGGACATCGCCTACCACCTGGACAAGTTCGAGCGCGGCTACGACCGGGTGATCAACGTGTGGGGCGCCGACCACCATGGCTACATCCCGCGCGTGAAGGGCGCGTTGACGGCCTTCGGGCTGGACGCCGACCGCCTGGTGGTGACGCTGGTGCAGTTCGCCGCCCTGTTCCGCGGCGGCGAGAAAGTGGCCATGGGCAAGCGTTCGGGCGAGTTCGTCACGCTGCGCGACCTGCGTCGCGAAGTCGGCGACGACGCGGCGCGCTTCTTCTATGTGTTGCGCAAGTCCGACCAGCACCTGGACTTCGACCTCGACCTGGCCAAGAGCGAATCGAACGACAACCCGGTGTACTACGTGCAGTACGCGCATGCCCGCGTGTGCAGCGTGTTCGCCCAGGGCGGACGCAGCGTGCAGGAATGCCGCGGCGTCGCGCTGGCCCCGCTGGCCGGCGAGCGCGAACTGGTGCTGATGCAGCGCATCGGCGAGTTTCCCGAAGTGGTGCAGGCGGCCGCCCGCGACCTGGCCCCGCACTCGGTGGCGTTCTACCTGCGCGACCTCGCTGCCGATTTCCACAGCTACTATAATGCCGAGCGCATCCTCGTCGAGGATGCGGCACTCGCCGCGGCACGGCTCGCGCTGTGCGCGGCCACCCGCCAGGTGCTGGCCAATGGCCTCGCGCTGCTCGGCGTGAGCGCTCCCGAAAGGATGTAGCAGACCATGAAACCGGCCCGCTCCGCGAAGCCGAACGCCCCGCGCCACAAGTCGCGCGGCGGCTTCCTGCTCGGCATGTTCGTCGGCCTGTTCCTCGGCCTGGCGGTGGCATTGGGCATCGCCTTTTACCTGAACAAGACGCCGATTCCTTTCATGCAGAAGAAACCGGCGGCCGAAAAGCCCGCCGACGCCGGCAAGGCGCCGGCGATCGCCGGCATGCCCGCGAGCAAGGCCCCGGCCGGCGAGAAGCCGAAGTTCGATTTCTACAAGATCCTGCCCGGCGGCGAGGAGCCGGTGTCCGACAAGGAGCTCAAGGCCGCAGCCAAGAGTGCCGGTGAGGCCTCCAAGGACGTGTTCCTGCTGCAGGCCGGTTCGTTCCAGAACCCGGCGGACGCCGACAACCGCAAGGCGCAGCTCGCGATCCTGGGCTTCGAGGCGGCGGTGGAACCGATCACCCTGCCGGAAAAGGGCACCTGGTACCGCGTGCGCCTCGGCCCGTATACCCGGATCGACGAGCTGAACAAAGCGCGATCGACCCTGGCGCAGAACGGAATCGACGTGAGCCTGGTCAAACTCAAGGACCCAGCGTCCGCCAAGGCCAACTAGACACCACGGAGTCATCGATGAAGCGCCTCACCGCAACCCTGATCGCCCTCCTGAGCACCCTTGCCCTGCTGCCGGCCACCGGCCAGGCCCAGCCGGCCGCCGGCCGCGACTACAGCGTCCTCAGCCCGGCACAGGTCACCGAAACCCCGGGCAAGGTCGAAGTGGTGGAGTTCTTCTGGTACGGCTGCCCGCATTGCTACAGCCTGGAACCGGCGCTGGAAGCCTGGGTCAGGAAGTTGCCGGCCGACGCGAAGTTTCGGCGTATCCCGGCCGTGCTTTCGGATGCCTGGGTGCCGCATGCCCAGGCCTTCTACGCCTTCGAAGCGCTGGGCGTGCTCGATCGCGTGCACAAGCCCTTCTTCGACGCCATCCACCGCGACCGCCTGAACATCAGCCGCGAGGACGCGATGAAGCAATGGCTGGAGAAGAACGGCGTGGATTTCAAGAAATTCACCGAAGCGGCGCGCTCCTTCGGCGTGCAGGCCAAGGTCAAGCGCGCCGCGCAGCTGTCCTCGGCCTACAAACTCGACGGGGTGCCCATGCTCGCCGTGCAGGGCAAGTACACCGTCAGCGCCGAACAGGGCGGCTCGCGCGAGCGCATGCTGGCGGTCACCGAAGCCCTGATCGACGTCTCGCGCAAGGACCTCAAGAAGTAAGCCGGCGCCGCGGCGCGCGGGGGCGCCGCGAGGCGTCCCGCGCGAGCGTGCGTCTCACTCGCCTTCGGGGCGCCGCCAGGAAACGCGCAGCGGCGCGAGCGCCAGGCCGGCGGCCTGCCAGGCCTCGATGCCGCCGCGATACCAGTACACCTGTGCGTGACCCAGCCGCACCGCACGCAGCGCGGCGTTGTAGGACAGCCAGCAGGTCTTGCTCGCACAGAAAAATACCAGCGCCCGGTTGCGGCTGCCGCGACCGGTCAGGTCCAGCACGCGTGCAAGCTGCGCCTGCACCGGGTCGTCGAAAGAGCGCCCGCGGCCGGCGCCCGGCAGCCAGATCGCGCCGGGCAGGGAATCGTGCTGCGGCCCTCCCAGCACATCGAACAGCAGCGGCACGGCGTCCGGGTCGGCTTGCGCGGCGGCGATCAGGCCGCGCAGCGCCGCGGTGGAAATGCGCGCCGCCCGGGAATCTGCAGCGGCGTGGCCGAGGAGTACTCCTCCAGGCGCAGTTCGGCCTGGGCGGTGACCCCGTCGTCGCGCTCCTCGTCCGCGACGCCCTGCGCCGCGGCCGACGCGAACGTGAAAAAAGTCACAACAGCGAGCAGGCTGGCAGGCACACGCATGCGCCACAGCGTAAGCAATGCGCCGGCGGCACGCAATCGAATGCGGAAGAATGCGGAATCAGGTTAGACTTTGCCCCCTATGAACACCCTGCGTTCCTGGCTGCTGCTGGCAGCCGCCCTGCTCTTCAGCGGCCTGGCCCAGGCGCAGCCGGTGGCGGGCCGCGAGTTCACCGAGCTCGATCCGCCGCGTCCGGTGAGCACGGGCCCGCGCATCGAGGTGATCGAGTTCTTCTACTACGGCTGCCCCATCTGCTACGAGGCGCAACCTCACCTGACGCGCTGGCAGATCAAGTCCGGCAACGATGTGGTGCTGATCCGCGTCCCGGCAGTCTCGCGCGACGGCTGGGAGCCTTTCGCGCGATCTTTCTACGCGCTGGACGCCATGGGACAGCTCGCCCGCCTGCACTGGCCGGTATACGACAACCACCACTTCGACAGCAAGGATCTGAAGGACGAAAAGACCATGCTCGAATGGGTGGGCCGCAACGGCGTGGATGCGGCCAAGTTCAAGGAGGCCTGGCACTCTGCGGCCACCACCGAGAAGGTGCGCGCCGCGCAGAAGATGCTCGACACCTATGCGATACGCGGCGTGCCCTCGCTGGTGGTCGACGGCAAATATGTCACCTCCGCGCGCATGGCGGGCGGCACCAAGCAGATGATCGCGGTGCTCGAGCAGCTGGTGGACCGCGCGCGCGCCGAGCGCAGCAAGAAGTAGGCGGGCGCGTTCGCGCCGGCCTCGCAGCCCTCCTCAAACACGATCCGGACCTGCGGTGCGCGTCTTCATTACCGGCGCCTCCAGCGGCATAGGCGCAGCGCTGGCGCGCCATTACGCCGGGCCGCACAGCGTGGTCGGAATGGCGGCCCGTCGCGCGGCGGCACTCGACGCACTTGCGAGCAGCCTGCCGGGCGACACCGCCTGCTATGCCCTCGATGTCGCCGACAGCGACGCCCTGGAGCGCGCCGCTCGGGATTACATCGCGCGCTTCGGCACCCCCGACCTGGTCATCGCCAATGCCGGCATCTCGGTCGGCACCTCCGGCGCGGACTCGCGGGATACGGCCACGCTGGCGCGCGTGCTGGCGGTGAACGTCACCGGCATGGCGGCCACGCTGTCGGCCTTTGCCCCGGCCATGCGTGTCGCCGGTCGCGGCACCCTGGTCGGCATCGCCAGCGTGGCCGGCTGGCGCGGCCTGCCCGGCGCCGGCGCCTATAGCGCCTCCAAGTCCGCGGCGATCACCTGGCTGGAGAGCCTGCGGGTCGAACTGCGCGGCAGCGGCGTCTCGGTCGTGACCCTCTGCCCCGGCTACATCGATACCCCCATGACGCAAGTGAACACTTACCGCATGCCCTTCCTGATCAGCGCCGACGAAGCGGCGCGGCGCTTCGCCCGGGCGATCGCGGCGCGCCGCCGCTGCGCGGTGATTCCCTGGCAGATGGCCTGCGTCGCGCCGCTGCTCCGCCTGCTGCCGGGCTGGCTGTACGACCGGATGGCGGCGCGCGCGCCGCGCAAGCCGCGCGACCTCCCGCTTTGAACCGCGCCGCGCCGCGCTGAACGCATGACCCGGCCGGATCCGTCGCTGCGCGACGCGTTGGGCGTGCAACATCCGCCAGCGCAGGACGAAGTCCGCATCGTTTCCCTGGTGCCGTCGATCACCGAACTGATCTGCGACCTGTGGCTCGCCGATCGGCTGGTCGGACGCACCGGCTTCTGCGTGCATCCCCGACAGGTGCTGCGCGACATCCCCAAACTCGGCGGCACCAAGAGCGTGGACCTCGCGGCGCTGCGTGCGCTGCGGCCCACGCACGTGATCCTCAACATCGACGAGAACGAGAAGCCGCTGGCGCAAACCCTGGCCGGATGCGTGCCGCACCTGATCGTCACGCATCCGCTTGCACCGCTGGACAACCTCGCGCTGTATCGACTGATCGGCGGAATCTTCGGCGCGCGCGCGGCGGCCGAAGCCCTGTGCGCGCGCTACCTCGCCGCGCACGCGGCGCTGCGGCGCGCCGACCATGCGCCGCGCCGCGTGCTCTACCTGATCTGGAAGGATCCCTGGATGACCGTGTCGCGCGACACCTACCTGTCGCGCACGCTGGCGCTGGCCGGGCTGCACACCCTGCCGCAGGAAGCGGACGCACGCTACCCGCGCATCACCCTGCAGGAGCCCTGGATGGCGGAGGTCGACGCCGTGCTGCTGTCCAGCGAGCCGTATCGATTTCGCGACCGGCACCTGGCCGAACTCGCAGGCCTGCCGGCGCTGAGCGGCAAGCCGCTGCGCCTGATCGACGGCGAGATGACCTCCTGGTACGGCAGCCGCGCGATCGAGGGCCTGCGCTACCTGGACACCTTCGCCGGCACACTCTGAAGGCCGGCCGCCGGGTGCAGACTAGGCCGTGCCCTTCGGTTGCGCCGCGCCAACGCGCAGCATCGCGTAGGAACCCGGCGCATCCTCGATCACCTCCAGGCCCTGGCCGGGCGTGCGCGCAGGCACCTTTTCGGCACCGCCGTCCTGCATTCCGGCTTCCATCCAGGCCTGCCAGTCGGGCCACCAGGAGCCGGGGTTCTGCGTCGCGGTCTCGAACCAGGCTTCGGCGGTCTCCGGCAGGTCCGCGTTGGTCCAGTAGCAATACTTGTTCGCCGCCGGGGGATTGACGATGCCGGCGATATGGCCCGAACCGCCGAGCACGAAGCGCACCTTGCCGCCCAGATAGCGTGCGCCGCGATAGGTGGTCTTCCAGGGTGCGATGTGGTCCTCGGCCGTGGAGATGAAATAGGCCGGCACCTTTACCTTGCCCAGGTCGATGGGCACGCCGTCCAGGCTGATGCCCCCGGGCACGCCGAGCAGGTTCTTCATGTACATGTTGCGCAGGTAGAAGCTGTGCATCCTGGCCGGCATGCGCGTGGAATCCGAATTCCAGTACAGCAGATCGAAGGGGAAGGGATCCTTGCCGAGCAGGTAGTTGTTGACCACGAAAGACCAGATCAGGTCGTTGGCGCGCAACATGTTGAAAGTGGCGGCCATCTCGGCGCCCTCGAGCACGCCGCCGTGCGACTTCATGCGCCGCTCCAGACTCTGCACCTGTGCCTCGTCGATGAACACGCCCAGCTCGCCGGGCTGCGAAAAGTCGAGCAGCGAGACGAAGAAGGTCGCGCTGCCGACGCGCTCCTCGCCCCTGGCCGCCAGCCAGGCCAGCGCGCAGCCGAGCAGGGTGCCGCCCAGGCAGTAACCGATGAAGTTGACCTTCTTCTCCCCGGTGGCGCGCTCGATCGCCTCCAGCGCGGCCAGCGGGCCGAGCTTCATGTAGTCCTCGAAGCCCTTCTGTGCGAGTTTGGGGTCCGGGTTCACCCACGAGATCACGTACACCGTGTGGCCCTGGCCCACCGCCCACCGGATGAAGGAATTGCTCTCGCGCAGGTCGAGGATGTAGTACTTGTTGATCCACGGCGGGATGATCACCAGCGGCCGGCGGAACACCTGCGGCGTGGACGGCGCGTACTGGATCAGTTGCATCAACTCGGTCTGGAACACCACCTTGCCCGGGGTGGTTGCGACGTTGCCGCCCAGCTTGAACGCCTTCTCGTCGGTCATGCTGATGCGCAACTCGCCGCCGCCCTTCTCGATGTCGGCAAGCAGGTTGTTCAGGCCCTTGATCAGGTTCTGGCCGCCCGAGGACAGGGTCTCGCGCAATACCTGCGGATTGGTGGCGGCGAAATTGCTCGGCGACAGCGCATCCAGGTACTGGCGCGTGAAGAAGGCCACCTTCTTCTTCGATTCCTCGGATATTTCGTCCACGCCCGACACCGTCTCCTGCACGTGGCGCGAGGCGATCAGGTAGGACTGCTTGATGTAATCGAACAGAAAATTGTTCTGCCAGTCGGCGTCGCGAAAGCGGTTGTCGCCCCTGGCCGGCGCCGCCACCGCGGGCGCCTGGACGCCCATCATGCGCATCCAGCTCGACTGCCACAGCTGCAGGTAATCGAAGCTCATGTTCAGGGACATGGCGGTCAGCGCATAGGGGTCGGCCAGCATGCGCGCGTACAGGTCCATGAAGGCCTTGGCGATTCCCAGCTCGTAGTTCAGCGCGCTCGACGAGACGTGCTTGCCGGCGTAATCGGCGAGCAGGCGGCTGGCGCGCTGGGCAACCTCGGCGTAGACGCGCGCGAGATCGGCCGAATCGCCTGGGGGCTGTGCGTCTTGCATCGATCCTCCTCGGGGGCTGCGCGCGAGCTCCGCTCGGGGTCTGCCCGGAATCTGCCAGGCCTCTACTTCGCTCCGAGGTTCAGGCGCTCGCCTTCGCGGCAGCATAGCGGAGCACGCCATCCGCGCCAACCTCGCGCCGCAGGCGTCCCGCGTAACACAGGTAATGCAGGTGAGCGACCGCCTCGCCCATCGCGAAGGTGGTCTGGTGGGTGTCGAGCTTGCGGCGGAACAGGGTTTCCAGCAGTTCGGCGGCATGCATGGGCGCGGGCGAGGCGGCGATGGCGCGTTCCAGGTCGGCCAGTCGCTCGGCGTGGTGCTGCTCGAGCGCCTCGACGCGCGTGTGCGCGCCGCGGAACGGCAGGCCGTGCGAGGGCAGGATCAGGGTGTCGTGCGGCAACTCGCGATAGCGGCGTATCGAGGACAGGAACAGGCGCAGCGGGTCGCCCTGCGGCTCGACGGTCCAGACGCTGACATTGGTGGAGATCTTGGGCGGCAGCATGTCGCCGGAGATGCACACGCCGAGCGACGCGCAATACAGCGAAACGTGTTCCGGCGCATGCCCGTAGCCCACCATCACCTGCCAGTCCCGTCCGCCCACGTTGAGCACGTCGCCGTCCAGCATGCGGCGGTAGCCCAGCGGCAACGGCACCACGCTCTTGCGATAGAAATTGCCGCGTTTGGCCAGGCCCTCGTCGTGCTCCGGCCCCAGGCCGTTGGCCTTGAAAAAGGCGTTGGACGCCGCCGGCGAGTATCCCGCGGCGTCGTTGTAGACCACGTGGGCGGACAGGTACTCGCCCTGCGTCATCCACAGCTCGCAGCCGTGGCGCGCAATCAACCAGGAGGCCAGGCCGGCGTGGTCCGGATGGTAGTGGGTGACGATCAGCCGGCGTACCGTCCGCTGCCCGATGAAATCGGCGAGTACCCGATCCCAGGCCGCGCGCGTGGCGTCGTCGGCCAGTCCGCAGTCGATCATCACCAGTCCGTCGCCGTCCTCCAGCAACCAGAGGTTGATGTGGTCCAGCGCGAAGGGCAGCGCCATGCGCAGCCAGTGCACGCCGGGGGCGACTTCGCGCACCGTGCCCGCAGGCGGCGGTTCGGCGTGGGGAAACTGCAGTGGCAGGGCCATGGTCGGGAGACTCGCTTTGCTTCCGGTGGGCCGTGCGCCCGGGAACGGGCGTCGGCTAGAATGAACGGCTGGTTTGTGCGGGAAGAGCACAGCCGCTGCGGTGCGGAGGATTATCGCCGCGTCGCAGCACGCGGACAACCTCGGGCTTCGAAACACGGCGCAGGCCCGAACCGTCCCGAGCCGTTCCCGACAGACCCGACGTCCAGACCCCAATCCAGACTCCCGACCCGACATGAATGCCGCAGAAGGACAGCGCCCCGCGCGCGAGGAACCCGGTGAGTACTCGATCAGCGAGCTGTCGCGCGAGTTCGACGTCACGCCACGTGCCATCCGCTTCTACGAGGACCAGGGCCTGCTGGCCCCGCGCCGCGAAGGTCAGAAGCGCATCTATACGCTGCGCGACCGCACCCGCCTGAAGCTCACGCTGCGCGGCAAGCGCCTGGGACTGACGCTGTCCGAGATCCGCGAAATCGTCGACATGTACGACGAGCGCCGCGACGAGCGCCCGCAGCTGGAGCGCTTCCTCGCCGTGCTGGCACACCACCGGCGCAGCCTGGAACAGCAGCGCGAGGACATCGAGGCGCAGCTGGCCGAAATCTCCACGTTCGAGAAGCGCTGCCGCAAGCGCCTGGCCGAGCAGGCGCCGCGCAAGCGCGCCGCCCGCCGCGCCTGAATCGCGCCCGCCGGAGCATGATTGACGTTTACGTTAACGTAAAGTAGATTTTCCGGCCGCCTGCGGCGGGCCGACTGACGAGGTTGCCATGGAATACCCCTACCTGCGCTTCGCGCACGGCGAGACCATCGACATGCTGCGCGCCGCGGCGCGCGACTTCGCGGCGCAGGAGATCGCGCCGCGCGCGGCCGAGATCGACCGCACGAACGAGTTCCCGATGGACCTGTGGCCCAAGCTCGGCGCGCTGGGCCTGCTGGGCATCACCGTCGAGGAGGAGTACGGCGGCAGCAACATGGGCTATCTCGCCCACATCATCGCCATGGAGGAGATCAGCCGCGCCTCGGCGTCGGTCGGCCTGTCCTACGGCGCGCACTCGAACCTGTGCGTCAACCAGATCCGCAGGAACGGCAGCGCGGCGCAGAAGCGGAAGTACCTGCCGGAGCTGGTCGCCGGCACCAAGGTCGGCGCGCTGGCCATGAGCGAACCCGGCGCCGGCTCGGACGTGGTGTCGATGCGCCTGCGCGCCGAGCGCCACGGCGACACTGATGAGCGGCCTGGACTACGAACGCGCGGTGCTGGCCGGCGGGCCGCTGGGCATCATGGCCGCCTGCCTGGACCTGGTGATCCCCTATGTGCACGAGAGAAAGCAGTTCGGCCAGGCGATCGGCGAGTTCCAGCTCATGCAGGGCAAGCTGGCCGACATGTACGCGACCTTCTCCTACTGCCGCGCCTACGTGTACGCGGTGGGCCAGGCCCTCGACCGCGGCGAGACCACGCGCAAGGACGCGGCCGGCGCCATCCTGGTGGCCGCCGAGAAGGCCACCTGGATGGCCGGCGAGGCGATCCAGTCGCTGGGCGGCATGGGCTACATCAACGAGACGCCGGCCGGCCGCCTGTGGCGCGACGCCAAGCTCTACGAGATCGGCGCCGGCACCAGCGAGATCCGCCGCTGGCTGATCGGCCGCGAGCTGTTCGGGGAGACCGGCTGATGGGCGCCCTGCTGCAGACCGCGGACGGCGGCCTGGAAACCTACCGCGGCGCGGTCTACCCGTGGCACTGCGACCACATGGGCCACATGAACGTGATGTGGTACGTGGGCAAGTTCGACGAGGGCACCTGGAACCTGATCGCCTCCTGCGGCATCACGCCGGCCTACCTCAAGGAAAACGCGCGCGGCATTGCCGCCGTGAAGCAGGAGATCGAGTACAAGCGGGAATTGCACGCCGGCGACATCGTCGCGGTGCGCTCGCGCCTGCTCGAAGTGCGCGACAAGGTGCTGCGTTTCGCGCACGGATGCGCAACGCCGAGACCGGCGAGATCTCGGCCACCACGCAGTTGACCGCCGTGCACATCGACACCGTGGCGCGCAAGGCCGTGGCGCTGGCGCCCGAAATCGCCGCACGCGCGCGTGCGCTGCTGGAGTCGCAGTCGTGAGCGCGGCACCCGGCCGGGCCGCGGACGCGGCTGCACCGGACGCGCCGCGCATCTCGGGCTACGAGCCGGGAGCGCTGGGCCGCGTGGTCGAGCTGCACGGCCGCTGGTATGCCCGGCACTGGAAGTTCGGCGCCTACTTCGAGGCCCTGGTGGCGCAGGGCCTGGCCGAGTTCCTCGGCAACTTCGATGCCGCGCGCGACGGCTTCTGGATCGCCCGGCTGGGCGAGACGGTCGCCGGCAGCGTGAGCCTGGTCGGCGCGCGCGACGCCGGGCCGGCGCGCCTGCGCTGGTTCATCCTCGACGAGGGTGCGCAGGGCCGCGGCATCGGCCGCCGCCTGATGCAGGCGGCCATGGATTTCAGCCGCGCCGCCGGCTACCGCCACGTCTACCTGACCACCTTCGCCGGCCTGGACGCCGCGCGCGCGCTGTACGAAAAGCACGGCTTCGTGCTCACCCACGAAGCCGCGGACCGCACCTGGGGGGTGCCGGTCACCGAACAACGCTTCGACTGGCACGCCTGAGGCCAGGGGGATACACGCATGAACCGCATCCGCACCGGGTTTTCCGCACGCCTGGACCTGCGCCTGCCCCTGGTGCAGGCGCCGATGGCCGGCGGCCCGAGCTCGCCGGAACTGGTGGCGGCCGCCTCGGCGGCCGGCGCGCTGGGCAGTTTCGGCTGCGCCTACCTGCAACCCGAAGAAATGAAGAAGCAGGCGGCCTGGGTGCGCGCGCGCACGGCGCGCCCCTTCGGCATCAACCTGTTCGTCGCCGCGCAACCGGGCGTGATTCCCGAAGCCGCGCAGCGCGCGGCGATCGATGCCGTCGCCGGCTGCTACGCGCAGCTCGGCCTGCCGGCGCCCGCGCCCGTGGCCCCGCCGTACGCGCCCGATCTCGAAGCCCAGCTCGACGCCGTGCTGGAGATCCGCCCGGCCGTGTTCACCGTGCACCTGGGCGAACTCGCCGCCGAACGCGTGCGCGCCTGCAAGGCGGCCGGCATCCTGCTCGGCGGCAGCGCCACCGGCGTGGCCGAGGCGCAGCGCCTGGAAGCCGCAGGCATGGATTTCGTCATCGCCCAGGGCGGCGAAGCCGGCGGGCATCGCGGCACCTGGACGCGCGACCCGGCCGAAGCGATGACTGGCACGCTGGCGCTCACGCGCCTGCTGGTGCGCGCGGTGAAGATTCCCGTGCTCGCTGCCGGCGGCATCATGGACGGGGCCGGCATCGCCGCGGCACTGGCGCTGGGTGCACAGGCCGCGCAACTCGGCACGGCCTTCATCACCTGCGCCGAGAGCGGCGCTGCGGCCCTGCACAAGCAGGCCCTGCTGGCGGCGCGCGAGGACACCACCATGATCACGCAGAAATTCTCCGGCAAGCCGGCGCGCGGGTTGGCCAACCGCTACATGCGCGAGATGGCCGAAGCGCCGCAACTCGCGTTCCCGGCGCAGAATACGCTGACCGGCAGGCTGCGCAGCGCGTCGGCGCAAGCCGGAAATCCGGATTACGTGGCGATGTGGGCCGGGCAGGCCGCCCCGCTCGCCCGCGCACTGCCCGCGGCCGAACTGGTCGCGCAACTCGAAACCGAACTGCATGCGGCGCTCGCCTCGATCGCCGCCCTCTCCCGGGAGTAAGCCATGTCCAAGGACCCCGTCGTCATCGTCTCCGCCGCGCGCACGCCCATGGGCGGCTTCCAGGGCGAGCTGAAAGGCTTCACCGCCCCCGAGCTCGGCGCCGCGGCGATCCGCGCCGCCGTCGAGCGCGCCGGGCTCGACCCGGCGCTGGTCGAGGAAGTCGTGATGGGCTGCGTGCTGCCGGCCGGCCTGGGCCAGGCGCCGGCGCGCCAGGCATCGCTGGGCGCCGGCCTGCCGCTCGCCGCCGGCTGCACCACGGTCAACAAGATGTGCGGCTCGGGCATGAAGGCGGCGATGTTCGCGCACGACCTGCTGGTCGCGGGCAGCAACGACGTGATGGTCGCGGGCGGCATGGAATCGATGAGCAACGCGCCCTACGTGATGCCCAGGGCGCGCGCCGGCTACCGCATGGGCCACCAGCAGGTGCTGGACCACATGTTCTACGACGGCCTCGAAGACGCCTACGACAAGGGTCGCCTGATGGGCAGCTTCGCCGAGGACTGCGCCGACAAGTACGCCTTCACCCGCGAAGCGCAGGACGCCTACGCCATCGCCTCGCTGGAGCGCGCCCAGCAGGCCAACACTTCCGGCGCGTTCGCCTGGGAGATCACCCCGCTGGCGCTGAAGGCCGGCAAGGACGAGAAGTTCATGGAAATGGACGAGCAGCCGTTCAAGGCCAACCTGGCCAAGATCCCGACGCTGAAGCCGGCCTTCCGCAAGGACGGCACGGTGACCGCCGCCAACGCCTCGTCGATCTCCGACGGCGCCGCGGCCTTGGTCATGATGCGACGCTCCACCGCCGATCGGCTCGGCCTGGCGCCGCTGGCCAGCATCGTCGCGCACAGCACGCACGCCCAGGCGCCGGGCTGGTTCAGCACCGCCCCGGTGGGCGCGATCGAAAAGCTGTTCGCCCGCACCGGCTGGAAGGCCGGCGAGGTCGACCTCTACGAGATCAACGAGGCCTTCGCGGTGGTGGCCATGGCGGCCATGCACGAGCACCGGCTGCCGCACGAGAAGGTCAACGTGCACGGCGGCGCCTGCGCGCTGGGCCACCCGATCGGCGCCTCCGGCGCGCGCATCCTGGTCACGCTGATCGGCGCGCTGCGCAAGACCGGCGGCCGGCGCGGCGTGGCCAGCCTGTGCATAGGCGGCGGCGAGGCGACCGCCATGGCGATCGAGCTGGCCTGAAGCCCGACATTCGGAAAGTTGTCGATTTTGACCACTGAACTACCCTGAAACCGGCTCCTGGAGCCATTCTCACCAAATGAAAGTTGAACTTTTATGCCTTGCATCCTGATCGTCGGCGCCTCCCGGGGCATCGGTTTCGAACTCGCCACGCAGTACCGCGCCGACGGCTGGGAGGTGATCGGCACGGCGCGCGACGATGCCGGCCTGGCGCGCCTGGCGGGCATCGGCGCGCAGTCGCTGCGCCTGGAGGCCACCGACCCGGCAGCGCCGGCGGCGCTGGCGCAGCGCACCGCCGCCCTGGCCCTGGACATCGGCTTCGTGAATGCCGGCGTCTACGGCCCGCGCACACCGGGACTGGAACCGCCCTCCGACGAGGACTTCGCGGCGGTGATGCGCACCAACGTGATGGCGCCCATGCGCCTGGCGCCCGCGCTCGCGCCGGCGCTGGCGCGCGGCAAGGGCAAGCTGGCGGTCACCTCCTCGCGCATGGGCTCGATCGCCGCGCGCACGGCGGTGGCCGGCTGGCTGTACCGCGCCAGCAAGGCGGCGCTCAACTCGGCACTCAAGGACATGTCGCTGGTCCTCGGCCCGCAGGGCATCACCTGCGTGAGCTTCCACCCGGGCTGGGTGCGCACCGACATGGGCGGCTCGGGTGCCGACATCCCGGTGACCGAAAGCGTGGCGGGCATGCGCCGCACCCTGGCCACGCTGAGCGCGGCGCAGAACGGGTCGTTCCTGAACTACGACGGCAGCCCCATCCCCTGGTAGGACGCACGCCATGATCCTGTCCGCCGATCACGCCATGCTGCGCGAGGCCGTGCGCAGCTACGCACGCAAGGAGCTGGCCCCGCACGCCGCGCGCTGGGACCGTGAGAACCATTTCCCGCGCGAGCAGCTCGCCGCGCTGGGCGCGATGGGCCTGTCCGGCGTGGCGGTGCCGGAGGAATGGGGCGGCGCCGGCATGGACTACACGGCGCTGGCATTGGCCATCGAGGAGATCGCCGCCGGCGACGGGGCGACCTCCACCATCGTCTCGGTCACCAACCTGGCGGCCGGCATCCTGAACGGCTTCGGCACCGCGGCGCAGAAGGCGGCGTTTCTCAAGCCGCTGGCACAGGGCGCGACCCTGGGCGCGTTCTGCCTGACCGAGCCGCACACCGGCTCGGATGCCTCGGCCATCACCACGCGCGCCGAGCGCCGCGGCGACCAGTACGTGATCAACGGCGTGAAGCAGTTCATCACCTCGGGCAAGACCGCGGACCTCGCCATCGTGTTCGCCGTCACCGACAGGGACGCCGGCAAGAAGGGCATCAGCGCCTTCGTGGTGCCGACCGCGACCCCCTGGCTACATCGTCGCGCGCCTGGAGGAGAAGGCCGGACAGCATGCCTCCGACACCGCGCAGATCGTATTCGAGAACTGCAGCGTGCCGGCCGCCAACCTGCTCGGCGGGGAGGGCCTGGGCTATCGCATCGCGCTGGCCAATCTGGAGTCCGGGCGCATCAACATCGCCGCGCAGGCGGTGGGCATGGCGCAGGCCGCGCTCGAGGCGGCGCTGGCCTACGCGCGCGAGCGCAAGACCTTCGGCCAGGCGCTGATCGAGCACCAGGCGGTGAACTTCCGACTGGCCGACCGTGCCACCGAGATCGAAGCCGCGCGCCAGCTCTACCTGCACGCCGCGGCGCTGCGCGACGCCAGGGAGCCCTGCCTCAAGGAAGCGTCGATGGCGAAGCTGTTCGCCTCCGAAATGGCCGAGCGTGTGTGCTCGGACGCGATCCAGGTGCACGGCGGCTACGGCTACGTGGCAGACTTTCCGGTCGAGCGCATCTGGCGCGACGTGCGCGTATGCAAGATCTACGAGGGCGCCAGCGACATCCAGCGCCTGGTGATAGGCCGCGCCCTGGCGGGCGCATAGACCACGGCAACAGGACGGGAGACGGCATGGCTGCAGCGATCGATTTCTACTTCGACTTTTCCTCACCGTACGGCTATCTCGCCGCAACGAAGGTGGACGCGCTGGCCGCCAGGCACGGCCGCACGGTCGCCTGGCGACCGATGCTGCTGGGCGTGGCCTTCAAGACCACCGGCGGCCAGCCCCTGCCGATGGTGCCGCTGAAGGGCGATTATTCCCGGCACGATTTCATCCGCTCGGCGCGCTTTCACGGCATCCCGTACAGGCAGCCCACCACCTTCCCGATCTCCGGCGTGACGCCGACGCGGGCCTTTTACTGGCAGCAGGGCAGCGACCCCGCCAAGGAGGTGGCGCTGGCCCAGGCCCTGCTCAGGGCCTACTTCACCGAGGACGTGAACATCTCGAGCGTGGACGGCGTGCTGGCGGTGGCCGCGACCCTGGGCATCGACGCCGACGCGCTGACCGCGGGCATCAACGACCCCGCGATCAAGGACCGCACGCGCGCGGAAGTCGAGGCGGCGATCGCCAGGGGCGTGTTCGGTTCGCCCTTCATGGTGGTCGACGGCGAGCCCTTCTGGGGCATGGATCGACTGGACCAGATGGAAAGATGGCTCGCTACCGGAGGATTCTGATCCGCCCATGCTGAAGAAGAAACTGAAAGCCCTGTTGCGTTCACGTTCCGCCCGGTTCACGCGTGACCTGCTGGCCGTGGGCTCGACGCACGCGGATGGCAATGCGTGCAACAGCGTGAGCTGGTGGAACGGCGACGGTCGTCCGGTGCACTATCGTTGCGGCACCTCGGACGTGGGCCTCGTCTACGACATCCTGTTCAAGCCTGGCCGCAGAGCCGAGTACTGGCTGCCGGCCGAAGTATCGCCCCGGGTGGTGTTCGATATCGGCGCCAACATCGGCGTGACCGCCCGTTACCTCGCCCAGCGCTTTCCCCACGCGGAGATACATGGCTTCGAGCCGATTCCCGCCAACGTCGAGGTGCTGCGCGCCAACGCCGAGGGCGCGCCCATCCATGTGCACCCCTACGGGCTGCGGCCAGTTCCGCTTCTGCACCCCACGGGCCGCGGAACCGGGTGGATCGCGCTCGGCGCCCCGAATCCGCTTCCGGCGCCGAAGAGATCCGCGCCGAGATACGCGCCACGAGCGACGTGCTCGCTGCGCTTGACGGCGTGCAACCGGACGTGATCAAGATCGACACCGAAGGGGCCGAGTACGACATCCTTTCTTCGTTTCCAACCGAAGTGTTGCGCAAGGTGTCCTGGATCTACGGCGAGCTGCATACCGAGGCGATCGACTCGCCTTCGGCGTTCCGCGTGCTCGACCTCCTGTTTCCGTGGTTCGACATCGAGGTGCACAAGCCGCTTCGCAAGCGCAACTGGTTCTTCGACGCCTGCAATCGCAGCATCTCGGACAATTTCCGCGGCTTTCGCCGCAGTCACTGAAGGCTCGCACATGACTCTCAAGAAAGGCTACAAGGCGCTGATCGCCGAGGCGGAAGCAAAAACCAAGGGCATTTCCGCCGACCAGGCGCAGGCTGCGCTGGGTGACCCGAACACGCTGTTCGTCGACATCCGCGACGTGCGCGAGCTGGAACGCGACGGCATGATCCCCGGCGCCTTCCATGCGCCGCGCGGCATGCTCGAATTCTGGTCCGACCCGGAAAGCCCCTACTTCAAGCCGCAGTTCGAGGAGAAGCCCGGCAAGCGCTTCGTACTGTACTGCGCGGCCGACTGGCGCGCGGTGCTGTCGGCGGCGACGCTGACCGAGATGGGCATACAGAACGTCTACCACCTGGAAGGCGGCTTCGGCACCTGGAAGAAGGCCGGCCGCCCGGCGGCCGAGAAGCCGGCGCACAAAGACAAGAGCTGATGCCTGCGCACAAGTCGCCGCTGAACCCGCGCAGCGCGGAGTTCGCCGCCAACGCCGAGCGCATGCGCGCGCTGGTCGCCGACCTGCGCGAGAAGGCACAGAAGGTCGCGCTGGGCGGCGACGAGGCGGCGCGCGCCAAGCACGTGGCGCGCGGCAAGCTGCTGCCCCGCGAGCGCATCCGCGCGCTGCTCGATCCGGGCTCGCCCTTCCTCGAGGTCGGCCAGCTGGCCGCCTGGGGCATGTACGGCGGCGAAGTGCCCTCGGCCTCCATCGTCACCGGCATCGGCCGCATCGCCGGCCAGGAATGCATGGTGGTGGCCAACGACGCCACGGTGAAGGGCGGCACCTACTACCCGATGACAGTCAAGAAGCACCTGCGCGCGCAGGAGATCGCCCTGCAGAACCGCCTGCCCTGCGTCTACCTGGTCGACTCCGGCGGCGCCTTCCTGCCCGAGCAGGACGAGGTGTTCCCGGACCGCGAACACTTCGGCCGCATCTTCTACAACCAGGCCAACATGTCGGCGGCCGGCATTCCGCAGATCGCCTGCGTGATGGGTTCGTGCACGGCCGGCGGCGCCTACGTGCCGGCCATGTCCGACGAGTCGATCATCGTCAAGGGCCAGGGCACCATCTTCCTCGGCGGCCCGCCGCTGGTGAAGGCCGCCACCGGCGAAGTCGTGACCCCGGAGGAACTCGGCGGCGCCGACGTGCACACCCGGGTCTCGGGGGTGGCCGACCACCTGGCGCTGAACGACATGCATGCGCTGTCCCTCGCGCGGCGCATCGTCGGCGGGCTGAACCGCAGGAAGGACGTGTCGCTCGCCCTGCGCGAACCGCGCGATCCTCTTTACCCGGCCGAGGAACTGCACGGCGTGATCCCGGCCGACACGCGCAAACCCTACGACGTGCGCGAAGTGATCGCGCGTGTGGTCGACGGCTCGGAGCTCGACGAGTTCAAGCAGAACTACGGCACCACCCTGGTGACCGGCTTCGCGCACATCCACGGCTACCCGGTGGGCGTGATCGCCAACAACGGCATCCTGTTTTCGGAATCCTCGCTGAAGTGCGCGCATTTCATCGAACTGTGCTGCCAGCGGAAGATCCCGCTGGTGTTCCTGCAGAACATCACCGGCTACATGGTCGGCAGGAAGTACGAGTCCGGCGGCATCGCGCGCGACGGCGCCAAGATGGTGACCGCGGTGGCCACCGCCAGGGTGCCGAAGTTCACCGTCATCATCGGCGGCTCCTTCGGCGCCGGCAATTACGGCATGTGCGGACGCGCCTATTCGCCGCGCTTCCTGTGGATGTGGCCCAATGCGCGCATCTCGGTGATGGGCGGCGAGCAGGCCGCCAGCGTGCTGGCCACGGTCAGGCGCGACGGCATCGAAGCCCGCGGCGGCAGCTGGTCGGCCGAGGAGGAACAGGCCTTCAAGCAGCCCCTGCTCGAGCAGTACGAGCGGGAGGGGCATCCGTACTACGCCAGCGCGCGGCTGTGGGACGACGGGGTGATCGACCCCGCCGACACGCGGCGCGTGCTGGGCCTGGCGATCTCCGCCTCGCTCAACGCACCGATCGAGGACACGAAGTTCGGCATCTTTCGCATGTAGAAGAGAACAGGGGAAGACCTACGGCGTCTTTCCCCCGCACCCCCCATCTCCACATTAGGCAGGGAATACCGCATGGCTGAGAAGAATCTGGAAGTCACCGTCCGCAACGGCTGCGCCATCGTCGCGCTGAACCGGCCCGAGATCCGCAACGCCTTCGACGACGCGCTGATCGCCAACCTCACCAGGACCTTCCGCAAGATCGACGCCGACGACTCGATCCGCGTGATGATCCTGATGGGCAACGGCCCGGCCTTCTGCGCCGGCGCCGACCTCAACTGGATGAAGCGCATGGCCAAGTACAGCGAGAAGCAGAACTTCGCGGACGCACTGGCCCTGGGCACCATGCTGCAGACCCTGGACCGCATGAAGAAGCCCACCATCGCGCGCGTGCACGGCCCGGCCTTTGCCGGCGGCACCGGCCTGGTCGCCGCCTGCGACATCGCGGTGGGCACGCCCGAGGCCTCGTTCGCGCTGACCGAAGCCAAGCTCGGCATGTCGCCGGCCACCATCAGCCCCTACGTGATCCGCGCCATCGGCGAGCGCGCCGCGCACCGCTACTTCCTGACCGCCGAGCGCTTCAGCGCCGCCGAGGCCTACCGCCTGGGCCTGCTGTCCGAACTCTGCCAGCCCGAAGACCTGGACCACGAGATCAACGCACTGCTCGGCCACCTGGTGGCCGGCGGGCAGGTTGCGCTGGCCAGGATCAAGGATCTGATACGCGACGTATCGCAGCGCACGGTGGACGACGCGCTGGTGCGCGAGACCGCCAGGCGCATTGCCGAGATCCGCGTCTCCAAGGAGGGCCGCGAAGGCATCGCCGCCTTCCTCGCCAAACGCCAGCCCGCCTGGGTGCCGGCAGAGGAAGGCGCCCAGGGCAAGCCGGCGAAGAAGAAGAACAAGGCCGCCGCGAAGAAGCCCGCCAAGAAGCGATAGCGTGTTCGCCAAGCTCCTCATCGCCAACCGCGGCGAGATCGCCTGCCGCGTGATCGCCACGGCGCGCCGCCTGGGCGTGCGCACGGTGGCCGTGTACTCGGATGCCGACCGCGATGCGCGCCACGTGCGCCTGGCCGACGAGGCCGTGCACATCGGCGCGGCACCGGCACGCGAGAGCTATCTGGACGCGCAGCGCATCCTGGCCGCGGCGCGGGCCACCGGCGCACAGGCCGTGCACCCTGGCTACGGCTTCCTGTCCGAGAACGAGGGCTTCGCGGCGGCCTGCCGTGCGGCGGGCATCGTCTTCGTCGGCCCCACGCCCGAGGCCATCGCGGCGATGGGCGACAAGGCCGCGGCCAAGGCGCTGATGGACAAGGCCGGCGTGCCGCTGGTGCCCGGCTACCATGGCGAGAACCAGGATGCGAAGTTCCTGCAGCAGCAGGCCGACGCCATCGGCTATCCGGTATTGATCAAGGCCTCGGCCGGCGGCGGCGGCAAGGGCATGCGCGTGGTCGAGCAGGCCGCCGACTTCGCCGCCGCCCTGGCCTCCTGCCGGCGCGAGGCGCAGTCCTCGTTCGGCGACGCGCGCGTGCTGCTGGAGCGTTATCTCTCGCGCCCGCGGCATATCGAAATCCAGGTGTTCGGCGACACGCAGGGCTCGGTGGTGCACCTGTTCGAGCGCGACTGCTCGGTGCAGCGGCGTCATCAGAAGGTGCTGGAGGAGGCGCCGGCGCCCGGCATGAGCGCGGCACGGCGCGCCGAGATGGGCGCCGCGGCGGTCGCCGCGGCCAGGGCCATCGGCTACACCGGCGCGGGCACCGTGGAATTCATCGTCGAAACGGATGCCGCTCGCCCGGGTGCGCTGGGCGAGCGCTTCTACTTCATGGAGATGAACACCCGCCTGCAGGTCGAGCATCCGGTCACCGAGATGATCACCGGCCACGACCTGGTCGAATGGCAGTTGCGCGTCGCCGCCGGCGAACCGCTGCCCATGACACAGGCGCAGCTGTCGATCTCCGGCCACGCCATCGAGGCGCGCATCTACGCCGAGGATCCGGCGCGCGAATTCCTGCCGCAGACCGGACGCATCGCCCACCTGGCCTTCGCGCAGGGCGCAGGGGTGCGCGTCGACACCGGCGTGCTGGAGGGCGCGGAGATCGGCCCGCATTACGATCCCATGATCGCCAAGCTGATCGTGCACGGCGCGGACCGCGCGCAGGCCCTGGCGGCCGAAGCGGCGGAACCGCCGGACGCGGTGCTGGCGCTGGCCGCCTGGGCTGCGCTCGAACAGGAGCGCAGCGCAGCCCGGGCGCGCGCTGCGGCCTCTGCCGACCCGCACGCACCCTGGAACGACATCGACGGCTGGCGCATGAACCAGGCCTCGCACCACGCCTTCGTGTTCACGCTGGGCGAACGGACGTACGCCGCAACCCTGCTGTTCGGCACGCCACTGCGGCTGGAGCTGGCCTCCGGGGTCTACGCGCTGGAGGCGCAGGGTCTGGCCGAAGGCGAGTTGCTGCTGCGCCTGGACGGCCGCACGGTGCGCGGCCACGCGGTGCGCAGCGACGATGCCTGGACCGTGTTCCATGCCGGCGACACCTGGAGGCTGGCGTTGCGCGACGAGTTGCACGAACTGCAGGGCGAGGCGCACGGCGGAAGCCTGGCCGCGCCGATGCCTGGCAGGATCGTCGCCGTGCTGGTGCAGGCCGGCGCGCGCGTCGAGAAGGGCGCGCCGCTGGTGATCCTGGAAGCCATGAAGATGGAGCACACCATCACCGCGCCGCGCGCCGGGACGGTCAGCGAGATCCGCCACGCGGCCGGCGAGCAGGTGGCCGAAGGCAGCGAGCTGATCGTGCTGTCCGAGGATTGAAAAAGGCACAAATGTTCAACTTTCATTTTACGAAATCGGCTTCCGTTATGGCGTTCCAGCCAATCAGCATGCCGGTTTCGGCAATTACGGGGTAAGTCATGGTCTTGCCGACACGTGTACGCATCGTCGAGATGGGCCCGCGCGACGGGCTGCAGAACGAACCCGGGGAAGTGCCGACCGCGGTCAAGCTCGAGCCGATCCACCGCCTGGCAGACGCCGGCCTGCCCGGCGTCGAGGCCACCGCCTTCGTCTCGCCGAAGTGGGTGCCGCAGATGGCCGACCACACCGAGGTGCTGGAGGGCATACGCCGCAAGCCCGGCGTGTCCTATCCGGTGCTGACGCCCAACCTGAAGGGCTTCGAGGCCGCGCTGGCGGCCGGCGCGACAGAGGTGGCGATCTTCGGCGCGGCCTCCGAAGCCTTCTCGCGCAAGAACATCAACTGCTCGATCGAAGAGTCGCTGGCGCGCTTCGCGCCGGTGGCCGAGGCTGCGGCGCGCGCGAAGGTCAAGGTGCGCGGCTACGTGTCCTGCGTGCTGGGCTGCCCCTACGAAGGCGCGGTGGCGCCGGCCCGGGTGGCCGGGGTCGCGCGCGCGCTGATGGACATGGGCTGCTACGAAGTCTCGCTGGGCGACACCATCGGCGTGGGCACGCCGGGCCGCACGCAGGCCATGCTCGAGGCCGTGTCGCGCGTGGTGCCGGTCGCGCAACTGGCCGGGCACTATCACGACACCTACGGACAGGCGTTGGCCAACATCTACGCCTCGCTGGAACTCGGCGTGGCCACCTTCGATGCCTCGGTGGCGGGCCTGGGCGGCTGCCCCTACGCCAAGGGCGCCTCGGGCAACGTGGCCACCGAAGACGTGCTGTACATGCTCGAGGGCCTGGGCATCGAAACCGGCGTAGACCTCGGCGCCGTGGTCGACATCGGTCAGTGGATCTGCGGTGTGCTGGGCAAGGAACCGGCCTCCAAGGCCGGCAAGGCCCTCGCCGCCAGGCGTGCGGCCGCGGCCCGGGCAGCCTGAGATGGTGAAATCGCCCTGCATCAACGTCTGCCGCATGCACGCCGAGCTCGGCGTGTGCCGCGGCTGCTATCGCACGCTGGAGGAAATCGGCGACTGGTCGACCCTGCCCGACACCGAGAAGCGGCGTGTGGCGCAGGAAGCGGAAGCGCGACGCGCGAAGATCGGGCCGCTGGAGATCGTGTGAGCGGGGCACCGGCCCCGGTGCGCCTGCCCGCCGGGATGCGCCTGCTCGAACGCGGCTGGCTGTCCTCCAACAACATCGTGCTGCACGAAGGCGACCAGGCGACGGTGGTGGACTCGGGCTACGTGAAGCACGCCGCGCAGACCGTGGCCCTGGTCGGGCGCGCGGCCGAAGGCCGGTGCGTGACGCGGCTGGTCAACACGCATTGCCATTCGGACCACGTCGGCGGCAACGCGGCCCTGCAGCGCGCATTCGCCTGCACCATCCTGATTCCCGACGGCGAGGCCGACAACGTCGCTCGCTGGGACGAGACGGCGCTGGACCTCGCCGGCCTGGGCCAGCGCAACGAGCGCTTCATGCACGACGGCACGCTGCGCGCCGGCGACACGCTGCGCATGGGCGGACTGGACTGGCTGGCGCTGGCCGCGCCCGGCCACGACATGGACTCGCTGGTCTATTACGCGCCCGAGGCGCGGCTGCTGATCTCGGCCGACGCGCTCTGGGAGGATGGCTTCGGCGTGCTGTTCCCGGAGTTCGGCGGCGAACCCGGCCTGCAGACGGCGCGCGAAACGCTGGACATGATTGCGAAGCTGGACCTGGAGACCGTGATCCCCGGCCACGGCCCGGCCTTCGGCGAACCGCAGCGCGCGCTGCAGCGGGCCTACGACCGGCTGGAGGCTTTCGCGCTCGATCGCGGCAAGCTGGTGCGCAATGCGCTCCGCGTGATGGTCAGCTTCCACCTGATGGACGTGGGTTCGGCCGAACTGCCCGGCATCGCCGACCTGCTCGAGCGCTCGCCTTTCGCAACGGCCGCCAGCGAGCTCTACCGTCTGCCCATGCCCGCCATCGCCGAACGCCTGGTCGGTGACCTGGCCGGCGCAGGCGTGCTGCGCATCGCCGGGGGCAGGCTGTACAGCGTCTAGCCGGCCGCCACCCACAGGCCGGGCGCCTCGTCGGGCGCCTCGTCGGCGGCATGCAGGGTTCCGCTGCACAGGTCGCGCAGTTCGCGCACCCCGGCACCGCCCTGCGCGAGGGCCGTGCGCGCGCCCGCCCCGCTCACCAGAACATGCGGCCGCCCGTCCAGCGCGAAGTGCAGCGTGCGCGCCTCGCCCGCGCCGCCGCGCGCGCCGATGGCGACCGACTGCGCTCCGGCCAGCAGATGCGCCATCGCGGCATAGGCGCGCAGCGCTGGCCGCGGGTTGAACATGCGGTCGATGAAGCCGTTGCGCGGGTAGTAGCCGCGATCGATGTCCATGAAGGTGTCGAACACGTAGCGCACGCGCGGGGAGAGGCGCGCGGCGAGCATGGCCTCGGCGACCAGGCGTGCGGTGTCCAGGTCGTCGTCGCGGGTGCGCGCGATGCTGCTGTCGGTCAGCTTGATGGCGCCCAGCAGCGCCAGCCCGCTGCGTTCGGCGAAGTCCGCCAGCACCGCGGCCTGGGCGAGCAGGTCGCCGTCGCGCTCCAGGCGCACCACCAGGCCGTCGAGCAGGGAACGCACGCCCGCGCCTTCCAGTCCGGCCAGCGCGGCATCGAACTCCGCCGGCAGCGTGCCGGTCTTGATGAAGTGGCTGAAGTGGCCGCCGTCGTAGTGCGCGTCCTCGTGCATGCGCAGCTTGGCCCAGTACAGCGCGGTGCCCGGATGGCGCTCGCGAAACGCGCGCAGCCGCGCGGCCTGGCGCGTCAGCGCCGCCGTGCTCAGGTTGACCTCGACCGCCTCGACCAGGCCGGGCGCCGCCTGCATGGCCGCGCTGAACGGCTCGCGCGGCACGCCGAAGGCGGTGGCGATGAAGCGATGGCCTGCCGCGTGCATCAGCTTCATGCGTTCGCCGACCACCGGGTGGGTCAGGTCGTGGTCGGGCAGCTTGAGCAGGCGCGCGCCCATCTCCCACAAGCCCATCACCGGGTAGTCGTTGCGCGCCGGTTTCCTGCCGAACTCCTGCACGCCGCCCGTGGAGGGGATCTCCGCGATCTCCGCCCAGGCATGCCGCAACTCGACGCCCACGCCGGTGTACGGCGCAGTCTTGACGTTGGCCGGCGGCAGGGTGCGACGCGGCGCAAAGGCCTGCTGCGGGCCCAGGCTGCGCCCGTCGGTGCGCACCAGGCGCATCACGTGGCCCCGTTCGTGGATGTCGACCACGCAGTAGCCGAACTTGCCCACGTCGCCGCGACCGAACTCGTTGCCCGGCGCGACACGGTAGAACTCGCTGTAGTCGTGGCGCAGGAAGGAGGTAGCGGGCAGCAGGTACATTTCCGTCTCGCCGTGCACGTCGTACCAGAAGTTGTGCACGTGGCCGGCGAACAGGGCCTCGACGCGATGGCGGCGCAGCAGCTCGAGCAGCCAGGCGCGGCCGGGCTGGTCGATGTTGTCGTAGGTGCCGCGCTCCTCGGGCGAGAGCACGTAGGGCGGATAGTGCGTGAACAGGAACACGCGGCGACCGGCGCTGGCGGCCAGCTCGGCCTCAAGCCAGTCGCGCTGCGCCGCTTCCTCGGGCAGGTCGGAGTTCAGCAGCTGGGCGTCGATCACGATGCAGCGCAGCGGTCCGCAGTCGAAGGCATGGTAATCGGCGCCGAAGGTCCTGCGGTACAGGTCGACATACTCGCTGGTGACGATGTCGGCCGGCATCCAGTCGACCGACTTGTCGCCCACGTCGTGGTTGCCGGGCACCAGGTGCAGCGGCACGCGCAGATCCGCCACGATGTCCTTGAAGCGCGCCGCCGCGTCCGCATACACCGGCAGGCCGGGCATGGGATTGACGATGTCGCCCAGGTGCACGACGAACTCGGGCGCGGGGTCCAGCGCGGCGATCTCGGCGAAGGCATGGCGGGCGCGGCCGTTGGCGCGCGCATTGGTCTCGAACGGCGAGGCGGATTTCGCCTCGTGCTCGTTCACATGGGTATCGGCGATGACGGCGAAGGAAAACAGCTTCCTGCCCACGGGCTCGCGCGAAACCGGCGCATAGGTGTCGGGGATGGCGTTCATGCGCGCCAGTTTACTGTGCGCCCGCACGCGGGCGTCACCCCGGCGGCGAAACGCCGCGGCCCCGCCCTCAGTCGTACTTGCGGAGGTCCTCGATCACCTTGCCGTCGTTGGGCAGGCTGCCGGGTGCGACGAACTCGACTTCGCCGCGCAGCTTGGTCACGTCGCGCAGCGCGGCCACCAGCGCGGCGGCCAGCCCGTCGGCGGGCGCCGTCGCCTCGCAGCGCAGGGTCATGCGGTCGCTGCCGGTCTCGCCCTCCACCACCAGCCTCGCCCTGGCCACCTCGGGATGCCGGCGCAGCACCTCGGCCACCTGCCTGGCGGTGACGAACATGGCGCGCACCTTGGTGCTCTGGTCGGCGCGGCCCATCCAGCCCTTTATGCGCACGTTGCTGCGGCCGCACGGGCTGGCGCCGGGCAGCACGGCGGACAGGTCGCCGGTGGCAAAACGGATCAGCGGGTAGTCGCGGTTGAAGCTGGTGAACACCAGCTCGCCGACCTCACCGGGCGCCACCGGGTCGCCGCTGCCGGGTCGCACGATCTCGAGGATCATGCTCTCCTCGACGATCATGCCCTCGTTGACCGAGCCGTCGGCATTGGCGGATTCATAGGCCATCAGACCCAGGTCGGCGCTGGCGAAGATCTGCGTGACCACGATGCCGCGCTCGCGCATGGCGGCGCGCAGGGCCGGCGGCAGGTACTCGGCGCCCACCCAGGCGCGCTTCAGGCAGGCGATGTCGGCGCCCATCTCGTCGGCCTTCTCGACTACCAGCTTGAGGAAGCTCGGCGTGCCGACGAAGCCGGGCACGCGCAAGCCGGCGATGGTCTGCACCTGCATCTCGGTCTGCCCGGTGCCGGCCGGCACCAGCACGCAGCCCAGCGCCCGCGCCCCGCCCTCGACCATCGAGGCCGCCGGCGTGAAGTGGTAGGCGAAGGTGTTGATCAGCAGGTCGCCGGCGCGAAAGCCGGCCGCGTACAGACCGCGTGCGGTGCGCCACCAGTCGGCACCCGGACCTTCCGGGTCGTAGACGGGTCCGGGCGAGACGAACAGGCGCGCGAGTTTCTCCACCGGCGTGGCGTTCAGGCCGCCCAGCGGCGGCAGCGCCTTCTGCAGTTCGCCCAGGTCGGACTTGCGCGTCAGCGGCAGACGGGCGAGCGCGGCGCGCGAGTTCACGCCGGCGATGTCGACCCCGGCCAGCAGCCTGGCGAAGTACGGCGCGTTGCGCCGGGCGTGTTCCAGGTGCGCCGGCAGGGCGGCGAACAGCGCCGCCTCGCGGACCGCGGGGTCGCGCGTCTCGAGCGCGTCGTAGTGTTGCCCCGGCCTCATCACAGCCAGCGCTTGCGGCGGCGGTAGGACTTCACGTCGCGAAAGCTCTTGCGTCCGGCCGATGAAAAGCCCAGGTAGAACTCCTTCACGTCCTCGTTCTCGGCCAGCGCGCGGCCTTCGCCGTCCATCACCACGCGGCCGCTCTCCAGGATGTAGCCGTAGTCGGCGTAGCGCAGCGCGATGTTGGTGTTCTGCTCGGCGAGCAGGAAGGAGACGCCCTGCTCCTCGTTCAGCTTGCGCACGATCTCGAAGATCTCCTCGACGAGTTGCGGCGCCAGCCCCATCGACGGTTCGTCGAGCAGGATCATCTCGGGCCTGGCCATCAGCGCACGGCCGATGGCCGTCATCTGCTGCTCGCCGCCCGAGGTGTATCCGGACTGCGAGCCGCGCCGTTCCTTCAGGCGCGGGAAATAGGCGTAGACCTTGTCCAAGCTGTCGCGGATCGCCGCGCGCCCGTCCTTGCGCGTGTAGGCCCCGGTCAGCAGGTTCTCCTCCACCGTCAGGTGCTGGAAGCAGTGGCGTCCCTCCATGACCTGGCAGACGCCCATCTTCACCAGCTGGTTCGGCGTCAGCCGCTCGATGCGCTGGCCGCGGAATTCGATCTGGCCCTTGGTGACCTCGCCGCGCTCGGCGCGCAACAGGTTGGAAATTGCTTTCAGCGTGGTGGTCTTGCCGGCGCCGTTGGCGCCCAGCAGCGCAACGATGCCGCCCCTGGGCACGGACAGGGACACGCCGCGCAACACCAGGATCACGTGGTCGTAGATGACCTCGACGTTGCTGACCGAAAGATAGGCCGGCGCGGCCTCGGCGGCCGGTGCGGCGGCGGGATGCGGTGCGGCGGTCATGCGTGCTTGGCTCCAGGCGGCGTGCGGCGGGGCCGCGGATGTCGCGGGCGCCGCGGGAAGGGTCACCCCTCCGCGGCGCCCGCGCCGGGCTACTTCTCCTTGCTGCAGTCGCGCAGCGTGATGCCTTTCTCCTTGGCGTATTGCGCCGCGGAGGCCTCGATCTTGTCGCGCACCAGCTTGCGATCGGGCTCGATCCAGTCGGTCAGCACCTTCCAGGCCTTGCCGTCCCACTGCTGGAATTTCACCAGGCCGGAGCCCTCATGGTCCGCGCAGCTGACCTTCAGCGGCGGCATGAAGCCCTCGGCGCCGAGCTTCTTCAGGGCGGCGGCGTCGATGTTCAGGTTCTCGATGCCCCAGCGCACCTGCTCACCGGTCATCGGCTGGCCCTTGCCGAAGCGCTCCTGCGCCTTGCGTATCGCCTCGACCGTCAGGATGCCGTGCACCACGCCGCGGTTGTAGTAGATGGAGCCGATGCGCGACTTGTCCTCCATCTCGCCCTTGCCCTTGGCGTAGACGTGCTTCTGGATCGCCTTGATGACCGGGAAGTTTGCGCCCGAGACGTTGAATCCCGCCGCGATGTAGCCCTTGGCCACGTCGCCGGCCGGCAGCACGTCCTCCTCGGCGCCGGCCCACCAGACGCCGATGATCTTGTCGCGCGGATAGCCGATCTTGGCCGCCGCCTTGAGCGCCACGGTGTTCATCACGCCCCAGCCCCACAGGATCACGTAGTCGGGCTTGGCCTGGCGGACCTGCAGCCACTGTGCCTGCTGCTCGTTGCCCGGGTGCGCCACGGCGATCATCTGCACGTCGAAGCCGTACTGCTTGCCCATGTCCTGCAGGATGCCGTGCGGTTCCTTGCCGAAGGCCGAGTCGTGGTAGATCAGGGTGATCTTCTTGCCCTTGAGCTTGTCCATCCCGCCCATCTTGGTGCCGATGTACTTGACCATCGCGGCCGCCTGCGACCAGTAGGTGGTGATCAGCGGGAACACGTACGGAAACACGCGGCCGTCGGCGGCGTCGGTGCGCCCATAACCGAGCGAGATCATCGGGATCTTGTCGGCGGCGACCTTGTCGATCAGCGAGTAGGTGATACCGGTGGACAGCGGGTGGATCACCGAGGCGCCGGTCGGGCCCTTCTTCTTCGAACGCTCATAGCATTCGACGCCGCGCGCGTTGTTGTATTCGGTCTCGCACTTCCCCCCGCTGAACTTCACGCCGTTGATGCCGCCGTCGCGGTCGTTGATCATCTGCATGTAGTCGATCAGGCCGCCGAAGATGCCCGATCCCCCGGGTGCGTACGGCCCGACCCAGTAGCCGTTGGCCGGCACGAACTGCTCCTTGGCCTGCGCGGCGGCACCCGCGGAGAACGCCATCGCGGCACAGGCCGCGAACGCGACGCCCAACCCTCCGATCATGTTGCGTTTCATGGTTTGTCTCCTGTTATTGGGGCTCGGGCCCCGTTTCGAATAGCGGAATTCCAATATAGGCACGCTAGTGGGGGAATGGCCACAGGCGCAGCTTCTCCTTCGCGATCTGCCACAACCTCGCCAGTCCGTGCGGCTCGACGATCAGGAAGAAGATGATCAAGCTGCCGAACACGATCAGCTCGATGTTGGACAGCGAGGCGTGGTTGATCTCGACGCCGAAAGTGTGGGAAACGCCGCCCGCCACCAGGTTGAGCAGGATGGGCAGCAGGATGATGAAGGCCGAGCCCAGGTAGCAGCCCAGGATGGAGCCAACCCCGCCGATGATGATCATGAACAGCACGCGAAACGAGAGGTCCAGGTTGAACGCCTCGGGCTCCACCGTGCCCAGGTAGCAGAACGCGAACAGCGCGCCGGCCACGCCGCAGTAGAAGGAGCTGATGGCGAACGCCAGCAGCTTGGTGTGCATCATGCGGATGCCCACCACCTCGGCCGCCACGTCCATGTCGCGCACCGCCATGAAGGCGCGCCCGGTCTCCGAACGCATCAGGTTCTTGGCCGCCAGCGACATCAAGGTGACGATGGCGAGGGTCAGCAGGTACTTGGCGGCCGGCGTATCCAGCGTGTAGCCGGCAATGACGATCTTCTGCGCGGTGATCACGCCCGAGGAACTGTTGTTGGAGAACCAGCCGATGCGGTTGATCGCCCACAGCACGAAGAACTGGCAGGCCAGCGTGGCCACCGCCAGGTAGAAGCCCTTGATGCGCAGCGAGGGCAGGCCGAACACCACGCCGACCGCCGCCGCGCACAGCCCGCCGATCGCGAAGGAGCCCAGGATCGGCATCCACGGCAGGCGCAGCTCGACGTTGTAGGCCATGAAGGCGCCGATCGCCATGAAAGCCGCCGTGCCCAGCGACAGCTGGCCGGCATAGCCGGTCAGGATGTTCAGGCCCAGCGCGGCCAGCGAAAAGATCAGGAACGGCGTGAGGATGGCCGAGAACCAGTACTGGTCGGCGGTCAGCGGCACGACCACGAAGGCCAGCACCAGCAGCGCGGCGATGCCGATGCGATCCTGCCGGATCGGAAAGATCTGCTGGTCCTCGGCATAGCTGGACTTGAACTGGCCGGATTCGCGGTAGAACATCGCTCAGACCCGGTCGATGTGCTTCTCGCCGAACAGACCCTCGGGCCGGATCAGCAGGAAGGCGAGCGCCAGCACGTAGGGAAACCAGGACTCGATGCCGCCGCCCACCAGCGGCCCGATGTAGACCTCGGCGAGCTTCTCGGAGGCGCCGATGATCAGGCCGCCGACGATGGCGCCGGGCACCGACTCGAAGCCGCCCAGGATCAGCACCGGCAGGGCCTTCAGCGCGATGAAGGTCAGCGAGAACTGCACGCCGCTCCTCGCACCCCACATCAGCCCGGCCACCAGGGCGACGAACCCGGCCACCCCCCCAGACGATGGCCCAGATGTGCTGCAGCGGGATGCCCACGGCCAGCGCCGCCTGGTGGTCGTCGGCGACTGCGCGCAGTGCCCGGCCGATGCGCGTTTTCTGGAAGAACAGCGCCAGCGCCGCCACCAGCACGCCGGCCACCAGGGCCGCGAACAGGTCGAACTGGCTGATGTTGACCCCGGTGCGCTCGGCGAGCCATTCCAGCGGCACGTCGGGGATGCCCAGCTCCAGGCCGTGCGGCTGCGAACCCCACAGAAGCTGCGACAGGCCCTCGATCACGAAGGTCAGGCCGATGGTGGCCATGAACAGCGTGATCGGCGGCTGATTCACCAGCGGGCGCAGCACGCAGCGCTCGGCGCAGATGCCCAGCAGCACCATGGCGCCCAATGTCGCGGCGAAGGCCAGCGGGAACGGCATGCCGCGCTCGTTCAGCGAGACGAAGGTCAGCGCGGCGAAGAACACCATCGCGCCCTGCGCGAAGTTGAAAACGCCCGAGGCCTTGTAGATCAGCACGAAACCCAGCGCGACCAGCGAGTACATCACCCCGGCGAGCAGCCCGCCGGCCAGCACTTCGAGGAAGAATGCGATGTTCATGTCAGTGCGCCACTCCCAGGTATGCGTCGATCACGGCCTGGTTGGCGCGCACCTGGTCGGGCGTGCCGTCGCCGATCTTCTTGCCGTAATCGAGCACCACCACGCGGTCCGAGATGTCCATGACCACCCCATGTCGTGCTCGATCAGCACGATGGTGGTGCCGTAATGGTCGTTGACGTCGAGGATGAAGCGGCACATGTCCTGCTTCTCCTCGACGTTCATGCCGGCCATCGGCTCGTCGAGCAGCAGCAGTTCGGGCTCGGCGGCCAGGGCGCGGCCCAGCTCGACGCGCTTCTGAAGGCCGTAGGGCAGGCGCCCGACCGGCGTCTTGCGGATGTGCTGGATCTCGAGGAAATCGATGATCTGCTCCACCGCGCGGCGCTGCTCGGTCTCCTCGCGGCGCGCCGGACCGACCCACAGCGCCTGCTGCAGGAAGTTGGTCTTCATCTTCAGGTTGCGCCCGGTCATGATGTTGTCGAGCACCGACATGCCCTTGAACAGGGCGATGTTCTGGAAGGTGCGCGCGATGCCCATGCTGGCGGCGCGGTGCGGGTGCATGTCGGTGAAGGTGCGCCCCTTGAGCGTGATGCGCCCGTGCTGCGGGTGGTAGACGCCGTTGATCACGTTCAGCATCGAACTCTTGCCGGCGCCGTTCGGACCGATGATGGCGCGCACCTCGTGCTCGCGCACGTCGAAGGAAATGTCGGTGATCGCCTTGACGCCGCCAAAGGCGAGCGAAACGTTCTCGACGCTGAGGATCACCTCGCCGATGCGATGCGCGCGCGGATGGGCGTGCAGTTCCACGCTCACGCCGCGCGCCTCGCCGCGGCGGACGCGAAGGTCTGCGCGTCGCCGATCCTCAGGTCGGCGGAGATGCTGCCGGTGCGCCCGTCCTCGTACTTCACCTGCGCCTCGACGTGCACGGACTCGCGGCCGGCGTACATGGCATCGACCAGCTCAGCGTAGCGCTCGGCGATGAAGCCGCGGCGCACCTTGCGCGTGCGCGTGAGCTCGCCGTCGTCGGCGTCCAGTTCCTTGTGCAGGATCAGGAAACGGCGGATCTGCGAATTGGCGATCTCGGGCTCGCCGGCCAGGTCGGCGTTGACCTGCTCCACGCATTCGCGCACCAGCGCGCGGACCTCCTCGCGCGAGGCCAGATCGGTGTAACCGGAATAGGGCAGGTTCTTCTTCTCGGCCCAGTTGCCCACCGCCTCGATGTCGATGTTCACGAACGCGCACACGCCCTCGCGGCCGTCGCCGAAGGTCACCGCCTCCTTGATGTACGGGAAGAACTTGAGCTTGTTCTCGAGGTACTTGGGCGCGAACAGCGTGCCGTCGGCGAGCTTGCCGACGTCCTTGGCCCGATCGATGATCTTCAGGTGCCCGTCGGCATCGAAGTAGCCCGCGTCACCGGTGTGGAACCAGCCCTCGGGGTCCTTGGCTTCGGCGGTGGCCTGCGGATTCCTGTAGTACTCCTTGAACAGGCCGGGCGAGCGGATCAGCAGTTCGCGCTGCGGCGTGAACCTCAGCTCCACGCCTTCACCGGCCGGACCGACGGTGTCGGGCTTGACCGAACCGTTGGGCTGTATGCAGACGAACACGCTGGTCTCGGTCGAGCCGTACAGCTGCTTGAGGTTGATGCCGATCGAGCGGTAGAAGACGAACAGGTCCGGGCCGATGGCCTCGCCCGCCGTATAGGCCACGCGCACGCGACTCATGCCCAGCACGTTGCGCAGCGGACCGTAGACCAGCAGGTCGCCCAGCGCGTAGGCCAGACGGTCGGCAAGACCGACGGACTTGCCGTCGAGAATTCGCGCGCCGACGCGGCGCGCGACCGACATGAAGCGCCGGTACAGCGCGCGCTTGAGCGCGCCGGCGTCCTCCATGCGTATCGACACCGTGGTCAGCAGGGCCTCGAGCACGCGCGGCGGCGCGAAATAGTAGCTCGGTCCGATCTCGCGCATGTCGGTCATCACGGTTTCGGCCGATTCGGGACAGCAGATGCAGTAGCCGGTGGCGAACGGCTGGGCATAGGAGAAGATGTTCTGGCCGATCCAGGCCGGCGGCAGGTAGGCGAGCACCACGTCGGTGTCGTTCAGGCCCTCCATGCGCGCGGCCACGCCGGCACGGTCGATCAGCGCCGCGTGGGTCAGCACCACGCCCTTTGGATTGCCGGTGGTGCCGGAGGTGAAGAACATCGCCGCGGTGTCCTCGCCGCGGCCCTTGGCGATCTCGGTCTCGACGAAGCCCGGGTCGGCGGCGTTCAGCCGGCTACCGTGCTCGCGCAGGGCGTCGTAACTCGTGAGCTGCGGCTGCGAGTAGTGGCGCATGCCACGCGTGTCATCGTAGACGATATGCTCGAGCATGGGGCAGTCGGGCAGGATTTCGAGCAGCTTGTCGACCTGCTCCTGGTCCTCGGCCAGCGCGAAGCCGATCCCGGCATTGCGGATCGGGAACGCCATCTCGGCGGCGGCCGCATCCTGGTACAGCGGCACGGGAATGCCGCCCAGGCACTGCGCCGCGCACATCGCTGCGTAGATGCGCGGGCGATTGTCGCCGACCAGGGCCAGATGATCGCCGCGCTTGAAGCCCATGGCCGACAGGCCGTGGGCGATCGCGCGCACCTCGCCGGCGAGCTCCAGCCAGGTCCAGGTCTGCCAGATGCCCAGCGCCTTTTCGCGGATCGCGGGGCGCGCACCGCGCTCGCGCGCGTGCCGCAGCAGCAGCTTGGGAAAGGTGTCCTGGTTCCCGATGTCCTGCCCCATCGAGTCGTCTCCTGTACAGTCGGCTGATGCCGTCTGCCCGGCCGCTGCTTGGGCGGCCTCTATATTGTGTGCTCACCGGGATTCTTGCATGAATCCCGGCGCTTTTGCCCCGCTGCGGCGGGGTCGCGGCGCAGTCTAGACGCTTCCCGGGCACAAGGTTGTCGCTTGGGCGACAATCCGGCCATGACCAGCCTGCGCAATGCGCTAGCCGCCACCATCTGGGGCCGCGCCCTGGACCCCGGGCAACTCGCCCGCGTGACCTCCGACACCCTGGAACGCAGCGTGCCCGGCGGCGGCTACATTTTCCGCAAGGGCGAACCGGTAGAGCACTGGGTCGGCGTGCTCGAGGGCCTCGCCAAGATGTCCATCGTCTCGCCGGAGGGCCGCGTTTCCACCTTTACCGGCATTCCGCCCGGCGCCTGGTTCGGCGAGGGTTCGGTGCTGCGCGGCGGGGCCTGGCGCTACGATGTGATCGCACTTCGCGAGACGCGCGTGGCGATGATGCCTGGCGCGACCTTCAACTGGCTGCTCGACTCCAGCTTCGCCTTCAATCGCTTCCTGCTGGGCCAGCTCAACGAGCGACTGGCGCAGTTCATCGCCCTGCTCGAATCCGAGCGCCTGTTCGAACCGGACGCGCGCGTGGCGCGCTGCCTCGCCTGGCTGTTCAACCCCTACCTCTACCCCGGCGTGGGCCAGCGTCTGCAGATCTCGCAGGAGGAGATCGGCTACCTGTCGGGCGTGTCGCGCCAGCGCGTCAATCAGGCGCTGCAGGTACTCGAGAAGGCCGGTCTGCTGCGCGTCGAGTACGGCGCAGTGACCGTACTCGAACTCGACAAGCTGGGAAGCTATGGCAACTGAATCGCAATCCGTGCTGCCTGCCGCACTGCAGTATTTTCGCGAGGCGGCGCGATCGGGCTCCATACGCCGCGCGGCCGAACGGCTTTCGGTGGCGCCCAGCGCGATCAGCCGACAGATCGCCAAGCTGGAGTCGGAGCTGGGCGTGTCGCTGGTCGACCGCCGCGCGCGCGGCATGGCGCTGACCGAGGCCGGCGAGCGGGTGCTCGCCTACGCGGAACGCAACGGCGAGCAGTTCGAAGCGTTGCGCAGCGGCCTGCAGGACCTCGCCGGTGCGCGCGCCGGGCATGTGCGCGTCGCCACCGTGGAAGGTGTGGTGTCCTACTTCCTCGCCAAGTACATCGCAGCCTTCGAGGAGCAGCATCCGGGGATCAGCGTGCAGGTCTCGGTACTGGGCTCGCGCACGGTGCTCGACACGCTGCGCACGGCCGGCGCGGAGATCGCGCTGGCCTTCGGCGTGACGCCGCGCAGCGGACTGGTGCAGCACGCGCGCCTGGACCAGCCGCTGTGCGCGATCGTCGCCGCGGACAATCCGCTGGCGCGCAGGAAGACGCTCTCGTTCGCCGAGCTCGCCGGCGCCCGCGTCGCGCTGCCCGACCAGTCGTTCGAGATCCGCGCGCTGGTCGACCGCATGGCCGCGCGCCTGGGCGTCGAGTTCGCCCGCGTGATCGAGACCAATTCACTGGAGATGGCCAAGGGTGCGGTGCGCAATTCAAGGCTCCTGACCTTCCTGCCGCGCTATGCGGCGCTGCGCGAGATCGCCTCGCGCGAACTGGCGGCAATACCTCTGCGCGAACGGCCACTGGCCGACACCAGCGTCACGCTGCTGACCTCGCGTTCTCATGCCGTGTCGCCGGCCGGCCGCCTGCTGCTCGATGCACTCAAGGCGGGCATGGCCACCTACAAGCGCACCGCCTGAGCGCAGGCGGCCGGGGCGCCCTGCCTGTGTTCTGATTTTGGCAACGATACGTTGCCGTTAAAGGACTGTTGTCCCGGCGCCCGCCTTGCTAGACTCGACCCGCCCGATCCGTCAACCCGACCCTGGAGGCACGCCGTGAAGAACTCCCTGCTCGCAGCCGCACTGCTCGCCGCAGCCCTGACCGCAGGCACCGCGTCCGCCCAGGACGTGATCCGCATAGGCGCGCCGCTGCCGCTGACCGGGCCGCTCGCGCCGGACGCGGCCAAGCAGCAGCAGGGCTACAACCTGTGGGCGGAAACCGCCAACAAGGCCGGCGGCATCAATGTCGGCGGCAAGCGCATGAAGGTCGAGATCGTCTATGTCGACTACCAGTCGAACACGCCGCGCGCCGTGCAGGCCGCCGAACGCCTGATCACCCAGGACAAGGTGCACTTCCTCTTCTCGCCCTTCGGCTCGGGCGCCACCAAGGCCGCCTCCAGCGTCTCCGAGAAGTACGAAGTGCCGACCATCGCGGCGACCGCCTCCTCGGTGCAGGTCTACGATCAGGGCTACAAATACCTGTTCGGCACCTTCACGCCCAATGACACGCTGACCGAGCCGCTCTCGGACATGGTGAAAAAGCAGGCCGGTGGCGTGCAACGCGTGGCCATCCTGGCGCGCAACGACCTGTTCCCGCTGGCCATCGCCCAGGAGATGGAGAAGTCGGCCAGGAAGCGCGGCATGAACGTCGTCTACTTCGAGAAGTACGCCATCGGCACGCTCGACCATTCGGCCGCGCTGGCGCAGATCAAGTCGCAGGCGCCGCACTGGATCTTCGCCACCGGCTACATCAACGACCTGGCGGTGATGAAGAAGCAGATGGCCGACCTGAAGATCGAGGCGCCCGTGGTCACCATGGTCACCGCACCGGCGTTCAAGGAGTTCATCGACGCCGCCGGCAAGGGCTCGGAGAACATCACTACCGCGGCCTGGTGGCATCCGGCGGCGCGCTACAAGGGCAAGGACATCTTCGGCACCACCGAGAACTACAACAAGCTGTTCACCGCCAGGTACAAGATCGACCCCGACTACTCGCCGGCCTCGGCCTCGGCCGCCGGCGCAATACTGCAGATGGCGATCGAGAAGGCCGGCACCATCGACAGGAAGAAGGTGCGCGAGGCGCTCGCCGGACTGAACGAGATGACCTTCTGGGGCCCGGTCAAGTTCGGCCCCAGCGGACAGATCACATCGCTCGAACCGCCGGTCATCCAGATCCAGGACGGAAAGCACGTCGCCATCTACCCGGCGGCGATCAAGCAGGGCAATCTCAGGCTGGGCGTAAAGTAGGCCAGGATGACTTTCATTCAACAGGGGGGCACACGCACATGAAGAACTCCGCATTCCGACACTGGCGAGCCTGGCAGGGGCTGTCGCCCTGTCGCTCGCAGCCACCGCAGGCCTCGCACAGGACGTGATCCGCATCGGCGCGCCCCTGCCGATCACCGGCCCGCTTTCACCCGAGGCGAAGAAGCTGCAGAACGGCATGAACCTGTGGGTGGAGATCGCCAACAAGGCCGGCGGCATCAAGGTCGGCGCCAAGCGCATGAAAGTCGAGATCGTCTATGTCGACTATCAGTCGAACACGCCGCGTGCCGTGCAGGCCACCGAAAGGCTGATCACGCAGGACAAGGTCGATTTCATGTTCTCGCCGTTCGGCTCGGGCGCGGCCAAGGCCGCATCGAGCGTATCCGAGAAGTACCGGATGCCCACCATCGCGGCCACCGCGTCCTCGGAGCAGGTATACGATCAGGGCTATAAATTCCTGTTCGGCGTATACACCCCGAACCAGACGCTGACCGAACCGCTGTCCGACCTCGTCAAGAAGCAGGCGGCCGGTGTGCAACGCGTCGCAATCCTCGCGCGGAACGACCTGTTTCCGCTGGCCATCGCGCAGGAGATGGAGAAGTCGGCCAAGAAGCGGGGCATGACCGTCAGCTACTTCGAGAAGTACGCCATCGGCACGCTGGACCACGCCTCGGCGCTGTCGCAGATCAAGTCGCAGGCGCCGCACTGGATCTTCGCCACCGGCTACATCAACGATCTGATCCTGATCAAGAAGCAGATGACCGACCTGGGCATACAGGCGCCGGTGGTCACGATGGTGGCCGGGCCGGCCTACAAAGGAGTATGTGGCCGCGCTCGGCAAAGGCGCCGAGAACGTCACCAGCGCCGCGTGGTGGCATCCGGCCGTGCGCTATCAGGGCAAGGATGTGTTCGGCTCCACCGAGAACTTCAACAAGCTGTTCCGCGCCAAGTACGGCCAGGAACCGGACTACGGCGAGGCCTCCTCGGCGGTGTCGGGCGTCGTGCTGCAGCTGGCCATCGAGGCCGCAGGCACGCTGGACAAGCAGAAGGTGCGCGATGCGCTCGCGGCGATGAACACCATGACCTTCTTCGGCCCGATCAAGTTCGGACCGACCGGACAGGTGGTCTCGCTCGATCCCCCAGTGTTCCAGGTGCAGAACGGCAAGCAGGTGGTCGTGCTGCCGACGGCGATCAAGCAGGGCGACCTGCAGCTGGGCGTGAAGTAGACCCTCCCCTCCCGCAAGCGCGGTCCGGCACACGCCGGACCGCAATGCACCATGCTCTATCTACAGATCCTCGCCAACGGGCTCGTGCTCGGCGGCCTGTACTCCTGCATCGCGGCCGGCTTCTCGCTGGTCTGGGGCGTGCTGAACGTGATCAACATCCTGCACGGCTCCTTCATCGTGCTGGGCGGCTACCTTGCGTTCTTCGGCTACGTCAAGCTGGGCATCCACCCGTTCGCTTCCATCCTGATCGCGGCGCCATTGTTCTTCGCGCTCGGCTATGCGTTACAGCGCGGCCTGATCAACCGCATGATCGCCGCACCCGTGTTGCTGACCCTGACGCTGACTTTCGGCCTGGACCTGATGCTGTCCAACGCCATGCTGGCGGCTTTCACGGCGGATTTCAGGAAACTGCTGCTCGACCCGCCGCTGGGCATCCTGGCGCTCGGGCCCGTCGTGCTGCCGGTGGACCGCCTGGTGGCGATGCTGCTGGCGCTGGCCCTCACCGGCCTGCTGTATCTCACGCTGTCGCGCTCGCGCATCGGCCGCGCCATCGTCGCCGTGCGCATGGATCGCGAGGCGGCGGCATTGATGGGCGTGAACGTCAAGAACGTGTACGCGATCACTTTCGGGCTGGGCGCACTGATGGCCGGGGCCTCGGGGCCGCTGCTGGCCATGATCTTCCCGATTTCGCCGCTCACCGGCCCGGTGTATCTTGGCAAGGCCTTCGTCATCTGCGTCCTGGGTGGCCTGGGCAGCGTGCCCGGCGCCATGATCGGCGGGCTCGCACTGGGCGTGGTCGAGAGCTTCGGCGCACTGTGGTTCGGTCCCGAGCACGCCACCACGCTGTCCTTCGTACTGCTGATCGTCATCCTGCTGGTGCGGCCCGAAGGGCTGCTCGGGCGCAAGGGATACTCATGAAGCGCGACGCCCTGATTGCCGTCGTGCTGTTCGCGCTGGTCGCTCTGGTGCCGTTCAGCGGCGAGGCCTACTGGCTGCGCCTGGGCACCACCATGCTGATGTACGGCGTGATCGCCATGTCTTGGAACTTCATCGGCGGCATGGCAGGCTATCCCTCGTTCGCGGTGGCGGCCTTCTTCGGCCTGGGCGCCTACACGGGCGCCGTGGCGCAGAAGTTCGGCCTGCCCATGGGCCTGGCCTGGACTTGCGCCGGACTCGCGGCACTCGCTTTCGCCGCGCTGCTGGGCGTGGCCCTGCTGCGCCTGCGCGGGCACTACTTCGCCATCGCCAGCCTGGTGGTGGCCGAGGTGCTGCGGGAGCTGGTCAACTCGGCCACCGAACTCACCGGCGGCGGCATGGGACTGAACCTGCCGATTCCGACCATGACCTCGATAGACGCGCAGGCCGCGTTCTTCTTCTACGCCATGCTGGGCCTGGTGGCGATCACCTTCGCGGCCATGCTGCTGACCACCTACTCGAAGCTGGGCTTCGGCCTGCGCTGCATACAGCAGAACGAATCGGCCGCCGACATGCTTGGGGTCGACACCACCTTCTACAAGGTTTCGGCCTTCATGCTCTCGGGTGTGTTCGTCGGCATGGCCGGCGCGGTGTACGCCTCCTGGGTGCATTACATCGAGCCGCCGGACGTGTTCGACGTGCTGTTCTCGGTCAAGGCCATCGTCATGGTGCTGCTCGGCGGAGCCGGCTCGGTGTTCGGTCCGCTGTTCGGCGCGGCGCTGTTCCTGTCCCTGGAGGAACTGGTGTGGCGCAAGTTCCTCGAGGTGCACACCGGCGTGCTGGGCCTGCTGATCGTGCTGCTGGTGATGTTCCTGCCCAAGGGCCTGCTGTCCCTGTCCAACCGCCTGCCCTGGGCGAGGAAAACGCGATGAACGGCCCGCTGCTGGAACTCACCGGGGTCACGCGCCAGTTCGGCGGTCTTAAGGCCGTGTCGGACGTGACGCTGTCGGTGCCGCAGGGCGAGGTCATCGGCCTGATCGGTCCGAACGGCGCCGGCAAGACCACGCTGGTCAACGTGATCACCGGCGTGCACCCGGCCAGCGCCGGAACCATACGCTTCGCCGGCGAGGACATCACCCGGCTCAAGCCCTGGCAGGCGGCGCGCCGCGGCATCGCGCGAACTTTCCAGATCGTGCAGCCCTTTCCGGAAATGACGGTGCTCGAGAACGTGGCCGCAGCGGCGATGTTCGCCGGCGGCGTGCGTTACGGACGCGATGCCGAGCACGAGGCGCGCGAGCACCTGCGCTTCGTCGGCCTGGGCGATTACGCCGACCGCGATGCCTCGGCGCTGACGCTGGCGATGAGAAAGCGCCTGGAGTTCGCCAAGGGCCTGGCCATGCACCCCAAGCTGCTGCTGCTCGACGAGGTGAACGCCGGGCTGAACGCCACCGAAGTCGACGAGGCGCTGGCGCTGATCCGCGCCATCGCGGGGCGCGGCGTCACCATCCTGATCATCGAGCACCTGATGAAAGTCGTGCTCAGCCTTTGTTCACGCATCGTGGTGCTGCATCACGGCGAACTGATCGCGCAGGGCGAGCCGCAGGCCATCATCAAGGATCCGCGCGTAATCCAGGCCTACCTCGGACGCCGCTACGCCGGCACGGAGGCATCGAACGGTGGCTGAAACCCTGCTCAAGGTTGCGGGCCTGCATGCCGGGTACGGCGACGTGCAGGTGCTGTGGGGGGTGAACCTCGAGGTGCCGCGCGGCGAGATCGTCTGCCTGGTCGGCTCCAACGGCGCCGGCAAGACCACGCTGATGCGCGCGATCTCCGGGCTGATACCGGCACGCGGCGGCACGGTCGGCTTCGCCGGCGAGAACCTGACCAACGCCTCGCCCGAGCGCGCCCTGGCGGCCGGCATTGCGCACGTGCCCGAGGGCCGGCGCCTGTTCGCGGCGATGAGCGTGCGTGACAACCTGCTGATGGGCGCCTACCTGCGCCGCGACGGGGCGCAGGCGGTGGCCGAGGACCTCGAGCGCATGTTCGCCATGTTCCCCATCCTGCGCCAGCGCCAGGGCCAGGACGCCGGCACCATGTCCGGCGGCGAGCAGCAGATGTGCGCCATCGCCCGCGGCCTGATGGGCCGTCCGCGCCTGCTGCTGATCGACGAGCTGTCGCTGGGCCTGGCGCCCGCCATCGTCGACCAGCTGTGCGACACGCTGCGCGCGCTCAACCGCGAAGGCCTGTCCATCCTGGTGGTCGAGCAGGACGTGGCCACGGCACTCGATCTCGCCAGTCACGCCTTCGTGATGGACACCGGGCGCGTGACGCGCTCGGGCTCCAGCGCGGAGTTGCGCGACGATCCCGCGATCCGCGAAGCCTATCTCGGATCGATCTGAACCCAGCAACACGCAAAGGAGATATCCGCATGTCCGACCTGCCCGCAGTTCCCGTCTTCGCCCCCGGCGGCTACCGCTATGTGCGCGCCGTGTTCCAGTACTCGGGCGGCGTGGCCGCGGAGCCCGGCTACGAGATCGAGCGCGCGCGCTTCCTCAAGCCCCTGCCGCTGGCCGAGGCCTTCGCCGCCGTCGAGGCCCACCTCAAGGCCATCGGCCGCCCGACCACCGCCTTCGCGCAGTGCGAACTGCGCTCGCCGGAGCCGTTCACCGACCAGGGCTTCTTCGACTTCAACAAGGTCTACGTCGGCACGCTGGCGCGCTGGGGCATCTACAAGGACGGCGACCCGCTGATGAACCCGGTGGCGCGCACCAACGTCGGCCCGGAATACGACAAGCCGGCCGGGCCCTCGATGTTCGCCTTCTCCTACACGGTGCCGGCGCCGAACGCCAGGCGCGGCACGTTCGTGCTGGCCGGCGGCGGCGACGCGCGCGAAGGCGGCCCGTCCTATCGCGACCGCATCGTGCGCCTGCGCGACACCTCGCCCGAAGGACTGCGCGAGAAGGTGAGCTTCGTGATTGCCGAGATGGAGCGGCGCATGAAGCTGCTGGGCTTCGGCTGGCAGGACGCGGTCACCACCGAGATCTACACGGTGCAGAACGTCGGCCACCTGGTCGGCGAATTGCTGGCCGCGCGCGGTGCGGCGGCGGGCGGCGTGGTTTGGAACTACACGCGCCCGCCGGTCGTCGACCTCGAGTACGAGATGGACGTGCGCGGCGCGGCGCGCGAGATCGTGCTCTGATCAGAACAGCTGGATGCCGGCGAGGGCCAGACCCTCGCTGGCCAGGAACAGCGCACCGAACACCCACAGAGCGATCTTGCCGACGCGGTGCACGTCGGGCGTGACGTCCTTGCCGGTGAACATCCAGGACGACAGGGCGGTGAGCAGGAATACGTTGGCGTAGGTTTGCATGCGGGGTCTCCGATGGGCTGTGGCGGACCTCAGTGTCGCTCCCCCGCCTTGCGGGAGACCGTCCCCGGGCTTGCGCCCGACTTGCCGCAGACTGACGACAACCCTGCGCCCGATGTCGCCGCGCGCTTCCCTACATGCTGCGCCGGTACTGCCCGCCGACTTCGAACAGCGCATGGGTGATCTGACCCAGCGAGCACACTCGCACGGCGTCTACCAGCACCTCGAACACGTTACGGTCCTCGATCACGGCCTGGCGCAGGCGCGCGAGCATGGCCGGCGCATCCTTGGCGTGGCGCTTGTGGAACTCGCGCAGGCGCCGCAGCTGGCTCTGCTTTTCCTCTTCGGTCGAACGGATCAGCGCGATCTCCTGCGGCCCGGACTCGCCGGCCGGATTGCGGAAGGTGTTCACGCCGATGATCGGGTACGACCCGTCGTGCTTCTTGTGTTCGTAGTACATCGACTCTTCCTGGATCTTGCCGCGCTGGTAGCCGGTCTCCATGGCGCCGAGCACGCCGCCGCGCGCACTGATCGCCTCGAACTCCTTGAGCACCGCCTCCTCCACCAGGTCGGTCAGCTCGTCGATCACGAAACTGCCCTGGTTGGGGTTCTCGTTCTTGGCCAGACCCCATTCGCGGTTGATGATCAGCTGGATCGCCATGGCGCGGCGCACCGATTCCTCGGTCGGCGTGGTGATCGCCTCGTCGTAGGCGTTGGTGTGCAGCGAATTGGTGTTGTCGTAGGTCGAGATCAGCGCCTGCAGCGTGGTGCGGATGTCGTTGAAGGCGATCTCCTGCGCGTGCAGGCTGCGCCCCGAGGTCTGCGAATGGAACTTGAGCTTCTGGCTGCGCTCGTTGGCGCCGTAGCGGTTGCGCATCGCCACCGCCCAGATGCGCCGCGCCACACGCCCCAGCACCGTGTACTCCGGATCCATGCCGTAGGAGAAGAAGAACGACAGGTTGGGGGCAAAATCGTCGATGTGCATGCCGCGCGCCAGATAGGCCTCGACGAAAGTAAAGCCGTTGGCCAGCGTGAAGGCGAGCTGGCTGATCGGATTCGCCCCGGCCTCGGCGATGTGATATCCGGAGATCGACACCGAATAGAAATTGCGCACGCCGTGGTGCACGAAGTATTCCTGGATGTCGCCCATCACCTTGAGCGAGAACTCGGTGGAGAAGATGCAGGTGTTCTGGCCCTGGTCCTCCTTGAGGATGTCGGCCTGCACGGTGCCGCGGACCGTGGCGAGCGTCCAGCAGCGGATCTTCTCGACCTCGTCCTCGGTGGGCTGGCGGCCGTTGTCGGCGCGGAACTTCTCGCGCTGCTGCTCGATGGCGGTGTTGAAGAACATGGCCAGGATGGTGGGCGCCGGGCCGTTGATGGTCATCGACACCGAGTTGTTCGCCGCGCACAGGTCGAAGCCCGAGTACAGCACCTTCATGTCCTCGAGCGTGGCGATCGACACGCCGGAATTGCCGACCTTGCCGTAGATGTCCGGGCGTTCGTCCGGGTCGAAACCGTACAGGGTGACCGAATCGAATGCCGTCGACAAGCGCTTGGCCGGCATGTCCTTGGACAGCAGGTGGAAGCGCTTGTTGGTGCGGAAGGCGTCGCCCTCGCCGGCGAACATGCGCGTCGGATCCTCGTTCTCGCGCTTGAAGGCGAACACGCCGGCGGTGAACGGGAAGGACCCCGGCACGTTCTCGCTCAGCTGCCAGCGCAGGATCTCGCCGGCGTCCTCGTAGCGCGGCAGGGCGACCTTGGGCACCTTGGTGCCCGACAGCGACACCGACTTCAGCGCCGTCCTCACCTCGCGGTCGCGGATCTTCACCACGTACTCGTCGCCCGAATAGGCCTTCTTCGTTTCCGGCCACATCTCCAGCAGCTTCCTCGAACGTGCGTCGAGTTGCGCGTTCTTCTCCTCGATCAGGGCATCGAACGGATGGCCGTCCTTGCCGGCCTTCATCAGCATCGCCTTGGCGGCGATCAGGCTCTGCCGGTCGCGTGCGATGCGCGACTGGTCCAGCGCATGCGTGTGGTACGCACGCAGCCCTTCGGCGATCTCGGCCAGGTAGCGCGCGCGCTGTGCCGGCACCACCACGTTGACGCTGGAGGAAGTCCTGGAGGCCGGCCTGGGCAGGCTGCCCTTGCCGAGCTTGAGCCCCAGCGCGGCGAGCCGTTCGGCCAGCCCGTGGTACAGGGCGGTGACGCCGTCGTCGTTGAAGCGCGCGGCGACCGTGCCGTAGACGGGCATCTCTTCGGTCGGCGTGGAGAAGGCCTCGCGGTTGCGCTGCACCTGCTTGCGCACGTCGCGCAGCGCGTCTTCGGCGCCCTTGCGGTCGAACTTGTTGATGGCCACGAAGTCGGCGAAGTCCAGCATGTCGATCTTCTCCAGCTGGCTGGCGGCACCGAACTCCGGCGTCATCACGTACAGCGTGGCGTCGACGTGCGGCACGATGGCCGCGTCGCCCTGGCCGATGCCCGAAGTCTCGACGATCACCAGATCGAAGCCGGCGACGCGGCAGGCGGCGATCACCTCGGGCAGGCATTCGGCGATCTCTGCGCCCGAGGCGCGCGTGGCCAGCGAACGCATGAACACGTTGCCGTGCTGGATGGCGTTCATGCGTATGCGGTCGCCGAGCAGCGCCCCGCCGGTCTTGCGGCGCGAGGGGTCGACCGCGATGATGGCGATCTTCAGGCGATCGCCCTGGTCCAGGCGGATGCGGCGCACCAGCTCGTCGGTCAGCGAGGACTTGCCGGCCCCGCCGGTGCCGGTGATGCCCAGCGCCGGGATGGTGGTCTTCTTCGCCTCGTCGGCGACCGCCTTGCGCAGACCGGCGTCGACCGTGCCGGCCTCGATGGCGGTGATCAGTTGCGCCAGGGCGCGGCGGTCGCCGGCCTGCACCGCCTTCAGGTCGGTGGGGGCGTACTGCGCCGTGTCGAAATCGCTGCGCGCAAGCATGTCGTTGATCATGCCCTGCAGGCCCATCTTCTGGCCGTCCTCGGGCGTGTAGATGCGCGTCACGCCGTAGGCATGCAGGTCCTCGATCTCGCGCGCGACGATCACCCCGCCGCCGCCGCCGAACACCTTGATGTGCTCCCCGCCGCGCTGGCGCAGCAGGTCCACCATGTACTTGAAGTACTCGATGTGCCCGCCCTGGTAGGAGGAGATGGCGATGCCCTGCACGTCCTCCTGCAGTGCCGCGGTCACCACTTCATCGACGGAGCGGTTGTGTCCGAGGTGGATGACCTCGGCGCCGGAGGCCTGCAGGATGCGCCGCATGATGTTGATCGAGGCGTCATGGCCGTCGAACAGGCTGGCCGCGGTGACGAAGCGGATCTTGTGCCTGGCCTTGTAGGCGAGGTTCTTGGAATCGGAAAGGTCGGTCATGGCAGCCTCGGCGCCCGGGGAAACAGTCCGGGATTCTGTGAGAGGTTTACGTTTACGTCAACGTCAATGCATGTGCTTCAGTCGCGGTACCCGGGGTCCTTCGCGTCGACCAGCCGCACCATGGCGGCAAACACGTCATCGCAGGTGCGCTTCTCGCCCGGCCCGGATTCGCGCACCGTCTGGGCGAACACTTCCGGCCGGATCGGCTGCAGGGGGCCGGCCGCGCTGGAGGCGATCTGCACGTCGCAGGCGCGCTGCAGCGTCCAAAGCAGCATGAAGGCCTCGGGCAGGCTGGGGCCCCAGGTCAGCAGCCCGTGATTGCGCAGGATCAGCGCGCGCCGGCCGCCCAGGCTCTCGAGCAGGCGCGCCCGCTCGTCCGGATTCACGGTGATGCCCTCGAACTCGTGGTAGGCCACCTGGCCGGCGAGCTGCGCGGCGTAGAAATTGGTCGGCGAGAGCCCGTCGCGCAGCGCGGCCACGGCCATGCCGGTGGTGGTGTGCGTGTGCATCACGCAGTGCGCGTTCTCCAGGTTGCCGTGGATCGCGCTGTGGATGACGAATCCGGCGCGGTTCACCGGCCAGGCCGATTCGCGCACCGGCGCGCCGTCGAGGTCGATCAGCACCAGGTTCGAAGCCGTGACCTCGCGATAGTGCAGGCCGAACGGGTTGATCAGGAACAGCTTCTCCGGGCCGGGCACCCGCAGCGTGATGTGATTGAAGATCATCTCGGTCCAGCCGAGATGGTCGAACACGCGGTAGGCCGCGGCCAGCTGCACGCGCGCCTCGCGCTCGGCCGCGGAGACCGGCAGGTCGCGCGGCTTGCGGGCCGCGCTGTCGAAATAGATGCTCATGGGCGCCTCCTCCGCCGGCGAGTTTACTCCCGCGGGGGTGCCGCCCGGCACGCCCCAGCCGGGACGGCGCGGGCGTGCGGTGCGGGCCTACTTGAAGTCGAATATGCGCAGCGCGTTGCCGCCGCGCACGCGGTCGCGCTGCCCGTCCGGCAGGCGGTCGACGCGCGCCAGGCAGCCGATCGGATCGCCGATGGTGTGCGGATAGTCGGAGCCGTACAGCACGTTGCCAGAACCGAACACGTTCACGGCCATGGCCAGCGCCTCGTCGGTGAACACCACCGAATCGCAGAAGATGCGGCGTGCGTGCAGGCTGGGCTTCTCGACCGTCTTCACACGGCAGGCGGGGATGAACTCGTAGCACTGGTCCATGCGCCCGATCAGGAAGGGCAGCGTGCCGCCGCCGTGCGAGGCGATGATCTTCAGCTTCTGGTAGCGGTCGAAGAACCCGTCGTAGATCATGCGCGCGACCGCCAGGGTGGTGTCGGCCGTGAAGCCTATCGAGGCGGTCAGCTGGAACTCGTGCATGCCCATCTCGTTCACCCCCGGAGGCGCCGTGGGATGAATCAGCACCGGCAGTTCGGCCTCGTCGATGGCCTTCCAGATCTTCGCGAACGAGGGGCCGGTCAGCGGCTTGCCGGCGATGTTGGCCAGCACCATCACGCCGCAGGCGCCGGCCTTGCGCGCGCGCTTGAGTTCGGCCAGCGCGGCCTTCTCGAACTGCCAGGGCAGCGAGGCGAAGAACTGGATGCGGTCGGGCGCGTTCTTGCGCGCGCGCGCCAGCTCGTCGTTCATGACCTGCGCGGCCTTGGTGCTGACCTTCTCGCCGCCCCAGAACACGTTCGGGCAGGTCAGCGAGACCACCGAGACGTCGATGCCGACGCGGTCCATGTTGCGTATGCGCAGGTCCCAGTCGAACATCTCCGGAATCGGCGTCATGAACGGCGCGCCGTCCAGATGGATGGAGCGCAGGCCGCCGTACACCGTCTTGAGCGTGTAGCGGCCGCCGCCCTTCCCGCCGTGCTTCTCGAGCAGCTTCATCCACTCGTTGTTGAGCATGTGGGTGTGTACGTCGATGACGGGGGCGCTCATGGGGTCTGCCTTTGCCTGGAGTTGATCGGACGGGAGCGCAAGGCTAGTGCCCCGGGCTGCTAAAATCAATCGCCCGCCGCATGTCGTTTCACTGGCGCAGCCCGCAGACCTTACACCGCACCCAACATCGACTCCCCGGACACGCACGCTTGATACTGGTCACCGGAGGCCTGGGCTACCTGGGCTCGCACACCTGCGTGGCGCTGCAGCGCGCCGGCCTGTCGCTGCTGGTGGTCGACAATCTCGCCAACAGCCGCATCGCCGTGCTCGAGCGCATGCGCGCGCTGGGCGGCGGCGAGGTCGAGTTCGTGCAGGCCGACGTGCGCGACCGTGCCGCGCTCGACGCCGCGATGCGAGGCCGCAGGATCGAGGCCGTGATGCACTTTGCGGGCCTCAAGGCGGTGGGCGAATCCGTGGCCCGGCCGCTCGAGTACTACGACAACAACCTGACCGGCACCCTGGTGCTGCTGCAGGCCATGGCGGCGGCCGGCGTGCACGCGCTGGTGTTCAGTTCCTCGGCCACGGTGTACGGCGAACCGGCGTTCCTGCCCTATACCGAAGAGCACCCTTTGAACCCGGTCAGTCCCTACGCGGTGACCAAGCGCGGCGTCGAGCGGCTGCTCGAGGACCTCGCCGCCGCCGACGCGCGCTTTCGCTACGCCGCGCTGCGCTACTTCAACCCGATCGGCGCCCACCCCTCCGGCCGCATCGGCGAAGACCCGCGCGGCATCCCCGGCAACCTGTTTCCCTACCTCACGCAGGTCGCGGTCGGCCGGCTCGACCAACTCACGGTGCACGGCCGCGAATACGACACGCCCGACGGCACCGGCGTGCGCGACTACATCCACGTCATGGACCTGGCCGACGGCCACCTGGCGGCCCTGCGCCACCTGCTCGAGGCGCGCGGCTCGATCACCGCCAACCTGGGCACCGGCCGCGGCACCTCGGTGCTCGAGCTGATCGCCGCGTTCGAGCGCGTCACCGGCCTGCGCGTGCCGCACGCGTTCGGCCCGCGGCGCGACGGCGACATCGCCAGCTACTACGCCGACGCGCGACTGGCGGAGCGCGCGCTGGGCTGGCGCGCCAGCCGCGGCATCGAGGACATGTGCCGCGACGCCTGGGCCTGGCAGAGCGCCAACCCTTCCGGTTACCCGGACTGAGCCGGCCCGTCGGCATGCGCCATCGCATCGTCTACCTGCAGCGCGCCACGCTGGACCCGAGCGTGCGCCTGCGCCGGCCGGCCTTCGACCACGACTGGGTCGAGTACCCGGACACCTCCACGGAACAGATGCGCGAGCGCCTGGCCGGCGCGAGCATCGCCATCTCCAACAAGGTGCGCCTGCCGCGCGAGGTGATCGAGGCCCTGCCGGACCTCAGGCTGATCGCCATCGCCGCCACGGGCTCGGACAGCATCGACCTGGAGGCCTGCCGGGAACGTGGCGTGATGGTCACCAACGTGCGCGAGTACTCGCACCACAGCGTGGCCGAGCACACGCTGATGCTGATGCTGGCGGCCAGCCGCCACCTGAAGAACTACATGACGCGCACGGCGCAGGGCGAATGGAACGGCGCGAAGACCTTCTACCTGCCCGGACCCGACATTGCCGACCTGCACGGCAGGACCCTGGCGGTGGCCGGGCGCGGCGGGCTGGGCGGCGAAGTGGCGCGCCTCTGCGCCGCCTTCGGCATGCGCGTGCTGTGGGCCGAACGCAAGCAGGCGACGACGGTGCGCCCGGGCTACGTGCCGTTCGCCGCCGCCCTGGCCGAGGCCGACGTGTTCACACTGCACTGCCCGATGGCGCCGGGCAACCTGCACCTGATCGGCGAGGCCGAGCTGCGCACGATGAAGCGCAAGGCCATCCTGATCAACACCTCGCGCGGCCGCCTGGTCGACGAGGCCGCGCTGGCGCGCGCGCTGCGCGAAGGCTGGATAGGCGCGGCGGCCGTCGACGTGCTCTCCGAAGAGCCGCCGGCCCAGGGCAATCTGCTGCTCGATCCGGACATCCCCAACCTGCTGGTCACTCCGCACGTGGCCTGGGCCTCCAGCGCCGCCAAGCAGGCGCTGGCCGACGAGCTGACCGCCTGCCTGGAGGCCTGGGCGCGCGGCGAGCCGATCAACCGGCTGGTCTGAAGCCGGCGTCAGGCACGCGCAAGCCGCGCACCGACACCGGCGGCGCGCAGCCGGCGGGCATTTACAAGCTGTTACATCACAGCCGCCGCGCGCACGCAACTTGCACGCCTCCGGCCTTGTCTGACGCGGGTATCCCCACGATTCATGGAGACCCGATCATGCAAGTCAGAACCCTGACCCCGAAGCTCGCCGCCCTTGCCGTTTCCGCCGCCCTGCTGGGCGGCCTCTGGCAGTTCGGCGCGCCGCTGACCAGCGCACACGCACTGCCGGCGCCGATCGCCGCGCCCGGCCCCGCCCCCGCGTCGCTGCTGCGCGCGCTGCCCGACTTCAGCGCGCTGGTGGAACAGAACAGTCCGGCGGTGGTCAACATACAGGTCACGCAACGCCCGCAAGCGGCGCAGCCGCGCCTCGAGGACTACGGCCCGTTCGGCGAGTTCCTGCGTCGCTTCGGCGGCCAGATGCCCGGCGGCAACGCACCGGTGCGCGGCCAGGGTTCGGGCTTTGTCGTCGACCCGAACGGCGTGATCCTGACCAACGCCCACGTGGTCGACAACGCCGCCGAGGTCACCGTGCGCATGAATTCTTCGGAAGGCGCGGACCGCGAGTTCAAGGCGCGCGTGGTCGGCGTGGACAAGCGCACCGACATCGCCGTGCTGCGCATCGATGCGAAGAACCTGCCGACCGTGCGCCTGGGCGACCCGGCGCTGACCAGGACCGGCGAATGGGTGGTGGCCATCGGCTCGCCGTTCGGCTTCGAGAACTCGGTCACCGCGGGCATCGTCAGCGCCAAGTCGCGCGCCCTGCCCGACGAGGCCTATGTACCCTTCATGCAGACCGCCGCGGCCATGAACCCGGGCAACTCCGGCGGGCCATTGCTCAACGCACGCGGCGAGGTGATCGGCATCAACTCGCAGATCTACAGCCGCAGCGGCGGCTACCAGGGCCTCTCCTTCGCCATCCCCATCGACGTCGCGGTGAAGGTCAAGGACGAGTTGCTGGCCAACGGCCGCGTCAGTCGCGGCTGGCTGGGCGTCGCGGCCCAGGAGGTCGACGCGGCGCTGGCGCAGTCGTTCGGGCTGGACAAGCCGCTCGGCGCACTGGTCAGCGGCGTCGACCCGGACGGCCCGGCCGCCAAGGCCGGCGTGCAGGCCGGCGACATCATCGTCAAGCTCAACGACACGCCCAGCCTGCGCTCGGCCGAGCTGCCGCGCGCGGTGGCCGCGCTCAAGCCCGGCAGCCAGGCACGCCTGGAGATCGTGCGCGAGGGCAAGCGTCGCAGCCTGGCCTTCGTGGCCGGGGAGATCACCGAGCCGGTGGCCGCGGCGGCAGCGGCACCCGCGGACGGTGCGACCGCCGGCGGACTGGCGGTGCGGCCGCTGAGCCCGCAGGAGAAGCGCGCCTCCGGGCTGAACGGCGGACTGGTGGTGGAGCAATCGGCCGGCGCCGCGGCACAGGCCGGGATCGCCGCAGGCGACGTGATCCTGGCGGTCAACGGCACCCCGGTGCAGAGCGTGGAGCAGTTGCGCTCGCTGGTGGGCAAGCGCAAGTCGGCCGCGCTGCTGGTGCAGCGCGAAGGCGCGCGCATGTTCGTGCCGCTGGCGCTGGGTTAGTGTTCGGCCGGCCGCGTTCCGGGCGCCCCCGGGACCGCGGCCGGCCGGCTCACCAGTAGTTCCAGAGCACCGGCAGGGCGCCCAGTTCGTGCAGCGCCTCGAACACCTCGACCAGCCCGACCAGCAGCACGAACCAGATCGAGTCGAGCATGTTGCGGAAATAGGCGTGCGGAGACACCTCCCAGCGCTCCGGCTCCTGGCGGGGCTGCAGCCGCGGCCAGAAGCGCGGCACGCGCGCGGCATACGCCTGGTACTCGGCGCCGAAACGCGCGCCCAGCAGTTGCTCCTCCTGCGCCATCACCGCCGGGTACAGCACGGCAAAGGTCGCGGCGATCAGAATCGCGAAACTCAGGCCCTCGGCCGACAGGGCCACGCCCACCAGGCCCAGCATGTTGAACAGATACAACGGGTGGCGGCACAGGGCATACGGACCCTCGGTCGTCAGGCGCGTGTTCTTGTTGCCGGAGATGTAGAGCGCGCACCACAGCCGGCCGACCGTCGCCGTGCCGGCCAGCGCCAGGCCGGCGAAAAAGCAGGCGGTGGCGAACAGCCCGCCTTCCCAGCGCGACTCGCCGAACACGATGCCGGTCACCAGGCCCAGCCCGACCAGGCGCCAGGCGAGGATGCGCTTGCCGGCCAGGCGGGCGAGCAGCGCGCTCATGCGCGCCCCTGTGCATGCCGCGCCGGACGCAGGCGGCGAAAGGTGATGAAGGCGAGCACGGCGAACAGCGCGATCACGCTCGCCATGGGCCGCTGCGTGCCGTCGAACGTCAGGCCGACCAGCAGGCCGGCCACGGCCGCGATCGCGAACTGCGCGAAGGCGAGCAGCGAGGAGGCCGCGCCGGCGATGCCCGGGTGCGGGCTCAGCGCGCCGGCCGAGGCCTGCGGCATGCTCGCGGTGAACGCCAGCATGTAGAAGAACATCGGCGCCACCACCGCGGCCGGATGGTCGACGCGCAGCCAGGCGAGCGCGGCGAGCACCAGGCTGGAGACCAGCAGCAGCAGCGTCGAACGGCGCAGCAGGCCGTCGATGCCCATACGCACCACCAGCCGGCTGGCGATCAGCGCGCCGCTGATGTTGCCGGTCATGACCATGGCGAACAGCAGGCCGAAGCCGGTCTCGCCCGAGTTCATCACGCCGACGAACACGAAGGCGCTGCCCGACAGGAAGGCGAACAGGCCGGCGGTGGCGAAAGCCGCCACCAGCGAGTAGCCGGCGAAGTCGCGCGTGCGCGCCAGCATCAGGAAGTTGGACGCGATGCGCCGCGGATCGAGCGCGCGCCGATCCGGACGCGCCAGGGTCTCCGGCAGCGCGCGCGCCGCGAGCACGCAGACCAGCGCACCGTAGGCGGCGACGAATACGAAGTTGGACTGCCAGCCGAACCAGATGTGCAGGTGGCTGCCGAGAATGGGCGCGAAGATGGGCGCGATGCCCAGCACCACGCCCATCAGCGAAGCATGCGCGCGGCCTGCACCCCGAGTACAGGTCGCGCACCACGGCGCGCGGCACCACCGCCGCGCCGGCCATGCCGAGGGCCTGCAGGAAGCGCCCGAAGATCAGTTGCTCGACGTTCTGCGCGAAGGTGCAGGCGATCGAGGCCAGCACGAACACCACCAGGCCCGAGAGCAGCACCTTGCGGCGCCCGAAGCGGTCGGAGGCCGGCCCGGCGACCAGTTACGCCAGCCCCCAGCCGGCCATGTACACGGACAGCGTGGCCTGCACTTGCGCGGTGGTGGCCGACAGCGCGCGCGTCATCGAGGGCATCGAGGCCAGGTAGATGTCCATGGCCAGCGGCGCGATGGCGATCAGCGCGCCCAGCAGCAGCGTGAGCCCGGGACGGATCGCGTCCCGGTCGTGCGCACGCCCCTCGCTCACCGCGGCATGCCCTGCGCGGGCGCCGCCACGCCGCGCCGCGCAGGCGGCAACTGCTCCTCGTCGCGGTACAGGCCGCTGGCGAACAGGTGCGAGGCGGTCTGGTAGAAGGCGATCGCCTCGCGCTCGAGGGCGAGGTCGCGCGGTGCGACCGCCATGCGCCCCTGCGCATCGAAGCGCCAGGTGCCGCCGGTCCTGCGCCTGGGCTGCAGGGTCACCAGGCGGCCATCCTTCATGTAGCCGACGGTCTGGAAGTTGCCGACGAAAGCGCGATCGCTGCCCGGCGGCGCGCGCAGCACGTCGCGGCCGAGGAACTTGCTGTAGTGCTCCAGGTTCAGCAGACCGAGGATGGTGGGCGCGATGTCGATCTGCGACATCAGCCGGTCGACGCGGCGCGGTGCGAGGTGGGCCGGGGCGTACATGAACACCGGGATGCGGTACTTGTCGATCGGGATCTCGGCGGTGCCGCGCGCGTTGGCGCCGTGGTCCGCGGTGATCACGAACAGCGTGTCCCGGAACCAGGCGTGCGAGCGGGCGCGCTCGACGAAGCGGCCCAGCGCGTAGTCGGTGTACTTCACCGCGCCCTCGCGGCCGCTGCCGGAGGCGATGTCCACGCGGCCCGCGGGGTAGGTATAGGGCCGGTGGTTGCTGGTGCTCATCACGTGCACGAACACCGGCCGTGACGGCCGTGCGGCGTGCGCCGCATCGAGCTCGTCGATCACCTGGTCGTAGAGGTGCTCGTCGGCCACGCCCCAGACGTTCTCGAACTCGATGCGCGCCGCCGGGATGCTGCGCCGGTCGATGGAGCGGTAATCGTTGGCGTCGAAGAACGCGTTCATGTTGTCGAAATAGCCGTAGCCGCCATAGGCGAACATTACCGCGTATTGCCGGTCCTCGAGCACGCTGCCCAGGGAGAACAGCGCGGCGTTTGCCGGCCGCCTGACGATCGACTGCCCCGGGGTCGGCGGCAGCGACAGGCTCAAGGCCTCCAGGCCGCGCACCGTGCGGTTTCCCGTCGCATACGCGTTCGCGAACCACAGGCTGTCGGCCGCCAGCCGGTCGAGGTTGGGCGTCAGGCCGCGCTTGTCACCGTAGGCGCCGAGGAACTCGGCGCCCAGGCTCTCGACGCTGATCAACACCACGTTCAGCGGCCTGACCGCCCCGTGCGGCTGCACATGCCGCTCGACACTGCCGGGCGGTCCCGGCACCCAGGCGTCGCCCTGTTCGGCCAGCGCCGCGCGCACGATGGCCAGCGCTTCGTCGGGCGGCAGGGTGGCGTAGTTGCGCTCCCAGGACAACTCGTTGCGACGCAGGGCGGCGAAGAAATCGTAGATGCCGTTGCCCGCCAGTTCGTTGACCGTGTCGCCGGGCCGACGCTGCTTGAGGTCCTGGTCGATCAGCTGCCAGCAGGCCGACAGCGCCAGCGCCAGCAGGGCCACTCCGGCCAGCCGCGTGCGCCAGGCCAGCGCCTGCGTCCCGCCGCGCCACAGGGCGCGGCGCAGCAGCCAGCCCGCGGCCGCCGCCAGCAGCGCGAGTGCGGCGAGGATGCGGCCGACCGGATAGCTCTCGCGGATGTTGCCGATCACCTCCTGCGTGTAGAGCAGGTAGTCGACGGCAATGAAATTGAAGCGCGCGCCGAACTCGTCCCAGAAGATCCATTCCGACACGGCGACGAAAGCCAGCACATAGAGCGCCGCACCGGCCGCGGCCGCGACCAGCATGCGATGCGTGCGCGTGCGCGCCAGCGCGTCCGGCGCCAGCACCAGCCACAGCGCCAGCGGCGCCGCGAACCAGGCAGCGGTGGCCAGATCGAAAGCCAGGCCGGTGCCGAAGGCGTGCGCGAAATCGGCATAGCCCGCCATGCGCACCTCCGGCCGCAAGGCCAGCGCGACGCGCGTCAGCAGCGCAACCGCCAGCAGGGCCCCGGCCACCGCCAGCGCCGGCGCGCAGCGGCGCGTTAGCGCGGCAAACTCGATATTCATCAACGGACGACGCGCCCCGAGGGCATCCTTGGCGGACTGAGTGGAGCGACTTTAGTGAAGCCACCTGTCAGGCGCCTGTCGGTTCACCTTCCAGACACTCTAATCCCGCTTGAAGGAATCGCCTCTCCGGGACACAAGCCGGGGCTCGCGCAGACGGGAACGCAGCTGGTTGCGCCGCACGACGGATGCGGATACAGTCGCGCCGCAAAGATGAAGCGTTTTCTTGCCTTGATGCTGATGTTACTGGTACCGCTGCAGTTCGCCGGTGCGGCCGTCGCGCGCTATGTCCAGTCGGACGCGCACGGTCAGGCACTGCAATCGGCCGGGCCGGTCGTTCACCACCACACCGACGTGCACGGGCATGCCGTGCACAATCCCTCATTCGGAGATGTAGAGCACGATGAGCCGCATTCGGCTCACTGCCATTTCCATATCGGCGTCTTCGCTGCGGTGACTGGCTGCACGTATTTCATGTTCCCCGCCGTTATCAGCGAAGCCCCGCCCGCCCCGGCGGACGTCCTGCCCCTGGCACTCCCCTCGCCCCTGTTTCGCCCGCCTCGCGCCGTGCTCGCCTGAGCACGGCGAGACGCCACCCCTAGCTTTCTACCACCGCCCGCGCGCCCGCAGCGCGCCCGGTCCGGGTCGCACTCGCCGGATTTCCGTTTATTTTCCTTCGGAGATTCCGGATGCCTTACCCAATGCTGTTCCTCGCGCTCGCGCTCGCCCTTCCGCCGTTTCCGGCGCAGGCACAGGTGATCGCCGAGGTGTTCGAATCCGCATGGCGCCGCTCGAGCCCGGCGGCCGGCGCGATCCAGCGCGGCGATGCGCTCCAGGCACGGCGCGATGCGGCCGACCTGTACACGCCTGCGCCGCCCAGCCTCGAACTCGGCGGTCGCAGCGACCGGCTGAACCGAGACCGCGGCGCAAGCGAACTGGAGGTCGGCGTGGCGCTTCCGTTGTGGCTGCCGGGCGAGCAGGATCGTACGCGCGCCCTGGCCGACTCCGAGCGCGGCGAGTTCGACGCGCGCATCGCTGCCGCCCGCCTGCGCCTCGCTGCCGAAGTGCGCGAGGCATGGTGGGCATGGCAACTGGTGCGCATCGACCAGGCGTCGGCCGGATCGCGACGCGACAACGCATCGGCGCTGGCGCGCGACGTCGACCGGCGCGTGGCCGCAGGCAGTCTGGCGCGCGCCGACGCCCACCAGGCGCAGGGTGCGCTTGCCGCGGCCGAAGCCGAACTCGAGGAGATCTCGGCTCTGCTGGCCTCGGCGGCACACCGCATCGCGGGGCTGAGCGGAATCGCGCCGCGCGAAGCGTCGGCGGCGGGTGAGCCGTTGCCGGAGTCCCTCGCGTTGTCTGACGCCCACCCTCTGCTGGCCGAGCTGGCGCGTCGCGCCGAGAGCGCGCGAAACGCGCTCGACCTCGCTGCAACGCAAAAGCGCGCCAATCCCGAGCTGACGCTGTCCACCCGACGAGAACGCGGCAGCTACGGCACGCCCGGCGAGCAGACCATCGCCATCGCCCTGCGCCTGCCGTTCTCGTCCGAGCCGCGCAATCGCGCGCGCATCCTCGATTCGAACGCGACGCTGATCGAAGCCGAGGCACAGCAGCGCGTGGAGCGCAGACGGCTGGAAGCGGTACTGAGCGCCGCCCGCGACGCCTGGACGCCGCGCTACGCGTCGAGGCGAGCGCGCAGCGACGTGCGCAACTCGCGCGCGAAACCCGCGGGTTCTTCGACAAGTCCTTCCGCCTCGGCGAGTCCGACCTGCCGACGCGTCTGCGCATCGAAATCGAATCGAGCGAAGCGAGCCGCCAGGCCGCGCGCGCCGCCGTGCAGCGTGCCGCGGCCGTCTCCAATCTGCGTCAGTCTCTGGGGCTGACGCCGCAATGAACACATCGAGGATCCAATCCATGCGTCTTCCCACCCGACTGTACGCCGCCTTGCTGTCCTGCGCGCTGACGACCGCAACGGCCCACGCCGGTCCAGGCCACGCGCATGGCAGCGCACCCACAATTGCGGCGGCCAGCGGAGCCCCTCGCTTCGTCGCCGAATCCGAGAGTTTCGAACTGGTCGGTCTGCTGGAGGGCAGACGACTCAGCCTGTGGCTGGACCACGCGAGCAGCAACGCGCCGGTCAACGATGCGGTCCTGACCCTTGACCTGGCGGGCAACAGCCTTCCGGTGCGGTCAGCCGGTGAAGGACAGTTCGAGGCCGAACTAGCGCAAATCCTGCCAGTCGGCGTGCATACGCTGACCGCCACGGTCACGGCAAGCGCGCAAAGCGATCTGCTGGCAGGCGAGCTGGACATCCATGAAGGCCCGTCCCCGCAGCATGCCGATCTGCACCTTTACTCGGTCAAAGCATTGAAGTACGTGCTCCCGGTGCTGCTGCTTGCCGCGCTGGGAATCGTGACCGCGCGCCGACTGCGCGAGAGGAGAACCGCATGAACGCGCGCACCCGCTTGCTGCTCGCCGGCGCCCTCGCCGCCGTCGCGATCCTGCCTGCGCGCGCCGCGCGTGGGCGGCCCCGGCCACGATCACGGCGCAGCCGATGCGCCGCGCTCGGGCGATGGTCCGCAGCGCCTGCCCGACGGCAGCCTATTCCTGCCCAAACCCGCGCAGCGCCAGATCGGCGTGCGCACCCTGGTGACCGAAATCGGCGAGCATGCGCGCGCCTACGAACTGGCCGGCCGCATTGTCATGGATCCGAACTCCGGCGGCCGCGTGCAGGCCACTCTGGCAGGCCGGCTGGAGCCCGGACCCGGCGGATTTCCTGCTTTGGGTCAAACGGTGAAGAGGGGCCAGGTGCTCGCCTGGGTCGTGCCTACGGCCGGCAGCATCGAGCGCTCCAACCAGGTGGCCACGCTGGCGGATCTGCGCGCCATTCTGGGCGCGGCAGAACGCAGGCTGGAGCGCCACCGCGAACTGGCCGACACCGTGCCGCGCGAACAGATCGAAACCGGTGAAGCGGAAGTGGCCAGCCTGCGTGCGCGCATCGCCGCACTAAGCGCGGGCCTGGTGAATCGCGATGCGCTGACCGCCCCGGCCTCGGGCGTGATCGCCTCGGCCAACGCCTTCGCCGGCCAGGTGGTGGACGCGCGTGAATTGGTGTTCGAGGTCGTCGACCCGGCACGCCTGCGCGTCGAGGCCTTGGCCTACGACGCCGGGCTCACCGGCGGGGTTGCCGGGGCCTCGCTGATGGCGGGCGAAGTGCGGGTCCCGCTCGTATTCGTCGGCGCCGGGCGAGCGCTGCGCGAGCAAGCGCTGCCGCTCGCGTTTCGTGCCGAAGGCGCCGCCCTAGCGCAGTTCGCCATCGGTCAGCCGGTGAAGATCGCCGTACGGACGCGCCAGGCGCTGCGCGGCATCGCCCTGCCTTCTGCGGCGCTGGTGCGCAACGCGGCCAACGAGACGGTGGTTTGGGTAAAAACCGGCGCGGAACGCTACGCCGCGCGTAGCGTGCGCTTCGAGCCGCTGGACGGCACGCGCGTGACCGTCGTCGCCGGTCTGACCACAAGCGAACGCGTAGTGGTATCCGGCGCTTCGCTCGTCAATCAGATCCGCTAGGAGGCGCCGTGTTCAAATGGCTGCTCGATGCAAGCCTCGCCAACCGCCTGCTGGTTCTGGCGGCGGGCGCGGTGCTGATGCTCTATGGCGGGTTCGAACTCTCGCGCACGCCGGTGGACGTGTTCCCAGATCTCAACAAGCCCACGGTCACCCTGATGACCGAAACCGGCGGCATGGCCCCCGAGGAGGTCGAGCAGCTGGTGAGCTTCCCGTTGGAGACGGCCATGAACGGCCTGCCCGGCGTGGAGAGCGTGCGCTCGGTGTCCAGCGCCGGCCTGTCCTTCATCTACGTGGCCTTCGACTGGAACACCGACATCTTCCGCGCGCGCCAGATGGTCGGTGAGCGCCTGTCGGCCATGGAAGGCGGCATCCCGGAGGGACTGGTGCCGCGCATGGGCCCGGTGTCCTCGATCATGGGCGAGATCATGCAGATCGCGATCCCGATCGACACCGCGAAAATCGACCCCATGCAGGTGCGCGAGTACGCCGACTGGGTGCTTCGGCCGCGGCTGATGGCGATTCCCGGGGTCGCCCAGGTAATTCCCATCGGCGGGGAGGTGCGTCAGTTCCAAGTGCGACCCGACACCGCGCGGATGGCCGAACTGGGCGTTTCGCATGAGCAGCTCGAAGCGGCGCTGCGCGGTCACTCGGCCAACACCTCGGGCGGGTTCCTGGAATTGAACGGCCGCGAGTACCTGATCCGCCACCTGGGGCGTACCAGCCAGCTGGAGGATCTGCGCAGCCTCGCGCTGGGCGCGAAGAACGGCCAGCCCATCCTCCTGCGTCAGGTGGCCGAAGTCAGCTTCGCGGCAGCGATACGCCGAGGCGACGCGGGCTACGCCGGCGGCCCGGCCGTGATCCTCGGCGTGCAGAAGCAGCCCTCGGCCGACACCATCGCGCTGACCCGCGCCATCGAGGCGGCGATCGCCGGCATGCAGGCCGGACTGCCCGCGGGCATGCAGGCCCCCACGCTGACCTTCCGCCAAGCGAGCTTCATCGAAACCTCGATCGCGACCCTGCAGGGCAAGCTGGCGGCGGCGGCGGTGTTCGTCGCAGTGATCCTGTACGCCTTCCTCGGCAACCTGCGCACCACGCTGATCGCGCTGACGGCGATTCCGGTGTCCATCCTCGCCACCGTGCTGGTATTCCGGCATTTCGGCCTGTCGATCAACACCATGACCCTAGGCGGCCTGGCGATCGCCATCGGCGGACTGGTCGACGACGCGGTGGTCGGCGTGGAGAACGTGCTGCGCCGGCTGAAGGCCGAACGCGCCAATCCGGTACCCGCCAACCCGCTGGTCGTCGTGGCGCGCGCGACCATGGAGGTCCGCTCCGCAATCCTGTACGCGACCGTGATCATCGTACTGGTGTTCGTGCCGCTGTTCGCGCTGCCGGGCATGGAGGGGCGGCTTTTCGCGCCGCTGGGCGTGGCCTTCATCGTCTCGACTCTCGCCAGCCTGCTGGTTTCGGTCACCGTCACGCCGGTACTCTCCTCTTGGCTGCTGCCGCACATGCGCTCGCTCGAGCATGGCGATACGCGCATGCTCGCCTGGCTGAAGGATTCAACGAGGGCACGCTGCTGGTCGGCCTGCGCCTGAACCCCGGCGTGACGCTGAGCGAATCGGCCGCCCTTGCGCGCCAGGCAGAACGCCTGATCGTCGACATTCCCGGCGTGGCGCACGTCGGCCGACGCAGCGGCCGCGCCGAACTCGACGAGCACGCCGAGGGAGTGCATGTGAGCGAGCTGGACATCGGCATCGCGGCGCAAGCGGACATCGCCACGGTGTCGCGCGAGATCCGTGCGCGCCTCGCCTACCTGCCGGCGGCGCTGTCCATCGGCCAACCGATCTCACACCGCATTGACCACATGCTCTCGGGCGTGCGCTCGCAGATCGCGGTGAAGATCTTCGGCGAGGACCTCGACACACTGCGCGGCCAGGCCGAGGCGCTGCGCGCGAGCCTGGCACCCATCGCCGGCATCGTCGACCTCGAAGTCGAGAAGCAGGTCCTTGCGCCGCAGATCCGCGTGCGCATTGACTACCAGGCGGCCGCCCGCTACGGCGTGTCGCCGGCGCGCATTCTCGCTACGCTGCAAAGCTTGGTGGAGGGTGAACACATGGGCCAGATCGTCGAGGGCAGCCGGCGCTTCGCGCTGGTGCTGCGCCTGCCCGATGGTGCCCGCACGCCAGAGGGGCTCGCGAACCTGCTGATCGAGACGCCGACCGGCCGCGTTCCGCTCGCCAGGCTGGCCGCCATCGAAGACGCCGACGGACCCAACCAGGTGAGCCGCGACGACGGCCGCCGGCGCATCGTGATCTCGGCCAACACCCAGGGCGCGCGCTGTCCGAAGTAGTGGCGGAGATGCGCCAAGCGGCATCGGCCATGCAACTGCCCGAAGGCTACTTCATCACCTTCAGCGGCCAGTTCCGCGCGCAGGAGGAGGCTGCCCGGCTGATCGCGCTATTGTCGGTCGTTTCGCTGATGCTGATGCTGGCGGTTCTGCATTCGCGCTACCGCTCCCTGGGGCTGTCGCTGCTGATCATGGCCAACATCCCGCTGGCGCTGGTCGGCGCGGTACTCGGCCTGTGGCTTTCAGGACAGCCGCTGTCAATCGCCGCCCTGGTCGGCTTCGTCACGCTAGCGGGTATTTCGGTGCGCAACGGCATCCTCAAGGTTAGCCACTATGTGAACCTGATGGCGTTCGAGGGCGAAAAGTTCGACCGCGCCATGCTGCTGCGCGGATCGCTCGAGCGCCTGGCGCCGGTACTGATGACGGCGCTGGTCACAGCCTTCGCGCTGGCGCCGCTGCTGTTCGAGGCTGCGCGCCCCGGCACCGAGATCCTGCATCCGGTGGCGGTAGTGATCTTCTCGGGCCTGGTGAGTTCCACCTTGCTCGACACCTTCCTCACGCCCGCGCTGGTATGGCTGTACGGGCGCGCGCCCGTGGAACGGCTGGCCGCGGCGCTGGCGCTGGCGAGGAGAGTTACTGATGCTTCTGGAAGTCTTTGCCGTCATTTATCCAACCCCGCAAGGAGTCACCATGAAAGTCATCGCGCTCGCCGGCCTCGTGCTGGCCCTGTCCTCGCCCCTCGCCGCGTCGGCCGCCAAGGGCGCGCACGACCATTCACCCAGGCACGGCGGCATCGTCACCGAAGCCGGCAACGTCGATCTCGAACTGGTGCTGAAGGCCGATGCGATCACCCTGCATCTGCGCGACCACGGCAAGGCGCTGAAAATCGAAGGCGGCAGCGCAAAGCTCACGCTGCTCAGCGGCGCGAACAAGCAGGAGGTTGCGCTCGCGCCGGCCGGCGAGGGGCGCTTCGAGGCGAAAGGCGCGTTCCCGGCCGCCGCGGGCACCAAGGCGGTGGCAATGGTCACCCTGCCCGGGCGCAAGCCACTGACGGCACGCTTCGCTGTCAAATAGTGCCACTTTTTTTCTAAAGTCCTTGATGGGAGCGGTAAATCAGATCAAATACTGCCACCCTTTCAGCGCTCCTCGAAACACTGCACCAGCTTCACTTCGCAGACTTTGAGTACGAAGGTACTCAAGGGGCAAGCTATGGGGCGCGCAGACGCAGAGCGTTAAGTATCACAGACGCCGAACTGAGGCTCATCGCCAGCGCTGCAATCATGGGGGAGAGTAGCCAACCCGTGAGCGGATAAAGAATGCCGGCGGCAATGGGTACGCCCAATGCGTTGTAGAAGAATGCGAACGCGAGGTTCTGCTTCATGTTCGCCACCGTCAACATGGACAACATCCGCGCGGTCATGATGCCGCGCAGGTCACCTTTGATCAGAGTCACCTGTCCGCTACTCATGGCTACGTCGGTGCCAGTACCCATGGCGATGCCAACATCGGCGCGCGCAAGGGCGGGGGCGTCGTTAATGCCGTCGCCGGCCATGGCTACCACACGCCTTTCCACCTGCAACCGCTCCACCAACGCGAGTTTGTCGGCAGGCTTTACTTCAGCGTGCACCTCCTTGATACCGAGTTGATCGGCGACGGCGTGCGCGGTCCCCATCCGTCTCCAGTAGCCATGATCACTCGAATACCCGCCTGCGACAGGGGACTCGAGCGCAGCTGGCGTACTGGCCTTGATCGGGTCCGATACCACCAGCACGCCAAGCAAGCGCCCGGATTCGGCAAGATGGATCGCACTCGCACCGCGCTCGCGCATCGAATCGGCTTTGGATAACAGCGCCGATACGTCTACGCCAAGCTGCGCCATCAGGGCGGAGTTTCCCAGCGCGAGACTGCGTCCTTCAACGACGCCACGTACGCCAATGCCGGAAGCGGATTCGAAATCCACAGGCTTCGAAAGCAGGAGGCCGCGATCTCGTGCCGCCGCGACGATGGCCGCGGCTAGCGGATGCTCACTTCCCTGATCAAGACTGCCCGCCAGACGCAGCACCTCATCTTCATTACCTGCTGAGATCGACAACACCTGCTCGAATATTGGCCTGCCTTCGGTCAAGGTACCTGTCTTGTCGACAATCAGGGTGTCCACCTTGCGCATGTTCTCAATCGCGGCTGCGTCACGAAACAGCACGCCCAACATCGCACCGCGCCCAGTCGCCACCATGATGGATATCGGCGTCGCCAGCCCCAAAGCGCAAGGACAGGCGATGATCAAGACCGCCACGGCGTTGATAAGGCCGTACACCCAGCGCGGCTCCGGACCGAACAGCCCCCCATCCAAGCAAGGTTAGCAGCGCGATTCCTACGACGGCGATGACGAAACAGGCCCGCCACCTGGTCCAGCCAGTCGCTGCATCGGCGCCCTGGAGCGCTGGGCCTGCGCCACCATTTGCACAATGCGGGCTAACACCGTTTGCATCCCGACTTTCTCTGCACGCATCACCAACGTGCCGGTCGTGTTCATCGTCGCACCGATTAACTTGTCACCCGGATGCTTGCCTACGGGAATCGGCTCGCCGGTCAACATGGCTTCGTCGACCGCGCTGCCTCCTTCGATCACGGTTCCATCCACCGGCACTTTCTCACCCGGCCTGACACGCAGCATGTCGCCGATATGCACATGAGCAAGGGGGACGTCCTCTTCCCCACCGTCCGACAGAATGCGCCGGGCGGTCTTCGGCGCCAGTCCGAGCAGGGCCTTGATCGCCGCTGAAGTCTGCGAGCGCGCCTTAAGTTCCAGCACCTGTCCGAGCAGCGTGAGGGAGATGATTACGGCGGCAGCTTCGAAATACACGGCCACGCGACCCATCGATATGAAAGTCTGCGGGAAAATCCCGGGGGCCACGGTGGCGATCAGACTAAAATGAAGGCCGCACCGGTCCCCAACCGATCAGCGTCCACATATTCGGGCTGCGCTCGCACTCGACACACCGCCCGCGCACGAAGAACGGCCAACCAGCCCACAACACCACCGGAAGGCTTAGCGCGAGTTCGATCCAGCTTTGGGTACGCATGTCGAACCATTCAAGCCAGTGTCCGAACATCGCAAGTACTGTAATCCCCACCGTGAGGGGCAATGTCCACCAGAAGCGGCGCTGAAAATCATCCAACTCCGGATTCGCTTCCTCCTCGAGGGTGGGCAGGACAGGCTCCAAGCTCATGCCGCACTTTGGGCAGATGCCCGGCGCCTGCCTGCGGATCTCCGGGTGCATTGGGCACGTATAAAGGGTGCCCTTCATTCCCATATCGTCCGAAGTCATTACAGGCTCCGCAGGACGCTCGGGCGTCGCGCTTTCGAAAGCCGCTTTATCCGGGCGAGGTTTGTGCGTGTGGGCTCTTCGACTCGCGTGCGGTCACCATTTCTGCGCGGGCCAGGAAGGTCCGGGCGCGTTGCCTTCCATGCCCCCCATGCCCGTGGAATAAATGCATTAGCGGGCAGGCGAGCAGCAGCAGATAGACCCAGTTTCCCACCAGATGATCCCAGTGCTCGCGCAGCAAATAGAACGCGCCTATCAGGGCAATCATGATCACCGCCGCTACCAGCGGTTGCTTCCATAGCGGCGGCGGACTTTCTTCGCCGTCCCCGGTGCCATCATGCAGATGCTTCATGCCGTTCTCCTATGCGCCCGCCAAGCGGATTGCACACGAACCCCTATTTGACCAAGTGAATCTGGGTCACGTGATAGCCACTGCTCAACTTCTCCGCCGCGAACTTCACTTTGTCACCAGGCTTGATATTGGTCACCAATGCGAGATCCGCTACTTGAAACACCATGGTCATAGGCGGCATATC
>JADJPT010000016.1 GCA_016713125.1 Betaproteobacteria bacterium
GCGGTGTTCCAGCACGGCGCGCGTCAGGCCCGGCTCGGTGGTGGTGGTGTTCGGCTGCGGCGGCGTGGGGCTGAACGTGGTGCAGGGGGCGGCCATCGCCGGCGCGACGAAGATCCTCGCCATCGACGCCAACGAAGGCAAGCTGGAAATGGCGAAAACCTTCGGTGCCACCGACGTGCTCAAGGTCACGCCGGGCGAGGACCCGACCAAGGCGATCAAGAAGGCCACCGGCGGCGGACCGGACTACGCCTTCGAATGCGTGGGCTCGGGCGAACTCGCCGGCCTGGCCTACAAGTGCCTGGGCCGCGGCGGCGTGGCGGTGGTGGTGGGCGTGGCCAAGCCCGGCGATTCGACCTCGCTGCGCACCATGTCGCTGCCCTTCGAGGAGAAGACGATCACCGGCAGCTACTTCGGCTCCTGCGTGCCGCGCGTGGATTTCCCGAAGATGCTCGGTCTGTACATGGGCGGCAAACTGAAGCTCGACGAACTGATCACGCGGCGCTATTCCATCGACGAGGCGCCGCAGGCCTTCGCCGACATGGAAGCCGGCAAGAACGCCCGCGGCGTGATCGTGTTCTGACGCCCGCGGCGTGATCGTGTTCTGAGGTTCGCGACCGGCTGCGCGGCTCAGACGCAGCCCAGGCGCCTTTCCCTGGCCTTGACCAGGGCCACCACGGTGTCGTTGACCGGCGCGGCGATGCCCAGCCTGGCGCCCTCGCGCGGGATCGAGCCGTTGATGAAATCGATCTCCGAGCAGCGTCCGGCCATCAGGTCGAGCAGCGCCGAGGGACGCGCGTTGGGGATCTTGCTGCCGAACTCGCGCACATAGGCCACCGGATCGTCGAAGCCAAGTTTGATGCCCCTGGCGCGAGCGACGGCGAAGCCCTCGCTCGCGCAGGCGGCCGAGACGCGCGACAGGTCGGCGTCGGCCATCACCTCGCCGATGGTGCACTCGCTCAGCGCGCAGGGCCCCGAGTAGGCGCAGTTGCACAGCCAGCTTCTCCCACACCAGCTGGTCGATGTCGTCGAAGCACTTGACCTTGAAGCCTGCCGATTGCCAGGCCTCGGCGACGCGCGTCAGGCGCGGCGTGACCGGGCCGCTGAACTCGCCCAGCCGCACCAGCTCCCAGCCGTTGTGGTGCGCGTGGCCCGGCCCCTTCATCGAGGCACCGAAGCCGCCCACCACGCCCACCATCACGCGCTCGCGGCCCAGCACCGCGGCGCTGGTATCCGGGCCGCCCAGGCCGTTCTGCACCGACAGCACCACGGTGTCGGGGCCGATCAGCGCCCTGGCCGCCTGCGCCGCGCGCTCCACGTCGCGCGCCTTGGTGGCGATCACCACCAGTTCGCAGGGGCCGGCCTCGGCGGCGTTCAGCGTGGCGTGCAGCCTGACCACGCGGTCGCCCGAGGCGCCCTCGACGCGCAGGCCGTGCGTGCGCATGGCCTCGACGTGCGCGGCCCAGGAGTCGATGGCCCACACTTCGTGGCCGGCGGCGGCGAACAGGCCGGCGTAGACCGAACCCATGGCGCCGGTGCCGACGATGGCGATCTTCATGCGCGGGCTCAGTCCTGCTTCACGCCGGCGCGCTTGACGATCTCGCCGTAGCGCGACTGCTCGCGGCGCAGCATGGCGGCGAAGTCGTCCGGCGTGTTGGCCACCGCATCCATGCCCAGGGTGACGTAGCGGTCCTTGAGGTCCTGCGCGTTCATCGCCTTCTGGATCTCGGTGGCCAGGCGCGCGACGATCTCGCGCGGCGTGCCGGCCGGCGCGGCATAGCCGATCCAGGCGCCGATGTCGAAGCCGGGCAGTGCGGCTTCGGCCACCGTCACCATGTCGGGCATGGCGCTGGAGCGGCGCGCGAAGGACACCCCGTAGGCCTTCAGGCGGCCGCCGCGCACGTGGCCGATCACCGAGGCGACGGTCTCGAAGGTGTAGCCGATCTGCCCGTTCATGACGTCGGTCAGCGCCGGTGCGCTGCCCTTGTACGGGATGTGGCGGGCCTTCAGGTCGGCCATGCTGTTGAAGTACTCGGAGATCAGGTGCGCCGTGGCGCCGGTACCCGAGGAGGAGAACGCGTACTTGTCCGGGTTGGCCTTCACCAGGGCGATGAGTTCCTTGAGGTTGGCGGCCGGGAACGAGGGATGCGTGACCAGCGCGAAGGGCGCGCCGGCGATCATGCTGATCGGCGCGAAGTCCTTGAGCGGCTCGTAGGGCAGCTTCTGCACGTTGGGCGCGATCGAGTACGGGCCGCTGGAGGCCACCAGCAGCGTGTAGCCGTCGGGCGCGGCCTTGGCCACCTGGTCGGTGCCGATCTGCCCGCCGGCCCCGGCCTTGTTCTCGACCACGAAGGGCTGGCCCAGGGCCTGCGAGAGCTTGTCGGCGACCAGGCGCCCGGCCAGGTCGGTGGCCTGGCCCGGCGGCCAGGGCACGATGACCTTCACGGCGCGAGTGGGGTAGGCCTGCGCGGCGGCCAGCCCGGCGAAGGCGAGCCCGGCGAGGGCGAGAACGATCCTGGACGGCGTGAATTTCATGTTTGTCTCCATCATGGTTGTAGAGCGGCGCTCAGCCGGCGCCTGAGTACGGCAGGATGTAATTTCAAAATCAGTGCGGCGCCAATGCTGCGCTCCGCCAAACAAGGCTCCCCGGGGGTACGGGGGGCGCGAACGCTTCAATCGCGCCCCCTGTACCTATCTTGCGCCCGCAGGGCTCGAGAGATCGTTTGAGCGGTGCTCAAACGATCTCGAAGAGTCCCGCGGCGCCCATGCCGCTGCCGATGCACATGGTGACCACCACGTACTTGACGCCGCGGCGCTTGCCTTCGATCAGCGCATGCCCGGTCAGGCGCGAGCCGGTCATGCCGTAGGGGTGGCCGACGGCGATCGCGCCGCCGTTCACGTTGAGGCGCTCGTCGGGGATGCCCAGCTTGTCGCGGCAGTAGATGACCTGCACGGCGAAGGCCTCGTTCAGTTCCCACAGGCCGATGTCCTCCATCTTCACGCCGGTCTGCTTGAGCAGCTTGGGGACCGCGAACACCGGGCCGATGCCCATCTCGGCCGGCTCGCAGCCAGCCACGGCGAAGCCGCGGAACACGCCCAGCGGCTTGAGGCCGCGCTTGGCCGCCAGCGAGGCGCTCATCACCACCTGGGCCGCGGCGCCGTCGGAGAACTGGCTGGCGTTGCCGGCGGCGATCACCCCGCCTTCGATCGCCGGCTTGATCTGCGACACGCCTTCGTAGGTGGTGTCGCCGCGGATGCCCTCGTCTTCCGCGCAGGTCACGTCCTTCATCGATTCCGTGCCGGTGGCCTTGTCGATCACCTGCATGCGCGTGGCCAGCGGCACGATCTCGTCCTTGAACCTGCCTTCGGCCCGCGCCTTGAAGGCCTTCTGCTGGCTGGCCGCGCCGTGGCGATCCTGCACCTCGCGCGCGATGCCGTATTTCTTCGCCACGTACTCGGCGGTCTGCAGCATGGGCCAGTAGATCTCCGGCTTGTTCTTCTCGATCCACTCCTCCTTGAACATGTGCTTGTTCATGAAGTTCTGCACGCAGGAGATGGATTCGACGCCGCCAGCCACATACACCTCGGCCTCGCCGGTCCTGATCGCTGCGCGGCCATGGCGATGGTCTGCAGACCCGAGGAGCAGAAGCGGTTGACGGTCACGCCGGAAACCGTGACCGGCAGGCCGGCGCGGATCGCCGCCTGGCGGGCGATGTCCCAGCCGGTGGCGCCCTCGGGGTTGGCGCAGCCCATCAGCACGTCGTCGACCTCGGCCGGGTCGATGCCGGCGCGCTCGACCGCATGCTTGACGGCGTGGCCGGCCAGCGTCGCGCCGTGCGTCATGTTGAATGAACCGCGGAAGCTCTTGGCGAGCGGGGTGCGGGCGGTGGAAACGATGACGGCTTCGGTCATGGCAGTTCTCCTCTGGTGTGCGTGCGCGTGGCCCTACTTCCTGGCGTCGTAATCGGTGAAGGTCTTGCCTTCGGCGGCGAGTTTTTCAAGCAGCGGCGAGAGCTTCCACACGCCGCCCTGGTAGCCCTGCTGAAATCCCTTGATGGCCGCGACCACCTTGTCCAGGCCCACCGTGCTGGCATGGAACATCGGCCCGCCGCGGTAGGCGGGAATCCGTAGCCGGTCAGGTACACCATGTCGATGTCCGAGGCGCGCAGTGCGATGCCCTCCTCGAGGATGGCCGCGCCCTCGTTGACCAGCGCGTAGATCAGTCGCTCGACGATCTCGGCGTCCGAAATCGCGCGCGTCTTGATGCCGTTCTCGCGGCGATAGTCCTCGATGATCTTGTCCACCAGCGGATCGGGCAGCGGCTTGCGGCTGCCGGCCTCGTACAGGTACCAGCCCTTGCCGGTCTTCTGCCCGTAGCGGCCCAGCTCGGCGATCCTGTCGCCGACCTTCGAATAGACGAAGTCCGGGCGCTCCTGGTAGCGGCGCTTGCGGATCTCCCAGCCGATGTCCAGGCCGGCCATGTCGCCCATGGTCAGCGGGCCCATGGCCATGCCCCAGGCCTGCACGGCGGCATCGACCTGCTGCGGGCTGCAGCCTTCGTCGAGCAGGAACAGCGACTGCTGGCCGTACTTCTCGATCATGCGGTTGCCGATGAAGCCGTCGCAGACGCCGGAGACCACCGGCACCTTCTTGATCTTCTTGCCCAGCGCCATGGTGGTGGCGAGCACGTCGTTGGCGGTGGCCTTGCCGCGCACCACTTCCAGCAGGCGCATGACGTTGGCCGGCGAGAAGAAATGCGTGCCGATCACGTCCTGTGGGCGGCTGGTGACCGCGGCGATGGCGTCGACGTCCAGCGTCGAGGTGTTGGTGGCCAGGATGGCGCCGGGCTTCATGACGGCATCCAGCTTCCTGAAAATGTCCTGCTTGACGTCCATGCGTTCGAACACCGCCTCGATGACGATGTCGGCGTCCTTGATCGCTTCCATGCCCAGCGCGGTGCCGATCAGCGCCATGCGTTTGTCCATCTCCTCCTGCTTGAGACGGCCCTTGGACACGGTGCTGGCGTAGTTCTTCGCGATGGTGGCCAGGCCGCGGTCCAGCGCCTCCTGCTTCATCTCGACCATGGTCACCGGGATGCCGACGTTGACCATGCTCATGGTGATGCCGCCGCCCATGGTGCCGGCGCCGATCACCGCGGCGCGCTCGATCCTGCGCACCGGCGTGTCTTCCGGGACGTCGGGGATCTTGCTGGTCTGGCGCTCGGCGAAGAACATGTGGCGCAGGGCTTTCGATTCGTTGCCTTCGACCAGGATGCCGAAGCGGCGGCGCTCCTCCTTGCGGCCTTCGTCGAAGGGCAGGCTCGCCGCCGCCTCCACGCAGCCGAGGATCTGCAGCGGCGCGGGATAGCCGCGCGATTCCTTCTCGATCTGCGCGCGCGCCGCGGCGAAGAAGGCCTGCGGGTCGCCGTCGACCTTGACGGTGAGGTCACGGATGCGGCGCGGGCCCTTGCCCTCGGCCACCAGCTTCTTCGCGTAGGCGATGGCGCCTTCCAGCAGGTCGCCTTCGACCACCTCGTCGACCAGCCCCAGGGCCTTGCCCTTGTCGGCGGTGACGGTATTGCCGGTGGTCATCATCTTCAGGGCTTCGGTGGCGCCGACCACGCGCGGCAGGCGCTGCGTGCCGCCCGAACCGGGCAGGATGCCGAGCTTCACTTCCGGCAGGCCGAGCTGGGTCTTCGGGGCGGCCACGCGGTAGTGACAGCCCAGTGCGAGTTCCAGGCCGCCGCCCAGCGCGAAGCCGCCGATGGCCGCGACCATCGGCTTCTTCAGCCGGTCCTGCATGTCGTTGATTTCCGGCAGGGTCGGCGACATGGTGGACTTGGGCGTGTTGAACTCGCGGATGTCGGCGCCGCCCGAGAAGGCCTTGGCCGAGCCGATGATGACGATGGCCTGCACGGCCGGGTCGGCTTCGGCCTTGTGCATGCTTTCGGCGATGCCGGGGCGCAGTACGCTGCCCAGGCCGTTGACCGGCGGGTTGTTCATGACGATGACGGCGATGCCGTCGCGCACGGAATAGTTGACTGCGTCGCTCATGCTGGTCTCCGGGTGGGGGCGGACTGCGGCCGCGTGCTGCGGTCCCGCGCGCCTTCTGGGCGGGCGCGGTGGAAGGCGGATTTTACGTCAAAGGCGCGACGCGCCGAGGCGGCTAGACCTCCAGCCATTCCTTGCGCATCGCGGCGTTCCCGCGCACGTCGCTGGGGCGCCCCTCGAAGACGATGCGGCCGTGGCCCATCACGTACAGCCGCTCGGAGATGTCCAGCGCGATGGCCAGCTTCTGCTCGACCAGCAGGATGGACACGCCGCGTTTGCGGATCTCCTCGAACAGGCGCGCCACCTGTTCGACGATCTTCGGCGCCAGGCCCTCGGTGGGTTCGTCGATCATGACCAGCTCCGGGTCGCCCATCAGGGTGCGGCACAGCGTGAGCATCTGCTGCTCGCCGCCGGAGAGCACGCCGGCCTCGGTGTCGGCACGCTCGCGCAGTCGCGGGAACAGTTCGAACATGTCGTCCATCTTCCAGCGCCCGGACTGGCGCGTGCCCTTCTGGCCGAGCAGCAGGTTCTGGCGCACCGTCAGGGTGGGGAAGATGTCGCGGTTCTCGGGGACGTAGCCCAGTCCGCGGTGCGCGACTTCGAAGGCCTTGAGGCCGACCAGTTCGGCGCCGCGGAACTTCACCGAGCCGCGGCAGTCGACCATGCCCATGACGGCCTTGATGGTGGTCGAACGGCCCACGCCGTTCCTGCCCAGCAGCGAGACGATCTCGCCCTGGCGCACATCCAGGTGCACGCCGTGCAGGATGTGGCTCTTGCCGTAGTAGGCGTGCAGGTCGCGCACTTCGAGCATGGGCTGCGCGAGCATGGGTTGCGCGGACCCGGACTGCGGTGCCGGCGGTGTGCTCATGCCGCCGCCTCCTTGTGCATGCCGCCCAGGTAGGCCTCCTGCACGGCCGGGTTGGCGCGCACCGCCTCGGGAGTGTCGGTGGCGATGACCTCGCCATAGACCAGCACCGAGATGCGGTCGGCCAGGCCGAACACCACACCCATGTCGTGCTCGACCATGATCAGGGTCTTGCCCTCGGTGACGGTGCGGATCAGTTCCACGGCCTGCGCGGTTTCGGTGCGGCTCATGCCGGCGGTGGGCTCGTCGAGCAGGATCACCTCGGCGCCGCCGGCGATGGTGATGCCGATCTCCAGCGCGCGCTGCTCGGCGTAGGAAAGCACGCCGGCCTGCACGTTGCGCCGCCGGGCCAGGCCGATGCGCTCCATGGTCTCCTCGGCGCGCCGCTGCACGTCGCGCAGGCGGTTCACCGGATGCCAGAACGAGTACTTGTAGCCCAGCGACCAGAGCACGCCGCAGCGGATGTTCTCGTACACCGACATGCGGTGGAATATGTTGGTGACCTGGAAGCTGCGCGACAGGCCCAGGCGGTTGATGCGGTACGGCGGCAGGCCGGTGATGTCCTGGCCGTTCAGGCGGATGCGGCCGCTGGTCAGCGGAAAGCGGCCGGAGATCAGGTTGAACAGCGTCGACTTGCCCGCGCCGTTGGGGCCGATGATGGCCAGGCGTTCGCCCTGCCTGACCGAGAGGTTGACGCCCTGGATGATGCGCGTGGCGCCGAACTGCTTGCGCACGTCGAGGAGTTCGATGGCGGCGGCGCCGTTCATGCCGCGCCCCGCTGGATGTCCTGCTGGATCGCGTGCCAGCGTGCGCTGACGAAACGCGAGGCATGCCGCATCGCCACGCCGCCGGCGGCGAGCAGCGCGCCGACCGCCAGCCAGGAGGGCAGGGCGCGCACGTCGACCTCCAGGCCGGCCAGCGCGATCACGCTCTCCTCGGCCGATTCCAGCGACAGGTGGTAGATCATCTCGACGGCGCCGATCAGCCCGCACAGCAGCATCAGGCCGGCGGCCAGCGCCAGCGCATAGGGCCACAGCAGTTCGCTGAACCGGCGCGCGCGCAGCACCGGGATCTGGATGGCGATCAGCCAGGCCAGTCCGCCGGGCGCGTACAGCACCATGGCAAGGAAGAACAGACCCAGGTAGAGCAGCCAGGCCTTGGTGAAGCCCGACAGCGCGATGGCGAACAGCGTGAACACGATGGCGCCCAGGATCGGGCCGAAGAACAGTCCCACCCCGCCGATGAAGGTGGCGATCAGCACCCCGCCGGAGCGCAGCGCGCTTACGTTCTCGGCCGAGACGATCTCGTAGTTGATGCACGACAGCCCGCCGGCCACGCCGGCGAAGAACGCCGACAGGCACATCTGCAGGTAGCGCACGCGTTGCGTGTTGTAGCCGACGAATTCGGCACGCTCCGGGTTGTCGCGCACCGCGTTGGCCATGCGCCCCAACGGGGTCTGGGTGAGCGCGAACATGGCCGCCATGCTCACGAAGGCCCAGGCGGCGATCAGGTAGTAGACCTGCAGGGCCGGCCCGTAGGTGAGGCCGAGCACCGGTTCGCCGACCACGCGGTTGGTGGAGATGCCGCCTTCGCCGCCGAAGAAAGCCGGAAACATCAGCACGCAGGCGTAGACCATCTCGCCGATGCCCAGCGAGATCATCGCGAAGGTGGTGCCGGATTTCTTGGTGGTGACGTAGCCGAAGATCAGGCCGAAGGCGAGGCCGGCCAGGCCGCCGACCAGCGGCAGCAGCGTGACCGGGAACCAGAACGCGCCCTTGCCGACCAGGTTCAGCGCGTGCACGGTGAAGTAGGCGCCCAGGCCCGAGTACACGGCGTGGCCGAAGGACAGCATGCCGCCCTGGCCGAGCAGCATGTTGTAGGACAGCGCGAAGATGATCAGGATGCCCATCTGCGAGAGCAGGGTGAGTACGAAGCTGGCGTCCGACATCAGCGGCGCGAGCGCGAACAGCAGCGCCGTGGCGCCCCACACGATCCATCGGCCGAGGTCCAGCGGGCGGTAGCGCAGCGTGCTCACGAACTCATCCTTCGCGCGTCCCCATCAGGCCCTTGGGACGGAAGATCAGCATCAGCACCATCAGCAGGTAGGGCAGCACGGGCGCGGCCTGCGAGAGCTTGACGTTCCACAGCGACCACAGCGGCGTGTCCGGGCCGACCATCCAGCCGAACCACGAGAACAGGCCGGCCAGCGACCAGTCCAGCGAGATCGAGAAGTTCTGCAGGCAGCCGATCAGCAGCGAGGCCACGAAGGCGCCGGCCAGCGAACCCATGCCGCCGACCACCACGATCACGAACACGATCGGGCCGACCGAGACGGCCATGCCGGGGTCGGTGACAAAGGCCGCGCCGCCGATCACGCCGGCCAGTCCCGCCAGCGCCGCGCCGCCGCCGAATACCAGCATGAACACGCGCGGCACGTTGTGGCCCAGGGCTTCGACCGTTTCGGGATGGCTCAGCGCCGCCTGGATCACCAGGCCGATGCGCGTGCGCGTCAGCGCCAGCCAGATCGACACCAGCATGGCCACCGAGACCAGCATCATGAAGGTGCGGTACATGGGATAGGGCGAGCCCATGATCTGGAAGATCGGGCCGTCGAGCTCGGGCGGCACGCGGTACTCGAGCGCCGAGCGTCCCCAGATCAGGTGCACGGCCTCCTCGATCAGGTAGGCCAGGCCGAAGGTGAACAGCAGTTCGGCCACGTGCCCGTGCTTGTGCACCTGGCGCAGGCCGTAGCGTTCGACGGCCATGCCCACCAGGCCGACCAGCAGCGGCGCGACCACCAGTCCGGCCCAGAATCCGAGCACGGTGCTGACCTGATAGGCGAAATAGGCGCCCAGCATGTAGAAGCTCGCGTGGGCGAAGTTCAGCACGCCCATCAGCGAGAACACGATGGTCAGGCCGGAGGACAGCATGAACAGCAGCAGGCCGTAGCTGATGCCGTTCAGCAGCTGGACGAGAAAAAACTCCACGCAGTCTCCTTTGTCGTTCCGGCGCGCTTGTCGTATTCGTTATGGCGCGCGTCCGGTGCGCAGACCCGGCGATTGTAGCCGGATGGAGGAATAAGGTCAGCCGGGCGGCGGCGGGCGCTGCATGCGGCACGCGGTCGGCGCGGCCGACACATAGGCGGGCAGGCGGGCCAGGGTGCGCCAGCCCAGCCCGCTGCGCTCGGCCTCCATGCGCACTTCGCGCGGGCCGCCGTTGGCCGCGCTGCGCTCCAGGCCCGCCACCAGCAGGGGCAGCAGCAACTGGTGGTCCAGCCTGCGCATCTCGGCTTCGCCGCTGTCGGTGTCGATGCGCAGGCCCTCGAGCGCGTAGGCCACGCGCAGCGGCTCGGCGCTGCCGGCGCGCTGCGCGGCCGCCGCCAGCATGCGCATCAGCGTGGCGGCGCGCGCGAAGTGGTAGTCGGCGCCGTGCCGGTCGCGAAAACGCGCCGCGGCGCGCAGCGTGGCCGGCGAGGCGGCGTTGGCGTGCCAGTCGGTGATGTCGCTGACGCGGCCGACCGCGGCCTCGCCCATCGCCGGTACCGCGCCCGGACTGCCCGCGTAGAAGGTGTGGAAGCGCGCCTGCAGGCCCGCCTCGCGCGCGGCCTTGACCAGCAGGTTCAGGTCGTTGCCCCAGTTGCCGGTCAGCACCGCGTCAGCCTGCGCGGCGCGGATCTTGGCGATGTAGGGCGCGAAATCGCGCACCTGGCCCATCGGGTGGCGGTCCTCCCCCACCACCTGGATGTCCGGGCGGCGCTCGGCCAGCAGCTGGCGCGCTGCGCGGGCGAACTCGTGGCCGAAGGAATAATCCTGCACCACCAGGTAGACGCGCCTGACCGAGGCGTCGCGCGCCAGGTGGGCGGTCAGTGCCTCCATGCGCATGCCGATGTGCGCGTCGAAGCGGAAATGCCAGAAGCTGCAGCGCGCTTCGGTCAGGGCCGGATCGGTGGCCGCGTAATTCAGGAACAGCACCGCGCGGGCGGGTTCGCGCTCGTTGTGCCGGTTGATCGCCTCGATCAGCGCGGCCGCCACCGCCGAGCTCTGCCCCTGCACCACGTAGCGCGCGCCGCGGTCGATGGCCTGGCGCAGCATGGCCAGGCTCTCCTACACGGTGGCCTTGTTGTCGTAGGCCTGCAGTTCCCAGGGGCCGCCGGTGGTGCGCGCGCGGTTGAGCGCCTCGACCTCGTCGCGAAAGCGCTTGTGGGCGATCTCGCCGGTCAGCGCGAAGGGGCCGGACAGCGGATCGATGAAGGCGATGCGCGTCTGCGCGCGCGCCGCGGGGGCGGCGAGCAGGGTGCAACAGGCGGACAGCAGGAGAAATGTGCGCAGGTTCATGGGCGGCAGTGTAGCGGTGTGGCCGCTGTTTCGCTGCCGCGCAGGCGCCGGTCGCGTGCAGCCGCGACGTTCTGGTAACGTTGGGGTACGTCTTCAACCACCAGTTCACACACACTGCACACCATGAACGCTCCCGCCGCCAGCAAACAAGTACTGCGCCTGCATGTCGACGGCCTGCCGGCCAAGTCCGTGCTCGAACTGCCGGCCGCACCGCGCTTTTTCTTCGTGCGCGACGGCGACGCCATCGTGCGCTGCAACGGCGCGGCCGCGGCACTGGGTACGGCCAGCGGCCTGCAGAGCACGCAGGCCTGCCAGGTCGAGGGCGGGGCCGGCGGCGCGACGCTGCTGCGCTGGGAATTGGTCGATGCCGGCACCCCGGCCTGGGGCGGTCCGGATTCGCGCGAGCTGATCGCGCGCGGTGTCGATCTGCCGGAGGCCGGCGGTTACCTGATGCGCGCCGATCGCGTCGATTTCCCGCTCGGCGGCATCGCCTATACGCACACCCATCGCGGTCCGGGCATACGCTGCCTGCTGCGCGGCACGATACGCGTGGAGGCGGCGGGCGAAGTGCACGAGCTCGGCGCGGGCGGGGCCTGGTTCGAGGCCGGCCCGGACCCGGTGCTGGCGATGGCCTCGGCCAGCGAGATCACGGGTTTCGCGCGGGTCATGATCCTGCCGCGCGCGCTGAAGGGCAGGAGCTCGATCAGCTACGTGAAGCCCGAGGACGCCGACAAGCCCAAGACGCAGAAATACCAGGTGTTCGCCGACGAGTTCATCTGAGCCCGGATTGCGGCGCGCCTGTCGCCCGGACTCAGTTCGTCAGATCGGCGCAGCGACCCGGCGCGAGGTTCGCGCATCGCGCCACAGCCAGGCGCACGAGCAGAACAGCAGCGAGAAAGTGACGATCGAAATGATCAGTCCCGGCAGCATGTTCGCGATGCCCAGCAGCGCAAAGTAGGCGCGCCAGCCGCCATTCAGCGGGCGGAACAGGTAGCCTGTGATCGCCGCGGCCAGCGCCGCGAAGCCCACCAGGACGTTGATGACGCCCCAGACCGCATCGGCGGCGTCGCCGGTGAGCAGCAGGCCGGGGTGCAGCACGACCGCGAACGGGATGATGAATCCCGGCGAGGCGAGCAACAGGGCCTTCCAGCCCGTCGGGCTGGCCTCGGTCTTGGCGATTGCCGCCGCGGCATAGGCAGCCAGCGCCACCGGCGGCGTGACCATCGAAAGTATGGCGAAGTAGAAGATGAAGAAATGGGCGACCAGTGCGTCGACCTTGAGCATGACCAGTGCCGGCGCCACCAGGACCGCCGCCATGATGTAGGCCGAGGTCGTCGGCATGCCGCAGCCGAGGATCAGCGCGCCAAGCGCCGCCAGCACCAGCATGGCCGGCAGCGAGCCGCCGGACAGCATCACCATCAGCGATGTGAACTTGGTGCCGAGGCCGGAGTAGGCGATCACTGCGACGATGATGCCGGCAACCGCGCACGGCAAGGCCACGCTGATCGTCCGTTCGGCCGAAACCTGCAGCGCCTGCACGATGGAAATCAGGGGTGCGCGCGTCGTCTTGCGCATCATGCCCAGAACGATGGTGAGCATGCCGGCCTGCATCGCCGCCTGGTCGACCGGATAGCCTGCCACCACCTGATAACACAGCAGCACCAGCGGGATCAGCATGTGCCCGCGCTCGCGCAGGGTGGTGGCGACACGCGGCAATTCGGCGGCATCCACCGAGCCCAGGCCGAGCTTTCGCGCCTGCAGGTCGACGACGATGATGAGGGCGAAGTAGTAAAGCAGTGACGGGATGATGGCCGCGATCGCGATCTTGCTGTAGGGCGTCTGCAGCATGTCGGCCATGACGAAGGCGGCGGCGCCCATGACCGGGGGAACGAGCTGGCCGCCGGTCGAGGCCACCGCTTCGACGCTGGCGGCGAAGCGCGAGTCATAGCCCACGCGTTTCATCAGCGGAATGGTGAAGATGCCGGTGCTCATGACGTTGGCCACGGCGCTGCCGGAGACGCTGCCCATCATTCCGGAGGCGACGACGGCCGCCTTGGCCGGGCCGCCCACGCGGCGCCCGGTGAGCGCCATGGCCAGATCGATGATCATGCGCCCGCCGCCGAAGACGTCATAGACGGCAGCGAACAGGATGAAGTAGAACACCACCTCCGTCGACACCCCGGTCGGAACGCCGAACAAGCCGTTGAGGTTGAGGAACTGCACGTCGACGAACTGTTCCAGGCTGTAGAAGTTGTGGCCCATCGCGCCGGGAATGTAGGGGCCGGCGAAGTGATAGGCGACGAACAGCGCCGCCAGCAGGGTGATGCCCAGACCCATCGCGCGCCGCGAGGCTTCCGCGAGCAGCGCGATCAGCAGCAGGCCGAACGCCTGGTCGCTGAAGGTCAGCGGGTCGACGCCGGCGATGCGCTCGTTCATCAGCCGCTCTGCGGAGGTGACGATGTAGATCGCAGGCAGGGCCGCCAGGCCCACCAGCACGTAGTTGAAGGCGCGCATCGCGCCGCTCGCCAGCTTGCCGCGCGTCAGCAGCAGTGCCAGGGCCACGCCGAAGGAAACGTGACAGGCGCGCTGCGACAGCGTCGAGATCGACGGCCAAAGGTAGAAGGCGAGCTGGAACCCGCTCCACGCCAGGGCCACCAGCGGCGTGGGCGCGAGAAAGTCGCACCACCGGATCGCCGGGGCGCTTTCGATTTCGCCGGAAGTGGCGCTCATGCGGTGCGTCCCGATCGCCGCGTGGGCGATCGGGCGGAATCCGCTGCGCGGAGTCCTATTTGAGCCATCCGCGCTCGCGATAGTACTTGGCGGCACCCGCGTGCAGCGGCAACCCGTTGACTTCCTCCTTCCATACGCCGCTGGCGCAGTCGAACTTGGCCAGCGCCTTGTGTGCCGCCTGCAGCCGGTCGGTCTTCTCGCAGATGGTCTTCACGACGGTGTAGGCCATGTTGTCGGTCATCCGCGTGCTGGCGAACAGCGTGGTCGTCGTTCCGGGCAGACGTACGTCCTGCTCCTGATTGGGAAAGGTGCCTTTGGGCATGGTCGCGATGCTCCAGCCGTATCGCTTGGACATCTCCTCGAGCACCGCCTGCGGCGGCTGCAGGAAGGCGACGGCATGGTTCTGCGCGATCTCGCTGATCGAAGGATGCCCCGGGTTGGCGACCTGGATGAACAGGTCCGCACTGCGGCTGGCGAAACGGCCCTTGATGGCGTCGAACGAGCCGAATTCGAAGCTGCCGCCGCGCTGTTTGAGCGCGTCCTCGCCGCTGTTCATCAGCTGCAGCATCTGCAATCCGCCCACCGAGCCGACTCCGCCGCGCGGCAGCAGGACCACCCGCGTGTTCGGCTTGTCCTTCTGCAGGAACTTGTCCATCGCCGGGCCGGAATCCTTGCCCGCACCGAGCGGTACCAGGTAGTACTGGTCCCATCCGCCGACCAGCGCGCGCAGGCTGGGAATGGGTTTGTCGAAAGCGACGGTACCCTTCTGCGTCCAGTGACCCACCATGGCCATGCCGAACGCCATGTCGGCCTTGCCCGAATCGACCAGACGGGGATTGCCCACCGATCCGGCGATCGGCGGGAATCCACCTTCGAGCCCGGCGGCAGTGTCTGGCGCAGCACTTCGGCCAGGTTCACTGCGTATACATACCAGCCCGAGCCCTGCACGAACGAGGCAATGGTCAGGTTGGCGGCTTGCTGGGCCTGCACGCCCGCGCTGGCCGTCAGCGCCGCGCAGGCGAGGCTGAGCCTCGCAAGTTTGCGGATCGTGGTCTTCATGTCAACCTCCAGGTTGTGTTTGTGTATGGGCACCGTCTGAAGCGGCACCTCAAGGGCCGATGATAGCCGCTATCGCGGCGCCGCAACGCAGCGCGGCGGACCACAAAATGAAACGGGGGCCGCAGCCCCCGTTTCGATGCTGCCTGCGGCGGTGTCGTTCAGGGACGCTTCATGCTGCACGAGGTCGGCTGCACGGACGTGTAGCCCTCGAGCCGCGCATCGGTCTTGAAGCCGAGACCGGTGTTCTCGACGTCGTGCCTGACCTCCTTGGGCCCGCCCTTGGCCGCGGTCTTCACCACGGTCGACAGGTACAGGGGCTGGATCAGCTGGTGGTCCTGCTTGCGCATTTCGACCTCGCCGGTGTCGCTCTGGAACTTCATGCCTTCGAGGGCCGCCGCGACCTTCTTCGGGTCGTCGGACTTGGCCTCGTCGGCGGCCTTGGCCAGCATCTGCATCAGCGTGCGTACGCGCAGGTAGTAGAAATCCACCTTGTATTTCTTCTCGAAATCGATCGAAAACTTCTCGGTCTTGTTCGGGCTGATGTTCTCGTGCCACTCGGTGATCTGCTTGATGCGCCCCTCGGCGGCCTCGCCCATGCCGGGCAGCGCGCCCAGGCCGCCGCCGTAGTAGGTGTAGAACACCGCGTTCAGGCCGCCGTCCTTGGCCGCCTTGGCGAGCAGGGTCATGTCGGTGCCCCAGTTGCCGGTGATCACCGTGTCCGCGCCGGCCTGCTTCATCTTGGCGATGTAGGGCGAGAAGTCCTTCACCTGGCCCAGCGGATGCAGGTCGTCGCCGACGATCTGGATGTCCGGACGCTTGGCCTTGAGCAGGTCGCGCGCGGCCTTCTTCACGGCGTGGCCGAAGGAATAGTCCTGGTTGATCAGGTAGACCTTCTTGATGTTCTTGTTCTGCGCCATCCAGGTGGTCAGCGACTCCATCTTCATGTCGCTGTTGGCGTCGAAGCGGAAGTGCCAGTACGAGCACTTCTCGTTGGTGAACGCGGGATCGACGGCCGCGTAGTTCAGGTAGACGATCTCCTTGCCGGGGTTGCGCTCGTTGTGGCGGTTCACCGCCTCGATCAGCGCGGCGGCAACCGAAGAGCCGTTGCCCTGCGTGATGTAGCGTATGCCCTGGTCGACCACCCGCTTGAACTGGTTCAGCGATTCCTGCGGGCTGACCTTGTTGTCGAAGCCGACGATCTCGATCTTCTTGCCGTTGGCCCCGCCTCTGGCATTGATCTCCTCGGCCATGGCCTGGAAGTGCTTGAGGCCGGCTTCGCCGACGTTGGCGAAGGCGCCCGAGAGCGGGTCGATGTAGGCGATCTTCAGGGTGCCGCCGCCCTTGGCGGGCGCGGCTTTCTTGGCCTGGGCCCAGGCCCCGGGTGAGGCGAGTGCAAACATCACGGCGGCGCCGACGGCGGCCGCACGCAACCTGTACGAGTTGCCAAGCATGGTGGTCTCCTTTGTGGGTGGGGCCATGCGTGTTGTCGCGGCGTCCGCAGGTGCCCTGTGCGAGGCATGGTAGTCGCCGTGGGAGCGAGGGTCAAGGCGCGGCCCGTGCCAGGCGCTATACTTTCCGGCACACAGGGTGGCGCACCACCCGAGCGCCGGAAAACCGACTCAATGGAGGAGATGCCATGCAGGGCCTGATGATAGGCGCGCCGCTGCTGATCAGCGACCTGATCCGCCACGCGGACCGCCACCACGGCGACGCCGAGATCGTTTCCAAGCGCGTCGAGGTGCCGACCAAGGACGGGTCCGGCGCCATCCACCGTTACACCTACCGGGAGGCGCATGCGCGCTCGCGCCGCCTGGCCAATGCGTTGAAGAAGCTCGGCGTGGGCGCCACCGACCGCATCGCCACGCTGGCCTGGAACGGCTACCGGCATTTCGAGATCTATTACGCCGTGGCCGGTCTGGGGGCGGTGATCCACACCATCAACCCGCGCCTGTTCCCGGACCAGGTCGGCTATATCGCCAACCACGCCGAGGACAGAATCGTCTTCGTCGATCTGAGCTTCCTGCCGCTGGCCGAGAAGGTCGCGCCCGCGTTGAAGACGGTACAGCACTACGTGGTGATGACCGACCGCGCGCACATGCCGCAGACTTCGCTGCCCAATGCGCTGTGTTTCGAGGACCTGATCGAGGGCAGCGACGACCGGCTGGTGTGGCCGGAGTTCGACGAGAAGACCGCCTCCTGCCTGTGCTACACCTCGGGCACCACGGGCAATCCCAAGGGCGTCCTGTACAGCCACCGCAGCACCATCCTGCACGCCTACGCCGCCGCGCTGCCCGACGCGCTGAACGTGTCCGCGCGCGACGTGGTGCTGCCAGTGGTGCCGATGTTCCACGTCAATGCCTGGGGGCTGCCGTACAGTTGCGCGCTGGTCGGCGCCAAGCTGGTGTTCCCGGGGCAGCACCTGGACGGCAGGAGCCTGCACGAGCTGTTCGAGCAGGAAGGCGTGACCATGAGCGCGGGCGTGCCCACCGTGTGGCTGGGCCTGCTGAACTACATGAAGGAGCACAAGCTGCGCTTCTCCTCGCTGAAGGCCGTGGTGATCGGCGGCTCGGCCTGCCCGCCGGCCATGATCCGAAGCTTCCAGGACGAACACGGCGTGCAGGTGATCCATGCCTGGGGCATGACCGAGATGAGCCCGCTGGGCACGGTCAGCACGCTCAAGGGCAAGCACCTGGGCGCCGACAAGGAGGCGCAGTACGCGGTGCAGAACAAGCAGGGCCGCGTGCTGTTCGGCGTGGACATGAAGATCGTCGACTCGGACGGCAAGGAGCTGCCCAATGACGGCAAGGCCTTCGGCGACCTGCACGTGAAAGGTCCGTGGATCACGACTTCCTATTTCAAGGGCGAAGGCGGCGACCCGCTCAGGGACGGCTGGTTCCCGACCGGGGACGTGGCCACCATCGATCCCGACGGCTATATGCAGATCACGGACCGCTCCAAGGACGTGATCAAGTCCGGCGGCGAATGGATCAGTTCGATCGACCTGGAGAACATCGCGGTGGCGCATCCGGACATCGTCGAAGCGGCGGTGATCGGCATACGGCACCCGAAATGGGACGAGCGCCCGATTGTGGTGGCGGTGAAGAAGCCCGGCGCCGGCATCACCCGGGAGGAACTGCTCAAGTTCTATGAAGGCAAGATCGCCAAGTGGTGGATGCCCGACGACGTCGCGTTCGTCGAGCAGCTGCCGCACACCGCCACCGGCAAGCTGTCCAAGCTCGCGCTGCGCGGCGAGTTCAAGGACTACCGGTTGCCTGAAAGCACCTGACAGCCGGAAGGCTGCGGAGAAGGGGGCTTCGCCCCCTCACCCCCCGTCACTTCGACACACGCACGACCATGACCGAGCACGTACTGACCCAAACCAGGGATCGCATCGCGCGCATCGAATTGAACCGCGCCGACAAGAAGAACGCGCTGACCGCGGAGATGTACGCGGCCATGGCCGACGCCGTGGTGGCGGCGGAAGCCGATGCGCAGGTGCGCGTCACCCTGATCCACGGCAAGCCCGACTGCTTCACCGCCGGCAACGACCTGAAGGATTTCCTCGAGCGCCCGCCGCACGGCGAGGACTCGCCGGTGTTCCGCTTCCTGCAGGCCATCTCGACGGCACGCAAGCCGCTGATCGCCGCAGTGGCGGGTCCCGCGGTGGGCATAGGCACGACCATGCTCCTGCACTGCGACCTGGTGTACGCGGCGCCGAATGCGCGCTTCCAGCTGCCTTTCGTGCCCCTCGGTCTGGTGCCCGAGGCCGGCTCCAGCCTGCTGCTGCCCCGGATCGCGGGCTATCAGCGCGCCGCCGAGCTGCTGCTGCTCGGACGGCCGTTCACGGCCGAGAAGGCCCTGGCGGCGGGCATCGTGACCGAAGTCATCCCCGAGGGTGAACTCCTCGAGTACGCGCTGGACGCCGCGCTCGGCGTCGCGGCCCTGCCGCCGTCATCGTTGCGCGCGACTAAGGCGCTGATGAAGGACCGCCAGGCGCAGCCGCTGGCCCAGGCCATGCAGGAAGAGGGCGCGCAGTTCCGCGCCTGCCTGTCCTCGCCGGAGGCCAGGGAGGCGATGACCGCCTTCCTCGAGAAGCGCAAGCCGGATTTTTCGCGCTTCTGACGCGGTGCGCCCGATGCACGCAATCGCGGCGGGCGCGTGTGCGGTTCTGCTCTGCGGCGTCTGCCACGCGCAGGCGCGCGAGATCGCCGTCGACGTCGGCCACTACCTGGACAGGCCGGGCGTGATCTCCGCCGGCGGCATTCCCGAGTTCGAGTTCAACCGGCGCCTGGCCCTGCAGGTGCGCGACGCGCTCGAAAGGCGAGGGCACCGGGTGCGCATGATCGGCGAGCGCGGCGACATGCGCGAGCTGGCGGCGCGTCCGCGTGCGGCGGCAGGCGCCGACCTGTTCGTTTCCATCCATCACGACTCGGTGCGCGAACGCTACCTGCCGGTGGCGCACGAGTTCTCCGGCTATTCGCTGTTCGTTTCGCGCCAGAATCCGCACCTGGAGCGCGGCCTGGCCTGCGCCTCGGCCATCGGTTCGGCGATGCGCGCCGCCGGCTTCGCGCCCTCGCTGTACCACGCCGATCCGGAGCGCGGCGGCAACCGGCCGTTCGCGGACCGCGACAACGGCGTGCACTTTTACGACAATCTGGCGGTGGCGCGCACCGAGGTTCTGCCGGCCCTGCTGTTCGAGGCCGGGGTGATCGTCAACCGCGAGGAGGAGGTGCGCCTCGCGCGCCCCGAGACACAGCAGGCCATCGCCGCGGCGATCGCCGAAGGAGTGACCAGATGCCTGAACTGAGGAGCGGCTGGGCGCAAGGGGAGGGCGGCCTGCGCCTTCACTATCAGGCCGCCGGCCCCGACGCCGGGCGACTGGTGCTGTTCCTGCACGGCTTCCCGGAGTTCTGGTACTGCTGGCGGCGCCAGCTCGAACACTTCGGCGTCGACCATCTGGCCGTGGCCCCGGACCTGCGCGGCTACAACCTCTCCGATCGCCCCGCGGATCCCCGCCTGTACCGCATGAAGACGCTGATCGAGGACATCCGCCTGCTGGCGGCCTCGTTCACGCAGGACAGGTTCGTGCTGGTCGCGCACGACTGGGGCGGGGCCGCCGCATGGAGCTTCGCGCTGGCGCACCCGGAACTGCTCTCGCACCTGGTGGTCCTGAATGCACCACACCCCTATGCCTTCTGGCGTGAACTGGCGCACAACGCCGCGCAACAGCAGGCCAGCGACTACTTCCTCCTGTTTCGCGACGCCAAAGCCGAGCGCGTGCTGTCCGAGAACGGTCATGCGCGCCTCGCCGCGATGCGTTTCGGTGGTCTGGGTGGTCAGGCCTCGACGGCGGACGCCGCGCAGCGCGCCGCCTACCTCGCGGCCTGGTCGCAACCCGGCGCGCTGACCGGCAGCCTGAACTGGTACCGCGCCACGCCCTTGTATCCGCCCGCGTCCGGCGACGCGGGAGCCGCGAAGCTGCGGCTCGAAGCGCAGGACTACGTGGTGCGCGTGCCCACTCTGGTGATCTGGGGGGAACGCGACACGGCTCTGCTGCCCTGTCTGCTCGATGGCATGGACGCACTGGTGCCGGACCTGCGCGTGGTGCGCGTGCCCGAGGCCTCGCACTGGATCCTCGACGAGGCGCCCGAACTGGTGAACCGCGAGATCCGCCGTTTCATCGCCGCCTGAGTCGCGCGACGTCCGACGCGTTTAGAATGGCCGCTCCCCCGAATGGAGCAAGCATGAGTCCGGCCGCCACCTCCCTGAGCATGCAGGACCTCGCCACCCGCGTCGGCGAGGAAGTCGGCCTGTCGCCCTGGCTGGAGGTCACCCAGGAGCGCATCGACCTGTTCGCCAGGGCGATCGACGACCCGCAGTGGATACACGTGGATCCGGTGCGCGCCGCGGCCTCGCCGTTCGGCGGCACCATCGCGCACGGTTTCCTGACGCTGTCTCTGCTCACCCACCTGATCGAGACCACCTTCTCCTTCGCCGAGCGCAAGATGGGCATGAACTACGGCCTGAACAAGGTGCGCTTCACGGCGCCGTTGCGCTCGGGTTCGCGCATCCGCGCGCGCTTCAGGCTGGCGGCCTGGGAGAAGATCGAAGGCGGCGCGCAAGTCACCTGGGGCGTGACGGTCGAGTGCGAAGGCGCCGACAAGCCGGTGCTGATCGCCGAGTGGATCGGCCGGCAGTACTGGTAGTCGAGGGCCGGACCACGCCCGTTGCATATCGGTGACCCCTTCACTTCGCAGAACGAGGAAACAGCATGTCCAAGGACTTACGCGTAGCGATCGTCACCGGCTCGTCATCGGGCATCGGTGAGGCGACCGTGCTGGCGCTCGCGCGTCGCGGCTGGGCCGTGGTGGTGAATTACTCGAAGAGCGCCGAGAACGCCGAGCGGGTCGCCGCGGCCTGCCGCGCTGCCGGCGGCCAGGCGATCGCCGTGCAGGGCGACGTCGCGCTGGATGCCGACTGCCGGCGTCTGGCCAGGGCCGCGCTCGATCAGTGGGGTCGCATCGATGCGCTGGTCAACAACGCCGGCACCACCAAGTTCTGCGCGCACAAGGATCTAGAGGGCCTGTCGGCCGAGGACTTCCAGCGCATCTACGCGACCAACGTGATCGGGCCCTTCCAGATGACGCGCGCGACCGCCGAGGCCCTCAAGGCCTCCGGCCGCGGCTCGGTGGTGAATGTCTCCTCGGTGGCCGCGCACATCGGCACCGGCTCCTCGATCGCCTACGCGGCTTCCAAGGGCGCGCTGAACACCATGACCTACTCGCTGGCGCGTGCGCTGGGACCCCAGGTGCGCGTCAACGCCGTGTCGCCCGGGTTCGTCCGCACGCCCTGGATGATCGCCGGCCACGGCGAGGAGAACTACAAGAAGCGCGCCGAGCATTACGCCTCGCTGGTGCCGCTGTCCGCGACCTCGGAACCGGAGGACGTGGCCGACGCCATCGTCTGGCTCATCGAAGGCGCGTCGAGAACCACCGGCGAGAACATACGGGTCGACGCCGGCATGCACATGGCGCAGGCGCGCTGAACGACATTGGAGATTTCGATGAACAGTCCTGAACGCATCCCGTACCAGAAGCCTCAGCCGCGCGACATGCGGCCGGACATGGTGATCCAAGACGCGATGGGCGAGCACGACCCGCGCCTGTGGGTGCCGCTCAGCGAGCACATCTCGGTGCGCCCGCTGCAGTTCAACGTCACGCAGGGCCAGTACACCCACGTGATGCGGGTCACCAAGGCGGGGCTGATCGCCCGCCACCGCCACTCGGGGGCGGTGCACGCCTGGGTGTTCAAGGGCCGCTGGCTGTACCTCGAGCACGACTGGGTCGCCGAAGAAGGCAGCTACATCTTCGAGCCGCCGGGCGAGACGCACACGCTGGTGGTGCCCGAGGGTTGCAACGAGATGGTGACGCTGTTCCAGGTCAACGGCAGCCTGATGTACGTCGACCCAGAAGGCAACAGCACCGGCTACGACGACGTCTTCACGCGCGTCGAGAAGGCGCGCGCGCACTTCACCGCCGCGGGGCTGGGCGCGGACTACGTCGAGCGCTTCATACGCTAGGCATGAAGATCACCGACCTCACGCTGAGCCTGTTCGCCTGGGACGGCATCCCGGCCACCAGCTACGGCGCGCACAGCGGCAAGTTCTCGGGCTCCAGCGTGCTGGGCCTGCTGGCCATCGAGACCGACGCCGGCATCACCGGCCACGCCTTCCTGGGCTCGGCCTTCTATCCGGCCGACATGGACGGGCCCAGCCTGATCCGCTTCCTGAAGCCGCTGCTGCTCGGCCAGGATCCGCTGGACCGCGAGCGCCTGAACCAGGCCATGTGGAAGCGCGGCCGCACCACCACCGTGCGCGCCATCGGCGCGATCGACGTGGCGCTGTGGGACATCGCCGGCAAGGCGGCAAGCCAGCCCATCCACCGGCTGCTGGGAACCTTCCGCCACAAGGTGCCGGTGTACGCGAGTTCGGCCGTGCTGCCCGACGCGCAGGCCTATGCCGAGGAGGCGGTGAAGTTCCGCGACAACCGCTGGCACGCCTACAAGATCCATCCGCCGCAGGCCTGGCGCGAGGACATCAAGGTCTGCGAGGCGGTCAGGAGGGCGGTGGGCGACGACTACACGCTGATGCTGGATTCGACCTGGGCCTACGACTACACCGAGGCCATGCGCGTGGGTCGCGCCATCGAGCAACTGGGTTTCCACTGGTACGAGGACCCGCTCGCCGACCAGGACATCTACAACTACGCCAAGCTGCGCGAGAAGCTCGACATTCCCATCATGGCCACCGAGTACCCGTACGCGGGTTTCGATTCCTACGCGCCCTGGATCGTGCAGCGCGCCACCGACTACCTGCGCGGCGACGTGGCGGTGAAGGGCGGCATCACCACGCTGGTGAAGACCGCGCACCTGGCCGAAGCCTTCCGCATGAACTACGAGGTGCACCACGGCGGCAACTCGCTGAACAACGTGGCCAACCTGCACGTGATCGCGGCGATCCGCAACACGCAGTACTTCGAGGTGCTGCTGCCGGATGCGGCGCAGAAGTACGGCCTGGTCGAGGACATCGCCATGGACGCCGAGGGCTATGTGCACGCGCCCACCGGTCCCGGATTGGGCGCGCAGATCGATTTCGAGCTGATCGCGCGCAAGCAGAGCGCGGTGCTGCGCTAGCATGGCCGCCATGAACGATCCCGTGTTCGCCGGTTCGTTGTGGTCGGCGACCGCGCCGGCCGCACCAGCCACCGCCGCGCTTGAGGGCGAGACGCGCGCCGACGTGGCCATCGTCGGCGGCGGCTTCACCGGCCTGTCGTGTGCCCTTGCCGCCGCGTTGGGCGGTGCCCGCGTCGTGGTGCTGGAAGCCGGTCCTATAGGTTATGGCGCTTCGGGTCGCAACAACGGCCAGGTGATCCCCACGCTGTCGCGGCTGGATCCCGATGACGTGCCCGGGCGGATTCCGGCCGGGGCGGGCGGCGCGGCCAAGGGCGAGCAGCTGGTGCAACTGGTGGCCGATTCGGCGCGCCACACCTTCGACCTGATACGCAGGCACGGCATTGCCTGCGAAGCGGTGCAGAACGGCTGGGTGCAACCGATGCATTCGCCGGGCCGCATGAAGCTGGCCGAAAAGCGCGTGAAAGCCTGGAGCCGGCGCGGCGCCGGTCGAACTTCTCGACGCCAGGGGCGTGGAGGCGGTCACCGGCTCGAAGTTCTGGTACGGCGGCTGGGAGAATGCCAGCGGCGGCAAGCTGAATCCGCTGGCCTACGTGCGCGGGCTGGCGCGCGCGGCCATCGACGCCGGCGCGGCTGTGCACACCGACAGCGCCGTGCTGTCGGTGCAACGCAGCGGCAGCCTGTGGCGCGTGAGCACCGCACGCGGTGCGGTGCTGGCCGACAAGGTGGTGATCGCCACGCATGCCTACGGCGACAGTTTTTCGTCTTCGCTGTGGCCGCGGCTCATGCAGACCGTGTTCCCGGTGCGCAGCCACCAGCTGGCCACGCAGGTCTATCCGAAGGAATTGCGCGACAGCGTGCTGCCCGAGGATCACGCCTGCTCGGACTCGCAGGGCGACCTGCATTTCTTCCGCTGGGACGACCACGGTCGCCTGATCACCGGGGCGGCGCTGGCCATCCCGTTCGGCTGGCGCGAGCGCGCCGCGGAGCGCGCCTCTGCGCGCATCGCGAAGGTGTTTCCGCAGCTTGGCCGGCCGAAATTCGACCACGTCTGGCACGGTTATGTGGGCATCACCTGGGATCGGCTGCCGCATTGCCATGAACTGGCGCCCGGCGTGCTCGCTTTCGTCGGCTGCAACGGGCGCGGCGTTGCGCTGGCCACTTCCATCGGCACCGAACTGGCCAGGGCCGTGCTGGGCGCCAAAGTCGCCGACCTGCCGATGCCTTTCACGCCGCTCGATCCGTTCCCCGCGCACGGCATCGCGCGCAGGTTCACGTCGTTTCCCATCATCCTTTACCGTCGTCGTGACGCCAAAGAGGTCGCATGATCAAGCGCAAACTCGGACACAGCACGCTGGAAGTCACCGACCTGTGCCTGGGCACGATGACCTGGGGCGAGCAGAACACGGAGGCCGAGGCGCACGCGCAGATCGAATGGGCGCTGGCGCACGGCATCAACTTCATCGACACCGCCGAGATGTATCCGGTGCCGCCGAACAAGGACACGCAGGGGCGCACCGAAACCATCCTCGGCAGCTGGGTCGGCAGGAACAAGGCGCGTCGCAAGGACTTCGTGCTGGCCACCAAGATCGCCGGTCCCGGGCGGCGCGACTGGATCCGCAACGGCGAAACGCATCTGTCGAAGAAGACCATCCCCTGGGCGATAGGCGACAGCCTCAAGCGCCTGCAGACGGACTACATCGACCTCTACCAGATCCACTGGCCCGAGCGCTACGTGCCCGGCTTCGGCACCTGGCAGTTCGATCCGACCAAGGATCGCGAGGCCACCCCCATCCTCGAGTAGATCGAGGCCATGGCCGCGGCCATGAAGGCCGGCACCATCCGTGCCTACGGCTTGTCCAATGAGACCGCTTACGGACTGTGCGAGTTCGCGCGCGTGGCCAGGGAAAACGATCTGCCGCTGCCGGCCGCCACGCAGAACGGCTACAACCTGCTCTCGCGCCTGTTCGACGGCGATCCGGCCGAGGCGAGCTTCCGGCTGGGCATCCCGCTGTTCGCCTATTCGCCGCTGGCCATGGGGCTGCTGACCGGCAAGTACGCCGGCGGTGCGCGACCGGCGCCGGCGCGCATGGTCAGGCTCGCGCCCTTCGGCGAGCGCTACATGCGGCCGCGCTGCCTGGAGGCCATGGCGGCCTACCTGCAGGTGGCGAAAAGACACGGCCTGTCGCCCACCGCCCTGGCGCTGGGCTTTGTCAAGAGCCGCTTCTTCACGGCTTCGACCATCGTCGGCGCGACCACGGTCAGCCAGCTCGAGGAATCGGCGCGCGCCTTCGAGACCGTGCTCTCGCCCGAAGTCCTGGCCGAGCTGGATGCCGTCAACCAGGCCTGGCCCAGCCCCTCCGCGCAGTAGGGCGGCGGGTTCGAGGCGGTAACCGTGCCGTGCGGGCCCGATAGGCTGCGGCCCGGTCATAGGGGGCGGCTATAATCCGCGGGTCCGTCCGCCCTTCCCGGAACGCCTCTCCCGCATGCCGGAAATCCTCGTACTGTTTCTGTTCGCCGCTGGCCTTTGGCTGTGGTTCGACACGCTGCGCGCGCGCGAGGCGGCGCTGGCGGCCGGGCGTGCGGCCTGCGAGCGTTACGGACTCATGCTGCTCGACGAAACCGTGGCCTGTCGCAGCACGCGCCCGGCGCGCGACGAGGACGGCCGCCTGCGTCTGGCGCGCCTGTACCGCTTCGAGTTCAGCGACAACGGCAACAATCGCCGCGAGGGCAGCGTGCGCATGCTGGGCGCGGACGCCGAGGCGGTGCAGCTGGAGCCGTATGCAATGAAGTTGCACCTGGTGCACGACGCCGGGACGCACGCCACCCAGGTGCATCGACACGATCACGAGGCGGGGCGATGAGCATCGCGGCCGGTGGCTGGCTCGCGGGCCGCGTGCTCGGCCAGACGCGCTGGACCGAGCGCCTGTACAGCCTGCAGGTCGAGGCGCCCATGCCGACGTTCGAAGCCGGGCAGTTCGCCAAGCTCGCGCTCGACATCGACGGCGAGCGCGTGGCGCGGCCGTACTCCTTCGTCAACGCGCCGGGCGACACCCCGCTGGAGTTCTATTACATCGTGGTGCCGGGCGGTCCGCTCACGCCGCGCCTGGCCGCACTCGAGGCGGGCGAACGCGTATGGCTGAGCGACAAGCCTTCGGGCTTCCTGGTGCTCTCCGAGGTGCCCGAGGCGCAGAACCTGTGGCTGGTGTCCACCGGCACGGGCATCGGGCCGTTCCTGTCGATCCTGCGCAGCCCCGCGCCCTGGGCGCGCTATGCGAAGGTGGTGCTGGTGCACGCGGTGCGCGAGGCCGCGGAACTGACCTATCGCGACACCATCGCCGGGATCGCCGCGCAGCGCGGCGCGCGCTTCGCCTACCAGCCCGTGCTCAGCCGCGAGGCGGCGCCCGGAACGCTGCCTGGCCGCATTCCGGCCCTGCTGGAGGACGGCCGGCTGGAAGCCGCGGCCGGCTGCGCGCTCTCGGCCGCCGACTCGCAACTGATGTTGTGCGGCAATCCGCAGATGGTGGCCGACACGCTTGCGATGCTCGCCGCGCGCGGCATGCGCAAACACCGCCGCCGCAATCCGGGCCAGATCACGGTGGAGAACTACTGGTGAGCGCAGGCCTGGGGCTGAAATTCGTGCTGCGCGGTTTCGTCGTGGCGGCCGTCGCGCTGCTCCTCTCGGGGTGCAGCGCGATGAAGCTCGCCTACGAGAACGCAGACACTTTCCTGATGTGGCGCGGCGGGCAGTACTTCGAGTTCCGGGGCGCAGCCAAGGAGGAGTACGCGCGGCGCGTACAGAAGTTCCTGGCCTGGCATCGCCGCATCGCCCTGCCGCAGTACGCCGCCCTCGCCGACGAGGCGGCAGCGCGGCTGGCGCGCGGGCTTTCGCAGGCAGACCTGATTTGGGGTTACGATGCGTTTCAGGTTCAGGTGCGCGCAGGACTGCGCGCCGCAGCCGCCGAAACGGCCGAACTCCTCGATGCGCTGGAGCCCGCGCAGATCGCGAGCCTGGAGCGGCGCCTGGCCGACGACAACCGCAAGTTCGCCAAGGATTACGGCCTCGCGAAGCCGGCCGGCGAACGGCGCAAGCGGCGTGTAGAGCGCAATGTCGAACGCATGGAGGATTGGCTGGGTACGGTGAGCGACGAGCAGCTGGAGCGCATCAAACTGTACGCGGCACGCGCGCCGCTGGACGAGGAGGGACGCGACCGCGAACGCCGCCGCCTGCAACGTGAGTTCGTGCTCATGCTGCGCGCTGGCGAGGCGCGCGCCAGGCTCGCCGAATGGGCGGTCAACTGGGAACAGCGGCGCGAACCCGAGTACGAGAAGGCGCGGCGCGCGCATCGCGAGGAGTATCAGGGCATGCTGCTCGATCTGGACAGGACGCTCACGGCCGCGCAGCGCGCCCACGCAGTCAAGAGGCTGCGCGATTTCGCCGCTGATTTCCGCCTGCTGTCCGCCGGGGGCTGAGTTGAACGATCGCGCCTCGGACTCCACCCCGCCGCGCACGGCACCGGGTTCGCCCGACGAAAGCTCGCCCGGCATGCGGCTGGACCTGCACGGCGGCTATGCCGGGCGCACCCGCTACACCCTGCTCGAGTACGAGGCCGTGCTGGCCAATGCCTCGATAGGCATCGCCTTCACGCGCGACCGCAAGTTCTTCCTGTGCAACCCGCAGTTCGCCGAGATGTTCGGCTGGACTTCGAACGAGCTGATCGGCCAGCCCGGCGAGATCGTCTACCCCGGGCAGGACAGCTACGACGCCATGGCGGCGATCGCCGTGCCGCGCCTGACTGCCGGCAAGCAGCTCGACATCGAATGGGAGATGCGCCGTCGCGACGGCTCGACGTTCCTGGCGCGCATCATCGCGCGCAGCATCAATGCCGCAGCGCCCCAGCAGGGCACGATCTGGATTGCCGAGGACATCACCGACAGGAAGCGCGCGGCGAGCGAGCTGAATCGCGTGCTGCGCGAACAGGAGGCGATCTTCGAGTCGGTCTCGATGGGCATCGCCTTCATCAAGGACCGGCGCATCGCGCGTTGCAACCGGCGCTACGAGGAGATGTATGGCTACCTGCCCGGCGAGCTGGCCGGGCAGCCGACGTTGCAGATCTACGCCGACAATGACGAGTATCGCGACGCCGCGACGCGCGCCTATGAGGTGCTGCGCACCGGAAAGACCTACGAGCAGGTGGCTCAGCGGCGCCGAAAGGACGGCAGCGTCATCTGGGCGCGCAGCACGGCGCGCGCGATCGACCCGGCCGACCCCGCACAGGGCTCGGTGTGGGTGATCGAGGACATCACCGAACAGCGGCGTGCCGACCAGGAGATCCAGCGCCTGGTGCTCGAGCAGCAGGCGCTGCTGAACAATGCTGCGGTGGGCATCACCATCGTGCGCGAGCGCAAGGTGACGCGCTGCAACCGGCGCTTCGAGGAATTGTTCGGCCTGCGGCCCGGCGAGGGGCTGTCCTCCGACACGCGCGACATGTACTTCACTGAGGAGGATTTCGAGCGCGGAGCGCGCAGCTACGCCGAGCTTGACGCCGGGCGCGTGCACGCGCGCGAGCAATGGCTGCGGCGTGCCGACGGCTCGGGCTTCTGGTGTCGCCTCACCGGGCGTGCGGTGGAACCCGGCCAGAGCGACAAGGGCTACGTCTGGGTGTTCGAGGACGTCTCGGAGCGGCGGCGCGCCGATGAGGCCGTGCAGCGGCTGGTGCGCGAGCAGAACGCGCTGCTCGAGAATGCGATGATCGGCATCGCCTTCCTCAAGGATCGCAGGATCCTGCGCTGCAACCGCCGCTTCGAGGAGATCTTCGGCTACGCGCAGGGAGAGCTGCTGAACCAGTCGACGCGCGTGCTCTACGGGCGCCAGTCGGAGTTCGACAGCGGGGATGCGTTGTACGCGCCGATCTGGCAGGGCGAGACCCACCAGGCCGAGTGGCGCATGGTGCGGAAGGACGGCAGCGAGTTCTGGTGCTACATGTCCGGTCGCGCGGTGCAGAACGGAGACCAGGCGCAGGGCTCCGTCTGGCTGTTCGAGGATGTGACCGCCGACAAGCAGGCCAGCGACCGGATCCGACAGCTGGCCGCCGAACAGGAGCTGATCCTCAAGAACGCGACGGTGGGGATCTCCTTCATTCGCAAGCGCGTCTATCAGCGCTGCAACCCGCGCATGGAGGAGATGTTCGGCTACCAGCTCGGCGAACTGCTCGGCCGGGCGGCGGCCATGCTCTACCCGGACGAGGCGACGGGGGAGGCCATGCGCGCGGCCTTCCTGCCGCAGTTCGCCGCCGGCAACGCGTATACGGCCGAGTTGCCCGTCAAACGCAAGGACGGCAGCCAGTTCTGGTGCAAGCTGGTCGGCCGCGCCATCGATCCGGCGCGGCCCGAGGACGGCGCGATCTGGATCTACGACGACATCACCGCCGAGCGCCAGGCGCGCGAGGCGCTCGAGCGCTCACGGAGCGAGCTGGAGCGCGCGGTGGCCGAGCGCACCGCCGAGTTGCAGTCGGCGAATGCGCGACTCGAGGCGGAGATCGCCGAGCGCAAATCCGCCGAGCATCGCGCCCAGCACCTGGCCGACCACGACGCTCTGACGGGCCTGCCGAACCGGCGCCTGCTCGAAGACCGACTCACCCAGGCGCTGGCGCTGTCGTACCGCAACCGCAAGCAGACCGCGGTGATGTTCATCGACCTGGATCGATTCAAGACCATCAACGATTCCCTCGGGCATGCGGTCGGCGACCTGCTGCTCAAGGAGGTCGCGGCGCGCCTGGTCAAGCAGCTGCGCGAGGGCGACACGGTGTGCCGGGTCGGCGGCGACGAGTTCGTGGTGGTGCTGCCGGAAATCAAGATGGGCGCGGATTCGGCCCACGTGGCACAGAAGATCATCGAGACGCTGTCGCTGCCCATCGTCCTCGAGGGGCGCGAACTCACGGTCACGCCCTCGATAGGCATCAGCGTGTTCCCGGACGACGGGCGCGACGCCGAGGCGCTGATCCGCAATTCCGACGCGGCCATGTATCACGCCAAGGGCATGGGGCGCAGCAACTACCAGTTCTTCACCGAGCAGATGAACCTTGCCGCCAGCAAGCGTCTGGCGCTGGAGAACGACCTGCGCCGCGCCGTGCAGAAGGGGGAGTTGACGGTGCACTACCAGCAGATCACCGAGCTGAAGACCGGTTGCGTGGTCATGCACGAGGCGCTGGTGCGCTGGCCGCACGCCTCGAAAGGCGTGATTCCGCCGGCCGATTTCATACAGATGGCGGAGGATACCGGGCTGATCCTGAAGCTGGGCGAGACCGTCCTGCGCCAGGCCTGTGTCTGGGCCGCGCGCATAGGCGTGGACAAGCGCATGCCGGTGGCGGTCAACCTGTCGGCTCGACAGTTCAACGATCCGCATCTGCCCGAACTGATCGAGCGCGTGCTGAAAGAGAGCGGGCTGCCTGCCGACATGCTCGAGCTGGAGATCACCGAATCGACGGTGATGCAGCAGACCGATGCCACGCTGGCCGTCATGCAAAGGCTGCGCGAGCTGGGCGTGTCGCTGGCGATAGACGATTTCGGCACCGGCTATTCGAGCCTCGCCTACCTGAAGCGCTTCCCGGTCGACAAGCTGAAGATAGACAAGACCTTCATCGACGACCTGCATCGCGACAGCGACGACCGCACCATCGTGACGGTGATCATCGGGCTGGCGCACGCGCTGGGGCTCAAGGTCGTGGCGGAGGGCGTCGAGACCGAGGCGCAGCTGGAGTTCCTGCAACGCGTCGGCTGCGACCAGATCCAGGGCTACCTGTCCGGTCGCCCGGCCGACGCGGACAGCGCCGCGGCGGAATACCTGTAGGCGCCTGCCGGGCGCTGCGTTTCGCGCGCGGCACTCAGCGCGGGGCGAAGCGCCGCGTCTCGCCGTGCTTGAGCACGAAGAATTCGCCGTCCGCCAGCCCGGCCTTCTTCGCTTCCGCGGCCAGCACCCGTGGCGGCTCGTACAGGCTCTCGTCCGTGAGGTCGTCGAAAGTGCCCCAGTGGATGCCCAGCGAGCGCCGCGCGCGCAGGTCGCGATGCGCGCGCACGGCCTCGGCCGGATCGATGTGCATGAGCTGCATGAACCAGCGCGGCGCATAGCCGCCGATGGCGATGGCCGCCAGGTCGAAGCCGCCGTAGCGCTCGCCGGCGTCGGCGAAGTCCCTGGAGTAGCCGGCATCCCCGGAGAAGTAGACGCTGAACGATGGATGGCGCAGCACCCAGCCGCCCCACAGCCGGCTGTTGGTGTCGGTCAGCGTGCGCTTGGACCAGTGCTGAACGGGCACGAAGTGGATGTCCAGGCCCTTGTACTCGGTGCGCTCCCACCAGTCCATCTCCACCACGTCGGTGATGCCGATGCGCGCAAACCACGCCTTGGTGCCCAGGCCGGCGAAGAAGCGCGGCGAGCCGCCGGGCTGGCTGGCCAGCGCGGTGACGCTGGCGATGTCGAGGTGGTCGTAGTGGTCGTGCGAGATCACCACGGCGTCGATGTGCGGCAGCTCGGCGAGCGGCGGTGCGGCGGCCACCACGCGGCGCGGACCGATGAAGCTGAATGGCGAGGCACGCTCGCTGAACTGCGGGTCGGCGATCACGTTCACGCCGCCGAGCTGGAACAGCACGCTGGCGTGGCCGATCCAGGTCACGCTCGGTTCGCGCCGGTTGGCGCGCAGCCAGGCGGTGTCCGCCGGAGCGGTTTCGAAGCGGTAGCCCTCGGCGGGCCTGGCCGGCAGGCCGGCGCGCCACTGTTCCCATTTCCAGCGCCAGAAGCTGCCCTTCTCCGGGTGCGGGTAGACATTGCGGAAGCCCGCCGCCGCGCGATGCGGCTTGGCGGCGTCGAAGTAGGGGTTGGCGACGCCTGCGCAGGCGGCCAGCGCGATGGCGATGCACAGGAGCGGGATGAGGCGTGACATGGGCGCGGATTATAGGCGAGCACCGGTGCGCCGGCGGCCGGCGCGTGCGCGGCGCTGCTAGACTTGACCGCATGTCGCGCGCCGCGCTCCAGTTCTCGCACGCCAACGGCTTTCCGGCCGCCTGCTACCGCCAGCTGTTCGCCCACCTCGAGCACGACTGGCGCATCAGCGCGATCCCGGCCATCGGCATGGACCCGCGCCATCCGCCCAGCGAGGGCTGGCCGCTGCTGCTCGAGCAGCTGATCGCGCACATCGAGCGCCACCACACACGGCCGGTGCTGGGCGTGGGCCATTCGCTGGGCGGTTTCCTGTCGTTCCTGGCGGCGGCGCGCAGGCCGGAGCTGTTCCGCGCCGTGATCCTGCTCGATGCGCCCATCATCGGTCCCATCAAGGGGCGGCTGTTCGCCGCCAGCAAGCGCCTGGGCTTCGTCGATCGCGTCACGCCGGCGGGCGCCACGCGCGAGCGCCGCGCGCGCTGGCAGAGCCTGGCCGAGGCCGAACAGCACTTTCGCGGCAAGAAGCTGTTTCGCGGCTTCACGCCGGAATGCCTGCGCGACTACGTGCGCTACGGCCTGGAGGAACACGACGGCGCGTTGCGCCTGGTGATCGATCCGGCGGTGGAGACGCAGATCTACCGCACCACGCCGCACGACATGTCGCGGCCGCTGCGCGACCTGCGCGTGCGCGCCGGATTCATCGGCGGGGCAGACTCCGATGTGGTCAGGCAGGTGGGCCTGGCCACCATGCGCCGCGCCGGCTTGGCACTTTCCCGGGTGCCCGGCGGGCACCTGTTTCCCTTCGAGGATCCTGCCGGCTGCGCCGATGCGATCCGCCGGATGGCTGAGCGGCTGGGCGCCTGCTAAGCTTGCCGCCCCGGGTTGCGCGATCGGGCAATTCCAGTCGCGACACCGTACAGCTTGGAGCGGAAATGGCAAAAGGGCATGTGATCGGCAACGCGCAACTGCGCGCGGCCATGCAGGAACTGGTGCGCGGCTTCGGCAGCGAGGCGCGCGAGGTGGAACTGGTCGTCGACAACCTGGTCGAGGCCAACCTCACCGGGCACGATTCGCACGGCGTTGGCATGCTGCCGCGCTACACCGAATCCTTTCTCGAGGGCGGCCTGGTGCCCAATGCGCACGTCAAGGCCGTGCTCGACGCCGGCGCGATGCTGCGTCTGGACGGGCAGGCCGGGTTCGGCCAGGTCGTCGGCCACGAAGCGATGCTGATGGGCATCGAGCGCGCGAAGAAGCACGGCACCTGCATCATGGCGCTGGGCAACGCGCATCACCTGTGCAGAATCGGCGCTTGGGCGGAAATGGCGATCGAGGCGGGACTGATCTCCGTGCACTTCACCAACGTCATCTCGCGTGGTTCGGTCGCGCCGCACGGCGGCTCGGATGCGCGCTTCGGCACCAACCCGTTCACGGTCGGCATTCCGGTCAAGGGCCGTGAGCCCATCCTGCTCGACTTCGCCACCAGCGTGGTCGCGCAGGGCAAGGCGCGCGTGGCGCACAACAAGGGCGAGAAGTTTCCGCCCGGACGGTTGATCGACAACCACGGCAACCCGACCGAGGACCCGAAATTCGCGGTGGTGCCGCCGATCGGCGCCATCCTGCCCTTCGGCGAGCACAAGGGCTCGGGCCTGGCCGTGGTCTGCGAACTGCTGGGCGGCGCGCTGGCCGCGGGCCGCGCCTGGCACGACACCGACGCCAGCAAGCGGCGCGTGCACAACGGCATGCTGACGGTGATCATCGATCCGAACGCGATCGCCGATCAGGCGACCTTCGAGCGCGAGACCCTGGCGGTGATCGACTGGGTGCGCGCCTCGCCGCCGCGCCAGGGGTTCGACAAGGTGCGCCTGGCGGGAGACCCGGAGCGCGAGACCAAGGCCAGGCGCCTGGCCGAGGGCATCCCGATCGACGAGACCACCTGGAAGGAACTGCTGGGCGCGGCCGGCAAGCTCAAGCTCGACCCGGCAAGCATCGGCAAGCTGGCCGGTGTCTAGGTAGATTTGCCCATTCCAGCAAGTCAATTGACACGAAAGCCGCTCCTGGAGCGGCTTTCGTGTTTTAAATGTTGAACTTTACCCGCGAAAGGCGGGCGCCTGCGGGTCTCAGGCGGCGCGCGGCCGGCGGCTCTGCAACAGGCCGACGTTCATCTCGGCGGTGAGGTTGGAGGCGTAGAACTTCTCGATCATCGCGACCGAGGTGCGGGCGTTGCGCGCCAGCGTCAACAGGTCGATGCCCTTGCCGTACAGCAACCGGAACATGATCGCGGTGTGCCGCAGGCTGTACAGCGTGCGCCGCTGGCCAAGGTGGTTCAGGCGCAGCCCGGCGCGATCCAGTGTCCTGGCGAACTGCGTGTCGATCAGCCACATCGCGCTGCGCCGGTCGGGCAGTTCAGGCAGGAACACGTAGTCGTCGGGGCCCGCGCGGCCCAGCTTCTCGGCGCGCGCGCGCAGCCGCAGGTAGGTGCCCACCGCAGCCGGCATGGTCACCACGGGCGTGGTCTTGCGCTTGGTCTCGGGCAGCGTGAGGCGCAGATAGGTGCTCTTGCCGCGGACGATCTCCACATGCTTGTGCTGTACCAGCTTGATGTCGTGGGGGCGCACGAAACTGTTGGCCATGAAGCGGATCAACAGCGGCAGTTGCGCATGCACGGCCTCGGCCTTGGCGAAGGTGCCGTTGGCCGGCTCGCGCCGTTTGGGGGCCGGCCGCGCGAGGCGCGACAGCAATCGCGCCTCGCGGACCAGACGCCTGTATTCGGAGAGGCTGAAGCCGCCGCGCGGCGAGATCGAAATGCTGACCGCAGGCATGGAAGGCAGCGCCTTGAGCATGCCGCGCGAAACGGCGCATTTGAACACCTTGCGCAGCGCGATCAGGTAATGGTGGATGGTCATCGACGCGAAGGACTGCGCGCTCAGGTCCTTGACCAGGGCTTCGATCCTCTCGAAATGCACTTCGGCGAGCGGCAGTTCGCCGAAGCGCGGCAGCAGCTGGGTTCGCAACTGGCCCTCGAGCAGCGAGAGAGAGGCCGCCGAGAACGCACCACGCTGCACGCGCGCGCGCTCCGACTCGATCAGCATCTCCGCCGCGTCGCGAAACAGAGGGCCGAGCCTGGGGATGGGTCTGCCCTGATGGACGGGAGCGGCGGCGTAGCGTGCCGTCAGCTCTTCGTAGAAGGCCTGTGCGCCGCGCAGCGCGCGGCGGACATCGGTGGTGCGCAGGCTGCGCGTGTGCATCCTGTCGCGGAAGTAGCAGCGCACCTGCCAGAACGGACTCGCGCCGATCATGTAGATGCGCAGCTTGTCCGGATAGCCGGGCACGCCGCGGGATGTTCCGGGAATCGGATTCGTCCGGCTGGGCGTTGCCGCCCAGAGGCGGTCGTTGGCGGCGTCCCACAAGTCCTGTTGCATCAGTTGCGTTTCCTCGCGCGCAAGCGGCGGTGGAAGTTTCAAGAGCGACCCGTTTTATGCGAAGTATTTTATTTCGTCAACGCATTTCTCAGAATGGAGATACCAAACTGGCCGCAACGATTGAATGCATCTCCAATTCTTTTGTTATTGCGGTAAAGCTTTTATTTTCTCCGGTCCGATGCACGTCGATTCGTCGCTACGCATGCCAGAGGAGCACCTCGCGACGCACGGTGCGGGCGGGGCGGGCGCGCACCAGCTGCCGGAAATGTAATAGCTGTCATGAAGTGCCGAGTTGGCGACGCGCAGCGGCGCGCGCCGGCGGGTTCCCGCGTGGCGGGAGCGAGCCGGCGGCATTGCCCAGGCAGACAGGAGATTTTCCTAATGAACAAGAAGCTTATGGCCGCAGCAGTCGCCGGCGCGCTGGCTCTCCCGGGCGTGGCCCTGGCGCAGTCGAGCGTGACGATCAGCGGCATCATCAAAGTCGGTCTGGACAACCTGAAGATGGGTAACTCCGCCGCCGCCCGCAGCCACAGCAGCGAGACGCGCGTGACGGACAACTCCTCGCGCATCCTCTTCAACGTGACGGAAGATCTCGGTGGCGGCCTGGCGGCCATCGCCCAGATGGACCTGCGTTTCTCGGCCGACGTCGACCAGACGGTCGCCAACGGCTACGGCGCGGTCAGCTCGACCACCCGCATGAGCGGCAACACCTGGGTCGGTCTGCGTTCCAAGACCCTGGGCACGCTGACCCTGGGTCGCCACGACCTGCACTACGGCTCGCAGCCTGACGACATCGCCTCCAAGGCCGGTGCGCTGATGGCTTCGTCCGTGTCGCTGATGGACTCGACCATCGCCGGCGCGATCGCGGGCAACACCCGTACGCCGAACGTCGTTCGCTACGACACCCCGAACTGGAACGGCTTCACGGCCACGGTCGCCTACTCGACCAACCCGGGCGGCGTCGAAGCCGACATCGCCAACACCCCGGCCGGCGGCACCTCGCTGCGCAAGGGTCGCGCCTGGAACTTCGCGCCCAAGTACACGGCCAAGAACTGGGGCGTGGGCTACAGCTACTGGAGCGCCAAGGCTGACAACTTCACGACCCCCGGCGCTGCCGGTGCCGTGAGCAACCTGGGCGTGACCGGTGCCGCTGCCGGCGCCGCCACCGCTGCCAACCAGCGCGGTGACGTTCTGTCCGGTTACTACCAGTGGGGCGGTTTCAAGGCCGGTCTGGCCTGGAACTCGTCGAAGACCGAAGCTGCTGCGACCGGCGTGAAGACCTCGGATCGCCGCGCCTGGACGATCCCCGTCAGCTACACGACGGGCAACCACAACATCTACGCGCACTACACGAAGGCCGGCAACGACAAGACGACGGCCGCCAACGACAGCGCGAAGATGTTCGCCGTCGCCTACGTGTATGACCTGTCCAAGCGTACCTCGGTCGGTCTGACCTACGCGAAGATCACCAACCAGGCCGGCGCTGCGTACAACTTCTTCACCAACGGCGCCAACGGTGCCTTCGGTTCCCAGGGCTCGGCCCCGGGTGCCGGCGAAGATCCGCGCCTGATCGCCGCAACGGTTCGCCACGCGTTCTAATCGACGCAACAGCGAATCTTCAAAGCAAAGCAGCATCTGAAAGCGCCCGGTGGCAACACCGGGCGCTTTTTTTTCGTCCCTCGGCTATGATCTGCGCATGATGAACCTGGATGCGCTGATACTCGAATTCGATCGCGGGCTGCGCAGTATCGCCGGTGTGGCGCGTGCCGGTCGGCCTCGGCCCGACGCGGGTCTGGAGGAGACCGACCTGAGTCCCGAAGAGCGCACTCACGCTGCCGCGCTGATGCGCGTAAATCACTGTGGCGAGGTATGCGCCCAGGCTCTGTATCAGGGACAGGCACTCAGTTCTCGCGATCCAGGCGTGCGCGATTCGCTGCGCCGCTCGGCCGACGAGGAGCTCGACCACCTGAATTGGAGTTCGGCGCGCATCGCCGAACTAGGCGGCCGTACCAGCCTGCTGAATCCGCTTTGGTACCTGGGATCGTTCACCATCGGCTACGCAGCAGGACGGCTGGGCGATGCATGGAACCTGGGCTTTCTGGCCGAGACGGAACGCCAGGTCGAGGCACACCTGCAGGGCCATCTTGAGCGATTGGCGCCTCTGGACGCGAGGACCCGAGCCATTGTCACGCAGATGAAGGTCGATGAGGCTGCGCATGCCGCCAAAGCCGTGGAACTCGAGCGGCGGAACTGCCATCTCCGGTGAAGGGGGCCATGCGCATCGCTGCCCGATTGATGACCACGACCTCCTACTGCATCTGAGAGGGGGCTCGCCTGCTCTTGGGCAGGGTTTAGGTCACGTTCAGTCCTCGACGATCTCGAAGCCGGTGGTGATCTCCGCCGTCTTGCCAAGCATGATCGAGGCCGAACAGTACTTTTCGTGCGACATGCGCAGCGCGCTTTCGACCAGGTTTGGTTTGAGCCTGCGTCCGCGCACGATGAATTGCATGTGGATGCGTGTGAACACCTTTGGATCAGTATCGGCGCGCTCCGAGGAGAGCCTGACCTCACATCCGCGCACATCCTGACCACTCTTCTTCAGGATGACCACCACGTCGTAGGCTGTGCAGCCCCCCGTCCCAAGTAGCACCATCTCCATCGGTCGCGGCGCCAGATTGCGTCCACCACCCTCGGGTGCGCCGTCCATCGCCACGATATGGTTGCTCCCCGTTTCCGCGAGGAAACTCATACCCTCACCGGTCCAGCGCACTACGCAGTCCATGTTTGCCTTCCTTGCGTTGAATGTCTTGTTGTGCTTTGCAGCAGATGCAACAGTGATTTGTCCAGAAATGAAGAAATTATAGGTGCAGGGAATGAGGTATTTTAGGGTTTAAAAATCATATAAATCAATTGCTTGAATACATTTTTATACTATTGTAGATATAAGTCGATACGCCCGCTCGAACTGTTGCGTTGCACAATGCGTGCTGTCAGAATGGATCCATGTTCGATGCTCCATGAGCATCCGCAGTTTGTCTCCTCCACCCTCCTCCTTTGGTGGATTCAGCGCGACTCCCACAAGAGTCGCGCTTTTTTTTGCCTGGCTCGGATGCGGCCACAGAGGAGAAATGCCGGGGCACGATTGACAATAGCCTTCTTCATCCCATACAATCTACGGCTTTTCCAAACCACCACTGCGCCATGAAAACCTACACTGCGAAGCCGCAGGATATCAAGCAAGACTGGTACGTGATCGACGCGCAGGACAAGGTGCTCGGGCGCCTTGCCTCGCAGATCGCCCTCCGGCTGCGCGGTAAGCACAAGCCTGAATACACGCCGCACGTGGACACCGGCGACTTCATCGTCGTGGTCAACGCCGCCGGACTGCGCGTGACCGGGCACAAGTCGCTGGACAAGAAGTATTTCCGCCATAGCGGATACCCCGGCGGCATCTACGAAACGAACTTCGCCAAGATGCAGGAGAAGTTTCCCGGTCGCGCCCTCGAGAAGGCGGTCAAGGGCATGTTGCCCAAGGGCCCGCTCGGTTACGCGATGATCAAGAAGCTGAAGGTGTACGCAGCGGCAACGCACCCGCACACCGCGCAGCAGCCCAAGGCTCTGGAGGTCTGATACACATGGTCGGCGATTACTACTACGGCACCGGCCGGCGCAAGAGCGCCGTTGCCCGGGTTTTCATCAAACCGGGCAAGGGCCAGATCGTCGTCAACGGCAAGCCCGTCGACGTGTTCTTCGCCCGCGAGACGGGTCGCATGGTCGTGCGTCAGCCTCTCGAGTTGACCCAGAACCAGGCGACGTTCGACATCATGGTTAACGTCTTCGGCGGCGGCGAATCCGGCCAGGCTGGAGCGGTTCGTCATGGCATCACGCGTGCGCTCATCGAGTATGATGCGGGCCTCAAGCCCACCCTTTCCGCTGCCGGACTCGTGACGCGCGATGCGCGCGAGGTCGAGCGTAAGAAGGTTGGTTTGCACAAAGCCAGGCGGCGCAAGCAGTTCTCCAAGCGCTAACAGCACAGCGCACCCGGAGAAGCACGATCGAAGAGCCGCCCTAGGGCGGCTCTTTTGTTTTCCGGCTTCACAAGCACGCGGACGGCGACATGATCAAAGTGGGCATCGTAGGCGGGACCGGTTACACGGGGGTGGAGTTGCTCAGGCTGCTCGCGCCTCATCCCCAGGTCGAACTCAAGGCCATCACGTCGCGCAAAGAGTCGGGTATGCCGGTGGCGCAGATGTTTCCCAGCCTGCGCCGTCACGTCGAACTGGCGTTTTGTGCGCCGGAGAACGCCGGTCTGGAGGGCTGCGACCTGGTGTTCTTCGCGACGCCGAATGCGGTGGCAATGAACGAGGCACGGGCACTGGTCGATGCAGGCGTGCGTATCGTGGATCTCTCGGCCGATTTCCGGCTCGCCGATGTCGCAGAATGGGAGAAATGGTACAAGGCCAAGCATGCGTGTCCGGAGCTGCTCTCGGAGGCCGTGTACGGCCTGTGCGAACTGAATCGCGCCCGGTGCGTACGGCGCGCATTGTCGCCAATCCGGGTTGCTACCCGACTGCCGTGCAGCTCGGCCTGTTGCCGGTCGTCGAGGCGGGGCTGGTGGATGTCAGCCATCTGATCGCGGACGCGAAATCGGGCGTCAGCGGTGCAGGGCGCAAGCTGGAAGCCAATATCCTGTATTCGGAGGCCTCCGACAACTTTGCCGCGTATGGTGTGGCGGGACATCGGCACCTGCCGGAGATCCGCCAGCACCTGTCATCGGTCGCCGGCAAGCCGGTGGGGCTCACCTTTGTGCCGCACCTCACTCCCATGATCCGCGGCATGATGGCGACGCTCTATGCGCGCATCGGTGTGGAGGCTGATTTCCAGACCTTGTACGAGAAGCGCTACGCCGGCGAGGCTTTCGTCGATGTGCTGCCGGCAGGGGGGCTGCCGGATACACGCTCGGTGCGTGCGGCCAACATGTGCCGGATCGCCGTGCATCGGCCGCAAGGCGGGGACACGCTGGTGGTGGTCTCCGTGATAGACAATCTTGTGAAGGGCGCGTCCGGTCAGGCGGTGCAGAACATGAACATCATGTTCGGGTTGCCTGAAACGACGGGCTTGGAGAGCATCGCGGTCGTGCCCTGATGGCCCGCGGCTTCAAGAAGCTCAGGCAGCGCTTTGGAATCGCGGCGCCGAAGGTGTCGGTGCGCACACATGTTCCGTGGTACGTACGCTGGTTCGCACTGGCGGTTCTGCTGGCCTTTTCGGCCGCACTGGCGGCGTGGATGTACGACGCCGGCCGACGTTTTGCAGGGTTTGATCGCAGCGAAGTCGAAGACGAACTCGTCAGCCTGCGTCAGGAGATCGGCACCTCCAGGGCCGAGCTCAAGCGCCTGCAGGCGATCGCCGATGCGGCCGACTCCCGGATGTCGATCGAACGCGCCGCGCAGTCCAAGCTGGCCGAGCAGATCCGCACGCTGGAGCAGGACAACGCGAGGTTGCGCGAGGACCTGGCAATATTCGAGAATGTGCTGACATCGGATGCGCGCAATGCGCAAGCACTCACTGTCCAGCGATTCAAGGTCGTGCCTGAGCCGGTACCGGGGGAGTTCCGTTACCAGCTGGTATTGCTGGCCGGGGCGCGCAAGGATCGCAGCCCCTTTCAGGGGCGTGTGGAACTCCTGATCACGGTACAGGAGGGCGGGCGCAATGCTATGATCGTTCTGCCTGATCGTGGTGAAGCGGAGTCGCCCGCGTTCCGTCTGGGTTTCAGGCATTTTCAGCGCCTTGATGGCAGGTTCCGTGTCAATCCCTCGGCCAGGCTGGTTTCTGTTCAGGCCAGGGTGTTCGAATCCGGTTCCCCCCAGGCCAAGGCAACGCAAAGCGCAACGATAGGCCCGTGAGGCGGCTCTCGTCCCGGAGGTTTTCATGTTCGGCAAATCCAGCAAGCCCCAGAATCGCATCGACAGTCTGATCGGCGCCACCACCCGCATCGAGGGCAACGTCCTGTTCAGCGGCGGCTTGCGCGTGGATGGCATGGTCCGCGGCAACGTCAGCGCGCTGCCCGACCAGCCCGGCACCCTGGTGCTCTCCGAGCACGCGCGCATCGACGGCGAGGTGCAGGTGGCTCACCTGGTCGTCAATGGCACCATCAATGGGCCCGTGCACGCGATGGAATCCTGGAACTGCGCAGGCGGGCGCGCGGGTCAAAGGCGATGTGCACTACAAGAGCATAGAAATGCAGCAGGGTGCCGTGGTCGAGGGGCGCCTGGTGCATTACGACGGAGCCGCTGAGATCAAATCCGTCGAACTCAAGCTTGCTTCGGGCGGCTGAGGGTCGGATTAACCCGCGTTGACCACATGGAAAACGCGGACGGATAATCCCGACTGTCGAACACAGGAATTACGGAGCAAGTCATGAACGCAATCACCGAAATGCCCGCGCCTCTGGTCTTCACGGACAATGCGGCCGGCAAGGTCAAGCAGCTGATAGAAGAAGAGGGCAACAACGATCTGAAGCTGCGCGTCTTCGTGAGCGGCGGCGGTTGCTCGGGGTTCCAGTACGGATTCACGTTCGACGAGGTCAAGAACGAGGACGACACCGTGATGGAAAAGGACGGCGTGACCCTGCTGATCGATCCGATGAGCTACCAGTACCTGATCGGTGCGGAGATCGACTACCAGGAGAACCTGGAAGGGTCGCAGTTCGTGATCAAGAACCCCAACGCAACCACCACCTGCGGTTGCGGTTCGTCGTTCTCGGTCTGATCGCCTAGACCTGGGAAAGGTTTTGCCCTGAGGGCCCGCGAGGGCCCTTTTCATTTGCGGCCCGACTCCGGCCTGGGGCCGATTCAGGCGCGATGGATGGCGCCGAGGATGCGCGGCCCCCGCGCTCCGGTGACTGCGGGCAGATTGCCCGGCAGCCCGAGTACCGCCTGGCGCGCCAGCCATGCGAATGCGGCGGCCTCCACGCAGTCCGGATTCACGCCCAGCATGGCACTGCTTTGCACGCCGCATGCGGGCAGACGATCCACCAGCCCTTGCATGAGCCCGGTGTTCAGGGCGCCGCCGCCGCAGACCACCACGCTCTCGATGCGGGTGGGCGAAGTCTCGATGGCCCGGGCAATGCTCTCCACCGTCAGGTCGCGCAAACTGGCCTGCACGTCGGCGGGCACGGCGTTGGCTACCGGATGGCCGAGCAGCCAGTCGAGATTGAACAGCTCCCGCCCGGTGCTCTTGGGAGCTGCACGCGCGAAAAACGGCTCGGCCAGAAATCGCTCGAGCAGGCCGGGCACCGGGCGTCCGCTGGATGCCCAGGCACCGCCGGCATCGTAGGCCTGACCCAGGTGCCGGGACGCCCAGAGATCCATCAGGCCGTTGCCAGGGCCGGTGTCGAAGCCAAGTACCGGCGCTCCGGGCAGCAACAGGCTCACATTGGCGATTCCGCCGATATTGACCACGGCGCGCGCTTGACCTGAAACGCCGAAGATTGCGGCATGGAAAGCGGGCACCAGCGGCGCGCCCTGCCCTCCGGCGGCAATGTCCCGGCTGCGGAAATCGGCCACCACGTCGATGCCCGTGAGTTCGGCCAGCAGGGCGGCGTTGCCAATCTGCACGGTGTAACCCTGTTCCGGCCGATGGCGTATGGTCTGGCCGTGGCAGCCGATGGCGCGCACGGACCCGGCCGGGCGGCCGGTGAGGCAACGCTCCACCGCCAGCGCGTAGATTCGGGACAGGACGTTGGCCTGTCGCGCGGCGCGCTCGGTTTCGTCAGGGCCGGGCGCTGTCAGGGCAAGCAATTCGGCGCGTTGTGACGCCTCGAAGTCGAGGTGCGCGTGAGAAAGGATTCTGCACTGCCCGCCGCTGAAATCGGCAAGCACGGCGTCCACCCCGTCGAGGCTGGTACCCGACATCAGGCCGAGATAGAGATCCTCGCGGATCACGGCGGGCCCGGCGACTGCTCGATTACTCGAGCGCAGCCAGATTGGTTGTGGCGAGGAGATCGAGTTGCGCGGCGAGCGGTGCAGCCAAGGCGCGGAACGCGGCCAGCTCCTGCGCGCCGAGCGGCTCGGCCGCCGGCAGCACGACGGCCAGAGGGTTGCGTGGCTCACCGGCGACCCTGAACTCGTAGTGCAGGTGCGGGCCGGTCGCCCAGCCGGTCTGGCCGACGAAGCCGATCACGTCGCCTTGTGAGACTCGCGCGCCCTTGCGCAGACCGGGCGCAAAGGCGCTCAGGTGGGCATAGGCGGTGGAGAACTGCCCCTGATGCTTGATGACCACCATGTTGCCGTAGCCTCCCTGGCGTGCGGCGAAATCCACCGTGCCATCGCTGACTGCACGTACACGCGTGCCGGTCGGCGCGGCGTAGTCGACGCCGCGATGTGCCCGCCACTGCTGCATGATTGGATGCATGCGCAGTCCGAAGCCCGAGGAGACACGCGAGAACTCCAGCGGGGAACGCAGAAAGGCTTTGCGCAGATTCTTGCCATCAGGCGCGTAGTAGCCGCCCTTGCCGTCGGCGCCGGAGTGCCAGACGGCACGGAACGACTTGCCGGCGTTGACGAACTCCGCCGCCAGCACGCGGCCGGCACGTGCGGCACGTCCGTCCAGATACAGCATCTCGTAGACCACCGAGAAGCGGTCGTTCTTGCGCAGGTCGCGGTGGAAATCGATGTCTCCGCCGAAGATCTCCGCCATCTGTATCGCCACGCTGTCGGGCAGACCGGCGGCATCGGCCGCGGCAAACAGCGAACTGCGGATCGTCCCCGACTTGAGCGTCGTGTGCGCCTCGAACCGGGCGCGCGACTCGGTCGATGCGAATCCTTCGCCCTCGCGGGTCAGCGTGACGATGCTGTCCTTGCCGGAAACGTAGCTCAGCGACAGCAGCGCGCCTTCCGCGGAAACCTCGGCCGTCACCGACATTCCGGCGCGCAGACTGCGCAGCGGGGCGGTGCGCGAGCGCAGCAGCGACTGAATATCGTCACTGTTCACGCCCAGACGGGAGAGCAGTCCCGCCGGCGTGTCGCCGCGCAGGAAGCGATCCTCGCGCACGAACAAAGCCGGCGCAGGCACCAGAGTCGCTTCGACATCGATGCTCAGCGGCTCCACCGTCGCGGTGCCGGGCAGCAGCAACTCGCCGTCCTGCGCGGTACCGAAGGCCGCCACCACGCCGAACGCAGGCAGGGCGAGCAAGATCCCCAGGCGGGCAAATCTCAACGGTGAGTGCAGGAAATCCTTGGGCACAGTTCGGCTATCGGCTAAAATTCGTTTTTTATCATATGCCTGCCGAACTCTCCTCACGGCGGACCGCGCGAGTGTAGCAGACTTCGCCGGGCAGCCAAACCCGGAGCGCCTTGCCGGCGCGCAACGAGAACATGGTTCCAATCGCGGAAGCACTAGAGATCATCAAACGCGGCGCCGAAGAGCTGCTGGTCGAGGAGGAACTGGTCGGCAAGCTGAAGACCGGGCGCCGCCTGAACATCAAGCTGGGCATGGATCCCACGGCCCCCGATCTGCACCTGGGCCATACCGTGGTGATCAACAAGCTGCGGCATTTCCAGGACCTGGGCCACCAAGTGCAGTTCCTGATCGGCGACTTCACCGGCATGATCGGCGATCCGACCGGGAAGAACCAGACGCGCCCGCCTCTGACCCGGGAGCAGATCCAGGAGAACGCCCGCACCTACCAGAAGCAGGTGTTCAAGATCCTCGACCCCGAGAAGACCGAGATCATGTTCAACTCGACCTGGTCGGACAAGCTGGGCGCCGAGGGGATGATCCGGCTGTGCTCGCGATACACCGTGGCGCGCATCCTCGAGCGCGATGATTTCTCCAAACGCTACAAGGCCGGACAGCCGGTGGCGATGCACGAGCTGCTCTACCCGCTGATGCAGGGCTACGACTCGGTTGCCATGCGCAGCGACGTGGAGCTCGGCGGCACCGACCAGAAGTTCAACCTGCTGGTGGGCCGCGAACTGCAGAAGGACTGGGGCCAGGAACCGCAGTGCATCCTGACCACCCCGCTGCTCGAGGGACTGGACGGGGTGCAGAAGATGTCCAAGTCGCTGGGCAACTACGTGGGCATAGACGAGCCACCCGACGAGATCTTCGGCAAGCTGATGTCGGTCTCCGACGACCTGATGTGGCGCTACTTCGAGTTGCTGTCTTTCCGCGCCCTGGGCGAGGTCAAGGCCTGGAGGCGCGAAGTCGCCGAGGGCCGCAATCCGCGCGACATCAAGGTCGCTCTCGCCCAGGAGATCGTGGCGCGCTTTCACGGCGAGCCCGCGGCGGTGGCCGCGCTTGCCGGGTTCGAGTCGCGCTTTCGGCACGGGGCACTGCCGGAGAACATTCCCGAGCTGACCCTGCACTGTGCCGATGACGGCATGGTCGTGATGCAGGTGCTCAAGCAGGCCAGTCTGACGCCCAGCACCTCGGAAGCCTTGCGCATGATCGAGCAGGGCGGCGTGCGACTGGACGGAGAGAAGCTCTCCGACAAGGCGCTGAAGCTGGCCAGGGGTGGCACCTTCGTGGTGCAGGTCGGCAAGCGCAAGTTCGCCAGGGTGACGCTGGTCTGATTCCGCGGCGGTTCCCGGGCTGGCGGCGGACGCTCCTGATCGCATGTCCGGCGTGCATGGTGAAACGCTGCGTTGACAGGCCGCTGCGCACGCGTAGCATCTGTCGAACCAACCCTTCGAGGAGAAGATGATGCTGTCGCACAAGAACACGATCAGGGCGCTCGCTCTGGCGCTGGCCGCCGGGCTCGGCTGCGCCGCGCATGCGCAACAGGCGGCACCCGCCGGCGCAAAAGTGCTCAAGATGCAGTCCAGCTGGCCCGCGAGTTCGGCTGCGCAGGATCATTTCAAGCTGATCGCCGAGCGCGTCGACAAGCTCACGGGCGGGCAGCTCAAGATCGAAGCGCTCGCCGCAGGCCAGGTGGTGCCGCCCTTCGAGATCCTCGACGCGGCCTCCAAAAAGGTCATCGACGGCGGCCATTCGATCTCGTACTACTGGGTCGGCAAGAACAAGGCCGCGGTGCTGTTCGCGGGCCCGCCCGGCGGGCCGTTCGGCATGGATCACACGGATTATCTTGGCTGGATGTGGGAGGGCGGCGGCCAGGAGCTGTGGAACGAGCTCTACCAGAATGTGATGAAGCTGAATCTGGTGGTGATGCCGGCGCACCCGACCAGCCCGCAGGCCTTCGGCTGGTTCAAGCGGCCGATCAAGAGCCTGGCCGACTTCAAGAGCATGAAGTGTCGGCAGACCGGGATCAACGCCGAAGTGTTCACGCGCATGGGCATGCAGACCATCAACATGCCGGGCGGCGAGATCATCCCGGCGGCGCAGCGCGGCGTGATCGATTGCGCCGAATGGGTCGGCGGCATCGAAGACCTGCGCCTGGGCCTGCACAACGTCTGGAAGTACCACTACACCCCGGGCGTGCACGAGAACAACACCATCGGCGAGTTCTTCATCAACACAGACGTGTGGAAGGCGCTCACCCCGGTGCAGCAGGAGATCATGCGTTCGGCCAACCGCGACGCCTTCGTTTCCTGGTCGGCGCGCTACCAGAAGCAGAATGCCGATGCGCTCAAGGAACTCCAGGAAAAGCATGGTGTGCGAGTGCTGCGCACCCCGCCGGAGATCCTCAGCGCCTACCTCAAGGCCTGGGAAGGGCTGGCGGCAGAGGAGGCGGGCAAGAACCCCTTCTTCAAGAAGGTGTGGGACTCGCAGCGTGCCTACGCTTCGGTGGTGGTGCCGGCCAAGCGATTCATGTACCCGCCGTATTCCTATGTCGCCAATTACTACTGGCCGGAGAGCGCGGGCAAGGGCGCAGCCAAAGGCGGCGACAAGAAGAAGTAGCGTATTTCCTTGTGTCAGAGAGGGGCGGCTGCGGCCGCCCCTTTTTTTGTCCATCCCGGGCTGCGTTGACAGTCCAGCAACCCGACGCTTAACATCGGTCGCTCAAAGGCGGTGTGGACAGTCTCCCGGGGTGCGTGCCGGTCTGGATCCGCAAGCCGCCTTGAAAAACCCTAATCAGGAGACATCATGCGCAGATTCAAGAACGGGCTGGCGCTGACGGCCGTCGCTACGGCCATGGCCTTCGCTTCGTCCGGATTCGCCCAGCAGGCCGCACCGGCGGCGTCCGGAGTCAAGAACCTCAAGATGCAGTCGACCTGGCCGGCGAGCAGCACGCTCCAGGAAAACTTCAAGATGTTCGCCGACAAGATGGACAAGCTGAGCGCCGGCCAGATCAAGATCGAGGCGATGGCCGCAGGTCAGGTCGTCCCGCCGTTCGAGATTCTCGACGCCACGTCCAAGAAGGTGATCGATGGCGGCCACGGCGTCTCCTACTACTGGATCGGCAAGCATCAGCGACCACGCTGTTCGCCTCCACGCCGGCCGGCCCCTTCGGCATGGATCACATGGATTTCCTCGGCTGGATGTACGAGGGCGGTGGTTGGGAGCTGTACAACGATCTTTATCAGAAGGAGATGAAGATCAACGTGGTGCCGTTCCCGATCCTGCCGTCCAGCCCGCAGGCCTTCGGCTGGTTCAAGCGCCCGATCAAGAACCTGGCCGACTTCAAGGGCATGAAATGCCGCCAGACCGGCATCGTGAACGAGATCTTCACGCGCATGGGCATGACCACCGTCAACCTGCCGGGCGGCGAGATCATCCCCGCCGCGCAGCGCGGCGTGATCGACTGCGCCGAGTGGGTCGCCGGCATCGAGGACCTGCGTCTGGGCCTGCACAACGTCTGGAAGTACCACTACACCCCGGGGATGCACGAGCCCAGCGTGATCGGCGAGTTGTTCATCAACGGCGACGTGTGGAAGTCCTTCACGCCGCAGCAGCAGGAGATGACCAAGGCCGCGGTGAGCGACACCTTCATCCGCTGGTGGGTTCGCTGGCAGAAGCAGAACGCCGATGCGCTCAAGGAGCTCCAGGAGAAGCATGGCGTCAAAGTGCTGCGCACGCCGCCTGACGTACTGACGGCGTTCCTGAAGACCTGGGACGTGATGGCCAAGGAAGAGGCCGAGAAGAACGCCTTCTTCAAGAAGGTCTGGGAGTCGCAGCGTGCCTACGCTTCCGTCGTCGTGCCGGCCAAGCGCTACATGTCGCCGCCGTACTCGTTCGCCGCGAACCACTACTGGCCCGAGACCGCGGCAAAGGCCGCCAAGCCGGCCGCCGCGAAGAAGTAGTCTCACTGAAGGTGTCTGACGAAGGGGGCGGGAAACCGCCCCCTTCGCTTTTGGGCGCGTACACGCCGCCTCGTCGGAGGGCGCCCTGAAGGAACCGATGCCCGAATCGGGTGCATGGCATCGGTGAGTCTGTCGTCCCGGTTGTTGTGCCGATGGCAAAGCTCCAGTGCGCGAGGCGCACAGGATCGTGATCCATCTATTACAATGCGCGCGTTTCCCCTAGAAAGGCTGATGCCATGGCGGACAAGCTGGATTTTTCGCCCGTCTATTACCGGATCATCAAGAGCATAGACACGTTCACGGACTGGACCGGGCGGGCCATTGCCTGGTTGTGCGTGCCGCTCGCGCTGGTGGTGTTCTGGGAGGTGTTCTCCCGCTACGCGCTCAACACCCCCACCATCTGGGCCTACGACATGTCCTACATGCTGTACGGGGCGCTGTTCATGCTCGGCGCGCACTTCGCCCTGATGCGCGGCGCGCACATCCGCACCGACATGCTGTGGGAGAAGTTCTCCGACCGCACCAAGGGCAAGATCGACTTCTACGCTTACATACTGATGTTCTTTCCCGGCATGATCCTGCTGTTCGGTGCCAGCATCGACGACGCCATCCACGCCTTCAATATCGGCGAGCGCTCCGAGCAGACCGCCTGGCGTCCGCTGCTCTGGCCCCTGAAGAGCGTGGTGCCGCTGACCGCCGCCCTGCTGATGATCCAGGGCGTATCCGAAATCCTGAAGAGCTGGTTCGCGATGCGCACCGGCCGCGAATTCGAGCACAAGGCCGGGGGGGAGGTATGACCGGCCAGGAGGCGCTCGGACTGGTCATGCTGATCGTGATGATCGGCGTGATCTTCGTCGGTTTCCCGATCTCGTTCACGCTGATCATCCTTGCGCTCGGTTTCGGCTATGTCGGGCTGGGCGAATCCGTGTTCGATCTTGCCTACCTGCAGACTCTGGGCATGATCAAGTCAGAGGAACTGGTGGCGATCCCGCTGTTCATCTTCATGGGCTTCCTGACCGAGCAGGCCGGACTGATGGAGCGATTGTTCCGCGCCTTCCGCGACCTGCTCGCGCCGGTGCGCGGCTCGCTGTATCTCGGCGTGATTCTCACCGCCACGGTTTTTGCGATGGCCACCGGCATCGTCGGCGCCGCGGTCACCGTGCTGGGCATCATGGCCGCACCCATCATGATCAAGGCCGGATACGACGCGCGCATGTCGGCCGGTGCGATGGCCGCAGGCGGCACGCTGGGCATCCTGATCCCGCCTTCGGTCATGCTGATCGTCATGGGTCCGGTGCTCGGCGTCTCGGTCTCCGACCTGTATGCCGCGGCCTTCGGCCCGGGCTTCATGCTGGCGGGCATGTACATCACGTACACGCTGGTGCGCAGCTTCATCAATCCGAAACTCGGCCCGCCGGTGCCTTACGAAGAGCGCGTCCACGACTGGAAGATCGTCGTCAAGGAAGTGTTTCTCGGCATGGTGCCCCTGGGCGTGCTGATCGGTGCGACACTCGGTTCCATCCTGATGGGCATCGCCACGCCCACCGAGGCCGCCTCGGTCGGCGTCGCCGGCGCGTTCTTCCTTGCCGTGGTCTACCGCCGCTTCACCTTCGCCGGCCTCCGGCAGGCCTGCATCAGCACCATGAACACCTCCAGCATGATGCTGTTCCTCGCGGTGGGCTCCAACATCTTCGGCGCAGTGTTCTCGCGCCTCGGCACGGCGCAGTGGATCACCGACATGCTGCTGTCGCTGCCGATGCCGCCGTTCATGATGCTGCTGCTGGTCCTGGCGCTGATCTTCCTGCTCGGCTGGCCGTTCGAATGGCAGGCCATCGTGCTGGTTTTCCTGCCGATCTTCTACCCGGTGATCGTGGCGCTCAAGGTCGACCTGATCTGGTTCGGCGCGCTGGTGGCCGTGGTCATGCAGACCGCCTACCTGTCGCCGCCGGTGGCGATGTCGGCCTACTACCTGAAGCAGGTGGTGCCGCAATGGGGGCTGACGACGATCTACAGGGGCATGTTCGACTTCATGTTCATCCAGGTCATCGCCATCCTGGTCGTGTTCCAGTTCCCGCAGGTCGCGCTGTGGCTGCCGACCACGCTGCAGGAGATGACCCGCGCCGAACGCATGGCGCCGCCGACGCCCGAGGAGGAGAAGGCCGAGGAGGGCATGCAGGGAGGATCGCTGGAGGAGGAGTACAAGGCCGGCGATCAGGAGGCGGAGGCCGCGGAAGAGGCTGCGCCCGAAGAAGAGGACAAGAAGGGGGAGAGGCTGGAGGAGAAAGGCGCGCAGAACAAAAAGTAGAGCGCGCAATACCAAGAACCGCACGCCCGCGTTCCCCCGCGGGGGTGCAAACCTTCGACGCCGGAAGCCTCGCTTCCGGCGTTTTCTTTTCCGGGTTACATTCGCAGCCTATGACAATCCTTGATTCGAGCTATTTCGACGCGCCGATCGACCGGCGCGGATCGCACAGCCTGCGCTGGGAAAAATACGCCGGGCGCGACGTGATCCCGCTTTGGGTCGCCGACACCGACTTCCGCGCCCCGCCCGCAGTGATCGAGGCGCTGCGAGCCCGCGTCGAGCACGGCATCTTCGGCTACACCATGCCCTCTCCGGAACTGGGTGCCGTGATCATTGATCGCATGTCACGGCTCTACGCCTGGGAGGTGAAGGCGGAATGGATCGTCTACCTGCCCGGCGTGGTGTCTGCGCTGTACATGGCCGCCAACCGGTTGTGCGCGCCGGGGCAGCACGTGCTGACGCCCGACCCGGTCTACTACCATCTGTTCCGCGCCGCCAAGGCCGCGCCGCGTGCCTGGACCGAGGTGCCGATGATCGTGCAGGGCGGTCGCTGGGTTTGGGACGAGGACGCGCTGGCCGCCGCGGTGCGCCCCGAATCCCGCTTGCTGATGCTGTGCAACCCGCACAACCCGGGCGGCACCATCTTCACGCGCGCCGAGCTCCAGCGCCTAGCCGCATTCGCGCAGCGCCACGACCTGCTGATCATTTCGGACGAGATCCACTGCGACCTGCTGCTCGACGCAGGCAAGCCGCACGTGCCCATCGCCAGCCTCGGGTCCGAGGTGTCGCGGCGCACCGTAACCGTGATGGCGCCGTCCAAGACCTTCAACATCGCCGGCGCCGGCATGGCCTACGCCATCGTCGAGGATCCCGCGCTGCGCGAGGCCTTCGCCTTCGACCTCAAGAAATCGGTGCACGACGCCGGCCTGTTCGGCTACGAGGCCGGGCTGGCGGCCTATCGCGACGGCGAGGACTGGTTGTGCGCGCAGCTCGACTACCTGCGCGCCAACCGCGACCTGGTCGAGCGCAGCGTCGCCGCGCTGCCCGGCGTGCGCATGGTGCACCTGGAAGCCACATACCTGGCCTGGATCGACTGCTCGGGCCTGGGTCTGGCGGATCCGCAGGCGCACTTCCTGGCCCACGGGCTGGGCCTTTCGCCGGGCGCCGATTTCGGCGCGCCACAGTACGTGCGGCTGAACTTCGGCACCCGCCGCGTGCTGCTCGAGCAGGCCATGGAGCGCTTCGAGGCGGCTGTGCGCGCCGCCTGATTTTAAAACTTTCAATTTTCGAAATCGGCTCCTGGAGCGGCTCTCCGGGCAGTTTTTGTATCGACAAAGATACATTGTCGTCGCAACAGGGCTTGCCGGTCGAGGCGCTCAGCCGCCGGTTTTGCCGCGCAGCCTGAGTGCCAGATCCAGGGTCTTCTGCAGATGCGCGTCGCGCACGCCCAGTGCGCGCATGTGTTCCAGGGTTTGCGAGACATACTCGATGTTGCGGCCGCGCTCGCCATGGCCCTGCGCCACCAGCCGCGCCGTTTCCTCCACCGAGAGCTCGCAGGCGTACTGGCCGTGGGCCGGGTCGGCGACGAAGGCCAGTGCCCGCACCGTGCGACCGGGTACCGGCGCGCCTGTCTGGCGCGAGTCGCGCAGCGCCACCGGCACGAAGCGCGGCATGTAGACCCGGTTGAGCATTTCGCGATTCCACAGGGCGGTCAGTGCCGCCTCGGCGTCGCGCTTGCGCACGTGGAAGGCCATGCCCCAGCACGAGCCGCCGCGCCGCAGGCCCATCACCAGCCCGGGCCTGGCCGGGGTGCCGCGGTAGCGGTGCGAGTAGATGCACAGGGCGCGGTGGTAGCCGCGCAGCAGCGCCGGCGAGGAGGACGCGAGGGGGAAATCCGGCGACCACATCAGCGAGCCGTAGCCGAACACCCACAGCTCGCCCTGCGATTCGGGGGCGAGCGCCTGCACCAGCAGGTCTGGCAGATCCATCAGCAGGCCGGGAGAGCGTGGCGGGTGCGCATTGCGCGAAGATTATAAAGCGGCGCGCGGGGACATCGGTTGCGCGGGAACGCGGCATAGTCCCTAGAATGGCGTTTTTCCCGCTCCGCAACGGTGACCACGATGAGCCCTACCCGCCGCCCTCCCATCGTCGGGCGCTTTCAGCCGGAAGAGGTGGCCCTGGCCACGCGCAACAGCGGCATGCCGCTGGAAGCGCTGCGCTACGACGTCACGCCGGTCGGCCTGCACTACCTGCTGATCCATTTCGACATCCCGGAGGGCGATGCCGCGAGCTGGACCCTGGAGCTCGGCGGCCTGCTCGAGCGCCCGGCGCGGCTCTCGCTGGCGCAGATCCGCGCCCTGCCGCAGAAGACGCTGCGCGTGACCCTGGAATGCGCAGGCAACGGCCGCGCGCAGGTCTCGCCGCGCTACCCGTCCATGCCCTGGATCGAGGAGGGCGCATCGACGGCCGAGTGGACCGGCACGCCGCTGGCCGGCGTACTCGAGGCGGCCGGTCTGCGCGCGCAGGCCACGCACCTGGTGTTCAGCGGCACCGACCGCGGCATAGACCGCGGCATAGAGCACGAGTACGCGCGCAGCCTTGTGCTGGACGAGGCCATGCGCGACGAAGTCCTGCTGGTGCACGCCATGAACGGCCAGCCGCTGCTGCCGCAGCATGGCGCGCCGCTGCGCCTGATCGTGCCGGGCTGGTACGGCATGGCCAGCGTGAAGGGGCTGGCGAAGAGCGAGGCCGTGGACCGGCCCTTCGAGGGCGTGCAGCAGGCGCTCAGCTACCACTTCCGCCGCGAGCCCGGCGAGGCCGGCGTGCCCTGCACGCACATGCGCGTGAACGCGCTGATGATTCCGCCGGGCATTCCGGATTTCTACAAGCGCAGCCGGTTGGTCGAGGCCGGCGCACAGCGTCTGCGCGGCCGCGCCTGGTCCGGCGGCGGCACGCCGGTCGCCAAGGTCGAAGTCTGCGTGAACGGCGACTGGCGGGCCGCAGTGCTGGAACCTGCCGCTGCCAGTCCCTGGGCCTGGCGCGGCTGGCATTTCGACTGGCAGGCGGAGCCCGGTGAGCACGAACTCGCCTGTCGCGCCACCGACGCCGCCGGCGCGGTGCAGCCCCTGGCGCCGGTCTGGGACATCGCCGGTTTCGGCAACAATGCAGTGCAGCGGGTGGCCGTGACGGTGCGCTAGAATCCCCCCGGGAGCGAGGGGCGGGCAAAGGATCGCAGCGATGTCGAAGGGAGTCAGTTTCCTGCAGGGCCGTTTCGGACGCGTCGGCTTGATCGATCTGAACGCGCCGCTGGTCACGCACGCCCATCACCACTGCCACGTGCTGATCAAGGTGGTCGGCGCCGACGGCGCCTTCCGGGTGCGCGGCGTGCGCTGCCCGCTCACCGACGACCGCGCGGTGCTGGTCAATGCCTGGGAGCCGCACGCCTACGAGCCGGGCACGGCGGAATCGACCTTCATCCTCGCGCTGTACATCGAGCCGGCCTGGCTGGCCGAGATCCACTCACGCCTCACCGTGTCCGGCCATCCGCGGTTCTTTCCACGGAACGGCGTGCCGGTCACGCCGCGTCTGCGCATCGTCGCCGATGACCTCGCCTCGGCCATGGTGTCGATGACCGATGCCTCCTCGCAGCGCGTCGAGTCGCTGATCTTCGACCTTATGATCGCGGTGATCGAACCCTTCTCCTTGTGGAAGGCCGGCGACGTGCTGCGCGAAGGCGGCTCGCCCGCGCGACACGATCCGCGCATCCGCGAGGCGATCGCCGTGATGCGCGCGCGCGTCGGCATGGAGCTCGATGTCGACGGCCTGGCCGGGCACTGCGGCCTGTCGCGCACGCATTTCTTCGAGTTGTTCCGGCGTGCCACCAACCTGACGCCCGGCGTGTTCGCCAACGAGTTGCGCATGGAGGCCGCGTTCTCCGGCCTGGCGCACAGTCGTGCGCCTATCGCCGACCTCGGCTATCGGCTGGGCTTCAGTGCGCCCGGGCATTTCACGCGGTTCTTCCGCCACCATATCGGCGTCACACCAAGCCAGTACCGCAAGGTGGTGGACCTGTACGAATCCGGGCAGGCCACCCTGGCCTGATTCGCGATCCCTTGTGCAACGCACAAGGGATCCCGGCGCGTTGCGAGCGGACTGATTGGTAATTTCCCCGATCCGTGGGTAACGTCGCCCGCTGCCACTGCGCGTAGCATTGCGCGCAGCCCCCCGCAACCACCAGAAGGGATGAGGAGATGAGCGCCACTGCAAGCGTGGACTGGTCGCTGGCCGTCCACCGCACATTGAAGGACGCCGGCGTGAAGATCGTCGGCTACGTGCCGGACGGCGGACACAAGCGCCTGATCGAACTGTGCCATGCCGATGCCGGCATGCAGACGGTGGTCATGACCACCGAGGAAGAGGGCATCGGCCTGATCTCCGGCGCCTGGCTGGGCGGCGAGAAGTCCGCGCTGCTGATGCAATCCAGCGGCGTGGGCAACATCATCAACTGCCTGGGCATGGTCGCCGAGTGCCGCTTCCCGCTGGTGATGCTGATCACCATGCGCGGCGAGTACGGCGAGTTCAATCCCTGGCAGGTGCCGATGGGCCAGGCCACGCAGTCGGTGCTCGAGGACATGGGCGTGGTGGTGCAGCGCGCCGACGCGCCGGAGGCCATCGAGTCGGCGGTGAATGCCGCGCTGCGCCTGGCCTACAACAGCTACTGCGCGGTGGCCGTGCTGATCGGCCAGCGCGTGATCGGCATCAAGAGCTTCCAGGAACAGGTGAACCAATGAGCGCGACCATGAAGCGACGCGATGTGGTCAAGACCCTGCTCGCCGAGCGCGGCGACCTGCTGGTGGTCACCGGGCTGGGCTCCGCCACCTGGGACGCCGCCGCGGCCGGCGACCATGTGCTGACCTTTCCGATGTGGGGTGCGATGGGCAATGCCGCCATGGTCGGCCTGGGGCTCGCGCTGGCCCGTCCGGAGCGGCGAGTGCTGGTGCTGACCGGTGACGGCGAAATGCTGATGGGCATCGGTTCGCTGGCCACCATCGCCGTGCAGAAGCCGGCAAACCTCGCCATCGTGGTGATCGACAACGAGCACTTCGGCGAGACCGGCATGCAGAAGACGCACACCGCGCACGGCATGGACATGGCCGCCGTTGCCAAAGGCTGCGGCATCGCCGATTCGCACGTGGTGCGCAGCGCCGCGGAACTGCCGGCGCTGGTCAAGGCCACGCGCACCGCCCGCGGCCCGTACTTCGCGCAGGTCAAGGTGGTGGCCGAGAAGCTCGCGCTGACCCTGCCGCCGCGCGACGGCGGCCTGCTGAAGGCGCGCTTCCGCCGCGCGCTGCTCGGGGAGTCGGCCGACACGCAATGAGTGTCACCGCCGACAAGAGCGTCAAGCCGGGCTGGGTGGGCGCGGCGCTGCCGCGCAAGGAGGACCGCCCGCTGCTGACCGGCCGCGGGCGTTTCATCGACGACCTCGAACCGGTGGCCGGCATGCGGCATGCCGCCATCCTGCGCTCGCCGCATCCGCATGCGCGCATCCGCGGCATCGACACCCGCCGTGCCGAGGCCCTGCCCGGCGTGCTCGGCGTGGTGACCGGCGCGCAGATCGCACAGGTGGCCGGCGTGATCCCCAGCGTGGTGCGCTCGAAGATGCGCTTCCAGGTGTGCGCGACGACCAAGGCGCGCTACGCCGGCGAGCCGGTGGCCGTGGTGGTGGCCGAGAACCGCTACATCGCCGAAGACGCGCTGGAACTCATCGAGGTCGACTACGAGCCGCTGCCCGGCGTGGGCCATCTCGAGGACGCGATCGCGCCCGGCGCGCCGCTGCTCTACAAAGAGGCCGGCAGCAACATCGCGCAGGAGCGCAATTTCAAGTACGGCGACCCGGATGAGGCGTTCGCGCGCGCACAGAAGGACGGCCGCGTCTTCAAGTACGACTATCGATTCCCGCGCTCGATCGCCACGCCGATGGAAACCTACGGCGTGATCGCGCAGTACGAGCCGGATCCCGACCGCTACACCGTGTGGTCCAACTTCCAGGGCCCGTTCGTGCTGCAGCCGCTGATGGCCGGCGCGCTGAACGTGCCCGGCAACCGCCTGCGCCTGATCACGCCGCCGAACTCCGGCGGCAGCTTCGGCATCAAGCAGGCGGTGTACTCGTACATGGTGCTGATGGCCGCCGTGTCGCGCCTGACCGGCGTGGCGGTGAAGTGGACCGAGGACCGGCTCGAGCACCTGATGGCCTCCTCCAGCGCCACCGATCGCCTGGGCAGCGTCGAGGCTGCCTTCGCCAGCGACGGCGAACTGCTGGCGCTGCGCTACCGCAACGTGGTCAACCTGGGCGCCCACATCCGCGCCCCGGAGCCGGCCTCGGTGTATCGCATGCACGCGGCCTCCAACGGCGCCTATCGCGTCAAGAACCTCGCCATCGACAACGTGCTGGTGGTCACCAACCGACAGCCGGCGGGCCTGAACCGCGGCTACGGCGGACCGCAGTTCTATTTCGCGCTCGAGCGCATCATGGAGATCGCGGCGCGCGGCCTGGGCATCGACGCCGCCGCGATCCGCAGCCGCAACCTGGTGCGCAAGGAAGAGTTCCCCTATACCTGTCCGGCCGGCGCGATCTACGACGCGGCCGACTACGAGGCCTGCCTGGCCGAGGCGCTGCGCCTGGCCGATTACCCCGCGCTGCTGGCGCGACGCGAACAGGCCAGGGCGGCGGGCAAGCTGTTCGGCATCGGTTTTGCGCTGGGCGTCGAGCCCTCGGGCTCGAACATGGCCTACGTGGGCCTGGCGCAAACCGCCGAGCAGCGCGGCAAGACCGAACAGAAATCCGGGGCCAACGCCTCGGCCACCATCACCATCGATCCCAGCGGCGGGGTCAGCGTGCAGCTGGACAGCACGCCCAACGGCCAGGGCCATGCCACGGTCACCGCGCAGATCGTCGCGCAGGAGCTCGGCCTGTCGCCCGAGGACGTCGACGTGATGACCGAGGCCGACACGCGCCAGATCGCCTGGAGCATCGCCTCGGGCAACTACTCCAACCGCTTCGCCTCGGCCGTCACCAGCGCGGTACTGGCCTGCGCGCGCCGCGTCGCCGAGAAGCTGAAGACCATGGCGGCGGAGGACTTCAAGGTTTCCCCCGCAGACATCGAACTCGCCGGCGGCGCCGCGCGCGTCAAGGCCAATCCCGAGCTGGCCATCGGCGTGGCGCGGCTCGCTGCGCGCGCGCACTGGAATCCGGCCGGCATGCCCGGCCAGGTCAGCGCGGGCATGCACGAGACCGTGGTGCTGGATGCGCCGATGCTGACCAGCCCGGACGAGCAGGACCGCATCGCCTCGGCCATGACCCACGGCTTCGTCGCCGACCTGGCGGCCATCGAGATCGACAAGGCCACCGGGCGCCTCGAGATCGTCAAATACGTATCGGTGCACGACGTGGGCACCATGCTCAATCCGCTGATCGTCGAGGGTCAGATCCACGGCGGCTTCGCGCACGGCCTGGGCGCCGCGCTCTACGAGGAACTGGTCACGATCGGGCCGGCAACTTCGTTTCCGGCACCTTCGCGGAGTACCTGTGCCCGACCGCGCCGGAGATGCCGCAGCTGGACATCGGCCACATCTCCACGCCGACCAACGTCAACCTGACCGGTGCCAAGGGCATGGGCGACGGCAGTTCCATGCTGGCACCTGCGGCACTGGCCAATGCCGCGGCCGATGCGCTGGGACGCGAGGACATCGAACTGCCGCTGTCACTGAACCGCGTCTGGGAGCTCGCCAACGGACGCGAGGCGACCGTGAGCGGCACCTACGGCAAGAAGAGCGGTGCCGCCGCAGGCGGCCTCGAGCAGGGCGGCGGCGCATTGCAGGGCGAGGGTTCACAACTGCTTTCGGCACCGCCGGCCGAGGTCTGGCGTCGGCTGCTCGACGCCGAAGTGCTGGGCGCCGTGATTCCCGGCTGCAAGCGCATGGACAAGGTCGGCGCCGACGCCTTCGAGGCCGAAGTCAGCATCGGGGTGGCCGGCATCCGCGGCCTGTACACGGCGAAGGTGCGCATCGCCGAGCAGACTCCGCCGCAGGCCCTGCGCATGGACTTCCGCGCCAGCGGCAGGCTGGGCAACGGCCGCGGCAGCGCGTGGGTGGAACTCGCCCCCGAGGGCGAGGGCACGCGGCTCTCGTACCGATACGGCGCCGATGTGGGCGGCACCGTTGCGGCGGTGGGCAACCGCATGCTGGGCTCGGTCACCGGTGTTCTGATCGCGCAGTTCTTCAAGGCCTTCGAGTCCTATGGCACGGGGGGCGGCAAGCCCGGCGCCTGGCAGCGGATCGCGGCCCTGTTCGGAGGCAAGCGGTGAAGCCGGTCGGCTTCGAGTACTGCCGCCCGGAGACCGTCGCGCAGGCGCTCGCGCTGCTCGAGGAGTTCGGCGCCGAGGCCAGTGTGCTGGCCGGCGGCATGTCGCTGGGCGCCATGCTGAACATGCGGCTGGTGCGCCCGCAGGCGGTGCTCGACATCAAGCGCGTGCAGGGCCTGGACGCCGTGACGATCGACGGCGAAGTGCGCACCGGCGCCACCCTGCGCCAGGCCGCGGCGCTGGCCGACGCCGGGCTCATGCAGGCCCTGCCGCTGCTGGCCCTGGCGCTGCCCAACGTCGGGCATTTCCAGACCCGCAACCGCGGCACACTGGGCGGATCGGTCGCGCATGCCGATCCGAGTTCCGAAATCCCGCTGGTGTTGCTGACTCTCTGCGTAGCGGTCGAACTGCAATCGAAGCGCGGCACGCGCCGCGTGCCGGCGCAGGACTTCTTCCTCGACATCCTGTCCACCGCACGCCAACCGGAGGAGCTGCTGACGGCGCTGCTCTGGCCGCGGCGGCGGGAGGGCGCCGGCCATGCCTTTGCCGAGATCGCGCAGCGCCACGGCGATTTCGCCATCGTCGCCTGCGCCGCCGAGGCGCTGCTCGCGCCGGATGGCTCGTTGCAGCACCTGTCCTTCGGGCTGGGCGGGGTGGAAAGCCGGCCGGTGCTGGCCGACGCCCGGGCCTTCCTCGGCAAGCGCGCCGATGCGCAACTGGCGCGCGAGATCGCCGCGCAGGCCGCCGCGGCCGCCCGGCCGATGGCCGACTTCAAGGCCACGGTGGAGTACCGCCGCGCGCTGATCGAAACGCTGGGTGCGCAGGTGCTCGCGCAGGCCTTCGCCCAGGCAGGAGCACGCTGAAATGATCAGACTCAAGCCCGGCGCCGCGCATCGCGTCAGCCTGACGGTGAACGGCAAGGCGAAGAGCGGCAACGCCGAGCCGCGCACCATGCTGACCGACTTCCTGCGCCACGAGCTCAAGCTGTACGGCACGCACGTGGGCTGCGAACACGGCGTGTGCGGCGCCTGCACCGTGATGGTCGACGGCCGCGCGGTGCGCAGCTGCATGCAGTACGCGGTCGAATGCGAGGGCGCCGAGGTGCGCACCGTCGAGGGCCTGGCGCAGGAGGGCGTGCTCAACGCCCTGCAGCAGGCGTTCAACCGCCACCACGCGCTGCAGTGCGGCTTCTGCACCGCCGGGATCCTGATGTCGGCCACGCACTGGCTGGCCGAGAACCCCGACCCACCGCGGAGCAGGTCAAGGACATGCTCTCCGGGCATATCTGCCGCTGCACGGGCTATGCCCCGATCGTCGCGGCGATCCTCGATGCCGCGCGCGAGATGCGTGCGGGCGCGAAATGAACCACGGCAAGAATCCGATTTTTCCAAAGGAGCGAACATGACTTCCAAATACGCCAAGCAGCGCGGCGACCTGCTCGCCGAACTCGACGGCATGCGCCTCGAGGTGGACGGCGCCAGGCGCACCGCCACGCTGATCCTCGATCGACCGCCGCTCAACATCGTGTCGTACAAGGCGCGCTCGCAGATCGGTGCGCTGTTCGAGGAGCTCGGCCGGGACCCCGAGATCGGCGTGATCGTGGTGCGCGGCGCCAACGGCGTGTACACCTCGGGCGGCGACGTGCGCGGTTTCTTCGACGTGCCGCGCGACGGCATGTCGCACCTCGCCTGGAACATCGGCGCGCCCGAGCGCTGCCCCAAGCCGGTGATCTGCGCGATGGAGAAGTACGCTTTCGGCGTCGGCTGGGAACTGGCCCTGGCCTGCGATTTCCGCCTCGCCACCAAGGACACGCTGGTGGCGCTGCCCGAGGTCACCATCGGCCAGATGCCCGGCTCCGGCGGCAGCCAGCGCGTGCTGCGCATGGTCGGCATGACGCGCGCCAAGGACATGGTTCTGATGGGCCGCCGCCTGCAGGCGAGCGAAGCGCACGCCTGGGGCCTGATCACCGAAGTGGTCGAGGATTCCGCGGCGCTCGACAAGGCCATCGAGAGCTACGCGGCCAAGCTGAACGCTCTCTCGCCGCTGGCGCTGTCGACCCTCAAGCGCGTGCTTAACCAGGGCGACGACGCGAGCCTGGAAGCCAGCTTCGACCTCGAGGGCCACGCCTACGAGAAGCTGCGCGATTCGCACGACTACAAGGAAGGGGCGCATGCCTTCTTCGAGAAGCGCAAGCCGAAATACACCGGCAACTGAGCAAGGAACCGGCCCGCGCGGTCGCAAGAGCCGCCGGGCCGCAACACGTACGACCAAACCAGAGGAGAACCAGATGAAGACATTGAAGATATGCGCGGCGCTCGCCGCCGTGTTCGCAGCCGGCCAGGTGCAGGCGCAGGGCGCGCCGATCAAGATCGGCGTGGTCACGCCGCTGACCGGCACCTACGCCGGCATCGGTCAGCAGGTGAAGTGGGGCATCGACATGGCGATCAAGGAGATCAACGACAAGGGCGGCATCATGGGCCGCAAAGTCGAGGCGATCTACGAGGACGAGGAAGCCAACCCCAACGTCGCCGTGCAGAAGGCCGAAAAGCTGTTTCAGGTCAGCAAGGTCGATTTCCTGACCGGTACGGTGAACTCCGGCTCGACGCTGGCCGTCGGCCAGGTGGCCGAGCGCAACCAGCGCCTGGCCGCCACCACCGTGTCGTTCTCCGACGCGATCACCGGCGACAAGTGCTCGCCCAACGTGTTCCGCGTCAACGCCAAGGCCGGCATGCAGTCGGCGGCGCTGGTCGAATGGATGGTCAAGGAGAAGCCCAGCCCCTCGGTGTTCTACCTGGGACCGGACTACGAGATGGGCCGCAGCACGGTGGCGGCATTCAAGTCGGCGGCCGAGAAGCGCGGCGCCAAGTCGGTGGGCGAGGTGTTCGCGCCGCTGGACAACAAGGATTACTCGCCCTTCTTCGGACAGATCCGGGCCGCGCGCCCGCAGGTGCTGTACACCTCGGTGGCCGGCAACGACACGGTGCGTTTCATGAGCCAGCTGGCCGAGTTCGGGCTGGCCAAGAACCTGCAGATCGTCGGCGCGGCCGGCACGGTGACCGCGCAGAACATGAAGGCGATCGGCAAGGCCGCCGACGGCTATGTGACCGGCGCGGCCTACTCGGCCGAACTGGACAATCCGGCCAACAAGAAATTCGTCGCCGACTTCAAGGCGGCCTGGAAGGCCGATCCCGATCTGTACGGCGTGGACTCCTACGGCGTGATGTATTTCTACAAGGCCGCGGTCGAGAAGGCGGGCAGCACCGACACCGACAAGCTGCGTACGGCGATGCGCGGACTCGAGTGGCAGACCCCACAGGGCAAGAAGACCATGCGCGCCGGCGACCACCAGGCGATCCAGGACATGTACGCGGTGAAGGTCACCGGCGGCAAGTTCCAGATCATCGCCAAGGTGCCGGGCGAGGCGGCGGTGGGTCCGGATACTTGCACGCGGTTCTGAAGAACCTGGTGCGGGAAAGCTAGGCTGCAAGGGAGGGGGAGTGCCCCCTCCCTCGCGCTCCCTGCCCCCGTGACTTCGTTCGCGAATGGGTTGTCATGACTGAAATTCTCGAATCCCTGCAGTTCGTCTACGGCCCGCAGGTGGCCAACGGGCTGGCGATCGGCGTGGCGGTGATCCTCATGGCCCTGGGCCTGACGATTATCTTCGGCCTGCTCGACGTGATCAACATGTCGCACGGCGAGTTCTACGCGTTGGGCGCCTACCTCGCCGTGACCCTGGTCGGCCAGGGCGTCAACTTCTGGCTGTGCCTGGCGCTGGTGCCGGTGGCGATGGCCGCGATCGGCTATTTCACGGAGCGCGCGTTGATACAGCGCGTGTTCCATACCAAGGACCGGCACATCCTCACGCTGCTGCTCACCTTCGGCCTGGCCATCATCGCCGAGGACGCGTTCAAGCTGGCCTACGGGCCCAACCCCTACAAGCCCGAATCGCCGATTTCCGGGGCGAGCGAGATCCTCGGCATCATGCTGCCGAATTATCGGCTGTTCCTGATCGCCGCCGGCGGCGCCATCATCGTCGCGGTCTGGCTGGTGGTGTACCGCACCACCCTGGGGGCCATGGTGCGCGCGGCGGCCTGGGACAAGAACATGGCGGCCTCGCTGGGCGTGCCGGTCGAGCGCGTCTACGCCGGCACCTTCGCCTTCGGCGTTGCGCTGGCCGGGCTGTCGGGCGTGCTGCTGGCGCCCATCTATTCGGTGTTTCCGACCATGGGCAAGGACTTCATCCTGATGGCCTTCACGGTGGTCATCGTCGGCGGCATGGGTTCGATCAAGGGCGCGGTGATCGCCGGCCTGGTGCTGACGCAGATACAGTCCATCTCCAGCCTGTTCATCTCCCCGGTGTGGAGCGATCCGCTGGTGTTCGGCATCATGGTGCTGTTCCTGATGGTGCGGCCGCAAGGCCTGGCCGGGAGGCTGGGGCATGGCTGATACGCCGGCAACGCGCGTCGCGGTGCGCACCGCGGTCGCGGCCAACGAGCGCGCCGACGCGCTCGGCGACGGCGTGCTGGCCGGCGCCTTCGTCGCGCTCGCGCTGGTGTTCGCCGCGGTCGCCGCGGCCAGCGGCGACACCTTCTTCTTCCGCCTGGCCACCGAGGCCCTGATCCTGGCCGGCGTGGCCATGGCCGTGGACCTGCTGCTCGGCTACACCGGCCTGCTGTCGCTGGGCCACGCGCTGTTCTTCGGTTTCGGCGCCTATGTCTCCGCGCTGGTGCTCAAGCACTGGTCGCCCTCGTTCTGGGCGGCGATCGGCGTGACCTTCGCCGCGGCGGCGCTGCTCGGCGTGGTGGCCGGCTTCATCGCCATCCGCGCGCGCGGCGTGTACTTCGCGCTGATCACCTTCGGCCTGGCGCAGGTGGTGTTCAAGGCGGTCTACAACACGCGCGAACTGGGCGGATCGGACGGCATCATCGGCATCCCGCAGATCCGTGTCGAGTTCGGCCTGTTCTCGGTTCAGGCCAGCTCGCCGCTGGGCTTCTTCCTGGTCACGCTGGTGTTCGTGATGCTGCTCTACGCGGCCCTCGCCTGGCTGATGCGCACGCCCTTCGGTCGCCTGCTGGTGGCGATACGCGCCAACGAATCCGCGCGTGCCCTTCCTGGGATTCTCGCCCTGGCGCGCCAAGCTGGTGGCCTTCGTGATCGCGGCCGTGGTCGCCGCGCTTTGCGGCAGCCTGTACCCCATGCTGCGCGGCCTGGTGTCGCCGGAGCTGCTGGCCTTCCAGACATCGGGCAACGCCGTGATCATGGTCATCCTCGGCGGCGTCGGCACCTGGTCGGCGCGCTGTACGGCGCGGTGATTCTGACCGGCCTCAAGTCGGTCATCGGCACCTGGACCGAACATCACCTGATCATCATCGGCGCGCTGTTCATGCTCTCGGTGATCTTCCTGCCCAAGGGCTTCGCGGGCTATGTGCTGCCGCGCCTGCGCAGGCGGTTCGCGCCGGGCGCCGGCAAGCCCGGGGAGGGCGCATGAGCGCGTCGCCCGTCCTCGAGGTCGCCGACCTGTCGATCAGCTTCGGCGCGCTGGCCGCGGTCAGCGGCGTGTCGTTTCGCGCCGAGCGCGGTCACATCACCTCGGTGATCGGCCCCAACGGCGCCGGCAAGAGCACCCTGTTCAACCTGATCTCGGGCGCGCTGCGCCCGCAGCGCGGCACGGTGCATTTCGCCGGCGCCGACGTGACCGGGCAATCGCCCAATCGCTTGCTGCTCGCGGGCCTGGCGCGCTCGTTCCAGATCACCAACCTGTTCTTCGAGCTGCCGGTGTACGAGAACCTGCGCCTGGCGGCACAGGCCCTCGAGCCGGCCTGGCATGCGCTGCTGCCGGTGCGCCGCAGCCAGCGCGCGCGCGAGCGCACCGAGGAACTGCTCGAGCGCTTCGGCCTGCAGGACAAGGCCACCGAGCTCGCCGGACATCTGTCGCATGGCGAGCAGCGCCGCCTGGAGATCGCCGTATCGCTGGCCGGCAAGCCGCAGGTCCTGCTGCTCGACGAACCCACCCAGGGCATGTCGCACGGCGACACCCAGGCCACCGCGCAGATGATCCAGGGCCTGGCCGGCGAACTCACCATCCTGCTGATCGAGCACGACATCGATGTGGTCATGAATCTCTCGGATCACGTGGTGGTCATGCACCAGGGCCAGAAGCTCGCCGAGGGCACGCCGCAGGCGGTGCGCGAGAACCCGGCCGTGCAGAAGGCCTATCTCGGAGGCGTGCACTGATGCTCGAACTCGACGCCATCCATACGCATTACGGGCTCTCGCACGTGCTGCAGGGCGTGTCCTTCACGGTCGCCAAGGGCGAAGTGGTGGGCCTGTTCGGCCGCAACGGCGTGGGCAAGACCACGCTGATCAAGACCGTTGCCGGCTGGGTGCGACCCTCGTCGGGCCGCCTGCGTTTCGAGGGCGAAGACATCGCCGGCCTGGCTTCGGACCGCATCTGCAGGCGCGGCATCGGCCTGGTGCCCGAGGACCGGCGCGTGCTCCCGGGGCTCACGGTCGAGGAGAACCTGCGCCTGGGCCTGATGCAGGCTCCGGGCCGCGCCAAGGCCGAGGCGGCGCGCGCCATGCAGCGCACCTTCGAGCGCTTCCCGCGCCTGGCCGAGCGGCGCAGCCAGATGGGCACCACGCTGTCCGGCGGCGAGCAGCAGATGCTGGCGATCGCCCGCGTGCTGGTCGGCGCACCTCGCCTGCTGCTGATCGACGAACCCTCCGAGGGGCTGGCGCCGATGATCGCCGACGAAATCTTCGCGCTGATCCATGAACTGCGCGCCGAGGGCATCCCGGTGCTGCTGGTCGAGCAGAACGTGATGCGCGCGCTCGAGGTGTGCGACCGCTTCCTCGCGCTGGAGCGCGGTGCGGTGGTGTTCCAGGGCGACGCCCGCTCGTCGGCCGACCGGCAGCGCCTGATCGAGGTCATCGCGGTATGAGTGCGCTGCGTCGCGGGGCGCGCGCGCCGGCAGGAATCCAGGCATTGGCAAAGGGGCGGCAACATGTTTGATCTGGGGCATACGTTTCTGCAGAGCGTCGAGCGACGCCCGAATTCTCTGGCGCTGGTCGACGGCGCGGTGCGCCTCGACTACGGGCAGTGGTTCGAGCGCATGCGCTGCGTCGCCGGCGGGCTGGCCGGCCTGGGCCTGGTGCGCGGCGACCACCTGGTGGTGGTCCTGCAGAACCGCTGGGAGATGGCCACGCTGCACTGGGCCTGCCAGTTTCTCGGGGTGATCGTCACGCCGTTGAACTGGCGCGCCAAGCCCGACGAGATCGAGTACTGCGTGGGCGACGCCGAGGGCCGCGCCATCGTCTTCGAGGCGGCGAGCGCCGAGGCGGTGGCCGCGGCGCCGGCCTGCGCGCGCCTGCCGCGCATCGCCGTCGGCAAGGCCGCCGGCGGCACGCTGACTTTCGAGGACCTGCTTGCCGCGGCGCCCGCGGCGCGCCTGTGCCATGCCGAGGCCGCGGACTTCTCGCTGATGCTCTATACCTCGGGCACCACCGGCCGGCCCAAGGGCGTGCCGCGCAGGCATCGTGCCGAGCGCGCGGCGGCGCTCGCCCAGGTCGCGCAGTACCGCTACCGCGTCGGCGAGGTCACGCTGGGCGTGATGCCCATGTACCACACCATGGGCGTGCGCTCGCTGCTGTCCACCGCCATCGTCGACGGCACGCTGGTCTGCCTGCCGCGCTTCGACACCGCCGAGGCGCTGCGTCTGATCGCTGCGGAGAAGATCTCCAACCTGTTCCTGGTGCCCACCCTGTACCACGACCTGCTGTCCGATCCGGCGTTCGCGCAGACCGATGTCTCCTCGGTGCGCACGCTGGGCTTCGCCGGGGCGCCGATGGCCGACGCCCTGCTGCAGCGCCTGGACGTGGCCTTCAGGCCGCAGCTGTTCGTGAACCACTACGGTTCCTCGGAGATCTATACCTTCAGCATCGATCAGCACGCGCCGGCCAAGCCGGGCAGTGCGGGCCGCGCCGGCTACAACATCCGCATTCGCGTCGTGAAGCTCGATCCCGCGGAGCGGCGCAGCGGCCCGGACGACCTTGCGGCGCGCGGCGAGGAAGGGCAGATCATCGCCGACCTCCGCGGCGACGAAGCCTTCGAGGGTTACTGGAAGCGTCCGGACGCGGACGCCAAGTCCCTGCGCGAGGGCTGGTACTTCACCGGCGACACCGGCTATATCGACGGCGACGGCGACCTCTACGTCACCGGTCGCGTCGACGACATGATCATCTCGGGCGGCGAGAACATCTCGCCGGTGGACATCGAGTCGGTGCTGTCGTTCCATCCCGCGGTCGACGAGGTGGCGGTGGCCGGGTTGCCCGACGAGCGCTGGGGGCAGAAGGTGGTGGCGTTCGTGAAGCTCAGGGCCGGCGCGGATGCGCAAAGCCTGGACGAGTACTGCCGCACTTCCACGCTGCCCAACTACAAGCGACCGCGCGAGTATGTGTTCGTGCGCGAGGTGCCGAAATCCCCGGTCGGCAAGATCCTGCGCCGCAAGCTGATCGCCGGCGAATTCGACAAAGCCTGACGAAAGTCTTGCATGCGTGCGCGCATGCGGGCGGGTGCGGCGCGTCAACCGCGGCGTTCGGCGTGCGTTACTCCGGGTGGGTCCATTCCTGGATCGCGCTGGTTGATCGAAACATTCCTGGTGAGAAGCCGGCCAAGGCCAAGAAGGCGAAGAAGGCCAAGAAAGCCAAGAAAGAGAAGATGTCCTAAGCGTCTGCCCGAGCCCGCGCCTTCGCGCGCGGACGCCAGCCGTGGCACTGCGGGCCCGCAGGAGGCGACTTCTGCGGGCCCGTGCATTTGGAGCGCCGAACTCCGCGATAATCGCATTTTCGCCATCCTGCCAACGGAGTCCTCCATGTCGCGCGTCCTCCTGATCCTGCTGTCTCTGTGTCTTTGCGCGGCCGCGCGGGCGCAGCAGGAGGGCGAGGTGCGCGCTCCCTTCGTGACCACGCCACCCGAGGTCGTGCAGCGCATGCTGGCGATCGCCGGCACCGGTCCGGGACACGGTCTACGACCTGGGCTCCGGAGACGGCCGCATCCCGATCGCGGCCGCGCAGCGTTACGGCGCGCGCGGCGTGGGCATCGAACTGGATGCCGATCTGGTCGAACGCAGCCGGCAGAACGCGGCTGCCGCCGGCGTCGCCGAGCGCACCGAGTTCCATGTCGAAGACGTGTTGCTCGCCGACCTGTCGAAGGCCAGCGTGGTCACCATCTACCTGCTGCCTTCGCTGATGGCCCGGCTGGCGCCGCGCATGCTCGAGGAGCTCAGGCCGGGTACGCGGGTGGTCACCCATGCCTTCGTGTTCCCGAGCTGGAAACCCGATCGCGTCGAGAAGGTGCGCGTGGCCGGCGGCAGTTATGGCCAGGCGGAGGAAAGCACGGTGATGCTCTGGGTGGTGCCGGCCCAGGCTCGCGGTCGATACGCCGCCGCCGACGCCGCAGGCCAGTGGCACTTCGCGGTCCACCAGAACTTCCAGCAGATCGAGGTCGAAGGCACGCTGGGCGGGCAGCCCCTGCGCATCGACGCGGCGCGCCTGTCGGGATCGGCGATCGAGTGGAGCGGCTCGGCCGAAACCGCGCAGGGGACGTTGCCCCTGCGCTTCGCGGGCCGCGTTTCGGCCGATCGCATCCTCGGCGAATTGCGCCTGGGCGATCGTGCCTCTGCATTCGCGGCGTTCAGGCAACGCTAGGAAGCTTTACGCTTCCCCGCGGCCCGCGTGGCTGCAGCCCTCGCTCCTCCTCCTGAATTGCTTGACGGTCCGGACTTCCCCGACTATTCGGCCTCCAGCGGCACCTTGAAGGCGGTGCCCTTGACGACGATGCCGCCGCGGTCGCCCGGGGTCAGGCTGCCGTAGCGCGCGGCGAACACCTCGGGCAGCGGCCGCGCTTCCTGCGGCGCCAGCCACAGGCGCAGCAGGTGTCGGTGGCGCTCCGGTTCGGGCCAGTTCTCGAAGTCGTTGCGCGAATGCAGCATCTGGTGGTTGTGCAGGAACTGCATGTCGCCGGGCAGGAAGGCCATCGACAGGTGGATCTGCGGATCGTTCGACAGCGCATCCATGAGGTCCATGACCTCGATCTGCTGCGCGGTCAGGCGCGTGGCCTCGGGGAACAGCTGCTGCGCCGATTCGATGTACTGGCGCACGTAGATGCACGACAGCAGGCCGGCGTGCCAGTTGAAGATGGGCACGTCGAACCAAGGCTTCATGCCCTCCGGGACTTCGCCGCGGCGGTCCGTGGGGTAGGGCAGGAACAGGGCCGGCACCAGGTCCGGGCGGCGCGCCAGGATCTCGTTGTACAGGGTCATCGAGCTGACGATGAAGCTCTCGCCGCCCGCCTTGGCGGTCTTCAGGCACAGCAGCGCGACGATGTCGATCGAATCGGTGTGGTACTCCAGCCGCCGGCTGGTCTGGTAGTAGCGGACCTTGGGGTCCGTGACGTCCACGCCGAGGTCCTTCACGTGGCCCAGCAGATGGCCCTTGGCGTTCTGCGAGCGCGGCCGGCCCAGCCAGGAGCCCAGGCCCATGTAGGCGATGGCGGCCTCCTCGCGCGTGTACTTGTCGACCTCGAAGCCGCGCAGCATGACGAAGCCGCGGCCGGAGAGGATTTCCTTGAGCAGGCTCTTCAGCTTCGCGCCGAGCGCGCCGAGCGGAAAGTTCTGCGGCGAGATCGCCGCCAGCGGCGTGCCGGAGGCCTTGAAGGCGCGGATCGCGGCGTCGATCTCGGCGCGTTCGCCGGCGTCGAGCATGTGGATCCAGTCGCTGCGTTTGGAAAGTTCCGATCCGTACCAGACGGCGGGGCCGGACAGCGGCCCGGGCGGCATGGGGGCGGCGGCATAGCTGCTGCCAGTCTGGGCGTGTGCGGACATGTGGTGTGCCTCCTGGTTTTCCGGGTTTGCGGTGCGGCTGTTGCGGGTTTGCGGGTGGGGGCGAACTTATCAGCGCTCAACATATGCGTCCAATGGAAGCTGGCAATATGTATTATTGATGTTGTGAATGTAAGCAACCTCGACCTCAACCTGCTGCGCGTGTTCGACGCCATCCTGGCCGAGGGCAACCTGACGCGCGCGGCCAGGCGCCTTGCGCTCAGCCAGCCGGCCATGAGCAACGCCCTGGCCCGGCTGCGCGATGCGCTCGGCGATCCGCTGTTCCTGCGCACCGGCAAGGGCATGCTGCCCACGCCGCGCGCGCGCCAGCTCGCCGAGCCGGTGCGCCAGGCCCTCGACCTGTTGCACAACGCCCTGCGCCCGGACACGGCCTTCGACTACGGCGCCTCGAGCCGCGGGTTCTCGCTGGCGGTCGAGGACTACGGCGAGGTGGTGCTGATGCCGCGCCTGGCCGACTGGCTGATGCAGGCCGCGCCCGGCGTGCAGCTGCGCGTGCGGGCCGAGCGCGGCGCCGCGTTGCGCGAGGAACTGCGCACCGGCGGCCTGGACCTCGCCGTCGACTACTTTCCGTTGCGCGATGCCGATTGCCACAACCGCCGCCTGCTCGAGGACGAACTGGTGTCGATGGTGCGTCGCGACCATCCGGCGCTGGGCGACACCCCGGCCATGTCGGTGGAGCAGTACGCGCGCCTGCCGCACGTGGTGCTGGACCGGCGCGGCGGAGCGGGCCCGGTGGTCGACCGCGTGCTGCGCGGCATGGGCCTCAAGCGCCGCATCGCGATGCGCGTGCCGCATTTCCTGTCCATGCCGCTGATGGTGCGCGGCAGCGACCTGATCTGCACGCTGCCGCGGCGCATGGCGCAGGTCTACGCCGAGCACTTCGGCCTGCGCCTGTTGCGCACGCCCCTGGAGTTGCCCCCGGTGCCGGTCTACCTGGTCTGGCACCGCAGCAACGATGCCGACCCCGGACAGCGCTGGTTGCGCGAAACCCTGCTCGAATTGGCGCAACGCATCTAGTCGCGCGCCCGCGCCCCGGGTTAGACTGCGCGCGCCTCAAGGCACTGTACGCACATAACGAAAAGCACAGGAGGAGACATGAAAACAACCACCAGCGCACGCGCGCTGACCCTGGCCGCGGGCTTCGCGGCACTCACCACACTTACTGCACTGGCGTTCGCGCCTGCCGCGGCGCTCGCGCAGGCCTACCCGTCCAAGCCCATCAGCCTGGTGATCCCGTTCGCCGCGGGCGGCGATTCGGACCTTTCCGGGCGCCTGCTGGCGCAACATGCCGCCAAGTACCTCGGCAACGCGAGTTTCGTGCCCTTGAACCGCGTCGGCGCCTCGGGCTCGATCGGCTCCAAGGTGGTGCGCGACGCCGCGCCGGACGGCTATACGCTGCTGGTGGCGCGCATCGCCTCGCACGCCATCTTCCCGGCCCTGGATTCCAAGGTGCCGTACAAGTGGAACGAGTTCACCATGCTCTCGATCCTGGAGCTGAACCCGTTCATCTGCGCGGTGAAGTCCGATTCGCCGATCAAGAACGTGCAGGACCTGTTCGCCGCCATCCGCAAGGACCCGGGCAAGCTCAACTACTCGACCTCGGGCACCGGCACCGCGCAGAACATGGCGGCGCAGTACCTGATGTCGCTGGCCGGCTTCAAACCCACCGACGCGGTCGGCATCCACTACAAGGGCGGCGGCGAAGTCACCACCGCGCTGCTCGGCGGCCAGGTGCAGTTCGCGTGCAACAACGCCACCACCATGGTCTCGCAGATCCGCGCCGGCGCGCTGCGCGGCCTGTTCGTCACCACGCCGCAGCGCTTGCCCGATTCGCCCGACGTGCCCACGGCGCGCGAGGCGGGCGTGCCCGACATGGAGAGGATCGTCGGCTGGACCGCGCTGATGGGCCCGCCGGGCCTGCCCAAGGAGGTGGTCGACAAGTGGAGCGAAGCGCTCGCCAAGGTGGCGAAAGATCCGGAGTGGCAGGCCGGCATCGCCAAGATCGGCGGCATCCCGGCGATCCGCTCGGTGGCCGAGACCGAGAAGTACGTGAAGGAGCAGTACGAGCTCTACAACAAGCTGATCACGAGCCTGGGGTTGCGGCAGTAGGAACTCCACCGCAAGTGGTCCCGGCAGGCAGCGGCAGCCTCAAGCGCACTGAGGTTCCGCGGCCTGACTGGCTGTCAATGTCGAGAACGGCACCGATGGCCGCAGCGCGTCGCGCCAGGCTTGGCAATCCCCAGCCGTGCGCGACGGTGTCTGTGGCAATGCCGATGCCATCGTCGATGAACTCGATTTCAACCGCTGCCTCCCGAACCTGCGCCGAGACGGTGATCGTGCGCGCCCGCGCATGGCGCAGCGCATTGGTCAGCGCCTCCATGCAAAAGAGCTGCATATCTCGCAGTTTCCGTGGTGTCAGATCGGCGATGAGCGGCAGCTCCTCGAGTCGCCAGCGCAGTTCGACGCCCGACAACTCCAGCGCCTCGCGCAGCCTGTAGCGCACCGAGGCCAGCACCGAGACCAGGTCGCCCTCGGGCAGCGAGATCGAATCCACGGTCAACCGCAGTTCGGTCAGCAACTCGTGCAACCGGATTTCGATCTCGCGTGGTTCGGCGCGGCCGGACTGCGCCAAGCTCAGCACCGAGACCAGCGAGCCGCCCAGCCCGTCGTGCATGTCGCTCATGATGCGGGCGCGTTCTTCCAGCGCTGCCTCGCGCCGTGCCACCTGATTCAACTCGGTCTGCGCTGCCTCGATCTCGCGCGTGCGTGCCGCGACCATGACTTCCAGTTCTTCGCGCCTTGCGGCGGCGCGCGCCAGGCTGCGGCGGAACGCGCGCGCCAGCATCATGCCTGCCGCCAGCGTCAGCACCGGCGCCACCAGACCTCGCAGATGCGGTTGATCAAAGTCCACCCAGCCGCGGCCCAGCCCCAGGTCGTGCACGCCCAGGCCGACCACGGCCAGCACACCGAGCACCAGCCCAGCCTTCATGCCTCGCTCCAGCGCCGGAGACGCGAGCGCCGTAGCCGCTGCGCCGAAGATCAGGAGCGAGTCCACGACGAACATCGCACCGGTCAGGCCGGGCTGGGTGCCCTCGCCGACCGCAATCGGCAGCACCGCGCAGGCGAGCAGTGGCAGGAAGAACAGCCACTCCACCTGCCGCCGCGGTCGCAGGTGCGAAAGGCGCAGCAGGGCGATCGCGAGCGGTGGCGCGTAGGCGTGCGTGTAGAGGGTCAGTACGGCTTCCCGCACCACGCCGGGTTCGCCGAAGCCGACCGTCACATTGAGCACCGCAGGCAGACCGATGATCAGTGCAGACAGTCCGAACCAGCCCGTGGCCGCGCGTTCGGGGTCGGGGGCATTGCGGCTGGCCCGCCAAGCCCACAGCGCGAAAAGACCGGCGAAGAAGGCGAGGAAGCCCGCGATCACGAACACCTGTACCTGGTGTCGCTGGCGTTCACGCTGCATCGGGAACAGGGTTTCGCTCGGACCGAAGTACACCCGTGTCAGGCCGTGGTTGAAGCGCGCGTCGCCTTCGACCCGGACCAACACTTCGTTGTCTCCGGGACGCAGCAGCGAGTAGGGCACGGTGTAGAAGAGCGAGGGATGCACGAGCCGTGTGCGCGGATCGGGGTAGCCCACGGTGCCACCCACCGTCTGGCCATTGATGCGCACCTGATAGCGTGTGGCGGCATGCCGGCCAAGCATGAAGGCGTAGATGCGCGGCGGAGCGTTGTTCAGCGTGAAGCGCAGCCGGTACCAGACCACGCCCTGGTAGCCGGGTCGTGATACGCCCCAGTTGTCCGGCAGGCGCATCTCGCGCCAGGCCTCGGAAGGTGCGGGGGGACGCAGCATGGCGGGCTCGCCCTCGGTGGCAAGCGCCTGCTCCAGCTTGAGGATGGGCGGGAGCGGCTGGCCCAGCGCGGCAAGGACAGGGCAGCAGACCGTTGCCAGGAGCAGCAACACCTTCCAGGTGAGTGATGATGGGACAGGCAGAAAAAAGACGGAGCCCTCACAAAAGCCCCATCCTGCCGGCCTCGAACACCGCCTCCGTCTTGGAGCCGACAGAAAGCTTGCGGTAGATGCGTTTCAGGTGCGTGTGCACCGTGCCAGGCGCGATGCCGAGCAGCGTGGCGGTCTCGGCATAGTTGTAGCCGCGTGAAATGGCGTTGAGGATTTCGCGCTCTCGCGGGGTGAGGGTCACGGCTTCGGCCTGTGCCGCCGCAGTGCCCGAATGCCCGGCCCAGTTTGCCTGCAGACGGCCGAGCAGGTGCCGTGCGATCAACGGGGAGAGCGGGGCACCGCCAGATTTCAGGTCGCGGATGTCCACGCCGATCTCGTGGGTGAGGTTGCCCTTCAGCAGATAACCCTGTGCACCGGCTTCCAGCGCAGCGAGCACATTGGCCTCGTCGCCGAACGCCGTCAGCACCATGATCGCCAGATCCGGGTACAGCGCAGCTGCCCGGCGGATCACCTCCAGGCCGGAAATGTCCGGCAGGCCGAGATCCACCAGCAGCACGTCGGGTGGGTCCTCGGCGATCGCGGCCAGCCCGGCCGCACCCGTGGCGTGGGCAGAGACCCCGAGCAACTCGCCATCGGCGGCAATTGACGCCATCACCCGCTCACGGGTGCCGGAGTCGTCCTCGATCAGGCAGACACGGATGGCCATGCGCCAAGGGTAGCGCGGCAGACCATCGCACGCCTAGCCGTGAGCACGGCGAGGAAAGGGACTACCCAGTTCGGGGGATGGCGCAAACCGCAGGACCTCAGAACACTTGTACGGTGTGCTCATAACTCTCCAAGAGGGGGCAACATGGCAATGAAATGGAAACGTGCAACAGCCAGCGTACTTGCCGGCGTGGTCCTTACAACGACGAGCCCATTCGCCGTTGGCGACGTGCGCGGAGGCTGCGACAACAAGGACTGCGAACGCAAGCCGCCGCCCGAGCGTGTTGTGGGGAAGGAAGCCCGCGCCCATATTTTTCATCATCACTTTGAGCGGGGGATGAAATGAATCGGCGATGCACCATGCAGTCTGTGCCCCACCCGGCCTACGCATTGCTTCTGCTGACCGTAATGGCGGCGACCCCGGTGCAGGCCCAGAATCAGCGGGAGATATTTCTGGAGCAGGCCGAGCTATGCAAACTGGCGGGCGACATGGCGTGCTACAGAGCCAATATGCGGGAGGCCAACAATCTTTCGACTCAGAGTCCTCCGCGACAGATGGACGATCCGGATTTTCGCCGGCGTGTGCAGGCAGAGGAGGAAAGGATCAGGGCGGAGAACGCACGTCGCGAACAGCAAAGGCGTCTGCGGGAGGCGCAGCGTAATCGCAGTGGCTCCGGAAACGTGCAATCTGCTCAATAAATGATGGCCCGCGAGGCTGCGACACCGATCGTGGCCAGGGAGATTCTTTGAATCTGCATATCAGAGACAAGAGGAACTGTATGACCAACTCAATAATGAAACTCATGGCTGGCTCTCTCTTACTCCTTTCGATGATGAACATTGCATTCGCCTGTAACGTCGCCGATTTAAAGTTGTGCGACTTGAACTATGGGGTATGCATGGCCAATCCGTTCACAGCAAGCTCTGCTTGCGAGGCGCTTCTCGCGGAGTGCAAGCGTGAGGCCTGCAAATAAGTAGGGGTCGAAAAATGAAAGCCAACAAACTTGTACGTGCGATCGACGGCCTCGGCAGATGTGGCTTCTGCATGCGGACGGCCCTTCAGATAGCAATTCTTGCGTGGGCATTGTGTGCTGCAATTGCTCTGGTGTCTCAACTTCAGAAGATTGTTCTACCCTCCGTTGTTGTAGCTTCCATGCTTTCAGTTCTTTGGCTCGCCCATATAGTGGCTTTCGCCTTGAGAGCTTCCCACGATCCAGTGAACCATAGGCCAAAGAGAAGATGGTTTGCCCGCAAACTTCTGTTGGGCATGGCTGTAACGCTGTTTCCAACGCTTGTCATGGGGAGTTGCAGATGCAAGGTCTGCGTGGCGCCACCAGGCTTTGAAACATCATGTTGCGCCGGGAATGCGATGACCCCAAATTGCAACTGCTCTGAGCAGTCGGTCACAATGAGAGGGTTGTGCTGCGACCCAAGTAGCTGCAGGTAGTTCAAGTTGGATCACGCATCTTTGGCTTTCTTCAGTCACGTTCGCCCTTTATTTTTCCGAGCATTTGAGTAAGCGCGGTCTCGAAGTGCGGACTGGGACATTGTTTTTTCTGGTAACGGTGTTTAGTCACGTGCCCACGTCGACCTCTAAAGACCTGCACCCCGAAGCCTCACCCGGTTGCGCGCTCGAATCGGTGGTCGTTCAGGCGCCCTGTGCGCTGCCTGTCATCGAAGCCATGCTCTTTGCGCCCGCGGCAAATGGACTGGCCTCTCGTGCCGAGCGCCCGCGAGGCCGACGTACGACGGAACTGGCGACCGGACCGGGCCAGACCCTGGTGCTGAGATTTCAAAGCGGCTTGCGCTGGGCGCTGCCGCCGGCAACACGGCCAACCGTGTCGTGGGCACGCGTCTGCACGCCGGGCGCGACACGGGCAGAGAGAGAAACGGTACTGGTCGAGGAACTGCGACGCTCGGGTGCGGCGTACATGGTCTATCCCGGTGAGGGTGTGCGCTGCGACGTGCCGTAGCGAAGTCGCTGATGATCACCGGCCCAGGCTAAATATTGGCAGCATTCCGGCGTGGATGACGCTCTCAAGCTAACAGAGCAAGAAAAACTGGCAGTATTTCCCGCTACAGAACCTTGCCCGGATTCATCAGACCTTGCGGGTCGAGCGCGGCTTTGATGCGCTCCATCAGCTCGAACTCCAGCGCGCTCTTGTGCTTGCGGATCTCCTCGCGCTTCAGCTGCCCCAGGCCGTGCTCGGCCGAGATCGAGCCGTTCAGGCGCGCCAGCACCTCGTAGACCACCGCGTTCACCGCCTTGCTCTGCGCCATCAGCGCGCGCGTGCCGGCCTCGTCGGCCATGCCGATGTTGTAGTGCAGGTTGCCGTCGCCGATGTGGCCGAAGATGTAGCCCACGCAGCCCGGGAACTTCGCGCGCAGCGCGGCCATGCCCTCGTCGACCAGCTGCGGGATCTTCGACACCGGCACCGAGACGTCGTGCTTGACGTTGGCGAACTGCGCCTCGGGGATGGTCTCGCGGATGTTCCACAGCGCCTGCGCCTGGGCCTCGCTCTGCGCCAGCGCCACGTCGGCGAGGATGCCGGCCTCGGCGCACTCCATCAGCGCGGCTTCGGTGCGTTCGGCCAGTGCCGCCTGCGCGCCGCCGTCGGTGATCTCGGCCAGCACGTACCAGTCGTGGCGGCCGGGCAGCGGGTCGGGCGTGGCCGTGCCCTTGGCTTTGGTGAAGGCGATCACCGAGTCCAGGCAGACGCGCGAGATCAGTTCGAACGCCGTGAGCCGGTCGCCCAGGCGCGCGCGCAGCGCGGCCAGCAGTTCCACCGCCTGCAGCGGGTCACGCACCGCGATCCAGGCGGTGCACGAGGCCGAGGGCTTGGGGAACAGCTTGAGCACCGCGGCGGTGATCACGCCCAGCGTGCCTTCGGCGCCGACGAACAGGTGCTTCAGGTCGTAGCCGGTGTTGTCCTTGCGCAGGCCCTTGAGGCCGTTCCAGACGCGCCCGTCGGGCAGCACCACTTCCAGGCCCAGCACCAGGTCGCGGGTGTTGCCGTAGCGCAGCACCCCCACGCCGCCGGCATTGGTCGACAGGTTGCCGCCGATCTGGCAGCTGCCTTCGGCCGCCAGCGACAGCGGAAACAGGCGACCGGCCTCGCTGGCCGCCTGCTGCACGGCCTGCAGCACGCAGCCGGCTTCGACCGTGACGGTGTCGTTCAGCGCGTCGAGCGCGCGGATGCGGTTCATGCGCGCCAGCGACAGCACGACCTGCGCGCGCCCGCCCGCAGCGGCGATCGGCACCGACCCGCCGACCAGGCTGGTGTTGCCCGATTGCGGCACCACCGCCACGCCGGCCGCCGCGCACAGGGCAACCACCTGCGCGACCTCCTCGGTGCTGCCGGGGCGCACCACCGCCAGGCCGGCGCCGCTGAACGCGCGTCGCCAGTCGGTGTAGTAGGCGGCGGTATCCGCGGCCGAGGTCAGCAGGTTGCGTTCGCCGACCACGGCGGCGAGGCGGGAAAGCAGGCCGGAGGGGTCTGCGGCAGCGTCATGCGGGATGGTAGCCATGCCGGTATTATCGCGGTTCGCCCCGCCCCCGGCCATCGCGCCGCATGAAACAGGAGTTCGATCCGTGTCATCCGCTGCTTCATCGTCTTCCGCGTCCGCGGCGTCTCCGGCATACGCCGCCGGCATCGATCCTTCGGCCGGCGCGCTGCCGTTCCGCGCCGGCTCGCGCGCGCACAGCGTGGAAGAGGCGATCCTCTCGCGCCGCAGCGTGCGCGCCTTCCGTCCCGATCCGGTGCCGCGCGCGCTGATCGAGGAGATTCTCGCCATCGCCGGCCGCGCGCCCTCGGGCACCAACATCCAGCCCTGGAAGGTGCGCGTGATCGCCGGCGAAGTGCGCGACCGCGTGTCGCGCGCCATCCTCGACGTCTACGAGGCCGAGGGCGAGGCCGGCTTCAAGCCGCCCTACAACTACTATCCGGTGAAATGGCGCGACCCCTACCTGGCGCGTCGCCGCAAGGTGGGCTGGGACCTGTACGGCCTGCTCGGCCTGAAGCGCGAGGACAAGGCCGGCATGCACCGGCAGCACGCGCGCAACTTCGAGTTCTTCGACGCCCCGGTGGCGCTGATCTTCACCATGGACAACGACCTGGAACTGGGCAGCTGGCTCGACTACGGCATGTTCCTGCAGAACGTGATGCTGGCCGCGCGCGGCAAGGGCCTGGACACCTGCCCGCAGGCCGCGATCGCCAATGCGCACCTGGTGCTGCGCCGCGAGCTGGGCATCCCCGAGAGCGAGAACATCGTCTGCGGCATGTCGATGGGCTACGCACGCGACGAACTGGTCAACACGCTGGTGACCGAGCGCGAACCGGTCGGCACCTACACCAGCTTCCTGGGGTTCCCGGCGTGATGGCGGCAGGCGCGTTGCGGCGCATCGCGGCGCTGGGCTGCGCGCTGGCGCTGGCCTGCTTCGGCGGCCATGCCGCGGCGCAGTCCCGGCCGGTGGTGGTCGGCGTGGTGCTGCCGCAGACCGGCATGCTCGCCGATCTGGGTGCCGGCATGCGCGACGCGCTGCTGCTCTGGCAGGAGCGCGTGAACGCGGCCGGCGGCCTGGCCGGGCGCAAGGTCGAGTTGCGCATCCACGACGATGCCAGCGAGGCGGTGCGCTCCACGCGCCTGTACGAACTGCTGGTCAGGGAGGATCGGGCCGAGATCCTGATCGGTCCGTTCGGTTCGGCGGCCACCTCGATGGCCGCCGCGGTGGCCGATCGCGCGCGGCGCGTGATGGTGAACGCCACCGGCACCTCGCCGGCCATCCACAAGCGCGCCTTCCGCTACGTGTTCCAGGTGCCGCCGCCTTCCGACGCCTATGCCGCCGGCCTGCTGCCGCTGGCGCAGCGCGCCGGCGCGCGCACGCTCACGGTGGCCGCCAGCAACCCGGCCGGCGCGACCGCGCTGGGCGACCTGCTGAAGAGCGACGCGCTCAAGCGCGGCGTCGTGCTGCAGCCCGCGGCGATCTACGAGGGCGGTGGCGTGGTCGATCTGGCGCCGTTCGCCGCGGCCCTGAAGGCCGCCGGTGTCGAGGCGCTGGCCAGCCCCGCCGATGTGCGCGAGACGGCCAACCTGCTGCGCGGCCTGCGTGCCGCCGGCTACACGCCGCGACTGTTCGCCGCCCAGGGCGTGGGCGACCCGGCCTTCGTCGCGCAGGCCGGCATCGACGCCGAGTTCGCGCTGGGCTTCTCGAACTACGAACCCAATGCGCGCAGCTCCGGCAATGCCGAGTTCGTGCGCGCCTACCGCGCCCGCTACAAGCGCGCCCCGGATTTCCACGCCGCCTGCGGCTGGGCGGCGGCGCAGATCGTCGAGGCCGCGGTGGCCCGCGCCGGGTCCTTCGATCAGGCCGCGCTGCGCGTCGCGCTCGCCACGCTCGAATCGGCCAGCGTGCTGGGCGCCTACAAGGTGGACGTCGACGGCGCGCAGATCGGCGCGCAGCCGTTGATGGTGCAGATCCAGAAGGGCCGGCGCGAAGTGGTGTGGCCCGAAGCGGCGGCCAGCGCCGCCGCGGCCCTGCCCGCGCAACCCTGGGGCGAGCGCGCGCTGCAACCGAAGAAGTGAGAACCGGAAACCCTGCATGAAGATCGATCCCCCGTTGCGTTCCTTCCTGTTCTGCCCCGGCAATCATGCGCGGCGCGTCGAGAAGGTGTTCGTGTCCGGCGCCGACGCCGCCATCCTCGATCTGGAGGACGCGGTGGCGGTGGCCGAGAAACCGGCGGCGCGCGCGCAGGTGCTGGAGGCGCTGGCGCGCCCGCGCAGCTGCGCGGGCTATGTGCGCGTCAACGCCCTGTCCACCCCGTTCGGCCGTGAAGACCTGCTGAAGATGCCGGCGCGCGGCGTGGACGGCATCCTGCTGCCCAAGCTCGACTCCATCGAGGAGCTCGAGATCGCCGACGAGCTGATCGCCGAGGGCGAGGCGCGTCACGGCCTCAGGGAAGGCTCGATACGCCTGATCCCGATGATCGAGACGGCGCGCGCGCTGGCGCGCGTCGAGAAGATCTGCGCCGCCGCCGCCGAGGATTTCCCGCGCGTGCGCCGCTTCACGTTCGGCGCGGGCGACCTGGCGCTCGACCTGGGCATGACGGTCTCGCCCGACGAGGCCGAGCTCGACTACGCGCGCAGCCGCATCGTGGTCGCCTCGCGCGCCGCGGGCCTGCAGGCGCCGCTGGACACCGTGTGGTTCCGACTGAAGGACGGCGAAGGCTTTCGCGCGCTGTGCGCGAAGACGCGGCGCATGGGTTACGTCGGCAAGCTGTGCATCCATCCGGACCAGGTGCCGGTGGTCAACGCGGTGTACGCGCCCGGCGCGGACGAGGTCGCGTTCGCGCAGAAGGTCGTCGATGCGTTCAAGGCCGCCGAGGCCCAGGGCCTGGCCTCGATCCAGGTGGACGGACAGTTCGTCGACTATCCCGTGGTGCATCGCGCGCAGGGCATCCTCGACGCAGCCGCCGCCTACGCCCGGCCGTCGGGCGGTTGAGCGCGCCGGCGACGCGCACGCCGGCGGGCGGCGAGGCCCGCGCGCTGCTCCTGCCGGTCGCCGTGACGCTGGCGATCCAGACGGTGGGCGCGCTGGCGATCTACTGCGCGCCGGTGATGGCCCCGGTGGCCGGCCCCGCGCTGGGCGTGCCGGCCGACTGGATCGGCTACTACATCGCCATCGTCTACTTCGGCAGCATGGTCGGCACGCTGGTCGCGGGCGGCTGGATCGCGCGCTTCGGTCCGCTGCGCATGTCGCAACTGGGCCTGCTGCTGGCGGGGTGCGGCCTGCTGGCCGGCGGTTCGGGCCTGATGCCGCTGGTGGCGGCGGGCGGCTTCCTGGTCGGGCTGGGTTACGGGCCGGGCACGCCCGCCAGTTCGCAGATCCTGCTGCGCGCCTCGCCGCCGCGCCTGCTGGCCATGACCTTCTCGCTCAAGCAGACCGGCGTGCCGCTGGGTGCGGCGATCGCCGGCGCCGCCGTGCCGGCCCTGCTGCTTGCCTTCGGCTGGCAGTGGGCGGCCGTGGTCCTGGGCGCGTGCTGCTTCGCGCTGGCGATCGCCATCCAGCCCGCGCGGCATCGCTACGACGGCGGGCGCGATCCGCAGGCGCCGGCCTCGCTGCGCGGGGTGTTCCGGCCGCTGGTCATGCTGCGCGAACCGCGCCTGGCCGAGATGGCGGTGGCCTCGTTCATCTTCGGCGGCGTGCAGATCACCCTGGTGGCCTACCTGGTGACCTTCCTGACCCAGTCCTTCGCCATGTCGCTGGTGCTGGCGGGCCTGGTGATGGCGGTGTCGCAACTGGCCAGCGTCGCCGGGCGCGTCCTGTGGGGCGTGGTCGCCGACCGCGTGTTCACGCGCCGCACGATGCTCGGACTGCTCGGCGTGGGCATGGGCCTGTCGGCGCTGGTCACGCTGCTGGCCTCGCCGGGCTGGCCGACCTGGCTGCTGTTCGTTTTCGCTTCGGCGTTCGGCGCCACCGCGGTGGGCTGGAACGGGGTGTTCCTCGCCGAGGTCGCGCGCCTGGCGCCCGGCAGAGTCAGCGAGGCCACCGGTGCCTGCCTGTTCTTCACCTATCTGGGCGTGGTGGTGAGCCCGCCGCTGTTCTCGCTGGCCCTGTCGCTGGGCGGCAGCTATGCCGGGGCCTACGCGATCTTCGGCCTGCCGGCGCTGGCGATCGGCCTGCGGCTGCTGCTGCGCAGGGCCTGAAAGTTTAACTTTTATTTTTCGAAACCGGCTCCTGGAGCGGGTTTCCGGTCAATCAGCTTGCCAGTAACGGCAACTTCAGCGGGGCGGTTCCCGGTCCGTCTCACGCACCACTTCGCCCTCGATCACGTTGCCCCCGGGCGGGTGTTCGCGCATGCGCCTGCGCAGCGCGCGCGTCTTCCACATCACATAGCCGGCAAAGATCAGGCCGGCGGTGCAGACCAGGAAGAACGCGATCAGCGAGAACATCAGCGCCAGGCCGAGCAGCGCGCCGCCGACCACCCAGCCCAGCGCGCGCGCCAGCGGGCCGCGCGGACGCGCGCCCGGCGCCCCCGGGCGGTATTCGATGCGCAGGCGGTCTTGCTCGACACTCATGCGGATTCCCTGTTCATGTAAATGCGTAGGACTGCGGGGTAGGACTGCGCGGCGCGGCCGGGGTTCCCCGCGATTCGCAATCCGCTGCTCGGGCGCCCGGGCGTGCGGCCCAGTGTGCGCGCTCATGAACGCAATTCCAAGTGCGCAGCCGATAGAATCGCGGCATGCCGCCTTCCAGCCCTGATCCGGACGAACTCGCCGCCATCGTCGCCACGACGCTGGATCACTACGAACAGCGCGCCGAGGACTTCTGGGCCGGCACGCGCGATCACGACGTCAGCCAGAACATGCAGGCCCTGCTGCGCCACCTGCGCGGCGCGCCGCCGCACGACATCCTCGATTTCGGCTGCGGCCCGGGCCGCGACCTGAAGGCTTTCGCGGACCTCGGCCATCGCCCGGTCGGCCTCGAGGGCAGCGCGAAGTTCGTCGCCATGGCGCGCGCGCACAGCGGCTGTGAAGTCTGGCAGCAGAGCTTCCTGGCGCTGGACCTGCCCGCCGCGCGCTTCGACGGCGTGTTCGCCAACGCTTCGCTGTTCCATGTGCCGGGGCGCGCACTGGATCGCGTGCTGCGCGCGCTGCACGCGACGCTGCGGCCCGGCGGCGTGCTGTTCAGCTCCAACCCGCGCGGCGAGAACCAGGAGGGCTGGAGCCGCGGGCGCTATGGCGCCTACCACGACCTCGAGGGCTGGCGCGCGCACCTGCAGGGCGCCGGTTTCGAGGAGCTCGAGCATTACTACCGGCCCGCCGGCCTGCCGCGCGAGCAGCAATCCTGGCTGGCCAGCGTGTGGCGCAGGCGCGATGCCTGAGCCGGGCGGCGATGGCGTGTCCGGCGCGACACCGTCAGCAACGCGCGACCTGATCCTGCTGCATGGCTTGTGGATGCCCGGGCTGGCCATGGCGCCGCTGGCCGCGCGCCTGGCCGGGCACGGCTTTCGCACCCACGTGTTCGATTACGCGAGTCGCGCGCGGCCGCTGGAGATCCACGCCGAGCGCCTGGTGCGCTACGCGCGGGAGGTCGCGCCGCATCGGCCGCCGTGTTTCCTCGGCCACAGCCTGGGCGGTCTGGTGGTGCTCGAGGCGTTGGCGCGCGCCGATGCGCCGGCGGCGGCCGGCGTGGTGCTGCTGGGTACGCCGGCGCGCGGCTGCCTGGCCGGGCGTCGCCTGTCCGGCTATCCCGGCGGGCGCTGGATGCTGGGCGAGAGCGCGGCGCTGTGGCGCGAGGGACGCGCCGCGCGCTGGGACGCGCGCGCGCCGCTGGGCGTGATCGCCGGCAGCCTGCCGCTGGGCCTGGGGCGCGTGCTGGGCCGGCTGCCGGGCGTGAACGACGGCGTGGTGCGCCTGGAGGAGACCGAGGTCGAGGGCATGCGCGACCGCATCGTGCTGCCGGTGGGGCATGCCGCCATGCTGGTGTCGGCGCGCGTGGCCGCGCAGGCGGCGCAGTTCCTCGCGCACGGACGCTTTGCGCACGGCGCATGAGGCGCCGCCGATGAAACGGGGCGGCGACAGGAGCGCAACACGGTCAGGTGCGCAGGGGTCCGTTCGTGACGTTGCGCGCCGTGCATGGCGCACCGGCCTGTGCGCCGCGCTGGCGGTGCTGCTGGGCGGCTGCGAGACGCTGGCTTACTACGGCCAGGCGGTGGGCGGGCAGTTCGAACTGGTGGCGCTGGCGCGGCCGGTGCAGGCGGTGCAGGCCGATCCGGCCACGCCGCCGGAACTGCGCGCGCAACTCGCGCTGGCTGCGCGCCTGCGCGATTTCGCCAGCGGCGCGCTGGGCCTGCCCGACAACGGCAGTTACCGCCGCTACGTCGAACTCGGGCGGCCCTACGTGGTGTGGAACGTGTTCGCGGCGCGCGAATTCTCCGTCGAGACCGAGCAGTCCTGCTTTCCGGTCGCCGGCTGCGTGAGCTATCGCGGCTTCTTCGCCCGCGAGGCTGCCGAACGCCACGCCGCCGGCCTGCGCGCGCAGGGCCTGGATGCGCACGTGGGCGGCGTGCCGGCCTACTCGACGCTGGGCTGGTTCGACGACCCGCTGCTGTCCTCCTTCATCCGCTATCCGGAGACCGAGCTCGCGCGCCTGCTGTTCCACGAACTCGCACACCAGCGCTTCTACCTGAAGGGCGACACCGCGTTCAACGAATCCTTCGCCACCGCCGTGGAGCGCGCCGGCGTGCAGCGCTGGCTGCAGGCGCAGGGCGCGCCGGCGAGATGGAGGCCTTCCTGCGCAGGCGCGCGCGACAGTCCGAGTTCCTCGCCTTGGTCGAGGCCGCGAAGTCCGGGCTCGCGCGACTCTATGCGAAACGGCTGGCGCCCGAGGCCATGCGCGCGGAAAAGCGCACGGCGTTCGACGCGCTCAGGCGCGAGGTCGCGGCGCTCGAGACGCGCTGGGGCGATGCCTGGCTGGCCGCGGCCTATGCGCGCCTGCTCGGCGAGACGCCGAACAACGCGCTGCTGGCCTCGATCTCGGCCTATGCGCGGCACGTGCCGGCCTTCGAGCGCCTGCTGGCAGAAGCCGGCGGCGACCTGCCGAAGTTCTACGCCGAGGTGGAGCGCATCGCCGCGCTGCCGAAGGCCGAGCGCTGCGCCGCCCTGGGCGTCGCCGCGCCGCCGGGGCTCAGCTCAGCGGCGTGTTGACCGCCTTCTGGAAGGCGGGGCGCGCGGACAGGCGCGCATGCCAGGCGCTGAGGTGCGGATGCGCGGGCCGTTCGATCGGCATGGCCAGCCACAGGTGCACATAGCAACCCAGCGGGATGTCGCCCATGCTGAAGGATTCGCCGGCGATGTAGGGTCGCTGCGCCAGCACGGCCTCGGGCAACTCCAGCAGCGCGGCGGTGGCGAGGCGGCTTTCCTCGATGGCCTTGGTGTCGCGCTTCTCGGGCGCGGTGCGCACCATGCCCCAGAACACGTTGCGGAAGCTGCCCGCCAGCGTGGTGGCGCACCAGTCCATCCAGCGGTCTGCGTCGGCGCATGCGCGCTCGTCGCGCGGGCACAGCGTGCCCAGGCCGTACCTGCGCGCGAGATAGCGCACCATGGCGTTCGATTCCCACAGCACGAAGCCCTCGTCGTCGAGCACCGGCACGCGGCCGTTGGGGTTCATGGCGCGGTACTCGGGCGTGTCGACCATGCCGTACTGCATGCCGGCGTCGATGCGCTCGAAGGGGATGCCGAGCTCCTCGGCCGCCCACACCGGCTTCTTGACGTTGACCGAGTTGATGCGGCCCCAGATCCTCAGCATGCGCGCCGTCCGATGGTGGTCGGCAAGGCTCAGGCGACCGGCAGGGCGACGACCTTCTGGAACGCCGGGCGCGCGGCGAGGCGCGCGTACCAGGCGTCGTAGTTGGCCAGCGCCGGGCGCTTCCATTGCACGTTGTTCACCAGGTACACCACCGGACCGAAACACAGGTCCGCGAGGCTCATCTGGTCGCCGGTGATGTACTGGCGGCCGGCCAGGGCGGCATCGAAATGGCCGAGCACTTCGGCGGCCTTCTTCGAGCTGTCCTCGATCTCCTTGGCGTTGCGCTGCGCTTCGGGCGTGCGCACCATGCCCCAGAACACCGGGCGGAACGCGGACCACAGCGTGAGCGAGCACCAGTCCATCCAGCGGTCGCCGTCGGCGCGCACCTTCAGGTCGGCGGGCCACAGCTTGCCGGCCGAATGCTTCGCGCCGAGGTAGCGCAGGATGGCGTTCGATTCCCACAGCACGAAGCCGTCGTCGTCGATGGTCGGCACCAGGCCGTTCGGATTCATCCTACGGTACTCCGGCGTGTTGACCACGCCGAAGCTCATGCCCGCGTCGATGCGCTCGTAAGGCACGCCCGCTTCCTCGCAGAACCACGTGACCTTCTTCAAGTTGGAGGAATTCGCGCGACCCCAGATTTTCAGCATGACGATGTCTCCATTAAACGAATGTGGCTTGCTCAGGTTGGGGAGGAGGTGCATGGGAACCGTAGGGTTCCCTGTTCCTAGTTTTCAGGTTTTCCCGCAGGGGGTACGGGGGAACCGTAGGGTTCCCCTGTTCAAGACTTTTCCGGCTACGTCAGTAGCCGACGGCCTGGCCGTCGCGCCTGGGATCCGAGGCGGCGAAGTAACCGCCTTCGTCCATCTTCCAGATCAGCTGCGCGCTGCCGAAGTCCATGTAGCCTTCCTTGAGTTCGGTCAGCTTGTGGCCGCGCCTGGCCAGGTCTTCGAGCACCGCGGGGGCGAAGCCGCCCTCGACGTTGATGTCCATGCCCTGCACGATGCGGAAGCGCGGGCCGTCCGAGGCGGTCTGCGGGTTCTGGCGGTAGTCGGCGATGCGCGTCATGACCTGCACATGGCCCTGCGGCTGCATGGTGCCGCCCATCACGCCGAAACTCATCACCGGTTTGCCGTCCTTGGTGACGAAGCCCGGGATGATGGTCTGGTAGGGGCGCTTGGACGGGCCGACCTGGTTGGGGTGGCCTTGGTCGAAGACGAAGCAGGAGCCGCGGTTCTGCAGCGAGATGCCGGTGCCCGGCACCACCACGCCCGAGCCGAAGCCCATGTAGTTCGACTGGATCAGCGAGATCATCATGCCGGACTCGTCGGCCGCCGTGAGGTACACGGTGCCGCCCCTGGGCGGCGTGCCGTGGCCGAAGTCCTGGGCCTTCTTCATGTCGATCAGCCGGGCGCGCGACTTCAGGTAGCCGGGGTCCAGCATGTCCTGCGGCTTGACGTCCTTCATGTAGTCGACGTCGGCCACGTAGCGGCGCGCGTCGGCGAAGGCCAGCTTCACCGCCTCGATCTGCAGGTGCACGCTGTCGGCGCCGTCCACCGCATGCGAGGCCAGGTCGAACTGCTCGAGGATGCCCAGCGCGATCAGCGCGACGATGCCCTGGCCGTTGGGCGGGATCTCGTGCAGCGTGTAGCCGCGGTAGCCGATCTGCATCGGCTCGACCCAGTTGGACTTGTGCGCGGCCAGGGCGGTGGCCTTCATCACGCCGCCGTTCTGCGCCGCGTGCGCTTCTAGCTTCTGCGCCAGCGGGCCGCGGTAGAAGGCCTCGCCCCTGGTGGCGGCGATCTGCTCCAGCGTGGCGGCGTGCTCGGCGAAGCGGAAGCGCTCGCCGGCCTGCGGGGCGCGGCCGCCGGGCATGAAGGCCTCGGCATAGCCGGGCAGCGATTTGAGGTCGGCGGCCTGCGTGGCCCATTGCTTGGCGATCACCGGCGAGACCAGGAAGCCGTTGCGCCCGTAGTGGATGGCCGGCTCGAACAGTTTCTCGAAGGGCAGCTTGCCGAACTTCTCCGACAGCATGCGCCAGCCCTCGACGCAGCCGGGCACGGTGACGGTGTCCCAGCCGCGTTGCGGCATGGTCTTCTGACCGGGGTATTTGCCGGCAAAGTACTCGGGCGTCCAGCCGGCCGGCGAGCGTCCCGAGGAATTCAGGCCATGCAGCTGCTTGCCGTCCCACAGGATGGCGTAGAGGTCGGAGCCGATGCCGTTGGACACCGGCTCGACCAGGGTCAGCGTGATGGCGGTAGCGAGGATGGCGTCCACCGCATTGCCCCCCTGCAGCATCATGCGCAGGCCGGCCTGCGCGGCCAGCGGCTGCGTGGTGGCGACCACGTTGCTCGCCAGCACGGGTTTGCGCGGCCAGCTGTAGGGGAACTGCCAATCGAATGCGGACATGGGGGAACCCTGCGGAAAGGAGGCCGTATTGTAAGGGAGGCCGGGTGCGCGCAAGGCGCCCCCGGCGGGCGTTTCGCTCGGGCCGCCCCGAGTACAGCCGCAAGCCGAGGCTCAGCCGCTGGCGGTTTCCATGTCGAGCACGATGCGCCCGAGCACCTTGCCGTCCTTGAGTTCGGCCAGCGAGCGGTTGGCCTCCGAGGCCGGGCGGGTCTCCACCGGGGTGGGCTTGAGCTTGCCGGATTGCGCCAGCGCCACCACCTCCTTCAGCTCCTGCAGGTTGCCGGTGTAGGAGCCGACCACGCCGATGGCGCGCTGCGCGATCGGCGGCATGGACAGCGTCAGCTCGCCGCCGAACAGGCCGACCAGCACGTAGCGTCCGCCCTTCCTCAGCGCGGCGATGCCCAGGTTGGCGGTGGCCGGCATGCCGACGAAGTCGATCACCGCGCCCAGCGAGCCGCCGGAGATCTTCTGCAGCTGCGCGCCGGCATCGGCATCTCTGGTGTTGACCACCGCGCTGGCGCCCAGCACGCGCGCCTCGCGCAGCTTGTCGGCATCGATGTCGCAGGCGATCACGTTGCCGAAACCCATGCCGGTCAGCATGGACACGCCGAGCAGGCCCAGGCCGCCGCAGCCCAGCACCGCGATCCAGTCGGCCGAGCCCAGTTCCGGGAACTTGCGGATCGCGCTGTACACCGTGAGCCCCGAGCAGGCCAGGGTGGCGGCGAACGAGGGGTCGACGCCCTCGGCCGGCACCAGGTACTTCGCGTCCGGCACCAGCAGGTGCGTGGAGTAGGCGCCCGGCGAGACGATGCCGACGAAGCGGTGCGCCAGGCAGTAGTTGTCCTGGCCGGCCTTGCACACCGCGCATTTGCCGCAGCCGATCCACGGATAGACGATGTAGCTGCCGCCCTTCTGCACGCCGTCGGCCGCCGGCCCCATGGCCTCGACGCGGCCGTAGGGCTCGTGGCCCAGCGTGAAGGGCGGCACGCAGCCGCGGTCCTTGACGTAGAACTTCTTGCCGCCGCCCAGATCGAAATAGCCGTCCCAGATGTGCAGGTCGCTGTGGCACACGCCCGAGCGCGTCAGGCGCATCAGCACCTCGCCGTCCCTGGGTTGCGGGGTGGCGAACATCTTCGCCTGCAGGGGCTGGCCGTGCTCGACGACCTCGTAACTCAGCATTGCGTCTCTCCGCTGTTGCGTTTCAGGTGTTCGTTCAGCTTTTTGCCGCGGCGGCCAGCGCCTGGTCGATGTCCCACAGGATGTCGTCGAGCGACTCGATGCCCACCGACATGCGGATCATGTCCGGCTTCACGCCGGCCTTCAACTGCTCCTCCTCGCTCATCTGCCGGTGGGTGGTCGAGGCGGGATGGATGATCAGGGTCTTGGCGTCGCCGATGTTGGCCAGGTGGCTCATGAAGGTCGCCGCGTCGATGAACTTCTCGCCGGCCAGCCGTCCATCACCCCCGCCGCCTTTGACGCCGAAGTTCAGCAGCCCCGAGGCGCCCTTGGGCAGGTACTTCTTGGCCAGCGCGTGGTAGGGGTTGTCCGGCAGGCCGGGGTAGTTCACCCAGGCCACCTGCGGGTGGTCCTGCAGGAACTTCGCCACCGCCAGCGTGTTGGCGCAGTGGCGGTCCATGCGCACCGGCAGCGTCTCCAGGCCCTGCATCAGCTGCCAGGCGGCCAGCGGCGCCAACGCTGGTCCGAAGGTGCGCATGATCTCCATGCGCGCGCGCATGGTGTAGCCGAAGTCGCCGAAGGTCTCGTAGAAGCGCACGCCGTGGTAGCCCGGCGACGGCTCGGTCATGCCGGGGAACTTGCCGTTGTCCCAGGGGAATTTTCCCGACTCGACGATGGCCCCGCCCATGGTGGTGCCGTGCCCGCCGATGTACTTGGTGGCCGAGTGCACGACGATGTCCGCGCCCCAGTCGATCGGCTGGCACAGGTAGGGCGAGGGTACGGTGTTGTCGACCATGAAGGGCAGGCCGGCCTGGCGCGCGATCTTCGCCACCGCCTCGAGGTAGACCACGTTGATCAGCGGATTGCCCAGCGACTCGGCGTACAGCAGCTTGGTGTTGGGGCGGATGGCGCGCGCGAAGTTCTCCGGGTCCTGCGGATCGACGAAGGTGGTGTGGATGCCCAGCTTGGCCAGGTTCACGCCCATCAGCGAGTGCGTGCCGCCGTACAGCGTGGAGGCCGAGACGATGTGGTCGCCGGCCTCGCACAGCGTGAGCAGGGCCACCGCTTCGGCGGCCTGGCCCGAGGCCGTGGCCAGGCCGGCGCGCCCGCCCTCGATCGCCGCGACGCGCTCCTCGAAGGCGGCGACGGTGGGGTTGCTGATGCGCGAGTAGACATTGCCGAAGGTCTGCAGGTTGAACAGGCTGGCCGCGTGCTCCGCCGAATCGAACACGAAGGAGGTGGTCTGGTAGATGGGCAGGGCGCGCGCGCCGGTGGCCGCATCGGGGATCTGGCCGGCGTGCAGGCACAGGGTCTCGACGCCGAACTTGCGGTCTGCCATGCGTCGTCCCCCTATGCCTGCGGCTTGGCCGCGCCGCGGATGTAGATCACCCAGTACACCAGGGCCACCAGCACGCTGCCGCCGGCGATGTTGCCGGCGATCACCGGGCCCAGGTTGGCGAACATCGAGGCCACGTCGATGGCCTCGGCCCCCGGCGGCAGCGGCGCGCCGCCGGCCTTCAGCAGCAGGGCCAGCGGGAAGTAGTACATGTTGGCGATCGAGTGCTCGAAGCCCGCGGCGACGAAGGCCGAGATCGGGAACACGATGACGATGGCCTTGTCCATCACGCTGCGCCCGGCCAGCGCCATCCACACCGCCATGCACACCAGGATGTTGCACAGCACGCCGCGGAAGAACGCCGTCCAGCCCGGCAGCGAAGCCTTGGCGGCGGTGATCTTGAGCACCGTCTGGCCGACCGCGCCGCCGTTCATGCTGGCGTGGCCCGACAGGTAGACCAGCAGCGCCATGCCCGCCGCGCCGACGAAGTTGGCGGTGCAGACGATGGCCCAGTTGCGCAGCACCTCGGCGGTGCTGATGCGCCCGTCGGCCCAGGCCATGGCCAGCAGGTTGTTGCCGGTGAACAGTTCGGCGCCGGCCACCACCACCAGCAGCAGGCCCAGCGAGAAGCACACCCCGCCCAGCACGCGCGTGGCGGCGAAGCCCAGCGTGGCGTCGCTGGCCACCAGCGTGAAGTACAGCGCGCCCAGGCTGATGAAGGCGCCGGCCAGCATGCCGAGCAGCGCGGTCTGCAGGAAAGGCAGGCGCGCCTTGGTCACGCCGACCGCCTCGACCCGCGCGGCGATCTCCTTGGGCGAATAGGCGTCGAATCCGTACTGTTCCATCGTGCATTCCTCCTGTGCGTGAGCGTAGCACGGGCGCACGCGCTGCCGGCGCCACGGGGGCGGAGGTATAATGCGCGCCCTCGCAGCCCGCCGCCATGAACGACGCTTCCTCCCTGCCGACCTGTTGCGCGAGGTGGCGCGACGCCGCACCTTCGCGATCATCTCGCACCCGGACGCGGGCAAGACGACGCTGACCGAGAAGCTGCTGCTGTTCGGCGGCGCGATCCAGCTCGCCGGCACGGTCAAGGCGCGCAAGAGCGCGCGCCACGCGACCTCCGACTGGATGGAGGTCGAGAAGCAGCGCGGCATCTCGGTGACCAGCTCGGTGATGCAGTTCGAGTACGCCGGCCACACCGTGAACCTGCTCGACACCCCGGGCCACGAGGATTTCTCCGAGGACACCTACCGCGTGCTGACCGCGGTCGACGCCGCGGTGATGGTGATCGACGCGGCCAAGGGCGTGGAGGCGCAGACCATCAAGCTGCTCGAGGTCTGCCGGCTGCGCAACACGCCGATCATCACCTTCGTCAACAAGATGGACCGCGAGGTGCGCGAGCCCGTCGAGCTGCTCGAGGAGATCGAGGCGGTGCTGAAGATCGACTGCGCGCCGATCAGCTGGCCGATCGGCATGGGCAAGACCTTCCGCGGCGTGTTCCACCTGCTGCAGGACCGCCTGCAGCGCTTCACGCCGGGCGAGGAAAAGAAGAGCGAGGCCGGCGAACTGATCGAGGGCCTGGCCAACCCGCGCCTGGACGAGCTGTTCCCCGGCGAGACCGGCAACCTGCGCCGCGACGTCGATCTGATCCGCGGCGCCAGCATGCCCTTCGACCTGGAGCTGTTCCTGGCCGGGCAGCAGACGCCGGTGTTCTTCGGTTCGGGCATCAACAACTTCGGCGTGCAGGAGATCCTGCAGGCGCTGGTCGAGTGGGCGCCGCCGCCGCAGCCGCGCGACGGCACGCTGCGCGCGGTGCAGCCGGCCGAGGCGCCGTTCTCGGGCTTCGTGTTCAAGATCCAGGCCAACATGGACCCGCGCCACCGCGACCGCATCGCCTTCCTGCGCGTGTGCTCGGGGCGCTACGCGCCGGGCATGAAGGTGCGCCACGTGCGCATCGGCAAGGAGATCAAGCTGGCCAACGCGCTGACCTTCATGGCCAACGAGCGGGTGGCCAGCGAGGACGCCGTGGCCGGCGACATCATCGGCATCCACAACCACGGGCAGCTGCAGATCGGCGACACGCTGACCGAAGGCGAGAACCTGTCGTACAAGGGCATCCCGTACTTCTCGCCGGAACTGTTCCGCGTCGCGCGGCCGCGCGACCCGTTCAAGGCCAAGCCGCTGGCCAAGGGCCTGCAGGAGCTGGGCGAGGAGGGCGCCATCCAGGTGTTCCAGACCGCGCTGGGCAGCACCCTGCTGGGCGCGGTCGGCCCGCTGCAGTTCGAGGTGGTGGCGCAGCGCCTGCAGAGCGAATACAAGGTCGACGCGGTGTACGACCCGGCCGACATCCAGACCGCGCGCTGGCTGACCTTCCCCGACGAGAACACGCGCAAGAACTTCGAGCGCGACCAGTCCGCGCGCCTGGCCGAGGACGTGGACGGCAACCCGGTGTTCCTCGCCCCCAACCGCCCGGTGCTGCAGGTGACCATGGAGCGCTGGCCGAAGGTGGGCTTCCACGCCGTGCGCGAGCACGGGCAGAGGATGGCGCAGGGGTAGCGGCGGGTCAGGCTGTCAGGCAAATGCTGACAGAATCGGTGAATTACTCCAGCGCTGGAGCGGTGTTCCGGCCGAAATGCTGACATCGACCGGGGAATGCGGGGGCGGTCGTTGCGTCCTCAGCCCTGCGCCTGCCGCTGCGCCTGTCGCGGCGCCCTGGCCACGCGCGCCTTGGCGCGCATCTCCATGGTCTCCAGGCCGCCGCCGGTGCGGATGCCGCGGATCGGGCAGGCGTCGAGGTAGTCGGCGCCGATCGCCAGCTTGATGTGCTGCTCGCCGGCCGACGCGCCGGCGGCGAGGTCGAAGCTGCGCCAGCGGTCCTCCACCCAGGCCTCGGCCCAGGCGTGCATGCCCACCGTGGCCGGGGCGTCCTTGCCGGCGGCCGGCGTGTGCACGTAGCCCGAGACGTAGCGCGCCGGCACGCCCAGGTGCCGGCAGCAGGCGATGAAGGCATGCGTGAGGGCGTCGTTGTCGGCGAGCTTGCCGCGCTTCTTGGCCAGCACGGCACCCAGCTCGCGCAGGCCGCCGGGCGAGCCGGACTGGCGGCGCGCGGCTTCGGCGGTGTGCAGCAGGGCGGCGTCTGCGCGCGTCAGCGGCGTGGCGCGCAGGAACACCAGCGGCGAGAGCGGGTTGGGGCCGCTGTCGGCCGGCTCGTCGACGGCGTCCAGGGTGTCGACCACGCCGAAGGCGCGGATGCGGATCTCGGCCACCGGTTTGTCCAGGGTCAGCACGTCCAGTACGTTGCCGTAGCCGTCCTGCGTGCGGGTGGCGGTGCCGGAGGTCTCCAGCGTCCACTCGAGCACCTGCTGGCGCGCGCTGCTGGTGGGCGTGAGGCGCAGCACCTGCGTGGAGGAGCGCACCGGCGCGTCGTAGCGGTACAGGGTTTCGTGTTCGATCTCGAGTTTCATGCCGTGCCCCGCTTCATACCGTACCAAGGTAGGCGCGCTGGATGCGCGCGCCCAGCGTGTCGATGTCGGTGAGCACCTCCTCGAGGTACTCGTGCACGCCGCCCTGGAAGATCTCCTCGATGTCGGCGTAGGTCAGGCGCACGAGCAGTTCGTGCGCCAGCCGCTGGGCGGCCTGGTCGCCCTGGCCCTCGATGCGGTCCAGCGCCTCGCACACCTGGTTGAAGCAGGCGGCCAGCGAGCGCGGCATGCGCCGCTCGAGGATCAGCAGCTGCGCGACCTTGATCGGGAAGATCTGGTCGCGGTACAGCGCGCGGTAGGTCTCGAACGAGGACACCGAGCGCAGCAGCGCCGCCCACTGGTAGTAGTCGAGCGCGCCGCCCACGTCCTCCACCCGCGGCAGCAGGATGTGGTATTTCACGTCGAGGATGCGTGCGGTGTTGTCGGCGCGCTCCAGGTGCGTGCCCAGGCGCGAGAAGTTGAACGCCTCGCCGCGCACGATGGTGCCGTAGGTCACGCCGCGGAACAGGTGAGAGCGGTCCTTCACCCAGTCGAAGAAGCGCGTCGCGTCGCCGTCGACGATCTCCTTGCGCTTGAAGCCCTTCAGCTCCAGCCAGGTGGCGTTCAGCGTCTCCCACATCTCGGAGGTGATCTGCCAGCGCACGGCGTGCGCGTTCTCGCGCGCCCATTTCAGGCACGAATAGATCGACGAGGGGTTCTTCTGGTCGAGCGCGAGGAAGTCGATCAGCGTGGCCAGCGTGAGCTTGTCGTGGCGCTCGAAGAACATCTCCTCGGAGTCGGTGATCGACAGCGGCGCATGCAGGTTCTTCTCCTGCGAGCCGGGCGAGGCGAACAGCACCAGGTTGGAGGTCACGCCGAGGATGCGCGCCATGTTCTCGGCGCGCTCCATCTGGCGCGACATCCAGTAGATCCGGTCGGCGACCCGCGAGAGCATCATTCCACCACCCAGGTGTCTTTGGTGCCGCCGCCCTGCGAGGAGTTGACCACCAGCGAGCCGTCCTTGAGCGCCACGCGGGTCAGGCCGCCCGGCACGAACTTGACGTCCTTGCCCGAGAGCACGAAGGGGCGCAGGTCGATGTGGCGCGGCGCGATGCCCTGCTCGACGAAGGTCGGGCAGGTCGACAGCGACAGCGTGGGCTGGGCGATGTAGTTGGCCGGGTTGGCCTGGATCAGCGTGCGGAAGGTCTCGATCTCCTCCTTCGTCGCCGCCGGGCCGATCAGCATGCCGTAGCCGCCCGAGCCCTGCACTTCCTTGACCACCAGTTCGGCCAGGTTGTCCATCACGTGCTCGTAGTCGGCCGGCTTCTTGCATTGCCAGGTCGGCACGTTGTTGAGGATGGGATCCTCGCCCAGGTAGAAGCGGATCATGTCCGGCACGTAGGGGTAGGTCGACTTGTCGTCGGCCACGCCGGTGCCCATGGCGTTGGCCAGGCCGACGTTGCCGGCGCGGTACACCGAGAGCAGGCCCGGCACGCCGAGCATCGAATCCGGCCGGAAGGCGAGCGGGTCGAGGTAAGGGTCGTCGATGCGCCGGTAGATCACGTCGACGCGCTGCCGGCCGCCGGTGGTGCGCATGTAGACGTGGCCGTCCTTGACGAACAGGTCGGCGCCCTCGACCAGCTCGACGCCCATCTGCTGGGCCAGGAAGGCGTGCTCGAAGTAGGCGCTGTTGTACTGGCCGGGGGTGAGCACCACCACCGTGGGTTCGCGCATCTCGCGCGGCGCGGCGGCGCGCAGCGTGTCGAGCAGCAGGCCGGGGTAGTGCTCGATGGGCAGCACCGCCTGGCGCGCGAACAGCTCGGGGAACAGCCGCATCATCATCTTGCGGTTCTCGAGCATGTACGACACGCCCGAGGGGGTGCGCAGGTTGTCCTCGAGCACGTAGTAGTTGCCGTCCTCGTGGCGGATCAGGTCGATGCCGGAGATCTGCGAGTACACCCGGTTGGGCAGGTCGAGGCCGACCATGGCCACCTGGTAGGCCTCGTTGGTGAGCACCTGCTCGGCGGGGATCACGCCGGCCTTGAGGATCTCCTGGCCGTGGTAGATGTCGTGCAGGAAGCGGTTCAGCGCGGTGACGCGCTGCTTCAGGCCGCGCGCCAGCATCTCCCACTCGGCCAGCGGAATGATGCGCGGCACGATGTCGAAGGGGATCAGGCGCTCGGCGCCGGCGTCCTCGCCATACACGGCGAAGGTGATGCCGATGCGGTGGAACAGCAGGTCGGCCTCGCGGCGCTTTTCGGCCACGCGTTCCGGGGGCATGCCCTGCAGCCACTCGACCAGCGGCCGGTAGTGTTCGCGGACCGGGTCGCCGATCTGGTCCCGTCCCGCCGCCTTGCCGGCCCGGCGGCCGGGAAGGTACATCTCGTCGTAATGCTGGCGCGGCGTTGGTGCGGGCATGGCTGTGCTCGAAAGGTGTGCACCACTCTAAGCAACCGGTGTGCCACTGGCAAGGCTGGATGGAGAACGTCGGTGCTGCGTTGGCGGCGCCGGGGCGGCGCACCGTAGCGGTGCGTCGTCCCGGGTGAAGCGCGATTCAGGCCAGTTCGACCTCGGCGGACATCGCCAGGCACCCCTCGGCGTTGGCCGCCCACAGGCGCGCCTGCGTGCCCTCGATGGCGCCGTTCAGCGTGAACGGGGCGGTATCGAACAGCGGGCTGACGCCGCGAAAGGCAAAGCGCTTCAGCGGGCGCGCGGTGCGCCGGGCCAGCGCGCCGGCCAGCAGGGTGGCGATCAGCGGTCCGTGCACCAGCAGCCCGGGGTAGCCCTCTTCCTCGCGCACATACGGCAGGTCGTAGTGGATGCGATGGCCGTTGAAGGTCAGCGCCGAGTAGCGGAACAGCAGCACAGGGTCGGCCTGCAGCGTGTCGCTCCATTGCGCGCCGGAGGGCGCAGGCGGCGGCGCCGGGGGCCTGTCGCCGGGGGCGGCGGCGGCGCGGTAGACCACATCCTGCTCCTCGCTGATGGCCAGGCCGGCCGGACCGGATATCTCGTGCTTCACGGTGACGAACACCAGCGTGCCGGTCTTGCCTTCCTTGACCTTCAGGTCGGCAATGCTCGAGTGGCGCGTGGCGCGCTCGCCGACCCGCAGCGGGGCGTGGAAGGCCAGGCGCCCGCCGGCCCACATGCGCCGCGGCAGGGGCACCGGCGGCATGAAGCCGCCGCGATAGGGGTGGCCGCCGGCGCCGGTCTCGCCGGCGCGCCCCACGGGGGCGAAGGTGGTCCAGTGCCACAGCGGCGGCTGCGCCTCGCCGGCCGCGGGCGCGGCGGGCAGGTCGAGGGTGGCGGCGAGCAGCAGGGTCTCGCGTTCGCTGACCAGGTCGGTGCGCGATTCGCTGCGGCCGATCCAGGCGGCCAGCGCCTGCGCGTCCAGCGTGGCGGCGCCCACGCTCAGTCTTGCGCCGGGTTCGTGTCGGGCGGCGGGCCGGCTTCGCTGCCGGCCGGTGCCGGCGCGGCGGCCGCCGGCGCGGGCGTGCCGCCGGAACCGGAGGCGGCGCGGCGGTACTCGGAGGGCGAGGCGCCCACCTGGTTCAGGAAGAAGCGCGTGAAGTTGCTCTGCGCCGAGAAGCCCAGTTCGGCGGAGACGTCGGCGATCTTGGTGTCGCTGGAGGACAGGCGCGTGATCGCCGTTTCCACGCACAGCATGTCCAGGTACTCGCGCGGCGAGCGCCCGGTGCAGATCTGGAACAGGTCGTAGAAGCGCGAGCGCGACAGCCCCACCTGCATCGCGATCTGGTCCATGTTGACGTCCTTGTTGGGACGCGCGCGCAGGATGGCGATGGCGCGGCGGATGCGCTGGTCGGCGAAGCGCGAGCCGCGCCACAGCGGGGAACTCGCGCGCCGCCGGGCCAGGTAGCTGTCGACGATGGACAGCATCAGTTCCTGCACCATGAACTCCAGCCGGTCGGCCGACAGGAAGCGGTCGTTCAGCATGTCGATGACCATGGCGTCGGCCAGCTTGCGGATGTGCGGGGTGACGGCTTCGCGGGCGTTCGGCCAGGGGCGCGCTTCGCTGGCGTCGAACGCGGCCGGGAAGCTCTGCTGCAGCCACTCGGGCCGCAGATGGAAGGCCAGCACCTTTCCCGGCCGGCCGCCTTGCGCGGGCGGGGCGGTCTCGTGCGGCTGCCAGGCGTTCACGAACACGATGTCGTCGCGCGTCAGCACCGCGCGTTCGCCGGCGACGTAGCACTCGCGCGCGGCGCCGTCGTGGGCGATCAGCAGCTGATGTTCGGCATGCGTGTGCTGCGCCACCGGCCCGGCATAGTCGTTGAGCAGGACGCGGCCGAACCGGCCTTCGAATACCCTGAGTGCTGTCAAACCATCCCCCGAAACCTGGATCCTGCCCGTTCTCTCGCCGTGCGGATTGCAGCGGCGCCCCCCCGGGCCTGCGTCAGCCCGAATGATACCGCCTGTTTCAATAGGCCAGCCAGCGCGGACGCTTGGCCGAGATCACGCCGGTATTGACGCCCACCCAGTTCAGCCCGCCGAACAGCCGGCCGTGCTCGATCTTCACGCAGCGGTCCATGACGGTGTCCAGGCCGGCGGCGGCGGCGAGCGCGGCGGCGGCCTCGTTCTTCACACCGATCTGCTGCCACAGCACCCGGGCGCCGATGGCGATCGCCGCCTCGGCCAGCGGGAGGATGCGCTCGGTCTTCTGGAAGCAGTCGACGATGTCGACCTTCTCGGGGATGTCGCGCAGGGAGGGGTAGCACTTCTCGCCCAGCACTTCGGTGTACTGCGGGTTCACGGGAATGATGCGGTAGCCGTGCTCCTGCATGTACTTGGCCGCGAAGTAGCTGGGGCGGTGCCAGTTGGCCGACAGGCCGACCACCGCGATGACGCGGTTCCCGGCCAGTATCCTGCGCAAAACGTCTATGTCTTGCATGTCGCCAGCACCCCTATAATCGACCATTCATTGTCGCATGGGAGAGCCACATGTACGTCGAAGAGCGCATGTATCTGCTGCATCCGGGCAAGGTGCCCGAGTATTTCAAGCTGTACGAATCCGAGGGCATGGCGGTGCAGGCGCGCCACCTGCCGCACATGGTCGGCTACTACGTGACCGAAGTCGGCATGCAGAACCTGATCGTGCACATGTGGGCCTACGAGGACCTCAACCAGCGCGACGCCTGTCGCGCGGCGCTGTCGGCCGACCCGGACTGGCAGGCCTATGTGGCCAAGATCCGGCCGCTGATCATCACCCAGGACACCCGCATCATGAAGCCGGCGCCGTTCTTCCTCGCGCGCCTGAAGACCATGCTCGGCGCCAAATAGGGTGCCCGCGGCCATGAAGCAAGACCTCAAAGTCCGCCACGGCGGCAAGATCCTGGCCGACGCGCTCGTCGGCCACGGGCTCGAGTACGCGTTCGGCGTGCCCGGCGAGAGCTTCCTGCCGGTGCTGGACGGCATCCACGACGTCAAGGATCGCCTCAAGTTCGTGATCTGCCGGCAGGAGGGCGGCGCCTCGTACATGGCCGACGCGGTCGGCAAGCTGACCGGCAAGCCGGCGGCGCTGTTCGTCACGCGCGGCCCCGGCGCCACCAACGGCTCGGTGGGCGTGCACACCGCGTTCCAGGATTCGACGCCGCTGCTGATGTTCATCGGCCAGGTCGGCAACGACATGGTCGAGCGCGAGGCCTTCCAGGAGATCGACTACCGGCGCATGTACGGCCCGATGGCCAAGTGGGTGGCGCAGATCGACCGTGTCGAGCGCATCCCCGAGTACGTCAGCCACGCCTTCCACACCGCCACCGCCGGGCGGCCCGGGCCGGTGGTGCTGGCCCTGCCCGAGGACATGCTGTTCGCCGAGGCCGCGGTGGCCGATGCGCCGCACTACAAGACCGCCCGCGCGGCGCCCGCGCCGGCCGACATGCAGGAGATCGGCCGCCTGCTGGCCGGCGCGCAACGCCCCTTCGTGATCCTCGGCGGCGGCGGCTGGGACGCCGCCTCGGTGCAGTCGCTGCGCGCCTTCCTCGAGAAGAACCAGTTGCCGGCCGGCGCCTCGTTCCGCTGCCAGGACCTGCTCGACAACCGCTCGCCCTCGTATGCCGGCCACGTCGGCATCGGCATCGACGCGGCGCTCGCGCAGCGCATCAAGGAGTCCGACGTGGTGCTGGTGATCGGCGCCCGGCTGGGCGAGATGACCACCAGCGCCTACACGCTGTTCGACGTGCCGGTGCCCAGGCAGACGCTGATCCACGTGCACGCCGGCGCCGAGGAACTCGGCCGCGTCTACCAGGGCGCGGTGCTGGTGAACTCGGGCTACCCGCAGTTCCTCGAGGCGCTGTCGCAGCTCAAGCTCGATGGCGCGCGCTGGGCCGACTGGACGCGCAAGGCGCGCGAGGGCTATCTGGCCTACGTGCAGCCGCAGCAGCTGCCGGGCCGCGTGCAGTACGGCGAGATCGTCAAGTCGCTGGCGGCCTCGCTGCCCGACGATGCGGTGATCTGCAACGGCGCGGGCAACTTCGCCACCTGGGTGCACCGCTACTACAGCTACCGCGGCTACCGTACCCAGCTCGCGCCGACCAACGGCTCGATGGGCTACGGGGTGCCGGCGGCGATCGCCGCCAAGATCGTCGCGCCCGAACGCACGGTGGTCGCCTTCGCCGGCGACGGCGATTTCCTGATGAACGGGCAGGAGATGGCCACCGCGGTGCAGTACGGCGCCAACGTGATCGTGGTGGTGGTCAACAACGGCATGTACGGCACCATCCGCATGCACCAGGAGCGCGAGTATCCGGGCCGCGTGTCGGGCACCGAGCTGCACAACCCGGATTTCGCCGCGCTGGCGCGCGCCTACGGCGGCCACGGCGAGACGGTGGAAGACACCGCCCAGTTCGCCCCCGCCTTCGAGCGCGCCCGCAACGCCGGCAAACCCGCCCTGATCGAACTCAAAATCGATCCCGAAGCCATCACGCCAACCATCACGCTCTCGGCCTTGCGTGCGCAAGGCCTCGCGCGCAGCAAGTAAGGCACAGGGGGAGGGCCCCTTCCGTCCTGCGGACGGGCCCTCCCGCTCCCCCCGTACCCCCGGCTCCCGATGACCGGCAGCGGGAGCGGTTCTGGTTTGGGTTGAGGGAAGGGGTGCGGGGGAACCGTCAGGTTCCCCTGCTCCTGGCTTTCCCGCCCCGCGGCCGCGCGCAGCGCGGAGGCGGGGAACCGTAGGGGTCCCCTGTTTCTAGTTTGCCGCTACCGCCGTTCCCACGGAGTCGAGCTGCAGCCCGCCACTACCGGTATTCGTGAGTGGTCGCGATGAATTCCGGGTCATCCTGATGCTCGCGCTCGAACACCAGGAAGTCGTAATAGCCGCAGCTGGACTGCAGCGGGTAGTCGCGGCACACGCCGGGGCGTGCCTTGTACACCGTGCACTGTCGCTTCTCGCGGTCGAAGAAGCGGCAGATGGTGCCGAAGTGCTCGTCCTTGTGGTGGCGCAGCGCCCAGCTCTTCTCGCTGCGGTCGTAGCGGAAGAACTTCGCCTTGGCCTTGTAGAACGGCAGGTTGAAATGCTTGGCCAGGCGCTGCATGTCGCGCTTTGTGACCTCGATCAGCGGGTAGCTGCAGCAGTATCCCGGGCACTTCAGGCAGTCGTAGGTGATCTTGGGTGCGGCTTTCTTCTTCTTCGCGGCGGCCTTGGCGGCGCCCTTGGAGGCAGGCTTCGCTACGGGCTTGGCGGTTTTCGGCGTGATGTTCTTGATCGGGATGCTTTTGGTCGTGGCCATGTCGTGGGTGTCGGATGAAGGGGCGCGGCAGGGGCGCGGCTAGGACGAAAATCAGGCGGCGAAGTTTAACTGTTTTGCAACGCTGCGGCGCGCCGGCGCTCAGGCCCCGGGCCGGGGTCCGCCGCGCCAGTGCAGCAGATGGGTGAGGAATCCGGGCAGCGTCTGGCCCTTGTAGAGGGCCGTGCCATGCGCCTCCCACAGGCGGCCGGCGTCCGCGTCGCGTGCCAGCGTGCGCGCACCCAGCATGGCGGCGAGCAGGGCGTAACGCTTCCAGTCTGCGTCCGCGTTCTTCACGCCCAGCACCGCCTCGCCCAGGGCGAGCATGCCGGCGGCGTCGCGTCGCGCCACGGCCTCGAACAGCGCGAAGCGTTCGCGCACCGCCGCCGAAGTCTGCGACAGCGGGCAGCCCAGCCACTTCGCCTCGCCCCACAGCTCGAGCCGTTCGCGCGGGCCGAGATAGGCGAGCGTGTTCTCGGCGGCCCACAGCAGTTGCGCGAGCAGGGCGGGCTCGGGCTTGGCGGCGCACAGCGGCTTGCCGCTCTTCAGCGCCGCCAGCGGCAGGCGCGCGTCCGGGTTGCGCGCCGCGAACGGATCGGCCTCGGGCGTGCTCAGGATGCGGTGCATCTCCATGGCCTCGCTCAGCTTGATCAGGCGGTCCGATTCCCCGGTGAACTGCGGCGCCAGCGGCAGCGGCAGGCCGGGCGGGGCCAGCATCTCCAGGGACGGCAGCGGCGCGAGCGCCACGCTCAGCACGTCGTTGGCAGCGCTGGCCGTGAAACGGGCGCGCGGCGCCTCGAGTTGCAGGATGGGCCGGTAATCCGAGTTGGCCGGCGCACGGCGCGCGGCGAACACCGGCGCCAGGCTGCGCTTGTCGCCCAGGCGGCGCGCCTCGATGTCCTGGCGCGTCGCGATGCCGATGCGATCGAGCATCTTCAGGAAGCGCGGCTGGTCGGGCAGCGCCGAGAGCGTCGGCAGCCGGCCCTGCGGCGTGGCGACGATCAGCAGGTCGCCGCGCGCGATCTCGAACAGCGCGTAGTCCTCGAACGGACCGTCGAGCGCGGCGATCACCGAGGCGACCAGCCGGTCGTCCATCTCGTAGATGTGCATCCACTGCACCAGCAGGCCGCCGGGCGCGAGGTGGCGGCGCACGTCGCGGTAGTACTCGGCCGAGAACAGGTTGCCGACCCCGCTGACCCAGGGGTTGGAGGGTTCCGACACGATCAGGTCGTAGCGCTTCTGGTGGCGCGCGAAGAAGGTCTTGGCGTCCTCGATGTGGATGCGGCTGCGCGGGTCCTCGAACACCTTCTGCACGCGCGGCGCGAAGCCGCGCGCGGCCTCCACCATGGCTGGCTCGATCTCGATGGTGTCGAGTTCGCGCACGCCGTCGTGCGACAGCAGCACCTCGGCGGTGAGGCCCGAGCCGAAGCCGACGTTGGCCACCGTGGCGGCGTCGGGCTTCATCAGCAGCGGGATCGCGGCCAGCAGCGTCATGGTCCATTCGTCGGAACTGGGCCGCTGGAAAGGGTCCATCTGCACGCCGGCGTCGGGCTTGCCGTTGGTGGTGATGGCGACGATGGCGCCGTAGTCGCGCAGGGCGACCGAGGCGGTCTTGCCGTCGCGATAGAAGGCCATGTTGACCGCTGCGTCGATGGTGCCGTGGCGGAACACGCCGGAGGACATGCGCGCCGGGTCGAGCACGCCGGCGCGCGCGGTCAGCGTCGCCAGCAGCAGGCCGATCACGGTCAGCGCCAGCGACTCGACGCGCCGACGCGCGTGGCCCGACCAGCGCAGCAGCCAGCCGCCCAGCACGATGTCGGCGCAGGCGCCGATCACCAGCGCGAGCTTGAGCCCGACTTCGGGCATCAGCACGTGCACCGTGAGCAGCACGCCGGCGATCGCGCCCAGCGTGTTGCAGGCGTACACCTGGCCGATGGCGCGCTCGCCGTGGCCGCGCCGCATCAGCACGTGGGTGAACAGCGGCAGCGTCATGCCGGCCAGCAAGGTGGCCGGCAGCATGATCGCGAAGGCGATCGCGTGGCTGCCGAGGTTGAACAGCGCGTAGGACGCGTCGTTGCGCTTGAGCGCGCCCATCAGCCAGCTCATCCAGTCGTAGGACAGGTGGTAGACGGCGACCGTGCCCAGCGCCAGCGCGCCCATCAGCACCTGCACGAACCCCGAGAAACGCACCGGGTCGGCGATGCGGTCGATGCGCTTCCTGATCCACAGCCCGCCCAGCGCCAGCCCGGTGATGAAGGCCGACAGCATCAGCTCGAAGGCCTGGAACGAGGAGCCCAGCACCAGCGAGAGCATGCGCACCCAGGCGATCTCG
>JADJPT010000017.1 GCA_016713125.1 Betaproteobacteria bacterium
GGTCAGAACCCACGCCCGATGGCGAGATGGTGCGCGGCTGGGGACCGTTCAAGGACGGCATCAGCGTGTATTACCTCAGCATCCACCGCAACAAGCGCAGCCTGGCGGTGAACTTCCGCGACCCGGCGGGCCTGGAGCTGATCCGCACCCTGGCCGACGGCGTCGACATCCTGGTGGAGAACTTCAAGCCGGGGGTGATGGGCGACATGGGCATGGACTACGCCACGCTCGCGGCGCGCAACCCGCGTCTGATCTTCACTTCGATCTCCGGCTTCGGCGCCACCGGCCCCTATGGCGGCTGGCCCGGCGTGGACCAGATCGCACAGGGCATGTCCGGGCTGATGAGCCTCACCGGCCAGCAGGAGACCGGACCCACGCGCGTGGGCATCCCGATCGGCGACGTGGTCTCAGGCATGTGGGCGGCGCTGGGCACGCAGGCGGCGGTGATCCAGCGCCAGGCCACCGGTCGCGGCCAGCTGGTGGAGACCTCGCTGCTGGCCGGCCTGATCGGCCTGCTCACGGTGCAGGGCCAGCGCCAGCTGAGCCTGGGCGATACCCCGGGCGTGGCCGGCAACGACCATCCCGTGGTCTGTCCCTACGGCATGTTCCAGGCCAAGGACGGGCCCTTCAACATGGCGGCGGCCACCGAGGACATGTGGGTCAAGCTGTGCCGGCTGCTGAGCAAGGAGGAGTGGATCACCCACCCGGATTACAAGGACAACACCGCGCGCAGCCGCAACCGCGAGCAGGTCAAGGCGCAGTTGAACGCCATCTTCGCCACCCGCGGCAAGATGGAATGGACCCTGGACCTGGTCAAGCTCGGCCTGCCGGCCACGCGATCTTCACCCTCGACCAGGTGTTCGCCGACCGGCATGTCAACGAGACCGGCATCGTCGAGCAGATCGAACACCCCACCCTCGGACCGCTGAAGCTGATCGCCAACCCCATCCGCATGCAAGGCATGGGGCGGGCGCTCGGTGCGCGCGCGCGCCGCCGCGCGCTGGCGCCGACAGCCGCGCCATCCTTGCCGATTTCATCCCGCAGGTGCGCATCGACGCCCCCGAGGCCGCCGGGACCATCCAATCCAGCCAGTCCCCGAAGGAAGCAAAGAAATGAGCATGCTCGCCGACCAGATCGCCTATGTGGCGCTCGCCTCCAACGACCCGGCCGCCACCTGTGCGGTGTTCGAGGGACACTTCGGTCTGCCGCGCGCCGAGTTCGATTCGCCCGAGGGCCGCGTGCCGGTCTATGCGCTGGGCCGCAGCGCCCTAGCCGTGTTCCCCGCTCCGGCCACCCGATGATCGATGGCGAGGGCAACTGCGCGGTGTGCACCGCATCGCGCTGGGCGTGGACGATGTCTCCGCGACCGCCGCGCAGGCCGCCGCAGCGGGTGTGGCGACGGCCGGCATGGCCGCCGGCCTGGGCGGGCGCACGACCGCGGTTCTCGATCGCGCCGCCACCGCCGGCGTGCGCATCCGCCTGACCGGGCGCCTCGACGTGACGCCCGCAGCGGGCGCCGCCATCGAGCGCATCGACCACCTGGGCATCGCCAGCAGCGACGTGTTCGAGGACGAGCGGGTGTTCGCGGGCCGACTCGGCTTTGCCGTCGAGAGCCGGCAGACCGACATGGAGGTAGTCACCGCCATCGAGAGTTTCACTTCGGACAAGTACGGCGTGGTGTATCACAACCGCCCCCCCGGAACCGGTGGGCGGGCTGCGCGTCACGTTCATCAGCGTGGGTGATTGCGAACTGGAGTTCCTCGCCAACTTCGACCCGCGCCAGGGCGCGCACATCGAGCACGGCCGCTCGGGCTCGACCAAGCAGGACCAGGGTGCGATCACCCGCTTTGTCGAATCGCGCGGCCGCGGCCTGCACCATGTGGCGCTCAAGGTGCGCGACATCGACGCCACGCTGGGCGGCATGGCCGGGGCGGGCCTGGCGATGATCGACGTGGCGGGCCGGCCCGGCTCGCGCCGCGCGATGATCGGCTTTCCGCACCCCAAGTCCACCGGCGGCGTGCTCATGCACCTGGTGCAGCGCGATGTCTGAGCCCCTGGTGCTGGCCGAGCGCCACGGCACCGGCCCATGGTGCTGCGCCTGAACCGCCCGGAATCGGGCAATGCCATCAGCCGCGGCGTGGCCGAGGCGCTGGGCGCACAGGTGCGCACCTGCGCCGCGGACGACACGCTGCGCTGCGTGATCATCACCGGGGCCGGCGATCGCTACTTCTGCACCGGCGGTGACGTGAAGGCCTACGCCGCGCTGGAGGCGCCCGCCGACCTGGACCGGGTGTTCAACATCATGCGCGAAGTGTGCGAGGCCATCGAGTTGCTGCCCTGTCCGGTGATCGCTGCGATCAACGGCTACGCGGTGGGCGGCGGCGCGGAACTCTCCCTGGCCTGCGACCTGCGCATTGCCGCGGCCTCGGCGCAGATCGGCTTTCCGCAATCGCGCCTGGGCATCATGCCCGGCTGGGACGGCACCGAGCGCCTGCTGCGCGCGGTGGGGCGTTCGTCGGCGGCGCGCCTGCTGTTCTCGGGAAAGCGGGTCAGCGCCACGGAGGCGCTGGGCCTGCGTCTGATCGATGAGGTTGCCCCCGACGGGCAGGCGCTGCAGGCTGCGCTGGCCCTGGCCGGCACTTTCGCCGAAGTCGCGCCCATGTCGCTGGGCGCGATCAAGCAGGCGCTGCGCGAAGCCGGCGCAGCCGGCAGCGCGCAGGAGGCGGCGCAGGCGAGGGCGCGCGCGCGCGCCGAGTTCGCGCGGCTCTGGTTCACCGAGGATCACAAGGAAGCGGAGCGCGCATTTGCGGAGAAACGCGCGCCGGTGTTCAGCGGCAGGTAACGCAGGCAGTCCATCCAGCACAACAGCACAACAGTACAACCCGTACGGAAGGAGACAGGAATGAACAACAAGAACGAAAAGGCAGTCAGGGGGATCCGGGCGATCGGATCACTGGTGGCGGGCGCACGTCTGGCCGCAGTGGCCGTGGCGCTGGGCGCCGCGTGTACCGCACAGGCGCAGGATTTTCCCGCCAAGGGGCCGATCCGTCTGGTCGTCGGCTTCGCTCCCGGCGGCGGCACCGATGCGATCGCCCGCGCGGTGAACACCCGCATGGGCGAGGTGCTCAGGCAGAGCGTGGTGGTGGAGAACCGATCGGGTGCCGGCGGCACGCTGGCCGCCGAGCACGTGGCCAAGTCGGCCCCGGACGGCTACACGGTGCTGTTCACCCTGAACAACCATTCGATCAATCAGGCGCTGTATCCGAAGCTGCCCTACGACACCGAGCGCGACATGCGCGGCGTGACGCTGGTGGGCAGCCTGCCGCAGGCCTTCGCCGCGCATCCCTCGGCCAGCGCCAACTCCCTGAAGGAGTTTCTGCAACTGGGCGCGAAGAACGATCCCAAGCAGCGCATCTACGCCAGCGGCGGCGTCGGCTCGCCCGGGCATTTCGCCGCGGCCTACCTGGAGTCGCTCGCCGGGGTGGAGTTCACCCACATCCCGTACCGTGGCGCAGGCCCGGCCATCGGTGACGTGATCGGCGGCCAGGTGCCCTACATCCTGTCCACGCTCACCGGCCTTCTTCCGCATATCAAGGCGGGCAAGCTGAAGGCGCTCGCGCTGACCTCGTCCGAGCGTTCCAGCCTGCTGCCCAACGTGCCCACCATCGCCGAGAGCGGCTTCGCGGGCTACGACATGGATTCGTGGATCGGCACCTTCGTGCCGCGCGCCACGCCTGCGGCGGTGATCCGGGTGCTGCACGAGGCCACGCTGGAGGCGCTCAAGGCCCAGGTGGTGCGCGATCGCGTCGAGGCACAGGCCGGCCGCCTCACCCCGGGCAGCGGCGAGAAACTCGACGCCATCGTCGCCGGCGACATCAAGCGCTATTCGGCAATCGTGCGCGAACGCAACATCAAGGCGGAGTAAGACATGCTCCGGATACTCGGGCGCGCCAATTCGTTCAACGTGCGCAAGGTCCTGTGGACCTGCGACGAGATCGGCATCCGGTTCGAGCGCGAGGACTGGGGGCGCGGTTTCAAGCCGACCAGCACGCCCGAGTTCCTCAAGCTGAATCCGGTCGGGCAGGTGCCCTGCGTGATCGAGGATGGTTTCGTGATGCGCGAGTCGCACGCCATCATCCGCTACCTGGCGTCCAGTCGGGGTGCAAAGGAACTGTTTCCGGACAACCTGCGCGAGCGCCAGCGCATCGAGCAGTGGATGGACTGGGTCGCCTACGACGTCACGCACTCGCTGCGCGGGGCGTTTCTCGGCGGGCAGTTGCAGGAGCCGCCCTGGAACAATGAATGGTTCGTGGCGCAGGGGCGCAAGGACCTGACCGAGCAGATGAAACTGCTGAACGAGCACCTGGCGGCGTACGGCCCGTACATGCTGGGCGATCGCTTCACGCTGGCCGACATACCGGTGGGACTGGTGGTGAACCGCTGGTTTTCACTGGCCGGGCTGGCGCGCCCGGACTACCCGGCACTGACGGCCTACTACGAGGTGCTGAGCGAGCGGCCCGCCTTTCGCGCACACGGGCGCAACGGCCTGCCCTGAGCGAGGTGCCGGCGCTGTCGTCAGGACCCCTCGCATGAACTCGAGGGCCAGGGATTGTCGCCTTCCGGCCGCATCAGGTGCATCCGCCGGGCCGGGGGCTCGTGGACGCGCACAACAGCGGCGCTGGGTCGGCGACCGAAGACCGGAGCTTGTTCAAGGCGCGGGTCCTGACGGCAGCGCTGGCGGCCCGTTGTTGCTTGTGGCCAGCCAGTGCATACATTATCGGCTGCCCGGTACGGGACTTTAGGCGGCATCCGCGCCGAGCCTGCACAGTCCGGCATACTGGTGACGTTGCAGTTCAGCAAAAGGAAGTCAGCATGACCCGGATTGCCACCGCCACTGCGCTTGTCGCCCTCGCCGCGCTGGCGTGCTCGGGGCTTGCCGGGTGCGCCGGCAGTCCCGAGCATCCGCCGACGATGCCGACGGTGCGCGACGCCATTTACGATACGTCCGGACCCGGGCACTCGCGGTCCGTCGACAAAGGCAGCGTAGGCGTGGCGCTTGCCGGCGGCGGCACCAAGGCCGCCGCCTACGGCATGGGCGTGCTGGCCGCCATATCCGACGCCAACATGTACGGGGAGATCGACGCGATATCCACCGTTTCGGGCGGCGGCTACGCGGCCTTCTTCCTGTACAGCAAAGTCCTGCTCCGCGAGGATGCGCGCGAGGCGGACAAGCCGCAGATTCGTGATTTCTTCGCCGACTGCATACCGCATGTCTACGCATCGGTGCTGCCTGCGACGGCGGCGAATCGGCTGTGTGCGCCGCCGAGCTCGATGGATGCGAAGATGGAGCGGTTCCGCTTCCAGCAGTTCGTGCGCTGCCGGCAGGACGTCCTCGAGAACGACTGCAGCCATCGGGCGGAAGGCGACGATCACGGCGAGTACGTGAACACCGGCGCGCTGGTGGCCGCCAGCGCCCTGACATTCGTGCCCAATTTCGTCGCCCGCACCCTGTTCGACTGGCCGGTCAACCTGTCGCCAACGCGGCATGCCTATATGCAGGGCATCGGCACCACCTACGGACTGTACCCGCGCACCGCGCGGGCCGCCGAACCGTCTGCCGACCTTTCGGACAGATGCGACGACGCCCACTTCCTCAATTGCGACATGCGTTCCGGATCCGCGCGGCTGAACCCCCGGGGACTGGAATTCGGGGACCTGAAGGCGCACCTGAAGAAGCCGGGCGCCGAGCCCATGCCGACCTGGCTCATCAATGCCACGGCCAGCCGCAGCCGCAGCATCTTTGGCTGGGCGCGCGAAGGGCGGCGCGATTTCGGCAAGTACACCCTGCAGATGTCGCCCTACCTGGCGCGCTCGGGACTGTACGGCCGCATCGACCGCTACGCCGAATATCTCGATCTGCTTGGCGCCACCACGGCGGCGGCGGCCTTCCTCGATTCCAACCAGACCGGCATTGCGCAGCCCTGGCGCATGGGCCTGGCGCTGGCCCAGCACGCGTTCGCCTTCGACTGGGGGGTGGACATCCCCAATCCGAACGTCGGCAACGGCTGGCGTGCGCTGCATGTCGCGCTGCCGCTGTGGCCCTGGCCCTGGACCAAACCCGGCAGCATTCCCAACCTGCCGTTTCCGACCTATTTCGCCGATGGCGGCCTGCGTCAACTGGGCGAGTCGGCGGAATCCGGCCGGCGCCCGGACGGCCGTCGCAATTCCGCCTATATCCGCCTGCTGGACGGCGGCAACAACGACGACCTCGGCGCGTACAGCCTGCTGGAAGCGGGCATCAGGCACGTCGTGATCGCCGACCATGCGCAGGACGGCAAAGGGCAGATGGGCGATCTGTGCCTGCTGCACAACGAAGTGCGGCTGCGCATGGCGACCAAGCACCTCGTCGTGCCGGGCCGGGAATCGTTCGCGGAGTTCTGTGCAAAGGACGTCGCCGAGTCGGAATGCGGCGACCGGGCCTGCGCCCGCGAGGCACTGGGGTTGCCGGCCGAGGTCGCGGCGGATCCCGACGCCGAGGCGATGAAGCGGGGCTACCCGATCAAGGCCTGGTCCCATCCGGTGCTGCTGGCCTGCGTGCGCGACCTGCGCCAGCCCTCCAATCCGGATCAGCCGTGTCAGGGTGAAGTCGATGCCTGGATCTATGTCGTGAAGCCGGCCCTGGATCTGCATTCCTTCATTGAAAAGTACATCGACGGGCACCTGGTGCTCGAGAAAGCGCGCGCGGTCCATTTCGCGGACAAGGGGGAAACGGACCTTGCCGGGGCCTGCGATAAGGCCAACGGCAGCCTCTGCGAGGTCGCCGCCTATGTCGCCGCGTTGCCGTTCGGCAAGGACGAGATGAGCAGGCGCGGGCCTTTTCCGCAGCACACGACCGTGGGCATGACCTTCGCCTCCGACGGCATGACCTACGGCGCCTACCGGGAACTTGCGCGCTGGCAGGCGGGAGTGGCCTTGCGCTGGATCGGGAAGGATAGGCAGGCGCTCGCGGCGGAGGCTGCGCGTCAGGGCGCGGCTCCGATCCCGCTGGTTCCGCTATCCAGATAGCGGGGCCGGACGACCGGTTTGCTGTGAAACGCGCTGGCCGCACGGCGGCAAAGCCTGTATTTTGATCCGCAGCAAGAGCCAGTGAATCGTAAACAGGGGCAGGGGGCGCGCCCGCGTTCCCGCACCCGGGCCCGACGACGGAGCCCATCGCCAGCGAGGAGACAATGATGTCCAGAATTTCCGTACAACGCGTCGGTTTTGCCTGCGGCGCCCGCGTCACCGGCATCGACGTCGCCAATCCCTCGGCGGAGGACATGGCGGCAATCCGCGACGCCTGGCAGGAGAACCTGGTGCTGGTTTTCCCGGGCCAGAAACTGGATCCGCATTCGCTGGTCAGGTTCACGCGCAACTTCGGCGAACTCGACGACTACGCGACGCAGCCCTTCAACCGGCATCCCGAGATCAACGAAGTCTTCGTGCTGACCAACAAGTACACCAACGGCCAGCCTTCCAAGACCTACAACGCCGGGCAGAACTGGCACACGGACCTCTCCTACACGCTGCGCCCGGCCAAGGGCACCAGCGTGTACTGCATGGAAAAGCCCTCGGTGGGCGGCGACACCATGTTCGCCAACATGTACATGGCCTACGAAACCCTCTCGCCGAAGATGAAGGAGTTTCTCGACGGGCTGGAGGCCGTGCACGATGCCAGCCTGATCGAAGGCCTGGACAAGCGCGGCCCGGTGGTGGCCGGCGAGTTCCGGCGCCTCAACCCGCCGGTGGTGCACCCGGCCGTGCGCGTGCATCCCGAGACGGGCAGGAAGGCGCTGTACGTGAACGAGCGCGTGCGCACCTTTCTCGGCCTCTCGGAGGCCGAGAGCAAGCCGATCGTGAAATTCCTGTGCGAGCACTCGGTGCAGCCGCGCCACACCTATCGCCACTATTGGAGCATCGGCGACCTGGTGATGTGGGACAACCGCTGCACTGTGCATCTGGCGGTGGGCGATTACGACCCGGCCGAGATCCGCCACATGATCCGTACCTCGGGCATGGGCGACTACTATGGCCGCTATCTGGATCCGGAGGCGGCTGCGGCGTCGATGAATTCGGCGCCCACGACCGGTGCCGCAACGCCGGCCGCCGACAAGAAGGCGGTGGCCGCGCTGCACGACTAGGCGCGCCCGGCGGACTCCCGGGCCGCCGCGGGCTAGACGATGTTCGCCGCCGACAGGCGACCGTCGGCGAGCAGGGCCCTGAAGGATTCGTAGGTGGCCTTCACGCCGTCGGCCAGCGCGATGCGCCCGTAGTCGCCGACGAAGTTCGCCAGCGGGTCGTCGGCCTTGTCCATGGGGAAGGCCAGCGCCTCGCCCGAGACTTCCACCCGGGACTCGGGCGCGAGCCGCTTGAGGATCGCCAGGCCGTCCTCCACCGGCGCATAGACGCCGTTCATGTCGAACACCGCGGCGCCGCTGCGTTCCCTGGCCACCGCGCGGATGAAGGCGCTGGCGGCTTCGCCGGCGAACAGCCAGGACACCGGGCCCTTGAACGGGATGGTGTAGGGCTTGCCGGCCGCGGCCGCGAGGATGGCGACAGTGGTCTTGGAGGTCATGCCCTGGTCGCGCCCCACGCCGTAGACCACGCCCGGGCGTATGCCGACGCTGTGGATGCCGTTCTCCATGGAATACACCTTGGCGGTCTGCTCGTTGCAGTACTTGTAGGCACCGTACAGCGTCGGCATGGCGCCGCCGTCCTCCAGCGCGCCGTAGGCCGCCACCGAGCTGGCGTAGGCCAGGCGCCGGATGCCGGCGGCGCGCGCGGCCTCGAAGATGTTGACCGTGCCGACCACGTTGACGCGCGCACCGCCCACCGGGTCGGCGCGGCAGAACGGCACCTGCAGGGCGGCCAGGTGGATGATGGCGCGCACGCCGCTGTCCTTGACCGCGCGCAGCACGGCGTCGGTGTCGGCGATGTCGCCGGTGTGCCAGGTGAGCTTCTTCAGCTCGGCATCGCTCATCAGCAGGCGCGGCCGGCGCGTGTCCTCCTGCAGATCGAAGGCGTGCACCGGCACGCCGGCGCGGGCAAGCAGGGCCACCGTCCAGCTGCCGATGCAGCCGCCGGCGCCGGTCACCATCACCGGGCCGTCGAATTCATTCTTGTTCATTGGGAAGCGATCGAACACGGTGGTCTCCTCGGTCGTGTTTCTTGTCCTGGTGCGGCGTCTCTCTGTGCGGCGGCGATTGCGGCGCCGGCGCACCGGGGCCGTTTCGCGGAGCAGTTTAGTCGAGTTCCACGGCGGCTGCGCGGGGCGGCGGCCGGGGGTGGTGGGGTAAACTTCCGGCCTCTTTTTCGAGCATGGAACCGACGATGGCGAAGCCTGAACCGAAGGCCGGCTGGCAACCGCTGGCCGGCGTGCGCGTGGTGGATTTCTCGATGTTCGTGCCGGGGCCCTTCGCCTCGGCCATGTTCGCCGACCTGGGTGCGGACGTGGTCAAGGTCGAGGCGCTGCACGGCGATCCGGGTCGCGGCTACGTGCCGGTGCAGTTTCGCACCGAGAACCGCAACAAGCGCGCGATCGCGATCAACCTCAAGGCGCCGGAATCGCGCAAGGTGATCGAGGCGCTGATCGCCACGGCCGACATCGTGCTGGAAGGCTTCCGCCCCGGCGTGGCCAGGCGCCTGGGCATCGACTACGCCACGCTCTCGGCGATCAATCCGAAGATCATCTATTGCTCGATCTCCGGCTACGGGCAGACCGGCCCCTGGCGCGAGCGTCCGGGGCACGACGTGAACTACATCGCCGCCGGCGGCGGACTGGCCTTCCCGGGCCACTGGCTGAAGCCGCCGGGGCGATCCTCGCTGCCGGTGGCCGACATGGGCGGCGGCAGCGCCGCGGCGATGGCGGTGCTGGCCGCGCTGCACGAGCGCACGCGCACCGGCAAGGGCGTGGAGCTCGACGTTTCGCTGTTCGAAGCCGGCTTCTTCTGGTCGGCGATGCGCCATTCGCTTTCGCACGACGTCGATCCGCGCGCCCACATCTTCCCGGTCAACGACGTCTTCGACACCCGGGACGGTCGCAAGCTCACGCTGGGCATCCTCGAAGAGCATTTCTGGAACAACTTCGTGAAGGTCTGCGCCGACATCGCGCCGGACCTGTCCGGTGCGCAGTACGGCAGCGACGCATTGCGCCGGCAGAACGGCGATGCGCTTGCCGCGCGCCTGGCGGCGGTGGTGGCGATGAAGACCGCCGATGAATGGGTCAGGCTGCTCGAGGAGAACGACGTGCCCGTCGACCTTTGCGTGACGCCTGCGCAGGCGGCCAGCCTGCCGCAGATCGTTGCGCGCGAAGACGTGGCGGAGATCGGCGGCGAGAAGTTCGCGATGTTCCCGGTGTGGGCCAACGGCAAGCCCGGCGCGACGCTGCGCCGCTCGGTGCCCGGCCACGCCGAGCACACCCGCGAGGTGCTGGTCGAGATCGGGCTGGATGACGCGCAGATCGCCTACCTGGTGAAGGCCGGCGCGGTCAAAGTGGCATAGGAACGGGCAAGCATGAATTTCGCATTCACCGAAGAGCAGGAAGCGATCCGCGAAGCGATTGCCAAGGTCTGTTCGCAGTTCGGCGACGACTACTGGTTCAGGAAGGACCACGAGGGCGGCTTTCCCGCCGAGCTGCACCAGGCGCTGGCGCGCGACGGCTGGCTGGGCATCGCCATGCCCGAGGAACACGGCGGCGCGGGCCTGGGCATCACCGAAGCCGCGATCATGATGCAGACCATCGCGCAGTCGGGCGCGGGTTTCTCGGGCGCCTCGGCCATCCACATGAACATCTTCGGCCTGAATCCGGTGGTGGTGTTCGGCAGCGACGCGCAGAAGAAGCGCATGCTGCCCGGGCTGATCGGCGGCAGGGAGCGCGCCTGTTTCGCCGTCACCGAGCCGAACACCGGCCTGAACACCACGCGCATCAAGACCAAGGCCGAGAAGAAGGGCGACAAGTACATCGTCTCCGGACAGAAGGTGTGGATCTCCACGGCACAGATCGCCGAGAAGATCCTGCTGCTGGCGCGCACCACGCCGATCGAGGAATGCAGCAAGCCCACCCAGGGCCTGTCGCTGTTCTACACCGACTTCGACCGCAGCAAGGTCGAGGTGCGCGAGATCGAGAAGATGGGCAGGAAGTGCGTGGACTCGAACCAGGTGTTCTTCGACGGCATGGTGATCCCCGAGGCCGATCGCATCGGCGAGGAGGGGCGCGGCTTCGAGTACATCCTGCACGGCATGAACCCGGAGCGCATCCTGATCGCCGCCGAAGCGGTGGGTCTGGGCCGCTGCGCGCTCAACCGCGCCACGCAGTACGCCAAGGACCGCGTCGTGTTCGGCCGTCCGATCGGCCAGAACCAGGGCATCCAGCATCCGCTGGCGCAGAATTGGATGGCGCTGGAATCGACCAACCTGATGGTGTTCAAGGCCGCCTGGCTGTACGACCAGGGCCTGCCTTGCGGGGCGGAGGCCAACGCCGCCAAGTACCTGGCGGGCGAAGCCAGCTTCGACGCCTGCCAGCAGGCGGTCATGACGCATGGCGGCTTCGGTTACGCCAAGGAGTACCACGTCGAGCGCTGGCTGCGCGAGTCGTTGGTCGGACGCATCGCGCCGGTCAGCCCGCAGCTGGTGATGTGCTTCATCGCCGAGCGCGTGCTCGGCTTGCCCAAATCGTACTGAAGCGCTGAGGCGGGGGTTCTGCCCGGCCCTCGCCGCAAGGAGGAAAGTTGAACTTTCATTTCACGAATTCGGCTCCTGGAGCGGGTTTCCGGTGAGTTCGGTCGTCAAATCCGACAACTCTTCGAGCGCAAATCCGGTCATGCTGGTGACCGGCGGCGGCCGCGGCATCGGCGCGGCCACCTGTCGCCTGGCGGCCGCGCGCGGCTGGGCCGTGTGCGTGAACTACCGCAGCGACGGCGCCGCCGCCGAGGCGGTGGTGGCGCAGATTCGCGCCGCCGGCGGTCGGGCGCTGGCCGTGCAGGCCGACGTCTCGCAGGAGCCCGAGGTGCTGCCTCTGTTCGCGGCGGTGGATCAGGCGTTCGGTCGCCTGGATGTGCTGGTCAACAATGCCGGCATCCTGGAGCGCCAGGGCCGGCTCGAGGATTTCGACGCGGCGCGCATCAACCGCGTGCTGGCGGCCAATGTGACCGGCAGCCTGCTGTGCGCGCGCGAGGCCGTGAAGCGCATGTCGACGCGCCACGGCGGGCGCGGCGGCGCCATCGTCAACCTGTCCTCGATCGCGGCCAGGCTGGGCGGACCGGGCGAGTACATCGATTACGCCGCCTCCAAGGGCGCCATCGATGCCTTCACCGTGGGCCTGGCCAAGGAGACGGCCGCCGAGGGCATCCGCGTGAACGCGGTGCGCCCCGGCGTGATCCATACCGACATTCACGCCAGCGGCGGAGAGCCCGGACGCGTCGAGCGCGTCAAGTCGGCCGTGCCGATGCTGCGCGGCGGGCAGCCGGAGGAGGTGGCGCGCGCCATCCTGTTCCTCGCCTGCGACGAATCCTCGTATTGCACGGGAACCTTCATCGAGGTAACCGGCGGGCGCTGAGCCGCCCGCAGCAGCGGATTTTCACCAGGAGAGCACCATGAGCAAGGACATGCCCATCATCGGCCGCGGTTTCGGCTACGAACAATGCCCGGTCGGCGCGCGCTTTCGCACCCACCGCCGCACCATCAGCGAGGCCGACCTGAACGCCTTCGTGAACCTGACCTGGCTCACCGAGGAGTTGTTCACGGTGGATGACGACTCGGACCGCGCGCTGAAGGCAAAGCCGGTGCCCGGCGCGCTGGTCTACGCGTTCGCCGAGGGCCTGCTGCTGCCCTCGATGCAGGATACCGGGCTGGCGTTCCTCAACGCGCAGCTCGACATCAAGCGCTCGACCCTGGTCGGCGACACCATCCACGTCGAGGTCGAGGTGGTGGAGTCGCGCCTGACCTCCAAGGGCGACCGCGGCCTGGTGCGCTTCGCCAACGAGGTGAAGAACCAGAACGGCGAGACGGTGATCGCCTACAACCCGCTGCGCATGCTCAAGCTGCGCTGAGCAACACCGTGCAGCGGCGCAGCGCATTGCGGATGCTGGGCGGCCTGGCGGCCCTGCCGCTGGGGCTGGCCGCGCCTGCGCTGCGCGCCTTCGAGGCCGAGCGGCCGGTCACCGACAACATGGCCGGGCCGTATGTGCCCACCCCCTGGGTGATCCTCGACGAGATGATCAAGCTGGCTGACATCAAGCCGACGGACACGCTCTACGACCTGGGTTCGGGCGACGGCCGCCTGGTGATCGCCGCCGCCAAGCGGCATGGCGCACGCGGCGTCGGCGTGGAATACCAGGCCAAGCTGGTGGAGTATTCGCGGGTGCAGGCCAGGCGGGAGGGCGTGGCACAGCGCGTGCGTTTCGTGCAGGGCGACCTGTTCAGGTCCGACCTCGGCCCGGCCAGCGTGGTCACGCTGTACCTGCTGCCGCGCTTCGTCGAGCGCCTGGTCCCCAAGCTGCGCGCCGAGCTCGCGCCCGGCTCGCGCGTGGTCTCGCACGATTACGCGCTGAACCCCTGGCCGGCGGAGAAGACACTGATCTTCGATGTCGAGGAAGCAGAACATCAACGGCACCACCAAGACCACCCTGTTCTACTACGTGGTGCCGGCACGCGTCGGCGGGCGCTGGAGCCTGCAGACCCAGGAGGGCTGGCTGCCCGAGGGCACCCAGTTCACGCTGCGGCAGGCGCCCGACGTGCTGGAAGGGCAGTTGCACGCGCCGGGCGGCTCCGGGCAGGCGCTGCGCGACCTCAATGTGCGCGCCGCGGCGGTGCGCTTCGGAATGCTGCACGGCGGGCGCCTGATGTCCTTCAGGGGCACGGTGAAGGGTGAAGGCCTGCAGGCGGTCATGGAAGGCGAGGCGAGCGAAGCGCGCGGCGGGCGCGTGCGCTGGAGCGCGCGGCGCATCGAGCCCGCACGTGACGCCGCTGCGGCCGGGTCCTGAGCGCTGCGCGATGCTGGAACTCTGGCACAACGCCAATTCGACCTGCTCGCAGAAGGTGCGCATCGCGCTGGCCGAGAAGGGCCTGAACTGGACCAGCCACCACGTGAACCTGCGCACCTTCGAACAACTGGATGCGCAATTCCTGGCGCTGAATCCCGCCGGCATGGTGCCGGTGCTGCGCCACGACGGCCGTGTGTTGCGCGAGTCGCTGGTCATCAACGAGTACCTCGACGACGTGTTTCCCCAGCCTGCGCTGCGCCCGGCCGATGCGTACGCACGGGCGCGCATGCGCGAATGGACCCTGTACATCGCCGAGGAGCCGACCTGGGCGATCAAGGCGCCCTCGTACCAGAAGAACCTGCGGCCGGTGCTGGCCGGCACGAAGAGCGCCGAACAGTTCGAGGCCATCGCCGCGCGCATGCCGCACCGCGAGAATGCGCGCCGCTGGGTGCGCGCGGCCACCGACGGCTTCACGCGCGAGGAGCTCGACGTGGAACTGGCGCGCCTGGCGCGAACCCTGGATCGCATGCAGGCCGCGCTGGACGAGCACGCGTGGCTCGCGGATCAGACGTACTCTCTGGCCGACGTGGACATGGCGCCCTTCGTGCACCGGCTGGCCGCGCTGGGCGAGGGCGCGATGATCGAAATGCGGCCCCGCGTCGCCGACTGGTATGCGAGGATGCGCGCGCGGCCGGCCTTCGCGCGGGCGATGGGCTTCCGGCCCGACTGAACGGCGACTGGAGAGCGGCATGCAGATGCAGGACAGGGAGATACTGATCATCGGCGGCGGCATAGGCGGGCTGACGCTTGCCCTGTCGCTGCACCAGGTCGGCATCGCCTGCCGCGTGTTCGAGGCGGCGCCGCAGATCCGGCCGCTGGGCGTGGGCGTGAACCTGCTGCCGCATTGCGTGCGGGAACTCACAGAGCTGGGACTGCAGGACGCGCTGGCCGGCGTGGCCGTGGCCACCGAATCGGTGCACTTCTACAACCGTTTCGGCCAGTTCATCCACGCCGAGGCGCGCGGCCGGCATGCCGGCTACGACTGGCCGCAGTTCTCTATCCACCGCGCCGACCTGCACGGCGTGCTGCTCGAGGCGTTCAATGCGCGCGTCGGCGCCGAGCGCTACGCGTTGGGCAAGCGTTGCCTGGCCGTGCAGCAGGACGCGCAGGCGGTGACGGTGCGCTTCGAGGACGGCAGCGTGGCGAAGGGCGCGGCGGTGATCGGTTGCGACGGCATCCACTCCGCGGTGCGCAGGCAGATGCATCCGGGCGAGGGCGGGCCGAATTACCAGGGCATCAACATGTGGCGCGGCGTGACGCGCATGCAGCCCTACCTGGGCGGCGCGACCATGGTCATCGCCGGCTGGCTGGAAAGTGGGCAAGATGGTGATCTACCCGATACGCCGGGACATCGACGGCCAGGGCACGCAACTGGTGAACTGGGTGGCCGAGATACAGTCGCCGCGCAACGTCATGCAGGACTGGAACCTGGACGGCAGGCTGGAGGATTTCCTGCCCACCTTCGCCCAATGGAAGTTCGACTGGCTGGATGTGGCCGGGATGCTGCGCGAGGCCGACACCGTCCTGGAATATCCGATGGTGGACCGCGATCCGCTGCCGTACTGGACCGCGGGGCGCACCACGCTGCTGGGCGATGCCGCGCACCCCATGTACCCGCGCGGCTCGAACGGCGCGGGGCAGGCGATCCTCGACGCACGCACGCTGGCCGGCTGCCTGAAGCGGGAAATCGATGCCGCGGCCGCGCTCAAGGCCTACGAGGCTGCGCGCCTGGACGCCGCCAACAAGGTGGTGATCAGCAATCGTAGCCTGGGGCCGGACGCGATCCTGCGTACCGTGCACGAGCGTACCGGTGACAAGCCCTTCGCCCGGATCGAAGACGTCATCAGCCGCGCCGAACTCGACGGCATCTCGGAGAATTACAAGAGGATCGCCGGCTTCGAGCGCGAGGCGCTCAGGCAGCGGCCTTCCCTGGTGTAGCGCGGTCCGGTCGCGATCCGGCGCGTCAGGACAGCAGGCCGACACGCACGCCGGCCGCCTCCAGGACGGCAAGCAGGGCCTGGCCGTGTTCGCGACCGCGCGTCTCGACCACGAACTCCACCTCCGGGGTGCGCACCGAGGCGATGCCGAACACGCGCTGGTGCTGAACTTCGACGATGTTGCCGCCGGCCTCGCCGATCAGCGTGGCCACGCGCGCCAGGCTGCCGGCCACATCGGGCAGCGAAACGCGCAGGCGCACCAAGCGTCCGTCGCGCACCAGTCCGCGCATCAGCACCGAGGCCAGCACGCGCGTGTCGATGTTGCCGCCGCACAGCGGCAGCGCGACGCGCCGGCCGGCGAAGCGTTCCCTGTGCGTCATGACGGCGGCCAGGCCGGCGGCGCCCGCGCCCTCGACCACGGTCTTCTCGAGTTCGGCCAGGGCCACGATGGCGCTTTCGATGGCGTCCTCCTCGACCAGCAGCACCTCGTCGACGTGCCGGCGGGCGATGGCCAGGGTCAGCTCGCCGACATCGCGCACGGCCAGGCCTTCGGCGATGGTGTCGCCGCCGACGTCAACCGGCAGGCCGTGCAGGCGCTGGTACATGGCCGAGTAGGTCCTCGATTCCACCCCCAGCACCTCGATGCCGGGTTTGAGCGCCTTGACCGCGGTGGCAATGCCGGCGATCAGTCCGCCGCCGCCGACCGGCACCACCAGGCAGTCGACCTCGGGCCAGTCCTCGAGGATCTCCAGTCCCACGGTGCCCTGGCCGGCGATCACGGCCGGGTCGTCGTAGGGATGCACGAACACCAGGCCTTCGTCCTCGGCGAGTCGGCGGGCGTGGGCCGCCGCCTCGGCCAGGGTGTCGCCCTCCAGACGCACGTCCGCGCCAAGGACCTCGGTGCCGCGCACCTTGGTGTTGGGGGTGCCGCGCGGCATGACGATCACCGCGCGGATTCCGAGGCGCTGCGCGTGGTAGGCCACGCCCTGGGCGTGATTGCCGGCGCTCATGGCGATCACGCCGCGGGCGCGCTCGTCGGCGGTGAGCTGCAGCAGCTTGTTCAGCGCGCCGCGTTCCTTGAACGAGGCGGTGAACTGCAGGTTCTCGAACTTCAGGCGCTGTTCGGCGCCGGTCAACTGCGAAAGGGTGCGGCTGGCCAGCAGCGGCGTGCGCGCGACGGCCCCGGCGATGCGCCCGGCGGCCGCCCGGACCTCGGCGAGCTCAAGCACGCGGCGCGCCCCGCTTGCAGGCCGCTTCCGGATGCCTGTATAAATAAACAGTGTTCAAAAACCCACCCCCGGAACCGCCATGCACGAACTCACCGTCATCCTCGCCGACATGCTGACCTGGACCCTGGTTGCCACCTGCCTGATCGCCGGCCGAGGCTAACACGGCTCAGCGCGCGGCCGGCTTGCGGAACGCCAGGCAGGGGTCGGTGCGCGGGGCGGCCGCGGTAGGCCAGACGTAGTCGTAGATCGTTTCGGCTCCAGGCGCGGGGACCGCTGCGCCGGCGTCCGGCCCCGCTGTTTCCACGAAGGCCAGGGAGATCGCACGCAGTCCGGGTGGCAGGTAGGCGGGCACGCCGCGATCCTTGCGCGCGTGGCCGCTGCCGGTGATCAGCACGGCGCCGCGGCGCCCGGCGTCCAGCGCGGCACGCGCCGCGATCCGCGCCATCAGGGCGTCGCGTGCCTGCTGGGCTGCCACCATGCCGGCCAGGGTCGGGGCAGGAAAGCGGTGTCCGCAATGCCCCTCGAGGATGTCCGTTTCCAGCGCTGCGCGCCGCGCCGGGGTGTCGGCGAGCGCCACGGCGGCGGCCAGGGCCGGATCGCCCAGCGCGGCGATGCCGCCGGAGACCACGCGACGCGCCTCGGCTCGCGACAGATTGGCCGCCACCACCGGCAGGCCGTGCGCGAGGGCGGTCTCCAGCAGCGGCTGGTAGACCGGCCAGTCCCAGGCCTGGCGATCGAAGCGTCCGGCCTTGGCCACTGGATTCGGCGTCCGCGCCAGGCGCGGCTTGGGCGGCCTCCAGCGCGGCCTGATGCTCGCGGTCGAACTGTTCCATGAGCAGGGCGGGGCGCCGGCCGCGCCCGATCAGCGCGCGCAGCAGCTCGTTCTGCAGTCGATGGTGCTCGGCGTTGTCGTGGATCTCGCCGAGAATCGCCAGGTCGGCCTCGGCGAGCGCCGCGACCAGAACCTCAGGGGCGACCGGACGTTGCGCGGCGGTGTCAGTATCGGCCCGCCCGCGTCGGCGGCAAGTCCGCAAGCGATGACGAGGGCGAAGACGGCGAACAGGGGCATGGTGCTGACGTCGCGGCGGTGCCGCGCGGGTGGTTAGAAATCCGCGTCGTCCTCGGCGGCCTGGCGCGTGCGTCCATAATGCCGGCGATGCTGCCAGAGCGCGAATGCGACCGAGGCCACCGAGGCGAGCAGCAGCCCGCCCGAGATCGGCCGCGTGACGAACAGCCAGGGGTCGGCATCCGTCATGATGGCGCGGATCAGGTTGATTTCGATCTGGTCGCCGAGGATCACGCCGAGGATGAAGGGCGCCAGCGGGAAGCCGAACTTCACCATCAGGTATCCCAGCACGCCGAAGGCGAGCAGGATGTACACGTTGCCAACCGTGTTGTTCAGCGCGTAGGCGCCGATCACGCACAGCACCAGGACCACCGGGAAGAGTGCCGCCTTGGGCACCGTGACCACGCGCAGCATGAAGCGCGCACAGATCGCCAGTATGACGGCCATGATGGGGTGGGCCAGCAGGTGGCGGCGAAGATGCCGTAGGCGAGCTGCGGATTCTGCAGGATGAACAGCGGACCGGACTGTATGCCGTGGATGGTCAGCGCACCGAGCATCACGGCGGTCACCGCGTCGCCCGGGATGCCGAAGGCCATGATGGTCACCAGCGAGCCGCCGACGTTGGCGTTGTTCGAGGACTCCGAGGCGATGATGCCCTCGGGGGTGCCGCTGCCGAAGCGTTCCGGGTGCTTGGAGAATTTCTTGGCCTGGTCGTAGGCCATCATGCTTGCCGCGCTGCCGCCCACCGCAGGCAGCACGCCGATCAGCACGCCGATCAGCGAGGACCACAGCAGCAGGAAGGGACGCGAGAGGATCTCCCAGACGACTTTCAGGTGCGAGATGGCGAGGCTGGCCGCCACGTCGACGCTGTCGGCGAGTTTGCGGCCGCCACCCATGCGCTCCACCTCGGACATGATCTGCGCGAAGGCGAACACGCCGATCAGCACCGGCAGGAAATCGATGCCGCCCTTGAGCAGCGGGATGCCCAGCGTGAGCCGCTCCTGGCCCATCACCGGGTCATTGCCGAGGATGGTGACCATCAGGCCCAGCATGCCGGCCACCAGCCCCTTGATCAGCGAGGATTCCACCAGCCCGGCCACCATCGACAGGGCCAGGACGAACAGCGAGAAGAACTCCCAGGGGCCGAACTGCAGCGCGAACTTGGCCAGCGGTCCGGTGGAGGCGATCAGGAAGACGCCGCCCAGCACCCCGCCGAAAATCGAGGCCCACACGCCGAGCCACAGTGCGCGCCCGGGTTCGCCTTTCCTGGCCATCGGGTGACCGTCGAAGGTGGTGGCCACCGCCGAGGGGGTGCCGGGGATGCCGAGCAGCACGGCGGTGACCAGGCCGCCGGCCGAGCCGCCGACGTAGACCCCGGTCATGGCGGCCAGACCCTGCAGCGGGTCGAGGCCGAAGGTGAAGGGCAGCACCACGATGATGGTCATGGTGATGGTGACGCCGGGCAGGGCGCCGCCCAGTACGCCGGCCAGCGTGCCGAACACCAGCGGCACCAGGTATTTGGTCTGCGCGATGTTGAGCAGACCGGCGAGCAGGAGTTCGTACATGGCCTAGAACCCCGTCCAGCGGCCGCGCGGCAGCAGCACCGAGAGCTGGCCTTCGAAGATCAGATGCGTGAGCAGTGCCGTCGCCGCGGCCAGGCCGAGCACACGAGCCCAGCCGCGCAGGCCGCGCGGAGGCGCCAGCACGGCGTTGCTCACGGCGACATAGAGGAAGGTCGCGACGCGGAATCCGAGGCCCGGCAGGGCGGCGGCATACAGGCCGAACAGGGCGAAATTGAACACCACCAGGGTGTAGTTCGGCGGCGGGGGCGCGGGCGCGCCGGATGCGGCGGGCGCTTCGCTCCCTTCGCGTTGCGCCCGCAGGTCGGAGATCACCAGCAGCAGCGCGAACAGGGCCGTGACGCCAAGCACGATGCGCGGATAGAAACCCGGCCCGATGGGGACCAGCGGGCTGTCCTTCAGCCCGAAAGTCAGCCAGAAGAGCAGCAGGCTCGCCGCAAGAACGACGAGCCCGCTGATGCCATCCCTGCCCAGACGCATGCCGCTAGCGCTTCAGCAGGCCGAGATCCTTGGAGATCGTGCGGTTGAGGTCGTCGTTCTTCTTCAGCCACTCGGCGTACGCCTTGCGGCCCAGGAAGCGCGCTTCGGTGCCCTGTTTCTTCATCGCTTCGGCGAAGGCCGGTTCCTTGGCCGCCGCGGCGCACGACGATTCGAGCTTGGCCTGCACGTCGCCCGGCGTGCCCTTGGGCGCCAGCAGTCCGCGGTTGACGTCGTAGACCACGTTCACGCCCAGTTCCTTCAGCGTGGGCACGTTGGGGATCTCGGCGTTGCGCTTCTCGGCGGCGATGGCGATGAAGCGCAACTGACCGGCGTCGACCTTGCCCTTCTGCGTGAGGTTGGAGTCGGTCAGGTCCGTGTGGCCGCCGAGGATGGCGTTCATGCGCGGCGCCAGGCCCTCGTAGGACACGTACTTGAACTTGATGCCGGCCGCCTTCTCGATCAGCGCCGGGAAGAAGTGGCTGGTCGAACCGAGCGTCGCGCCGACCGAGATCTGCCCGGGCCGCGCCTTGGCGTCGGCCAGCAGGCCTTTCCAGTCGCTCCAGGGGGTCTTGGGACTGGCAGTCAGCACCGAAGGCGTGGTGGCGATCAGGCAGATCGGCTCGAAGTCCGAATAGTTGACGTCGGCCACGCCCGTGTAGAAGGTCGAATGGATGTAATCGTGAACCGCGAACAGCGTGTAGCCGTCGGCCGGAGAATCCTTGGCCTCTTTGGCGCCTTTGGTCCCCGAGGCGCCGCCGATGTTGGCGATCACCACGGTCTGCCCCAATTGCTTCTGCAGCAGCGGCGCGTACGGGCGGAAGATGTTGTCGGTATCCCCGCCGGCAGCCCAGGGCACGATCAGCTTGACCGGGCGGTCCGGGTAGGCGGCGAAGGCGGGGGCGGCGATCAGGGCACAGCCGATCAGCGCGCCATGCACGGCGGCGGCGATTCTGTTCATTGTTTTGTCTCCTTGGTGGACAGCGCGGGCATCTTAGCCTCGCGGTGCGGTCGAGCGCAAACCGTATGCGTGGTGCGGCGCAGCTTGCATCGTCGGGCGCAATGCGGTTCTGCGGCGGGGAGGCGGGAAAAGGCTGGTGGGCGATAGTGGTTTCGAACCACTGACCCCTGCCGTGGGTATGCGTTCGACGGCCCGCCAAGCCACAGGCGTCGCGACGCATATCTGAAATATCTTTTCATGCAAGATACTTACAGCGTCTTTACGTTTTGAAGATCTCTACTGCACTAGCACATCCAAACAGGGAATGCACTAGGCCCGTCGGCCTATTGCGCCGGTGTCCTGAATTTGGGACAACGGCGCATTGGCCGCGTGGCGTCTTTGGCAGTGTCCTTTCGCGCGAGAACTCGACGCGGGTCATCTCAGTACACCTGTCAGTGCACTTCCTGGGGGAACCGTGATTCGTGCAATCAAGCTGATGCAGCTTCTGGTGGCGGCGCTTGTACTGTTGAGTCCCGTGTCGGCCTCGGCAGTGATTCCTTGGAAATATTACTGGGCTATACGGCCTATCCCGCGTACGACCCCAACGTCACCTACAAGACGTTTCAGGAGGCGTGCGTAGCAGGCGGAGGTCTTTTCAGTCCCCATGGCGATGGGCGCTGCGAAACCCCGGCCTTGGGAAATTACAACTTCACGCCTTCAATGGCCTGGTTCTGTTCGACGGACGGCAGGACTCTGCTGACCAGCAATTTCACCGGCTATTACATGCCTCCTGACACGATCGGGTCTTCAACCGGAGCCTGTCCGGACGGGCCCAAGCACGGCGGGCGTCTGACCTGCCGCGATTGCAATGCAAGCAATCCCATCGCCGGTGCGAGCCTCAACAAGTACCACGAGGAGGTTGTGTACAAGTCCTCCGGCCCGGAGCCGGCCCTAGCGTACACGCTGCACTACAACAGCATCTACTATGGCGCCCAGCGCATTCCTCATCGCGGCTTGGGAATGCGCAGCACCTTCGACAAGGAGTTCTACGTCGCGGGCTACAACTCCGATTTTTACTTTATCGGCAACGCCATCCGCGATGACGGGAAAAGCTATCGGTTCTTCCGGTTCGCCTCGGCACCGAACCTGCTCCCCGACAACGACGTATACGACCGCGTGGTCAGCGCCTACGAGAACTCCGTCCACGTTGGCTACGACTACACCGGAGGCCAGCACGGAGAACGTGGAGCGCTTCGGCTTGTCCGGGCGTTTGGAGAAGGTGTCGACGCGAAGCGGAGTCCAGCAGATCCTCACCTACAGCGACGCGAACACGCCTTCAGCAGTGGCGCCGGTGCCCGGATTGCTCATCAAGGTCGAAGATTCATTTGGCCGGACGCTGAACTTCACGTACAACGCGCAGCAGCGGATGGTCTCGATGACCGACCCGGCGGGAGGGGTGTACACGTTTTCCTACAGCACCGAAGGAAGTCTGACCGATATCGCGTACCCCGACGGCAGAACGAAGACCTTCCATTACGAGATACCCGGAAAGCCGCAATTGATGACGGGCATCTCCGACGAGAACGGATCGCGGTTCACGACGTACACTTACACCGACGTTTACGCGATCCGGTCAGAGCGCGCAGGTGGCGTCAATCGAATGGATTTCACCTACAACGCAAACGGCACAGTCACCATTGCCGACGCGCTGGGCGGATCGTCGACGTATGCCTACATCAGCATACTTGGGGTCCCGTACAACACGGACAAGACCTCACCCAGCCATGGAACAGGGCCATGGAAGAAGATGTTCTGGGATACGCGGGGGAACCTGGTCACCACGCAGGATTGGCTGGGCTTCAAGAGGTACTTCGCGTTCGATCTGAACCGAGGCCTGGAGACGGGCTTTGCGCAGGGGTACACGGCGGCCGATGTGGCAACGCCCGCTGCCAACAGCACGGTTTCTCAATGGCACCCGGTGTTTCGCCTGAAAACGGGTTTTGCTGAGCCGCTGCGCAGGACGACCTGGATCTACAACGGCGACGGCGGTGTGCAGTGCGGGTTCAAGGCAGATGGCGTGACACTGGTGCCTGGAGTGCTGTGCCGAAAGACCGAGCAAGCCACCAATGACCCGACGGGAACGCAGGGCTTTTCCTCTTCCCTGGTCGGGACGCCGCGCATCTGGAATTTCACCTACAACCAGTGGGGGCAGGTGTTGAGCGTGGACGGGCCGAGAACGGATGTCCCGGACCTGACGACCTATGCCTACTCGGTCGCCGGGAATCTCATTTCGGTAACGAACGCCCTCGGGCAGGCAACGCAGATCACGAGCCACAATGCGCACGGCCAGCCGCTGACGATTGTTGACCCGAACGGATTGGTGACCACGCTTGCCTACGACAGCCGGCAGCGGTTGATCTCGCGAAGCGTGGGTGGGGAGACAACCTCATACGAGTACGACGGCGTTGGGCAACTGGTGAAGGTGACGCTGCCCGACCTTAGTTTCCTTTCGTATACCTATGATGCCGCCCACCGGCTCACGGCGATCCAGGACAATCTCGGAAATCGGATTGCCTATACCCTCGACTTGCTGGGGAACCGCACCAAGGAAGACGCCTTCGATCCGTCCAACACCTTGGCGCAAACACGCTCGAGGGTGTATTCCAGCCTGAACCGCCTGTTCCGGGAGATCGGAGCCCTGGGCCAGACGACCGAGTTCACCTACGACCTTCAAGGGAACGTGATTTCTTCCAAGGATCCGTTGAATCGGGTCACGGCGAACGCATACGATGCGCTGCACCGCCTGACTCAGGTCACCGACCCGGCGAATGGAACCACCAAGTTCGGCTACAACAATCAGAACCGCCTGACGCAGGTCACCGATCCGAGGAATCTGGCCACCGCCTATACGGTGACCGGGCTGGGGAGACCTCTCCCAGCAGGTGAGTCCGGATACCGGAACGACATCGAGCGTCTACGACATCGCGGGGAATGTGGTTTCCCAGACCGATGCCAAAGGCCAAGTGACGACCTACGCCTACGACGCGCTGAACCGTCCGGTCCTGATCACGTTTCACGACGGCGTCAAGCATGCGCTCTCGTATGACCAGGGAGCGAACGGCATCGGCAGGTTGACGGCAATTACCGAGACCAGCGCGGCCAATGCCGTGACGAGCCAGATCGCCTATGCCTACGACGTGCGCGGCCGGGTAACCAGCGAGACCCGCACGCTGGCGGGGGTGCCTTACGTCACCGGCTACGCCTATGACAGCGCGGGGCGCATGTCCGGGGTGACCTATCCTGGCGGTCGCACGGTGAGCTATGGCTTCGATGCCCTGGGCCGGGTCAATCAGGTCAGCACGTCCAAGGACAGCGTCACCCAGGTGGTGGTCCAGAACGTCCAGTACCACCCGTTCGGCGGGGTAAAGAGCTGGACGATGGGCAATGGTCAGATCTATGCGCGCAGCATTGATCTCTACGGTCGGATCGGGGCCTACAGCCTGGGCAGTGCAAGCCATGTGGTGGGCTTCGATGCGGCCAGCCGCATCACCGGGATCGCCCAGGCGGGTAATCCGGCCAATGCCAACACCTACGGCTACGACGCGCTGGATCGTCTTACGTCCGCCGTGCTCCCGAACAACAGCCATGGCTATGGCTACGACGCGGTGGGTAACCGGCTGACCAAGACGACAGGCACGAACACCGACACCTATGCGTATGGAGCCACAAGCAACCGTCTCGCCACGATCACCCCGGCCAGCGGCCCGGTCAGGAGCGTGGTCATGGATGCCAATGGCAGCACAACCAATGATGCGGTGAACCAGTTCGGGTACGACGCACGGGGCAGGATGATCCAGGCCACCACCGCGCAGGGGGCCACGGGGTACCAGGTCAATGCGCTGGGGCAGAGGGTGAGGAAGACCGATTCCGCCAACGACGTGCTGTATCACTACGACACGGGAGGCCGCCTGATCGCCGAGACGAGTAGTACCGGCGAGGTACAACAGGAGTACCTGTATCTGGGCGATGTGCCCGTGGCCGTGGTGCGCTGAGGAGATGACCATGCAAAGCGAACGCACATCTCCGATGTCTGGCACTGCCGTCAAGCTCTGGGCGCAAACGAAGGTCCTGTCAGGCGCGCTGCTGGCGTGCCTGCTGGGCCTGGGCCTGAGCCCGACCCCAGCCCAAGCCCAGGCCCCCACCGAGATCATCCACGACAACGGGTCGGCGGCGTACACGAGCGTGGGCCCGTGGGTGAACAGCACCGCGGTGCCGGGGTACTACGGCGCGCACTACGCGACCGCCCCAGGCGGAGGGGACCCGGCCGGCACCCTCGTTGTAGACAACACCTCTGCGGGGTTCAGCACGACCGGGGTGTGGCCGGTGAGCACGGCGGTGGGCGGGTACGTGGGGGAGCAACTACGCCACGCACGCGGGCAACGGTGAGCCGCCCAGCGCGATCGTTTCAGACAACCCCTCAGGCGTGCCCACCGGGGTGTGGACCCCCAGCACGGCGGTGGGCGGGTACGTCGGGAGCAACTACCAGGTGGCGCCGGCGGGGACGGGGGCCAACAGCTTTGCCTGGAGCGTGGGGGGTGGGGCAGGCGGGCAGCTACGCGGTGTACGCGAGGTGGACGGCGCACCCGAACCGGGCGACGAACGCGAGGTACACGGTGAGCACGCCGGGGGCAGCGAGACGGTGACGGTGAACCAGCAGGCCAACAGCGCGAGCTGGCAGTTGCTGGGGACGTACGCGCTGGGGGCGGCGGGGAGCATCGGGGTGGTGCTCAGCGATGAGGCCAACGGGTACGTGATCGCGGATGCGGTGAAGGTGCAGCCGGTGAACGCGGCGCCGAACACGGCGAGCTGGACGGTGAGCCTTGGGCAGGCGAAGACGTACCGGGTCTACGCGAGGTGGACGCAGCACCCGAACCGGGCGACGGATGCCAAGTACACGGTGAGCCACGCCGGGGGCAGCCAGACGGTGGTGGTGAACCAGGAGGTGGGCGGGGGGCAGTGGAACCTGCTGGGGACGTACGCGTTCGGGGCGGGGGCGGCGACGGTGACGCTCACCGATGAGGCTGACGGGTATGTCATCGCCGATGCGGTGAGGTGGGTGCCGGAGGACGCGCAGCCCAACCGAGCGGTGTGGACGCCCAACGTGGGGCAGGCAGGGAGCTACGAGGTGTATGCGCGGTGGACGGCGAACGCGAACCGGGCGACGAACGCGACGTACACGGTGACGCATGGGCAGGGGAGCACGGCGACGCAGGTGAACCAGCAGCAGGAGGGAGGGGTGTGGAACCTGCTGGGGACGTACACGCTGGCGCCGGGGACGGGGCACAGGGTGACGCTGACCGACGAGGCGAACGGGTACGTGGTGGCCGATGCGATCCGGTTGGTGGCGGTGAACCTGACGCCTGCCAAGCAGGTGTACTACATCCACCCGGACCACCTGAACACGCCCAGGCTGATCGCGGACCAGAACCAGACGACGGTGTGGAGGTGGGATCAGCAGGAGCCGTTCGGTGCGAACCTGCCCGAGGAGGACCCGGACAACGACACGAAGGCGTTTGCGTTCAACCTGAGGTTTCCGGGGCAGTACTTCGACAAGGAAACCGGGCTGCACTACAACTACTTCAGGGACTATGATCCGTCAATGGGGCGATACACACAGTCCGATCCCATCGGGCTCGCGGGAGGGATCAATACGTATGCCTATGTGGACGGAAACCCGACTAGCTACTCGGATCCGTACGGGCTTCTATTGTCGATGTTGCACGCACACTCTAGAGATATGTCGATGCGTGACGCCGTAAGTGCCGGGGAAATGGGAAATGCGGCAGCCGCGGCAGGCGCAGTAGCTGGTGTGGCAGGTACAGCCGCAGGAACTTTAGCGGGAGCTGTAGCAACGGGGGCGGTAGAAATTAAAACGTTGTCAATTATCGGGAGAATCATTCGGATTGCCGTCAAGGGAGTTCCTGATGAAACGCTTCCCCCGCCCCCACCTGTGAATCCTCCTTCGATCATTCGACCGGTACCAATCTCCAAGGGACCGTCGGGTGGTTTTTGCAAACCATAGTGAACATGACTACTTCGCGCGAAGAGCCCTATTTGGCAGCTCAGAGGTCCTTTGATAAGAAGCGATTTACCGAGGCTTTCGCGCTGTATGAAGATCTTGCAAAGCGGTGACCCACGATGCCAAGTACTTGTGGGTTGGATGTACAACGAAGGACTGGGTGTTAAGGGATAAAGAAAAAGCGGTCAATTGGTTTGAAAGAGCCGCCAGCATGGGTTCAAAAGAAGGCGCGTTTTACTGTGGCAAGTCTGCGCTTGCATTTGGTCAATATCGGGAAGCGCTAAGTTGGTTCCACAAGGCAGCGGTTCAAGAATATGGGCCGGCTTTGCTCTGGCTCGGACTTTCATACGTACGCGGATTAGGAGTAAGCATCGATTTCGATAAAGGCGTGAAATACCTTGAGCGTGCGGCGGCGACTGGCAACCTGCCTGCTCGACGGGAACTCGCGCTACTAATGATTCGCGGGGCACTTGGTTTTGCGAAGATTCCGGTGGGCCTAGTGCTTCTTCCCTACGCAGTGATTGCGGCCATTTTCTCCAGCGTGTCGATGGGGCACTCAGACAAGTTGATGGGATAGTCAGTCCTCGAGTTTGTGGTGCCGGAGCAACTGCGTACAGGAACCGGGTCTACGCGAGGTGGACGCAGCACCCGAACCGGGCGACGGATGCCAAGTACACGGTGAGCCACGCCGGGGGCAGCCAGACGGTGGTGGTGAACCAGGAGGTGGGCGGGGGGCAGTGGAACCTGCTGGGGACGTACGCGTTCGGGGCGGGGGCGGCGACGGTGACGCTCACCGATGAGGCTGACGGGTATGTGATCGCCGATGCGGTGAGGTGGGTGCCGGAGGACGCACAGCCCAACCGAGCGGTGTGGACGCCCAACGTGGGACAGGCGGGGAGCTACGAGGTGTATGCGCGGTGGACGGCGAACGCGAACCGGGCGACGAACGCGACGTACACGGTGACGCACGGGCAGGGGAGCACGGCGACGCAGGTGAACCAGCAGCAGGAGGGAGGGGTGTGGAACCTGCTGGGGACGTACACGCTGGCGCCGGGGACGGGGCACAGGGTGACGCTGACCGACGAGGCGAACGGGTACGTGGTGGCCGATGCGATCCGGCTGGTGGCGGTGAACCTGACGCCCGCCAAGCAGGTGTACTACATCCACCCGACCACCTGAACACGCCCAGGCTGATCGCGGACCAGAGCCAGACGACGGTGTGGAGGTGGGATCAGCAGGAGCCGTTCGGTGCGAACCTGCCCGAGGAGGACCCGGACAACGACACGAAGGCGTTCGCGTTCAACCTCCGATTCCCGGGGCAGTACTTCGACAAGGAAGCAAACCTGCACTACAACTACTTCCGGGACTACAGCCCGGAGACGGGCAGGTATGTGCAGTCGGATCCGGTTGGGTTGGCGGGGGGAATAAATACCTATGCATATGCCCTAGCTAATCCTACTGGTTTTACGGATCCGTACGGGGAATCTGCTGCCGGTATTGTGGTCGGGACATTTGCGCTTGGAGTGGGTATGTATGCAAGTAGTAAGCTGGGTGAAATTCTTCTTGCAGAACAAATCAAACAGCAAAATAGGGAGCGAATAGCAGAGATTACACAACGGCAAGAAACTATTCTTTTGCCGGCGTGTTTGTCTGGAAACCGTCGCGCATGCGACGAAATAATGGTGTTGGAGGAAGAAAAGCATCAATGCAGAGTGGCGGCGACGGCGGCATCTGCTAAACAATCGAACGTCCCGGGAGGCGCGATGAGTAAATCGATGTCAAAGTTGAGCGAGTTCCTCCGAACCATACTAAAGTAATTATTCTTCATCTCAGCTTATATGGACTAGTTATGAGTACTACCAAACTATTGAACGCAGGGTGGGTCATCTTGGTATTACTTCAGATCGTGACTGCAAGTGTTCTTCTTGTAGGCAGCGGAAAGTTTGGCAACACAGAGGGTTTCGTTAAAGCGGCCGAGTCCGCTAGTGTTGCAGAAACTCTTGAAAAATCACCGGCAGCTGGAAACCTTCTAGAGCTTTCTCAGCAGGTCGCAGTACTAAAGTACTGCGTAGGACTCCGTAGAGATATTGAGCAGAGAAGGTCAGAGGTTGGTGAAATTTCGCAGATCTTCAAAGCGAGTCTCTTTTGGACTTCGATACTGCTATTCGCTTGCGGTATAGCAACGGCCCCATTCTTGTTTGTTCAGTCCAAGAAATCCCGGGTTACCCAGATCAGTTGATTCTGTGCACCCCGCCTGCGCTAAAAGCCGACATGCTGAATGATGGCTCTGGTTGATTTACTGTACTGTACAGAGACGGTAATCACCTGACACCAGCTTCCAGCGGTGAATGTTTTGCACGGGAGGCCGCCTGATCGCCGAGACGAGCAGTACCGGCGAGGTACAACAGGAGTACCTGTATCTGGGCGAAGTGCCCGTGGCCGTGGTGCGCTGAGGAGATGACCATGCAAAGCGAACGCACATCTCCGATGTCTGGCACTGCCGTCAAGCTCTGGGCGCAAACGAAGGTCCTGTCAGGCGCGCTGCTGGCGTGCCTGCTGGGGCGGCCTGGGCCTGAGCCCGACCCCAGCCCAAGCCCAGGCCCCCACCGAGATCATCCACGACAACGGGTCGGCGGCGTACACGAGCGTGGGCCCGTGGGTGAACAGCACCGCGGTGCCGGGGTACTACGGCACGAACTACGCGACCGCCCCCGGCGGAGGGGACCCGGCCGGAACCCTCGTTGTAGACAACACCTCGGCGGGGTTCAGCACGACGGGGGTGTGGCCGGTGAGCACGGCGGTGAGCGGGTACGTGGGGAGCAACTACGCCACGCACGCGGGCAACGGTGAGCCGCCCAGCGCGATCGTTTCAGACAACCCCTCAGGCGTGCCCACCGGGGTGTGGACCCCCCCCGCACGGCGGTGGGCGGGTACGTCGGGAGCAACTACCAGGGGGCGCCGGCGGGGACGGGGGCCAACAGCTTTGCCTGGGGCGGGGGGGTGGGGCAGGCGGGCAGCTACGCGGTGTACGCGAGGTGGACAGCGCACCCGAACCGGGCGACGAACGCGAGGTACACGGTGAGCCACGCCGGGGGCAGCGAGACGGTGACGGTGAACCAGCAGGCCAACAGCGCGAGCTGGCAGTTGCTGGGGACGTACGCGCTGGGGGCGGCGGGGACCATCGGGGTGGTGCTCAGCGATGAGGCCAACGGGTACGTGATCGCGGATGCGGTGAAGGTGCAGCCGGTGAACGCGGCGCCGAACACGGCGAGCTGGACGGTGAGCCTGGCGCAGGCGAAGACGTACCGGGTCTACGCGAGGTGGACGCAGCACCCGAACCGGGCCACGGATGCCAAGTACACGGTGAGCCACGCCGGGGGCAGCCAGACGGTGGTGGTGAACCAGGAGGTGGGCGGGGGCAGTGGAACCTGCTGGGGACGTACGCGTTCGGGGCGGGGGCGGCGACGGTGACGCTCACCGATGAGGCCGACGGGTATGTGATCGCCGATGCGGTGAGGTGGGTGCCGGAGGACGCGCAGCCCAACCGAGCGGTGTGGACGCCCAACGTGGGGCAGGCGGGGAGCTACGAGGTGTATGCGCGGTGGACGGCGAACGCGAACCGGGCGACGAACGCGACGTACACGGTAACGCATGGGCAGGGGAGCACGGCGACGCAGGTGAACCAGCAGCAGGGGGAGGTGTGGAACCTGCTGGGGACGTACACGCTGGCACCGGGGACTGCGCACAGGGTGACGCTGACCGACGAAGCGAACGGGTACGTGGTGGCCGATGCGATCCGGTTGGTGGCGGTGAACCTGACGCCAGCCAAGCAGGTGTACTACATCCACCCGGACCACCTGAACACGCCCAGGCTGATCGCGGACCAGAGCCAGACGACGGTGTGGAGGTGGGATCAGCAGGAGCCGTTCGGGGCGAACCTGCCCGAGGAGGACCCGGACAACGACACGAAGGCGTTTGCGTTCAACCTGAGGTTTCCGGGGCAGTACTTCGACAAGGAAGCAAACCTTTACTACAACTACTTCCGGGACTACAGCCCGGAGACGGGAAGGTATGTGCAGTCGGATCCGATTGGGTTGGCGGGGGGTATCAATACCTATGCCTACGCACTCAATTCTCCCCTCAGCTATTCGGATGCTGATGGATTGAATCCGCTGTTAGGGTTGCTAGCCCGACTATTTGGATCTGGTTTGACTGCATATTCGGTGGCTAACGACCCGGTTCCGATAATTGGAAGGGGGCTGGGTGCTTTTGGCGCCAATTCTGGAAATACGGCATCGACCTTAGCAAATGAACTATGCACAAACGTTTCCCACTATGGCCCAATGACCGCAGGCCCTCTTGCTTCTGGCGTCGCAAATACATTCCGTAGTGCTACATATAGCGGCGGAAACCTTGCACAGTCTCAGACCATGTATCGCGTCATAGGGCCGAATGGCAACCCGGCAGGTTCTTACTGGACAACTGTTCCACCATCTGGACCGGTATCTTCAACTATCGGTTCTGCTTTGTTACCGCAATGGGGCAACAATGCGACGCAGGTTGTTACGGCTCAAATTCCCGCCGGCACAACCGTTTACACTGGAATTGCTGCGCAACAAGGCGGGTTGGTTGGCGGCGGAGTTCAAGTTTTTATCCCACAAGTAAATTCTGCTTGGATCACAGGTGTCAGGTAAGTCAATTGAGTGACCTAGAGCCAATTGCCGCGTTTCGTTCCCCCGATGAGTATCGTCGGTTCGTGCATTTCATAGAGGCTGCGGTAGAAAGAGGGGATTTGGTAGAAGTGCCGATGAATCCTCAATACCATTTAGGGGAACTCTATGGTGGGCGCTGGTTTAAGTGCCCTATCGACAATTCAGTCTGGCGTCTTATTCCTCCAGATGTGCCGTTTCTTGGCGTGTTTGAGCGCGTTGTAAATTAGATGCGTTTGTCTCTATCGCGTTACTTTACGTGACGGCAGAGAATTTTCACTAGTACCACTGTACAGAGACGGGAATCAGCTGAAACCAGAATTCAGCGGGTGAATGATTTGCACGGGAGGCCGCCTGATCGCCGAGACGAGCAGTACCGGCGAGGTAACGCAGGAGTACCTGTATCTGGGCGAAGTGCCCGTGGCCGTGGTGCGCTGAGGAGATGACCATGCAAAGCGAGCGCACATCTCCGATGTCTGGCACTACCGTGACGTTCTGGGCGCAAACGAAGGTCCTGTCAGGCGCGCTGCTGGCGTGCCTGCTGGGCCTGGGCCTGAGCCCGACCCCAGCCCAAGCCCAAGCCCCCACCGAGATCATCCACGACAACGGGTCGGCGGCGTACACGAGCGTGGGCCCGTGGGTGAACAGCACCGCGGTGCCGGGGTACTACGGCGCGCACTACGCGACCGCCCCCGGCGGAGGGGACCCGGCCGGCACCCTCGTTGTAGACAACACCTCTGCGGGGTTCAGCACGACCGGGGTGTGGCCGGTGAGCACGGCGGTGAGCGCGTACGTGGGGGAGCAACTACGCCACGCACGCGGGCAACGGTGAGCCGCCCAGCGCGATCGTTTCCAGACAACCCTCAGGCGTGCCCACCGGGGTGTGGACCCCCAGCACGGCGGTGGGCGGGTACGTCGGGAGCAACTACCAGGTGGCGCCGGCGGGGACGGGGGCCAACAGCTTTGCCTGGAGCGTGGGGGTGGGGCAGGCGGGCAGCTACGCGGTGTACGCGAGGTGGACGGCGCACCCGAACCGGGCGACGAACGCGAGGTACACGGTGAGCCACGCCGGGGGCAGCGAGACGGTGACGGTGAACCAGCAGGCCAACAGCGCGAGCTGGCAGTTGCTGGGGACGTACGCGCTGGGGGCGGCGGGGAGCATCGGGGTGGTGCTCAGCGATGAGGCCAACGGGTACGTGATCGCGGATGCGGTGAAGGTGCAGCCGGTGAACGCGGCGCCGAACACGGCGAGCTGGACGGTGAGCCTGGCGCAGGCGAAGACGTACCGGGTCTACGCGAGGTGGACGCAGCACCCGAACCGGGCCACGGATGCCAAGTACACGGTGAGCCACGCCGGGGGCAGCCAGACGGTGGTGGTGAACCAGGAGGTGGGCGGGGGCAGTGGAACCTGCTGGGGACGTACGCGTTCGGGGGCGGGGGCGGCGACGGTGACGCTCACCGATGAGGCCGACGGGTATGTGATCGCCGATGCGGTGAGGTGGGTGCCGGAGGACGCGCAGCCCAACCGAGCGGTGTGGACGCCCAACGTGGGGCAGGCGGGGAGCTACGAGGTGTATGCGCGGTGGACGGCGAACGCGAACCGGGCGACGAACGCGACGTACACGGTGACGCATGGGCAGGGGGAGCACGGCGACGCAGGTGAACCAGCAGCAGGGGAGGGGTGTGGAACCTGCTGGGGACGTACACGCTGGCGCCGGGGACGGGGCACAGGGTGACGCTGACCGACGAGGCGAACGGGTACGTGGTGGCCGATGCGATCCGGTTGGTGGCGGTGAACCTGACGCCAGCCAAGCAGGTGTACTACATCCACCCGGACCACCTGAATACGCCCCGGCTGATCGCGGACCAGAACCAGACGACGGTGTGGAGGTGGGATCAGCAGGAGCCGTTCGGTGCGAACCTGCCCGAGGAGGACCCGGACAACGACACGAAGGCGTTTGCGTTCAACCTCCGATTCCCGGGGCAGTACTTCGACAAGGAAACAAACCTTCACTACAACTACTTCCGGGACTACAGCCCGGAGACGGGAAGGTATGTGCAGTCGGATCCGATTGGGTTGGAGGGGGGCGTCAATACCTATGCATATGTGGATATCGATCCGCTTGGTAGCGATGACGTAGCAGGACTTCAGAAACGAGGGGGAAATCAGAACAGTCCATATGCGAATCAGCAGATAGCTGGCGCTACAGCGAACAGCCTGATCAGCCAAATTCAGCAAATCCAGCCGAACTTTCCGCATACATACGCGGCGGCGCCAGGGCAAGGTGGATACACACCGGCGATGATTCGATCACTACAACAGACGTTGCTGCAGCTAAGGCAGCAAACCGGGGTTGCTCCGAACTACGCGGTCTCATCCTCAGGAGCGTGCTTCCCTGTCCCTCAGGGATCTGGGTTAATACCTGTAGTAAATCCTAGCGGAGCCATAACTGGACAAGCATTTTCTGGCGGCTCAGGTGGAGGCTCTGGGCTGTCGTCACGGGTGACTCAATTGAGACTCATGAATCCCACCGCTGAAAATCCAACCGGATACATTGTGTACATGAATTCCCAATCTCCTCCGCAAGGTGTGAATCCTTTCACCGGACAAGTATTGCCGGACACATCGCCACTTCGTCATATACCGAGGTAATTTGAGGCGCATGATGATACAAAATATTAGTAAAGATAGCGGCGGCGCCTTTGAGTTCCTGGTCGGGCTCAAATTGTGCGCGGTGACATTTATCTTGGACTACTACCAAGTTCTTATTGGAACAGAAGGCTTGTCAATTCACTCGCATCCTATAGTGCAGCTAGGTGAAATTACGCTTGTACATGGTGACTCTGGCTACCGAGATGCGTTGTGCGATAGGATCGGATCAGATGTCGTAAATGCCACTGACACAGAGAATGAATTGACAATAGATTTCAGTGATGGTGCTCGTTTTATCGTCTCGTTTCTTGCGGAGGATCGTGTTGGTGGCGGACCGGAATCACTAGTTGCACAAGACGGAATGCTAGTAGTCGGTGATTCAGAACCAAGTTGAGACGTGAGGGAAAAGCTACGCGGTGTACGCCAGATGGAAGGCGCACCAGAACTATGTGTACAGAGACGGTAATCACCAGACACCAGCTTCCAGCGGGTAAATGATTTGCACCGGAGGTCGCCTGATCGCCGAGACGAGCAGTACCGGTGAGGTACAACAGGAGTGCCTGTACCTGGGCGATGTGCCCGTGGCCGTGGTGCGCTGAGGAGATGACCATGCAAAGCGAGCGCACATCTCCGGTGTCTGGCACTGCCACCACGTTTTGGGCGCAAACAAGAGGCCTGTCAGGCGCGCTGCTGGCGTGCCTGCTGGGCGCGGGCCTGGGCCCGAGCCCAGGCCCAAGCCCAAGCCCCACCGAGATCATCCACGACAACGGGTCGGCGGCGTACACGAGCGTGGGCCCGTGGGTGAACAGCACCGCGGTGCCGGGGTACTACGGCGCGAACTACGCGACCGCCCCCGGCGGAGGGGACCCGGCCGGAACCCTCGTTGTAGACAACACCTCTGCGGGGTTCAGCACGACCGGGGTGTGGCCGGTGAGCACGGCGGTGGGCGCGTACGTGGGGAGCAACTACGCCACGCACGCGGGCAACGGTGAGCCGCCCAGCGCGATCGTTTCAGACAACCCCTCAGGCGTGCCCACCGGGGTGTGGACCCCCAGCACGGCGGTGGGCGGGTACGTCGGGAGCAACTACCAGGTGGCGCCGGCGGGGACGGGGGCCAACAGTTTTGCCTGGAGCGTGGGGGTGGGGCAGGCGGGCAGCTACGCGGTGTACGCGAGGTGGACGGCGCACCCGAACCGGGCGACGAACGCGAGGTACACGGTGAGCCACGCCGGGGGCAGCGAGACGGTGACGGTGAACCAGCAGGCCAACAGCGCGAGCTGGCAGTTGCTGGGGACGTACGCGCTGGGGGCGGCGGGGAGCATCGGGGTGGTGCTCAGCGATGAGGCCAACGGGTACGTGATCGCGGATGCGGTGAAGGTGCAGCCGGTGAACGCGGCGCCGAACACGGCGAGCTGGACGGTGAGCCTGGCGCAGGCGAAGACGTACCGGGTCTACGCGAGGTGGACGCAGCACCCGAACCGGGCGACGGATGCCAAGTACACGGTGAGCCACGCCGGGGGCAGCCAGACGGTGGTGGTGAACCAGGAGGTGGGCGGGGGCAGTGGAACCTGCTGGGTACGTACGCGTTCGGGGCGGGGGCGGCGACGGTGACGCTCACCGATGAGGCTGACGGGTATGTGATCGCCGATGCGGTGAGGTGGGTGCCGGAGGACGCGCAGGCGAACCGAGCGGTGTGGACGCCCAACGTGGGGCAGGCGGGGAGCTACGAGGTGTATGCGCGGTGGACGGCGAACGCGAACCGGGCGACGAACGCGACGTACACGGTGACGCACGGGCAGGGGAGCACGGCGACGCAGGTGAACCAGCAGCAGGAGGGAGGGGTGTGGAACCTGCTGGGGACGTACACGCTGGCGCCGGGGACGGCGCACAGGGTGACGCTGACCGACGAGGCGAACGGGTACGTGGTGGCCGATGCGATCCGGTTGGTGGCGGTGAACCTGACGCCTGCCAAGCAGGTGTACTACATCCACCCGGACCACCTGAACACGCCCAGGCTGATCGCGGACCAGAGCCAGACGACGGTGTGGAGGTGGGATCAGCAGGAGCCGTTCGGGGCGAACCTGCCCGAGGAGGACCCGGACAACGACACGAAGGCGTTCGCGTTCAACCTCCGATTCCCGGGGCAGTACTTCGACAAGGAAGCAAGCCTGCACTACAACTACTTCAGGGACTATGATCCATCAATGGGGAGATACGCGCAGAGTGATCCGATCGGGTTGGCGGGCGGCATCAATACGTATGCGTACGTCGAGAACCGCCCAACCATGATGGTCGATCCGCTGGGCTTGAAAGGTTGGTACTGCCAGCGTCCGCTTGGCAAGCCCCCCGGCACCCAGGGGCCACCGCTGTTCAACCATCAATACCTCTGCGTGACCCGTGCTGATGGTTCCGTTTCTTGCGGCGGGCTCACCACCGATGGCAATCCGTTGTCTGGAGAGCCGCGCTTAACGCGGCCAGACGAGGACTATTACGACCCGAAGTCCTGCAAGGAAGTTGATGACGACAAGGACCAGTGTTTCGAGCAGTGCGTCCTTCGCAACTTCAGCAAGCCGAACAAGCCACGTTACGGAATCGGGCCGCTGACTGACTGCCAGGAGTATGCAGACGATCTCTACTACGGTTGCAAGATGTTTTGCAGTATGCGCAAAGGCGGCCGGTGATGCGCGGGCGATTAGCTCAGGCTCTATTCATCGCTGCCTGTGTTGGGGTAGCGTGGTATGCGTGGTCATCATGGTCAGACGCTTTGCCCCAATACAAGAATGAGGCCCTGACCATTCCAACGGTCTTGCTGTATGCGGTGACGCTCCCGGCAAGTTTGGCGGTTCAGTTGATCTACACAGGGTTGGCGCTGGTGACGCCTATTGATCGGCTTGATGCGGGCACGGGATTCTTGAATTGGATGTTTAAGACGTGGGGGCCGCTGACCGTGGCCGGGTACCTACAGTGGTTTGTGCTTGTGCCGCGCTTGGTTCGGTACTGGCGTGGCCGGAGCTGAACACGCCCAGGCTGATCGCGGACCAGAACCAGACGACGGTGTGGAGGTGGGATCAGCAGGAGCCGTTCGGTGCGAACCTGCCCGAGGAGGACCCGGACAACGACACGAAGGCGTTCGCGTTCAACCTGAGGTTCCCGGGGCAGTACTTCGACAAGGAGACGGGGCTGCACTACAACTACTTCAGGGACTATGATCCATCCATGGGGAGATACGCGCAGAGTGATCCAATTGGGTTGGCGGGGGGAAACAACACTTACGCGTACGTCAAAGGGAATGCAATATTGAGCGTGGATCCGAACGGGCTGCAAGGTGTCTCCGGGATGTGCATTGCCATAGGCTTCAACTTAGCAAGTCAGTTGTTCAGCAATGGCGGTGACTGGCGCAAGATCGATCTTGGTGAAGTCACGGTAGCTGGTACGACGGGCCTTTTCCTGCCGGGTGCGATCTCAGCGGTTCGCCAAGCTGCTACCAGTGGGTCAACACGGGCGTTAACCGCAGCCGGTGCTGGCATTGGGGTTCGGGGGTCTCGTCAATGACGGATGGGGGTGGTGGCCCTTATCCCACCGCTACTCTAGGAAATCTGTTCCCCAGCAGGACGGAGCCCTCGTTAATGTCGTGTCCAACCAAGGCTGTTGATACCAGCGGGCCTTACCCGACCGGACCCGGTCTCCTTTGCGTGGGGCGTTGAGAATGCGTGTCGCCGCTATTTGGCCGTGGATACGGTCTCTGGCTGTCGGTGCAGTCGGCGCAAGTATCGGTTTGCTGACGTTCGATTCCATGCAGTCGATGACGCTGAGGGCAATCGCCGGCGGGTGCCTAGGCGCGGCCCTTGCCCTTCTGTTCTTGCTTGATAGGAAGCCTAGCGACCGCGTGTCCATCGCAACAGGGTGCGGCGGGCTGGTGTTCCTTGCGCTGGGCCTCCTGTGGTTTAGTTCTCCAGACGCATCGTCCGTGCTGCTACTGGTCGCGGCCGGCGTGGCGGTCTTGATCGGTTGGGGTGTACTGAAGATTTGAGCGCTGCGGGTAGGAAGCACAGTTCGATTGCGGCGGGCATCGAGATTGATCGGTTAGCTTCGTTCAGGTCGCACGCTTTCGCGCCAGGGAAATCGGTCGCCGATAAGCGCTGAGGGCCAGCGAATCGCGCTTTGAGACGGCTGTAGGGTAAGGCTATAGGTCGACGCGCAGCCCAACCGAGCGGTGTGGACGCCCAACGTGGGGCAGGCGGGGAGCTACGAGGTGTATGCGCGGTGGACGGCGAACGCGAACCGGGCGACGAACGCGACGTACACGGTAACGCATGGGCAGGGGAGCACGGCGACGCAGGTGAACCAGCAGCAGGGGGGAGGGGTGTGGAACCTGCTGGGGACGTACACGCTGGCGCCGGGGACGGCGCACAGGGTGACGCTGACCGACGAGGCGAACGGGTACGTGGTGGCCGATGCGATCCGGCTGGTGGCGGTGAACCTGACGCCAGCCAAGCAGGTGTACTACATCCACCCGGACCACCTGAACACGCCCAGGCTGATCGCGGACCAGAACCAGACGACGGTGTGGAGGTGGGATCAGCAGGAGCCGTTCGGTGCGAACCTGCCCGAGGAGGACCCGGACAACGACACGAAGGCGTTCGCGTTCAACCTGAGGTTTCCGGGACAGTACTTCGACAGGGAAACAAGCCTGCACTACAACTACTTCAGGGACTACAGCCCGGAGACGGGCAGGTATGTGCAGTCGGATCCGATTGGGTTGGAGGGGGGCATCAACACCTATGGGTATGTTCGTGGGCATCCAACTCAAAACTCTGATCCAACAGGTGAATCTGATGTTTTGATGAAAAATGCGATGCGTGCTGCGGGAATGCCGGCGCCGATTCCTCCAAGCGGAGTATTGGATGAGGAGTGCTTCGTGAAGTGCGTCGTAATCAGCAAGGCGGCGTTGAGCATAGGTTCTACCATGGGTATCAATAAAGCAGCAGATCATGCTTCAGGACGAATAGCTTCTACTGCCGCGCAAACGATTCGAGCTGTTGCAAACAACCCGGTTGTTATGATTGTGGGGGGGCTGTATGGATTGGACTTCTGCTACCGGGATTGTCGGAAAGACCCGAACAGTTGTGAGTCTGTTCCATCGTTTCAATCAACACCTTTCTTTCACGGGGCGCCATGATGGCCTTGAATGAAAATCCAGGAATAGTCCGCCAAGTCTTGGTCAGTGGTTGCATGATTCTGATGCTGATTGGCTTACTGATGATTCCGTTTGTAGCGACAGAGATAGCTATTGGCATAGCGATTGCAACGGGAGCACTTTTCTTGCTGGTCAAACTGGTAATGCCAAAGAAAAATAAAGACGGGTGACATCGATTGCTGATTCTGACGATGACGGAGAAGGTAGAGGGTAATTTTTACCAGGTGTGTATGGAAATTTTAGAAGCGTTAATTGAGTGCAGATACGGGAATCGTCTGCCAATCCATACTTAGTGCAGAACCCAATTCGGTCGTGCCAAGGAGATGACCATGCAAAGCGAGCGCACATCTCCGATGTATGGTGTACAGAGACGGTAATCACCTGACACCAGCTTCCAGCGGTGAATGTTTTGCACGGGAGGCCGCCTGATCGCCGAGACGAGCAGTACCGGCGAGGTACAACAGGAGTACCTGTATCTGGGCGAAGTGCCCGTGGCCGTGGTGCGCTGAGGAGATGACCATGCAAAGCGAACGCACATCTCCGATGTCTGGCACTGCCGTCAAGCTCTGGGCGCAAACGAAGGTCCTGTCAGGCGCGCTGCTGGCGTGCCTGCTGGGGGCGGGCCTGGGCCTGAGCCCGACCCCAGCCCAAGCCCAGGCCCCCACCGAGATCATCCACGACAACGGGTCGGCGGCGTACACGAGCGTGGGCCCGTGGGTGAACAGCACCGCGGTGCCGGGGTACTACGGCACGAATTACGCGACCGCCCCAGGCGGAGGGGACCCGGCCGGCACCCTCGTTGTAGACAACACCTCTGCGGGGTTCAGCACGACCGGGGTGTGGCCGGTGAGCACGGCGGTGGGCGGGTACGTGGGGAGCAACTACGCCACGCACGCGGGCAACGGTGAGCCGCCCAGCGCGATCGTTTCAGACAACCCCTCAGGCGTGCCCACCGGGGTGTGGACCCCCAGCACGGCGGTGGGCGGGTACGTCGGGAGCAACTACCAGGTGGCGCCGGCGGGGACGGGGGCCAACAGCTTTGCCTGGAGCGTGGGGGTGGGGCAGGCGGGCAGCTACGCGGTGTACGCGAGGTGGACGGCGCACCCGAACCGGGCGACGAACGCGAGGTACACGGTGAGCCACGCCGGGGGCAGCGAGACGGTGACGGTGAACCAGCAGGCCAACAGCGCGAGCTGGCAGTTGCTGGGGACGTACACGCTGGGGGCGGCGGGGGAGCATCGGGGTGGTGCTCAGCGATGAGGCCAACGGGTACGTGATCGCGGATGCGGTGAAGGTGCAGCCGGTGAACGCGGCGCCGAACACGGCGAGCTGGACGGTGAGCCTGGCGCAGGCGAAGACGTACCGGGTCTACGCGAGGTGGACGCAGCACCCGAACCGGGCGACGGATGCCAAGTACACGGTGAGCCACGCCGGGGGCAGCCAGACGGTGGTGGTGAACCAGGAGGTGGGCGGGGGGCAGTGGAACCTGCTGGGGACGTACGCGTTCGGGGCGGGGGGCGGCGACGGTGACGCTCACCGATGAGGCTGACGGGTATGTGATCGCCGATGCGGTGAGGTGGGTGCCGGAGGCCGCACAACCCAACCGAGCGGTGTGGACGCCCAACGTGGAGCAGGCGGGGAGCTACGAGGTGTATGCGCGGTGGACGGCGAACGCGAACCGGGCGACGAACGCGACGTACACGGTGACGCATGGGCAGGGGAGCACGGCGACGCAGGTGAACCAGCAGCAGGGGGGAGGGGTGTGGAACCTGCTGGGGACGTACACGCTGGCGCCGGGGACGGCGCACAGGGTGACGCTGACCGACGAGGCGAACGGGTACGTGGTGGCCGATGCGATCCGGTTGGTGGCGGTGAACCTGACGCCTGCCAAGCAGGTGTACTACATCCACCCGGACCACCTGAACACGCCCAGGCTGATCGCGGACCAGAGCCAGACGACGGTGTGGAGGTGGGATCAGCAGGAGCCGTTCGGGCGAACCTGCCCGAGGAGGACCCGGACAACGACACGAAGGCGTTCGCGTTCAACCTCCGATTCCCGGGGCAGTACTTCGACAAGGAAGCAAGCCTGCACTACAACTACTTCAGGGACTATGATCCATCCATGGGGAGATACGCGCAGAGTGATCCGATTGGGTTGGCGGGGGGATTGAATACCTACGGCTATGTCGGAGGAAATCCGGTGAGCTTTACGGACCCGCTTGGTCTGTGGCGAAATCCATCCGATATTTATGACGACGCTATGCGGGACGCCAGGAGATCAGGTCTTCCCGGGCCACACAACGGATTGCAGGATGCCTACCGCCACTGTCTTGCGAGTTGTGAGATGGCCAGAGAGAACACTGCTCCCGTCGCGCAGTGCCTAGGTTGGGCGAATGAGAAGAAGGGTGACTGGACGCATAACCAGCAAGCTGGAGAGCGCCAAATGGACGATTTCAACAATGCGGTTGGCGTCAATTTTGGACGCAGTGCGCAAAGTACACAGGCTTGCAGAGCGGCGTGCATGGGAGCGGCGACGTCTGGGGGGCTCCGAACTTACCAATCTGGTACGACGCCCGGGTACTGGTACTGAAATGCGCAGCCTATACATCGCTAGTTGGGTTTTTGTCGCGGTAATCGTGAGCGTTGGTTGTCGGGGTGAACCCGATCCGCAGGGAACCTCGTCGTCTGTTGTTCGGACACATCTAATTGATGGGTTTGTGAGCCGACAAGGTGCGGCCGAAGTCGAGGCTAAGCTCCGGCAGGGCAACGCCAAGGTTGTCGTGGTAGAGGATGGTAAGAGCAACGAGCAGCGATCAAGCTTCCGCTCCCCGCTATCGGTTCGAGTGCTGAACGTTGCTGGGTTCACTTACTTGGGCTTCGAGGGCGATCTTCGACTTGAATTCGTTGATGGTGAATTAGCGGCAACGTGGTTCTTTCCCGCTGACGTGGCGCGCTTCGAAGTTGGAATTGCAAGGCAATGGCCTGTGGCTACATCTGGACAGCCGATGCGTTTAGATGTTGCGACCGAGCTTCGTGCGGGTGTGGACTATCGTGGCAAGAAGTACTGGGCGTGGGAAGACGTCAATCTTCGACAGAAGGTTGAACGCTGGATCAAGCAGAACACTTGACAGTATTTCGAAAAATCAGCACTGGATAAAGTTCAATACGTGACAACGGTTTAGACGCGTCGTTGATGATTTAGAGGGGGTTTCTATTCTCTACTTTGGCGGCAAGTAGCTGAACCGCCAGTCAGAATACTGCTTCAACCCCTGAAATTCGCGGTACTGCACTGGGAACTTACCGGTCTTCAGCGGCTGTGCGCGCGACAGGCTGTATACGCCTGCGATCCCTCCTCCAGGAGCAGGCAACAAGCCCCACTCAGCTTTACCCGTCATCGGATCAACGTAGATCTTTCTCAGGTAGCGTTGCATGCTGAGATGGCGCTTGTCTTCAAGCAGGTCTTGAAGTGATTGGGGGTAACGCTTCACCGATCCAGGCGATCGCTGGTAGTAGAGGCCAATGGCTTCCCGGAACTGTTCGCCAACCCAAAGCAGTTCCGCTTCCTTCTCCCGCTGACGTGCGTGGGACCACATTTCGCCGACGCCGGCCAGTACGAGGCCTGCCGCAGCTACGGCAAACAGGATCGCGATGTAAGTAAAGCCGCCTTGAGGGCGGTTACCAGATCGCATAGGGCTTTCCGTCGCGCCCCTTTCCGGGGGCGCCGCTCCTCACGTCGTAGATCGATCCGAGTTGCGGATCAGATGGCGGAATGAGCACCCATGTTGTGACGCTCTGAGTCAGGGGATCAACTGGAATGCTGCGCAGGTACTTGCGTGCTGCCAGGTCCTCAAGGGCAGCAGGGTAGCGGCCGGTGTCGGAAAAGTGCTTGTCCAGGGCATCGCGAATCAGGGCCAGGTTCTGCTTGAGGGCGGCCTCTTCTGCGCGGGTGACGCCACCAAGATACTGAGGGACGACGATGGAAAGCAGGAGCGCAACGATTGCCAGCGCCACCAGCAATTCTATGAGTGTAAAGCCGCGCGGAAATCGCATCGTCTTACCAGTCCCGATACGCGGTACCGTTGAGCGCCTTACCGGGGTGACGGGAGTAGACATCGAATACATCCTTGCCCGGCTTGGGGTCGCCTGGAGGGCTGTCGTAGCTACGTAGCCCCCAACTGTTCTCGGCTGACATGGACTCCGGAGCAAAGGGGATCTCGGGGCAGGCGTCTAAGAAAGTACATCTGCGCACCCATCGCGCTCTTGGCATCGGGCACCCCGTCAACGATTAACGTCAATTTTGGCGGGTAGCCTGATTGGTCTGGTGAACGCCGGATACGTCCCTCATCTCCGGCGCGTTTGTAGGCGTCCAGGGCGTCGCGGATCTGGCGCAAGGCGATGCGCAGTTCCTGCTCTTTGCTTCGCTGGGCGGCCAGCTCCGACAGCGGCATGGCGATCGAGGCCAGCGTTGCAACGATGGCAATCGTGACAAGCAGCTCAATCAGGGTGAAGCCGCGTTGCATAAGGTGATCTGGCTTGGTCTATCGTGTGAGTGCGAGACGGACTGGTGGTGGCAACTGTGCGGCAACCACTTTGCTTGTTGAGTCAGTCAGGGACAGTGCTTCCAGGCGTATGCTGGGTGAGCCTGCTGCTGTGTCTGCGACGCGGAAGACCAGTCTCGCAAGTTCCCCCCCAGCCTTGATCTCCGACTTTGTGGAGAAGTTCAGTGCGAGACGGCCCAGAGCCTCAGGGGCATTTGCTCGGAAAGCAATTTCTGGAGACGCGCTGATGGCGGCCCCTGGTTCGGCACGTACAAAGCGAAGTTGCGAAGGATCGAATGTGAAGTCGAGCAGGCCACTTTTCAGCGCGCCCGCTGTCACAAGAGACACATTCAAGCTGAACTCCTGTCCTGGAGGAACGTTGGGAGGGGCTTGCAGCACGGAGAACCCCGAACCGGAGGAGGTTGGTAAGGATTGAGCAGGCAGGATTGCGCTCCCGCCTGTCTGGACGCTAGCGGACGGAGCTGCGCTAGTCGTAACGTCGCGATTCTGTAGCAACAAGGGGGCGGCACCAATGGCAGACTCGGTCCCGGCAGGGAACTGCTCGAAGCGCAACTCCGGCCGCGCCAGGTTGCGTACGACGCGCGGGGTGATCAGCAGCACAATCTCGGTCTTGTTGCGTGTGTCCTGGTGACTTCCAAACAGACGTCCGATGACGGGCAGGTCGCCCAATCCGGGCACCTGGTTGGCGGACTTTCGGTCCTCGTCGCTGATGAGACCCGCCAGGATCTGGGTCTCGCCATCACGCAGTCGCAGGCTCGTGGCTGCATTGCGTGTGCCCACCTGATAGGTCAGGGTCCCGGATTGGCTCCGGATCTCGCGTACGATGTTGCTGACCTCGAGACCGATCTTGATACCCACATCGTCTTCAAGATAGATCAACGGTTCCACATCGAGTTTCAGTCCCACGTCCAGGTAGTTCACGGACTCGGAGATAAATCCTGTCGAGGTGCTGGTGGTGGTGATGACCGGTACCTTGTCGCCGATGTGTACCTTGGCTTTCTCCTTGTTCTTGACACGGATTCGCGGGTTGGCCAGCAGGTTGGTTCGCCCAAGCTGGTTTCTGAGGTTGAGCGCAAGGAAGGGGTTGCTGACAGTCATGCGCCAAGCCGGACCCTCGGTTTTGCCACTCAGGCAAGGTCAAGGTTCCTGCAGTCCCTGCGGCGCCAACCACGCTGTAGCTCACCTGATCCGGAAAGCGTACTCCCAGCTCATACAGGACATTGCTTCCTACCTCCAGAACCTCGACTTCCAGCATGACCTCAGGTTCCGCAAGATCCTGGGCTGCCACCAGGCGTTCGGCCATGCGCACCGCATCGGGCGTGTCGCGCATCACCACCATGTTCAGCTTCTCGTCGATGTGAAGGTCCTTGGTCTTAACCAAGGACTTGATCATGTTGGCTGTGACCTTTGCATCCGCGTTGGCCAGGTAGAACGTGCGAACGACAAGATCCTGGTAGTCGCGCTGCTTGGCCTGCGTAGCGGGGTAAACCAGTACGGTGTTCTCGTTGAGCACCTTGCGTTCAAGCTGATTGCTCACAAGTATGAATCTGAGGACTTCGTCTACGCTTGTATTTCGAACAAATATCGTGGTTCTCAGATCCGGCCGAACATCCCGATCAAAGACAAAATTTAAGCCGGTTGACCGCGAGATCAGCTCGAATACCTGGCGTACTCCGGTATCTCTGAACTCCAAAGTGACTGGCTTCCTAAGGGCCGCAGACAGCTGGTTTGCTTCGGCTGCGGCTCTTAGGCTGCGTTCCTCGATGCGGCGCAGCAGCAGTTGCGCTTCCCGGTTGTTGGCGTTTTCACTGAGGATCTCCCGAACTTTGGAATGTGCAAGTTGGGTGTTTCCCAACTTCAGTTGATCTTCCGCTTCACCGATAAGGGCGCGTTGACGCCTGTCTGTTCGGAGCGCCAATAGGCCACCTTTCCCTCGGGCACTGTCTGGATCCAGTTCCAGGATTCGTCGATACATTGCTTCTGCACCGTCCCACTGTCCCTGAAGGCGGGCGGTTTCTGCCATCGATAGGTATCGCTGAACCGCCAGATCCCGTTGGCGAAAGTACTGAAGTCGATATTCACGATTCCCGGGGTCAAGCTTGTGGGCTTCGAGATCTTGGCGAGCCCCGCATCGATCTCTCCGCCATCGATCAAAGCTAGTCCCTCGTTCAGGCTGCGCTGTCCGGCGCAGCCGGAAAGCAGGAACAACGAGAGAATCAAGGAATGGCGCAATTGGATCACGTTGTGCTCCTCATGGCTTGGAGGGGATGCTTAAGGTCTGTTGAATGCCCAGCGGAAGATAGGTGAAGGCAAGGGACGACTCATAGATAAGTTCCAATCGATACGCATTGCTGAGTGTATCGCCAGCGCCAGCGCTCAGCGTGTCCTGGTTGAGCGATAGGAAGACAAGCGTCTTGTCCCCATCGATCATTCGGCCAAGGTACTTGAATGGCAATGGTGGGGCGCTGGGAACCGGAGGCGCAGGCGGAGAGGAAGGCTTGTTGAAAGCCGGATTGGCAGAGGTGTGCGCAGGAGCCGCCCAGCTCTGGACTCCAAACAGGCTGGACGATGCTCCATCCAGCTGCGGGCGCTGCACGTTCGGGATATCCAAGGCGTCCACGCCGGACGTGGGAGTATCGGGGGCCGATGACCTGAGTGGTGCAATGTCCGACGACCTGGTTCTCTGGACCGGCTCTACGACGTCGGACATGTTGCTCGCAAGTTCGCTTCCGGTTACGACACTTGCGAGCAGAGCGAGTGAAAGCATTCCGAGTGCCATGCGCGGAGGAACGCTTCGCTTGAGGACAGGGATCATGGCTTGAGCAAGTACAGGGTAAAGGCAAGCTCGGCCTCCAAGCGGGCATCTGCGGCGCGTTTGCGTCGCAGCGTCATCTGATCCAGAGAGATCACTGGAATGTCTGCTACTGCCCCTCCTATGAATCGCTGTATCTGGGCGTGCGATCCGGATACAGGGATTGATATCTGGTAGCGGTTCAGGCGTCCTCCGGGACTGGTCATGCGGTACTTTGCTGCGCCGAAGTCGATGCCCGAGGCGGTTGCTGCGCCATACAGCTTGGCCAGCCAGTCTGAAATATCCTCTTCCCGATTGAAATAGCCGTAGAAGGAGTTCAGTTGGGTACGAGGGTCGATGTTCCTAATGCCCTGGCTTCGGTTTGCACGGGATTGCTCGTGAATTCTTCTTTCCTGGTCGGAAAGTCTGGACTCCAAAGGACGAACAAGAAGAACAAGCATCAGAAGAGAAACGCAAAACAGAGCAAGCGCTGCTAGGGAGACCACTCCGAGACGATCGCGCAGATGATTGAGCAGCTTACTCATCGCGTCTGCTTCCACTTGGCTGAGACGATGAAACTTACGGGTCTTCCGGCTTCGGATCCCCGCACCTCGTGCTTCAGTAAGTGGACCTCGGAAAGCTCTGGTTGACGGTCTAGATTGGCCAGATAGGTGAGCGCACCAAGGTAATTCTTTGCCTCACCCGTGAGGAGCAGATTTCCGCTTTCCGGATCGGGTTCTATCGCTATCAGCGTTGCGGATTCTGTTTGCGCAGCCTCAAGCGACCTCAGCAAGTGGTCCCATGGCATGGACAGCTTGCGTACGGTGTCGCGCGCAAGCCGAACTTCATTCTCAGTCGCACTGTCCAGTGGTTGAGCGCTTGCGACGCGCTGAAGTGATTGAGATGGCGCGTTACCAGGCCCCTTCAGGCGAGCTTCATTCCTTGCAACGGCATTCCTAAGATCTATCCAGGAGTACCCCACATCCATGAGGAATGCCAGCGACAAGGCCAAAAGCAGCCACGCCGCAGGCGCAGAAGGCTTGCGGGCACGAACAAAATCGAGCTCGAGCTTTCGCATCCTTAACCCATAGCCATTGCATAGGTACGTAGATCGATCGGCATGCCTGGCACCAAGGCCAGCTCTGAGTGGCGAAATATCGGCCCGGCCTTGACTGACAGTCCCGCCAGCCGCGCTTCCTTCTCAATCAACTCTGGAAGATTGTCTTCATCACGGACTGCTCGCGTTCTCACGAGCTTCAATGAGCCCTCAAGAATCAGCGCAATGGTGTGTCGTCCATGCTCTTCGAGTACGAACCAACTCGTTCCCTCAGAAAACCGGTGACGTTGAGCATTGAGAGCGCTCATAAGGTAGGGTTGTATGGACGTAACGCCGGAGACTTGGTGCAATGCATCAACAAGATCCCGATCCACCGCACACGCCAAACGCGGATTGCCTTTCCCCGCTTCGGTGGTTTTCACCTCCCACTGCAGTGCGAGAGCGCCAGGCGTGGTTTGGAAACAGATGGCGCGCATAGGCATCCCAATCCGCTTCAGCCGTAGAGTGGAGTTCCAAGGCAGAGTTGCATAGCGTACAAGTGGCTGGACAAGATGACTGTTAGTTCAGCCTTGCGCGTTCCCAAGATTTCAGATGGGCGTCCAAGGCGTCTACCGCAGATGACCAGGGGGAACTGGGAGGATCCCGGCGTGAACTCAATGATCGATTTGTCGGATATCGACGGGAACAGCCCTCGGGTATAGCGGAGGCTCACCAAGCGCGAAGGGCATAGCCCTATCCGCAGACTATCCCGCCACAAAGGTGACACGATTGATCCGTCTAATGTGGTTTCTCCGCTCCTCCACGAGATCCAGCGCAGCCTTCGCGAAGGCTTCTCGTTCCGGATGCGCGGGCAGCCTGCTTGAGTTGACGTACTGGAGCCCGCGCGGAAATCAACTCTCGAAGTTCATCGTTCATGACCATGAGCTCGGCAATGGCCTTGCGTCCCTTGAAGCCGGTTCCTCGGCAATGTGAACAGCCGCGTCCTCGTAGGAACGTGAAGGTGGGGACGTCTCCCTTCGGAATGGCCGACTCCTCAAGCAAGGTTGCGCTAGGAATATCTGCGGCGCGGCACTGTGGGCAGTTCACCCGAACAAGGCGTTGAGCCATGACTGCATTCAGGGCGGAAACAAAATTGAAGGTGTCCACGCCCATGTGCATGAACCTCCCGATGACATCGAATACGCTGTTTGCATGTACGGTGGTGTAGACGAGATGCCCCGTAAGTGCGGACTGAACCGCTATCTCAGCAGTCTCCGGATCCCTGATCTCTCCCACCATGATCCTGTCAGGGTCATGCCGAAGGATGGATCGCAAGCCTCGCGCGAAGGTCAGGCCCTTCTTTTCGTTCACCGGTATCTGAAGTACGCCAGGTAGCTGGTACTCGACCGGATCCTCGATAGTGACGATCTTGTCCAAACCCTTGTTGATTTCTGACATCACTGCGTACAGCGTCGTGGTCTTGCCGCTGCCTGTGGGGCCGGTAACAAGCAGCATCCCATGCGGCTCTGCGGAAAGTCGGCGAACTCGTTGCATGATCCCGGCATCGAATCCCAACTGATCCAGGCTTAGTCCATGCAAATGATCCGACAAAGACTGCTTGTCCAGGATGCGAAGCACCGCATCCTCACCGAAGACACTCGGCATGATGGATACGCGCAGATCGATTTCGCGTCCCTTGGCGCTGACCTTGAATCGGCCATCCTGCGGAACGCGTCGTTCAGATATATCCAGATCAGCCTTTACTTTTACGCGTGAGATGGCCTGGTCCGCGAAGTCCGGCCCTCCACAGACTTGATCGTGCACAACACTCCGTCGATGCGATACTTCACCGTCAATCCGGACCCGGAGGTTTCCAGGTGAATGTCGCTCGCTCCGGCCTTCAGTGCGTCGTAAAGAGTGGAATTTATCAGTCGAACTACAGGGCTTTCCGTTTCGCCAATCGACTCAATGGAAAGATCCTCGACAGATCCTCGGTGCTTGATTCGTCCTTCTTGTTCGGTGGAGAGTCCATCGATTGCGCGCAGCCCCTCTTCCTGAAGTGACAAGTAGGCCGAAACGTCGAGCGGATGGGCCAGACGGTAGGAGAACGGTGCGCGCACGGTTTCCTCGATCCAATCCTGTGTGGAGCTGTCGTAGGGGTCACCCACAACCAGGAGGAGGGTACCTGCGGGAGATCGCAGTGCGAGGCAAGATCGGCGACTGGCTTCTCCGAAAGGCACGACGGAGAAATCGGGTTGCAACTCCCGCATGATCTCCATGTCAATAGTTTCGATGCGCAAGCTTGTGGAAAGCCTGAGCATGAACTCCTCGCGAGGCAAAGAAAGCTTCTCCTCGATGAGATCAACGATGCGACGTTGTGTTCGGTCGCGTTCCGCTTTCGCACAGAGGACATCTTCCGCAGGGATCATTGAATGCTCCCCGCAAGCTCAAATATGGGCATGTACATCAGAACCACCACCAGCCCTACGGCCAGTCCAAGAGCAGCCATCAGAATGGGCTCAAATGCGCGCATGAACGCATCCACAAAACGCGCTGTTTCCTCGTCATGGAATCGGGCGGCGCGATCAAGCAGTTCTCCCATTCTTCCGCTGCGTTCTCCGACGGCCAGCATTCGGATGGTGACGGGAGTGGAAAGCGTGGTGGCATTCAAAGCGGAGGAGATCGAGTGACCTTCTTCAATGGACTTTCGTGCCCGCGAAAGTTGGTGCTGCAGGTGTTCGGCGAGCAACCCAGATACCATATCCATCGCGGGAAGAATGGGTACCCCGGCGCGCAAAAGCATGCCCAGCGTTCGGTAGAAACGAGCCAGTTGGTAAATGCGCATGCGCTCTCCGAGCACAGGAAGGCTCCACAGAGCATTGGAGATGCGGGTGCGTGCGTCTTTCCTGGAAAGCAACCACGCGGCCAATACTAGCGAGCCTCCGACCAGCATGGCGGCAACCATTCCGTGCTCGCGTAATAGTCGACCCAAGCCAAGCAGTGCGCTGGAAAAGAATGGAAGTTCTGTGGAAATGTCCTCGTATACAAGCGCGAAACGAGGAATGACATAGAACATCAGGAACGCCAGCACCAGGCTACCTACAGTCAGCAGAATTGCCGGGTATATCGAGGCCGCAACGATCTTCTTGCGTACCTTGTCCAGTTCGTCCTGATAGTTGATGTATCGCGCCAACGCCTCCTTTAGATCTCCCGTTCTCTCGCTGGAGCGCACGGTAGCCACATACAGCGCCGGAAAGTGCCCAGGAAATCTTTCCAATGCCTGTGATAGCGGTATTCCTTCGTGCAGCGATCGCAGAATTTCACTCAATACGCGGGCAGATTCACCACCACCGTCGCGATCCGCCAATGTCTGCAATGCTTCGACGAGATTCAGCCCGGCATCCAGCAAGGCAAGGAGTTCGACAGAGAACAGTGCCGTCGGGAATCGATGGGCCTTCGCGGGGACAACGACGCTAAGTCTGTTTCGCGGTGTGGCGGAGAGAACTGCATAGCCTCGCTGGCGGGCCACTTCATGGAGCCCAACCATATTGGCAGCCTCGAGTTCAAGGGCCACCACTTGTTGCCTTGCGTCGACAGCCTTAACCGCGTAGCGCATCTTGGAGGCTTAGTTGCCAATATCGGCGTTCTCGCCGGTGCCACCAGGCTGACCATCCTTCCCGAAGGACAGCAACTCGTACTCCCCTTTGGATCCAGGGCTTCTATAGACGTAGGACTTTCCCCAAGGGTCGAGAGGAACTGCTTTCTTCAGGTAGGGCCCTCCCCATTGCGGCTCGTTTCCCGGACGGTCCACCAACGCCTTAAGACCCTGCTCCGTAGTGGGGTATCGGCGCACATCCAAGCGATACTGGTCCAGTGCCTTGTCAAAGGGGTCCATCTGGGCTCGGGCAACCTGTACTTCGGACTTGCCGACTTGGGAGAAGTAGCGCGGCGCGACATATCCGGCCAGGAGACCGATGATGACGATGACGACCAACAGTTCAAGCAGGGTGAAGCCTGAGGTCTGATTTCGCATGATCTACCGAAATGTCGCTCGCCTGTCTGGCGACCCAAGCGGGGCTGGGGCTATCTGATTCGCTTCCAGATTATCAGCGCAACGCTTCCCGTCACAAGCACCGAATGGCGCCCGCATGCGGCATGTTCCGATATGGCAATTTTTCGCCCAACTAGGCCTTCAGGCCTATTGGCAGGACGGGAGAAATTAGGTAGGGAACGCGTCGCGCGAATGAAGAGAAGTTCCGGTCACATGGAACGTGCCAGAGCCAGAAATGGCGGAAAGGCAAGCTGCAGACACTAGCCCATAGAGGACAGATACTGAGCTTCTGATGAACTTAGATGGCCATTGCAGCCAGTACGAAGGTCGCTGCTAGGGGCGAGTTACCTGGTCATCAGGTGTGAATGGAGTACACGCGAATGACGAAACGTGCTTCCGGATGGCATCCGGAAGGGGGGCTATTGCCTCTTTGATCCGGATTCAGGCGTGACATTTGCCTGACCTTTTTCCTTCACTCGTTCGTTAGCCGATGTGAATCTCGAGCTGATATTGCTCATCAGGATCCTGTAAAGCCCGGGGAATCTGGTTTCCAGGATCCATCTATCGATCCAACTTGAAGATCTCTTGTCGTCCAGAACGTTTTTGGCCACCTTTTCAAGCAACGCGTTCTGCTCGCTAAGCTGCTTCTTTGCCACCTGCAGGTGTTGATGGGCCTGATGCAGTTCTGACTTGAAGCGATCTCGATCTTGAATGATGGGAAGAAGACTATTCATGAAAAGGTAGGAGAACCTCTTCGAGGAATCGTCCTCAAGGGACTGGATGGCCTCAGGGGCCAAAAAGCCTTTTCGGATGGCATCTTTCTGCTGTCGCCTTACTGCTGCACGGAAGTCGGCGGCCCTATCAAGAATTGCAGTTGAATCTGCGAGTATGGAATCAATGACACGTTGGATGTCCTCGGGGACATCGACGCCGTCATCTGCGCTTGAGGCCCCAATTCCATTTGCCAGGGCTTCAAGTATTGCGTGAGTTTGTGGAGCGTCGGTGTGCTCCCAGCGATGGTAGGCCAGAGCCTGTGTAGACAAATCGAAGCCATTTGCTGGGTACTAGTCGAAGTGATGAGCAGTAAAGCAGAAGGCTCGAGGATTTTAAATAACTAATTGATTAAAAATAATAAAAATGCATTCTTTTGGAATATTCGGGCAGGATTGGGAATCACTGTGTTGGATGGGACATCCACTCCAGTCGATGCGCTTTTCCCATCTCGGGTAGTTGCTGGAAGATTCAGCGTGGTGGCCTGCAACCGATCTGGTCGGGAGGCAAACTGGGAGTCGGCAAGTGTCCATGGCGCGGTTTCCGTGGTGACTTGGAGTACGCGTGGAGCACAACGACGCCGCACCGCGGTCAGGCTACGGTGTGTCGGGAGGCTTCGGGGATCCGACTGCTTGAAAAGAAAGATGGTGGGCGATAGTGGTTTCGAACCACTGACCCCTGCCGTGTGAAGGCAGTGCTCTACCACTGAGCTAATCGCCCCCGGAACTGCGGGAGGCGCGCATTTTACGGGTGCGGCCGTTCGCGGTCAACGCGGGTGCATGTCGCGCGTGCGGGCGGCTCAATCGGCGGGAAATTCGGCCGTATCGAGCTGCCAGCGTATCCACAGCACGCCGATCATGGCGGCCAGCATCATGGTCGCGTCGAACAGCCAGGCGACCACCGGGAAGGCCAGGTAGAACACGCGCAGGCCGTTGCCGTAGAGGTGACCGGCGCGGTTGATGTAGCGGGCGACGACTTCGCCGCGATCCTGCACGGCCACGGCGTAGCCGGCATGGTTGTAGAGCCGGATCGACAGCGAACACAGCAGGAAGGCGCCGAAGAAGGCGCTCATCAGCAGGAACACCTTGAGCGGGAAGAGCTCCGTGGCCATGGCCAGGCCGTGGGCGCGATGCCAGGCGGTGGACAGGCGGTCAACCTCGCTGGAGAACGCCATGGTGCCGGCCAGGGCCAGCGCGGCGGTCGAGGCCAGGAAGCTCGCCGCCATCACCGAGTTGCGCAGTGTCTGCACGGCAAGTATGCCGTTGGCGGGCGTGCGCGTCATCGCTTCCACCCAGTCGGCGCGCACGCGGTCGTGCACCTTGCGGGCCGAAACCGAAGGATCCAGGTGCTCGCGACGCGAATGCATCCATCGATAGATCGCCAGCAGGCCGATCGCCGCGGAGAGCAGCAGCAGTTCGTAGCCGACCGGATTCACGGCTTCACTTCATGTAACCCGGCAGCCAGGTGGCGAGCTGCGGGAACGCCAGCATGACCGCCAGCAGCAGGCAGTTGGCGATCACGAACGGCGTCACGCCGCGGAACACCGTTCCAAGGCTCACGTGCTTGAGCAGGTTCCTGACCACGAAAATGTTCATGCCCACCGGCGGACTGATCAGCCCGATCTGCACCACCACCACCACGATAACCCCGAACCAGAGCGGATCGTAGCCCAGGTGGGTGACCAGCGGGAAGAACAGCGGCACGGTCAGCAGGATCATCGACAACTCCTCCATCGCCGTGCCGAGCACGATGTACACGAGGAAGATCGCGAGCATGACCATCACCGGATGCAGCTCGAACTGCTGCACGAAGCCCTTGAGGTCGGCCGGCATCGAGGTGTAGTTGACGAAGTTGGCGAACAGCAGGGCGCCGATCAGGATCATGAACAGCATCGAGGTGGTGCGTGCGCTCTCCACCAGAACCTCGAGGAACACCTTCCAGGTGAGCGCGCGCCGCCAGAGCGCGAAAGCGAACGCTCCGCCCGCGCCTATGCCGGCGCCTTCCGTGGCGGTGAATACGCCGCCGTAGATCCCGCCCATGACCAGGGCGAACAGCGCGACCACTGCCCACACGTTGCGCAGGGCGCTCAGGCGCTGCGCCCAGTCGTGCCGCTCGCCGGGGGGGCCGGCCAGCGGATCGCGCCAGGTGATCCAGGACACGGCCAGGCACAGCATCACGGTCAGGACGATGCCGGGCAGGATGCCGGCGGCGAACAGCTTGCCGATGTTCTGCTCGGTCATGATGCCGTACAGCACCATGATCACCGAGGGCGGGATCAGGATGCCCAGCGTGCCGCCCGAGGCGATCGCGCCGGTGGCGAGGGAGTCCTTGTAGCCGTATCGGCGCATCGAGGGGTAGGCCACTTTGGAGAAGGTGGCTGCCGTGGCGATTGAGGAGCCGCAGATCGCTCCGAAGCCGGCGCAGGCCACGATGGTGGACATGGCGAGGCCGCCGCGCTTGTGGCCGAGGAAGGCGTTGGCCGCATCGAACAGTTCCTCGGACATCCGCGCACGCACCACGAAGTTGCCCATCAGGATGAACAGCGGAATCACCGACAGCGTGTACTGCAGACCGGTCTCGTAGGTGGTCTGCGCCATCATCTGCGCGGCGGCATTGAAGTTGAGCTTGTACATCACGCCCAGAAAACGGGTCAGTCCCATGGCAAAGGCCATCGGGATGCGCAGGAAGGCCAGTCCGAGGAAGACGGCGAAGCCGATCAACGCCTCGCTCATGCCGCCCCTCCGCCGTCCTGCTCATAGTGACGGGTGGGTTTGCGCAGCATCAGCACCAGCATGGCGACCGCGGTCAGCAGCGTCAGCACGCTCATGCCGTAGACCAGCGGACCCAGCGAGAACTTCAGCGAGGCGGTGGTTTCGCCGGCGGCGTTCATGTGCGCCGCGCGCAGCCACAGCCGCCAGCCGAGGAAGCCGGTGCAGGTCGCGCCGACCAGGCAGGCGGCGACGTGCTGCACGTGGAACAGCCAGTCCGGGGTCATGGCGTCGAACAGGTCGACGGTGACGTGCTCGTTCCTTAGCGTGACCAGCGGCAGTCCGGCGAAGATCAGCGCGGCCAGCAGGCATTCGGTGATTTCGAAGCCGCCGGCAATCGGCTTGTTGAGGATGTAGCGCGCGATCACGTCCGCGCAGGTGAGCGCCATCAGCGCGAACAGCACCGCGCCGGCCACTTGCGAGAGTCCGGGGATCAGGAACCGGTCGAACCAGTCCAGCGGGGCGGCGTCGATGTTCTCGTTGGGATTCAATGCGTTTCCCCGCGTACGCTCAAAAAAACGCGGCACCCGCCGTCGGCGTGGTGCCGCATCCGTGCCGGTGCGCTCGCGCGCACCGCATGATTACTTCTTCGACAGCGCGGCGATCTCGGCGCGGAACGCCTTCAGTGCCGCTTCTCCGTCCACGCCCTTGGTCTTGGCCTTCTCGAACCAGGCCTTCTCGACGTTGGCGGTTTTCGCCTTGATCTCGCTCACCAGCGCGGCGCTGGCCTGCACCACCGGGATCTTGGCTTCGCGCACGGCCGCCTCGCCCTTGGTGTCGGCCGCATCCCAGGTCTTGCCGGCGCGCCGCGCATAAGCCTCGCCCGAGAGCTTCATGATCGCGCCCTGGTCGGCCTTGGAAATCTTGCCCCAGGTGGCCGGATTCATCATGAACACGAAGCTCACGTTGTAAAGGCCGCCCGGCACGTAGGTGACGTGCTTGATCAACGGCACCAGCTTGAACGACATCGGCGATTCCTTGGGGAAGAACACGCCGTCGGCCACGCCGGAGGAGAGGATCTCGTAGGATTCGCTGGCCGGCTTGAGCAGCGGGCTGGCGCCGATCAGCTTGGTGATCTCGTTGACCATGCCGCCGCCGACGCGGATCTTCAGGCCGTCAAGATCCTTGAGCGCGTTGATCGGCCGCTTGGTGTTGTACATCTGGCCGGGACCGTGCGTGAACACACCCAGCGTCACCACGCCTTTGTGTTCGTCGGCCTTGGCCAGCATCTTGTCGTAGATGCGCTGGTAGGCCACAGAGGTGACTTCCGAAGTGTCGCCGAGGAAGGGCATCTCGGCCATGTCGGAAAGCACGAAGCGGCCCGGCGTGTATCCGTGCACGGTGAATGAAATGTCGGCCAGGCCGTCCTTGATCGCGTCGAAGGTCTGCGGCGGGGCGACCACGCCCTTGGGCAGCAGGTTGCATTTCACGCGCCCGGAGGTGGCCTTGGTCACGTCTTCGCACCAGGGCATCATCATGCCGGCGGTCAGGGGGTGGGAGGCCGGTACCCAGGAACTGGCATTGAGCGTCACGCTCTGGGCCTGAGCGGTGGCGGATGCGAGGAGCGCGACGGCTCCCAGCAGGCGTAGCGTTTTCATGGTTTGTCTCCTGATGTTTTAGTCGTCGCCGGCCCGGGGCCGGAGCAAAATCATCTTATCACGGGCTTGTCTATGGCCAGGTGCGAAACGGTCGCATTCGGATCAGCGACTGCCACCGGCCATGCCGATCGCGGACAGCGTGCCGCGGTAGTCTCCCAACTGTTCGGCAAGCGCCACGACCAGGCGCGCGAGCATGCGCTGCCGCTCAGTTTCCGGCGTCGCGTCCAGCGCGGCGGCCAGCGCGTCGTAGAGCCGGTCCTGTTCGAGCTGGCGCGTGGCGGCGGAGGCTCCTGCTGCGGTTTGCGTGGCTCCCCCGCTCAGCAACCGAAGCAGTGCCTGTTCGGCGAATTCGGCGTCGAGGCCTGCGCAGCGCCAGCACGTGACCGTCCGGCGCACCACGTAGGTGGCGGTGTCGACGACGCCGTAGCTCGCGTACAGCGCCTCGTTGCCGGGTCGCGCGACGCTGATCGATTGCACCTCCAGTCCGCCGGGTGCGCGAAAGCCTTCGGGCGCCGCGCCGCCGAACCACAGCACGCTGAAGCGGCCCTGCAGCCGATCGACGAAATGTCCGCTGCCGCATCTTCCATCGGGTGCGGCGGCGCCCGGCGCGGCGCCCGGTGCCTCGATGCCGGTGCTGGCCCCGTTCAGCGGCGATTCCGCGTAGTTCGTGGCCACCGACAGCCGCCCCGTGTTGACCAGCGCGCGCGCCCAGGCGTGCTCCTGTGCGAGGTCCAGTATGGCGTCGCGGAACAGTCGCTGGCCGGCGGTCTCGGGGCCGATGAAGATCGCGCTGCGCGAGGACAGTTCGACATTCTCCCTGGCGGCGAAATGGCGCTCGTCGTGGAAGCTGTGCAGCAGCCGGGCGTCGGCCTTGCCCTCGAGCACCAGCGCCAGTTTCCAGGCCAGGTTGTTGGCGTCCTGTATGGCGCGGTTGCCGCCGCGCGCGCCGAACGGCGAGTGCTGCGCGGCCGCGTCGCCGAGGAACAATACGCGCCCGTAGACCATCTGTTCCAGGTAGCGTTTGCGAAAGCGCCACGGTCCGACCCACACCAGCTCGAAAGGCGTGCCCGGCAGCAGCTTGGTCAGGCGCTCGGTGGCACGCTCGGGCGTGGCTTCGGCGTCCGGTTCGGGGTAGTGCGCAATCTGCCAGTCGGTGCGCCAGATGCCGTCGGCCATCTGGTGGTACCAGATCGCCCCGCCCTCGTTGAGTGGACTGTCCAGGTAGGCCTTGCGCACGGCTTCCATCGACGGCGACATGCGCACATCGGTGATGCACCAGTGGTCCTCGAACAGGGCGGACACGGCATCCTTCGCGCCGGTCTTCTCGCGCACCACGCTGTGCGCACCGTCGGCGCCGATCAGGTACCGGCAACGCGCCGTGTAGCGGCCCTGCGGCGTCTCGACTTCGACTTCGACGCAGTCGTCCAGCTGGCGCACGTCGACGATGCGGCTCTTCCAGCGCAGATCGATGGATGGCAGCGACTCGATCTTCTCGACCAGGTACTGCTCGACATAGAACTGCTGCAGGTTCACGAAGGCCGGAAACTTCTGATCCGCCTCGGGCTGCAGGTTGAAGCGGTACAGGTGCTCTTCGCCGCGGTAGACGTCGCCCTCGTTCCAGGTGATGCCCTTGGCGCGGATCCGCTCGGCCACGCCGAAACGGTCGAGGATCTCCAGCGAGCGCTTGGCGTAGCAGATGCCGCGCGAAGACAGGCCCGCCGCGCCCACCGTATCGTCCTCGTCCAGTACCACGGTGCGCATGCCGCGCGCGCCCAGCTCGAGCGCGGCGGTCAGGCCGCCCAGCCCGCCGCCGGCCACGATCACCGGGTAGACCTCCGGTGCGCCGCCGGCGAGTTCGGGCGGCGTCCGGTATGCGTAGACCGGCAGCGTGTAGCCGGGCATGGAATCGGGTTGGAAGGCCTGGCTCATGTCTCCATCCTGTCGTTGTGCGTGGGGCCCCGGCAATCCTATCAAACGGCAGAGGATTCGCGGCAGGCCGGGGCGTGTGGCGACGGCGCTGGACGTACAATACGGCCCCTTTCCCGGCACGCAATCCATGATCCGCACCCGCTTCGCACCCAGCCCCACCGGTTACCTGCATATCGGCGGCGCACGCACCGCGCTGTTCTCCTGGGCCTACGCACGCCGCCACGGCGGCCAGTTCGTGCTGCGCATCGAGGACACCGATCTCGAGCGCTCCACACAGGCTTCGGTCGACGCCATTCTCGACAGCATGCGCTGGCTGGGGATCGATTGGGACGAGGGTCCGCACTTCCAGATGCAGCGCCTGGGGCGCTACCGGGAGGTGGCCGACCGCCTGATCGCCGCGGGCCACGCCTACCCGTGCTGGGCGACCAGGGAGGAACTGGACGCCATGCGGGAGGACCAGCGCGCGCGCGGAGTGAAGCCGCGCTACGACGGTCGCTGGCGGCCCGAGCGTGCGAAGGCCGCCGGCCTGGTGCCGCCGGCGGACCGCGCCCCGGTGATCCGCTTCCTCACCCCGGAAGAGGGGCAGGTGGGCTGGGACGACCTGGTCAAGGGGCCGATCTCGTTTCCGAACATCGAGCTGGACGACCTTGTGATCCTGCGCGCCGACGGTGTGCCGACCTACAACTTCGGCGTGGTGGTCGACGATCTGGACATGCGGATCACGCACGTGATCCGCGGCGACGACCACGTCAACAACACGCCACGACAGATCCACATCCTGCGCGCACTGGGCGCGGCGCTGCCGCGCTACGGGCACGTGCCGATGATTCTCGGCGCCGACGGCGAGCGGCTGTCCAAGCGCCATGGCGCGGTCTCGGTGACGCAGTACCGCGACGACGGCTACCTGCCCGAGGCGCTCGTGAATTACCTCGCGCGCCTGGGTTGGTCGCACGGCGACGACGAGATTTTCTCCATGCAGCAACTGGTCGAGTGGTTCGAACTGGGGCATGTGTCGCGTTCGGCCGCGCAGTTCAATCCGGAGAAGCTCTCCTGGTTGAACCAGCATTACCTGAAACAGGCTGACGACGCGCGGCTGGCTGCCCTGGTGCGAACCGAACTCGAACGCATGGGCGTGGCATTGTCGCCCGGCCCGGAACTCGAGCCCGTGGTCGCGTTGCTCAAGGATCGCGCCACCAGCATCGTGCACCTGGCGGAGGCGGCGACCCTGTTCTACGGCGACGGCCTGCCGGAACCCGGCGCGCTGCAGCAGCACCTGACTGACGCCGTGCGCCCGGCGCTGCGCATGCTGAAGGCGCGCCTGACGGAGATCGCCGCCTGGGACAAGTCGTCGATCAGTGCGGCGGTGAAATCCGTGCTGGCCTCCAGCGGGCTGAAGATGCCGCAACTGGCCATGCCGCTGCGCGTGCTGGTGACCGGACGCGCGCAAACGCCCTCGATCGACGCGGTACTCGAGCTGCTCGGGCGCGAAACCGTGCTCGCGCGCCTCACGCATCACCTCGACGCCGACTGAGCCAGCGGCGCGTCCACAGCGCATGGATCCCGTGGTGGCAGCAGCCGTGCTCGGCGCCTCCCTGCTGCATGCGTCCTGGCATGCGTTGATCAAGGTCAGCGGAGACCGCGTGGTCGCACTGGCCGGGATGAATGTGGTGAGTGCCGCGGTGGCGCTGGCCTGCATGCCCTTCGTGCGCGTTCCGCACGGCGCGGCGCTGGCGGTGATCGCCTTCTCGGTGCTGCTGCACGGCGGTTACAAGATCGCGCTCGCCCGCCTGTACCGCAGGGCGGACCTGGGTCAGGCCTATCCGCTGGCGCGCGGCTTCACGCCGCTGATGGCGACGGCACTCGGCCTGCTGTTCCTCGCCGAGAGGCCATCAGCGACGACGCTGGCCGGCGTGGCACTGGTATCCGCGGGTCTGGTCGCGCTGGTGTTCGAACGCGGTGCGCAACGCCTGGCGCCCTCGACCGTGGCGACCGCCGGGCTTGCGGGCGGCGCGGTGGCGGCCTACTCGGTGCTGGACGCCTACGGGGTCAGGCTGAATGCGGACTGGGCCGGTTTTACGGTCTGGCTGGTCGCCCTCGACGGGCTGGCCTTCGTCGCCTATGCGCTCGTCACGCGCGGCCGGGGTGCGTTGCGCGCCTGGGCGGCGGCGCCGGGGCGCGTGTTGGTCAGCGGCGGGCTCGGGGTGGTCTCCTTCGGCGTGTTCATGTGGGCGCTGGGGCAGGCGCAGGTCGGCCCGGTGACGGCCTTGCGCGAGACCAGTGTGCTGTTCGCCGCGATGATCGGCGCCCGCGTGCTGCACGAGCGTGCCGGTGCCGCGCGTCATGCCGCTGCCGCACTGGTGATGCTGGGCGTGATGGTCATCGCGGTGGGGAGGTAGGCGGGCATGAGCGCGGAGAATCTGCCGGCGCGACTGACGGAGTACCTGGAGTTCGCGCGCGCGCATCCGCATCTGTTCGACGACAACCGGGACGGCATGCGCATCCTGCTCGACCCGGCCGACATTCTCGCCGTCGAGGCCGAGGTCGGCGCGCGGTTGCGCCTGCGCGGCATCGATCCCGCACAGGCGCAGGTCGGCATCGCCTGCCGCGACCCATGGGTACTGCTGGTACGCGACGCCGTCGAGTTCCCGGACCGCGCACGACGCACGCATGCGCGCCTGGTCAATACCGGGGGAGACGGCGCCGCCGTGCTGCCCGTGCTCGACGGCAAGGTGGTACTGATACGCACGTTTCGCCACGGCCCGCGACGCTGGATGTGGGAGATTCCGCGCGGCGCCATCGAAGCGGGGCAGGGACCGGTCGAGGCGGCGCACGCCGAAGTGCGTGAGGAGATCGGTGGCGAGATCGATCAGTTGCTGCCCCTGGGCTTCGTGTACGGCGCCACGCACCTGTATCGCAACGGGGCCCATCTTTTCTTTGCGCGCCTGCGTTCGACCGGCGTGCCGCAGGCCGCCGAAGCGATCGCTGCGATCGAGGCGTTTACGGTGGCGCAGACCGAACGCATGCTGCGGGAGGGGGAAATCCTCGACGCAATCAGCGTATCGGCCTTCCTGCATGCGCGTTTGCGCGGATTGCTCTGACGCGGGCTTTGCAATTCGCCGCTTACACCGCTATAATTCGCGCCCTCGCGTGGGGGTATAGCTCAGCTGGGAGAGCGCTTGCATGGCATGCAAGAGGTCAGCGGTTCGATCCCGCTTACCTCCACCACTCGAATACAGGTAGCAACCAAGTCCCCTTCGTCTAGAGGCCTAGGACATCACCCTTTCACGGTGAGTACGCGGGTTCGAATCCCGCAGGGGACGCCAGTCAAATCAACGAGTTAGCCGCCTCCGGGCGGCTTTTTCGTTTCTGGTGCCAAACAGGTGCCAAACAAGCCTTGCAAGCCGACCCTCCATCGCGCTCTGGAACTGCGCCAGCGTGCCCATACGCTCGTTTCTGAGGGCTTCGGCTAGGGCTTTTTGCCTTTCGTCCGCCTCGGTCGCCTTTTTCTTGCCAAAGTACGCCTGCGCGAGCTTCCCAGCCCCCTCAAATGGGGAGATAGGCACAACCCACCCCCCAGCGGTCTGTTGTTGAATCGGCTCCATGCTCTGCTCGCGCAGCATTTCGGCATACTTGCGCCGTTGCTCGATTTCCTGAGCATCAACATCGAAGTCCGAAAAACCAGCGGTATTAGCCATAAGGGGGTGTCCTATGAAACTTGTTTATGCGGTTGTCCTCCCTGCGGTTCTCATCGGATGCGCCACGCCTGAACAAAGGGCCGCAAGGCAAGAAAGGCAAATAGCCAAAGCTACCGAAACCTGCGGGAAACTAGGCTTTAAGCCAGAGACTGAAGGCATGGCAAATTGCCGACTTCAGTTAATTACGGCAGAAGAAGCAAATGCGGTGAGGCAATCAGGAGTCGCCGCTCAGAACGTCCGAAACGTTCAGGAAGCAACGAGACTTCGCCCTACACCTTGAACAGCCACGGCGAAAGCTGAACATCGGCCTGCCCCCCAGGGCGCGTATCCACGTCTAGAATGAATACTGTTTATTTATTCAGTATTGTTCCCGATGCGTGTCAAGGTTCTCCCTCTAAGGCGGGGCGGGAAGCGCGTTGCAAAGCTTCAGAGACAGCCGCCAGTCGCAGGCGTGCTTGAAGTGATCCATGCGCCTTACGGTCACGGCATGGCGCGCCTAGCCTACGTAAAACAGCCTACAGAGGCATCTAGCGCGGTAACCGTACTCGGCCCCTTGATCGATCCTGCGCTGATCGCCAGCGGCGCGGATTCGATTCTCCTGAAAGGACTATCCTGCGAGGGCGAGTGCGAGATGGTTCAGAGTGGTGGATACAGGTCACGCCTCAGCCATAGTCGGAAAGCCCTTTGACTCAATCCTAGCCATTGATTTTTAAAGGCTTTTTTCCTATTAACTCGAATCGCAACCCATTGATTTGTAATAATCTTTCTGTCTGTCCCTAACGCGACTGTCTGGCCGCGACCATCTTCGTAACGCAATCTTGAAACTGCGCGGTATCCCTCACATAGCCTAGCTTTCGCAGGTACGTGAATACCGTTCTATCCTCTGTTCGTCCTTCGCGTCTTGGATCGCGGCACAGCCGGAGGATGGCGGCGAACGAAACGGCAGCGATGAATTTCATATACCCCCCTTTGGCGCTAGTACGCTGAAGCATACGCCGGACTTACAGGGGGGGCCGTTACTCCCCCCTAGCGCGGCTACAGACCGCCACTGACAACAGCGAAAGGCTTTCAACGCCTCCCGCCATTTGTAGCGCGTTGCTCGGCCTCAGATCGCTCAATACCTCCCTCAAACTCCATGATCGCGGCCCGCTCTGCGAATGCTTCCGCTTCGTCCGAGCGCCGAAGATGCTCAGGATTGCCGAAGGTGCTCAACCTTTTTTGTTGAGCATCTTCGGGGTTTTCTGAGCGCCTTCGGGAATACGACCACTCCCATCCGCCTTTCATGCCCGCCTTGATTGCTTGGATTCCAAGGGCCTTTTGCGCCCGCCGGATCGTCGCCCATGAGTAGCCAGCGCCATCCGCATCCCTCTTGACCGCGCTTGCCGACATGGGGCCATCGGCCAGCAGATCGGCCAGGAACCGCTTTGCATCGGCTAGCGTCCCGCCCTCGCCGTCATCGTCCCGCGCGTCCGCAGTCGCCAGCAGTTCCCGAGCAGCGCCCTCGACCGTATTTCCCCACAGAACGGAGGATGCAAACAGGCCGGGATGGGATTGCAATTCGGATTGGTGCAGGTCGTACTCGAATCCGCCATCGTCCGGCCCGATGTTCGACTTTGCTCGGAGAAACAGTCTCACGGTTCGCCCATCCTCACCTTCGGCTTGGTGCTTGGCGGCTACAAGCACCACACGCGCCAGCGCCCCGAATGCAAGGCTTCCGGTCAGCCGCTCAACGGGATCGCGGCCCCCGGTGCCTTTGGAAAAGTGTGTAATCCCGAGCAGGGCGCAGCCCATCTCAGCCGCCAGATTCGCCAACGGCTGAAGCCCGCGCCTAACTTCGGCGTTTTTGTGGCTGTCGCCAGAGATTGCCGAAACGATGGGATCAACGATCAGCAGTCGAACCCCGCCGATTTCCGCCAGCTTCCGGCCGAGTACCTCGGTGTCCTTTGCCGGGTCAAAGGCTCGCCGCCCGCCATCCTCGCGAACGTCAGAAACAAAATACACCCGCGCAAGGTCTGCGCCGGATAGCGCCAGCCTCGGAATAGGAGTGTCTGCGGGTCATCCTCTCCGCTCCAAACGACCACGTTTCCCTGTTCGGCTCGGCTGCCATCCGGCCAGCGCCCGCCCGTTGTTACAGTCGCTGCCAATGCCATGCTGATTGTTGTCTTTCCGGTGCCGGGCGCACCGCCAAGAATCTGAAACTTCCCGGCGGCTAGCCAACCCTTCCAAAGCCATTTGACCGCCTCAGGAGGAACATCGCACCCCGGACTAGTTCGACCACGGCCCCCGAATTCGCTGTTTGGCGTGTGCTTAGAGGTTGGGGAGGGCGCAAGCATGGGCAAGCCTTCCAAATCGCTCCCAGAGGCCGCAGGATGCGCCTCTAGCCATTGGATTACATCTTCGCCCTCGGCCAGCTCGATGTTGCCCACCGCCACGCATTGAACCTCACAACCCATGCCGAGCAGGATGCTTGCGACTTCGCCCGCATAGGCTTTTCCGGGTTTGTCGTTATCGGGCCAGATAGTGCAGGCTCGGCCTCGTAGCGGTCGCCAATCCGCAGTTCCTGCGCTTGTCGCGCCGCCGGTCGTTGTCGCCACTAGCCGGAGCTTGTTCAACGCATCGGCCTTTTGTTCGCCCTCGGTAATCCAGATAACCGCATCCGGGTTGCTCACGATGCGATGCAGGCCATATAGCGGCTTTCCATCCGGGCATTTCGGCTCGCCAATCTCGAAGCCTCGGCCGTTTACGTGCATTGGCCGGATCCACTTTTCCCGGTGTCGGGATGCTTGGCTCGGATGCGCCAGTAAAGCGGCTCGCCTTTCTCATCCGTGTACGCATGAAGCGCTGCGGGCCTAAAGCCTTTGCGAAGGATCGGCCCGGCCAATCGCTTCGCCGCCTCTTTCGGGGTTTCACTCATGGAAGCGCCCCCCGAGATCGCGCACCGCTTCGAGAAAGCCCGCGCCGGTTATCAGCCGATGCAGCGCGACAAGATCGCCGCCGGATGCGCCGCAAGCCATACAGCGGAAATGCCCGTCGATCATGCTTACGCTCAGGCTTGGGGTTCTCTCTGCGCCGCCTTTGTGTGCCGGGCAAGTGATCGTCGCCCAATCCGCCCTCGGACTCCGTTTGAGCAATCCGCGCTCGGTCAGGTACTGAAAGGGGCGGGTAGCGATTGGCGGTCTAGCGCTTTCCGGCTACCGCGAGCGCCGCCCTCAAATATCCGCTTGAAGTGTTCGAGGCCGCTCATACCCGCCCTCCCATGATGCGAAGGAAGGAAAGGCAGATGCAGCAACCCGCCTGCCGCCAAAGGTTCCAAATGGAAGGTGTTCTTGGCGGGCTTCCTCGAATGAGTAAGCCATTCGCCACACCCCCAAGGAAAGACGTTCAATTATGGCCACCGCGCCCCTTAGAAATCATAGTCCAGCGGGGCGGGCGAGCTGCCACCCATCCCAAGCAAGCCAAACAGCGGGCTTCTCTGGCCTTGGGGTTGCTGTTGCAGGCGCTTCGTTTTCTCGTTCATCCCATCGGCCAAAATTTGGAAACCGTCGCCAAGCGTGAATTGGCGCACCATTGGCAGCGGGGGCGGTATGTGGTCGGATTGCACGGGGGCCGTGATCGGCGCGGGGCCTATCGTGTTCCCCGTTGAAGGGGCTTGCTTCGGGGCCATATGCTTGGCCCATGCTGCCTCTAGCATCGATCTGCGGCGCTCGTTGCCTAGCCTGTAGTCATCAATGCCAGGCATCGGGGGCGCTTCGTCTGGGGCTTCGTAGCCGTTCAGGGGGCCGGGAGAATTCATCATGCCGCCCCCTTATGCCGCTTTCGCTGTCTGAGATTGGACACGGCGCAGAAAGTCTTGCGGGGCTTCGATGATGATGCGGCGCTTGCCTAGCTTTACGCTTTGCGGCTGAGACTCAGGCGGGAGGGTGTAGAACGTGGCGCGGCTGATATTGGGCCGCTCTACACCACGCAGGGACGGGATAGCCGCATTGCGGCACATGAACATCGGCAGCTTTCTTCATTCTGACTAACTCCTGTGCGCTCGCCATTCCACGGGTGTGTAATGTTGTTACGGCGCATGACGTATTGAGTCAGAACGAAAATCGCTTGTTCTACGTGGTTTTGGCCCCCTTTCTTCGATTCCTTCGCGCCCTCGAGATCGCATCCCGCAGGCTCTAACTTCCTTCTCGCCGCTAATCGTCCCTCTGCGGAATTCCTTTCCAGCAGTACCATTGAATCGTGTGCCTAAGTGTTCTAGCCAATGGCGGATAACGTCAAGATCAGTAGAGTGCTGCGCTATCTGACCGTGAGCGATTGCCCATTCTCGATGCGCTTCAAATCCGTTTAGCCATTCTTCATCTGATAAGGGGCGCAGCGGTGCGCCAATTTTTTAGGGCCGCGAATCGCATCTAGGACGCGCGTTCTGTACTCACGCGGTGCGCGAGACAGTTCAATCAGCCATGCGCCTAGATTCGAATGCCCTTCGCGCATTTCGGCATATATGCCTTGCGTGATTGTCGCGGCCTGATCCTTCGCCGTTGGTTTTGTTTTCGCCATCGCGCACCCTCCGCGCCCCTAGATTCAGGACGCCAAGCCAGCCGGGTAGGGTTCCCGGTGTTCGCCCCGTCGGGCTAGGCTTGGCGTGTTCGGATCTGCGTCCTATGCGGCTTTCGCTATCGGGAATTCCTTCTCAATCTCTTGGGCCGTCAAGCTGAAGCCGCTAAAGGTACTCCGGGGCCATAAGGTAGGAAGCGCGCTCAATTGTGCCCAAAGCCTCCTCAGCAAGCCTCTTGATACCAATGCCGCTCGCTTGGGTTTCAGGGTGCTTGGACAAACGATTGTCGAAGTCAGGATGTTCGAAAGCCTCTGCCGCTCTTTCAATAGCATCGAGCAAGCCGCTAGCGTCCTTGAGCAATCGAATAACCCGCACATCTTTTGACGATGGGAGAGCCGCGACGCACGTTCGCGTAGCGCCTACGTGCGCTCTCTCAGGCTGCAGCCTACCGTCCAGCCAGTAAGCGGGATGCGGTGAAGGTTCTCTCCCAAAGTCCTGTATCACTAGCAAAAAGTCACGGCTTGACCGGCTATGTCGTTGACTTGCTCATCCTGGGATTCTTGAGTTTTTTGCCGGTGCTACGATTGTCCTTAGCCATGATGCGAACCTCCTTCTAGGTTGCGTTGTGGTTAGGCGGCCAGGTGCTGATTCACCCTTGCCGCCGCTTGCCGATAATCTGCAAGTCTGGCTTGCTTACGCTCTCGAAACTCGGCAGCTTGGTTACAGCAGCGGCTAGCGTCCGATCTGAAAGGTGCGCGTAGTGCCTTGCTGTAATGCGCGTGTCCGCATGTCCTAACAGTTTCGAGATGGTCAGCAGATCAACCCCCGCTTGCGCCAGATGCGAAGCGTAGGTGTGCCGCAGTTGGTGGAACGTGACTTGCGGCTGAATCTTCGCCACGCGGCAGGCTTCCGCGAGGGCGCGAACATGGTAGTTATGTCCCCATGCTGCGCCATCTGCGCGGGTAAAGACTAGATCGCTTCCAGTCTTTCCAATGACGCAATCTGCAAAATGCGCTTGTCCCTCGGAGTTCAGCGGAACATGGCGCGGTTTGCCGGACTTGCTCTCAGCTATGTAGATCGTTGCCTGCTTGGTGTTCACATCTGAAACGCGCAGCGAAGTCAGTTCACCCCATCGTGCGCCAGTCAGCAATGCGGCGCGAATTAGGGCGCGCAGGTCGGCAGGGCAGGCATTTACCAGCCGGAGGGATTCGGCATCGGTGAGGAAGCGGGCGCGGGCCTGATCCGCCTTTTCAAATGGCTTTACCTTGCGCCATGCCGAATCGTCGGAGATATGCCCATCCTGAAAGGCGCGATTCAGAATGGCTTTAAGCACGGTCAGGATGCGATTCGCGGTTGCTTTCCGGGCGCGCTTCTCATCGTGAGACTTGGCCGCAGGGCGGGCATTGAGGCGCTTTGCAAGCTTGCTCGTTCGAAGCTGGGCGCGCTTTGTCGCCAGCGAATCCCGCCATTCGCGCAGTTCGGCAGTAGTCAGGGCGGCTATGCGCCTGTCTCCGAGGGCGGGCAGGATATGCGTATTGATTGCGCTACGCGCCATCGCTACCCCTTTCCGATGCTTTTCAAACCACGCGAGATAAGCCGTTGCAGCTTCGCGAACTGTCGCATTGCGCGATACGGGTACTCCCCCCCGCATGACTTCCTCGAAAACGCTGCGGGCTGCGCCTTGGGCTTCGTAGAAGGAAAGGACGTTCTTTCCGTCCGCGTCTTGGTAATCGTCTGCCCGGCCTAGGTTTCGGTAGTGATAGCGAACCCCGTTCCAGACTCGGGCCTGCCAAGTGCCGAAATTGCCGCCTGTGCGCCGGTAGGCGAGGGCTAGCCCTGTCCCTATGGTCAGCCATTCCCGCTCGCCTTGGGCCAGCTTTAGGCGACTGTTGCGGGTTTCCAGCTTCGATGATCTTTGCGAGCGGGCCATGCGGTTTTCCTCCGTGCCAAACCCATGCCAAACTAGCAGGGCAAGACAACGATAGACGCTGGCGGGCTAGAAATCAATGTTTCATAGGTAGAAAATTCAATAATGGCGTTCCGTGAATGTCTGAAAAAGTCTACTTACTGCCTCTTTCACGGTGAGTACGCGGGTTCGAATCCCGCAGGGGACGCCACCCATGCCCGAGCAGCCGCGGGAATGCGGCGGCAAGCGTCAGAAAAGGCCCGCGTACGCGGGCCTTTTGTTTTTCGCGCCGCGGCCGGCCTGCCCGTGGCTGAACAAATAGATAAATTCCGGAGTTCAGCATCTTGAATTTCCTCGGAAATTCGCTCTGCGCTGAGCTATTCTGGATATATGCGCAAGATCCTGTTCGGGATGCTTTTTCTGCTGGCCGCCGGTGCGGCGCAGGCGCGTGTGCTCGAGGGACGCATCATCGAGGTGCTCGACGGCGATACCGTCACGGTGCTGTCCAACGGGACGTCCACGCACCGGATCCGGCTGCTGGGCATCGACGCGCCCGAGCGAGGCCAGCCGCACGGCGATCTCGCCCGCGAGCATCTGCGGCGCCTTGTGCGCGGCAAGGCGGTCCGCGTCGAATGGGAGCGCATGGACGATTACGGGCGGATCGTGGGCGTGCTGTTGATTTCCGAGGGTGCGCAGCGTTGCAGCGGAGACCACTGCGTGCGCTTCGATCCGGCCATCAGCATGTTGCGCGAGGGGCATGCCTGGCAGGACAGGCCGGTCGGCGATTCCGTTCCGGCGGACCTGCGCGCGCGCTACGCGCAGGCCGAGAAGGAGGCGCGCTCACGCAAGATCGGCCTGTGGCGCGAGTCGGACCTGATCCCCCCCTGGGAGTGGCGCACCCGCCAGCGCCTGGGCATTCTCGACGAAGTCCCGGGCCGTACCAGCGTTTCTCACAGTCGCTGACAAATCGACCCCTCCGGGCCTCTGTGAGCGGCGGCCGGACGGGGTACCATTTCCCGGGTTCCGGCGCCGCGCGCCGGCGGCTGCAACAGCAATCGAACCGTACGGGGGAGTCCGGTGCGAATTCTGGTGGTCGATGATCATCCGCTGATTCCGGAAGCGCTCGCCACCACGCTGACGGTGCTGGACGCCGGATGCGTGGTGGAATCCGCCGGCGACCTCGAGGCCGCGCTGCGCATCTCGGAGCAGGATCCGCCGCCGGACATGGTGTTGCTGGATCTCGGCCTGCCCGGTCAGCACGGCCTGTCCGCCTTGAGCGCATTTCGCGAAGCGCAGCCTGCGCTGCCCGTTGTCGTGCTCTCTGCCGATGCGGGCCGCGATCGCGTGCTCTCGGCGCTGGAGCTGGGCGCCATGGGCTTCATTCCCAAGACCGCCCGCAAGGAAGTGCTGCTGAACGCGCTGCGTCTGGCGATTTCCGGCGGTGTCTACGTGCCACCGGACGCCCTGCACCATCCGTGGGAGTTGCCTGCGACTGCCGGCGGCGCCGCGTCCGAAGCCTGCACCCCGGCCGACCTGGGCATGACAGAGCGCCAGGCGCAGGTCTGCGCGCTGCTGTTGCGCGGCATGACCAATAAGCTGATCTGCAAGGAACTCGGTCTGGCCGAGGGCACCATCAAGATCCACGTCAGTGCGGTGCTGAAACTGCTGGGGGTGCCCAACCGCACCCAGGCCGTGCTGGCCGCGCATCGCCTGGGCCTGCGCACCGAGCGCATGCGGCCCCGGATACGGGCAGCGGGCGAAGAGCCGGCGCGAACCTGAACCGCCGCGGGAAAATCTCCGGCTAGGCAGGCAGGAACAGTCCTTCGATGGCGGCGCGCAACTGCGCCTCCCTGACCGGTTTGTGCAGCAGGGGAATGCCGCTTGCCTGGGCATCGCGCAGACGGGCCGGATCGGTGTCGCCGGTCACCAGTATGGCCGGGATGGAGCCGACGCTGCGCGCCAGCGCATGCACGGCCTGCACGCCGGTAAGCCCGTCGCCGAGCCGGTAATCGGCCAGCACCAGGTCGGGCCGGCGGCGCTCGGCGGCCACCTTGCGAAGGGCCTCGCCGGTGCTGGAGGCGACGATGGGGCGGCAGCCCCATTGGGCGACCAGCGCCGACATCGCGTCCTGGGCGCGCAGGTCGTCCTCGATGACCAGCACGCTTCGATCGCGCAGATCCAGACGCGCAGTCGGCGCCTGCGTGACGGCCGCCGGCACCGGGTTGCACACGGCGCTCGACGAAATGTGCAGCGTGAAGCGCGAGCCGGCCCGGAAACGACACCAGAACGATGCGCATCTCCAGCAGTTCCACCATGCGCTGCACCGAAGCCAGTCCCAGTCCCAGGCCCTTGGACGGATCCCGCGAGAGGTTGTTCAGCTGATAGAACTCCTCGAAGATTCGATCCTGTTCGGCTAGCGGCACGCCGATGCCGCTGTCGACAACGGCAAGCTCCGCCGAGCCGTCCTGCGCGATGGCGCACAGCAGGCGTATGCCGCCGCTTTCCGTATAGCGCACGGCGTTCTCCAGCAGGTTGCGAAATACGCGCTCCAGCAGCACCGGATCGGTGTGGATCCACAGGTCCATGGGCTCGGACCCTATCGCCAGGCCCTTGGCCGCGGCCTGCGGCTGGAATTCGTTCTGCAGCCGCTCGAACAGCGTACGCACGTTCACTGCGCGTCGGTCCGGAACGATCACACCGGCGTCCAGCCGAGACAGGTCGAGAAGGGCTTCGAACAGGTTGTCCAGCGACTCGACGGTGACCTCGATGTTGCGTGCTATGCCGATCGTGCGCGGTTCGCGCGCGGCCTGCGACAGGGCCGCCGAATAGAGGGACAGCGCGTGCAGCGGCTGGCGCAAATCGTGGCTCGCTGCGGCCAGAAACCGGGACTTGCTGCGGCTGGCGACCTCGGCGCGCTCCCGCGCGGCATTGGCTTCCTCACGTTCCCGGCGCAAGTCTTCGATCAGCCCGGCGTTCTCCCTCTGTATGCTCAGGGTGGCGGCAATCTGGCGACCGTTGTCCCTGCCGAACAGCAGCACGTAGACGGCGAACACGCCCATCAGGCCTGCGATGTAGGTGCCGCCCGGCGCGTCGGTCATCAACCAGGCGGCGATGATCTGGCCCATGAACGGCAGCATGAAGGCGAGAAAGGCGCGCGGCAGGGAACTGGAGGTCGAGATCGAGCCGGCGCACCAGCAACACAGTACGGTGGTGAGCAGCGCCTGCTCCGGGGGCGGAGCGCCGGGCAGGAACGCCGGCGCCGATGCCCCGCCTATCACGCCGCTGGCGAGGTTGAAGACGGCCATCACGTCGGCCCAGCGCTCGATCGCCATGCCCTGCGGAGGCTTGCGCAGCAGCAGCGCGGACACCGCCGCGCGCGCGCTCAGCACCGCGCACAGCGCGAACGCCCAGACCAGCAACGCGGCGTGCGACTGGGTGGGCCAGAGCAGGTGGACAACGAACAGGGAAACCAGCACGCCGGCGACCGGCACGCGGATCGCCTGCCGGCAGTGCAGGGACAACTGCCCGGCGCGCAGATACAGGCGATCCTCCAATGATCCTGCGACCTTGTCCGGCATGGCGCGCGACCTGGCACAGTGGCAGAGAATACCTGCCGATGCGGAAGATATTACTCCACCGATCGCGCGTTTCGACCAGACCGTTCGGCCCGGCTTCGCAACCGGTGGGCATCGCCGGACAGGTCGGCTCGAACGGCCGGCCGGGGTTCAGGTTTCTATCGGCAGGTCGGCGCGCGCCGACCACTCGTGGAAGGAGCCGATGAAGTTGCGCACCGCCGACAGGGCCGGCGGCGCGCAATGCGTAGTAGGCGTTCGCCAGGCGCGCCCCGCGATGGCAATACGGGACCAGGATCGCGTCGCTGTCCACACCGCGGGCGGTGAGCAGGGCGCGTACGTGTTCGGGGGCACGGAAGGTGCCGCTCTCCGGGTCGAGCAGTTCGGTCCATTCCAGCCACACCGCGCCGGGAATGTGGCCTCGGCGGCTGCAGCAGGCGGTATGGTCGCGGCCGGCGTATTCGTCCGCATCACGCACGTCTAGCAGCACCACGGCGCCCGAGGGCGACAGGGCCAGGACCTGTTCGGCCGAGATGCAGACTTCTTCGCGTGGCACGGGCGCAAAGCCCGTCGGCCGCGGCTCGCCCGGCGTCTGCGTGAGAGTGCCGCCGGCTGCGGTCCAGGCGCGCAGGCCACCGTGCAGCATGCGGGCCGCCGGATGTCCCAGGTACTCGAGGATCCAGAGCTCGCGCGCGGCGCGCATGCCCGTGTCGTCCTCGTAGACCACCACCGGCCGCTGGTGCGATACGCCTGCCGCCGCATACTGCGCCGCCATTTCGTCGCGAAAGGCGGCCAGATCCCCTGCGCCGGTGCTTTTCACGAAGCGATCGTAGCTCGACAGGTTCAGGGCGCCGGGCAGATGGCCGCGCGCATAGGCCTCGGGTTTGCGGGTATCCAGCAGCAGCGGGCGCCGGGCCGGCGCCGGCCTGCAGCAATTCGCCGGCTTCGATCAGGAAATTCATGCGCCGATCATACCGCTCGCGGCGGACAGCATAGTGAAACGAGGCCGCGTCAAAAGTATGGCTTTAGTCGTTGAAAATGCCGCACTTTTCGACTCGCTGCGGGGGGAGTAGACTGCCCGCCACACGACAAACCCCACAGAGAAGTTTCCCAGGAGGAGACGTTGCAGGCCACCGATATACGCAAGCCCGACTACTTCCACAAAGTCGTTGATTGCCAATGGGCCTGTCCGGCCCACACCCCGGTTCCCGAGTACATCCGCTTGATCGCCGCAGGGCGCTATTCCGATGCCTACATGGTGAACTGGGCGTCGAACGTCTTTCCCGGCATTCTCGGCCGCACCTGCGACCGCCCCTGCGAGCCCGCCTGCCGTCGCGGCCGCGTCGAGGAGAAGAACGCCGAGAAGCCCGAACCCGTCGCCATCTGCCGCCTGAAGCGCGTCGCCGCCGACAACAAGGACGACGTGCGCGACCGCATGCCGCCCAAGGCGGCGAAGAAGAACGGCAAACGCATCGCCTGCGTCGGCGCCGGGCCGGCCTCGCTGACCGTCGCGCGCGACCTGGCGCCGCTCGGCTACGAAGTCACCGTGTTCGACGGCGAGAAGAAGGCCGGCGGCTTCATCCGGTCGCAGATCCCGCGCTTCCGCCTGCCGAAGAGGTGATCGACGAGGAGGTCGGCTACATCCTGGACCTCGGCATCGAGTTCAGGGCGGCCAGCGGATCGAGTCGCTGAAGGGCATCCTCGACCAGGGCTACGACGCGATCTTCGTCGGCACCGGCGCGCCGCGCGGCCGCGACCTCGACATCCCCGGCCGCAAGGAAGCCGCCGCGAACATCCACATCGGCATCGACTGGCTGTCGTCGGTGTCGTTCGGGCACATCGAGAAGATCGGCAAGCGCGTGATCGTGCTCGGCGGCGGCAACACCGCGATGGACTGCTGCCGCTCGTCGAAGCGCCTGGGCGGCGAGGACGTGAAGGTCATCGTGCGCTCCGGCTTCGAGGAGATGAAGGCCTCGCCCTGGGAGAAGGAAGACGCGCAGCACGAGGGCATCCCGATCCTCAACTACCTGGTGCCCAAGAGCTTCGAGCACAAGGCGGGCAAACTGACCGGCATGTACTTCGAGAAGGTCAAGGCGGTGTACGACGACAAGGGCCGCCGCAGCCTGGTGCCCACCGGCGAACCCGACCAGTTCTTCGAGTGCGACGACGTGCTGGTCGCGGTCGGCCAGGAGAACTCGTTCCCCTGGATCGAGCGCGACATCGGCCTCGAATTCGACCGCTGGGGCATGCCCAAGGTCGACAAGGTCACCAAGCAGTCGACGGTGAAGAACGTGTTCATCGGTGGCGACGCCGCGTTCGGCCCCAAGAACATCATCTGGGCCGTCGCGCACGGCCACGACGCCGCGGTCTCGATCGACAAGTTCCTCAACGGCGAGGACGTCACCGACCGTCCGGCGCCGGGCGTCACCCTGATGTCCCAGAAGATGGGCATCCACGAGTGGAGCTACGACAACGACATCGCCGCAACGACCTGCGCTACAAGGTGCCGTGGCGCGAGACCGCCAAGACGCTGAAGAGCATCTCGGTCGAGGTCGAGCTCGGCTTCGATCGCAAGACCGCCTACAAGGAGGCCGAGCGCTGCCTGAACTGTGACGTGCAGACGGTGTTCACCCGGGAGGCCTGCATCGAGTGCGACGCCTGCGTCGACATCTGCCCGATGGACTGCATCACCTTCACCGAGAACGGCGAGGAGGCGGACCTGCGCCAGCGGCTCACCGCGCCGGCGCTGAACCTGACGCAGGACCTGTACGTCTCGGGCGCGCTGAAGACCGGCCGCGTGATGGTCAAGGACGAGGACGTCTGCCTGCACTGCGGCCTGTGCGCCGAGCGCTGCCCGACCGGCGCCTGGGACATGCAGAAATTCCTGCTGCAGATGACCCACGCCGGCAGGTTGCCGCGGAGGCGGTCAACAACAACAGAGGAAGGCCGCGTAATGGCTGCAGTGAAACCCATCGAAGGCGTCAACGACTTCGTCATCAAGTTCGCCAACGTCAACGGCTCGGGCTCGGCCTCGGCCAACGAACTGTTCGCGAGGTCCTTCCTCCGCATGGGCATCCCGGTGTCGCCGCGGAACATCTTCCCGTCCAACATCCAGGGGCTGCCGACCTGGTACGAGGTGCGCGTCACCGAGCGCGGCTGGCTCGGCCGGCGCGGCGGCGTCGACATGATGGTGGCGATGAACCCGCAGACCTGGGACGCCGACGTCAAGGAGATCGAGCCCGGCGGCTACCTGTTCTACGACAACACCAAGCCGCTGCCGAAGTCGAAGTTCCGCGACGACATCACCGTGATCGGCATGCCGCTCACCGAGATCTGCAACGCGACCTATTCCGACCCGCGCCAGCGCCAGCTGTTCAAGAACATCATCTACGTGGGCGCGCTGTCCGTTCTGCTCGACATCGATCCGGCGGCGATCGAGAAGCTGTTCGGCGAGCAGTACAAGGGCAAGGAGAAGCTGCTCGACTCCAACGTCAAGGCGCTGAACCTGGGCCGCGACTACGCGGCGAAGAACCTCAAGCACCCGCTGGGCATACGCGTGAAGAAGGCCGACAACGTCGGCGACCAGATCTTCATCGAAGGCAATGCCGCGGCCGCGCTGGGCTGGTCTATGGCGGCGCCACCGTGTGCGCCTGGTATCCGATCACACCGTCCTCCTCGGTCGCCGAAGCCTTCCAGGCCTACTGCGGCAAGCTGCGCGTGGACCAGGAGACCGGCAAGCACCAGCTACGCGATCGTGCAGGCCGAGGACGAACTCGCCTCGATCGGCATCGTCGTCGGCGCCGGCTGGAACGGCGCGCGCGCGTTCACCGCCACCTCCGGCCCCGGCGTGTCGCTGATGACGGAGTTCATCGGCCTGGCCTATTTCGCCGAGATCCCGGCCACCATCATCAACGTGCAGCGCGGCGGCCCGTCGACCGGCATGCCGACGCGCACCCAGCAGGCGGACCTGCTCGCCTGCGCCTACGCCTCGCACGGCGACACCAAGCACGTGCTGCTGTTCCCCGAGGATCCCAACGAGTGCTTCGAGCATTCGGCCGCGGCCCTCGACCTGGCCGACCGGCTGCAGACGCCGGTGTTCGTGATGACCGACCTCGACATCGGCATGAACCAGCGCCTGACCGCGCCCTTCGCCTGGGACGAGAAGCGCAAGTACGACCACGGCAAGATCATGACGCACGACATGCTGGAGGCCGGCAAGGAGTTCGGCCGCTACCTGGACGTCGACGGCGACGGCATCCCGTTCCGCACCTACCCGGGCACGCATCCGACCAAGGGCGGCTACTTCACGCGCGGCACCACCAAGAATCCGTACGCGATGTATTCGGAGACCGGCCCGGACTACGTCTACAACGTGCAGCGGCTGCTGCGGAAGTTCGAGACCGCCAAGGAGCTGGTGCCGCAGCCGGTGCTGACGCCCTCCGGGCACAAGGCCCGCTTCGGCGTGATCTACTTCGGCTCGACCAGCCCGGCGATGGACGAGGCGCTCGAGGTGCTCGCCGCGCAGGGCATCGCGTCGACACGCTGCGCCTGCGCGCCTTCCCGTTCCCCGATTCGGTCGCCGACTTCATCGCCGAACACGAAGGTGTCTTCGTCGTCGAGCAGAACCGCGACGCGCAGATGCGCAGCCTGCTCGTCAACGAGCTGAGCGTCGACCCGGCGCGCCTGGTCCCGATCCTGCACTACGACGGCACGCCGATCACCGCGCGCTTCATCACCCAGGAGGTCGCCGAACAGGTGCGCCTCATGAACGTCGAGCCCTCTGAAGAAAGGCAAGGTCGCGTAATGACTTATCTCGCCAAACCCAGGCTGCACCACCCGACGCTGGCCAAGAACAAGGTCGGCTACACGCGCCGCGACTACGAAGGGCGCGTCTCCACGCTGTGCGCCGGTTGCGGCCACGACTCGATCTCGGCCTCCATCATCCAGGCCTGCTGGGAGCTCGACATCGAGCCGCACCGCGTCGCCAAGCTGTCGGGCATCGGCTGCTCGTCGAAGACGCCCGACTACTTCCTCGGCAACTCGCACGGCTTCAACACCGTGCACGGCCGCATGCCCTCGGTGCTGACCGGCGCCAACCTCGCCAACCGCGACCTGCTCTACCTGGGCGTCTCGGGCGACGGCGACTCCGCCTCCATCGGCTTCGGTCAGTTCGCCCACGTCATGCGCCGCGGCGTGAACATGGTCTACATCCTCGAGAACAACGGCGTCTACGGCCTCACCAAGGGCCAGTTCTCGGCCACCGCCGACCAGGGCTCGAAGTCCAAGCGCGGCGTGGTCAACACCGACTCGCCGGTGGACACGGTCTCGCTGGCGCTGCTGATGGGCGCCTCGTTCGTCGCGCGCAGCTTCTCGGGCGACAAGCACCAGCTGGTGCCGCTGATCAAGGCGGCGATCGCGCACCCGGGCGCCGCCTTCATCGACGTGATCAGCCCCTGCGTGGCCTTCAACAACCACGCCGGCAGCACCAAGAGCTACGACTACGTGCGCGAGCACAACGACGCGGTCAACCGCATCGATTTCATCAGCCCGCGCAGCGAGATCACGGTCGACTACCCGGAAGGCGAGGTGGCCGAGGTTGTGCAGCACGACGGCACCACGCTGCGCCTGCGCAAGATCCACGCCGAGTACGACCCGACCGACAAGATCGGCGCCATGACCTACATCCAGAAGCATCAGGCGATGGGCGAGGTGGTGACCGGACTGCTGTACATGCATCCCGAGTCGGTCGACCTGCACGAGCACATGAACACCGCAGAGGTGGCCTTCAACACCCTGTCGGAAAAGCAGCTGTGTCCGGGCAATGCCGCGCTGGACAGGATCAACGCCGGCCTGCGTTAGGCCGGAATGTTGAACTTTCATTTCCGGAAGGCCGCTCCTGAAGCGGCTTTCCGGGCAGATTGCATGCCGGATCCGGCAATGATCGCATGCAGGTAGCGCTGGTTCCGGTCACGCCGTTCCAGCAGAACTGCTCGATCCTGGTATGCGAGCGCAGCGGCCGCGCCGCCGTGGTCGACCCGGGCGGCGACCTGGAGCGCATCCTGGCGACGGTCGAGCGGACGGGCGCCACGCTGGAGAAGATCCTGTTGACGCATGGCCACATCGACCATTGCGGCGGTACCGCCGAACTGCGCCGCATGACCGGCCTGCCGGTCGAAGGGCCGCATGTCGACGACGCCTTCTGGATCGACCAGCTGCCCGCGCAGGGCGAGCGCTTCGGATTTCCGCGCCTGGAGAGCTTCACGCCCGACCGCTGGCTGGTCGGCGGCGACACCGTGCGCTTCGGCCAGACCGAGCTCGAAGTGCGCCATTGCCCCGGACACACGCCGGGCCACGTGGTCTTCTTCTCCCCCGAAGCGCGCCTGGCGGTGGTCGGCGACGTGCTGTTCGCCGGCTCCATCGGCCGCACGGATTTCCCGCGCGGCGACCACGACACCCTGATCCGCTCGATCACCACACAGCTCTGGCCGCTGGGCGATGACGTGGTGTTCGTCCCCGGCCACGGCCCGACCTCGAGCTTCGGCGAGGAGCGCGGGAGCAACCCCTACGTGTCGGACCGCGCGCTGGCCGGCGCGGGCGGCGGCGCATCGCGCCCGCGCCACCTCTGAACATGGCGGACAAGGACCGCGAGGCGCAGAACAAGGCTGCGGCGGCACGCCCGGCGTCCGGCAAACCGGCCGCCGCGGCACCGGCGGCAAAGCCAGCCGCCGCCAAGGCGCCGCCGGTGAAGGCGACACCGGCCGCCGATGCGCCGCTGCTGCTGGTCATCGACGACGATCCGGACATCCGCGCGCTGCTGGGCCAGGTGCTGGGCAGGACCTATCGCGTCAAGCAGGCGGGCGACGCGAAAGCCGGATTGCGCATCGCGCTGGCCGCGCCGCCGCCCGACCTGATCCTGCTCGACGTGGGCATGCCGGAAGTCGACGGCTTCGAGGCCTGCCGCATGCTCAAGGACAACCCGGCCACCGCGCAGATCCCGGTGCTGTTCCTGTCCGGGCACGGCGAACTGGTCGACGAAATGAAGGGCTTTGCCGCAGGCGCGGTCGACTACATCACCAAGCCGATCGGGCCGGCCATCCTGCAGGCGCGCGTGCGCACGCACCTGGCGCTGGCACACCGCCAGCTCGAACTCGAGCGCCTGGTGCGTGAGCGCACGGCGCAGCTCGAGAGCACGCGCCTGCAACTGATCCGCCGCCTGTCGCGCGCCATGGAGTACCACGAGAGTCCGGCGGTCGGCAATCGCGTGCTGCGCGTGGCCCGCTATTGCGCGCTGATCGCGCGCGCCGCCGGCGCCAAGCCGCAGGTGGTCGACCTGATGCTGAAGGCCGCGCCGCTCTACGACATCGGCAAGCTCGCCGTGCCGGCGGCGGTGCTGACCAAGACCGGCGAACTCAGCGCCGAGGAATGGGCGCTGATGCGTTCGCATCCTGAAACAGGTGCGGCGATCATCGGCACGCACGAGGATCCGCTGCTCAAGCTGGCGCGCGTGCTCGCGCTCACCCACCACGAGCGCTGGGACGGTTCGGGTTACCCGGCCGCGCTCAAGGGCGAGAAGATCCCCTGGCCGGGTCGCGTGATGGCCGTGGCCGACACCTTCGAGGCGATGACCGCGACGCAATACCGGCGCCCGGCGATCCGCCTCGAACACGCCGTCGCCTATATCGAGGAGCGCGCCGGCAAGCTGTTCGACCCGGCGGTGGTGGCGGCCTTCCGCAAGGCGCTGCCGGAACTGAAGAAGGTGCGCCAGACCTACGCCGACAAGCTCGGCAACCTGCTCGACCTCGACTTCACCTGAGCCCGGCGCGGACCCCGGTCGGGTGAGCCCCTCAGCGTGAGGCGTGCGCCTGCAGGCGCGCGACGACCATGGCCTCGATCGCCTCCCAGTCCTCCGCGCGCGGGCCCTCCAGGTGCCGGTTGGTGGAGTTCGACACCACGATCACGTCGTGGTTGTCGGCGCGCAGCGCCTCGATGTTGTTCGGGCTGTCCTCGAGGTAGAGGTCGGCGCCCACCGCGGCCTTGTCGCGCATGAAGCACAGGTCCCAGTAGGGGATGCCGTGCTCCTCGAGCCAGTCGGCGGTCTGGCGGATCGCCTCGCGGTGGAACCAGGGGATGTACAGGCGGTGCGTGATGATGCGGATGCGCACGTCGTGCGTGGACAATCTGCGCAGCGCGGCCGGCGCGCCCTGCATGGGCGGCAGGCGGCGGAACAGGTCGCGTTCCTTCACGGCATGGCGGTGCAGGGCCTCGTAGCCGCCGCTCTTCTCCAGGCCCCATTCGCGAAACCCCCAGCTCACGTCCACCGGCAGGCTGTCGACCGGCACGCCCAGCCACTCGGCGGCGATCGGCCGCAGCCCGGCGGTGAAGTCGGCGACCACGCCGTCCAGGTCCACGCCCAACACGAACTTCTTGGCGGACCTGTCTGCGGATTTCCCCTCCGGCGCGGGTGCGGGGTGTTCGGTATGCATGTGTTAAGTTTACGCGATGAAACCCATCGTCGATCTGCGCAGCGATACCGTCACCCGGCCTTCGGCCGGCATGCGTGCGGCGATGGCCGCGGCCGAAGTCGGCGACGACGTGTTCGGCGACGACCCCACCATCAACGCCCTGCAGGCGCGCACGGCCGCGTTGTTCGGTTTCGAGGCCGCACTGTTCTTCCCGACCGGCACGCAGTCCAATCTGGCGGCACTGATGGCGCACTGCCAGCGCGGCGAGGAGTTCATCGTCGGCCAGGAGGCGCACACCTACCGCTACGAGGGCGGCGGCGCCGCGGTGCTGGGTTCGATACAGCCGCAGCCGCTGGCCAACCGGCCAGACGGCACGCTGGACCTGGCCGAGGTCGAGGCGGCGATCAAGATCGACGACCCGCACTTCGCGCACACCCGCCTGCTCGCGCTGGAGAACACCATCGGCGGCAAGGTGCTGGCTCACGAGTACATGCAGGCCGCGCTGGCGCTGGCACAGCGCCGCGGGCTGGCCACCCACCTGGACGGGGCGCGCATCTGGAACGCCGCGCTCAAGCTCGGCATGCCCGTGGACCGGTTGTGCGCCGGCTTCGGTTCGGTCTCGGTCTGCCTGTCCAAAGGCCTGGGCACGCCGGCCGGTTCGCTGCTGCTGGGCTCGCGCGAACTGATTGCGCGCGCCGTGCGCATCCGCAAGATGCTGGGCGGGGGCATGCGCCAGGCAGGCATCCTGGCCGCGGCCGGCCTGTACGCCCTGGAGCACAACGTGGCGCGTCTGGTCGATGACCACGAGAACGCTTCGCTGCTGCGCCGCGGCCTGCAGGACATCGCGGCACTCGAAGTCGAGCCGGTGCAGACCAACATGGTGTTCGTGCGCGTGCCGGCCGCGCGCTGCGCGGCGCTCAAGGCGCATCTGGCCGAACGCGGCGTGATCGCCGGCATCGGGCCGCGCACGCGGCTGGTCACCCATCTGGACGTCAATGCCGCCGGCATCGCGCGCGCCGCCGAGAGTTTCCGCAGCTTCTTCGCCTGAAGTCGCGGGCCGCGGCCCGGGTTTGCAATTTGTGCAATGCGGGATCAGAATCTGCGGCCTGCGCTGGCCGTGCCTCCAGGCCCGGCGGACGCAACCATGGATGCCCAGGACTCCTCGCACAAGCAATCCCAAGCAGCGCTGACGCTGGTCGCGCTGGGCGTGGTGTTCGGCGACATCGGCACCAGTCCGTTGTACGCCGTCAAGGAAGTGTTCAGCCCGGCGCACGGCATCCCCATGGGCCGCGAAACCGTGCTCGGCGGAATCTCGGCGATCTTCTGGTCGCTGATGGTGGTGGTGACGCTGAAGTACGTGCTGCTGATCATGCGCGCCAGCAACAAGGGCGAAGGCGGCATCATGGCCCTGCTGGCCCTGGCCACCGCATCGGTCAGGAGCGCGCCGCATTGGCGCTATCCGCTGGTGGTGATCGGCCTGCTGGGCGCCGCCCTGTTCTACGGCGATGCGGTGATCACCCCGGCCATCTCGGTGCTGTCGGCGGTGGAGGGCCTGGAGGTCGGCACCGCGGCCTTCAAACCCTATGTGCTGCCGATCGCAATCGGCGTCATCGTCGGCTTGTTCCTCATGCAGCGGCATGGCACCGCCGCCGTCGGCCTGCTGTTCGGGCCGGTCACCGCGCTGTGGTTCCTGGCGCTGGGCGCGGTCGGCCTGTGGGGGCTGGCGAAGACACCCGAGATCCTGATGGCGCTGAATCCGGCCCATGCGCTGACCTATGTCAGCGCGCACGGATTCTCCTCGTTCGTGGTGCTGGGCGCCGTGGTGCTGGCGGTGACCGGCGGCGAGGCCCTGTACGCCGACATGGGGCACTTCGGCAAACGGCCGATACGCCTGGCCTGGTTCGGTCTGGTGCTGCCGGCGCTGATGCTGAACTACCTCGGGCAGGGCGCGCTGCTGCTGCGCACGCCGGAGGCGGTCAGCAATCCGTTCTACCTGCAATACCCGTCCTGGGCGCTGTACCCGATGATCGGCCTGGCCACCGCGGCCACCGTGATCGCCTCGCAGGCCACCATCTCCGGCGCGTACTCGCTCACCAAGCAGGCCATGCAACTGGGTTATCTGCCGCGCATGAACGTCGTGCAGACTTCGGCGAAGGAGATCGGCCAGGTCTATCTGCCGGCGGTGAACTGGATCCTGCTGGTCGTCGTGCTGGGCGCCGTGCTGGGTTTCGGCTCGTCCTCGGCGCTGGCCTCGGCCTACGGGCTGGCGGTGACCGGCACCATGCTGGTCACCACTTTCCTGACCTTCTTCGTGATCCGCTACAGCTGGGGTTATCCGCTATGGCTGTGCGTGGCCGCCACCGGATTCTTCATCGTCGTCGACATCGCCTTCTTCTCGGCCAGCCTGCTCAAGTTCGCCGAGGGCGGCTGGTTCCCGGTGCTGCTGGCAGGGGTGGTGTTCACGGTGATGCTGACCTGGAGGCGCGGACGCGAGATCCTGCGACGCCGCCTGCAGGACTCGGCCATCCCGCTCGAGCCTTTCCTGAAATCGCTGTTCGAGTATCCGCCGCTGCGCGTGCCTGGCACGGCCGTGTTCATGATCGCCAACGCGGAGGCCGTGCCGCATGCGCTGTTGCACAACCTGTCGCACAACAAGGTGCTGCACGAGCGCGTGGTGTTCCTGACCGTGCAGATCGAGGACGTTCCCTGGGTGCCGTTCGGCGAGCGCGTCGCGGTCGAGTCGCTGGGGCGGGACTGCTGGCGCATGACCGTGCGTTTCGGCTTCAAGAACAAGCCGGACGTGACGCAGGCGCTGGAGCTGGCGCGCGCGCACGGCCTGGAATTCGAAATGCTGGAGACCTCGTTCTTCCTCAGCCGCGAAACCCTGATCCCGGTGCGCGACGCGGCGGACGGCATGGCGCTGTGGCGCGAGCGAATGTTCGCCGCGCTTGCGCGCAATGCCTCCAGCGTCACCGATTACTTCAACATCCCGACCAACCGCGTCATCGAGCTCGGCACGAAGATCGAGATCTGAGTACGACAGCGGCGGACCGCGCCGCGGGCCGTTGCCTAGGTCGCCCCCGCGCCCATGCGCGCCAGGCAGGCGCGCAGCGTTTCGGCCTCGTGCTCGGACGCGCGGCGCGGCCGGTCGAACACCTGCCCGGCCGCCGCCACCAGGAAGGCCTCGCTCTCGGCGTCCTGCGCGAACCAGCGCATGGCCGGCGGATGGCCGCGGATGGCCATCAGGTCGCCGAGCAGGCGGTCCATGAAGGCCTCGCGCGACAGTCCGTTGTCGCGCGACAGCGCCGCGTTGCGGATGAACTCGCCGGCCTCGCGGCACTCCTGCACCGTGGGGCGGTGCGCCTGGGCGGGCAGGGCGAGCGCGGCGAGCAGCAGGCCGGGCAGCGCGGCGCGGCGCAGGCGACTCATCCGCTGTCCGCCTGCGACACCGCGCGCTTCAGCCCCCCGCCGAACTGCGCCCAGGCCACCCCGGCCATGGTCAGCACGGCGCCGGCGACCTTCAGCGGCGTGAAGGTCTCGCCCAGGGTCAGCCAGGCGACGATGCCGGCGATCGGCGGCATCAGGTACATCAGCGGCGCGCTCTTCGCCACGCCGCGCACCTGGTTCACCCAGGCCCAGCCCAGCCATCCCAGGAAGGACGAGACCGTGATCGCGTAGAACATGTAGATCCAGGTGAGCGGCTGCAGCGCGCCCAGCGGCGCGGCGAGGAAGGCCGGCAGCGTCAGCAGCAGCACCGGCGGCGCGCCGAAGGCCAGGGTCCAGCCCAGCAGCAGCGGGGCGCCGTAGCGCGCGGTCAGCGGTCGCGCGATCACCGTGTACAGCGAGAACAGGCTGGCGGCAAACAACAGCACCAGGTCGCCCAGTCCGGCGCGCGCCAGGCCACTGGTGAACTTCTCCGACATGAACAGCAGGATGCCGAGGAAGGCCGCCAGCGTGCCCGCCACCTGGCTGGTCTGCAGCCGGTCGGCGCCCACCAGGGCGAGAATCAGCAGCGTGAACAGCGGCCCGCTGGTCAGCACCAGGGAACTCGAGAATGCCGTCGACAGGTGCAGGCCCCAGGTGACGATGGCCACGTGGCCGGCATGTCCGACCAGCCCGGCCAGGATGAAGCGCGGCAGGTCGCGTCGGCGCGGCAGCGAATCGGCCAGGCGGCCGCGGTACAGCCAGAGGATCAGGCCCAGCGCGAGCAGCGGCATCCACAGGAAGCGCAGGAACAGGAAGGCGTTCACCGGCACGCGATCGAGGATGTGCTTGGTGACGGCGAAATTCATGCCCCAGACGGTCATCAGGGCCAGGGCGATGGGCAGGGACCAGCGGGCGAGGCCCGGGGCGGGGGAGGTCATGGGGGTGTCCGGTGCCCGAGAGACTACAATACGGCCCCACGCTTGTCCGCTTCGTTGCGAAACCGCGCATGCCCGCTGCCCGCCGTCACCCCTCTCCGTCGCCCGCCTCCGCGCACGACCTGTACGCTCGTCCGGCCGTGCGCGCGCTGAGCGCCTCGCGCATCCGCGAACTGGTCAACGAAGGCATCGGCAACCCCGACGTGCTGGCCTTCTGGGTCGGCGAGCCGGACGAGCCGACCCCGGAGTTCATCCGCACCGCAGGCATCGCGGCGCTCGAGGCCAACGACACCTTCTACACGCACAACCTGGGCATCCCGGCGTTGCGCGAGACCCTGGCGGCCTACCTCACGCGCCTGCACCGTCCGACCGGTGCCGACAACATCGCGGTGACCAGCGCCGGCGTCAACGCATTGATGCTCGCCTCGCAACTGCTGCTGGAGCCCGGCGACCGCGTGGTCGAAGTCACGCCGCTGTGGCCCAACCTGGTGGAGATCCCCAGGATCCTCAGCGCGCAGGTGCAATGCGTGCCGCTGCGCTTTGCCGCCGGGAGCGGCTGGACCCTCGACCTCGACGAACTGCTGGCCGCGCTCACGCCGGACACCAAGGTCCTGTACGTGAACTCGCCCAACAACCCCACCGGCTGGACGCTGGATCGTGCCGCGCAGCAGGCCATCCTCGAGCATTGCCGCAGGCACGGCATCTGGATCTTCGCCGACGACGCCTACGAGCGCCTGTACTTCGGCGCATCGCAGAACCGCTGCGCGCCTTCGTTCCTCGACATCGCCGACGTGCGCGACCGCCTGGTCAGCGCCAATACCTTCTCCAAATCCTGGCTGATGACCGGCTGGCGACTGGGCTGGCTGGCGGTGCCCGAAACCCTGTCCGCCGACCTCGGCAAGCTGATCGAGTACAACACCTCCTGTGCGCCCGGCTTCGTGCAGCAGGCCGGCGTCGTCGCGGTGAAGGAGGGCGAGCCGGTGATCGCGCGCACCGTGGAGCGCTTTCGCGCCGCGCGCGACTATCTGGTCGCCGAACTCAATGGCATCCCCGGGGTGCAGGCCGCGCTGCCGGCCGGCGCCATGTACGCCTTTCTGCGTGTCGAAGGCGTGGCCGACAGCCTGGCCTTCTGCAAGCGCCTGGTGCGCGAGGCCGGCCTGGGGCTGGCGCCGGGCTCGGCGTTCGGCCCCGAAGGCGAAGGCTACCTGCGCTGGTGCTTCGCCTCCTCGCAGCCGCGCCTGGCCGAGGGTGTGCGCCGGTTAAGGGCTGCGCTGGGGCGTTAGCGGCCGCGCCGCGGCCTCGGCGGGCGCGCCGATGGGCGCCACGTCGCCGGCGATCTCGGCGCCTTCCTCGACCTTGATGCGACCGTAGCGGATCTTGCCCGAGACGCGCCCGGTGGCGTGGATCACCAGGTTCTTGCGCGCCGTGAGCTCGCCTTCGAAGCGGCCGCGGATCTCGGCGATGTCGATCGCCGCGGCGCCCTTGAACACGCCCTTCTCGGCAATCTGCATCACACGGCTGTCGAGCGCCGATTCGACGCGGCCCTCGACCACCAGGGTGTCGCAGTCGCTGATCTCCGCGCCCTTGAGCTTCACCTCGGGACCGACCACCAGCTTGCTGGCTTCGCCGGCCTTGCCGGTGCCGGCGACATCCGGCGCTGCGGCGGCGCCGGCGGACGGGGCGGGCGCAGCGTGCGGCACGGGCGCGGCGGGCGGGCGATAGGGCGTTTCCTCGCGACGGCGGAACAGCGGATCTTTCTGCAGCATGGCGTCTCGCTTTGTGGTGGTGGGCAACCCGTGCTGCGATTGCAGTTAGCGTGCCAGCAGCGGCTTCCTTGCAGAACAAGGCCTTGCGTGCGCGGCCCGCGGCGCAGGCGTCGTCGCACGACGACAGGTCCGGGGCGGCATCGCGCGCAGCCCTTGATCCAGCACGCATAGTTCGCGTCGGGCTGCGGCTACGCCCGCGCAGCGGCTCGCGGCGCGAAACGCCGCCGCCCTGCATACCGCGGTCCTGCGCTTTCGGTTAGGCTTGCGTCCGCAGCCGCGCAAAGAATCGCGGCCCATGACAACCAAGGAGACAAGATGAAATTCACCCGCGCGATCCTCGCCTGCGCTCTGACGTTCACCATCGGCGCAGCCGCCGCCCAGCAGTACCCGAACAAGCCGGTGCGCGTGATCATCCCGTTCCCGCCGGGCGCCGGTGCGGAGAACGCCGCGCGCCTGGTGTCCAACCACCTGTCCGGCGCGCTGGGCCAGTCGTTCGTGGTCGAGGCGCGCCCCGGCGGCAACACCATGATCGGTGCGGAGGCCGCGGCCAGGTCCGCACCCGACGGGCACACGCTGTTCCTGTGCGCCGCCTCGACGATGGTGGTGACGCCCACGCTGATGGGCGCCAAGGCGCCGGTCACCGCGGCGGACTTCGTGCCGGTGGGCCTGGTGTCGCGCCTGCCGTTCTTCCTGGTGGTGCCGGCCTCCAACCCGGTGAACACGGTGCAGGAATTGATCGCAGCCGCCAGGCCAGCCCGGCGCGCTCTCGTACGCCTCGAACGGCAACGGCACGGCCGGTCACCTGGGCTTCGAGATCCTCAAGCGCCAGCAGGGCGTGGATATCGTGCACATCCCGTACAAGGGCTACTCGCAGGCGCTGCCCGACCTGCTGGGCGCACGCGTCTCGACGATGATGGCCGACCTGGTGGTGGTGGGTCCGGCGATCAAGGACAACCGGCTGAAGGTGCTGGCGGCCACCTCGCTGGAGCGCTCGCGCTTCATGCCCAACGTGCCGAGCATGCAGGAGCTGGGTTTCCCGGGCTACGAGGTCACGGTGTGGTTCGCGCTGTTCGCGCCCAAGGGCACGCCGGCGGACATCGTCGCGCGCCTGAATGCCGAATCGCGCAAGTATCTGGCCACCCCGGAAGCCCGCGAGGCCTACGCCAAGCTCGGCCACGAAGCCGAAGGCTCGACCCCCGAGCAGCTGGCGGCCATCGTCAGGACCGACGGCGAGAAATACGGGAAGGTCATCCGCGAGGCGAACATCCGCATCGAGTAAGCGCGCTGCAACTCCCCTCCTCGACGAGGAGGGGGGGATGACCGACGCACTCCTGCATGCTCGTCTATCAATACTGTTCAGGTCGCTGGACACCATGAAAACCCAGGTGGCGTTTCGTTGCTCCAAGTTTCCGCCCTACGAAGGCGAGGAAGAGCAGATCAATCCCGGCCTGTGGGGCAGGCGACTGGCCGAGTACCTGGTCCGTGAACTCGCCGGCAGGGGCATAGAAACCGAAGAGATGGTGGCCGAGGACTGGGGTTGGTACGTCCCGGTGCGCAACGAGGGTTTTCGACTGGCGCTCTGCTGCGGCCACCAGGATGGGGACGACGATGAGTTCATATGCTTCACCGAGCCGAGCAAGCCTGTGGTGAAGAAACTCTTCAGGAACATCGACGCGACATTGCAACTCGTACGACTCACCGCGGCGCTCCAGGAGATACTGGCTGCCGATCCGGACATTCGCGAGGTCGAGTGGACGGAACCGCGATAGCCGTGTCTTTCGCAACCCCGGCGAGCTAGTGTGCCTTCTATGAATCGCACCACCATTCCGCAGCGCAGTGTCGTATCGATCGTCGTCCGTGAGGACCACACCGGCTAGCGCCTGGAAGCATTCGTACACCAAGCCCCCGTCCCGCCACGTTCCGGCAGGAGGAAAAACTGAACTCCGCGCCACCCTGGCAACTGCTCGCCGACCTGGTGCTGCTGCTGCATGCGGCGCTGGTGCTGTTCGTGACCGGCGGGCTGGCGCTGATCGTCGCCGGCGGGCTGCGCGGCTGGGCCTGGGTGCGCGGCCGGCGCTTCCGGCTCGCGCACCTGGCCGCCATCGTCGTGGTTGCGGCCCAGGCCTGGCTGGGCGCGAGCTGCCCGCTGACCGTGCTGGAGAACTGGCTGCGCACGCGGGCACGCGTTTCGGCGTATGCCGGCAGCTTCATCGAACACTGGGTGCAGCGCCTTCTGTACTACGAAGCGCCGGCCTGGGTGTTCACGCTGGCCTACACTGTGTTCGCGCTGCTGGTCGCGGCGGCGTGGCGGATCTTCCCGCCGCACGCCGGCCGGCGGGGCGGAACGCCGAACGCGGGGGGCGAACGATGAAGAAGAAGGACTATGAAGCGGCGCTGGAGCCGCTGCAGCTCGAACTGAACAACCTCGCGCACTGGCTCAAGCACACCGGGCAGCGCATGCTGGTGCTGTTCGAGGGGCGCGACGCGGCCGGCAAGGGCGGCACCATCGGCGCCATCGCCGGCGTGCTCAACCCGCGGCAGGTGCACGTGGTGGCGCTGGCGCGGCCTACCGAGCGCGAGCGCACGCAGTGGTACTTCCAGCGCTATGTGCCGCACCTGCCCGCGGCCGGCGAGATCGTGTTGTTCGATCGCAGCTGGTACAACCGCGCGGGGGTCGAGAAGGTGATGGGTTACTGCACGGCCGCCGAGTACAAGCGCTTCCTCAGGCAGGTGCCGATATTCGAGAAACTGCTGTGCGACGAAGGCATCCTGCTGTTCAAGTACTGGCTGGCGACCGATCAGGTGCAGCAGGAGGAGCGCTTCGCCGAACGCGCCAGCGACCCCATGAAGCGCTGGAAGATCTCGCCCATCGACATCGAGGCGCGCGAACGTTATGCCGAGTACGGCCGGGCGCGCGACGCCATGTTCGGCGCCACGCACCGGCGGCACGCGCCCTGGCATGTGGTCGACTTCAACGACCAGCGCGCCGGGCGGCTGAACCTGATCCGCCACCTGCTCGACCAGTTGCCGGACTACAAGGTCGCGGAGAAGCCCCTGGTCCTGCCGCCGCTGTCCGGCAAGCCCGGGCGCGAGCGCTACACCGGACCCGTGAAGCCGATACGCGGCAGGTACTGAGGCGGCAAGGGCCGAGGCGGCGCAACCGGGGCGCCGCGCGGTGCACCGCACTAGGCCGAAGGGCTTATTGATCGCGGCGCTTTCCCGGCGCAATCTGCGTGTTTCCGATCCACAGCGCAGGGAGTTTGCGGCCATGCATGCGACGCCGAGCACGTTCCGCCACTGGATGCGATGCATCCTGGCCCTGGCCCTGGCCCTGGCCGCCGCCGGCTGCAGCGTCAAATGGGTGGCCGATTACGACGATGCGACCTTCGAGGAGATCCTGCGGGTCGGCAAGAAGGTCGACCGCTTCTACGGCGACCTGCTCGAGGCCGACGCGTCCGGACGCGCGTATGCCAGGTTCGGCAGCCGCTACGTCGAACTCGAGACGGACATCCGCTCGCTGGTGACGCGCAACAGCGCGCGCGCGCTGAACGAGGAGTCGACGCGCATCTCCGAGATCATCCTGACGCTCTGGGTGAAGTACAAGGACCGCCACAAGCAGGCCGGTGCCTACACGGACGGCAATGCCAGACCGGACCGCAACCGCTTCGTGCGCCTGTTCGCGGCCGCAGCCAGCGCGGAAACCGCGAAGAAGCTGAGCGCCGACGACAGGAACGTCGACCAGGACAGCAAGTAGCAGTAGCCACCCCCACGGGAGAGACGATCATGGCCCTCGACTTCGACAAGGTTTTCGACGACATGCTGGGCGCGGCGGCGGGCGTGCTCTCGGCCGAGTGGCCGAAGGTGAAAGCCTGCGTGGAGGGCGCCTTCAAACGCGAGCGCGAGGCGCTGGAAGGCATCGCCAGGGCGCGATTGAAGGGCGAGATCGGCGACGAGGACGCGAAGTCGCAGCTCGAGGACGAAAAGCTGGTGCTCGAAGCCGAGCTGCTGGTCTGCAAGGTGCAGGGCAAGGTCGCCGCGCAGCAGGCGGTCAATGCGGCGATCGGGGTGCTGGCCGCGGCGATCAAGGGCGCGCTGAAGATCGTCTAGGCGTGCAGTCCGTTCCGGGCCCGGTGGCCCGGTCCGCGGCTCGTGCACCGCCGGTCGGTCGGCGGCAAGGGCCGATACGTTCGAGCGTGTTTTCTGGCACCCTTGCCGGCAAATGTGCCGTTACGCGTCCCTGCCGGGCCCTGCGCCTTCGATGCAGATTCTCCACTGCGCGAGCACCGCGCGCCCCAGATCCCACCATGTGCGGCCGCTACGTCGCCCCTGAAGTCGCGCAGATCGAGCAGCTCTGGCACATCGGTGCGCGGAACTGGGGACGCAGGTGTTCCTGCGCTTCAACCTCGCGCCCACCGCCACGGTGCCGGTGCTGCTGGCGGCACCGGGCGGCGCGCTGGAGCTCACCGGCGCGCGCTGGGGGCTGATCCCGACCTGGTGGCAGCGTGAAGCCCTGCCCACGCTCTCCTTCAATGCACGCTCGGAGGAGGCCGCCGACAAGCCCATGTGGCGCAACAGCCTGCGCGGCATGCGCTGCCTGATGCCCGTGCAGGGCTGGTACGAGTGGAACGAGAACGAGCCGGTGCGCGGCAGCGGCGGACGCCGCGTGAACCAGCCGTACTACCTCTGCAGCCCGGACACGCCGGTGATGGCCTTCGCCGGGCTGTGGTCGAGCTGGCGCAGCCCGGCGGGCGTCGAAGTGCTGAGCTGCGCGCTGCTCTCGCGTGCGGCCGCACCCTCCGTCGCTGCCATCCACCACCGCATGCCGGTGGTGCTGGCGCCGGAGGCGCAGGAGGCCTGGCTCGATCCGTCCGCTTCGCCGGCGACGGTGCAGGCCCTGATCGACGCTGCGCGCGGCGATTTCACCGGTCACCGCGTGAGCCTCAGGGTGAACAGCGTGCGCAATGCCGATGCCGGGCTGCTCGAACCGGTGGCGCCGCAGCCGCCGGAGGCGGACCAGTCACCACCGCCCGCCGCGCAGGACGACCTTTTCGGCGATCGCTGAGACCGGTTTTTCCATCTCGATGGCAGTATTCCTGCCCCAGGAAGCGCATGAAATATCGCGTTCTACTTTGAATATGGCAGTATTTCCAGAGACGGTGCGGGCGACTTTCGAGCCTGGCGCCGCGTCGGGCGTTGCCGTACCGACAGCGGCGGCGCGCTCTGCTAAGGTAGCCGTCCATCGAACCGCGAGGACCCCGCCATGAGCCTGTACGACATCGAAGTGAAGACCATCGCCGGCAAGCCGCAGTCCATGTCGGACTGGAAGGGCAAGACCGTGCTGATCGTCAACGTGGCCAGCCAGTGCGGGCTGACGCCGCAGTACGCCGGGCTGCAGGCCCTGCACGAGAAGTACCGGGACAAGGGCTTCGCGGTCCTGGGCTTTCCGTGCAACCAGTTCGGCCGCCAGGAGCCGGGCAGCGAGGCCGAGATCCAGGGCTTCTGCACGCTGAACTACGGCGTGAGCTTTCCGATGTACGCCAAGATCGACGTCAACGGCCAGAACGCGCATGCGCTGTACAAGCACCTCACGGCGCAGCAGCGCGGCGCCGACGGCGCCGAAGACATCAAATGGAACTTCGCCAAGTTCCTGGTCGGTCCGGACGGCGAGGTGATCAAGCGCTACGAGCCGGCCGAAGCGCCCGAGGTGATCGGCAAGGACCTCGAGGCGCTGCTCAAGTAGGCGCGCACCGGCGCGGCTTCAGTACCCGGCGCCGAAGTCCACCAGGTTGGGCACCGGCCTGCCGGCGCGCAGCAGCTCGATGTTCGCGGCAATGCGTCGTATCGCCGTGCGCGGTTCGGTGATGGCCGCCGCGTGGGGGGTGATGGTCACGCCCGGATGCGCCCACAGCGGCGAATCCTGCGGCAGCGGCTCGACCTCGAACACGTCGAGGTAGGCGTGCGCCAGCTGTCCGCTGTCCAGCGCGGCCAGCACGTCGGGGACCACCGCATGCGCGCCGCGCGCCAGGTTGACGATGCAGCCGCCGGGCTTCATGCGCGCGAGGCTGCGCGCGTTCAGGATGCCGCGCGTCTGCGCGGTGAGCGGCAGCAGGCAGATCAGCGCGTCGCTCTGCGCCAGCATGGCGTCCAGGCCGTCCTCGCCGTGGAAGCCCTGCACGCCGGGCAGTTCCCGGGGCCGGCGGCTCCAGCCGCTGACGCGAAAGCCCAGCGCCAGCAGGCGCTGCGCCACCGAGGTGCCCAGTTCGCCCAGGCCGAGGATGCCGATGTTGCGGTCCGAGGGCAGGTGCTGGCCGAGGCGGTTCCAGCGTCTGGCGAGCTTGTCGCGGCGGTAGGCGTAGTGGTGGCGGTGCCAGTCGAGGATGTGCGCGATCGCCGTCTCGCCCATGGCATTGACCATGCCGGTGTCGATCAGGCGTGCCAGCGGCACCTGGCGCGGAAACGTGGGATCGGCCAGCAACGGGTCCACGCCCATGAACATGGATTGCACCAGCTTGAGGCCGCTCAGCGTGCCGACGATGCCGGCCTTTGGCCGCGCCACCAGCGCCACGTCGATGGCGGCCGGGTCGTAGTTCTCGATGGTGTGGAAGCGGTCGGCGGGCAGGGCTTGCTGCAGCCCGGGGATCCAGCGCTCGGCGGGTTCGATCTGCGACAGGAACAGGATGTTCAAAGCGGTTCGGGCCTTTCGGGTGCGTGGCATGCGGGGCGCGGATGGTAGCATTCCGCCATCTGGAGAGCCGTGGTCCGCGAGCAGCCGCCCATCCCGATTTCGCATACCAACCCGAGCGGGGAGCAAGGCAATGAGCATCACCGCGAAGGACATCCTCGCGCTGGAAGACCAGCGTTACGCCGCCATGGTCGCCATCGACAAGGCCGCGCTCGGCCGGCTGTTCCACGACGGAGCTGGTCTACACGCATTCCTCAGGCGCGATCGACACCAAGGCGAGCTTCATCGCCGCGATGGGCGCCAAGTACACCTACACCGCCTCGCAGCGCACCGAGGAAGCGGTGCGCTTCTACGGCGACACCGCCCTGGTCACCGGGCGTGCGGTGCTCAATGTCACGGTCGACGGCGAGCCGCGCGTGCTGAAGCTTTCGTTCCTCAATGTATGGGTGAAGACGCCGGAGGGCTGGCGCTTCGTGGCCTGGCAGAGCTGCAAGCTGCCTTGAACCTGGCCCAGGTCGCGCTGCTGGCGCGCTACAACG
>JADJPT010000018.1 GCA_016713125.1 Betaproteobacteria bacterium
CGCGGCACTGTGCGGCAGGACCGGCCCCGAAAGGCTTCGTGCTGACGCGCAAGACCGTGGAACCCGACGTCTGTGCGGTGGCCGCGCCCATCTTCGACGCCGCCGGCGCCATCATCGCCTCGATCAGCGTGACCGGTCCGGTGTACCGCACCACGGAGCGCGCGCTGCGCGACTACGGTGCGCTGGTCGCGCAGGCCGCCACGAAGATCTCGGCGCTGCTGGCCGCGCATCGCTGAACTTCCAACCGCCCGACAATCCACCCCAGCATGGAGCATCCGTCATGAAGCAAGTGCACATCACCTACATCAACGGCCCGGACATCGAGGCCCTGGCCCTCACCGAGGACGAGATCCTCGACGCCGCGTGGAGCTCGCGCTGCGCTAGCGCAAGGGGCGGCAACCAGGTCGTCATCGAGCCGCCGCGTGCACCTGGTGCCGAGATTCGGCGCACGGTCATTTCAACGTGCTGCGCGGCGTGGTCAAGCCGCTCAATCTGGCCGGCGTGAAAGTGGTGGGCGACTTCGTCAACAACTACAAGGAGGATCTGCCCTCCGGGCTGTGCGACGCTGAACCTGATGAACCCGCACACCGGCGCGCCGGTGGCCATCATGGACGCCAGCGCGATCACCGACATCCGCACCGGCGCGGTCACCGCGCTGGGCGCCAACACCTGGCGCGCAAGGGCAGCAAGGTGCTCGGCCATATCGGCGCAGCACCTCCTACTGGAACGTGCGGCTGATGGACCACCTGTACGACTTCGACGAGATCCGCGTGCATTCAAGCGCAAGGAGAGCCAGGACGCTTCGCCGCCAGGCTCCCCGCAGACCTCGGCAAAGAAGGTGGTGGCGGTGGACCCCTGGGAGGCCTGCGTGCGTGACGCCGACATCGTGGTCGAGGCCTCGCGCCTGCCCCGGCCCGAACCGCTGCTGAAGACGGATTGGATCAAAGAAGGGCGCGCTGGTGATGCCCTACGGCACCATGAGCGCCGTGGAGCTCTCGCTGCCCGACATCATGGCCAGGCAAGATGCTGGTCGACGACTGGGGACAGTGCAGGAAGGGACTGCCGTTCGGCGCGCTGCGCGAGAATCGTCGACAGCGGCAAGCTGCAGCGGGCAACCCTGCACGCCGAGGGGCCAGGTGGTCGCCGGCAGGAAGCCCGGGCGCGAGCGCGACGACGAAACCATCCTGTTCTGGCACCGCGACCTGTCGATCACCGATGTCTCGCTGGGCCGCGCCATCCTGGAAAAGGCCAAGCGCCTGGGCCTGGGTCAGACACTGCGCTTCCACGCGAGGGCGGACGCAATGTCCAAGACTGCGATCTCCATCCGACTGCACTCGCGCGCCCAGGTCGAGGCGCTGCCCCTTCCGGACCAGCTCGTCGAGGTGGCGGCCTCGGCCTGGCCGCGCACGGCAGGAAGGAGTGGTGATGCACCGCCAAGGGCCATCTGCACCTCGACCACCTGATGAACGGGCACTTCAACATCCTTTCCGCCTGGGTGGGGCCGGCCAGGCGCGCGCCGGCATCAAGGTGATCGGCGATTACGTCGACAACTGGGGCTCGGCCTGCCCTCCGAGTCGGCGTGCTCACGCTCTACGATCAAGCCATCGGCGTGCCGCTGTGCATCATGGACGCCACCAGCCTGACCCCAGCAGCGCACCGGCGCGGCGACCTGCGCCGGCGCCGTGCACCTGGCGAACAAGGACAGCAAGGTGGTGGCGCACATCGGCGCGCGCGGCGGCGTTCTCAACCTGCAGCTGCTGGCCCGCAAGTTCGCCCTGACCGAGGTGCGCATCAACAGCGCGCGGCCCGGAGTCACGCGAGCGGCCCGGCCGGGCGCGTGCGCCGGCGAACTGGGCCTGAAGGCGGTGTGCTTCGCCACGGCCGCCGAGGCCTGCGCGGGCGCCGACATCATCGTCGGGCCACGCGCCTGGAAACCGGATGCTGATCCCGGCTGCCGCCGTGACCCGGTGCGCTGGTGGTGACCTACGGCGGATGATGGCGCTGGATCCCGCGGTGGTCAGCGGCGCGAGCAAGGTGGTGGTCGACGACTGGGCGCAGTGCAAGCGGGGCGGGCGCTGCATCCGATGATCGTCGACGGGCGCCTGAGCGAACGGAACCTGCATGCCGAGATCGGCCAGGTGGTGGCCGGCCTGAAGCCCGGGCGCGAAGCCGGCAACGGCACCATCGTGTTCTGGCATCGCGGTTTCGCGGTCAGCGGCGTGGTGCTGGGCAACTGGATCTACGGGCGCGCCGTGCGCGAGAACGTGCGACACGCTGTTTCCGCTGCTGGAACCCGGCGAGGGTAGCGGGGCAGGATTCAGCGCGGGCGCACGCGCCCGGCCAGCGCGGCGCACCCGCGCCAGCACGCCATCCAGTCGCCCGGTGCGCTCTGGCGGAACAGGCGCATGCCGGGGGTACCAGGGGCTGTCCTCGCGCGCGGCAGCCAGCGCCAGTCCGGGTTGTAGGCAGCAACAGCCACACTTCGCGACCCAGCGTGCCCGCCAGGTGCGCCACCGCGGTGTCCACGCGGATCACCAGATCCATCATCGCGCACAGCGCCGCAGTATCGGTGAAGTCAGCCAGCTCAGCACCGAAATGGCGCAGCCCGGGGTGCGCGACCAGCGCTTCGACGTCGTCCTCGCGCACCTCGCGCTGCAGGCTGTAGCGCCGAGGACGGTGAGCGCGGGGGCGAATGGCCGCACGCAGGGCGATGCTGCGCCGGCGGTCGTCGACATGCGTGGGGTTGCCGCTCAGGCCGGGCCGATGCGCGGGCCGGTCGGTGGGCCGGCCTGTGCGCCGGATTGCGCGTCCAGCCGGCTTTGCCAGGCCTGCAGCACCGCGGCCGGGACCTGCAGGCGGGGCGGGGCGGGGATGTCCTGCGGCGTGGTGCCCAGGGCGTACGGCAGGCTCATCAGCGGGCACTGCAGGTCGCAGGCGGGCAGGCGTTCGCCCGCGCCAGCACGCGCTGCACGCCGGGCGGCCCAGCAGCGCGACCACCGGCCCTTAATGCACCTCAGCACCACCCGCGCCGCGCCGCCACCGATTGCGCGTAGCGGCGAACTGCAGCACGTCGCCGTAGCCCTGCTCGGCGTGCAGCAGCAGGGTCTTACCGGCGATGTCTTCCCCTGCCCAGCCACAGCGGGCGCGTGAAGCGGCGTCGCAGTTCGGCGTGCTGGGCGTCCTTGCGACGCCATTCGTAGCCGCCCGGCCGCGCGAAATCGCCCAGCTGCAGGCGGCACAGCGCCAGGTTCAGGTGCGCGCGGGCATAGCCGGGCCGCAGCCCTACGGCGCGCTCGTAAGCTGCGCTCGGCGGCCTCCGCGAGTCCGAGGTCGCGCAGCCTGTTGCCCAGGTTGTTGTGCGCCTCGGGGTTGTCCGGTTGCAGCGCAATCGCGCGCTGGTAGGCCTGCCGCGCCTCGGCCGCGAGTCCGCGGTCGCGTAACGCATTGCCGTGGTTGTTGTGCATGCCGGGATGGTCGGGCCTGATCGCCAGCGCCCGCTCGAAGCTCGCCAGCGCCTCGTCCTGGCGTCCCAGCTCGCGCAGCGCGTTGCCGTGGTTGGTGAGAGCCTCCGCGTAACCGGGCAGCAGGGCGATGGCTCGCGCGTAATCTCCAGTGCCTCGGCCGGTCGTTGCAGTTCGAGCGGCGCGTTGCCGCGGTTGTTGTGCGCGTCGGCGTGGCGGGGGTTGAGCGCGATAGCCTGCTCGTAGGCGCGCAAAGCCTCGGCCAGGCGGCCGAGGGCGCGCAGCGCGTTGCCGCGGTTGTTGTGCAGTTCCGCGCGCCCCGGCTGCAGGGCGAGGGCGCGCTCGAAATCGGGCAGCGCCTGCGCATGCCGGCCCAGGTCGCGCAGCGTGCAGCCGCGGTTGCTCAGCGCATCGACCGAATCCGGACGCAACACCAGGGCGCGCTCGAACACCTGCAGCGCCTCGCCCGTTCGGCCGCCCCGCGCCATGACCACGCCGAGCAGGTTCAGGGCGTCGAAGTAGTCGGGCTTGGCGCCCAGCACGCCGCGGCACCACGATTCGGCCTCGGCCAGGCGTCCGCCGCGCAAGGCGTCGGCGCCGCGCGCCGTGGCCTGTTCCAGCGTCAGCGTGATCGAGGCGGGCGCCGCCGGCGCCCGGTCAGAGGGTTGTGCGGGGTCTTGCGACATGCGCGTAAAAGTCTGGCTTTGAAAATTCGAATCCGATTCCCGGAGCCGAACTCAGGGCAGTCCGGTTGTCAATATTGACGACGAATCGCGACCGCCCTTCAGCAATACAGTTGCGCCGCGCGCTGCGCCAGCGCCAGGCGCCCGGCCTGCAGCGGCGCCATGGCGCTGCGCACGCCTTCGAGCACTTCGGCCTCGGCGGACAGCGGATATCCGCAGGGAGAACGGCGCCGGGTTGTACTCGAGCAGCAACTGGATCTTCTTGGCGCCGGCCGGCCGACCAGGCCGGCGGCGATGACCAGCGCGAAATCGATGACCGGCAATCACCCGCCGCCGGTGATGCGGTTGCGGTCCACCACCACGCGCTCGGGCGCGGCGCTGGCGCCGAACACCGGCAGCAGCTCCAGGGGAAAGCCAGTGCGTGGTGGCGCGATACCCCTTCAGCAGGCCGGCCGCGCCCAGCACCAGCGCGCCCGTGCACCGAAGTCACGTACTTTGCGCCGGCGGCCTGCCGGCGCAGGAACTCGAGCCTCGCGATCCTCCATCAGCGCGCCGACCCCGGGGCCGCCGGGCACGAAGATCAGGTCCAGCTGCGGCGCGTCGGCCAGCGTGCTGTCGGGCAGGAAACGCAGGCCGCCCGGGCGGTGACCGTCTCTTTCGATCTGGCGATGACGTGGATCCTGCAGTCGGGCAGCTGCGCGAAGACCTCGTGCGGACCGGTGAAGTCGAGCTGGGTCATGTCGGGGAAGATCAGCATGCCGATGTTCATGGTCGGTCGCCTGGGGTCGGTGGCAAAGCCGCAACCTGGCGCAAAGTCGCCAGGTTGGCGGCCGGAACCCATCGTCCGGGAAGAAAGTTGAACTTTAGAAACGCGAACGCCGCTCCAGGAGGGGCGTTCGGGGCATTCGGGTTGTCGGATTCGACAACTCTGCGCGGTTCCGCTAGCCCTTCGGTCCGACGTCCTCGCCCCAGCGCTTGACCATCCCGGTGTCCAGCCCGAACAGGTCCAGGGCGCGGCCCACCGAGTGGTTGACGATGTCGTCGATGGTCTTGGGCTTGGTGTAGAAGGCCGGCACCGGCGGCATGACGATGGCGCCCATCTCGGTGACCGCGGTCATGCTGCGCAGGTGGCCCAGGTGGTTGGGCGTCTCGCGCACCATCAGCACCACGCGGCGGCGTTCGCCCGAGCGCCACGTCGGCCGCGCGCGAGCAGCGTGCCGGTCACGCCGCAGGCGATCTCCGAGAGGCTGCGGATCGAGCAGGGGCGCCACCCGCAGGCCGAGGTTCTTGAACGAGCCCGAGGAGATGGCCGCGCCGATGTCCTCGTTGCGGTACACCACGTCCGCCATCGCCTCGATGTCCTTGACCTTCAGGTCCATCTCGTAGGCCAGCGTGACCTGCGCCGAGCGGCTCATCACCAGGTGCGTTTCCACGTTCAGCTTGCGCAGCATCTCGAGCGCGCGCACCGCGTAGATGGTGCCCGAAGCGCCGCTGATGCCGACGATCAGCCGGGGCGCGCGGCGGAACCCTCGGCTGCGCTCATCCGCGCACCTTGGCGATCAGCGCCTTGGCGCGCGCGATGGCTTCGGGCGGCAGGCGATGGCGCTGCGAGAAGTCCGGGCGCGGCTTGGTCGCGTCGATGATCATCTTGGCGGTCTTGCCGTTGTCGTTGGACGGGTCGAGGATGGCGCCGAAGGCGTTGCGGATGACGTCGATGTCGTCGTCGGCCTGGAAGCGCGTCGCCATCGCCCAGAAGATGTCCTGGTCGTTGAACACGTCGACGTCCTCGTCGACGATGATCACCAGCTTCAGGCTGATGTCCTCGGCGAAGGCGATCATGGCGGCGTTCTTCTGCTGCCCGGCCACCGGGTTGCGCATGGCGATCACGGCGTGGAAGCGGCAGGTGCCCGATTTCGGGTACGAGACCTTGGTCACGTTGGAGAAGGTGCCGCGCAGGGCGCGCAAGAGCCGCGCTTCCTGCGGCACGGCCAGCATGCTGCAGGTTCGTCGGACATGCCGCCCACCACGTCCTGGTAGATCGCGCCCTTGCGGTGCGTGATGGCGGTCACCTCGATGACGTTCTCGGTCGAGCGCTCCGAGTGGTAGCCGGTGAATTCGGCGAACGGGCCCTCGGGTTCGCGCACGCCGGGCAGGATGTGGCCCTCGATCACCAGTTCGCCCTGCGCCGGCACCTCGATCGGCACGGTCACGCACTTGGAGATGTCCAGCGGACGGCCGGCCAGGCCGCCGGCCACCGCGTACTCGTCGATCGCCATCGAGCCCTTCCACAGGCCGGCGAAGGTCATCAGCGGATGGCCGCCGATGACGATGGCGATGGGAATCTCCTTGCCCAGTTCCTCGGCGCGGCGCACGTAGTCCCACAGGTGGCGGCGGCTGTGCAGGCTGGTGCCGAGGCGGTTCCGGCCCTTGACCTGCATGCGGTGGTGGCTGGCGTTGCGCACGCCGGTCTCCGGATCCTTGGCGATGATGATGCCGTTGGTGATGTAGCGCCCGCCGTCGCGCTCGAAGTGGGTCTTGATCGGGATCCGCCCGAGGTCCACGTCGGCGCCCTTGTACACCACCTCCTGCACCGGGCCCTTGTCGTGCAGCTTGGGCTCGATCATGCGGTCGCCGCGCTGCGCCCATTCCTCGATCAGCCGGTCCTCGGGGATGCCCAGCGCCATGGCGTAGCGCCCGCGGGTGGCGAACACGTTGGTGACCACCGGCATCTCGAAGTCCTCGACCTTCTCGAACCACAGCACCGGCGCCTGCCAGGCGCGGCCGCGCTCGAGCTCCAGCGCCACGGCGGTGGCCTCGTAGTCGAGCGCGATGCGGTCCTTGAAGCGCAGGATGTCTTTGGGATTGGCTTTCTCGACCTGGGCGAGGAAATCGCGCAGGGTCTGGGAGTCGGGGCTGGAGGACACGCGGCTACCTCTGGGACGGAGTGTTCGGGGACGGAGTATTCGGAAGCGTTCGAGTCTAGCGCAGGCGTACGCGCGCGGCGGGCGCGTTTCGATTCCGATGCTGCATGGCGTCCGGGCGCCCGATGCAACGCATGCGCCTCGCGCGCCTCATCTCGGTGCGGGCGGGGCGATGTCCTCGGCATGGAAACCCCAGGCGCCGCGGGCGCGGTCGGCGAACCAGTGCCGGAGCGTGAGCGCGACGGTGCGGAAGGCGATCTCCTTCCCAGGGGATCTGCGCCTCCTCGAACAGGGCCACCTCCAGGCTTTCCTCGCCGGGCTTGAAGTCCAGATCCTGCAACTGCGCGCGGAAGAACACGTGCACCTGGTTCACGTGCGGCACCGAGATCATCGAGTAGGCCTCGCCGATCGCGATATGGGCGCCGGCTTCCTCGCGCGTCTCGCGCGCCGCGCCCTGGGCCACCGTCTCGTCGTTCTCCATGAAGCCGGCCGGCAGTGTCCACCAGCCGAAGCGCGGTTCGATGGCGCGCTTGCACAGCAGGACGCGGCCCTGCCACTCCGGGCACCGTGCCGACCACCAGCTTGGGGTTCTGGTAATGGATCTCGCCGCAGGCGTCGCTTTGCTCCAGCGCGGCGTTGTCGCCCGGCGGTACGCGCTGCAACACCGGCGAGCCGCAGTTCGAACAGAATTTCAACATTGGTCCGGGCATGGGGCGGCATGATACCCGCGAACGCCGCGCGCGGTCCCGGACGGACTTATCCCCGAGTCCGGCTGAGGGACCGCGATGGTATGATCTCGTGGTGCGCAGCATCGCATCCGTACGACGCGCGCACAGCAAGGAGGAAGTGGATGAGCGACGCAGAATCGGCCGCGCCTGTCGGCGGCACGCCCGCGCCCCGCAGCAGCCGGGAGTGGTTCTGGCGGTTTCTCGCCTTGCTGATGCTGATTTCCGCCCTCTGGGTCGCCTGGATCGCCTATCAGCTGAGTGCGCCCAGCCTGGCGCTGCCCGCGGCCTTCGAAGCCGCCGCCAAGGCCCGCGCCTCGCGCAATTCCGCCGGCACTATAGGCGCCGCGCCGGCTTCCGTCGCCGCCTCCGCCCCCGTGGAGGCCGGGGCCGCCGCAGCTTCCACGCCGGCCGAAGCGCCGCCCGGAACGTTGTCCACGCCGCCTGCGCTCGCGGCGTCCACGCCTGCCGAAGTGCGCGAGCCGCCGGTCAACCTCGACAAGCTGCGCCTGACCGACAGCATTGCCACGCCGATTCCCGAACGGCCCAGGCGCGCGGCCAAGCCCGCCGCGCAGTGAGTTCACGGTGAGCCGCGCATCGAGCCGCGCCATCCCGGCATGAACGACCGCTACGACGCGCTGTATTCCGCGTTCCGCTGGCAGGTGCCGGCGCGCTTCAACCTGGGCTGGGACTGCTGCGGCCAGTGGGCTAAGGACCGCAACCGTTTCGCGCTGTACTGGGAGGACGAATCCGGCCTCGAGGAGCGCTACTCGTTCTGGGATCTGCAGCAGCGCGCCAACCGGCTGTCGAACGCGCTGGCCGCGCTGGGCGTCAGGCGCGGCGACCGCGTCGCCATCGTGCTGCCGCAGCGGCCCGAGACGGCCGTCGCCTACATCGCCGCGTTCCAGATGGGCGCCGTCGCACTGCCGCTGTCGCACCTGTTCGGTCCCGAGGCGCTCGAATGCCGCCTGGCCGACAGCGAGGCCTGCGTGGCCATCGTCGAGCCCGCCACGCTGCCCAACCTGTGGGCCGTGCGCGACAGGCTGCCCGCGCTCAGGCACGTGATCGGCGTGGCCGGGGCGCGTGAGACCGGCGTGCATGCCTGGGAGGATCTGCTGGGCAGGGCCTCGAGCCGCCACGAATGTGTCGACACCGCAGCCGAGGAAGCTGCGCTGATCATCTACACCAGCGGCACCACCGGACCGCCCAAAGGCGCGCTGAAGGCGCATCGCGTGATGGTCGGCAACGTGCCGGGCTTCGTGCATTCGCATGACTTCTATCCGCAGCCGGGCGACATGTTCTGGTCGCCGGCCGACTGGGCCTGGACCGGCGGGCTGATGGACGCGCTGCTGCCGGCCTGGCACTTCGGCACGCCGATCCTCGGTTATCGCGGGCGCTTCGACGCCGAGCGCGCCTATGCGCTGATGGAGAAGTACGGCGTGCGCAACACCTTCCTGTTTCCGACCGCGCTGAAGATGATGATGAAAGCCGTGCCCGAGCCGCGCAAGCATTACGACCTGAACCTGCGCACGATCATGAGCGCCGGCGAGTCGGTCGGGGTGACCGTGATCGAATGGGCGCGGGAGCAGCTGGGGGTGACCATCAACGAGATGTTCGGCCAGACCGAGATCAACTACGTGGTCGGCAACTGCCAGGCCGCCTGGCCGGTGAAGCCGGGCTCGATCGGCCGGCCCTATCCCGGCCATCGCGTCGCGGTGATCGACGAGCGCGGCAACGAGATGCCGCGCGGCGAACTGGGCGAGATCGCCGTGCACCGCGAGTGCCAGGGTGCGCCGGACCCGGTATTCTTCCTCGAGTACTGGAGGAACCCGAAGGCGACGCAGGACAAGTTCATCGGCGACTGGGGCTGCACCGGCGACCAGGGGCGCATGGACGAGGACGGCTACCTCTGGTACCAGGGGCGCACCGACGACGTGATCAAAAGCGCGGGCTATCGCATCGGTCCGGCCGAGATCGAAAGCTGCCTGGTCAAGCACCCGGCGGTCATGAACGCGGCGGTGATCGGCAAGCCCGACGCCGAGCGCGGCTCCATCATCAAGGCCTACATCGTGCTGCAGCCCGGCGCGCAGGCCAGCGCGGCGCTGGAGGACGAGATCCGCGCGCACGTGCGCGGCCGGCTCGCACCCTACGAATATCCCAAGGAGATCGAATTCTTGAACGAACTGCCGATGACCACGACCGGCAAGGTGCAGCGGAAGCTGCTCCGCCAGCGTGAGGAAGCGCGCATGCAGTCGGCCGCTGCCGGGCCGGAGCGGCGCGCATGAACCGCTTCCGCAAGGCGGTGCTGGTGGGGGCGTTCCTGAACGTGCTGCTGCTGCTGACGTTCCCGCCCTATGACGTCGCGGTGATGGGGCGCAGCCTGCCCATGTTCGACGCCTTCTACCCGGTGTTCGACGTGCCGGCCAACCGCTCGCTGAACGGCGACCTGCTCTACATCGTCATGCTGGCGGTGCTGGTGAACGCACTGCTGGCCTGGCTGATGCTCGGGCGCGCGCCCGGGCGCGCCGAGCGGACGCTGCTGCCGCCGGCGTATGTGGTGATCATCCTGGGCGCGCTGAACCTCGTCGCCGCGCTGCTGTTTCCGCCCATGGAGGCCTTTCCGTTCGCACAGCGCGTGACGGTGGGCACCTTCGACGGCTTCTACTTCGCGTTCGGCGACAAGTCGCGGCGCGCCATCGTCGTGCCGCTGCTGTACATGGAGGTGATGTACATCTTGGTGAACGCCTGCGCCTACTGGTTGGCGATGAGCGTGCTCGAGCGGCGCGGCGAGTCTGGCGGTGGGGATGTCGGTGCCCTGACCATGCTCGACCAGGCCGCGTTGCTGCGCGCGCGCGCCGAGGCGAAGCTCGGCGCGACCGGATCGCACTCGCTGCTCGAGCGCGGAAAATCGTTGGCCTGCGTTTGCTGTCGTCGACTGGCCGAATCAAAGGCTCCCTGGCGCGCGCAGGAGGCGAACACGTCCCAGGAACCGCCAGCCCGCAGCTGCGCGACGCAGCCGGGCGCGCGCGGCGTACGGCTGCTACGCCCAGCCGGGGCTGACCTCGAGCAACTCGCCCATCAGAGCGCCAGAACGCGTTGTGCGGGTGCGCGTAGTACCGCCCGGCCTGCAGCGAGGCGACGCCGGGCATGCTGCCAGGATCAGCACGCGTGCGCCGAGGAGCCAGCGGCAGAGAAGCCGCGGACGCGCTCGTGCACGCTGCCGGTCACGAAACTGCGCCGCGCTTCACCCAGGTCCAGCGGCGACCAGGGATCTTGCCGTCGGCCTCGACCACCACCTCGCCGTGCTGGTTGCCGGACGCGGAGTCATCTGCCACGATGCCGCCCGCCGTGCTTGGGCTTATCCGGTTTCTCGCGCACCGTCCAGCGCGTGGCCAGAGGTGTCGCCAGGTGACCAGCCTGAAACGGCAGGCGTGCTCGACGTAGGCGATGGCAGGTGCCGGCGAAGAAGTGCTGTGCCCACCGGCGCGGCCACCACCGCGCTGGTGAAGAGAACCGTGCAGGATGCGCGTGCCGAACATCGATCCGCCTGGAAAGCGCTCGTCAAGTGTGCAGAGAGGTTGGAGTCGCCGAACATGCCCGCGCCCAGCACCAGGTGGGTTTCGGTCACCGTCGAGGCGGGTGCCGAAGGTCTCGCCGATGGCCACCTCGTCCGTACCATTTGCCGTGAAAGACCATGTGCCGGATCCTCGCGTTTCGCGATCGCGATCTTACCGCACTCAGATGGCTATACCGAACCGCGCATGGACAGGCAACACATGCGCGCGCTAGCCTGAGGAACGATCGATCATCCGAGAGATCCTGCAATGAGCGCCAGACCCGCCAGACGCGCGGCGCAAGCCTGCGGCCGCACGCAGCGCCCCGGCGAAGCGCGCGGTGAAGCCCGCGGCGAAGCCCGCGGCAAAGTCCGCAGCGAAGCCCGCAGCAAAGCCCGCGGTGAAGCCCGCGGCAAAAGCGCACAACAGAAAGCGCACGACAAAGCGCACGCCGAAGCCGTGGCTGCGGATGCCCCGCATGCAGACGAGCTGCTGCTCGCCTATCACGCGCTCGATCTCGACAGGCGGGGCTCCGGCGAGCCGACACCTGTCGGCGCGGCTGCCCGGGAACACGCAAACGTTCTGGAGCCATCGCTTCGGCACCATGTTCGGCGAGATCCGCCGCGCTCGAACTCCTTTGGAGGCGGATTTCGACCTGAAACGTGCTGCGCGGCAGATAGCGATCAACCCGACCGCTGCATCCCCACGCGCATCTACCTGGCGCGCCCGGACGTAAAGATGCGATCGTGCACACGCATGCGGCCAACCTCACCGCGCTGTCGGCGATCGCGCGCGCATCGAGATGTTCGGCGCACCCGGTGGCCCTGTTCCGCGGACATCGCCTGGCTCGGCGACAGTACGAGGGGCATCGTGCTGAGCGAGGCCGAGGGCGAGTGTTTGCGCGGTGATGCGCTCGGTGCGCGCAATGTGCTGGACTTGGCCGGGACCGGCCTGCTGACGGCCGAGCGCCACGGTGGGCGAGGCGGCCTATCGCGCGATCCAGCTGGAAGCCGCCGCCGGCGTGCAGCTGGCGGCGATGGCCACCGAGGCTTCGCGCCAGCTGCGAGGAATCGTTGCGCCAGGCGCTGGGCACTTTCGCTGAAGAGTGCTGCCCATGCGACCAGGCGATCCCGCTGCGACACCTGAGCCAGCGGCCCGGGATCCTGGGGCGCGGCGGTGCCGAAACGCGCGCTGAGCTGGAGGGCTTGCCGTATTCAGGCGATCGATTGACAGGAAAGCGGCTCAGGAGCCGCTCTCGTGATTTGAAAGTTGAACTTTGGGATTATCGCATGGCGCATCTTCAGACC
>JADJPT010000019.1 GCA_016713125.1 Betaproteobacteria bacterium
AGGTTGAACATCAGGAACATTTCGGCGGTCCAGCGACCGATGCCGCGCACCTGCACCAGTTCGCCGATCACGGCCTCGTCGTCCATCTCGCCCCAGCGCTGCGGGTGGATGCTGCCCTCGTGAAAGTGGCGCGCCAGGTCGACGATGTACTCGACCTTGCGGTCGGACAGTCCGGCTGCCTTCAGCCGGCGCTTGCGCGCGCGCAGCGCGAGCACCTGCGCGGGTTGCATCTCCGGGGCCAGCGCCGCAACGCGGTTCCAGATGCTCTGCGCCGCCTTGACCGAGATCTGCTGGCCGACGATGGAACGCGCCAGCGTGAAAAAGGGCTCGCCACGCGCCACCAGCGAGACGCGCGGATGCGCGCGGATGATGCCGGCCAGCACCGCGTCCTCGCGCGCCAGGCGGCGCTTGGCCTTGAGCCAGTAACCGGGCGCGACACCCATGCTCAGGAGCGCGCCGCCAGCGGCAGGTTGAGCAGCAGGTTCTGCGGCTTCATGCGCACCACGTCCTCCTCGTCCGCCGACAGCGCCATGTACACCGGACGTCCGGCCAGGTCGGAACGCATGTCGGCGGCGTTGTCGAAATCCATGCGCAGCAGCGTCAGCAGTCTGCGCATGCGGCCGTGATCTATCTCGCGACCCTCGTAGAGGTCGTTGAGGATGCCGGTCGACTCGGCGTCCAGCCCGATGTGCCAGGCCCAGCGCGGCTCGTCGATGCGCCGCAGCGGCTTGACCTTGACGCGCACGCCGAAGAAATGCGCCACCCAGGCCTCGATCACACGGCACAGGGCTTCCAGCGCGGCGCGCCCGAAGTTGATGCTGATCACCGTGTCGTTGCTCGATTCGCGCGTCCAGTAGAGCGCAGCGTTGTCCTTGTCGAGCACGTCGAGCTCGACGGCGGCCAGGCTGGTCTGCGCCTCGACCAGCAAACGGCCCAGGCTGCCGTAGCGGTTGCCCGAGGCATGCATCTCCACCGTTTCGGCATCGGCCAGCAGGATGGTCGAGTCCTGCAGGTTCAGCTTCTGCACGCGGAAAAAAGCTCGGCCGCGCGCAGCATCAGCGGATCCTCGCAACCGTCCAGCATGTTGCGCAGGATCACATGCACCATCTGGTCGATGAACATCGGCGGAATGTCGATGCGCCCCTCGCGGAACAGCGCCAGGTAGGCGCCCTCCAGCGTGCCGGCCTGCATCAGCCGGGCGCGAAAGCGCAGCACCACGCGGTAGTTGTCGCGCGCGTCCTCGTCGGCGATGGCTTCGAGCTCGGCCTCGCTCACCGCGCGGCGCGGATCGCCCATCAGCGCGGCGTGCAGCGCGCGCTCGCTGGCGCAGGACTCCTCGACCGGATGCACTTCGTGGCGCAGCCAGTAGGCGCGCAGGAAATCGTCGCTGACCGCCAGCCAGCCGCGCGCATCGCGTTCGAGCAGGTGGAAGCCGCTGTTGCGCCAGAAATCGGGCATGGGAAGGAGACTGTCTCGCAGGAGTTCCGGGGCTGCCGGACGATCGCCCCGCAGGCCGCGCGAGTATAGCTTGCGGCTGCCGCCCCGCGGTCGGCCGAGGGAACGGCTAGGCTTCGGCGCCCGCCGGCATCAGCCGCGAATGCGCCGACAGATGCTGGGCGAGGAACTCCATCTGGTCGGCGAAGATGCGCCGATTGGTGAGGATCAGGTACTCGGCCTTGTTCGGCACGTAGGGCGCGTACAGCAACTCCATGTTCGCCTCCTCGGGAAGGCGATTGCGCTTGGCGCCGTTGCACTGGCGGCAGGCGGTGACCACGTTCATCCAGGTGTCGCGGCCGCCGCGCGACAGGGGCTTGATGTGATCGCGCGTCAGCCGGAAGTAATGGAAGTCGCCGCCGCAATAGGCGCACAGGTGGCGGTCGCGGCGAAACAGTTCTCGATTATTCAGCGGCGGCACCTGGTTGAAGCCCTTGGAGGCCATCGCCTTGCCGCGGATCGCGATGATGGAGTGCGTGGTGATGCTGGAACGCTCGCCGGTGGTGCGCGAGGTGCCGCCATGAAAGGTGAAGGTGCGCTCGCCCATGGTCCAGGCGACCAGGTTCTTGGCGTGATAGAAGCAGGCCTGCTGCCAGCTGATCCAGCGGTGCGGCACGCCGTGCATGTCGAGCGAGAGAATCAACGGACTTTCCATGATCCCTTCCGAAGCGACTGATTGGGATCGATTCTGCCGAAGAGACGAAGGGTTGGCAACGCCTCTTTATGACAAGTCTTGGAAGTCCGGCCGGCTCAGCGCCGCTTCTTGTCCGCCGCGTCCTTGAAGGCCTGACCGGGAATGAAGGCCGGCACAGTCTTGGCGGGGATCTTGATCTCCTTGCCGGTGGACGGATTGCGACCGGCGCGCGCCTTGCGCTTTCTCGGCAGGAAGGTGCCGAAGCCCACCACCGTGACGCGTTTGCCCTTGGCCACCTGCGCAACCACCTCGTCGAACACGGCGTTCACCGCTTCGCCCGCAGCCGTCTTGCTGATCGCGGCTGCCTTCGCCACCGCTTCGGTCAGGTCCGCCTTGCTGACGTTTGCCATGTATGCCTCTCCCCGGGAAGAGGCGGATCATATCGGCATCACCCCGCGCGCACAACGCGAAAAAGTCACACTCTGCATGCGCTGCGCCGCGTCGTTACATTGTGAAACTGACGCGCTACAATCCGCGCCGCCTCGCCCTTCCTGCGCGACCCGCGCCCGGTCCCGACATCCTCATGAGCGCCACGCAGTACAGCGTATGCAACGCCGACATCCAGGCGATGGCGCATTGCATGGCGCATGCGCGCTAGCGCCGTTGCAAGGCTGACCGCGGCACTCGCGCTGCCGGGTGCGCTGCCCGCGCATGCGCAGAGCGCGCCGCCGGCCGGGCCGGACGGCGTGGTGGTATCGGCCACGCGCAGCGAGCGCAGGAGCTTTGACGTGCCGGTGTCGATCGACGCCGTGGATGCCGAGACGCTGCGCGAAGGCCAGCCGCGGGTCAATCTCTCCGAGTCCCTGGGCCGCGTGCCGGGATTGCTGATCCAGAACCGCAACAACTATGCGCAGGATCTGCAGTTGTCGATCCGCGGCTTCGGCACGCGCGCCACCTTCGGCATCCGCGGCGTGCGCCTGTATGCCGACGGCATCCCGGCCACCATGCCCGACGGCCAGGGTCAGGCCGCCAGTTTCAGCCTCGCCTCGGCGCAGCGCATCGAGGTGATGCGCGGCCCCTTCGCCGCCCTGTACGGCAACGGCGCCGGCGGCGTGGTGCAGGTGTTCACCGGGAACGGCCCCGCACGCCCCACCGTCGAGGCCGAGGTGCTGGTCGGCCCCTGGGACACGCGCAGGCTGGGCCTCAAGTTCGGCGGCACGCAGGGCGCCATCAACTACACCGCCGACTGGTCGCGCTTCCACACCGACGGCTGGCGCGCGCGATCCAGCGTCAACCGGGAGCAGTTCAACGGCAGGCTGCGCTGGCAGGCGAGCGAGGACACCCGCGCCACACTGGTGCTCAACACCCTTCACCAGCCCGAGACCCAGGATCCGCTGGGTCTCACGCGCGCCCAGGTGACCGCCAATCCGCGCCAGGCGGATCCCGTCGCCACCACCTTCAACACGCGCAAGAGCGTGCGCCAGACGCAGGGCGGGCTCACGCTGGAGCACCGGCTCGCGCCGGGCAACAGCCTGCGCGCCAGTGCCTTCCTCGGCGACCGCACGGTACGCCAGTTCCAGTCGATTCCGCTGGCCGCGCAGAACCTCGCCACGGCCTCGGGCGGGATCATCGACCTGGATCGCTGGTTCGGCGGCCTGAACCTGACCTGGCTGCACGAGGGCACGCTGGCCGGCAAGCCCTTCAACCTGACTGCCGGCATGGAGCACGAGACCATGCAGGAGCGACGCCGCGGCTTCATCAACGACAACGGCACCATGGGTGCGCTCAAGCGCGACGAGGACGACCGCGTCTCCAGCCGCAACCTGTACGCACAGGCCGACTGGAAGTTCGCCGGGCGCTGGGCGGCCAGCGCCGGACTGCGCAACACGCGCGTGGCCTTCGACTCGAAAGACTTCTACGTGGTCGGCGCCAATCCGGACGACAGCGGCTCGGTGAAATACACCAACACCAGCCCGGTGGCCGGGCTGTCGTTCCGCCTGGCGCCGGAGATCAGCCTTTACGCCAGCGCCGGCCGCGGCTTCGAGACGCCGACCTTCGCCGAGCTCGCCTACCGCAGCGGCGGACCGGGCCTGAACTTCGCGTTGAAGCCGGCGCGCTCCTCGACGGCGGAACTCGGCGCCAAGGGCCGCATCGGTGATCACAGGTTTTCAGTCGCGTATTTCGATATCGAGACAAAGGACGAGATCGTGGTCGACACCAACGCCGGCGGGCGCAGCACCTTCAAGAACGCCTCGCGCACGCGACGCAGCGGCTGGGAGGCCGCCTGGCAGGCGGTGCTGCCCGCCGGCTTCGACGCCAGCCTGTCCTGGACCCTGCTCGATGCGCGCTACGCCGAAGGCTTCACCAGCGCCGGTGCGGTGCCGACCGGCAACAAGCTGCCCGGCGTGCCGCGCAGCGCGCTGTACGGCGAGTTGCGCTGGAGCCACCTGCCCAGCGGATTCTCGGCGGCGTTCGAGACGCGGCGCAGCGCCAGGGTGTACGTCGACGACGCCAACAGCGACGCGGCCGAGGCCTACACGGTGAGCAATCTGCGCGCCGGCTTCCGGCAGGCCGGCAAGGACTGGCAGCTTTCCCAGTACGTGCGCATCGACAACCTCGCCGACCGCCGCTACATCGGCTCGGTGATCGTCGCCGACGGCAACGGCCGTTACTTCGAACCGGCCCTGCCGCGCAGCGTCTCGCTGGTGCTGAGCGGGCGCTACGCCTTCTGATGTCCATGCCGCGCACCTTTCCCGAACTGCTGGCCGCGCGCAGCGCGAGTGACACGTCGTGCCTGATCGACCGCGATCGCCCGCTGTCGTACGCGGCGCTGGCCGAAGAGAGCCGCCGCGTCGCCGCAGGCTTCGCGCAGCTGGGCGTGCGCGCCGGCGACCGCGTTGCGCTGTGGCTGCCCAACGTGCCGGCCTGGCTGGCGAGCTTCTTCGCCTGCGCGCAGCTGGGCGCAATTGCGCTGGCGGTGAACACGCGCTTTCGCAGCCAGGAACTCGCCGACATCCTCGGCCGCTCGGGCGCCAGGGTGCTGGTGTACTGGCCGGGCTACGCCGGGACCGACTTCGCGGCCGTCCTGGAAGGCTGCGACCCCGCCGCGCTCGCCGCCCTCGAGACCCTGGTCGCGTACGACGAAGGCAGCACGGACGGGATCGGGCGCGCGGCACACGTCGCTCAATCGGCACACACCGCACACGCCGCCGGCAAGCGCGTGCACGCCTATGCCGCCCTCGCCGCGCAAGCGCCGCTCGCGCACGATGCCGCGCGCCCGGACGCCGGCTGCGCGATATTCACCACCTCGGGCACCACCAAGGCGCCCAAGTTCGTGCTGCACGACCAGCAGACCCTGCTTGCGCATGCGCACGACGTGGTGCACGGCTTCGGACTGCATGCGCGCAGCACGCTGTACCTGGCCCCGCCGCTGTGCGGCGTGTTCGGCTTCTGCAATGCGCTGGCCGCGATGGCCGCCGCGCGCCCGGTGGTCATGCATCCCGGCTGGGATGCCGCGGCAGCCGCCACGGCCATCGAACGGCACGGCGTCACGCACATGAACGGCACCGACGACGCGGTCGCGCAGCTGCTGGCGCAGAACACGCGCACGCCGGCCTTTCCCTCGCTGGAGTTCGTCGGCTACGCGGCGTTCACCCCGGCGCAGGCCGACATCGTCGCGCGCGCCGACGCGCGCGGCCTGCGCCTGGTGGGCCTGTACGGCATCAGCGAGATCCAGGCGCTGTTCGCGCGCCAGGACCAGCATGCGCCGCAGGCCGAACGCGTGCTGGGCGGCGGGCGCCCGGTGTCCGCGCTGGCGCAGGTGCGTGCGTGCGATCCCGAGAGCGGCCGCGTGCTGGCGCACGATGAACCGGGCGAACTCGAGTTCCTCGCCCCGTCCAGCCGCATGGTCGAGTACTTCGGCAATCCGCAGGCCACGACCGAAGCGCTGCGCGAAGGCGGCTGGTACCGCTCAGGCGACCTGGGCTACACGCAGGCGGACGGGCGCTTCGTCTACCTCTCGCGCATGGGCGACACGCTGCGCCTGTCCGGCTTCCTGGTCAGCCCGCTGGAGATCGAGGCCGCGGTGCAGGAAGTCGCCGGCATCGCCGCCTGCCAGGTGGTGGGCGCGACGCTGGGCGGGGCGTACCGCCCCGTCGCTTTCGTGCTGCTGCAGCCGGGCGCGGCGCTGGACGAGGCGGCCGTGATCGCGCACGTCGCCGGCCGGCTGGCCAGGTACAAGGTGCCGGTGCGCGTCCATGCGATCGACGCCTTCCCGGTCACCGACGGCACCAACGCCACCAAGATCCAGAAGCACAAGCTGCGCGAACTGGCCGAGGCGGGCCCCGGAAAATCCGGCAATTCCTGAACTTTATGACGGCAAAGTCCTTGCCTGGAGCGGCTTCCAAGGCAGTTTTTGTATCGACAAAGATACATCCTCGACCGGGACCCGGGCTGCGCTAGACTGCGGATCCCGACTGCGGAGCCGCGCCATGATCGTCGTCCACCACCTGAACAACTCGCGCTCGCAGCGCGTGCTCTGGCTGCTCGAGGAACTCGGCCTGCCCTATGAGGTGAAGCGCTACCAGCGCGACCCCAAGACCATGCTGGCCCCGCCCGAGCTGCGCGCGGTGCATCCGCTGGGCAAGTCACCGGTGATCACCGAGGACGGCGTCACGGTGGCCGAGTCGGGCGCGATCATCGAGTACCTGATCGAGCGCCATGGCGCCGGGCGCCTGGCCCCGCCGCCGGGCACGCCCGAGCGCCTGCGCTACACCTACTGGCTGCACTTCGCGGAAGGCTCGGCGATGTCGCCGCTGCTGATGAAGCTGGTGTTCGACCGCATCGAGAGCGGGCCCATGCCCTTCTTCGCCAGGCCCATCGCCAAGGCGATTGCCGCCAGGGTGAAATCCTCGTTCATCGAGCCCAACATCAACGCGCAGCTGGACTACATGGAAGTCGAGCTGGGACGCGCGCCCTGGTTCGCCGGCGCGGAGTTCAGCGCCGCCGACATCCAGATGAGCTTCGTGATCGAGGCGGCGGCCGCGCGCGGCGGGCTGGATGCGCGCCGGCCCCGGCTGATGGACTGGCTCACGCGCATCCACGCGCGGCCGGCCTACGCCAGGGCGATCGAGAAGGGCGGGCCCTACGAACTGATGCGCTAGGCCTGCTGCCTCACCAGGCCAGGGCGTAGCACTCGCGACGCGGGTCGGCACCCGCGTGGTACAGGCCGGTGCGCGGGTCGCGCATCACCGCGCAGACCGCTCCGCCCGCCGCCGGAAAGCGCGCCCAGGCATCGACCTTGTGGCCCAGCCCGGCCAGCACCCGGCTGACCTCGCGCTCGGGCGTGGCATCCACGCCCTCCTCCACGCACAGCCGGCCCGGCACATAGTCGTGCGGGGCAAATGAATTCGGGAAGTTCGCGCTCCACACCCGCGAGGCCTCGATGGCGCGCTGCATGGGCATGCCGAACTCCACCACGTTCAGGAACACCTGCAGCATCGCCTGCATCTGCACGTCGCCGCCGGGCGTGCCCAGCGCCATGTAGGGCAGGCCGCCGCGGGTCACCAGCGCCGGCGCCGGCGTGAGGCGCGGGCGCTTGAGCGGCTTGACCTCGGAGGGATGGCCCGGCTGCAGGCGCGACTGCGAGCCGCGCGAGGACACCGCCAGTCCGGTGCCCGGGATCAACGGCGTGTGATGGGTGTTGTCGCTGAGGGTGCCGGAGTAGACGTTGCCGTCCTTGTCCATCACCGCGCAGTAGATGGTGTCGCGCGCCACCGGGTGGCCGCTGGCCGTGCCCTTGATCCAGCGCTTCATGTGCGCCAGTTCCAGCCCCTCGCTGCCGGCGGGCCGGCCGGGGTCGGGCATGCGCCCGAAAGCGCGGCCGGCATCGATGCGCGCGTACTGCGATTGCGCGTAGGCATCGTCGAGCAGGCCCTCCACCGGCACGTGCACGAACTTGGGATCGCCCAGGTAGGCCTCGCGGTCGGCGAAGGCCAGGTCCAGCGCCTCGGTGATCAGGTGCAGGTAGGCCGGGGAGTTGTGCTGCAGGCCCGACAGGCGCGCCGAGCGCAGCGAGGCCAGGGTCTGCAGCAGCAGGATGCCCTGGCACCAGGCGCCGCCGGCGTGGATCTCGTACTCGCCGTAGCGCACCGTGTGCGTGCCCTCCACCGGCACGCTGAAGCCGGCGAGGTCGTCGCGGGTGACGAAGCCGCGGTTGGCTGCGTGGTAGTCGTGGATCGCCTGCGCCACCGGGCCGCGATAGAAGTAGTCCTCGGCGGCGCGCAGGCCGGCCTCGCGGCTGCCGGCCTTCTCCGAGGCCGCGATCATGCCGGCGATGGTGCGCCCGAGGTCTTCCTGGCGGAACAGCTCGCCCACTCCCGGGGTGCGCCCGCCGGGCAGGAACACCTGCGCGCTGGAAGGCCAGCGTGCATAGCTGGCCGCATCGGCCGCCAGGCTGTTGGCGAGCATGCGGTACATGCCGAAGCCCTGCGCCGCCAGTTCGGCCGCCGGGGCCGCGGCCTCGGCAAACGAGATGGTGCCGAAGCGCCGCAGCGCCTCGATGTGGGTGGCCGGCGCGGCCGGCATCACCGTGCGCAGCAGTCCCTCGGGAATCGCTTCGCCGCCCTCCTCGATCAGCCGGTCCACCGAGGTGGCTGCCGGCCAGTAGCCCAGGCCCGCGAGGCTGGTGACCTTGCGGTCGGCCGCGTTGTACACCAGGGTGGGCGCCACGCCCGCGAAGCTCACGATGTCGGGCTGCAGCACCGCCAGCGCCATGGCTGCGGCCACGCCTGCGTCCACGGCATTGCCGCCGCGGTCGAGGATGCGCGCCGCGGCCAGGGCCGCGAGGTAGTGGCCGCAGGAAATCGCGTAGTTGCGCCCGATGACCGTGGGCCGGAAGCTCTCGGCGGGCGCGCTCAGCTTGTATGAGGGTTTGGCTTCCATGGGGCGTGTCTGAATTTCCTCGGTGACTGCCCGCGCGCGCCGCTACCGGGGCTTCCTGGCGTGCAGCGCGAGCTGCGTCTCGATGGTGTAGTCGTACAGCGTGCGGTACATGGCCTCGATGACACCCGCCGGGTAGCCCGCTTCCTCGGCCCAGGTCCTGCGCGCGGCGAAGAAGCGCTCCCAGTGGTCCGGGCGGCGGATGCTTTCCTCGTCGGGCTTGTAGGCCACCGCAGCGTGCACGTACTGCAGCCGCAGGCCGAGCAGGCGGATGATCTCGTGGTCGACCTCGTTCACTTCCTTGCGGATCTCCTCCATGCCCTGGCAGGCCTGGGGGGATTTCATGTTCGCAGGCAGGGTCACGATTACTGGCTCAGCTCGATCTTCTTGTCGCGCACCACCTCGCCCCAGCGACGGCCCTCCGTGCGCAGGAACTCGCCGAACTGCGCGGCATTGCGGTACTCGACCTCCACGCCCATGGCGCGGGCGCGATCGGCAAAGGCCTGCGAGGTGGCGATCTTCTGCAACTCGGCCTCCAGGCGCTGGCGGATCGCCGGCGGCACGCCGCGCGGCGCGACGATGCCGTACCAGTTGCCGGCCTCGAACCCGGGCACGCCCTGCTCGCTCAGGGTCGGCACATCGGGAATGGTGTTGATGCGGCGCGCGCCGGCCGCACCGAGGATCTTCACCTTCCCGGCCTTGCGGTGCTGCTCGACGTTGAAGGCGTTCACGAAGGCGATGTCGACCTGCCCCGCCAGCAGCGCGTTGACCGCCGGGACCACGCCCTGGAACGGCACGTGGGTGAACTCCGTGGCGGTCGATTTCTCGAACGAGGCGAGGCCCACGTGCGATGTGCTGCCGATGCCGTAGCTGGCTGCCGAGAGCCTGCCCGGCCGCGACTTGGCCAGGGTGATCAGCTCCTGCACCGTGGAGGATTCCAGGCCGGCCTTGCCTGCCAGCACGAAGCTCACCCGCGCGAGCATCGCCACCGGGTCGAAATCGCGCAGCACGTCATAGGTGAGGTTCTTGTAGACCGAGGGGTTGATGGCATGCGTTTCCGCGGTCACCGCCATCAGGCCGTAGCCGTCCGGGGGCAGCTTGGCGGCGGCCTGCGTGCCGACGATGCCGTTCGCGCCCGGCCGGTTCTCGACCACCACCGACTGGCCGAACGACTTGGCCAGGTTGTCGGCGGCGAAGCGGGCGATGGTGTCGGTCACCCCGCCCGGGGGCCAGGACACCAGCATCTTCAGCGGCTTGTCCGGATACGCGGTCTGCGCCTGTGCGCCGGTCGACAGCATGCAGAACGCCGAAAACGCCAGCAGGATCCTGCCTACGGCTCGATTCATGATTGCACCCTCAGTTGTTGGTTTGACTGCAGTGTTCAAAGAAGCTTCGCCGCCGCCGGACCCTTGACCGGAATCTCCATGCAGTCCTCGCCGAACACCAGGTTGCCCTTGTAGATCTCCGACATCTCCCTGAGCACGCGCTCGCGCACGCCGACCTGGTCGATCTGCTCGGTCACGTGCGTGAGCACCAGCGTCTTCACACCTGCCTTCTGGCCCAGCCGCGCGAGCTCCAGGTGCCCCATGCAGGATTCGGCGAACTCCTCGCACAGCGCCGTGCCGGAAATGTAGTGGCACATGTGGACCAGCACGTCGCAATCCTTGGCCAGCCGCTCCATCGAGGCGCAGGGCCCGCTGTCGCCGGAATACACGAACGAGCCCTCGGGCGAATCCAGCCGGAAGCCGTACGAAGTGAGCTGCGGTCCGAAATGCGCCACGCCCACCGCCTTCACGCTCCAGCCCTTGCCTTCGACGACGTCGTTGGGCCGCATCTCGGCGACTTCGGGCACCGGCTTCTTGCGCGCGCCCGTGCCGCCGCGCGCCTGGTAGATCGACACGCTGCACATGTGTTCGGTGCGCGCCACCAGGTCGGGCCAGAACGCGCCCCCGGCTTCGAACAGCGCGCGCGTCACGTCCTTGATCGGCGGCGGCCCGTAGACCTTCAGTTCGGGGATCTTGCCGGCCCCCTGGTCCCAGCGCGTCAGAAGCAGGCGCGGGTAATCCCCCATGTGGTCGTAGTGCAGGTGGCTGCAGAAGAAATGCGTGACACGGGACGGCGGTATGCCCAGTTCGAGCAGGCGGTGGTGGGCGCCGAAGCCGTGATCGAACACGATCACGTCCTCGCCGATCTCCACGACGTAGCCCGAGCACATCCGGTGCAAAGAAGGGGTCGGCGTGCCCGTACCCAGCAGACGTATTCTCATGCAGCCTCCATTCAGCCAGGTGCAGTCGCGCCGCGCGCGCTCATTGCGCCTGTATGCCGCGATCCTTGATCAACTTGCCCCATTTCGCCATCTCGCTGCCCATGAAGGCGCCGAAGTCCTCCGAGCTGCGCACCGCGGCAGGCTCCACGCCCAGCGCCCGGATGCGCTTCTGCACGTCGTCGGTTGCCAGCGCCTTGGAGGCCTCCGCGTACAGGCGATCCATGATCGGCTTCGGCGTGCCCGCGGGCAGCGCCAGCCCGCCCCAGGCCACCCCGAGGAAGCCCTGGAAGCCCGACTCGGCGACGGTGGCCACGTCGGGCAGCACGCCCAGACGCGCCGAAGTGCCGATCGCGATGGCCTTGATCCTGCCCGAGCGGATGTGCGGCAGCGCCGACACCATGCCCCCGTACATCATCGGGATCTGCCCGCCGATGAGGTCGTTGATCGCCTGGCGCGCTACCCTTGTAGGGCACGTGCGTGGCGTCGAAACCGGCAAGCTGCTTGATCAGTTCGAAGCTCAGGTGGCCCATGCTGCCGCTGCTCGGCGAGGCGTACTGCAGCTTTCCCGGGTTCTTCTTTGCGAACTCGATCAGATCGCCCAGCGACTTGACCGCCAGGTTCTGCGGATTGACGGCGATCAGGAACGGCAGGTCGTACACCTTGATCAGCGGGCTCAGGTCCTTCTGCACGTCGAACGGCACCTTGGCCATCAGCGCCGGCCGGGTCACGTCCTGCACCACCAGCATCGACATCGTGTAGCCGTCGGCCGGCGCGCGCACGGTTCGCCGGCGCCTATCATGCCCGCCGCCCCGGGCCTGTTCTCGACCAGCACCTGCTGGCCGAACCCGTCGCCCATCTTCTGCGCCATGAGGCGCGCGATCGTGTCGGTGGGTCCGCCGGCCGGCCAGGCGACGATGAGTCGCAATGGACGGTTCGGGTAGCGGCGGAATCGGCCTGCGCCCAGGCGCCGATGGAGGTACCGCAAAGCAGTCCGGCGATCACCATGTTCCGCAGCATTTTCTTCATCGCGCTCTCCCTGAAGTTGTGATCCCGGGCTGTCAGACGCCCGGGGAGACCTCGAACACGCAGCCGTCCTGCGCGCCTTCCGCACCGCACTCGACTTCCGTCGCCCGCAACCGCCCGTCGAGGCCTTCGGCCTTGCGCACCCATTCCAGCGACCCGACCAGCCAGCCGAGGAACATGTAGCAAGTCTTGCGCCCGGCGTTCGGCCCGGCCTCGGACACGAACACCGAATGGCGCGCCCGCACCCTTGCGGTGCCGGCGGCCGGATCGGCCGCCTCGACGCGGAACTGCGCCCAGCCGCGCTGCGACAGGCGCTTCATGTAATGGTGGAACACCGCCAGCCCGGCCAGGCCGTGCGTGGCGGCCTCCTTCTCGCACCATTGCCAGGCCGACTTGTAGCCGGCCTCGTGCAGGTGCTTCGCGTAGGCCGCCTGGCCGATCGCATTCTCGACGGCGACGTGGTTGTTCACCAGGAAGTGGCGCGGCACCAGGATCATCGGCATGCCGTCCACGCGCCATTCGCCGGTCGCCTCGTCGACATCGATGTCGAGCGCCGGACGGGCCATGGCCTCAGGCGCCCCACACGTCTTTGAGCACGCGCACCCAGTTCTCGCCGATCACCTTGCGGATGCGGCCTTCCTTCCAGCCGCGCTTCTGCATCGCCGCGGTCAGGTTGGGGAACTCGCCGATGGTGCGCAGGCCCTCGGGATTGATGACCTCGCCGAAATCGGTGAGCTTGCGCGCATAGCCCTTGTCGTGCGTGATCCAGTCGAAGAACTCCTGGCCGTAGCCCTGCGTGAAGTCGGTGCCGATGCCCACCTGGTCCTCGCCGGCGATGTTCAGCACATACTCGATGGCCTCGACGTAATCGTCCACCGTCGACTGCGGTCCGCGCCTGAGGAACGGCGGGAACATGGTCACGCCGACGAAGCCGCCGCGCTCGGCGATGAACTTCAGCTGCGCGTCGGACTTGTTCCTCGGGTGCGCCTTCAGGCCGGCCGGCAGGCAGTGCGTGTAGGCCACCGGCTTGCGCGAGGCGAGGATCACGTCCTCGCTGGTCTTCGCGCCGACGTGGGAGAGGTCGCACAGGATGCCGACGCGGTTCATCTCGGCGATCACCTCGTGGCCGAATTCGCTCAGGCCGCTGTCGTTCTTCTCGTAGCAGCCGCAACCGACCAGGTTCTGCGTGTTGTAGGCGATCTGCATCACGCCCACGCCGAGGTCCTTGAACACCTGCAGGAAGGGAATCTGGTCCTCGATGCCGGTCAGGTTCTGCCAGCCAAGGATGATGCCGGTGCGGCCTTCCCGCTTGGCGCGCTGGATGTCGGCGGTGGTGTGCACCTGCGTGATCAGGTCGGCGTTGTCGCGGAACAGGCGCTTCCAGCGCGCCACGTTGTCCATGCTGCCGCGGAAGTTCTCCCACACCGAACAGGTGCAGTTGGCGGCGGTCAGCCCGCCCTTGCGCATGTCGGCAAAGACCTCGCGCGTGAAGTTGGCGATGATCAGGCCGTCGATGACAACGGCGCCGTCGTGCAGCGCACTGGACATGGGCGAACTCCGGGATGGCCTAACGACTGCACACTATAGGAACAGGAAACACTTCGGTTTGTTTTTTACGACACCGGCTGGCACCAATGCGTCGCGGCGCGGGGCATGCCCACAACCGCACGCCCGCCCCTGCGCAGGGCGCTAGCGGCGTCGCACCGCCGGCACCCCGCCCTGCGCCCCGGCGAGCAGCACGTCCTTGAAGCGCTGCAGCACCGGCGAGGGGTGATCGGACACCCAGGCCGCGAAGGTCGGGATGGTGTCGCGCGCATCGGCCAGCGGCTTCACCACGACGCCGGCGCGGCGCAGGTTGCGCGCACAGCCGGCGAAGATGGTCACGCCGACGCCGGCCGCCACCATGCCCAGGATGCCGCTGGTGTTGGAAGCCTGCTGCACGATGTGCGGGAAGAAGCCGGCCGTATGGCAGACCGAGAACATCAGGGTGCGGAAGCTGCTGAAGGTGTCCTCGCTGCCGACCACGAAGGGCTCGGCCGCCAGGTCGCCGACCAGCAGGCGCTCGCGCCCGGCCAGCACATGGCCCTCGGGCAGCAGGGCGACGAAATCGTCCTGCTCGACCAGCAGGTTCAGCACCTTCGCGCTCCTGAACTCGCCGATCAGGAAGCCGATGTCGATGCGCCCCTCGAGCAGGGCCGAATGCTGCATGGCCGTGGGCATGTAGTCGAGGTCGACCGCCACCTTCGGGTGACGCGCGCGAAATGCCTGCAGCAACTGCGGCAGCCGGCCGTTGATGGCGAAATCCATGTAGCCGACGCGCAGGCGGCCTTCGCGTCCCTCCGCCGCACTCTGCGCCGCGCTGACCGCACGCCCGAGGTGTCCCAGTGCGAGGCGGCACTCGGCGGCGAAGGCCTCGCCGGCCGCGTTCAGGCGCACGCGGCGCGTGGAGCGCTCGAACAGCGGCACCCCCACCGCCTCCTCCAGGTTGCGGATCATGCGGCTCAACGCGGGCTGGGTGGTGAACAGGCGCGCCGCCGCGCGGCCGAAATGCAACTCCTCGGCAACGAACAGGAAAGCACGCGCCTGGCGCAGGTCGAATTTCGCGGGCCGCAGCGCGGCAATCGGGGGCTGAATCATTGTTATCAAATTATGCATCAATGTATATGCAATTGATATCAAACGAACCAGCACAGCGCCTAGGATGACGACTCAGGCCCGCCACCCGCATCCCGCGGCGCGCCGCCACCGCCCAGACACGCACCAGGAGACCGCCATGTCCGACAGCCTCGCCGACAAGCAACTCGAAGCCGCCCTCGAAGCCGCCTTCGCCGAAGCCACCCGCCGCTATCAGGCACGCGGCTTCCAGCGCCGCGTCGGCTTCGGCGCCAAGCCGGCGCTGATCAGCGTCGACCTGGCCAACGCCTGGACGCGCCCCGGCAACCCCTTCACCTGCGAGCACGTCGACGACCAGATCATCCCGTCCATGCAGAAGCTGCTGGCCGCGTTGCGCAAGTACGGCTACCCGGTGGTGCACGTCACCACCTGCTACCAGGTGACCGACCGCAAGAACCCGAACACCGACATGGGCCTGTGGCACGACAAGATCCCGGTCGACGTGGTCGACCAGAAGGACACCAATCTGTGGGCCATCGACTCGCGCATCGCGCCGATCGAGGGCGAGCAGCTGCTGATCAAGAAGCGCGCCAGCGCCTTCCACGGCACCTACCTGGCCGGATTCCTGCGCGCGGCCGGCGTCGACACCATCCTGGTCACCGGCGTGACCGCCTCGGCCTGCGTGCGCGAAACCATCTGCGACGGACTGGCCGACGGCTTCCGCCCGATCGCGGTCAAGGAGGCGATCGGCGATCGCGTGCCCGGCGCGGTGCTGTGGAACCTGTTCGACATCGACGCCAAGTTCGGCGACGTGGAGACCACCGAGCGCTGCCTGCAGTATCTGGATCAGGTCGGTGCGGGCAAGCTCCAGGCAAGGGCGGCCTGAGGCGAACAATGCCCCGCCGCGCCACGCGACGGGGCGGCCCTCCCGGCTACCGGGCTTTTCTGACCTGATCGAGTACGAACTCGAAGGACTCGACGTCGACATAGCGCTTGCCTATGTCTTCGAGATTCTGGCGATGAGCCACCGAACCCTGGTCGAACACGCACTGCTCAGGCACGATCGTGCGATACCCCAGCGAGAAACTTTCGATTGAGGTCGCGCGTATGCATCCGCTGGTGTTGGCGCCCGTGACGATCACGGTATCCACCCCATGCATATTGAGTACCGACGCGCAATGGGTGCCGAAGAAGATGGAAGGCGTTTTCTTGCACACCAGCACGTCACCATCGCGCCACAGGCGTGCATCGATCTGGACATCCCATGATCCGATGATCCAGGTTTTCATGCAGGCAATTTTCCATGGCGGCATGTCGCTCAGATCCGGCTGGAAAGCGGTGTTGCAATGCACGATGGGAATGTCGTTGGTGCGGGCGGCCTCAAAGAGGATGGCGCATTTCTCGACCGCTTCCTGCCCCATCGGGCTCTTGCCCATCGGCGCGCTGACGTTGGTCACGCGATTCATCATGTCGACGGAAACGATGCCGATCTTCCTGCCGAAACCGATCTTGCCGGTTCCGTATCCGCCGACTGCGTAAAGGTCGAATTCCTTGTCCATTACTGGTCCTTACCCGTTCTAGTTGAAAAACAGGCGCGCCGGAGAATCAGCCCGGCGGGCGCGGCAGCGAGCGCCTGAACGTCTTTTCCGCGATCAGGGTCTCGCCCTCGCGCGCTTCCACGCGCGCCTCGATCTCGTAGGTGTCGGCCGTGCAGCTCAGGCGCGTGCGCGCGAAACTGCGGGTTTCCGTGGCGCCGAATTTCAGCGTCCAGGTCCATTCGGCCTCGGCCACCGCGGACAGCGGATCCTCCGGCGCGATGCTCGTCGCGCGCCAGCCGGTCCAGCCGTACTCGATGTCGCGGTCCTCGATGCGCGTGCAGCCGCCGTCCTCTTCGATCAGCAGGCGCGTCATGCCCGAGGCCAGGTCGCGGTTCAGGCTGCGCTTCGCGTACGGCTTGCGCAGCAGCGTGCTGGGGATGCCGGCCGCCATGGCCGGCGCGGCGGGCGGCTGCAGCACGGCATCCTCGGCCCTCGCCGGCCGCACCGGCACGACCAGCGCGCCCTTGCCGGCGAAGATCGACAGGCGCACACGGCGGCGCGCCGGCCAGATCATCGGCCAGTAGCTCGTCGACACGGCCAGCCGCAGGCGATGGCCGCGCGGCACGTGGTGCGAAGCCGGCAGCAGATCGATGCCGATGCGATAACGCTCGCCCGGGATCACCGCCAGTCGCTGCGCGTCGCCGTTGCGCTGGCTCAGGTCGAGGAAGCCGAAGGCCAGGCGCCTGGACGTGCCGTCCGGCGCCACCGAGCACAGGCGCAGCACCACCTGCGCCTCGCCCTGGTCGGCGGCCACTTCCAGTGTCGCGCGCACCGTGCCGAACACGTCGATCGCGTCTTCGAGCGGCGCGGAATCGAAGCAGGCCGAGAGCGCATCGTCAGCGCGCTGGTCGCCGGCCATCTCCGGGCCGTTGGCCGCGGTAAACCAGGGCATCCATTCGCCGCCCTCGGTGCCCATGCTCAACGGCGAAGACACCTCGACGCACCGTTCGGCGGACGTCCCCGCACCGGCCGGCGATGCCAGGCCTTCAGCGCAGATCGCGTACTCGAGCCTGCGCAGACCCTGCGGCGGCCAGGTCGGCTCGGCCACCCAGCGTCCGGTGAATTCGCCGACCTGCATGGCCGGCGGCGAAGCGTCGTAGATCCAGGCCAGCACGTCGGGCTCGGCCTCGGCGCCGTTGGGCACGCCCTTCAGCCAGTGGTCCAGCCAGCGGATGGCACCGCCGAGGAAGTCCACCCCCGGCCCCGGGATCGGCATGTGCGGCATGCGATGCGCCCAGGGACCCAGCAGCAGCTTGCGCGGCCCGCCATACGATTCGAGCATGCGCGGCGTGCACACCGCGTAGCCGGGGTCGGCCAGGCCGCAGGAGGCGTACATGGGCACCTGCATGTCCGCGTAGCGCTCGGCCACCGAACCGGCCGCCCAGTAGTCGTCGCGGGTGTGGTGTTCTATCCAGCGTTCCAGGCACACCACCGAGTTCTCCACGCGCTGCTTCCACATCTCGCGCCAGCCCTCGCCGACGTGCTCGGATGCGGCGCACGCGCGTGCATGCCGAGCAGGGCATTGCTGATGGTGAAGCCGTAATGCAGCAGGCAGCCGCCGTGGTACTTGTTGGTGTAGCGATCGTCGGCCGCGTCCATCGGCAGGATGGCGGCCAGCTGCGGCGGATTGCGCGCCGCCACCTGCAGGCACATGTGGCCGGGCCAGGACAGGCCGGTCATCGCCACCTGGCCCGTGCACCAGGCCTGGCCGCCGATCCAGGCCAGCGACTCGATCGCGTCCTCGATGTACTCGGTGGCGAACTGGTCGGTGGACAGGCCGTCGGAGTCGCCCGTGCCGCGGCATTCCACGCGCACGCAGGCATAGCCGTGGCCGGCCAGATAGCCGTAGGCCGCCGAGTCGCGCACCGCCTGCACGTCGCTCTTGCGGTACACGGAGAATTCCATGATCGCGGGAACCTTCTCCCCCGCAGGCAGTTCGGGCAGCCAGAGGCGCGCGGCCAGGCGCTCGCCGCTCGCCAGCGGGATCCACACGTTGCGGATCTCGCGCACGGCGTGCGGAAGTTTTCCGGCGGGCGTCACCATGCGGCGCGCATCAGGCGACGACGAAGCTGTCTTCGGGTCGCCAGTTGAGGCGCAGCTTCTGGCCCGGCGCCACGCTGGAAGGCGCATGGCCGGTGCCCGAGGCGGCGCTGACCAGCAGCGTCTGGCCCGAATCGCTGAGCACCTCGAAATCGGTGGACGGCCCCAGGTAGGTGACCGACTTGACCGTGACCGGCAGGCTGTTGCCGGAAGCCGGGGCGCCGGCCTCCAGCACCGCATGCTCGGGCCGGAAGCACAGCGCCGCGGCGCCCGCGGCGTGCTCGCCGCCGAACTGCAGGGCCAGGCCCTCGGCCGACTCGAAACGCTGCGCGCCGACGACGCGGCCCTCGACGAAATTGCATTTGCCGATGAAGCCGGCGACGAAACGCGACACCGGCCGCTTGTACAGATCCTCGGCCGAGCCGAGCTGCTCGAGCTTGCCGTGGCTCATGACGCCGATGCGGTCGGCGATCGCCATCGCCTCGGCCTGGTCGTGGGTCACGAACACGGAAGTGATGCCGGCATCCTGCTGCAGGTCGCGGATCTCCTTGCGCATCTGCGTGCGCAGCTTGGCATCCAGCGCCGAGAACGGCTCGTCGAGCAGCAGCACGTCGGGCTCGATCGCCATCGCGCGCGCCAGCGCCACGCGCTGCTGCTGCCCGCCGGACAGGGCGCGCGGCGAGCGCTCGGCCAGCGCGTCCAGCTGCACCCAGCGCAGCATCTCGGCCACGCGCCTGGCCTTGCGCTCCTTGTCCCATGAACGCACGCGCAGGCCGAACTCGACGTTCTTCGCCACCGTGAGGTGCGGAAACAGCGCATAGCCCTGGAACACCATGCCGACGTTGCGCTTGTGCACCGGGATGGAAGTCACGTCGCGCTCGCCGAAGCGGATGGTGCCGGCGGTCGGCGCGACGAAGCCGGCGATCATGCGCAGCGTGGTGGTCTTGCCGCAGCCGCTGGGCCCCAGCAGCGCGAGCAGTTCGCCGTCGCGGATCTCGATCGACACGTCGTCGACCGCCGCGAGTTCGCCGTAGGTCTTGCGGATGTTGCTGAGGGTTACGCCTGACACTAGAAGGCCTTTCCGAGTTTCACGAAGCGATCGGAAACGATCAGCGCCGTGCCGATGATGAGGATCTGCACCGTGGCCACCGCCGAGATGGTCGGATCGAGACTCCATTCCAGGTAGTTCACGATCGCGATCGGCAGGGTGGTCTTGCCCGGCCCGACCAGGAACAGCGACTTCTCCAGGTCGGAGAACGAGGCGATGAAGGAGAACATGGCCGCGGCGATGATGCCGGGCCGGATGATCGGCAGGGTGACCAGGAAGAAGGTCTGCACCGCATTGGCCCCCAGGCTGCGCGCCGCCTCCTCGGAGACGGTGTTGGCGGTGACCAGCGAGGCGCACACCAGGCGCATGGTCCAGGGCAGCGCGATCAGCGAATGCGCGATCACCAGGCCGCCGAAGGTCGCGGCGAGCTGGAAGCCGGTGAAGATCTCGAACTCGACGAAATAGATGTAGACCGCCGCGCCGGCGACGATGGCCGGCACGTACATGGGCGAGAGCAGCACCTGGCGGATCGTCTCGCGCCCGGGAAACGAGTAGCGCTCGACCGCCAGCGCCGCCGGCACGCCCAGCAGCAGCGAAACCACCGTCGCGCAGGCGCCGACCTTCACGCTCATCAGGAAGCCGTTGGCGAAATCCGAGATCGCCCAGGCCGCGCCGAACCAGGACGTGGTGTAGCCGCTGGGCGGAAAGCTGAGGATCTTGTCGGCGAAGAAGCTGGCCCAGATGATCACGATCAGCGGCCCGAGCAGGAACACGAAGATCAGCGCTACCAGGGCGGCGAACGCATAGCGGCCGATCTTCATGGCGCCCATGCTCAGAAGTACTTCCGGCTGAGGAAACGCGTCGAGACGATGGTCAGCACCAGCGTCACGAACATCAGGATGCAGGCCAGCGTCGAACCGAAGGGCCAGTTGTTGGCCTTGGCGATCTGCCCGTACACCACCGGCCCCATCATCTGCATGGTCGGCCCGCCGATCAGCACCGGCGTGGCGTAGGCGTTCATCGCCAGCGCGAAGCAGATCGCCGCGGCCGCGGCCACGCCGGGCATCGCCAGCGGCAGCACCACGCCGTACACCGTGCGCAGCGGCGAGTGGCCGAGCGACTGACCCGCCTCCTCAAGGCTGCTCGGGATCGAATCCATGACGCTCTGCAGGGTGATGATGGCGAACGGCAGCAGCACCGAGACCAGGCCGATCACCACCGCGGTGGGCGTGTAGAGGATCTTGATCGGCTCCTCGATCAGGCCCACGCTCAGCAGCAGCGCATTGGCCACGCCCTTGGTGCCCATGACGATCATCCAGGCGGCCGAACGCACGGCGTTGCCCAGCAGCAGCGGCAGGACCGTCAGGATGATCAGCCAGCCGCGCAGGCGCTGCGACTCCAGGCGCGAGATGTAGTACGCCACCGGAAACGCCAGCAGCATGACGATCACGGTCGACAGCGCCGCGATGTTGGCGGTGGTCAGCAACACGTCCTGGTAGAACGGGTCGGCGACCGCCTGCACGTAGTTCTGCGTGCTGAACACGCCCTTCATCAGCTTGATCGGGTCGTGCAGATCGAAGCTGTAACGCAGGATCAGGGCCAGCGGCGCGAGCAGGAACGCCGCCACCAGGACGAACGCCGGCAAAACCAGCGACGCTCCGCCCCAGTTGCGGCCTTCCCGCATTTCTCCCGCGCCTGCCATTGCCCAGTGGTGCCGGGATCAGCTGCCCAGGAAGCTCTTCTTCCACCAGTCGAGCCAGGACGTGATGTTCTTCGCCCAGTACTCCTGGTTGCCGTACTTCAGCGAAGCCTTCTGCGCGTCGCTATAGGCGATCTTCCTGCCCACTTCGCCGGACAGGTTCACCGCGGTGATCGGCGGCGTGTAGAAGTTGTCCGCGCACAGGCCGACCATCGCGGTCGGATCGAGCAACGCGTTCAGGTAGGCGTAGGCGCCTTCCTTGTTGATCACGCGACGCGGCATGACCGCACCGAACACCTGGTAGATGCCGCCTTCCTTCGGGTAGGCGGTGGCGCACTTGGTGCCGTCCTTGGCCCACTGCAGGCCGCGTGCGCGGTAGTTGGCCATCAGCCAGATCTCGTCGCTCTTCATGGCCGCCTGCGCCTGCTGGTGCGAGGGATAGACCTTGGGCTGCACGGCCTTCTTCCACTCGAGCAGCATCTTCTTGGCGCCCTCGAAGTCGTCCATCTTGCCCGAGGCCACGATGCTGGCGGTCTGCATGGCGTTGCCGTAGTTGGAATCCATCACGCCGATCTTGCCGGCGTACTTGGGGTTCCACATGTCGGCGTAGGCGGTGATCGGATCCTTGATCTTCTCCGGGTTGTAGACCAGTTCCCAGGCCGAATACAGCCAGGGCACGAAGTACGGGCGCTTCATGCTCGGCACCATGGTCGCCGCGTTCGGGATCTTGGAATAGTCGAGGGTCTCGAGCGCCTCGTTCACGTGCAGCGTGTAGGCCTCGGACTCGCCCAGGTGGACGATGTCGACCGTGCCGCGCGGCAGCCGCTTCTCGGCGATCACCTTGGTCAGTCGCGGCGGCTGCTCGCCCAGCTCGCGCACGATGGTCCAGCCCTTGGACTCGAGCAGCGGAGCCTCGATGTGCTTGACGGTGCGGGAGTTCCAGTCGCCGCCCCAGTTCATCACCACGATCTGCTTGCTCTGCGCGTGCGCGCTGCGCACTCCGAGCATGCCCGCGCCTGCCACTGCCAGTCCTGCACCGACGAAATCTCTGCGTTTCATGGTTCCCTCCGGGGTTGTCGTCTACTTCCAGACCTGTTTGCACACGCGACGGAAGTTCTCGCCGAGGATGCCGCGTATGTCGCTCTCCGCGTAGTTCTTCCTGCACATCAGCTCGGCCAGATCCTCGATCTGTTCGGGCTGCACGAACTTGGTGTGGCGGTTGGGCTTGCCGTTGTTCAGCGGCCAGGCGTCGCTGTTGTCGTCGACGTACTTCCAGAACCCGTCCACGTCCTTCACGTAGTCCAGGCCGATGCCGGCATGCTGCGGGCCGACCAGGTTCACGATGTGGTCCAGGTGGCAAAACATCGATTCGCTGGTGGCTTCCATGTCGTCGCGGAACTCGCCCAGGCCGTTCACCACGATCACGCCGCCGGTCTCGGCGCACTTGCGGATCTGGTCGTCCTTGATGTTGCGGTAGTGCGCGAACACCGAATAGGCGTTGCAGTGCGAGAAGATGCACGGCGAGGTGCTCGCCTCCATCGCCTCCATGGAAGTGCGGTAACCCGTGTGCGTGCCGTCGACCAGCATGCCCACGCGGTTCATCTCCTTGATCATCGACAGGCCGAAGCGCGACAGGCCCGCGTCGGTGCGCTCGGCGCAGCCGTCGCCGACCAGGTTCTTCTGGTTGTAGGCCATCAGCATGTGGCGCACGCCCAGCCGGTAGAACACCTCCACCAGCCCGATGTCGTTGGCCAGCACGTTGGTGCCCTGGAAATTCACCGTGATCGCCAGCTTGCCTTCCTTGCGCGCGAGGTCCACGTCATCGACGCCGTGCACGAAGCGGTACAACCCGGGTGCCTGGCGCACACGGCGTAAACCTTGGAGATGTTGGCCAGCGCCGCCTCGGGACCGAAGGTCTTGTCCCCGCCCAGGGTCAGCGACACCAGGCCGAAGCCCGCCGTCTTGAAGCGCGGCAGGGTGATGCCGTCGGTGGCATGCTGCATGCCGTACGGGACGGTCATGTCCCACACCAGCGAAGATCGATATATCGCGCGTGCTTGATCGCTGATTTGCACTGTTTCCTCCCCGTGCCGGCTAGTCGCCGGACTTGCGCTCCGTCGGCATGCTTGCCGCACCGCAATAGGCATGGACCCATCCGTCGGGCAAGACCGCGATCCCTACTGCGCTGATGCTACGCGAGCCTCCCGACATCGTGTCCCCCGTCGTGTAACCCGACTTTTGGCAATCGACAACGCAGGGTAACGAATGCATCGTCCATTGTTTTGACCATAAGCGACAGTTTCTTGCATTTTTGCGAACAGCGCACGGTGCATGTTCGCAGTGCGGCGCACCAGCGTCGTGCAGGTAACCGGGGGCGATTTCGCGCCGCTTCCGGCGACCGACCCGCCCCGGCGTACGTCGCCCGTCGACCGTTGACCGTTCAGCGCCCCTCGTTGACGCGCGCCGTGCGCCGCAGGCTGGAGGGCCGCACCTTGAAATGGCTGGTGAAGGCGCGCGAGAAATGCGAGCAGTCGCCGAAACCGCATTCGAAGCCGACATCGGTCACCGACAGGTCGGTGTGTTCGATCATCCAGCGCGCCCGTGCCAGGCGCAGCTGCAGCTTGTACTCGCGCGGCGTGATGCCCACATCGGCGATGAAGCGGCGTTCGAGCTGCCGCATGCTGATGCCCAGCGCCTCGGAGATCTCGGTCAGCAGGTCGTGCTGCGCGAGCTTCTGCTCGATCAGCAGCATGGCGCGGCGCACCAGGCTGTCGTGCGCCTGGCGCGTGACCACCGACTCGGGCTGCGGCGTATTGGAGGGCAGCGGCTGGTCCTCGATCAGGATGCGCAGGCTCTTGCCGGCCAGCGCGCGGCCGCAGTGCCGTTCGATCAGGTGTGCGGCCAGGTGGACCACGCTGGTGCCGCCGGCGCAGGTCATGCGGTCGCGGTCGACCACGAACATGCGGTTGGCCACCAGGCGCAGCTCGGGGAACTCGGCCTGGAAGTCCTCGCGGTGGAACCAGCTCACGCAGGACAGGTAGCCGTCCAGCAGCCCGGCGCGCGCCAGCACGAAGGAGCCGGTGCACAGGCCGACCAGGCCGACGCCGGCGCGCGCGGCCTCGCGCAGGAACGCCTGGGTGCCCGGCACCACCTTCTGGCCGCCGTGCAGCAGGCCGCCGACCACCACGATGTAGTCGAAGCGCTCGGGCTTGTCCATCTCGTCCCAGGGCAGCACCGCCGCCCCGCAGCTCGACACCACCGGGGAGTTGCGGTCGCCGAGCACGGCCCAGGCGCACTCCAGCGGCCGGCTGCGGTCGCCCTCGTCGGCGGCCAGCCGCAGGGCGTCGACGAAGCCGGCGAACGCCGTCAACGTGAACTTCTGGGTGAGCACGAAGCCCACGCGTATCTTCGGCGCCCCCGCCGCCCGGGAGGCGTCTTCCGACTTGGCCGACCGCCCTCTGCGCATCTGGATTCCCGTCGAATTGACCACACGGCCCGATTGCGACGCTTCGGGCACCTTGACGCTTAGATTAAACATTATGTCGCTTTAATGAAAGTGCGCATGCGAGCCTGTGTCTAGCATCTGTCCGGTCTGCCCGACCCCATGCAAAACTTCTCCCTCCTCAGCCTGCTGCGCAACGCGGTCTCCGGCCATCGCGACTGGAAACCGTTCTGGCGCGACGCCGCGCCCAGGCAGAGCTACGACGCGGTGATCGTCGGCGGCGGCGGGCACGGACTGGCCACCGCCTATTACCTGGCGAAGAACCACGGCCTGCGCAACATCGCCGTGCTCGAGAAGGGCTGGATCGGCGGCGGCAACACCGGGCGCAACACCACCATCATCCGTTCCAACTACCTGTGGAACGAAAGCGGCGCGCTGTACGAGCACGCGCTGAAGCTCTGGGAAGGCCTGAACGAGGACCTGAACATCAACCTGATGTTCAGCCAGCGCGGCGTGCTCAACCTCGCGCACAACCTGGGCGACATCCGCGAAGGCGTGCGCCGCGTCGAGGCCAACAAGCTGAACGGCATCGACGCCGAGTGGCTGACGCCCGAGGAAGTGAAGGAATTCTGCCCGATCATCGACATCTCGAAGACCGCGCGCTACCCGGTGCTGGGCGGCACCCTGCAGCGCCGCGCCGGCACCGCGCGCCACGACACCGTGGCCTGGGGCTATGCGCGCGCCGCCGACGCGCTGGGCGTGGACATCATCCAGAACTGCGAAGTCACCGGCATCCTGCGCGAGGACGGGCGCGTCACCGGCCTGCGCACCACGCGCGGCACCATCATGACGCCCAAGGTCGGCATCGTCGCCGCCGGCCACACCTCGGTGCTGGCCTCGATGGCCGACATCCGGCTGCCGCTGCAAAGCCACCCCCTGCAGGCGCTGGTGTCCGAGCCGGTCAAGCCCATCCATCCCTGCGTGGTGATGTCGAACGCCGTGCACGTCTACCTCAGCCAGTCGGACAAGGGCGAGCTGGTGGTCGGCGCCGGCATCGATGCCTACAATTCGTACAGCCAGCGCGGCTCGTTCCACATCATCGAACACCAGATGGCGGCGCTGATCGAACTGTTCCCGGTGCTCAGCCGCATGCGCATGCTGCGCACCTGGGGCGGCATCGTCGACGTCTGTCCCGACGCCTCGCCGATCATCTCCAAGACCCCGGTCCGGGGCCTGTACATCAACTGCGGCTGGGGCACCGGCGGCTTCAAGGCCACGCCGGGCTCGGGCTGGGTGTTCGCGCACACGGTGGCCACCGGCGAGCCGCATCCGCTGAACGCGCCCTTCGCGCTGGATCGCTTCACCAGCGGCGCGCTGATCGACGAGCACGGCGCCGCCGCCGTGGCCCACTGATGCTGAAGATCACCTGCCCCTGGTGCGGCGCGCGCGAGGAGATCGAGTTCTCCTACGGCGGCCAGGCGCATGTCGCCTACCCCGCGGACCCGGCCGCCCTCTCGGATGACGAGTGGGCGCAGTACGTGTTCATGCGCGACAACCCCAAGGGCGTGTTCCTCGAACGCTGGGTGCACAGCCAGGGTTGCCGTCGCTGGTTCAATGCCGTACGCCACACCGTCACGCACCAGATCGACGCCACCTACAAGCCGGGCGAGCCTCCGCCGGCGCAGGCGGGCGTCAAGTGAGCAACGCCTTCCGCATCGCCGGCGCCGGCCGCATCGACAGGAACGCACCGCTCGCCTTCCGCTTCAACGGCCGGCCGCTGCAGGGCTATGCCGGCGACACGCTGGCCTCGGCCCTGCTCGCCAACGGCGTGCACCTGGTGGGCCGCAGCTTCAAGTACCACCGCCCGCGCGGCATCCTCTCCGCCGGCCACGAGGAACCCAACGCGCTGGTGCAGCTCGAGCGCGGCGCGTACACCGAGCCCAACCTGCGCGCCACCGAGATCGAGCTCTACGAGGGCCTGGACGCCTCCAGCGTGAACTGCTGGCCCAGCGTCGATTTCGACCTGCGCGCGGCCTTCGGCTTCGCCTCGCCGATCCTGGTCGCCGGCTTCTACAACAAGACCTTCAAGTGGCCGAAGAGCTTCTGGAAGAAGTTCTACGAGCCCATGATCCGCGCCGCCGCGGGCCTGGGCACGGCGCCCACCGAAGCCGACCCCGACACCTACGACCGCATGCACTGGCATTGCGACGTGCTGGTGGTGGGCGCGGGCCCGGCCGGCCTGGCCGCCGCCCTGCCCGCCGCGCGCGCCGGCCTGCGCGTGGCGCTGGTCGAGGAAGCGCACGAACTCGGCGGCAGCCTGCTGGCGCGCAGCGCGGAGATAGAAGGCCTGTCCGGCAGCGAGTGGGCCGCGCGCGCCGCCGCCGAACTGGAAGCCCTGCCCAACGTGCTGCTGCTGCGCCGCACCTCGGTGTTCGGCTACTACGACCACAATTACCTGATGGCGGTGGAGCGGCGCACCGACCACGCCGGTCCGGGCCGCATGCCCGGCATCGCGCGCAAGCGCCTGTGGCATTTCCGCGCCCGGCGCGTGGTGCTGGCCACCGGGGCGCACGAGCGCCCCATCGCCTTCGGCAACAACGACCTGCCCGGCATCATGCTGGCCAACGCCGCCTGCACCTATGCGCAGCGCTACGGCGTGTCGCTCGGCCGCGCCGGCCTGGCCTTCGTCAACAACGACGCCGGCCTGCGCCACGCGCTGGACACGCACGCCGCGGCGCGCAACCTCACGCACATCGTCGATGCGCGCGTCTCGCCCGACCCCGGCCTGCTGCGCCGCGCCGACGAGGCCGGCATCGAGGTGCTGACCGGGCACCTGGTGAGCACGGCCGGCGGCGGCAAGCGCGTCAGCAGCGTCGAAGTGCGCGGCATCGATGGCGGCGGCGCGCGGCGCATCGCCTGCGACCACGTGCTGATGTCCGGTGGACTGAACCCCGTGGTGCACCTGTACAGCCAGGCGCCGGGCACGCTGCGCTACGACGCCTCGCTGACCTGCTTCCTGCCCGACCGCACGCTGCAGGCGGTGGAAACCGCCGGCGCCATCAACGCCTGTTTTGCGCTGGACCGCGCACTGGCCGACGGCGCGCGCGCCGGCGCGGCCACGCTGGCCGCCCTCGGCCATGCCGCCGCGCCCGTGCCGGTCGAAGCGCGCGACGACCTGAAGCTGCAGACGCTCTGGTCGGTGCAGACCAGCCTGAACACCGAACTGCCCGGCAAGCATTTCGTCGATTTCCAGAACGACGTGACCGAGCGCGACATCCGCCTCGCCGCGCGCGAGGGCTTCCGTTCGGTCGAGCACACCAAGCGCTACACCACCAACGGCATGGCCACCGACCAGGGCAAGACCTCCAACGTGGTCGGCCTGGCGCTGCTGGCCGATGCGCTGGCCAAACCCATCCCGGAAGTCGGCACCACCACCTTCCGCCCGCCCTTCACGCCGGTGACCTTCGGCGCGCTGGCCGGCCGCGACCGCGGCGCGCTGTCCGACCCGGTGCGCACCACGCCCATCCACGCCTGGCACGTCGAGAACGGCGCGGTGTTCGAGGACGTCGGCCAGTGGAAGCGCCCCTGGTATTTCCCCCTGCCCGGCGAGGACATGCACGCGGCCGTGCAGCGCGAATCGAAGGCCGTGCGCACCACCGCCGGCATCATGGACGCGACCACGCTGGGCAAGATCGACATCCAGGGGCCGGACGCCGCCGAGTTCCTGAACCGCGTCTACACCAACGCCTGGACCAAGCTCGGCGTGGGCGCCTGCCGCTACGGCCTGATGTGCAAGCCCGACGGCATGGTGATGGACGACGGCGTCACCGCGCGCCTGGCCGAAGACCGCTTCCTGATGACCACCACCACGGGCAACGCCGCGCGCGTGCTCGACTGGCTCGAGGAATGGCTGCAGACCGAGTGGCCCGGTCTGAAGGTCTATTGCACCTCGGTGACCGAACAATGGTCCACGGTGGCCGTGGTCGGTCCGAACTCGCGCAAGATCCTGCAGGCGCTGGCGCCGGAGATGGATTTCTCCAACGCGGCCTTCCCGTTCATGAGTTTCCGCGAAGGCACGGTCGCCGGACTGCAGGCGCGCGTGTTCCGCATCAGCTTCAGCGGCGAACTGGCCTACGAGATCAACGTGCCCTCCTGGCACGGCCTGGCCATGTGGCAGGCGGTGATGGCCGCCGGCAAACCGTACGGCCTCACGCCCTACGGCACCGAAACCATGCACGTGGTGCGCGCCGAGAAGGGCTACATCATCATCGGCCAGGACACCGACGGCACGGTCACGCCGCAGGACCTGGGCATGGACTGGATCGTCTCCAAGCAGAAGGATTTCATCGGCCGGCGCTCGTTCAGCCGCCCGGACACCGCGCGCGCCGGCCGCAAGCAGCTGGTCGGCCTGCTGCCCGCGGACCGCAGCTTCGTCGCCGCCGAGGGCGCCCACCTGGTGGCCGACCCGCAGCGTGCGCGGCACGACCCGGCCACCGGCAGCCCTTCGCTGGGCGACGTGACCTCCAGCTACCTGAGCCCCAACCTGGAAACCGGCTTCGCCCTGGCGCTGCTGGCCGACGGCCGCGCCCTGCACGGCAGGACCGTGCATTGCGTGACCGCTGGCGGACTGCAGCCCATGACGGTGGTCGACCCGGTGTTCTTCGACAAGGAAGGCAAGCGCCGTGACGGCATCGACTGAGCGCGCCAGCCCGCTGGCGGACTGGTCCGCGCGCTTCGCCACGGCGAGCGCCTCGGCCGCGCACTTTTCCATCGGCGAACTGGCCGGCGTCACGCAGATCAACCTGCGCGGCGACGCCGGCGATGCGGGCTTCACGGCCGCCGTGCGCGGCGCGCTGGGCTTCGACCTGCCCGCCACCGCCAATACCTGGAGCGGCGGTCTCGGGCGCGCGGCGATCTGGCTGGGCCCGGACGAGTGGCTGCTGACCGCCCCGCCCGGGGAGAACACCACGTTCGAAAGCACGCTGCGCAGCGCGCTGCGCGGCATGCACCACTCGGTGGTCGACCTGTCGGCCAACCGCACGGTGATCGCCATTTCGGGCAGCGACGCGCGCCCGGTGCTGGCCAAGGGCTGCTCGCTGGACCTGCATGCGGCGGCCTTCGCCGCGCCGCAATCCGCGCAGACCCTGCTAGCCAAGGTGCAGCTGATCCTGCAGTGCGCCGATGCAAAAGACGCATTCCGCCTGTACGTGCGCAATTCCTTCGCGCACTATGTCGCTGAGTGGCTGACCGACGCCGCCGCCGAGTCGGCCGCGTCGCGCGCCCTGGATTCGGAGCGCATCGCCGCCCGCCTGCGCTGATCCACCCGCCTGTCCCGCACCCCGAGGAGGCCGAGCATGAGCAAGATCACGGTATATGTCGCACGCAGGGTTCGCACCATGGACCCGGGCCGTCCGGTCGCCGAAGCGATCGCCGTCATGGACGGTCGCGTGGTGTCCACCGGCACGCTGGAATCGATGCGCCCCTGGCTGTCGCGCCACGAGCACGTGATCGACGAGACGCTCAAGGACAAGATCATCCTGCCCGGGCTGATCGATCCGCACACGCACTTCACCATGTCGGCGGGCTACCTCGCGCTGCACTACATCGGCCCGATCGAATCGCCGGGGCCGAACGGCATCAACCCGGCCCTGCTCACGCACGAGCAGGTGGTGGCCAAGCTTCGCAGCGCCCACCAGGAGGAGAAGGACCCGGCCAAGCCGCTGATCGCCTGGGGCCTGGACCCGGCCATCCAGGGAGGGCACCTGCACCTGGACGAGCTCGACGGCATCTGCAAGGAGCGCCCGATGTGGGTGATCTCCTACGCCCCGCACTTCGTCTACGTGAACAGCGCCGCGCTGCGCATCTCGGGCATCAAGCCCGACACCAAGATGCACGGCGTCGAGCGCTACCCCGACGGGCGCCTGAAGGGCGTGTTCGTCGAGATCGAAGCCACGCGCACGGTGCTGGGCGGCATGCGCACCGAGATCCAGAAAGGCGGTGGCGTGGCCGGCCTGCGCCGCATGGGCGACACCGCGCGGCGCGCCGGCGTCACCACCACCGCCGAGCTGGTGTTCGGCTTCAACGACTTCCAGATGGAATGGGAGATGCACGACGAGGCCGTCAACGACCCGGCCTTCCCGCTGCGCATGGGCGTGGTGCCGCTGGAGAACCCGCTGCACAAGACGCACGGCGACAAGTCGGCCGAGTTCCTGCTGAAGATGAACGAGCGCAACACCGACAAGCTGTTCTTCCACGGCATCAAGTTCCTCTCCGACGGCTCCTTCCCGGCCATGTCGCTGCGCCTGAACTTCCCCGGCTACCTGGACGGCTCCAACGGCCTGCGCAACGACGTGCCCTGGGACGAGCTGCCCGCGCGCATGCTGCAGTTCTGGAAGGCCGGCATCCAGGTGCACTGCCACGCCAACGGCGACGAGGCCATCGACGCCTCGCTGAACGCGCTGGCGAAGCTGCAGCAGATGCATCCGCGCTTCGACCACCGCTTCACCATCGAGCACTACTGCATCAGCACGCCGATGCAGGCGCGCCGCCTGAAGGCCCTGGGCGGGGTGGCCAGCGTCAACAATTACTTCGCGCACTACCGCAGCCTGCTGCACAGCGACCAGGGCTACGGCCCGGACCGCTCCGAGGCGGTCGGGCGCCTGGGCTCGCTGGAGCGCGAGGGCGTGACCTTCGCGCTGCACTCGGACTTCTCGCTGGTGGTGGTGCCCATGCATCCGCTGACCGCGGCCTGGGTGGCGGTGAACCGCATCGCCGCCGACGGCAAGACCGTGGTCGCGCCGGGCGAGCGCATCGGCGTGGAGCGCGCCATGCGCGCGGTGACCATCGACGCGGCCTACGTGCTCGGCCTGGAAGACAAGGTCGGCAGCCTGGAGCCGGGCAAGTTCGCCGATTTCGCCATCCTCGAGGAAGACCCCTTCGAGGTCGACCCGATACGGCTGAAGGACATCAAGGTCTGGGGCACGGCGCTCTCGGGCAAGCTGCAGCCGGCCTGAGATGTTCCCGCCAGACGCAGGACGCGCGCCGCTGCGGCCGGCAGCCGACCCGCATGCCGCGGCGGCCGAAACCTGGCAGATGCTGTCCGGGCTGTTCGAGGCCTCGCGGCTGATCCCGGCGGCACTGCGCGCCGCGGACGGCTCGCTGCCGCTGACCGTGATCGGCGGCTTCCTCGGCGCCGGCAAGACCACGCTGCTCAACCGCCTGCTTTCGGCGCCGCACGGCCGCCGCATCGCCGTGCTGGTGAACGACTTCGGCCGCATCAACATCGACGCCGCGCTGATCCGCTCGCGCAGCGAGGACATGATCAGCCTGACCAACGGCTGCGCCTGCTGCAGCGTGGCCGGCGACCTGACCAAGACGCTGATCGCGCTGGCACAGCGCGAAGAGCCGCCCGAGGCCATCGTGCTCGAGGCCAGCGGCCTGGCCGATCCGCGCGGCATCGCCCAGGTGGCGCTGGCCAACCCGGCGCTGCGCCTGGACGGCCTGCTGGTGGTGGCCGATGCCGAGACCCTGGCCGCGCGCGCCGCCGACCCGCTGACCGGCGCGCCGTTCCGCGCGCAGCTCGCCGCGGCCGACCTGGTGGTGCTGAGCAAGCTCGATTTGCTGGATGAGGCCGGCCGCGAGGCCGCGCGCGCCTGGCTGGCGACCGAACTGCCCGGGCGCCCGGTGATCGAGGCCGACCACGGCGGGATTCCCGCCGAAATCGCGCTGGGCATCGCCTCGACGCGCGACCTGCGCGGCGAGACGCCGGCCCTCGCCGGGACACGCCGCGGGCTTCGAGACCTGCAGCCTGAGCTGCGCCGCGCCGCTGGACGAAACCCGACTGCGGGCCTGGCTGGCCACGCTGCCGGACACGCTGCTGCGCGCCAAGGGCGTGCTGTGCCTGGCCGACGAACCGGCGCAGCGCGCGGTGTACCAGCGCGTGGGTGCGCGCTGGAGCATCACGCACGGCGAGCCGTGCAGCGAAGCCCGGGGCGCACCTGCAGATGAAACACTGCCCGGCTCCAGCCTGGTGCTGATCGGGCCGGCCGGCACGCTGGACCGCGCCGCGCTCGAGCACGGCTTCACCGCCTGCCGCGCCGGCTGAACGCCGGACGAGCGCCAGGAACCCAAGCCATGGACATCAGCGTCTTCGACCTGTTCAAGATCGGCATCGGACCGTCGAGCAGCCACACCGTCGGCCCGATGCGCGCCGCGCGCATCGCGCTCGAGGAACTGCCGGACATCACCCAGGTGGCGCACGTCAGCGTGATCCTGTACGGCTCGCTGGCGCTGACCGGCCGCGGCCACGGCACCGACAAGGCCGTGATCCTCGGCCTGTCGGGCATGCGCCAGGACACCGTCGACCCCGAGGCCGTGCCGGATGTCCTGGATCGCGTCGCGCTGGACGAGTCCATCGAACTGCTCGGCCGCCACGCCGTGGCGTTTTCGCCCGCCACCGACATCGAGTTCCGCGGCAGCGAATCCCTGCCCTACCACCCGAACGCGCTGCGCATCGTCGCGCGCCTGAAGGACAACAGCGTCCACCAGGCCACCTTCTACTCGATCGGCGGTGGCTTCATCGTGCGCGATGGCGAGCAGTCCGATCGCGTCGCCGCGCAACGCGCGCCCGCCCCGCTGCCCTACGCCAGCGCCGCCGAGCTGCTCGCCCTGGGCCGCGAACGCGGAATGCGCATCGTCGACATCGTGCGCACCAACGAGCGCGCCTGGCGGGACGAGGCGGAGATCGACAGCGAACTCGACCGCCTGTGGGAGGCCATGCACGCCTGCATGGAACGCGGCCTGCGCATCGAGGGCACGCTGCCCGGCGGCCTGAACGTGAAGCGCCGCGCCCCGGACATGCACCGCCAGCTGCGCGCCGGCGCCACGCCCATGCCGCACGAGGTGATGGACTGGATCAGCCTGTACGCCATCGCCGTCAACGAGGAGAACGCGGCCGGCAGCCGCGTGGTGACCGCGCCGACCAACGGCGCGGCCGGCATCATCCCCGCGGTGATGCGCTACTACCTGGACTTCTGCCCCGGCGCCTCGCGCGCCGGCCTGCACGAATTCCTGCTGGCCGCCGCCGCGGTCGGCGCGCTGTTCAAGCGCAACGCCTCGATCTCCGGCGCCGAGGTCGGCTGCCAGGGCGAGGTCGGCGCGGCCTGCGCGATGGCCGCGGCCGGGCTGACGGCGGCGCTGGGCGGCAGCAACGAGCAGGTGGAGAACGCGGCCGAGATCGGCATCGAGCACCACCTGGGCCTGACCTGCGACCCGATCGGCGGCCTGGTGCAGATCCCCTGCATCGAGCGCAACGCGATGGGCGCGGTGAAGGCCATCAACGCCGCCTCGCTGGCGATGCGCGGCGACGGCGCGCACCACGTCAGCCTCGACCAGGCCATCGAGACCGTGCGCACCACCGGCGCCGACATGCAGCACAAGTACAAGGAAACCGCGCTCGGCGGCCTGGCCATCAACGTGCTGCCGGTCAGCCGGGTGGAATGCTGAACACGCTTCAATAAATCCGCGCGGCGCATTGACTTCGGGGGCATGGCGGCTGTACAAGAACGTGCATTCCCCCTGAGGAGCAGTCACAGTCATGCTGAGAACCGGCAAGGAGCACCTCGAATCGCTGCGCGACGGCCGCGTCGTGTACATCGGCAAGGAGCGCATCACCGACGTCACCACGCACCCCGCGTTCCGCAACGGCGCGCGCACCATGGCCGCCATCTACGACGCCAAGTGCGACCCCGCCGCCACCGACCTCTGGTACGAGGAGGACGGCGAGCGCTACAGCATGTACTTCCTGCAGGCGAAGACGCGCGAGGACCTGCGGCGCCGCATGCTCGCGCACAAGCGCATCGCCGACATGACGCTGGGCATGTTCGGCCGCTCGCCCGACCACGTGGCCAGCTACGTGACCGCCTTCTCCTACATGCCCGAGGTGTTCGACGCCGTGCGCAAGGGCTTCGGCCAGAACATCCTCGACTACTACGCGCACCTGAAGAACAACGACCTGTACTGCTGCTACGCGGTGCTGCCGCCGCAGGCCATGCGCAACCCGGAGTACTACCGCGAGCGCAAGATCCAGGCGCCGACCCTGCGCGTGGTGCGCGAGGACGACGACGGCGTGGTGGTCACCGGCATGAAGATGCTGGCCTCGGGCGCGGTGTTCGCCAACGAGATCTGGATCGGCAACATCCTGCCGATGGCGCCGGACCAGAAGGCCGAGTCGATCACCTGCGCGGTGCCGGTCAACGCCAAGGGCCTCACGCTGTGGTCGAGGAAGTCCTACGAGCGCGACGCCGCCTCGCAGTTCGAGTCGCCGCTGGCCTGGGGGTTCGACGAGACCGACAGCATGGTGATCTGCAACAACGTGAAGATCCCCTGGGAGAAGGTGTTCGTGCACAACGACGCCGAGGTGTCGCGCAACATCTACATCACCACCCCGGCGCACACCTACAGCAACCACCAGTCGACGGTGCGCTTCTGGTCCAAGCTCGGCTTCATCGTCGGCCTGGCCAGCAAGGTCACGCAGGCCACCGGCGCCGACAAGATCCCCGCGGTGCAGGAAGGCCTGGGCCGGCTGGCCGCGCAGGAGGCGCTGATCGGCGGGCTGGTGCACGCGCAGATCGACAACTGCGAACCCTGGGTCGGCGGCAAGTTCGTCGGCTTCAACCGCCGGCACGTGTACTCGGCGCTGCTGTGGTGCGTGGAGAACTATTCGCCGCTGATCGACAACCTGCGCGAGCTGTGCGGCGGCGGGGTGTTCCAGATGCCCGCCGATACCTCGGTGATCGAGGACCCCGAGCTGCGCAAGACCTTCGAGGAGTTCTGGCACACGCCGCAGCTCTCGCCGATCGAGCGCATGAAGCTGTTCAAGCTGGCCTGGGAGTTCACCGGCTCGGAGTTCGCCGGCCGGCACATGACCTACGAGAAGTTCTACGTCGGCGCCTCGTTCATCCTGCGCCACCACAACTTCCGCGAAGCGCCGTGGGCCGAGTTCCACTCGCGGGTCGAGCAGTTCATGGGCTCCTACGACGTGCCGCCCGCCGCGCTGAAGGCCGTCAAGTAGCGGCGGCCGGGCCTCAGCTGGCCGCGCCGGACTTGTTCGCGCGGCCGTCGAGCAGGGCCAGCGCCGTGCCGACGACATAGGTCGCCGCGGCGAACAGCGGCACGGCCACCGTGCCGTAGCGGTCGGCCAGCGCGCCGGCCGCCAGCGGCCCCAGCAGTTGCCCCGCGCCCAGCGCCGCGGTGGCGAAGCTGAAAGCCCGCGCGTAATGCTCGGCCGGGCTGCGCTCGCGGGCGTAGGCGCTCATGATGGCCGGCGTCGAGGCGATGCCCAGGCCGACGATCATCGCCCCGGCCAGCGCGGCCGCCGGGCTGTCGCCCACCGAGATCGCCGTGCCCAGCGCGCCGGTGAACGCCGCCGCGGCCATCGCCAGCCTGCGCCACTGCGGCCGCGCCAGCATCGCGCCGGTCACGCCCACGCCCAGGATGGTGGTGATGCCGAACACGATCCAGGTCGCGCTGACCGCCGCCACCGGCGCGCTGTTGGCCGCCAGGCGCGCGCCGGCGAAGGTCGAATAGGCGATGTAGCCCAGGCCGAAGGTGAAGTACACGCCGATCAGGTAGATCCAGCGCGCGCCGGCCAGGTCGGCGAGGCGAAACGCCGTGCGCGCACTGCCGGCCTCCGGCGCCTCGACGGCCAGGCCGCGAAAGCGCCGCGGCGGATAGGCGATGGCCACCGCCGCGGCGATCGCCGCGGCGACGACGAAGGACACCCGCCAGCCCGGCCCGGACTCCACCAGCCAGGGGGCGGCCAGGCCGCTGAGGATCATGGCCACGCCCATCCAGCTCCAGATCAGCAGGCTCGCCACCGAACGGCGTTCGGGCGCCACCGCGGCCAGCGCAATCACCATGATGGCCAGCACCCCGCCGCCCGCGCCCAGGCCGGTGGCCAGGCGCCCCAGGCCCAGCACCAGCGGCCCGATCTCCGCGGAGGCCGGCGCGGCCGCGCAGGCCAGAGCGCCCAGCACGATCAGCACATGCGCGGCGCGCGACAGCCGCGCCATGCCCAGGCGCCGCCCCAGCGCGGGACCGGTCAGCGTGCCGACCAGGTAACCGAAAAGATGGATCGCGTTCAGCGCGCCGCCGCCGAAGTAGTCGAGCGCCAGGTCGTGCTTCAGCGCCGGCAGCATCACGCCGTAGGTGAAGCGCGCCACGCCCACGTTGAGCAGGATGCCCAGGCCGGCCCAGGCGATCAGCGTCCAGGGCAGCGCGGCCCCGCCCTCGCTGTTGGTTTCTTGCTTCATGGGCGGAACCCGTGACGGTGGATTCCGCAATTTACCCCAGCGGCAGCCCTGCCGCCCGGGACGCGTCAGGCCGCAGCGGCCATCGGCGGCAGTTCGCCCGCGCCTGCCGCGGGCAGGCGCGTGGTCTTCGCCCCGGCGCGGCCCTTGCCGGCACCGGTCGCGCCGGCGCGCGAAGGCATGTGGCACAGGCCGCAGACGTAATCGCGGTTCAGTTCCAGGGGATCGGCGACGAAGTCGCCGACGCACTTGCCGCATTTCACGGTGACCAGCATGCCCGCATCCATGAACTTGATCAGCCGCCAGGCGCGCGTCACCGACAGCACCACCGGCAGTTGATGAACGGCGGTCTGCTCCAGGTACAGTCGGTAGGCGCCGATGATGGCGTCGATTTCCTCGATGACCGAAGTCTTGTCGAGGAAGCGGTAGATGTTCACGAACAGCGAAGCGTGCACGTTGGGCTGCCAGGTCAGGAACCAGTCGGTGGAGAACGGCAGTTGGCCCTTCGAGGGCGACTTGCCCTGCACCTCCTTGTACAGACGCAGCAGGCGCTCGCGCGACAGGCCGGTTTCCGACTCGAGCACCTGCTGGCGGGCGCCCAGTTCGATCAGCGCGATCGCGCGCTCGATGTCGCGGCTCTCCTGCATCAGGCTCTGTCTGCGCGCCATCACGCCGCCTGGGCGAGTCGGCCCGACATCAGGATCGAGGCGTGCAGACCGGAGAAGCCGCCGGCCTCCCCGCCGCGCGCGTGGCCCTGTCCGGCGAGCAGGTTCCAGACCCCCTCGTCGTCGAAGCGGAAGCGGCACATCAGCATGTTGGAGGCGGCGATCTTGAGGATCTGCGCGGCGCTCAGGCCGCCGATCAGGTCGGCGACTTCCTCGGACAGGCCGAGGCGGAACAGGGCCTGGGCGCGGTCCTTGCGGATCAGGGCCTGGGCCAGCATCAGATAGGTGAGGTTGGCGTCGCGGATCTCGTCGAGCATCTCTTCGGCTTTCATTCTCAGTCTCTCTCAGTGGGTTCCGGGGAGGCCATCCTGCACCCCGGGCGACCGTTCCCGGTCAAGGCGCGCATGATGGCGGAACCCCCGCGAGGCGTCTGTCACGCGATCTGCGGGTTTGTGTAACGGCGTGTAACGGCGCGGGCGCGCCGCGCGTCAATCCCAGTCGGTGGGACTGAACAGGTAGCCCTTGCCGCGCACGGTCTTGATCCGTTGCGGCCGCACCGGATCGTCGCCCAGGCGCTTGCGCAGCCTGGAGATGCGCATGTCGATCGAGCGGTCCACGCCGTCGTGCTGAATGCCGCGCAACGCGGCGAAGATGTCGTCGCGCGACAGGATCGTGCCGGCACGGCTGGCGAGCAGCCACAGCAGATCGAACTCGGCCGTGGTGAAGTCGATCTCCTCGTCGGCCAGGCGCACGCGCCGGTCGATGAGGGAGATCTCGAACCGGCCGTAGCGCAGCAGCGCGGGTGAACTCTGCGGCCCGGCGCCCGGACCGCCACGCCGCAACAGCGCCCGCAGACGCGCGAGCAGCACGCGCGGCTGGGCCGGCTTGGCGACATAGTCGTCGGCGCCCAGTTCCAGCGCCAGCACCTGGTCCATGTCCTCGGAGCGGCCGGTCAGCATCAGGATCGGGCCGGCGTACCGCGCACGCACCTCGCGGCAGACGTCCAGGCCGTCCTTGCCCGGCAGGCTGCCATCGAGCACCACGGCATCCGGACTCTCGGCGAGGATGCGCGCGACCGCGGCATCGCCGCGCGCTTCGAAGGACACGGCGAAACCGTTCCTGCCGAGCACGCGCCCCAGCAACAGGGCCAGGGACTCGTCGTCCTCGACCACCAGGATGTTCGGGACTTGGGAAGTCTTCACTGCATCGGCTCTTGCATGCGCACAGTATAGCGAGGCTGCACGGCGACGCTGCGGCGCCGCGGCCCGGCTCGGTTAGGATGGCCCCCTCGCAACAGGAGGACGGCAATGAGCGCAACCTTTCAGCCGCAGCTGCACCGCTACGGCGAAACCCGCTGGTTCGAGGATTTCGCCGTGGGCGAGAAGTTCTACATCAACTCGCGCACGCAGACCGAAGGCATCTTCGCCATGTTCCAGGCCGCCTCGGGCGACAACCACCCCATCCACTACGACGTCGAGTTCTGCAAGGCGCGCGGCCACCGCGGCCTGCTGGCGCACGGCCTGCAGGTGCTGATCCAGACGGTGGCCGGCGGCGGCGTGTTCCCGCACCTTTGCAACGACTCGCTGATCGGCTTCCTCGACGTCTCGGCGAAGTTCCTGAAACCCGTCTACGCCGGCGACACGCTCTACCCCGAACTGGAGATCGTCGAAGTCACGCCCGGACGCAGCACCGGCGTTCTCGGCCTGCGCGCCACCGTACACAACCAGGACGCCGAACTGGTGCTGGAGGGCATGCACCGCTACCTGCTCAGGAAGCGCCCGGCCGATACGACTTCGCAGCGCGCCTAGCGCGCGGCGGCCGGCGCCGGTGCCTGGCCGGGCGCGACCGCGAGCGCCGCCAGGCGTTCGGCCTCGACGCGCGCCAGCAGGCCGTGCCAGCGCACGATCGGCACCGGCCCGGAGCGCACCTGCGCGATGCCGGTCTGCATGGACCACCAGCCCTCGCGGTTGAAGGCGAGCCGCGGCACCAGGTCGCCGCGCTGCGAGAGCGGATGGATGTCCGGGGTGACGTTGTCCAGCACCAGCGGGTCGGACTCCGGCGTCGCGTAGTAGATCAGCACCATGTGCAGTTCGAAGCTTATGCGCGGCCCGCGCAACAGGCCGGCCACCATCAGCCGCAGGCGCGACTCCGGCACGCCCAGGCGCCGCAGGTGGAAGTACTTGGCGATGGCGAAATCCTCGCAATCGCCGGCGCCGCGCGCCTGCAGTTCCAGCGGCGTGGCCCAGTAGTCCGCTTCGCCCCACAGCGCGACGTCGGACACCCAGCGATAGGCGTTGTAGCGTTCATTGACACTGCGCAGGAGCCCGGCCTCCGGCAGCGGACTGCCGCGCATGGCGGCCTCCACGCCCGGCTGCACCGAGGCCAGCAGCAGGCTCTGCGTGGCCGCGCGCGCCGCGGGGTCGCCGGCGTACGCCGAGTACGCGAACGCCAGCAACGCGATGCCCGCCGCCCCGCACCTCGTCGCCGATGTACCCACCCGCCCGCTCCCGCATTGAACACCTGCGGATTAACGGCAGGAACGGGGAGCGACTTGAGAACGGAGCCCGGTTCAGAGAGGAAATGTATCTTTACCGATACACAAACTGCCCGGAAACCCGCTCCAGGAGCGGGTTTCCGTAAACTAAAGTTGAAGAATTGCGTTTCTCTGCATGCCGGCTACCTGGCCGACAGCAGCTCCGTCACGCGCAGCAGGATGATCTCGTTCGGCTCGTTGCGACCGAACTCGCGCGACTGGGACACCGTCAGATTGTTGTCGTTCAGCACCACGATGTGGTTGGCATCGACCACATCCACCCCCTCGATGCACCACTGCGGGAAGGCGAACTTGCCGCCGCCGCCGCCGATCCGGGCGCGGTTCTGCGGGTCGGCGATGTTGAGCAGGTCGATGTAGCCGACCTTGCGCACGAAGCCGTTGGCATCAGGATTCGACATGTCGATCTTGTAGACCCGCTTGAACTGGGCCGGACGGTTGAAGCAGTCCGCGCGCGCCGGGCCGTTGCACGCCAGCTCGGCCACGCCTTCGCCGTTGTCGCGCTCGATCACCAGCGCGGTGTCGGCATCGATCATGTTGAAATCGCCGATGTTGTTGCCGGCCAGTTCCAGCTGGTAGCGCCACGAACGCCCGGTGTAGGCGCCCTTGCGCACGTCGAACTCGAGGATGCGCGCCGTCTCCTTGCCCTCGCGGCTCTCCCAACCCTTGGCCTCGGCGTTCCACAGCGGGCCTTCCAGCATCGGGTAGAGGAAACGCCCGTCCGGCGAGGCCGCCATGCCCTCGAAGCCGCGCGAGCGGCGCACGGTGGTGTTGAACTGCGCAGGCACCGCAGGCGCGCTCACGGCGAAGTGGTCGGGCGAGCGCACCGGCTGTCCGTCGACCATGGTCTCGAACACGCCCAGCACCTTGCCGTTCCTGTCCGCGCGGATCAGGTAGGGGCCGAACTCGTCGCCGAACCAGAACTCCTCGCCGATGATCTGCAGCGACTCGATGTCGAAGTCCGCGCCGGTCAGGTAACGCGACTTGCTGGCGGAGTTGACGATGTTGAACGGCACCTTGCCGTCGGCATCGTGCAGGAAGACCGTGCGCATGATCTTGACCTGGCCGGTTTTCCAGTCGGGCTTCAGGTGGTGGAAGCTGAGCATCGCATCCGGCGAATTGGCCTTGGTGCCGAAGCCGTTGTCCGAGGGCACCCAGGCGGTGCCGTCCTTGCGCCATTTGACGCCGGAGAACCCCTGGATGGGCTGCCCCTTGAACGGACCGTCCATGCCGGTGGGGCGCGGCGCCTTCGAGTCGGACAGGAAGGCGATGCCGGGTATCGAGCCGGGCTGGTCGCGCCTGCGCATGTCGGCGTGCAGATAGCGGCCCGACATCGACAGGTTCGCCGGCGCGTTCTTCGGCGGAGCGACGAAAGTGGCGGCGGCCAGCATCGAGTGACCCTCGAGCACGGCGGGAAACTGCTGCTGGGCGTGGGCGACGGACACTGCCGCCACTGCGCAAAATGCTGAGAGTGAAGCGACGGCGAGCGAAACTGCGCGTGTCATGTGCTTTTCCCTGGTAGTCGGTTGCGAAGCTGCAACCGGGTCGCAGCTTAGGGGGCGCACATGACGCGGCCGTGAAGTCTGTATTACAGCTTGGCTTCTCCGCCCAGCAGCTCGACGAGGCGCGAGGGCTCGGACTGCGCACCGCCGCGCGCCTCCAGCATGCGGTAGCGCGCCGCCGCACCCTGCGCCATCGGCAACGGCAGGCCGAGCTCGTCGGCCACGGCCAGCGCATTCTCGAGGTCCTTGAGCATCACCGCCGAAGTGCCCAGCGCGGGCTCCCAGGCACGCGCGGCGATGCGAGGCCCGAACACCTGCAGCGGGATCGAATCGGCGAAGCCGCCCTTGAGCGCCACCGGCAGCTGCGCGGCGTCCACGCCGGCGGCCTCGGCCAGGCGGATCGCCTCGGCCATCACCGGGAACAGCGAAGCCACGATCACCTGGTTGCACAGCTTGGTGACCTGCCCGGCGCCCGGACCGCCCATGCGCGTGAAGCGTGCGGCCAGCTCCGCGATCAGCGGACGCACGAACTCGATGTGCTCGGCCTTGCCGCCGGCCATGATGGCCAGCGTGCCCTGCTCCGCGCCCACCGTGCCGCCGGACACCGGCGCATCGACGTAACCCATGCCCAGCGCCTCGAGCCGGGCGGCGCACTCGCGCGCCGCCGCCGGCGCGACACTGGAGAAATCGACCACGATCTTGCCCTCGCCCGCGCCGTCCACCGCAGCCTCGGCCACGCCGCCGGCGCCGAACAACACCTCGCGCACGGAATCCTGGTCGGTCACGCACATCAGCACGATGTCGGCGAAGCGCGCCACCCCGACGGGCGAGTCCTTGGCGAGCGCCCCCTTGGCCGTGACCGGCGCGAGCTTGGCGGCGGTGCGGTTCCACACCGCCACCTTGTAGCCGGCGGCCAGCAGGCGCAGCGTCATCGGCTTGCCCATCAGGCCCACGCCGATGAAGCCGATCTTCGGCAGTGCGCTCATCCGGCCTAGGCCTTCGGGCGGAACAGCGCGCAGAGCTTGTTGCCGTCCGGGTCGCGCACGTAGGAGAGATACAGCGAGCCCGCCTTGCCGGTGCGCAGGCCCGGCGGCTCCTCGATCGAAGTGCCACCGTGGGCGACCGCCACGTCATGGAACTGCTTCACCTGTTCCGGCGAGCCGCACTTGAAGCCGATGGTGCCGCCGTTGGCGCCGGTGGCCGGCTCGTTGTTGATCGGCTCGGAGACGCAGAAGGTGTTGCCCTCATGGCGATAGAAGAGCCGGTTGTGGCCGCTGGCCGCCTGGTTGCGGATCGGCTCGCCCGCGCCGAGCACGCCGAGCACCGCGTCGTAGAAGCGCTTGGAGCGCTCGATGTCGTTGGTGCCGAGCATGATGTGGTTGAACATGGTTTGTCTCCGGGGGTTGGGTTGGAAGGTCACTCTTCAGAAAATTGACGGCTCAAAGGTAAGAAGTGCACTAGCCTCTGAAATTATCGGAGCTACGCGGCTTTGTCGCGAAGTTCAGGTCGAATGACGCGGGAGGAAATCTCAAAGCAATACACGCTGCCTAATATCGTTTGAGTGTCTTTGATTGAACGAATCCGAGGCGACCATTGCTATAAAATCGCTTTGCGAACAGAAGCGCATCGTCCAACGCATTGAGTTTGAGCAATGAGACTAGAAGCGCGCAAGTCCGTGCCTGACAATTGATTGACTTCTCAGGGTTGAACTCAATATCCGTGAAGCCCTTGTAGTCGAAAAGCCGCCTGAGAAAGTCCTGATGTGGCGCCAACGCTGAAAGATAAAGCCAGTCATAGAAGGCGGTCTTCGGAACAAGCGGCCACTTCTGACCAAAATAATCGAAGGCAACAAGAGGACCAGATTGAAGCAAGCGCTCATCTTTCTTGGCTGAGCGACTGTCTTTGCTGTAGATGTCCGTGAATGGACCGCCAGATTTGAATACCTTACTTCCTTGGTATGCCGACTCAATACTGATTTCGCCGACCTCAGTTTGAATTTTGAGGTTGAATGCGCTTAGCCGTTGGCCTAGTTTTTCTTCGGACTTCGTCGATACCTCAAGCAAAGGCGCCAGACCTAGCCTTGTAGCTGCCTCATGCATTGCAAGAATGTTCTTCTTCTTTTGAATTGGAGCAAACCCCGGATTCCAGGCGAACTGAACCATGACCTCCTTAACGAGATGGGATGGATCTCCTAGCGCAGTAAAGACTGGACGACTAGCCATTCTTAATACTCAGAATTTTCGAGATAGGGACAAGGGTTGGAATTAGAACTTCGGATCTGAGCGCAGCCACACGTCTTGCCTTTATCTCTGGATCTTTCCAGTCTGTGCGGCCGAACAGAACCTCAAAATCAATCATATCTCGGGCGGCATCCGGGGTAAGAATCTCTACGCCAGACTTGTTCGATACGTCGTTGGTAAAACGGGTTCCTTGTTCCAAGAGGATAGAGGCATCAATCTTGATCCATATAGGATCAGGAATCCTGGATTCCTGCTTTGCGCGAAAGAGCATCGGGTGATTGTCTAGGAAAGCAAGGTGCACGTAGGTGTCCACCCCCTTCAATACATCTGCTTCGTGACTCCAGTCATTTCCACCCGGCACAGGAATAACTACTCCGCGATGTCGCGCCTCGGCGAGCGAGAGTATGCCTTGATGCTCCTCAATCAGAGCGAAATTCGATCGGTCCGTGAAGTGCCAAACTGCATCGATCTTGTAGCGCATGAGGATGGTTTGCATGATTGACTTGTTCGCCAATGCGCGCGCCGCTTACGGCGCGTATGGTGGGGCAATGGACTAAATTTCCAAAGAGCCCATCGGAAAGAAGGCCAACGTATAGTGCTGCCGTAACAATAAAAAAGAAACGCATCGGCACCTTGATCTCCAGATACAGCACAAGCAGCAAATGCAAGCACAAGTGTAGGGAGAGTTTCTAGTCAAATAGCCGGCAGTCTATGGCTGCAAGTACCGCAAACGACATCCAGGAAGCAGAATGGCGGCAGCAATAAATCGAAGTTCAGTGGCCAATCACTTCATGTGACGCCGTTGGCTACTGAGGTAGCCGCTTCCCCTATTCATCTTGCGTGGCAACTAGCGCTTTAGAAATTTAACGCCAAAGTTTGGTCACAGGGAGTTCACGGAGAATGCGCGACAGTTCTCCCTCAGTGACCTGAATCGACTCCGTCATGCCGAATCCACCCAAAAGTGACCGCTTCGTAGCGCCGATAGTGCTTTCAATCGGTGTCTTCGATTGAGTGAGAGAGAGGCACGCGGTTGTAGTGACTGTATGTCCCTCGCCACGAAGGATAGCTCCGCCGAAGAATCCACGACATTGAATACCCGCCACGAACTTTGCAAACGCCGCTTCGCTGAACTGTTGCTCCTTCCTCATCTCAGTTCGGCCTCTGCGACCCTGCCATGAAATGTTTCTACTTCGTTTGATCTAGCCTTCTCCCTAGCTCTATCAAAAGCGTCAAGCATCTCCTTCCGAGCGGTCAGAAACTGCTTCTATCCTTGCGTAGGAAACTCGATCATGAGTTTATCGACCATCGATGAGCGCACTTAACTTATGAACTTACCGGAAGCAACCGGGATGTCGCTTAGGCCACAAGGATGATGATGACACTGGCCGTCTCGCTGCCTAAGCGCCTTACTGGTAGGTACCATTCCAGCGAAAGTTCAGAGCTCATACGCTTAGGCGGCCGAATTCAGATCGTTGAGCGGTGAATCTGATTTGTAAGGGACCTTCCCAGCCGGAACATGTTTGGCCGCCGACTCTAGGTGAACATCTTGGTCATCAAAGAAGATGTGCGCTCGAAAAGCCTTAAGCACCTTGGCCTTCTCGAGCCCACCAAGGAAGAATATCTCGTTCACATACACGCCCCAGTGGCGGAGCGTTTTGATGACTCGCAGCTCGGCAGGGGCATTGCGTGCAGTAACGATTGCCAGGTGCACAGGAGAGAGTTCAACGCTGAAGGGCAAGCGACTCTGGAGCTTTGCCAGTTTCCGGAGGAATTGAGCGTACGGCCCCTCTTGCATCGGAGTATCTTGATTCGCGTCCTCAGTCTTGTGGAAGCTGCTGAGGCCTTCAGCTTTGTAGACGATCTCACTGCTTTCGCCAAAAAGCACAGCATCACCATCGAACGCGATACGCACCTGTCCTTCGGGGATAGTCGACATGTCGCTGGGCGGTGACTTGACGATTGCCGTGGCACAGTTCCCTGCGTCACCGACGCGCTGCGCGTCCTTAGGGTTGGTCGTAAGAAAGAGGTCGACGTCGTAGGCCTCTAGGTAGGGAACTACGGACTCGCCACCAGTAAATGCGTGTCGCGATATCGCTAGCTCGCGGGACCGGATGTTGTTGAACACGCGAACGCCTGTCTCTGGGCTATTCCGAGACATTACGACGACTTCAACCAGCGGTGATTCATCGTCCTTTCGATGCTGGTTGAGCGCCAGCAATGCACGAACAAGCGGCATGCCTGTCCCGTCTCGAAGGGGTTCATTCTCATGTGCAAGTGCATATGCGCGGTACTCGGCGATGGCCGTTTGGGGATCGCTCTGAAATTTGGATTGAAACGCCGAGTCTGACTCGGTCATGTCAAAGAGCGCAGTCAAGCGACGCCGACGACAAGGGTGTTGGAGAGATCGAGCGGCATATGTTGACTCGCAGCCTGTCGAACCTAACGTAATGCTATACAGCAGATTCGCTGCATAACCCGGACCGGTGTGCCTTAATCTTGAGACTCTGAGGTAAATACATACAGTTGATTCAATAGGTTGCGCGATCTTACCGTATGAGATCACAGCATTTACACTCCATGAATACCGACATTGCCCTAGAGGACGCCCTGCCAACAATCTTGAAAACTAGCTAAAGAGCCCCTAGACCGACCCTGAGACAGCATACGAACAGGAAAGGTTGATGTCCATGGGGCGAACGCTTTGTTGCGCAGCAGCGCATCACACGCGCGTGAGGGGCTCTCCGGGCATGGCCAGGAACAGCCGCAAAGCGGATGCAAAGCCCAGAACACCAAATCGGTCTTCTGTCCAATCCTCCAAAGCACTCCCGAAGGGCCGTGCAGGCAGAAAACCCGCATGTGCCAGGGCTGCGCCTCGACCGCGCAGCAGCGCACCCCGTACCGTTCCACCACGCCGCTGGGCTGCACATGGTTCCACCATGCGTCCACGCCCTCGACGAGGATGTGCATCATGAGGTTCTCGGCCAGCCCCTAGGCGCAACAGGCAGTAATCCTGCAGCAGGAAGCGCACCTGCCTGAAGTGAGTCACGCCTCAAGAACCGGCAGAGCCTTACTTCATCAACCCCGGCAAAAACAGCACGATCTGCGGCACCAGCACCACCACCGCCAGGCGGATCACGTCGGCGATGGCGAAGGGGGTGATCCAGCGCCACAGCACGGGCAGCGGGGTCTTGAGCATGGACTGCACCACGAACAGGTTCATGCCCACCGGCGGGCTGATCAGGCCCAGCTCGACCACCATGACGATGACGATGCCGAACCAGATCGGGTCGAAGCCCAGGCCCACCACCAGCGGGAAGAAGATCGGCACCGTGAGCAGGATCATCGAGAGTTCCTCGAAGAAGGTGCCGAGCACGATGTAGAGCAGCAGGATCATCGTGATCACCAGCAGCGGCTGCACGCCGAAGGCGGTGACCGCCTCGCCCGGCGCGTTGGGCAGGCCGGCGGAGTTCATGAACTGCGAGAACATCAGCGCGCCGATCAGGATGGCGAACAGCGCGCCGGTGGTGCGCGCGGTCTCGATCGCGCATTCCATCAGCGAGGCCCAGGTGAGGCTGCGGCGCCACAGCGCGAAACCGAAGGCGCCCGAGGCGCCGATCGCGCCGCCCTCGGTGGCCGTGAAAGCGCCGAAGTACAGCCCGCCCATCACCAGCAGGAACAGGGCCAGCACCGGCCAGACGTGGGCGAAGGATTTCAAAGCCAGCGCCAGCGGCACCTTGTCGCCGCGCGGGCCGGCGGCGGGGTTCTTCCAGACGATGATCTGGATGGTCAGCGCGTACAGCAGGATGGCCAGCACGCCGGGGATCAACCCGGCGATGAACAGCTTGGCCACGTCGGTGCCGGTCATCACGCCGTAGATCACCATGATCACCGAGGGCGGGATCAGGATGCCCAGCGTTCCGCCGGCGCAGATCGAGGCCGCCGCCAGGCCCTCGTGGTAGCCGTAGCGGCGCATCGAGGGCGCGGCGATGCGCGAGAAGGTGGCCGCGGTGGCCACCGAGGAACCGCACACCGCAGCGAAGCCGCCGCAGGCGATGATGGTGGCCATGGCCAGGCCGCCGCGCCGGTGGCCGATCAGCGCGTTGCACGAGTCGTAGAGGTCCGCGGCGATGCCCGGAGCGCGCGACGAAGGCGCCCATCAGGATGAACATCGGCACCACCGAGAGCTCGTAGCTGGTGGTCTGCGACATCGGGATCTGGCCGAGCAGGCCCAGCGCCGGGTCCACGCCCAGCACCGCGACGATGCCGCCCACGCCGACGATCAGCATGGCGAAGGCGATCGGCACGCCGGCCAGCAGCAGCAGGGTCAGCGCGCCGAAGCCGCCCAGCGCGTACCACCAGGTCATCGCCATGCGGGGCTCACAGCGCCGTCCCCTGCGGGCCTTCGCCGGCGAAGGTTTCCTCGGGCGCGCGCGCATCGCGCCAGGCGCAGTAGGCGAACACGCACACCGCCACCACGCACAGCACGGCCATCGCGTACGCGACGTAGCCGCGCGGCACGCCCAGCACCAGCGTGGTCTCGCGGCTGTCGAGCAGCGCCCCGCCGCGTACCCAGATGCGCCAGCCCAGCACCGCCACGGCCAGCGCGCAGACCAGGTCGCCGGCCACGCGCTGCCAGCGGCGCGCCCAGCGCGGCACCTTCGATTCGAGCAGGTCCACGGTGATGTGCTCGCGGCGGATCGCGGCCAGCGACATGCCGCCGAAGATCACCATCGCCATGCTGATCTCGGTCATCTCGAACGCGCCCTTGAGCGGCGCATTGAGGAAGTAGCGCAGCGCCACGTCGACGGTGGTCACCCCCATCATGAACAGGACGAGGGCGCCGCAGGCCGCGGCGAACAGGTGGCCGAGCTTGTTCATCAAAAAAGAACACCCGCCGCAGCGGGTGTCCCGTTCTGTCGCGTGGCGCTCAGACCACGTTGACGCGCTTGGCCGCGGCGTAGCGCGCGGCCATGTCGTCGGCGTACTTCATGATCTCGGCGCCCGGCAGGCCCTTCTCCTTGGCCTTGGCCAGCCAGTCGTCGTCCAGGCTCTTCAGCGCGGCCTTGATCTTGGCCGTGTCGGTGGCCGGCAGCGAGGAGAAGCGCACGCCGGCCTTCTCCAGCGCGGCGCGGCCCAGGTTGTCACCCGAGGTCCAGGCCCAGGCGGCGTTCAGCGCCATGGCCATGCCGCCGTGCTTCTCGATCGCGGCCTTGGCCTTGGGGTGCAGCGAGTCCCACTTCTTCTGGTTGAAGCCCAGCCAGAAGGTGTCGGTGTAGATCAGGCCGCCGGGGATCTTGATCGCGCTCTTGATCGCCGGGGTGATCTTGAAGAACTCGATCGACTCCATGGGGAAGGTGATGCCGTCGGCCACGCCGGACATCATCGCCTGCTGCGCCTCGGTGGGCGGCAGCTGCACGGGCGTGCCGCCCAGCGCCTGGATGATGCGCCCGGTGATCGCCGAGCCGACGCGGATCTTCTTGCCCTTCAGGTCGTCGATGGTCTTGAGCGGCTCGCCGCGCATGAAGATCGACGGCTCGGAGTGCACCCACAGCCCGGCGATGTGCACGCCCTTGTGCTCGTTGTAGCGCGCGCCGTAGCGCTGGAAGGTCGACCAGGCGGCGGCCGAACCGGCCCACGGGTCCGGCGTCTGGAACGGCAGGCCCATCACCTCGGTCATCAGGAAGCGGCCCGGGTTGTGGCCCAGCACGCCGTAGCCGACGTCGATCGCGCCGTTGGCGCAGAAGTCGTAGTACTCGGGCGGGCGGCCGATCGAGGCGCTCATGATGTCGAACTTCACCGTGCCCTCGCTGTCGGCTTCCACGGCCTGCGCCCAGGGGCGCACGATGCCGGAGACGATCAGGTGGTGCTGGGGCAGCCAGCTGCCCACGCGCAGCGTGACAGCCTGCGCCTGCGCGGTCTTGGAGGTGACGATCGCCGGGCCGGCAACGGCGGCGGCAGCGGCGGTCTGGAGGAATTTGCGGCGCGTGGTCATACGGTTTCCTTGCGACGGTAGGGGGATCAGGAGCGGGATTTTACCTTGCCGGCCGCGTTGCACGCGTTCGGACTTCAGCCTTTGGGGGTGCGGCGCTTCGCACCGCCGCTGTGCGTGACCGCGCCCAGGTTGGCCGGGCCGACCAGCGCGGCGTACTTCTCCAGCGCGCCGTTCAACGGCGCGCGGCGCGGCGCCTTCCAGGCCTTCCTGCGCCGCGCGAACTCGGCGGCCGACACTTCGGCGTTCAGCGTGCCCTTGACGGCGTCGATGACGATGCGATCGCCCTCCTTCACCAGCGCCAGCGGGCCGCCGGCGCCGGCTTCGGGAGAGGCATAGCCGATCATCATGCCGCGCGTGGCGCCCGAGAAGCGCCCGTCGGTGAGCAGCGCCACCGATTCGCCCGCGCCCTGCCCGTACAGCAGCGCCGTCACGCCCAGCATCTCGCGCATGCCCGGCCCGCCCTTCGGACCCTCGTAGCGGATCACCAGCACGTCGCCCGGCTGGTAGGCGCGCTTCTGCACCACGGCGTTGCACGCCTCCTCGGAGTCGAACACGCGCGCGCGACCGGTGAAGCGCAGGTTCTTCAGCCCCGCCACCTTCAGCAGCGCGCCGTCGGGCGCCAGGTTGCCCTTGAGCACCACGATGCCGCCGCTTTCCATGATCGGCGTCTTGCGCACCACCTCGCCGTCGGCGCCGGGGTGGTCGCGCAGTTCCTGTTCCAGCGTGGTGCCGAAGATGGTCAGGCAGTCGCCGTGCAGCACGCCGCGCCTGAGCAGCTCGCGCAGCACGTTGTAGACGCCGCCCACGGCGTGCAGGTCCTTGGCGAGGAAGCGCCCGCCGGGCTTCATGTCGGCGATCAGCGGCGTTCTCTTCGAGATGCGCGCCAGGTCGTCGAGCGAGAAGCGGATGCCCGCCTCGTGCGCCAGCGCCGGGATGTGCAGGCCGGCGTTGGTCGAGCCGCCGGTGGCCGCCACCGCGGCGCAGGCGTTCTCCAGGCTCTTCTTCGTGACCAGGTCGCGCGGCAGCGGCCCGCCGTTCTTGAGGATATCCATGACCACGCGCCCGGCCTCGCGCGCGATGCCCGGGCGCTCGCGCGCCATGGCCGGCGTGGTCGACGACCCGGGCAGCGCCAGGCCGAGGGTCTCGGACACCATGCCCATGGTGTTGGCGGTGAACTGGCCCGGGCAGGCGCACAGCCCGGGCAGGCAGACGTGCTCGAGCTCGTCGAGCTCCTGCGCCGTCATGGTGCCGGCCATCACCCCGCCGACCGCCTCGTAAGTGTCGAGCACGGTGACGTCGCGCCCGCGCCAGCGGCCCGGCAGCGCGGCGCCGCCGTAGACGAACACCGCGGGCAGGTTCAGCCGCACCATGGCCATCATCATGCCGGGCAGGGTCTTGTCGCAGCCGGCGAAGGTCACCAGCCCGTCGTAGGCGTGGCCGCGGCACACCGCCTCCACGCCGTCGGCGATCAGCTCGCGCGAGGGCAGCGAATAGCGCATGCCGCCGTGGTTCATCGACATCGAGTCGGCCACCGAGATCGAGGCGAAATCGAAGGGCACGCCGCCCGAGGCGCGCACCGCCTCGCAGGCCGCCTGGGCCTGCGCGCCCAGCATCGCGTTGCAGGGCGTGACGCGCCCGTCGGTGCTGGCCACGCCGATGAAGGGCTTGGCGATGTCGGCGTCGGTCAGGCCCAGGCCGCGCAGGAAGGCGCGGTGCGGTGCGCGGTCCAGGCCATCGGTGGTGATGCGCGAAGGCAGGATGGGGATGGTCTTGCGCGAGGTCTTCTTCTTGGGCGTGGCCATTTTCAGTCCAGATCAGTCCAGAGTGGCGATATATTCGGCGACGATCTCGTCGACCGAGGCGTTATGCGGAAAGCCCAGCGCGGCGGCGCGCGCCGAGAACGTGGATTGGGCGACGGCGTCCATCACCGGCTGGATGGCCGGGTCGGGTTCGAAGCGCACGCGGCCCAGGCGGCGCGCGGGCGCCAGCGCGGCGGCCTGGCGCTGCACTGCGGCCCACATTTCGGCGCCGCTCACCGGGATGCCGGTCAGCAGCACCGTGCGGTCCAGCCCGAGCGCCGGCGTGGGCAGGTCGAAGGCGTGCAGCAGCGCGGCCACCACCCTGCCCACCGAGATGCAGGCCATGCCGGTGGCTTCGCGCACCGGGCAGACGTAGTCGCGCCCGGCCAGGGGCTCGCGCGCCAGCGCGCTGGTCCAGCCCGAGAGCGCGGTGTTGGCCGAGCCGCCGCGCACCATCACCGTGGGCAGGCGCAGGCTGCGGCCGTCGACGTAGCCGCGCCGCGTCATGTCGTTGATCAGCACCTCGCACATCAGCTTCTGCGCGCCGTACGACAGGCGCGGCGCGGGCCGCGTGTCGTCGGTGACGTGCAGGCGCTCGTGCGCGGCGATCTGCGCATCGTCGGCACGGTACACCGCGATCGAGGAGGTGAACACGAAGCGCGGCGCGTTGCCGGCCAGGCGCGCGGCCTCGAGCAGGTCGCGCGTGGCCTCGAAGTTCACCTTCATGCCCAGTTCGTAGTTCTGCTCCGCGCCGCCGGACACCAGCGAGGCGAGGTGGAAGATCGCGTCGATGCGCGCATCGACCAGCGAGCGCGCCATCGGCGCATAGGCCAGGTTGCCGCTGAGGTTCTCGACCTTGGGATGCGCGATGGCCGCATCGGCCTGGTCGAAGGCGAGGATGCGCGACACGTCGGCGCGCTGCGCCAGCGCGCCGACCAGCGCGCGGCCGATGAATCCGGCTGCGCCGGTGACCAGTACGTTCAATTCAGACTCCAGGCCGGGGACGGCCCCCGATATCCGCAAACCCGGGACGCCCCGCGGTTTCGGGATGGGATACTAGCGTCAAACGCGGGCCGCGGCCCGCCTGTGCACATGGAAAAACGCCCCTTCCCGATCCGGATCTCCGCCCTCGCGCTGCTGTTTGCCGCCGGCTTCGCGCTGTACTGGGGCACGCTGCGCCATCCGCTGGTGTTCGACGACGCGCAACTCGGCGAGTCGTTCCTGCGCGCCTATGGCGCCTCGTGGTTCCACCTCGACCTGCGCTGGTTCGCCTACGCCAGCCTGGGCTGGACCTACGACCTGTTCGACCTGGACTGGGTCTGGTTCCGCGCCGGCAACATCGCGCTGCACGCCGGCACCGCCGGCCTGCTGTTCCTGCTGATGTCGCGCCTGTTCGGCGCCGTGCTGCCGGCCGGCGCACCGCACGGCCCGGGCGCGAACGCCTATGCCTTCGCCGGCGCGCTGCTGTTTCTGCTGCATCCGGCCGCGGTGTACGGCACCGCCTACCTGATGCAGCGCTCGATCCTGATGGCCACGCTGTTCTCGCTGCTCGCGCTCCTGCTGTTCCTCGAGGGACTGCTGCGCGGCGGCCACCGCTGGCACCTCGCGGCCGCGGCGGCGTTCTTCGTCGCCGCCTTCTCGAAGGAGCATTGCGTGATGCTGCCGGCGGTGGCCGCGGCGATGGCCGTGCTGGTGCGCGGCGCGGCGTCGCACACCCTGCGCGCGACAGCCCGGGAACTGCTGCTGCCGGCCGTGCTGTTCGCGGCGATCGCGCTGCTGGTGACGTTCAAGCGCCAGGGCCTGCTCGGCGCCCCCTACGAGCCGTTTGCGCAGGCCGCCATCGAACGGCTGGCCGAAGCGCAATCCGCTTCGTCTGCGGCATCGGCGGCGTCGGCAGAATCTGCGGCGACGGGCGCCGCCGGCAACGCGGACGGCGCGGGCATCTATGCACGCAGCATCGTCAACCAGGCCTACCTGTTCTTCCGCTACCTGATGCTCTGGGTGCTGCCCTGGCCGGGCTGGATGTCGATCGACCTGCGGCCGGCCTTTCCGTCCGGCGTGCTGAGCTGGCCGCAAAGCGCGGGCCTGCTGCTCTGGCTGGCCTGGCCGGTGATCGCGCTCAGGCTGCTGGTGCAGGGCGGCCGCCGCGGCCTGGCCGGCTTCGGCATGCTCTTTCCCTGGCTGCTGGCGCTGACCGAGTTCTCGGTGGTGCGCATCCAGGAACCCTTCGTGCTGTACCGCAGCTACCTGTGGATGGGCGGGCTGGCCGCGCTGCTGCCGGCGGCGTTCGGCGCGCTGTCGCGCAAGGCCGGCGCGATCCTGCTGGCGCTGGCCTGTGCGCTGCTGGCGCCGGCCAGCCTGAACCGGCAGGCGAGCTTCGCCGACGAAGCGCGCCTGTGGGACGACGCCGTGCGCAAGCTGGACGACCCGCTCTCGCGCGAGGCCGAGCGCACCTGGCGCGGCCGCGGCGTGGCCCTGTTCCGCGCCGGCCGCTACGACGCGGCCCTGCGCGATTTCGGGCGCGCGCTGGAGATCGACCCGCGCAGCGCCGACGCCTGGATGTCGCGCGGCTCCCTGTACATGCGCACCGCGCAGAGCGACCTGGCGCTGGCCGACTTCGACCGCGCGCTGCGCTACGCCCCGCAGCAGGGCGGGCACTACGCGGAGCTGCGCGGACGGCGCTGCGTGGTGCTGCTGCGCCTGCAGAAGCTGGACGAGGCCCTGGACGATTGCGGACAGGCGGTGCGGCACGACCCGTACTCGGCACAGCACCAGACCAGCCTGGGCATGACGCATGCGCTGCGTCGCGAAGCGCGCCAGGCCGAGGCGGCCTACGCGCGTGCGCTCGAACTGGCACCGGCCTACGCCGACGCCCACTACCAGTACGCGGTGCTGCTCGCCGGCACCGGGCGCGCAGCCGAGGCCCGGCCGCACTTCGCGCGCGCCTGCGCCGCCGGGCTGCAGGCGGCGTGCAAGCGGCAGTAGCGGAGTACGCGGGCGGCTCGCCGCCCTAGGCCGTGCGCGTAGGGTTGCGCAGCGCGAGGATGTCTTCCATGCGCGTCCGCACGTCCTTCAGGATGCGCGGATGCGGCAGCACGTAGAAGCGCTGCTCGCGCACCGCATCGAAACTCAGTCCGGCCACATCGTCGGCCGTGACCTTGCCCTTCTCCAGCAGCACGCGCACCTGTTCACGGGTGGCACGCTCGGCCTCGCTCTCAGGTCGTTCGCGCAGTTCCTGCGGACGGTTGCGCTGCGCGTTCCAGATGTTGGTCGGCACCCAGGCCGGACACAGCACCGAGGCGCGCACCTGTGCGGAGACTTCGCACAGGTCGTGGTACAGGACTTCGGACAGCGCCACCACCGCATGCTTGGACAGCGCATAGGGTGCGGTCGAACCCATGGCGAGGAAGCCGGCCACCGAGGCGGTGTTGACGATATGCCCTTCCTCGCCTTGCGCGAGCAGGATGGGCGTGAACACGCGCACGCCGTGGATGACACCCCAGACGTTGACGCCGAGCACCCATTGCCAGTCGGCCGTGCTGGCTTCCCAGGCCTTGAGCCGCACTCCGCCCACGCCGGCGTTGTTGAACAGCAGGTGCACCTTGCCGTAAGCCTGCAGCGCGGCCTGCGCCAGCGCCTCCACCGATTCGGCCTTGCTCACGTCGGTGTGCACGGCGATGGCCTCCACCGAGGGCGCCTGCGCGCGCACCTCGGCCAGCGCGCTGGCGAGAGCGGCCTCCTCGATGTCGGCCAGCACCACGCGCATGCCCTCGCGCGCCGCGCGCTTCGCCAGCGCCAAGCCGATGCCGCTCGCCGCTCCCGTGACCACCGCCACCCTGCCCGCCAGTTCGCGCATGCCGACTCCAATCGTTGTCCGGATCCGTCCCGGATTATCGCAGTCTGTGCTAAAAAGCCCGCTCCAACCGCAGGAGACATCCGCAATGAGACTCGCAAAGAGCCTGCTCGCCGCAGCAGTCCTGCTGGCCGCCATGCCGGCGGCGCATGCCCAGGACTATCCGGCCAAACCCCTGCGCATGATCGTGCCCTTCGCCCCGGGCGGCGGCATCGACATCCTCGGCCGCACCCTGGGACAGAAGCTCGCCGAACGCTGGAAGCAGCCGGTGGTGATCGAGAACCGCCCGGGCGCCAGCGGCAACATCGGCACCGAACTGGCGGCGAAATCCGCAGCCGACGGCTACACGCTGCTGATGTCGGTCAACACCATCGTCATGGTGCCCAGCCTGAACCCGAAGACGCCGTACCACCCGGTGAAGGACTTCACCCCGGTTTCGCCGGTGGCCATCGGCCGGCTGTCGCTGGTGGCCAACCCGGCATTGAACGTGAAGAGCGTGGCCGAACTGGTGGCGCTGGCCAGGAAGGAACCCGGCAGGCTCAACTACGGCTCGCCGGGCAGCGGCACGCCGCACCACCTGGCGATGGAGCTGTTCAAGCAGCGCGCCGGGGTGGATCTCACGCACATCCCGTACAAGGGCTCGGACGGATTCCTCTCGGGCATCCTCGGCGGGCAGACGCAGGCGGTGTTCATGCCCATCCACCAGGCCCTGGCGCAGGTGAACGCCGGCAAGCTGGTGATGCTTTCGGCCGGCGGCACGCAGCGCGCCGCCGTCACGCCCAACGTGCCCTCGCTGGCCGAAGCCGCGGGCATCCGCGATATCGACGTCGACATGTGGTACGCGATGTACCTGCCGGCCGGCGCACCGCGCGAGATCGTCACCCGGCTGAATGCCGAGCTGAACGCGATCCTGAAGCTGCCCGAGGTGATGGAGACCCTGGGCAGGCAGGGCCTCACGCCCACCGGCGGCACGCCCGAGGAACTCGCGGCGCTCACCTCCAACGACCTCGCGCGCTGGGCGAAGGTCATCTCCGAAGCGAAGATCAAGGCGGACTGACATGGAAGTGATGATCATCGGCGGCGGCATCGCCGGGCTCACCCTGGCCCTGGAACTGCACCGCGTGGGCATAGCCTCGCGCGTCTATGAATCCACGCCGGAGTTTCGCGCCGTGGGCGTGGGCATCAACCTGCTGCCCCATTCGACCAAGGTGCTGGGCGACCTCGGCCTGGTCGAGCGGCTGGCCGAACTGTCGATCACCACCCGCGAGGCGGTGTTCTACAACCGCTTCGGCCAGTTCGTGCACAGCGAGCCGGCCGGCCGCCACGCGGGCTACGACTGGCCGCAGTTCTCGATCCACCGCGGCGACCTGCAGATGGCGCTTCTCGAAGCCTTCAAGGCGCGCGTCGGCGCGGACCGCCTGCAGATGGGCTGGAAGTGCACCGGCTTCACCCAGGACGGCAGCGGCGTGACGGCGAACTTCGTGTCGGCCTCGGACGGCCAGGCCCTGCCCCCGCAGCGGGCGGCCATGCTGGTCGCCTGCGATGGGCTGCACTCGGCGGTGCGCAGGCAATTGCACCCGGACGAGGGCGCGCCCAAGTATTCAGGCGTCAACATGTGGCGCGGCGTGACCCGCATGAAGCCGTTCCTGTCCGGCGCGAGCATGACGCGGGTGGGCTGGATCGTGCCGGCCAAGATGGTGATCTACCCGATCCGCGACAATATCGACGCCGAAGGCAACCAGCTGGTGAACTGGGTGGCCGAAGTCACCACGCCGCAGTACGAAAAGCGCGACTGGAACCGCGCCGGCCGGCTGGAGGATTTCATCGGCCCGTACGCCGACTGGACCTTCGACTGGCTGGACGTGCCGGCGATGCTGCGCAACGCCGACATGGTCCTGGAGTTCCCGATGATCGACCAGGACCCGCTGCCCTGGTGGACGCAGGGCCGGGTCACGCTGATGGGCGATGCGGCGCACCCGATGGTGCCGCGCGGCTCGAACGGCGCGGGACAGGCGATCCTCGACGCGCGCGCGATGACCGAGGAACTGCTGAAGTCGAACGATCCGGTGCAGGCCTTCGCGGCCTACGAGGCGCGGCGCCTGCCGGTGACCTCGAACGTGGTGCTGACCAACCGCAAGAACCCGCCCGACGCGATCCTGCGCGAAGTCTGGCAGCGCAGCGGCGACAAGCCGTTCAAGCGCATCGAGGACCTGATCAGCCGCGAGGAGATCATGGCGATCTCCGACGGCTACAAGGTGGTGGCCGGGTACGACAGGAAGACGGTGGACAAGGCCGCCTGAGCCGCGCCGCAGAACCGTCATGGCGCGCGTGCGGCATCCGTACATCATCGACATCGAGGCTTCGGGTTTCGGACCGCACAGCTATCCGATCGAGGTCGGCCTGGCGCTCGAGCACAGCGTCAAGTACTGCAGCCTGATTGCGCCGGCCGCGGAGTGGACGCACTGGGACCACGAGGCCGAGAAAGTGCACTGCGTGCCGCGCGAGACGCTGCGGGCCCACGGCAAGCCCGCTGCCGAGGTGGCGGCGGCACTGAATGAGCTGCTGGGCTCCGCCACCGTCTACAGCGACGGCTGGGTGGTGGATCAGCCCTGGCTGATCCGCCTGTTCAGCCAGGCCCGCATCCGCCAGGCCTTCTCCATCAGCCCGCTGGAGATGATCCTTACCGAGGCGCAGATGGCGGTATGGCACGAGGTCAAGGCGCAGGTCGTGGACGAGCTGGAACTGCGCCGGCACCGCGCGAGCTCCGACGCGCAGATCGTGCAGGAGACCTACCTGCGCACCAGGGATCGCTAGGTCCGGCGGTCAGGACCCGCGGCGGGTCGCGCTCACCATGCGCCGCCGACGTTCAGCAGCGCCATCACGCCGAGCACCGCGAACACCGCCGCCGCGACCATGTGCACGGTGCGCACCGGCACCTTGCGGATGATGCGCTCGCCCAGCAGCACGGCCGGCACGTTGGCCAGCATCATGCCCAGCGTGGTGCCGGCCAGCACCCAGAAGAAGGTGTCGTAGCGTGCCGCCAGCGCCACCGTGGCCACCTGGGTCTTGTCGCCCATCTCGACGAAGAAGAAGGCGATCAGCGTGGCGCCGAACACGCCGAAGCGCAGCGCCTTGCCGTCCTTCTCCTCGTCGAACTTGTCCGGCACCAGAGTCCAGGCCGCCATGGCGAGGAACGACAGGCCGAGGATCCAGCGCATGGCGTCGTAGCCCAGCGCCTGCGTGATCCAGGTGCCCACGGCGGCGGCCAGCGCGTGGTTGGCCAGCGTGGCGACGAGGATGCCCAGGCAGATCGGGACCGGCTTGCGATAGCGCGCGGCGAGTACCAACGCCAGCAACTGGGTTTTGTCGCCGATCTCGGCGAGCGCGACGATACCGGTGGAGACGAGGAAGGCTTCCAAGGCGGGGGATCGAAGTTCGAAGCGGCAAACAGGGGCGCGAACTATACCCCACCGCGTCCCGCATGCTGCATTGCACCTTGCATCGCGCCACCGCTTCATGCTGCAACGCACGAAGCGTTTTCGTGAACCTTAGATTGCACTGCAGGGTCTTACTGCCTAGCATTGCGCACTCTGAAATCTCATCTCAGGAGCCATCCGTGGCCAAAAAATACAAGATCCTGATCATGGGCGCCTCGTACGGTTCGCTGCTCGCGACCAAGCTGGTGCTCGCCGGTCACAGCACGAAACTCGTCTGCCTGCCTGCGGAGGTCGAGGCCTTCAACAAGGATGGCGCGATCATCCGCATGCCGATCAAGGGCCGCGAAGGCCTGGTCGAGATCAGCACCAGCAAGTCGGCCCCCGGCCTGCTTTCGGCCGCCGGCCCGCAGGAGGTCAAGCCTGCCGACTTCGACCTGGTGGTGCTCGCCATGCAGGAGCCGCAGTACCGCTCGGCCGGCGTGCGCGAGCTGCTCGACGCGGTGGCGAAGTCGCGCGTGCCCTGCATGTCGATCATGAACATGCCGCCGCTGCCCTACCTCGCGCGCATCCCCGGCGTGAACCCGGCTGCCTGCCGCGACTGCTACGCCGATCCCACCGTATGGGACAGCTTCGATCCGAAGAGCATGACGCTGTGCAGCCCGGATCCGCAGGCCTTCCGCCCGCCCGAAGAGAAGATCAACGTGCTGCAGGTGCGCCTGCCGACCAACTTCAAGTCCGCGCGCTTCGAGTCCGAAGCGCACACGCAGATGCTGCGCGAGATCGCCGCGGACGTGGAGGCCGTGCGCTTCGACGTGGGCGGCGAGAAGATCGAACTGCCGGTGAAGCTCAAGGTGCACGACTCGGTGTTCGTGCCGCTGGCCAAGTGGAGCATGCTGCTGGCCGGGAACTACCGCTGCATACAGAAGGACGACATGCGCGCGATCAAGGACGCGGTGCACAGCGACCTGGCCGCCACGCGCGCGGTCTACGACTGGGTGTTCAAGCTGTGCATCTCGCTGGGCGCGAAGGAATCCGACCTGGTGCCGTTCGAGAAGTACGCCTCGGCCGCGCAGGGCCTGGGCAGCCCCTCGTCCGCCGCGCGCGCGCTGTTCGGCGGAGCGCCGTACATCGAGCGCGTCGACCGCCTGGTGCAGAGCATCGCCGCGCAGAAGGGCCAGAAGCTGGCCGCGATCGACGAGATCGTCGGCCTGGTCGATGCCCGGCTGGAGATGAACCGCAAGAAAGCCGCCTGAGCGCCGCGCCGTCCGGCAAGTAAAAAGGGCCGCTCGTTCGAGCGGCCCTTTTTGTTTCAGCCCTGCTTCGGCACCTGCGTCTCAACCCTTGCGGGCGGTCAGCAGCGGCACGATTTCCTTCACCGCGGCCTGCGCCTTCTCGCGCAGGATCGCGTCGTCGTTGTTGGCGACGGGATGGCCGATGATCGAGAACGGATAGCCCGGCAGTCCGTTCAGTTCGCCCACCAGCTCGGCGCTTCGTATGAAGCGGTCGGTGATGATGGCGACGGCGGGAATTCCCAGCCGTTCGGCCTCAATGGCGTCGTGCAGACTGCACGACGAGCAACTCCCTCAGTCGCCGATGGCGGAGAGGACGGCGTCCGCTCCGCTCAGCTCCGCGAGCATCTGCGGCGGCACCGGCCGCGAGGCGTCGGGCTTGCGGCGGCGGATGAACTCGCGCACGCCGTAATCCTTGCGCAGGATCTCCTCGATGAAGTCGAACAGGCGCTCGGTGCCGATCTTCGCGTTGTCGATCATGCCGACCACCGCGCCGTTCAGGGATGCGAGGGCCGGCGCCATCTGCATGGCCTCCCCCTGCGCCCCCTGCCGGGGATCCAGAACTCTGATTGTCATGGGCGATTCTCCTTGTTGGGGCGCGCTCAGGCGCCGATGGGGGTGGTGACTGCCAGCGATTTCTTGCCGTACCACGGCGGCACGATGGCGCCGAAGCCGCCTGCCGGGCCACCGGCGGCGACCACCAGCAGGTCGTCCGGGGAGCGCAGCGCGCGATAGACCTTGTCCTCGTCCTTGCGTCCGGCGACCGCGGCCTTGCCGACGGTGCGCCACTCTCCGCGCTTCACGGTGGCCACCTCGAAGGTGTACTCGCGGATGTCCTGCTTGGTCCAGCCGGCCGCCGAGAAGATCTCGCGATGCTGCTTGGGGATCACATAGGCGTAGTTCCCCTCCCAGATCGAATAGGTCAGCATGTTCGAGCGTATCGCCGCCGCATAGGTGTCGAGGATCTCCTTCGGCTCGTGCGTCCATTCGTTCATGATCTGGTGCGGCGACTCGACCTGCATGACCGTGACCGACGAGGTGCCGGCCGGCACGCCGCGCTCGACCGACAGCGGCAGCCAGGGCGAGTCCTCCTCGTCCTCTGCGATGCAGAACGTGAACTTCCCCGGGTGGCCCAGCGTGGAGCGATCCAGCTGGCCGGGAATGCCGCCCAGCACGTTCAGCAGGAACAGGCGGATGCTGCGGCCGATGGTGGCGTTGGCGCGGCTGGCGTTGGCCAGCACGTTGTGCGTGCTGTTCATGCCCAGGGCCTGGCGGATCGGCCCGTTCACGACGATGAACGGCGCGCTGCCGCCGGTGCTGGCGGTGCTGCCGTGCAGCGCGTAGTCGGCATGGCACATGCCCTTGACGATGGCCACCACCACCGGCATGTACTCGGGCAGGCAGCCGGCCATCAGCGCGGAGATCGCGATCTTCTCGGCGCTGATGCGGCGGCGGCGCACCGGCTCGACGCCGATGATGTCGCCGGCCGCGAGCCCCGCCGCGGCGAGAAAGCGCGCCACTCCGGCCTCGGTGGGCGGCACCACCGGGAGCCCGTCGGTCCATCCGTTGCGCTGGAACAACTCGTTCGCCTCGAAGGCGTCTTCGACTTCGAGAACGTCGCTGGCCAAACCCGGTGCGTTGCTCATGAGCGGCGAGTCTCCAATGTCTTCGTTGTGTTCATATGATGCCATCCTTCCTCAGGCGCCGCACTTCGTCGCCGGCCAGGTTCGCGAAGCGCGCGAGCATCTCTTCGGTGTGCGCGCCCGGCACCGGGGCCGGCGTGTCGTAGGCCGCCGGCGTGGCGCCGAACTTGATCGGGAACCCGGGCCCGGAAGCCGCAGCCGTGGCCCCGCTCAGCGGATTGGTGAGCGGCACGATCATTTCGCGCTCGCGCAGCTGGCTCCAGCGCATCACTTCGTCGGTGGAGCGGATCGGGCTGCAAGGCACCCCGGCGCGCCCGAGCGCGGCGACGATCTCGTCCTTGCCGAGTCCCAGGGTCCAGGCGGTCACCACCTCGTCGACCTGCGCGTTGTTCACGATGCGCCAGCCGATCTGCATCATGTTCGGATCGTCCTTGAGGTCCTCGCGTCCCATCGCCCCGAGCAGCGACAGCCATTCGGCATGCGTGGCCGCGCCTATCACCACCCAGCCGTCGCGGGCCTCGAACGCGTTGAACGGCGAGAAGCGCATGATGCGGTTGCCCTGGCGCGGCGCGAGTCCCAGCCCCTCGTAGCAATCGATGGGTTCGTCGAAGATCAGTGCGAACAGGCAGTCGGCCATCGACACGTCCACCGCCTGGCCTTCGCCGGTGCGCTCGCGATGCAGCAGCGCGGCGACCACGCCCTGCGCGGCGAACGATCCGGAGATCGCATCGGAAAGCGCCGACGCCGCCTTCACCGGCCCCTCCTCGGGATGGCCGGTCATGCTCATCAGGCCGGCGGCCGCCTGCACCATCAGGTCGTAGGCCTTCACGTTGCGATCCGGCCCGGTCGAACCGTAACCGGTCACTGCGCAATAGATGATGGAAGGATTGACGGCCTTGAGCGCGGCGTAGTCGATGCCGAGCCGGGTCGCCACGCCGGCGCTGAAGTTCTCGACCACCACGTCGGCCTTGGCGGCCATCGACAGGAAGATGCCGCGTCCCTCCGCCGATTTCAGGTCGAGGGTCATCGATTTCTTGCCGCGCTGGCGCTTCAGGTAGGCCAGGCCCATGTCCTGCGCCGAGCGGCGCTCGAAGGAAATGCCGCCCGGACCGTCGTACGGCGGCGCGAATGCGATCGGATCCCCGCTGCGCGGATCGTCGATCTTGATCACCTCCGCGCCCATGCCGGCCAGGAACAGCGTGCACTGCGGACCCGAAAAGAACCTCGTCAGGTCGAGTACGACCACGCCGTCCAGAATCTTCTTCATGTGCCCTCGGCTCAATTGCCCGCAGCGGGCCGTCGGGCAGTCTAGGTCAAAGCACGGCACGCAGGTCCGCCGATTTCACAATGCAGACCGCCACGCCGGCTACACGCAGCTCGGCGCGCAGTTTCGCTGTGCGCGCTTGTGCACACGGTCGCCGTGGCACAATCGATCAACATAATTAGAACGAGACAAGGAGACCAGCATGACCAACTTCCTCAGCAAACTCGCCCTCGCCTGCGCGGCCTGCGTCGTTGCACTGCCCGCACCGGCCTGGGCACAGGCCGGCTACCCGAACCGCCCGGTCAAGATCATCGTCGCGTTTCCGCCCGGCCAGGCCACCGACCAGACCGCGCGCGCCATCGCGATGCGCCTGTCGGAAACGCAGGGCCAGCAGTTCTTCGTAGAGAACCGTCCCGGCGCGGCGAGCATCATCGGATCGGAAGCGGCGGCCAAAGCGCCGAACGACGGTTACACGCTGTTCATGGGTTCCTCGGGCAGCCTGGCGGTCAACCCGAGCATGTACTCCAAGCTGCCCTACGACCCGATCAAGGACTTCACGCCGATCTCGATGGCGCTGAAGGTGCCGTTCTTCGTCGTGGTGCGGCCGGACTTTCCCGCCAACTCGATCCGCGAACTGGTCGCCTACCTGAAAGCCAACCCGAACAAGGTCAACCTCGGCACGGCGGGCGCCGGCGCCGCCAACCACCTGGCTTCCGAGTACTTCAAGAGCACCGCGGGCGTGAGCATGGTGCATGTGCCCTACAAGGGTTCGCCGCCCGCGGTGACGGACCTGCTCGGCGGGCAGATCGGACTGATGTTCGAGACCGGTCCGCTGGTCATGCCGCACGTGAAGAGCGGCAAGCTCAAGGCGCTGGCGGTCGGCAGCGCGCAGCGCGCCGCGGCCGCACCCGACCTGGTCACCATCGCAGAATCCGGCTATCCCGGTTTCGAATCGGTGGGCTGGGCCGGCCTGCTCGCGCCCACCGGCACGCCGAGGGAGATCATCGTGAAGATCAACGCCGAGGTGGTGCGCATCCTGGCGCAGCAGGAACTCAAGGACCGCTTCGTCGGCATGGGCGCCGAACTGGTCAGCAGCACGCCCGAGGAGTTCGGTGCGTACATCCGCTCGGAGAGCGCGAAATGGAGCAAGGTCATCAAGGACGCCGGCATCAAGGTCGATTGAGGTCCGCAATCCCGGCGAGGGTCACGGCGCCTGCGCGGTCGGGGCGGCCGTGAAGCGCGACGGCCCCGCCTCCCTGCCTTCGGTCGACCGGCTGCTGAACCTGCCGCGCTGCGTGCGGCTGGCCGAACGCCATGGCCGTGCCGTGCTGCTCGACACCGCCCGCGCGGTGCTGGCCGAAAGGCGCGCCCTGCTCGAAACCTCGCCCGAAGCCGCGCAAGCCGATCCCGAGGCGCTGGCCGCCGAGTGCGAAGCGCGCATCGAGGCGCTGATGCGGCCTTCGCTGCGCCCGGTCTTCAACCTCAGCGGCACCGTGCTGCACACCAATCTGGGTCGCGCCCTCTACCCGCAGGCGGCGATCGAGGCCGCGGCGCAGGCCATGTCGCGGCCGGTGAATCTCGAGTACGACCTCGACGGCGCGACGCGCGGCGAGCGCGACGCGCACGTCGAGGCCTGGCTCACGCGGCTCACCGGCGCGCAAGCCGCCGTGGTGGTCAACAACAACGCCGCTGCGGTGTACCTGGTGCTGAATTCGCTGGCGCGGCGCCGCGAGGTCATCGTGTCGCGCGGCGAACTGGTGGAGATCGGCGGGTCCTTCCGCATACCCGACATCATGGCCAGCGCCGGCTGCCGGCTGCGCGAGGTCGGCACCACCAACCGCACGCACGCGCACGACTACGCCGACGCACTCGGCGACGGCACGGCGGCGATCATGAAGGTGCACGCCAGCAACTACGCGATCCAGGGCTTCACCACCGCGGTGGCCGAAAGCGAGCTGGCGGCGATCGCCGAGCAGCGCGGCATCCCGCTGCTCAACGACCTGGGCAGCGGCACGCTGGTGAACCTCGAGGACTACGGCCTGCCGCACGAACCCACGCCGCGCGAGGCCCTGGCGCAGGGCGCGGACATCGTCACCTTCAGCGGCGACAAGCTGCTCGGCGGCCCGCAGTGCGGGCTGATCGTCGGGCGCAAGGACCTGATCGCGAAGATCCGCAAGAACCCGATGAAGCGCGCCCTGCGCCTGGACAAGGTGCGCCTGGCGGCGCTCGAGGCGGTGCTGCGCCTGTACGGCGACCCGGCGCGACTGGCCGCCGAACTGCCCACGCTGCGCCTGCTGACGCGCACGCGAACCGAGATCCGCGCCGTCGCGGAACGCCTGCTCGCACCGCTGGCCCGGGCGCTGGACGGACACGCGCAAGCGCGCATCGCCGAATGCACCAGCCAGATCGGCAGCGGCGCCCTGCCGGTGGACAGCCTGCCCAGCGCGGGCATCGCGTTGCAGGCGCAGGGCAAACGGCGCGGCGGCGCGGCCGACGCGCTGGCGCAGGCCTTCCGCGCACTGCCCGTGCCGGTGATCGGACGCCTGCACGAGGGCGAACTGGTCCTCGACCTGCGCTGCCTGGACGGCGAGCGCGACGAGCGCGCCTTCGTCGAACAGCTGGCACGACTCGAACTGCCGCCGCGTCGCACATGATCGTCGCCACCGCCGGCCATATCGACCACGGCAAGACCACGCTGGTGCACGCTCTGACCGGCGTCGACACCGATCGCCTGCCGGAGGAGAAGGCGCGCGGCATCTCGATCGACCTGGGCTTTGCGTACTGGCGCCCTGCGGGGCTGGAGGCGGCCATCGGCTTCGTCGATGTGCCGGGCCACGAGCGCTTCGTGCGCAACATGCTGGCCGGCGTATGCGGCATCGATTTCGCCCTGCTCGTGGTGGCCGCCGACGACGGCGTGATGCCGCAGACCCTGGAGCACCTGCACATCCTCGACCTGCTGGCGATCACGCGCGGCCTCGCCGTGGTCACCAAGACGGATCGCGTCACAGCCGCGCGCGTCGACGAAGTCGTCGCCGGCCTGCGGGCGCTGCTGGCGACCACCGGGCTGTCGGGCATCGAAGTGCTGACTGTCTCCGCGGTCACCGGAACGGGGATGGACGTCTTGCGCGAGAAACTCGCCGCGGCCGCGGGCGCGGCGGTTCACCGGCATCGCGAAGGGCGGAACTTTCGCTTCGCGATCGACCGCGTGTTCAGCGTCGCGGGCAGCGGCACCGTGGTGACCGGCACGGTATTCGACGGCGCGGTCTCGGCGGGCGATCGCCTGCTGCTCTCGCCCTCCGGCACGGAAGTGCGCGTGCGCGGCCTGCAGATGGACGGGCGGGCGGCGTTGCGCGCGCAGGCCGGCGAGCGATGCGCCCTCAACCTGAGCGGCATCGAACTGGCCGACGCCGCGCGCGGCGACTGGCTGATCGCGCCGGCGCTGCATGCGCCGACGCAGCGCCTCGACGTGAAGCTCACCCTGCTCGCCTCCGAGGCCCGGGCGCTCAGGCACTGGACACCGGTACACCTGCACCATGGCGCCAGGGATGTCACGGCGCGCGTCTCCATTCCGCGCGGCGCGGGCATCGCGCCGGGCGAGTCGGCGCCCGCGCAACTGATCCTCGACCAGCCGGTGGCCGCATTGCGCGGCGACCGCTACATCCTGCGCGACCAGTCCGCGCTGCGCACCCTGGGCGGCGGACTGATCCTCGATCCGCAGGCACCGGCCCGCCGCCGCGACGCCGGCTTGCGCGCCGCGCAACTCGCGGCGCTCGGGCAGGACGATCCGGCTGCGGCGCTCGCCGCCCTGCTCGCCTGTTCCCCGGCCGGCGTGGACCTCGCCTGGTTCGCGCGCGTCTACAACCTGGACCAGGCCGCGCTCGCGGCGCTTGAGGCCGGCGCGCAGATGAAGGTGCTGGGCAAGTCACCGCCGCTGGGCTACGCCGTCGCGGCGATACAAGGCTGCGAGGCGGGCATCGCGCAGTCCCTGGCGCGCTATCTGGCGGAGAACCCGCAGGCCCTCGGCATGCAGATCGCCGACCTGCGCCGCGCCTGCGCGCCGCGCATGCCCGCGGAGAGCTTTGCGCAGCTGCTGCGCCTGCTGGCCGAGGCCGGACAGCTCGAGGTCTCCGGTTCCAGCGCCCGACTGCGCAGACACGTGGCGACCGACAATCCGGCCGACCGGAAGGTCTGGGCGCGCGTGCAACCCCTGCTCGAGGCCGCGGATTTCGAGGGCCTGGTGCTGGCGGCGCTGGCCCAGGCCGCCGGCCTGCGCGAGCCGGCGCTGAAGGACTTCCTGCACCGCAAGGCGCGCACCGGGGAAGTCGTGAGCGTGACCCCGGAGCGCTTCTACCTGCGCGGCACACTGGCACGCTTCGCCGCCATCGCGACAGCCGTGGCGCGCGGCCTGCCCGATGGCAAGTTCAGCGCCGCACAGGTGCGCGACCAGACCGACATCGGCCGCACGCGGGCGATCCAGCTGCTCGAATGCTTCGACCGGCTGGGCATCACACAACGCATCGGCGACCTGCGCGCCGTGCGCAGGGATTTCGAATCCATCCTCGGCGCCGCACCGCCCGCGCCCGCCCCGCGCAGCACGCCGCGCACCCCGGCGGCTTCGGCCGCGCCGGCCGTCGCCGCGCGCAGCGGCGCCAATCCCCGCAATCGCGCCTCGCGCCGCTAGGCCGCTCCACTTTTCCCCAGGAACACTCATGTCACAGGACTACGACCTCATCGTCATCGGCACGGGCATTGCCGGCCTCAGCGCCGCAAGGCAGGCTTTGCAGGACGGCCTGCGCGTGGCCACCCTGGAGGCCGTGTTCTGCGGCGGGCTGGTCACCAACATCAACGAGCTCGACGGCGAAATCGAGGGTTCGGGCAGCGATCTGGCCGCCGAACTGATGCTGGGCGTCGCCAAGGCCGGCGCGAAGAACATCACGGCCGAGGCCACCGGCATCACTAGCGAAGGCGAGACACTGGTGGTGGCCAGCGATGCGGGAGCGCACCGCGCCCGCGCCCTGGTGGTCGCCACCGGCGCGCGCCTGAAGCGCCTGGGGGTGCCGGGAGAAGCGGAACTCGAGGATCTGGGCGTGTCGCACTGCGCCGATTGCGACGGGCCTTTCTATCGCGACAAGGACGTGGTGGTGGTCGGCGGCGGCGATTCCGCGCTGCAGGAAGCGCTGGTGCTCGCCGCGTTCGCGCGGCGCGTGCACCTGGTGCATCGGGGCGCGGCCTTCGGGGCTCGCGCGCACCTGGTCGAGCGCGCGTGGCCGCGCAGGCCGGCATCAGCACGCACTGGCGCAAGCAGGTCGAAGCCGTGCTCGGCGAACAGGAGGTCGAGGGCGTGCGCCTGCGTGACCTCGACGGCGGCGCGAGCACCGACCTGCCATGCAGCGGATTCTTCGCCTACGTCGGCCTGGCCCCGGCGAGCGGCTTCCTGCCCGCGACGATCGCCCGCGACGCCGAGGGACGGCTGCTCACCGACGCGGCGCTGCAGACTTCCATGCCTGGCGTCTATGCCGCCGGTGCCGTACGCGCGGGCTACGGGGGCCTGCTCACGCACGCCATGGCCGACGGCGTCGCCGCGGCGCGTTCGGCCTGCGCGCGGATCCGCGCCTGAGCGCGCGCGTCGCCGCGGGCCGCTAGAATCACGCAACTGCAGTCACGCGATCAAGCAATCACGATCGGGCATCCACGGAAGAGAATCGCCCCCGGTGGGGCGGCCGGACTTCAAATCCGGTGTGGGCCGTACGACGGTCCCTGTGTGGGTTCGACTCCCACTCTCTTCCGCCACCACTTCGGTCGACCGGCGCCGAGCCGGCTCAGTCCCGCGAAGTCAGAAGCCCCAACGCCGACTCGATCGCCGCATCGGCCAAGCGATCGAGTTCATCGGCGGTGCGGTTCTGGATCGGATGCGCCACGTAGACGATGGCCGGCTCGAAGCCCATCGCCGCCGATTGCGTGTTCACCGCGTCGGTGAAACCGGTGGTGACCACCGACACCCCGGGGATGCCGCGCGAATCCAGGTTCATGAGGTCGTGCAGACTGCACGACGTGCAGGACCCTCAGTCGGAGAGCGCGATCAGGACGACGTCGGCTTCCTCGGCGACCTTGTGCAGGATCTCCGGGGTCGCGACCTTCGCGTTGGTCGGCTTGCCGAAGCGCGCGGTCCTGATCTTTCTCTCATGCAGGCGCATCTCGACGCGATCGAGGAACTCCTTGGTTCGCGTCTTGCCGATGTCGAACAGGCCCACGGTCAGCCCTTCGAGCGAACCCGGCGGCTTGAGGCGCGGTCGCTTGAGCGGCGAGGTCTCGGGGGTGGGGTCGCGCATCCATTGCGTGCCGGTCATGGCTTGATCTCCTTGGTGACGGGTTGCAGTTCGAAACGGTTGCGTCCGGCAATCCAGCCCGGAAGGATCGCCGAGAACAGCCCGGCCGGGCCGCCGGCCCGCACGATCATCAGGCCGTCCTCGAAAAATTTTGGCACCGCCTCGCCGGCCTGCGCGGCGGGGATGCCTTCGCCCACGCCCTGCGCGCCGGCAATCAGCTCGCTGCCCGGGCGCACGGTGGCGGCGAGGATCTCGCTCTGGATGCGCCCGCGATCCCAGCCGGCCGCGGCGAAGATCGCGTAATGCTCGGGCGAGAGCACGAGGATGGCACGCTGCACCTGGGCAGTCTTGGGGTGGCCGATGGCGTTCAGCCCCATCGCCAGCGAACGCGCCAACTGTTCGGGCGCGCGCGACTTCTGGTCGACGAAGCCCTGCACGCCCTCGCCCTGGAACAGCGTGACGGTGGAGACGCCGCGCGCGAAGCCGCGCGCCACCGACAGCGGCTCCCAGCCCGGATCGGATTCGTCCTCGGCGAAGCAGAAGGTGTACTTGCCCGGTCCGCCCAGCGTGGCGCGATCGGCCTCTCCCGGACGGCCGCCGCCCACGTTGCGCACGATCAGCTGCAGCGCCCGGCCGATGGTGGCGTTGGCGCGGTTGCCCTGGCCCAGCGCGTTGAGCCCTGAGTTCATGCCGATGCGCCGGGCCGCCGGTCCGTTGACGATGATGATGGGCGAGGAGAAATACGTCGTCGCGAGCAGGCCGTGCAGGGTGAACTCGGGTTCCAGCGCGGCTTCGAGGGCCGCCAGCACCACCGGCATGTACTCGGGCTTGCAGCCGGCCATCACCGCATTGATGGCGACCTTCTCCACCGTGCACTCGGCCAGGTTGGGCGGGATGCGCCCGACCACTTCGCCGGGGCTGCGCGTGGTTCCCTGCAGCATGCGGATGATGCGCACGTCGGTGGGCGGCACCACCGGCAGCCCATCGCTCCAGCCGCGTTCGTAGCAGGCTTCGCCCGGGTCGTCGTATGCGCCGAATTCGATCTTGCGCGAGCGCAGGCCCGGGTCGCCGTAGCGCACCTGCAGATGCTCGGCCAGGCCGGGCTCGACGCTGCGCGATCCGCAGCCCGGCCGCAATGTCGGCAGCCCCTCGCCGAGATCGGCGATACCGCTGACCCTGCGCCACTCGGCGACGTCCCAGCCTTCGGTGCGCGCAGTCTCAATGCCGTTCTCGAAGCGGATCAGGGTCGGAACGATTTCGATGCCGTGGCCGAACGCCTGGCCCAGTTCGCGGTCATCGACCACGACGGCCCCGAGCTGCGCGGGAAAGTCCGGATCGTCCTGCGAGTAGACCCTGAACCCCGCGTCGCCTGCCGCAAGCGTGCGGATCACCGGCTCGACCAGCCTGCAGGTCGGGCAATCGCGCTTGGCGAATACCGCCAATTTGGCGCCGCCGCTCATGCCCACGCCCCGGCAGGCGCGCTTGCGCCCCCGGCCCCGACCGGCACTCCGACCCTGAGCAATCCACTCGTGGCAAGCATCGCGCTTTCCTCCCCGACAGCCGCCAGCTTAGCGCATCGTCCTGGCTGCATGGCGCCGGGCCGCGAAACCGCCCACGTTGCGACGGCAATCTCCGCTAGACTCGTCGCGAGGCGCGCAGACGCCCCCGTCCACGGACCCAAAGGAGACACGCATGCCCCCCACACTGCCGCCCCGGCTCGCCTCCCTCGCTGCCGCCCTGCTGCTGGCCGGAAGCGCGCTCGCGCAGAGCTACGCCACCAAACCCGTGCGCATCGTCGTGCCCTATCCGCCGGGCGGCGCAGGCGACCTGTCGACGCGCGCGTTTGCCGAACGCTTCAGCGCGAAGATCGGCCAGAGCGTGATCGTCGAGAACATGCCCGGTGCCAGCCAGATCATCGGCGGCCAGGCTGTGGCCAAGGCTGCGCCCGACGGCTACACCATGGTGCTGGCCAGCCCCACCAGCATGGTGCTGAACCCCGCGCTGAGGAAGAGCCTGCCCTACGCGCCTGAGCGCATGACGCTGATCTCGAAGCTGTTCACCGCACCGCTGTTCGTGATCGTCAGCGGCAAGCTGCCGGTGAACACGCTGCCCGAGCTGGTCGCCTACATGAAGGCGCGACCGGGCGAACTGAACTACGGTTCGATCGGCGAGGGCTCGGCCACGCACCTGGCCACTGCGCTGTTCGCACAGCTGACCGGCACGCAGATGAAGCACATTCCCTACAAGGGCAGCGCCGGCATCAATCCCGATCTGATGAGCGGCGTGCTGCAGATGCACTTCGACCCGGGCGCCGGCACGCTGGCCCTGGTGCGCGACGGGCGCCTCAAGGCCCTGGCCGTGACCGGCGCGAAACGCTCCCCCACCCTGCCCAACGTGCCCACGGCGATCGAGGCCGGGGTGGCGGGCTACGAGGTGGTGTCCTGGTGGGGACTGGCCGCGCCCGAGGGCGTGCCGCCCGCGCTGGCGAAGCAGATTGCCGCGGCCGTGGCCCAGGCGCTGACCGACCCTGCGCTGAAGGATGTCGCCCTGAAGTTCAACATCGAGTATGAGGCGACCACGCCGGAGCAGTTCACCGCATTCGTGCAGGCCGAGAAGCAGCGCTGGGGCCAGGTGATCCAGACCCTGGGCCTGAAACCGGAGTAGCGGCCATGCAGGACGGCGTCGTCGACCCGGGTGCGATCTTCGGCGAGGAGGACGCGCGCATCCTCGCCACGCTGGATGTGGAACGCTACAACCGCGAGAGCGTGTACGCGCACCCGGGCTTCCGGCCGGTGCGCGCCGAGCATACACATGCGCCGGTGCGGGTGGCCGCCGGGGCGTTGCCCGCCGACCTGGAAGGCGTGTACCTGCGCAACGGCACCAACGTGCAGTTCTTACCTGCGCACGCCGCGCTACGAGTACGAACAGGCCGCCGGGCGCAAGGTGTTCCCGGGCTACGGCGACATGGCCTGCAGCGGCGCCGCAGGCCTGGAACGCATCCGGCTGATCAAGCGCAAGCAGGCCGAGGGGCGCATCCCGAAGTGGTCTTCGCTGCAGGCCAACCCGGCCTCGACCTCGGTTCAGTACCACCACGGCAGGCTGTACTGCCTGCAGGGCAGCGGCTGGCCCTTCGTGCTCGATGCGCGCTTCGAGAACGACCGGCTGATGCTCGACGGCACCGGGCGGCTGCAATCCTGGGACGGACGGCTGACCAGCCCGTTTTCAGCACATCCGCGCGTCGACCCGGTCAACGGCGACTTCTACAACATCGCCGTCGACGGCGGCTCGCGCAGCCTGTGGATGTCGAAGCTGGCGAACGGCGAACTCGCCGCGCACGTGAAGATCGACACCGTTGCCGCGGACCGCGACCTGCCGGGCACCATCCACGACTATTTCCTGACCGAGCACTACCTGGTGATCCCGGACGTCTCGTTGCGCTACGCCGAGCGCCACATCCTCGGGCCCGGCGGCAGCTTCTGGCACTTCGAGCCGTCCTTCAAGCTGCGCTGGGGCGTGCTGCCGCGCGACTTCAAGCCCGGCGACACGGTGCAGTGGTTCGAGACCGGCGCGGCCGGCATGGTCTGGCACGTGGTCAACGCCTGGGAGGAGCCGGACCGGACGGGAAGCCGTGCATCCAGCTGTACGCCCCGGTGTTCGCCGATTACCCGGCCAACGTGCCCATCCACACGCCCGAGGAGCCGCATGCTCACCTCACGCACTGGACGCTGGACCTCACGAGCGGCAGGGTCGTCGAGGAGCGGCGCCTGCTCGAACACGGCTACGAGCGCCCCAGCCTGAACCTGGATTACGTGGGCAGGCGCAGCCGCTACGCCTACCTGCTTGACGAGGAAGCCGACGGCTACATGGGCAAGGGCGTCCTGAAGTACGACCTGATCGCACAGAAGGAGGCCGGCTACTTCAGCTACGGCGAATTCCACGGCGGCGAGGCCCTGTTCGTGCCGCGCGCCCACCCCGGGGCCGAGGACGACGGCTACCTGCTGGACCTGCTGATGGCCGGCGACTCTGCCCAGCTGCTGGTGCTGGACGCGGCCACGCTGAGCGAAGTCGCACGCCTGCAACTGCCCGCGCGTGTGCCCTTCGGCGTGCATGCCTGCTGGCTGGACGCGCACAAGCTGCAGGCGATGCGCCAGGGCTGAACGTCCTTTGCCGGGCGGGGCGCCGCTGCGTATGATGGCGGCCGCCAGACCCAAGGAACTCCGCCCGTGCGCAATCCCTTCAACCGCAACGCCGCCTCCCCCAGCCTCGAGCGCCTGCGCGACCTGTCGCTGTTCGTCGACCTCTCGCAGTCCGAACTGCGCCTGGTCGACACGCTGATGCACCAGCGCACCTACCTGGCCAACGAGGTGATCTTCGACGAAGGGGAAGAAGGGCACGCCATCTACATCGTGCTCGACGGCGAGGTGGCGATCACGCGCCAGGTACAGGGCGAGACCAGCGAGATCGCGCGCCTGGGCGTCGGCACCTTCTTCGGCGAACTCGCTCTGCTCGACGGCGCGCCACGCTCGGCCGACGCACGCGCCGTGCGCGAGTCGAAGCTGGCGGTGTTCTTCCGCGAGGATTTCCTCGAACTGCTCGACACCCACGGGCGCATCGCCTCGAAGATCGCCCGGCAGCTGGCGCGCCACATCGGCAGCCGCATGCGCGAGATGGCGCTGGCCGTCGGCGCCCACCAGCACCTGTGATGTCCGTCTCCGCCAGTGAGGCAAGGCCGGCCGGCTCGGGGCCGGTGGTGTGGTCCGCGATCATCGGCACCACCTGCCTGCTGCTGTTCTTCCTGCAGAAGCTGCTGTGGCTGGTGGTGCCGGCGCTGCTTGCGCTGATCCTGTACTACCTGCTCTACCCGCTGATGAACCGGCTGATCTTCCGTGGCGTAAGCCGCGATTCGGCCGCCGCGGTGATCATGCTCTGGTTCCTCGCGCTCATGTCGGCGGGCGGGCTGATGCTGGCACCCTGGCTCACACAACGCTTCGCCAGTGCGAACGCCTCGGTGACGCGCTATATCCAGGGCGGACTGAAACTGCTCGACCAGTCGCTGCGCGCGCTGGAGACGGCCTGGGAGCCACTGGCCAACGCCAACCTGGCCACCACCGTGGCGCAGCGCCTGCAGAATGCCGGCGGGCATTTCGCCGAGTACATCGAACCGGTGGCGATGGGCGTGATGGTCTGGGCGCCCTCGCTGCTGCTGGCCCCCTTCCTGGCCTTCTTCTTCCTGCGCGACGGCCAGCGCTTCAAGCGCTTCCTCAGCGAGGCCGTGCCCAACGCCATCTTCGAACGCTCGCTGAACCTGCTGAATGAAGTGGATCGCACGCTGCGCGCCTACTTCATCGGCCTGATGAAGCTCACGGTGCTCGACACCATCACCCTGGCCGCGGGACTCGCGCTGCTCAACATACCGGGCGCCCTGGCGCTGGGCTTCATCTGCGCGGTGCTGGCCTGGATCCCCTACGTGGGCACCATCGCAGGCGGCCTGCTGGTGGTGCTGGTGGCCGCCACCGACTTCCCCGCCGACCCGGTCATGGCCTACCGCGCCATCGCGCTGTTCGCGGTCGCGCGCATGCTGGACGACTTCGTCTACATGCCCATCACCATCGGCAAGAGCCTGCGCATGCATCCGCTGATCACGGTGCTGATGATCTTCGTCGGCGGCGCCATCGCCGGGGTCTCGGGCCTGATGCTGGTGCTGCCGCTGCTCGGCGTGGTCATGGTGTTCGGCAAGACGGTGGGCGCCATCGTCACCGACGACCGCCTGGTCGCGCGCTACCGGCACGGCCGCGAACTGCGGCGCAAGGCGGCGAGCAACGACCTGGTCTAGACGCAGCCGCGCATGCCGCAGCGAGGCCGGCGGCTGTCCGCCCTGGCCGGACGTTTGACAAAGGGTGTGCACGGCCATAGAGTCCTGCGCATCCGACCGGGAGAGAGTCACTGAATCCGAGTGACCGCCGAAGGCGCAAGACCCGCAAACTCTCAGGCAAAAGGACCGGCGGACGGTTGCATCGGAAGTGCGTGCCGGTGCACCGATACTCTGGAGAGCCGTTGTCCCGCCTGATGATTCTCTCGGGCAGGTCAGCCACCGAAGGGGCGCGCAGCAGGAAGGGTGTCCGTTTGCGGCACCGCCCGCTGTAATCTCTCAGGTACCAAGGACAGAGGGGTGATGCAGGTCACTGATTCAGGTGACCGGAAACGTCGACGAACGATCACTCGTCGGCGTCCCGGACAGCCGCTTGGATCAGGGGCCGCGTCGCCCCTTTTTCATTGCTGCCGGAGGATGTGTGCAGAGCACCCCGTTGAAGATGACCCCGTTGAATGCCGCGCATCGTGCCCTGGGCGCGCACATGGTCGATTTTGGCGGCTGGGACATGCCCGTCAACTACGGCTCCCAGATCGAGGAGCATCTTGCCGTGCGCCAGGCGGCCGGCATGTTCGACGTCTCGCACATGCTGGCGATCGACCTGCACGGCGTTCACGCGCGCAGCCTCCTCAGCCGTGCGCTGGCCAACGATGTGGCGAAGCTGGCGACTCCCGGCAAGGCGCTCTACGCCTGCATGCTGAATGAGGCCGGCGGCGTGATCGACGACCTCATCGCCTACTACTTCCGCGAGGACATGTTCCGTCTGGTGGTCAACGCCGGCACCGCTGACGGCGATCTGCGCTGGCTGACGGAACTGAATGCCCGCTTCGACTCGGGCGTGACGATCCAGCCACGACGGGATTTCGCCATGATCGCCGTGCAGGGTCCGCAGGCGCGCGAACGCGTGTGGCAGGTCTGGCCGGAGACACGCGCCGCAACCGAGGCGCTCAAGGCCTTCAACGGTGCGCAGGTCGGCGGCGAGTTCGCCGACGGCATGATCGCGCGCACCGGCTACACCGGGGAGGACGGATTCGAACTGGTGTTCCCGGCCCCGCAGGCCGAGTCGATATGGAATCGCCTGGTTGCCGTCGGCGTGAGGCCCTGCGGCCTGGGTGCGCGCGACACGCTGCGTCTCGAGGCCGGCATGAATCTGTACGGGCAGGACATGGACGACCAGGTGTCTCCGCTGGATGCGGGCCTTGCCTGGACGGTGGATCTGAAGGGAGACCGCGAGTTCGTCGGCAAGGCCGCCCTGATGGCGCGACCGCAGGCACGGCAGTTCACGGGACTCCTGCTGATCGACAAAGGCGGCGTCCTGCGCAGCCACCAGAAGGTCGTGACGCCTTCGGGCGAAGGCGAGATCACCAGCGGCACCTTCTCGCCCACGCTGCGCCAGTCCATTGCGCTGGCGCGCATTCCGCTGGGCATCGAGCCCGGGGCGACGGTCCACGTCAATGTGCGCGACAGGCAACTGGCGGCCCGGGTCGTGAAGCTGCCTTTCGTGCGCAACGGAAAAAGCCTGCTGCCGGCCTGAGCGCCGCCGGCCATCCCAACATCGAAACGAATCCCTCACGGAGACCGCAATGAGCAACCCGGACAACCTGAAGTACACCGCTTCGCACGAATGGGTGCGCGTCGACGCCGACGGCAGCTTTGCAGTCGGCATTACCGATCATGCGCAGGAGGCGCTCGGCGATGTGGTGTTCATCGAACTGCCTGAAGTGGGTCGCCGGTACGCGCAAGGCGAAGCCTGCGCGGTGATCGAGTCGGTCAAGGCGGCCACCGACATATTCATGCCGGTGTCCGGTGAAGTCGTGGCGGTCAACACCGCGCTGACCGACACGCCGCAGGATGTGAATGGCGACGCCTACGCGGCATGGATGTTCCGCATCAAGCCCGACAACGCCGCCGATACCGCCACGCTGCTGGACGCCGCCGGCTACGCCGACGTGGCGAGCGACCACTGAGCCGCCGCTCATGAATGCCCCGCTTGCCTCCGCCCGTACCACCCCCGCAGCCGGCGCAGTCCGTCGGTCGCTGGCCGAACTGGAACAGCACGATGCCTTTGTCCAACGCCACATCGGCCCCGACGAGGCGGATCAGAACCACATGCTGTCGGTGCTCGGCTATCGATCGCGCGACGCGCTGATCGACGCGGTCATTCCGGCCAATATCCGCGCCAAAGCGCCGCTTGCGCTGCCCGAGAGCTGCACCGAGGCCGGCGCGCTGGCAGATCTGCGCGCCATTGCGTCGAAGAACAAGGTGTTCCGCTCGTTCATCGGCCAGGGCTACTACGACACGCACACACCGGGTGTCATCCTGCGCAACGTGCTGGAGAACCCGGCCTGGTACACGGCCTACACGCCATACCAGCCGGAGATCTCCCAAGGCCGCCTGGAAGCGCTGATCAATTTTCAGACCATGATCACCGACCTCACCGGCATGTCGATCGCCAATGCTTCGATGCTCGACGAAGGCACCGCAGCCGCCGAAGCGATGACCTTGTGCCACCGCAGCGTGAAGGCCAGGGGCGATGTGTTCTACGTTGCCGACGACGTTCTGCCGCAGACGCTCGACGTGATCCGCACGCGTGCCGAGCCGCTGGGAATCAAGGTGGTGGTCGGGCCCGCCGCGCAAGCGGCCGGTTCCGAAGCATTCGGCGTGCTCCTGCAGTACCCGGGCGCCAATGGCGACGTGAACGACTACCGCGGCATCGCCGCCGACGTGCATGCCAAGGGGGGTCTCGTCATTGCCGCGGCCGACCTGCTGGCGCTGACGCTGATCGCCTCGCCGGGCGAATGGGGCGCCGACGCGGTGGTCGGTTCGGCGCAGCGCTTCGGCGTGCCTTTCGGTTTCGGTGGCCCGCATGCCGGCTACCTCGCCACGCGCGACGAGCTCAAGCGAAGCATGCCGGGTCGCCTGGTCGGCGTGACGGTCGATGCGCAGGGCCACACCGCCTATCGTCTCGCCCTGCAGACGCGCGAGCAGCATATCCGCCGCGAGAAGGCCACCAGCAACATCTGCACTGCGCAGGTGCTGCTGGCGGTCATGGCCAGCATGTATGCCGTCTACCACGGCCCCGTCGGTCTGGCGCGCATTGCCGAGCGCACCCATCGCCTCACCAGCATCCTCGCCGCCGGCCTCCAGAGCATGGAGATGAAGGTGGTGAACCACACCTGGTTCGACACCCTCACCATCGACACCGGCCCGCGGACCGCCGAGATCCATGCCCGCGCCCAGGCACTTCACATCAACCTGCGCCACATCGATGATCGTCACATCGGCATCTCGCTGGACGAGGCCGCCACGCGGGACGACGTGGTGCTGTTGTGGGGCATCCTGGCGCCGACCGAGCGCGTCGCGAACGGGACGCTGCCGGACGTCGAGGCCATCGAGAAGACCGTTACCGACGGCATTCCCGCCGCGCAGCGCCGCAGCACCGCCTACCTGACGCATCCGGTGTTCAATTCCCATCACTCCGAGACGGGAATGCTGCGCTACCTCAGGAAGCTCGCCGACAAGGACGTGGCGCTGGACCGCGCCATGATCCCGCTTGGTTCCTGCACCATGAAGCTGAACGCCACCAGCGAGATGATCCCGGTGACCTGGCCGGAGTTCTCGCGCATCCACCCGTTCGCGCCCGCCGAGCAGACCGTCGGCTATCGCCAGCTGATTGCCGAACTGGAACAGATGCTCTGCGCGGCCACCGGCTATGCCGCCGTGTCGCTGCAGCCCAATGCCGGTTCACAGGGTGAGTACGCCGGCCTGCTCGTCATCCGGGCATGGCACCGTTCACGCGGCGAAGCGCATCGCAATGTGTGCCTGATTCCAAGTTCCGCGCACGGCACCAATCCTGCCTCGGCACACATGGCGGGCATGCAGGTGGTGGTGGTCGCCTGCGACGCGAATGGCAACGTCGATCTTGCCGACCTGCGCGCCAAGGCGGAGAAGCACAGCGCCGATCTCGCGGCCATCATGGTGACCTATCCGTCGACCCACGGCGTGTTCGAGGACGGCATCACCGAACTGTGCGACATCGTCCATCAGCACGGAGGGCAGGTGTACGTGGACGGCGCCAACATGAACGCCATGGTCGGGCTGTGCGCGCCGGGCAAGTTCGGCGGCGACGTGTCGCACCTCAACCTGCACAAGACCTTCTGCATTCCGCACGGCGGTGGCGGACCGGGCGTCGGCCCGGTGGCGGTGGCCGCGCATCTGGCGCCTTTCCTCCCCGGACATCGCGAACTGGGGCAACAGGGCCCGCGCACGGGTGCCGTCTCGGCGGCACCCTACGGCAGCGCCAGCATCCTGCCGATCTCCTGGATGTACGTGCGCATGATGGGCCATGACGGCCTGCGTGCCGCGACCGAAGTGGCCATCCTGAACGCCAACTATGTCGCTCGCCGCCTCGCACCGCACTATCCGGTGCTCTACTCCGGCCCGGATGGGCTGATTGCCCACGAGTGCATCCTCGACCTGCGCCCGCTCAAGGAAACCAGCGGCATTTCCGTTGACGACGTGGCCAAACGCCTCATCGACTACGGCTTCCATGCTCCGACGATGTCGTTCCCGGTGGCCGGCACGCTGATGATCGAGCCGACCGAAAGCGAGGCGCGCGCCGAACTGGACCGCTTCATCGATGCCATGATCGCCATCCGAGACGAGATTCGCGACGTGGAGTCCGGCAAGCTCGATCGCGAAGACAATCCGCTGCGGCATGCGCCGCATACCGCCGGCGTGGTGCTGGCGGACACATGGGATCGCAAGTACACGCGCGAACTGGCCGCCTATCCGGTCGCCAGCCTGCGTGACGCCAAGTACTGGCCGCCGGTGGGCCGTGCCGACAACAGCTATGGCGACCGCAACCTGTTCTGCGCCTGCGTGCCGCTGGAGGAATACAAATAGTCGAAATGAAAACGGCCTACCTTGCGGTAAGCCGTTGTCGGTGCTGGCGCGCCCAGAGAGATTCGAACTCCCGACCCCTTGGTTCGTAGCCAAGTACTCTATCCAGCTGAGCTATGGGCGCGAAGGGGGCGAATTATAGCAAAAACATCGGGCAAAGGTTAGACCGCGCCGGCCCGGACCGAAGCCCGCTGGAACCGGGGTGCTCGCCGACCTCAGGCGATCAGCGCCCCACTCGCCAGCGCCGCTTCACGATCCGCAGGGAGCTGGAACTGCGGTGACTCGTCGCGCGGCTGGCGGGTATCGCCCCCTTTGGTGCGCCCGGCCTCCTGCCTCCAGCTTTCGTCGGCAGACCAGCGATTGGGCAGCCTGGCATTTTCTCCGGGCTGCTGCATGGATTCGAACCCGCGCAGCGCGGCACGAACGATGGTCAGCTGGTCGGTCTTATCGAACGGCTTGCCGGCGGTGTGGCCCAGCGGATAGTCGACGAGCGTGGCACGCGGCGGTCGACCGGCCTCGACGATGTCGAAAGCGCTGCCCAGGCACATGGTCGGTATGCCGTTGGCCTCGAGCAGGCGGGCGATGATGCACACCGACTGGTGGCAGACCGGACACATGGGCACCAGCAGCACGACGTCGACCCGCTGCGCCTTGTAGGCCTCCAGCAGCGCCGGCGCCAGCTCTTCGCGCACCTTGCGCTGGGAGTAAATGCCGCCCATGCAGGAGAGGACCTCCTCCGCGATGCCGCCGATCACGCCCTCGGCGACCAGCGCCTCGAGCGTGCGCAAGGGCAGTACGCAGCCCGGATCGCGCCGCGCATCGACCAGGTAGTTTTCGGTCACATGCGAAAAGCGCAGATTCCTGTCCGGGGTGTTCGACGGGATACGCCGGATCGAGGAATCGTCCTTGTAGTGAAAGGCCACCTGGCCCACGGCGTACGCCCCGGCAGTGGCCAGCAGGCCGATGCGGGCCCTGGCAAGGGGCACACGGGGCGCCTGCCAGGCCGGCGGGGTATCGGCTTTCACCCAACGGTAGGGGGGATAACCGAGGCTGGCGTAACGCTCGGTCGCTGCACGCATGTATTCGATGCTCATGACGGAACTCCTAGCGAAACGGATCGATGCCGGTCAGTTCACGCCCCTGGATCAGGGCCAGGATGCCGGGCGTGCCGTCGGGAATGGTCAGTGAGCGCACATCGCGCGCAAGCTGTTCCAGCCCGAGTTCACGGCTCAGGCCCATGGCGCCATGGATGCGCATGGCCAGCGCCACCGCCCTGTCGCAGGCGTCGACGGCGTAGCGCTTGGACATGGCCGACAGCCCGTTGGCGCGTTCGCCGCGATCCAGCGCCGCCAGCGCGTTGTAGCAGAGCAGGCGGCTCGAGACGACCGCGGTCTCGATCTCCGCCAGGTCGAGTTGTATCGACTGGAAGCCACCGATGAAGCGGCCGAACTGCTTGCGCACGCCTGCGTACTCGCGCGCCATGTTCAGCGCCTTCTGTCCGATGTTGACCGCCAGCAGGCCGATCAAGGGGCGATTGGCCAGCCAGGTGAGGGTCAGCAGCCGGGCCGTGTCGCCGGTTTCCGGGCACAGGTTGCTTTTCGGCACGCGGCATCCGTCGAACAGCACCTCGCCCAGGGGCGCCTGGCGCAGGCCGTGCATATTCACTTCACGCGCCTCGAACGGCGACACCTTCAGGTCGACCAGCACACGCGCAGGCTGGTGGGTGCCATCCGCGTTGACCTTGCGGCAGGTCGTTCACGGAAATCGCAGACCGTGGAGTTGGAGATCCACTGCTTGCGGCCTTTGATGACCAGTTCGTCGCCGTCCTCCGTCACCGTGGTCTTGATCCCGCGCGGATCGGACCCCACATCCGGTTCGGTGCTCGCGGTGCAGCCGATCAGGCGGCCGGTCATCAGCCCCTCGAGATAGCGTTCCTTCTGTTCTTCGGTGCAGCCGAAGTACACGCGCGCCGTGGTCGCCTCGTGCGGCTGCAGAATCAGCGCCACGTTGGCGGGCATGTGCTCGGCCATCAGGCCATAGTCGAGCATGCGCAGCCCGGCGCCACCGCCTTCCCTCGGGAATGCGCGCCGAGGTCAGGCCCAGTTCGGCAGCCTTGGCCATGACCTTGAGTATCTCGGGCTTGGGCAGCGGCGCGTCCTTGTCGTTGGCGTCAAGGATCGGCTGGATGTGCTTCTCCACCATCTTCTGTGCCGCGTCCACCATCATGCGCTGCTCTTCGCTGAGTGCAAAATCCATCTGGTCATTACCTCAAGTTCAGGCTCGCACGGCCGACGAGCGACTCTCGTCCGGCCTGAAGCCAAGTTCGAAAGAGATTCCTGCCGCCGCTTCGACCACATGGGGAACGCATTTCTCCTCCAGTTCGCGGGTCATGCGGAAATCCGGAACGCCGACGCCGACCGCAGCGATCACCGTCCCGGCGTGATCCCGTATGGGCGCGGCGATCCCGCCCATCTCCGGATGGTTCTCGGCGCGGGTCACCGCATATCCGGCAACGGAGATCTGCTTCAGCACCGCCCGGATGCGCCGGGGATCAGTCACCGTCTTCGGGTGCGCGCGCCAGCACCGGCGCGGCGAGGACCCGCTCGGCGGCAGCGGGGTTGAAGGCGAGGATGCTGCGTCCGTGGCAGTGCACCAGGCGGGGCTCAGCTGTCCGATCTGCGTCTGCACGCGGATCGAGCGCGGGCTCTCCACCTTGGAGATGTAGACGATGCCGCCCGAGACATCGAGCACCGACATGTGCACGGTCTCATCGGTCGCCGCGACCAGCCGCTCCAGCCAGGGTCTGGCAACCTTGACGACGTCGGGTCGACCGATGGCCGCTGCCCCAATCGCCATAGCTTCAGCGTCAGGCTGTACTGGCTGCTGTCGGCGTCCTGCTCGAGGTAGCCGGTATTCACCAGCGTGGGCGGCATGCGATGCACCGTGCCTTTGGGCTTGCCTGTGGCTTCGGCAATTGCGGTCAGCGTCATGGCCCGCCCCTGACTGGCCGATCACCTCAAGCACATCGAGCGTCGCCGCAGCCGAAGCGATCAGGTGATTCTGTTCACAGCCCGGACTTCGAATGCGCCGCGCTTCCTGGCCCGGTTGCCGCTGGAGGCGACTTCTCCTTGCTGCCGCATACATGCTCCAGGTGATGCTGAACTCACATTCTGCATTGCAGAACATATTCTTCAGAAATTTATTCTATGAGGATTGTGCAATGCGGAATCCGTCATTTTCCGATAATTCTACAGAGCGAAACCATGTCGAGAAGTACTGCGGATAGACTGCGCGGCACATATGAATCAATCCGGCCCCCTTTCCGATTTCCGCGTCCTC
>JADJPT010000020.1 GCA_016713125.1 Betaproteobacteria bacterium
TTGAAAGAGAACGGCGATGTCGAGGACGTGATCAGCACCCCGGCCGGCGCCGCAAGCACGAAGGACTCGTTGCGTGTCAGATAGCTGAGCGGAGTCGCACAGGCCGCGTCGTAGCACAACGAAATTTGCGCGGGCGCCACGACAACGTATATCGAACGGCGCTGAGCGATTGCCTGCTTCTGCGCAAAGCGCACCGCGGAGCGGGTCTGCTCGTGAAACCATGTGGCATCGGTCGAGGTCGGGTTGAGCCTCGCCATAACCACCGCCGAAACGATGGAGAGGATGATCAGGGTCACCACCAGTTCCGGCAGGGTGAACCCGCGCTGCGCGACGCCCTGCTTCATCCGCTTGTCCCTCTCTCGAGCATGCGCGTCAGGCGGCGTGGGCGCGGGTCGTATGGTGCCTCGCGCAGCCAGCCCGCCGCCAACTCCCGCGCCCGTTCCGCGTGCCCGAGGTCGGCGAGCGTGAGAACCTGCTCGAGGCGTACCTCGCCGCTCAGCGGAGCGCGCGAGAGCGCCGCCTGCAACCAGTCCAAGCGCACCGTCACCGGCACGGGATCGAGCAGTCCCCGTGCAACTCTGTGGGTGGCGAGCTTGCCGATCAGGTTGCGTACCTCGAGAGGATTGGCGGCCGAACCCGCGTCGAAAGCCATGACTGCAAAGCGGGCGGCATCGGGCTTGCGGCCGGCGATTGCCTGGCCCTGCCAGAACTGCCCCAGGTACCAGTGATAGCGCCAGTCGCGCGGCTGGAACCGACGCGCCACTTCCAGCCAGTAGAGTGCCGTCTGCGGGCGAGCCTGCGCGAGTTCACGTCGCGCCCAGGCTGCTGACAGCTCCGACACCAAGGGCTGCAGGCAGGCCAGCACGATCATCAAGGCGGCGCCGGATCGCAAGTAGGAAACGCGCAGGGCTTGCGCACCGCTCGGCGCCTCCGCATTCCTCTCAGCCGTACCCAACACGCGGTCCAGCGCACCCAGCAGTCCACCGAACGCGAGCAGGCAGGCAGGCACGTAGAACGGAAAATCGACCATGGCGTGCACCGCCATGGAGGCCATGCCGGCGCAGGCGGCAAGCGCGATCACCCCCTCGCGCTCCGCCAGTACAGGTAGTCCGGCGCGTGCCTTGAGTTGCGGCGCCAACACCAGCGCCAGAATCGCAGCCAGCCCGAGCGGGCCGAGTTCCTGCAGCGTTTGCAGGTAGTCGTTGTGCACGAACCAGGTGATCTGTTCCAGGCCATAGGAAGGCACATCCGCGCGCGCACGCTCGAGCGCATGGGCAAACGTCAGATAGCCGCTGCCCGTCCACGGCGACTCGCGCCATTCTCCAAGGGCCAGGGCATACAGTTCCAGGCGCGAAGCGGAGGAATCACCCTGCTGCAGTTCGGTGACCACAGGCACCAGCTCGCGCAAGGCTACCCAGCAGACTTCCGCCTGCTCCGGTCTGCGCCCACCAGCCCTCCAGAGTCCAGGGCAGCAGGCGCATCCACTCGGCCATTGCCCATCCTGCGCCGGCCACCAGCGCCAGATAGGGCCAGTGGGCACGCAGACCCGTGCTCGGGCAGCGCTGCGCCAGCAGCAGTGCCATACCCAGACCCGCAATCAAGCCCATCCAGCCCCCCCGGCTGCCGGCCGCCGCCACGCCACCGAACAGCACCATGGCAGCCACCAGCATGGAGGGGCTCGGTCCCCGCCAGGCGATCCAGACCAGCGCCGGAATCAGGCACAGATTCAGGAACGCCGCCAGCGTTGCAGGCGCCTCGAACATTGCCTGGCCGCGGGCCAGCCCGAGTGGCCCGATCTGCGCCAAACCCCACAACGCACACACGCCACCGGTCGCGGCCAGCGCCCACCACATCCCGGGAAGCGCGGCAGTCGGTTGCGCGCGCACCGCGAAGCAGGCAAGGACAAGGATCAACGGATGAAACAACCCGGCAGCCGAATAGGCCGGGCTCACGAATTGCGTATCGAAAAAAATGAGCGCTGCGAACGCAAGCGCCGGGAGCGCGACGGAGCCGACGCGCAGAAACCCGCCTCGACCGCAGAATCCGCATGCCGCGAGCAGCGTCGCGCACGTCGCCCAAAGCGTGACGGAGGCCTGCATCGATCCGGCCATCGCGGCAAATGCCGCCGCAGAAAGAAAAAGGGGAGCCAATCGGCTCCCCTCGTCTGCGGCCGCCACTGCAGACCTCGCTACGCCGCTCCCCAGAAAGGGAGCAGGCTTTCGCACGGCATCAGTTGCAGAGGGACGAGGGCAGCGCGGCGCAGTTGCGCGCGGAACCGCCGGTCGCCGTCGCCGTGGGGGCCGCGCAGCTACCGCCCAAGGAAACCCCGCTGACGTCAACGTTGGAGATGATGGTCGCGATGGGGCTGGCAGCCTTGGTCGAGGCATAGAGAAGAACCGCCGATGAGGCAAGCGCCCCGCAGGCCCCGTCGGCCACGGCATTCCTGGCATCGGTGGTCAGATCGGTAAAACGCGGCACCGCCACGGCGGCAAGAATGCCGAGGATGACGATCACAACCACGAGTTCGATCAAGATGAAGCCCGACTAACTGGATTTGCGCATGATGTTCCTTCCTGACTAAACGATTTACAGCCCCGACCACCATAATGTACGCTCGTTTATCCCCTGGCGCAATTGTAAAATGTCAATATAAGTCAGATACTTTTCAAACAATCTGATATACCGCAACAAATTGCGCCCGGTTGCCGATTTCAGGGTTCCCAGACGTAGGATGTCAGGGAACGCAGGGTCACGCGACGATAGCCGCCGCCCGGACCACGTTCGACCTCAAGCCGAAACCGCAGGTTCGGCGGCTCCGAGCCGTCTCCGGCAAAGGCACGCGATTGCCGCAGGAGGTACACGACCTCCCGACGGACCGTGTCGTAATACCACTGACCGCGAGCCAGTTCACGCAGATCCGGCGCGTGCAGCTCGCCGGCGTAGTTGGCGGGCACGGCTTCGGCCAGAACGAAGGGGTTGCGCTCCGTCCAGTCCTGCGCGGCACCCTGTGCGCCGGTCAGCGCCGCCTGGGCCAGCTTGACATACAAGGCGCCCTGCACGCGGCCCAACGTGGCCTCCATGGCCGCCTTCTCCGCGGCCTCGGAAAGCACCAGCAGGCGGGACAGCAACGCCGCGGCCAGGGCGCACGCCACCGCGACGTACAACGCGGATTGCAGCACCCCCACCCGGCCCGAGATCATGGCCTCACTTCTTGAGCATGACCTTGCCTAGATCCCAGATCGGCAGGAACACGCCGAGCGCCAGAATCGCCACCAGTATGCCCATCGCCACCGTAAGGATGGGCTCAATCTGTGTGGTCAGGGTGCGAATCTCATAGTCGACTTCGCCCTCGTAGATGTCGGCAACCTCACTCAACATGTCGTCGAGGTCGCCGGACTCCTCTCCGACGGCGATCATCTGCAGCACCATGGGTGTGAAGATACCCGCCGCAGTCGCCGAGCGCGTCACGCTCTCGCCGCGTTCCACGCCCTCCCGCATCTGATCTATGCGGATCTCCATGTGCGCGTTGTCGACCACGCGCGAAACCACCGTCAGGCTCTGCACGATCGGCACGCCGGCATGAATCGCCAGCGAGAGGCTGCGCGCCATGCGCGCCAGGGTGGCCTTGTTCACGATCTTGCCGGCCACCGGAATTCTGGTCTTCATCCGGTCCCAGGCGATGCGCCCGACCGGCGTGCGCTTCCACCAGCGGAACAGGAACACGCCGGCAATCAGTGCTCCGGACACGAGATGCCAATAGGCGAGGAAGAAATTCGACGTCCAGATCAGGACCCTTGTCAGCAGCGGCAACGGCACCTGGTTCGCCTCGAAGATGCGCGCGAATGCCGGGATCACCGCAAAATTTATGATCGCGACCGCAACCGCGATCACGACCAGAACGATCATCGGATAGCGCACAGCGGTCTTGATGCGGTCGCGCATCTCGCGCTCGAACTCGATGTGGCCGAACAGTCGGTGGAAGGTGTCGTCGAGCATGCCGGTCGTCTCGCCGACACGGATCAGGCTGACATAAAAATTGTCGAATACGGTCGGGTGACGACGCAAGGCCGCGGAAAGCTCGCGTCCTGCTTCGAGGCTGGCCCGCAAGTCGGCGACGACGGCCCTGAACGTGGGGTTGGCGGTCGATTCCTGCAGCCCCGCAAGCGCACGCAGGATGGGAATTCCGGCCTTCAGCAGGGTATACATCTGCCTGCTGAACAGCATCACGTCCATGTCGGTGATCGGCGGCGCGGTCAGGCTCCTGTACCAGTCCGGCGTGCCTGAGGCGCCCCGCCCCGCACTTTCTCGGATCTCTACCGGCGTGATCCCGGTGTTCAGAAGCTGGCTCGCGACCGCGCTGCTGTCAGGGGCATCGAGCGTGCCGGTGACCAGGTCTCCGCGCGCATTGCGTCCGCGGTAGTCGAACGCCGGCACGGGCTCCTCAGGCCTCCAGTTGCGAGGCGACCTTGATCGCCTCGATTACGGTGGTGCGCCCGCGTTTGGCCAGCTCGAGCGCGTGATCGGCCAGGGTATGCCCCCGCAGGTGGGACGCCGCCGCCTGCATGAACACGTTGGGAGCCGCGTCGTTCACCGCGCGCACCAGGTCCGGGGTCATTTCCAGCATCTCGTAGACGCCTGTTCGCCCGGAGTAGCCGGTGCCGTTGCAATGCGAGCAGCCGCGACCGCGACTGTATCCATGCGCGTCCCAGCCCTCACCCAGGATCGCCGTCAACCAGCGCGTCTCGTAGGCGTCGGGTTGATGCGGTTCCTTGCAACTCTCGCAGATCATGCGCACGAGGCGTTGTGCGATCACCGCATGCACCGAGGTCGCCACCATGTAATTCGGCGCGCCCATGTCGATCAGGCGTATTGGCGTGCTAGCCGCGTCCATCGTATGCAGGGTCGAGAACACCAGGTGACCGGTAAGTGCGGCGCGCAGGCCGATCTGCGCCGTCTCTTCGTCGCGGATTTCGCCGACCAGCACGATGTCCGGATCATGGCGCAGCGTCGAGCGAAGCACCCGGGCGAAAGTCAGGTCGATCTTCTCGTTGACCTGCACCTGACTGATGCCCGGCAGGCGATACTCGACCGGGTCCTCGACGGTGACGATCTTCTTGTCCGCCGTATTCACCTCCTGCAATGCGGCGTATAGAGTCGTCGTCTTGCCGCTACCGGTCGGCCCGGTCACCAGAATCATGCCGTTGCTTCGCTGGATCAACTCGCGAAAGCGGGCCAGCATGTTCGGCGGCATGCCTATGTCGTCCAGGGTCTGCACGCTGGCCCTGCGGTTGAGCAGGCGCAGCACCACCGACTCGCCGTACTGCACGGGCATGGTGGACATGCGCACGTCTATCGGCTGGTCGCGCACGATCACGTTCAACCGACCGTCCTGCGGCAGGCGCTTCTCGGAAATGTCCAGACCCGCCATAAGCTTCAGCCGCTGCACGATGGCCGGCCCGATGCGCGAATCGGTTTCGGTCTGCGGCATCAGCACGCCGTCGATGCGAAAGCGGATCTGCACGCGGCCCTCCTGCGGCTCGATGTGCACGTCCGAGGCGTTGACCTGCACCGCATCCTCGAACACGCTCTGCAGCAGCTTGACGACCGGCGCGTCCTCGGCACCCAGCCCCGCCCCCAGCGCACCGAAATCGACGTACTCCTCCCCGATGTCGCGCTGCAGCTCGCGCGCCAGGCCACTGATCTCCTCGGTACGTCGGTAAATCCTGTCGATGGTCTGCAGCAGCAGGGACTCGCTCACCACTGCCGTATCCACGTCGCGCCTGAGTGCGCGCGTCAGCTCGTCGTAGGCGAACAGGTCGCTCGGGTCGGCCATGCCGACCAGATAGCCGTCGCGCCGGTCCTCCAGGACGATGGCCCGGAAGCGCCGCGCCTGCGATTCGGGCAATTTGCGAACGACCTCGTCATTGAAGTTGTAGAACTTCAGATTGACGTAGGGGATCGCGAGCTGGCGGGAGATCGCTTCGCAGATCTGTTCGTCGCTGGCGAAACCCTGCTCGATCAGTATGCGACCGAGCTTGCGCCCGCTCTTCTTCTGCTCGTCAAGCGCAGCCTTGAGCTGCTCGAGGGAGATGACCTTCTGCGCGACGAGTACGTCGCCGAGGCGGAATTTTTCCGGGCGGCCCATGATGTCGGGATTACCTCTTCGAACGGCCGGGTGCAGTACGGCTCAACCGCGATATCATAGCCGCAACTCCATTGCAGGAAGCGTCCATCATGGCACAAAGCTTCGCCTCACAAAGCGATCTGAAAGCGAAGAAGATCAGTTTTGAGCGCCTGTCGGCCAACGCCTGGGCCTTCACGGCCGAAGGCGATCCGAATTCCGGCGTCATCGTCGGTGACGATGGCGTGATGGTGATCGATGCACAGGCCACCCCCCTGATGGCACGCGAGGTGATCAAGCGCATCCGGAAAGTAACCTCCAAACCGATCAAGTATGTGGTGCTGTCCCACTACCACGCGGTGCGCGTGCTCGGCGCTTCGGCCTACAAGCCGCAGCAGATCATCGCCAGCGAAGCAACCCTCGAGCTGATCCGCGAGCGCGGCCGGCAGGACATGGCGAGCGAGATCGGCCGCTTCCCGCGCCTGTTCCGCGGCGCGGAATCGATCCCCGGCCTGACCTGGCCGACCATGGTGTTCAGGGACCGCCTGGTCGTCATGATGGGCAAGCTCGAGGTGCACGTCATCCATGCCGGCCGCGGCCATACGGCCGGCGACAGCATCGTCTGGATCCCGTCGCAGAAGGTGCTTTTCTCCGGCGATCTGGTCGAGTACAAGGCCGGGATCTACACTGGCGACGCGCACCTCGGCGACTGGCCCGCCACGCTGGATCGGCTGGCGCTCTCAAGCCGAAAGCCCTGGTACCCGGTCGTGGCCCCGCGCTCAAGACCGCTGCCGAGAGCCGCAAGGCGATCAAGTTCACGCAGGATTTCGTGCGCGGGCTGCTCGATACGGCGCGCGTCGGAGCCAAGGCCGGCCTGTCTCTCAAGCAGGTCTATGAAGCCACCAAGCTCAGGATGGACCCGAAGTACGGCCATTACCCGATCTACGAGCACTGCATGCCGTTCGACGTTTCCCGTGCCTACGACGAGGCCAGCGGCATCGAGCATCCGCGCATCTGGACCGCCAGGCGCGACATGGAAATGTGGAAGTCCATCGCTTGAGCGGGTCCGTCAAGCAGCCTCTGGTGCTGTTGCCCGGGCTGCTCTGCGACGCACGGCTCTGGGAGCCGCAACGCGAAGCGCTCGAGCAACATGCGGATCTCTGGATCGCCGACCTGACGCGCGACGCAGACATGCCCGGGATGGCGCGTCGCGTGCTTGCCGAAGCGCCGTTCGAGCGCTTCGCGCTGGGCGCGCTCTCGATGGGCGGTTACGCGGCCCTGGAAATCATGCGCCAGGCACCCCAGCGCGTGACCCGCCTCGCCCTGCTCGACACCCAGGCGCGCGCCGATACCGACGAGGCCAGGGAGCGGCGCCTGGCGCTGATCGAACTGGCCGACAAGGGGCGCTTTCTCGGCGTCACAGACCGCCTGCTGCCGGTCCTGCTGCACACCTCGCGACTCGGTGATGCGCGGCTTACCGACCTGGTCAAGGACATGGCCCGTTCGGTCGGCCCAGATGCATTCCTGCGCCAGCAGACAGCCATCATGAACCGCGTCGACAGCCGCCCTGCGCTGGCGGCGATAGCCTGCCCGACGCTGGTGCTGTGCGGGGAGCAGGACATGCTCACACCGCTGGACCGCCATCAGGAGCTCGCGACCGGCATCCCCGGTGCGCGGCTGGTCGTTGTGCCTGCCTGCGGACATCTCGCGACCCTGGAGCGCCCACAGGAAGTGAACAGGGCGCTGCTGGCCTGGCTCAACGGCTGAGGTTCGTCCGCCGCAGGGTGTGGCCTTAGTGCTCTACAGGTGCGAAGCCGCCGACTTGGCGCCGAGTTCGGTGCGCAGACGCGCGGCGGTGCAGGCTTCGGCCATGAGACGCAATGCCGCGCCGAACGCGGCCAGCTTCTGCATCAGCACGGCATAGCCTTCCGCCACATGCTCGGCGCGCTCGCGCCTGGCGCTGCGCAGCAGGTAGTCCATCTGCGCGCCACTCAGGCTCTGCTCCAGGCCATGCGACAAACGGCTTTCGATCTCGCTGATTTCACGGGAGTTCATGAGATTTATCCAAGAATAATTGTTGCGATGCACCAATCATGGGGCTTTACGTTTCGAATTAGAATGCCCTCCAAAATCCAAATACCTTTACAATAAAAACAACAATAGATCGCCGAACTGTCATATGGCCGACAATCTTTACGAAATGACGGTGTTCGCCCGCGTGGTCTCTGCCGGCAGCCTGTCCGCAGCGGCGCGCGAACTGGGCCTGTCCACCGCCGTGGTCAGCCGCCGGCTTGCTGCGCTGGAGACACGTCTGGGCGTACGCCTGCTGAATCGCACCACGCGCAGCCTCAGCCTGACCGACGAAGGCGCGAACTATCACGAGCCGTGCATGCGCATCCTGCCAACTGGGACCAGGGCTTCTCGCAGACCTGGGAGTACCGCGGTCCGGTGGGCAAGCGCGGCACCGTGCGCGTGACCGGCAGCTACGCCTGCGACAACTGGGAGGTGCTGCGCGAATGGGCGCTGGCCGGCCTGGGCGTTGCGCTCAAATCCACCTGGGACGTACGCCGACACCTGGAGGACGGCTCACTGGTGGCGCTGTTTCCGGCCTACACGTTCGACACCGACGTCGCGATCTACGCCGTCTACCCGCACCGGCGTCACCTGCCGGCGAAAACGCGCGTGTTCATCGACTTCCTCGCCGCTTCGTTCGGTCCCGAGCCCTACTGGGACAAGCCCGGGGGCGGCGAGCCGGCGCGCGGCGCGAAATGGGCTGCCGGGCGCCAAGCGCCGGCGGGTATGCTAGATCAATGCGGCAGGCCCGGAACACGATCCCCGCGCCGTTCGAATCACGATTCTTGCGGAGATGAAGCCTGAACGCCCGGTCGCCCGCCGATCTCCAACGTCTCCCTGGACGACAAGTACACGCTCGAACCAGGACGCGTGTTCCTGACCGGCACGCAGGCCCTGGTGCGCCTGCCCATGATGCAGCGCGAGCGCGACCTCGCCGCCGGCCTCAATACGGCAGGTTTCATTTCCGGGTACCGCGGCTCGCCGCTGGGCGGCCTCGACCAGTCGCTGGCCAAGGCAAAGAAGTACCTCGATCAGCACCACATCAAGTTTCAGCCCGGCGTCAACGAGGACCTGGCCGCCACCTCGATCTGGGGCACGCAGCAGCTGAATCTCTTTCCGGACGCGAACTACGACGGCGTGTTCGCCATGTGGTACGGCAAGGGCCCGGGAGTGGACCGCTGCGGCGACGTTTTCAAACACGCCAACGCGGCCGGCAGCGCGAAGCACGGTGGCGTGCTGGTGCTCGCCGGCGATGACCACGCGGCCAAGTCCTCCACGCTCGCGCACCAGTCCGAGCACATCCTCAAGGCCTGCTGCATCCCGGTGCTGAACCCGGCGAACGTGCAGGACTACCTCGACTTCGGCCTGCACGGCTTCGCCATGAGCCGCTATTCCGGCTGCTGGATCGCCTTCAAATGCGTGACCGACGTGGTCGAGTCCGGCGCCTCGGTGGACGTGAACCCGCATCGCGTCAACGTCGTGATCCCCACCGACTTCGCCCTGCCCCCCGGCGGCCTGAACATCCGCTGGCCCGACGGCATCCTCGAGCAGGAGGCGCGGTTGCTCGACTACAAGGTCTACGCGGCGCTGGCCTATGTACGCGCCAACCGGCTCGACCGCATCGTCTGGGATTCGCCGCGCGCGCGGCTGGGCATTGTCACCACCGGTAAGTCCTACGGCGACACCATGCAGGCGCTCGCCGACCTCGGCATCGACGAACAGGTCGCGCGCGACATCGGCCTGCGCGTCTACAAGGTGGCGATGAGCTGGCCGCTCGAGCCGCAGGGCGCGCGCCGCTTCGCCGAAGGGCTGGAGGAGATCCTCGTCGTCGAGGAGAAGCGCCAGCTGATCGAGTACCAGATCAAGGAAGAGCTCTACTCCTGGGAAGAGGGCAAACGCGTGCCGCGCGTGGTCGGCAAGTTCGCCGACAGCGGCGAATGGAGCCATGCCGCGGGACCGGCCGGCCAGTGGCTGCTGCCGGCGCAGTACGAACATTCGCCGGCCATGGTCGCGCGCGCCATGGCCAAGCGCCTCGAGAGCGCTCGGCCTGACCGCTGCTCGGCGATCGCTTGAAGGAGCGCCTGGCGTTCCTCGACGCCAAGGAGAAGGCGCAGGCCCGGCCGCGCGTCACCGCCGTGCGCACGCCCTACTTCTGCTCCGGCTGCCCGCACAACACCTCGACGCGCGTGCCCGAGGGCAGCCGCGCCACCGCCGGCATCGGCTGCCACTTCATGGCGCTGTGGATGGATCGCAGCACATCGACCTTCACGCACATGGGCGGCGAGGGCGCGCCGTGGATAGGCCAGGCGCCGTTCTGCAAGACGCAACACATCTTCGCCAACATCGGCGACGGCACCTACTTCCATTCGGGCTACCTGGCCATCCGCGCGGCCGTGGCGGCGCAGCGCGACGCATGACCTACAAGATCCTCTACAACGACGCGGTGGCGATGACCGGCGGGCAGCACCACGACGGCCCGCTCGACCCACCGATGATCTCGCGGCAGATCGCGGCCGAAGGCGTGCATCCGATCATTGTCGTGACCGACGAGCCGGACAAGTACCCGGCCGGCACCAACTGGGCCCCCGGCGTGACCATCCGCCACCGCGACGAACTCGACCAGGTGCAGCGCGAGCTGCGCGAGGTGCCCGGCGTCTCGGCGCTGATCTACGACCAGACCTGCGCCTCGGAGAAGCGCCGCCGCAGGAAGCGCAACGAGTACCCCGATCCGGCGAAGCGCGCCGTCATCAACGAGGCGGTGTGCGAAGGCTGCGGCGACTGCAGCGACAAATCGAACTGCCTGTCGGTCGAGCCGCTGGAGACCGAGTTCGGCCGCAAGCGCCGCATCAACCAGTCGACCTGCAACAAGGATTACTCGTGCGTGAAGGGCTTCTGCCCGAGCTTCGTCACCGTCGAAGGCGGGCAGCTGAGGAAGGGCAAGGCGGCGCCGCGCCCGGACGCCGCGGGCGCCGCACCCGCGCTACCGGAACCGGCACGCGCCGCGCTTGACGCGCCCTACGGCGTCCTCGTCACCGGCATCGGCGGCACCGGCGTGATCACCATCGGCCAGATCCTCGCCATGGCCGCGCACCTGGAGGGCAAGGGCGTGTCGGTTCTCGACATGTCGGGCCTGGCACAGAAAGGCGGGCCGGTGATGTCGCACGTGAAGATCGCCGCGACTCCCGAGGAGCTGCACGCCGCGCGCATTGGCACCGGCGACGCGGGCCTGTTGATCGGCTGCGATCTGGTGGTGAGTGCCAGCCCGGACGCGGTCAGTCGCATGTCGCCCCCGCAGACGCGCGCGGTCGTCAATGCCACCACGGCGCCGACCGCGGAGTTCGTCAAGAACCCGAACTGGCGGCTGCCCGGCAGCGACCTGAGCCGCGACATCGCGGATGCCTGCGGCGCGGCGCGCGTTCATCGGCCGCGGAACTGGCCACCGCGCTGATGGGCGATTCGATCGCCACCAACATGTTCATGCTCGGCTTCGCCTGCCAGAAGGGCTGGGTGCCGCTGGCGGCTCCGCGATCGAACGCGCCATCGAACTGAACGGCGTGGCGGTCGAGTTCAACCAGAAGAGCTTCATCTGGGGTCGCCGCGCGGCGATCGACCTCGCGCAGGTGCAGCGCGCGGCAGCGCCGGCCGATGTGGTCGCGATCGCCCCGCCGCTGTCACGCAACCTGGAAGAACTGGTGGCGCGTCGCGTGAAACTGCTGAGCGAGTATCAGGATGCCGCCTACGCATCGCGCTATCAGTCCCTGGTCGAGCGGGTGCGCGGGATCGAAGCCGAACGCATCGGCGGAGACGCGCTGGCGCAGGTGGTGGCGCGCCAGTACGCCAAGCTGCTCGCCTACAAGGACGAGTACGAGGTCGCGCGCCTGTACGCCGACGGCGAGTTCGCCAGGAAGGTCGAGGCCATGTTCGAGGGCGACTACAAGCTGGTGTTCCATCTCGCCCCGCCGCTGCTCGCCAAGCCCGACCCGCTGACCGGGGAGCCGCGGAAGATGCGCTTCGGATCCTGGATGATGACCGGCTTCCGCCTGCTGGCAAAACTCAAGGGCCTGCGCGGCAGCGCGCTCGACATCTTCGGTCGCACCGCCGAGCGCCGCATGGAGCGCCAGTTGATCGCCGAGTACGAGCAGGGTATCGATGCCCTGTTGCAGACGCTCGACCGCGGCAACCACGAACTGGCGGTGGAGATTGCCGGCCTGCCGGAATCCATACGCGGCTACGGCCACGTCAAGGACCGGAGCGTCGTATTGGCGCGCAGCCGACAGCAGGAACTGCTCGCCAGGATTCGCCGGCCGGCAGATGCGCAGCCGGTCGCCCGCGCGGCTTGATCCCCGCCGCATTCAGCGCCGGAAGCCGGATGCGCGGACTGCTGCTCGGCGGCGCGCTCGCCTGCGCCGCAGCGCTTGCCTGCGCACAGGATGCCGCGCCCGCCCCCCCGGCTGCAACGGCGACGGAAGCCGAATTCGTCGAGCGCCAGATCGAATCCGACGAGGGCCCGTTGCGCTTTTTCTGGCGCGCCCTCACGGCAACCGCGCCGGGACCGGATGCGACAATCGCGCCCGATACCGCCCTGAACACCTCCTGGCTTCTGCATCGCCATTTGGCACGCGGCGCGATCGAAGACGCCGCGCTGCTGTCGAACGCGCCGCGCCGCCGCTACGAGGAACTCAAGCGCTATCTGGAAGGTGTGGGCAAAGAAGCGTTCCGGCAGGTGTTCGGCGAATACTTCGTACCGGGCAACCGGCCGGTTGCGGAAGCGGCAATCGGCCCCCACCGCTTGATCGTATGGCACCTGCAGAACGCGGATCGCCTGGCCGGCGAGTACTACGTCGAGATCGAGGGCAGGTTCATGATCGACGACGGACCCAGCGTGCCACGCAACCGGTTGCGCCGCGTTCTCGCCTCGCTGCGCGCGGGCCAGTTGCCTGCAAGCCTTCCTGCCGACCCCGATAAAATATCAGAATAAGTATACGATCTGGCGCGGAATCCGCTCCAGGAGCGGATTTCCAGAAATAAATCTTCGAGATTAGGCCTTCAGCGCAAATGGGCTGAAGTTGGTGTGCCGGTCGTACCAGTCTTCCTGCTCGGCCTTCTTCAGGAAGCCCACGATGCGATAGGTCAGTGGCGTGAACAGCACCTCGACACAGACCTTGACCACGAACTGCGCCGCCATCACCACCGGCAGCTTGTCGTCCGGAATGATGCCCGTCCCGTAGAAGGCGAGCGGGTAGAACAGCGCCGAGTCGACTGCTTCGCCTGCGATCGTCGAGCCGATGGTGCGCGACCACAGCCAGCGGCCGGCCGTGGCCACCTTCATCCTGGCCAGCACGAAGGAATTGACGAACTCACCGCAGAAGTACGCCACCATCGAGGCCGCAACGATCCGCCAGGTCGAGCCGAACGCCACCTCGTAGGCCGCCTGGTTGTTCCAGAACGGGGCCGGCGGCAGGGCGACGACCACCGAGGCCATGAACGAGGCGAAGCCCAGCGCGGCGAAGCCGGCCCAGATCACCTTGCGCGCGCGCGCGTAGCCGTACACCTCGGTCAGGATGTCGCCAAACACGTAGGAGATGGGGAAGAACAGCACCCCGGCACCGAAGGTCACCAGGCCCAGCACCGGCAGATCGAGCTGCGCGATCTTGGCCGGCCCGATCAGGTTGGAGCAGACCAGCACAGTGACGAAAGCCACCATCACCAGGTCGTAATAGCGATAACTGCGCGCCGGCTGCATCACCCGCCCCTCAGCGTCCCGGCAACCTGGGCGAGTACTCGCCTATGTCCGGGTCCATTTCAACCTGAAGTGCGTCGAGCACGCGACCGACCATGCAATAGAAGGACGCTGTCATTACCAGCTCGACCAGTTCATTGTCCGAGAACTGCGCCTTGCCGATCGCCCAGACCGCGTCGCCGACCTTGCCCGCCGTCACCGCCTCGGTCAGCTCGAGCGCCGCCCTTTCGCGCGCATCGAACTCCTGCGAAGTGCGCCAGGCCGCGAGTTGTTCGATCTGCGCCTCGCGCACGCCGGCCTTGCGCGCCATGCGCAGGTGTTGCGCCCATTCATACTCGGAGTCCTGCAGCTGGCCCGAGCGCAGGATCATCAGCTCGCGCAGCGCGCGCGGTGTCTGGCTGTCGGCGCGGATCGCCTGCGCGAACTCGGTCCAGGCAGCCACCATCTTCGGATTGTTGCCCAGTGCGCGGTACAGGTTGACGGGCGTGCCCCACAGCGCCTGGAGGCGCGCGAGCAGCACGGGTTCGAATTCTGCGAAGGGTACGCGTTGCATGGGGTAGGTCGGCCGATCCGTACACGAAGAGGCATGCATAATAGCCGAATGGATACGCGCAGCCTGGCGCTGGGCTTCGAGCTCACGCGCGTCACGCCACAGTTCATCGACGACCCCTATCCGACTTACGCGGCGCTGCGCGAGCACGATCCGGTGCATCGCTTCGCCGATGGCGGGGTGTTCCTGTCTCGCTACGAGGATGTGATCGCCGTGTACCGCGACCCGCGCGCGACCTCGGACAAGCGCGCCGAGTTCCTGCCCAAGTTCGGCGCCACGCCGCTTTACGAGCATCACACCAGCAGCCTGGTGTTCAACGACCCGCCGCTGCATACGCGCGTGCGCCGGGTTGATCATGGGCGCGCTGAACCAGCGCGCCATCGCGCGCATGGAAGCCGGCGTGACCAGCCTGGTCGACGGACTGCTCGAACGCATGGCCGGCGAGACGCAAGGCGGACGGACGTTCGACCTGATCGAGGGTTTCGCCGCGCAGATCCCGGTCGAGGTGATCGGTAACCTGCTCGAGGTGCCGCGCGCCGAAAGAGGGCCGCTTCGCGAGTGGTCACTGGCCATCCTTTCGGGCCTCGAGCCCGCGCCTTCCGCCGAAGTGCTGGCGCGCGGCAACCGCGCGGTCGTCGAGTTCCTCGCGTTCCTGCGCGACCTGGTGGCCGCACGACGCAAGCACCCAGGCGACGCGGAGACCGATGTGCTGACCCGGCTGATCCAGGGAGAAGCCGACGGCGAACGCCTGTCGGAGGCGGAGCTGCTGCACAACTGCATCTTCCTGCTGAACGCCGGGCACGAGACCACCACCAACCTGATCGGCAACGGCGTCTGGCTGTTGCTCACGCACCCGGTCGAGTTCGCGCGCCTGCGCGAGGACCCCGGGCTGCTGCCCGCGGCGGTCGAGGAGATGCTGCGCTACGACGGCTCGATACAGCTGAACAACCGTCGCCTGTCGGCCGCCATGCAGGTGGGCCGGCACGAACTCTCCGCAGGCACCTCGATCACCATCGGCATCGGTGCGGCCAACCGCGATCCGGCGCAGTTTCCCGCACCCGAACGCTTCGACATAGGCCGCAAGCCCAATCGCCACGTGGCCTTCGGCCAGGGTGAGCACGCCTGCGCCGGCATGAACGTCGCCCGCCTCGAAGCGCGCATCGCCATCGGGCGCCTCGCCGCGCGCTTTCCGCACCTCAGCCTGGCCGGCGCGCCCGTACGCGACCGTCGCGTGCGCTTCCGCGGCTTCCGAATGCTGCCGGTGGGACTCGCCGGCTGACGCGGCTCACCCCGCGCCGTGCTTGCCCGCCTCCCAACCGCGCTCGCCGAGCACCTGCTCCGCCAGTCGTGAGGGCACCGGCTCAAGCGGCGTGGCCAGGCTGTCATTCCAGCGGTTGAGGAAACCGAACATGGCCACCACGCCGAGGATCTCGACGATCTGCGCCTCGCTCCAGTGACCGCGCAGTTCCGCGAACAGTTCGTCGGTGACGGCGTTCGGCTGGCTGGCGGCGGCCAGCGCGAACTCCAGCGCCGCGCGCTCGGCCGCCGAAAACAGCGCGCTGGTGCGGAAATCCCACACTGCGGCGATGCGTTCTTCGTCAATGCCGAAGTTCCGGGCGCCCAGGACGGTATGCGCCTGGCAGTACAGGCATCCGGCGGCGCGGCTCGCGACGTGCCCGATCAGCCGGCGAAAGCCAAGGTCGACGTCACCTTCCGGATCCATCACCGCGGCGTTCAACTGCGCAAAGGCCTGAACCAGCCGGGGCTTGCGCTGCATGGTCAGCACGCTGTTCGGCGCAAAACCCAGCGTGGTCAGGAAAAAATCGAAATGCGGCTTGAGCTCGGGTGTGTGCTCGGCGGGCAATGGCTGCAGGCGCGGCATGTGCATATCCTCCTCGTCGGAACTGGCATGATGCCGCATTCGGCGCGGACCTAGAGCGGCAGCGCAGTCGTTTCCTTGACGCGCTCCAGTGCGAAGCTGGAGCGCGAATCGATCACACTGGGCAGCTTCAGCAGCCGATCCATCATGAAGCGTGAGTAGTGCTCGAGGTCCTCGACCTGCACGCGCAGCAGGTAATCCATGTCCCCGGTGGTCGCGTAACAGGCCACCACCTCGGGCCAGGATTCGACCGCGCGCGCGAACTGCTCGATGGGCATCTTGCCTTCCTTTTTCAGCTTGACGCTGACGAAGGCGAGCAGGCCGAGGCCCAGACACACCGGATCGAGAATGGCGGCGTACTCGCGGATCACGCCGGCCGCCTCCAGCGCCCGCACGCGGCGCAGGCAGGGTGAGGGCGACAGGCTGACCCGCTCGGCCAGTTCGTTGTTGGCGATGCGCCCGTCCTTTTGCAGCACCTCGAGGATGCGCTTGTCGGTCCTGTCCAGGACGATTCTTGGCACTTTCTGCCTCCCATGTTCGTTTGTAAGACATATTATTCCCCGATTCCTGCACCACAGGTCGGGCTTGGCAATCGCATGCCCCGTCGGTCCGCGTAGACTCGGGCCCCATCACGTACAGGAGCGCGCCATGGCCGATCTCTGGGACAACCCGCTGCAGACCGACGGATTCGAGTTCATCGAGTACGCCGCCCCGGATCCCAAAGCGCTGGGCGCGCTGTTCGAGACCCTGGGCTTTCGCGCCGTGGCCCGACATCGCCACAAGGACGTACTGCTCTACAAGCAGGGCGACGTGAACTTCGTCGTCAACGCCGAGTCCAGTTCCTTTGCGCAGAACTTCGCGCGCCGCCACGGCCCCAGCGTGTGCGCGATCGCCTTCCGCGTGAAGGACGCCCGCGCGGCCTACGCCCAACTGATCGAGCGCGGCGCCTGGGGCGTGGAGAACCGCGTCGGCCCGGGGGAGCTCGCCATCCCGGCCATCAAGGGCATTGGCGATTCCCTGATCTACCTGGTCGATCGCTATCCCGAAAACGACTACGGCCACACCATCTACGACGTCGATTTCAAGCCGCTGCCCGGATACGAGGCCTGGTGGGCCGGGGAGGCGCCGCCGCACGCCGGCTGCGGTCTCGCCCAGATCGACCACCTGACCCACAACGTGCACCGCGGGCGCATGAAAGAGTGGGCCGAATTCTACGAGCGCCTGTTCGAGTTCCGCGAGGTGCGCTACTTCGACATCGAAGGCAAGCTCACCGGCCTCAAGTCCAAGGCCATGACCAGCCCGTGCGGACGCATCCGCATCCCGATCAACGAGTCCTCCGACGACCGCTCGCAGATCCAGGAGTACCTCGACGCCTATCAGGGCGAGGGCATACAGCACATCGCCCTTGCCTCGAACGACATCTTTGCGACCGTCGACGCGCTGCGCGCCGCGGGCGTCACGCTGCTCGACACGCCGGACACCTATTACGAGATGCTCGATGCGCGCCTGCCCGGCCACGGCGAACCGGTCGAGGAACTGCGCAAGCGCCGCATTCTGCTCGACGGCGCGCCCGATGGCGGCAAGCTGCTGCAGATCTTCACCAAGACCGTGATCGGCCCGATCTTCTTCGAGATCATCCAGAGGAAGGGCGACGAGGGCTTCGGCGAAGGCAATTTCCGCGCTCTGTTCGAATCGATCGAACTCGATCAGATCCGCCGCGGCGTGCTCAAACCCGCGGCATGAAAGAAGCCGTCCTGCGCGGGGACTACAGCCGCGCCGGCCCGGACTATGCGGTCGAGCAGGACTGGGCCGCCTACACCGGTGCGGAGCATGCGCTGTATCGCAGGCTGTACGCGCGCCAGTCCGCCCTGGTGCCGCGCTACGCCTGCCCGGAGTTCGAGCACGCGCTGGCCGGATTGGATGCGGGGCAGGCCATTCCGGACTTCTCGGCCGTGTCGCGCCGACTGCGCCCCGTGACCGGCTGGGAGATCGTTCCTGTGCCGGGACTGATTCCGGACGAGGCCTTCTTCACCCACCTGGCCGCCAGACGTTTCCCGGTCACTGTCTGGCTGCGCACCCAGGCCGAGTTCGACTACATCGTCGAACCCGACGTGTTCCATGATTTCTTCGGCCATGTGCCCCTGCTGTTCGACCCGGCTTACGCCGAGCACCTGTGCGAGTACGGCAAGGGCGGGCTGAAGGCGCTGCGTCTGGGCGCGCTGCCCATGCTCGCGCGACTGTACTGGTACACGATCGAGTTCGGACTGGTGCGCACCGAACGCGGCCTGCGCGCCTACGGTGCCGGACTGCTGTCCTCCGGCGGCGAGCTGGCGCACGCCATCGACGGCCCGGCGCCTCGCCGGTTCGCCTTCGACCTCGAGCGCATGATGCGCACCGGCTACGCCATAGACCGCTACCAGGACGCCTACTTCGTCATCGAGGGCTTCGCGCACCTGCTGCGCGATACCGCGCCGGACTTTGCGCCGCTCTATGCGCGCCTGCGCCAACTCCCCGTGCTCGCCGCCGACGTTCCACTGCCGGGCGATCACATAGTAGGCTAACGCCTGTCCAACCCCGAGGTGCCGCCATGCAAGCCTTCACCCGTACGCTGCTTACCGCCTGCCTTGCCTTCACTGCCCAAAGCGCGATGGCCCAGGACAACAGCTATCGCATCCTGGTCGGCTTTGCCCCCGGAGGTGGCGCAGACCTGATCGCGCGCCTCGCCGCCGACAAGATGCGGGACGCGCTCGGCGCACCGGTCGTGGTGGAGAACCGGCCCGGCGCGGGCGGCCAGATTGCGGCCGATGCTCTGCGCATGTCCAAGCCGGACGGCCGCACGCTGATGGTCGCGCCCGTCGCCGTGACCGTGATCGCCCCGCTCACCTACCGCAAGATTTCCTACGTGCCGTCGAGGGATTTCGCGCCGGTTTCGCTGGCCGTCAACTTCCAGCTGGCATTGACCGTGGGACCGGCTTCAGGTGCGAAGACCTTGCCCGAGTTTGTGGCCTGGCTGAAAGCCGATGCGCGGCGCACCAGCTTCGGCGTACCCGCGGTCGGCAGCCTGCCGCATTTCTTCGGCCTGTTGTTCGGTCGCGCGATCGGCATCGACATGCAGCACGTGCCCTACAAGGGCGGCGCGCCCTTGCTGAACGACATCGCCGGAGGCCAGGTGCCGGCCGGCTTCGACGTGCTGTCGGAAGCCATTACCCTGCACAAGGCCGGCAAGGTGCGCATCGTCGCCACCTCCGGGTCGAAGCGCTCGCCCATCGCCAGCGAGATTCCGACCTTCACCGAGCTCGGCTTCCCGCAGATCCAGGGCGATGGCTTCTTCGCATTCCATGCCCGCGCCGGCAGCCCGCAGGACACGCTCGATCGCCTCTCGGCCGCAGCCGCTGCGGCGATCAAGGCGCCGGATGTGAGCGCCCGCCTGCTGTCCATCGGCTTCGAGCCGGTCGGCTCCACGTCGGCCGAGCTCGCGCGACGCATGAGCGAGGACACCGCAAAGTGGGGACCGGTGGTCAAGGCATCCGGGTTCGTCGCAGACTGAGCCGCACATCGAGTGCACCGCGGCAACCCACAACTAAAACCATAATCAGGAGACTCTTCATGCCCAAGTACGCCCGCAGCTGGTCGGCACGCACGCTCATCCTGGGGCTGGGGCTCGGCCTGTGCGCCGCAACGCAAGCCCAGGACAAGGTCGAACTCAAGGTCACCACCTTCGTCCCGCCGACCCACGGCTTCGTGGTCGACGTGCTCGAGCCTTGGGTCAAGGAACTCGAGAAGCGCACCGGCGGCAAGCTCACCGGCCGCGTGTTCGCGGGCAACTCACCCTTCGGCAAGACCGAGAACCAGGCCGATCAGGTCAGGCAGGGGGTGACCGACGTGGGCTGGGGTCTGAACGGCATTCCACGCGGCCGCCTGCCGCGCTCGTCAGTGATGGAACTGCCCTTTGTCGCTCCTTCCGCAGACGCCGCTTCGCGCACGCTGTGGGCCATGCTGCCGGGAATGCTGGCCGAGGACTACAAGGGCTTCAAGGTGCTGGCCCTGCACTGCCACAACCCCGGCCTGTTCCACACGCGCGCCAAGGAGCTGAAGTCGATCGACGACGTGAAGGGCCTGCGCATCCGCGCCCGAACCCGCCGACGCAGGAACTGTTGAGCTTCCTCGGCGCCACACCGGTGGGCATGCCACCCACGCAGGTCTACGAGAACCTGGAGAAGGGCGTGATCGACGGTGCCGTTTTCCCCTGGGACGCGATCAAGGGCTTCCGGCTCGAGGGCCTGCTCAAGCACCACTACGACGCGCGCGTTTATACCGCCTGCTTCCACGTGGTCATGAACCAGGCGAAGTACAACGGCTTGTCGGCCGAGGCCAGGAAGGCCATAGACGACACCACGGGCACGAGCATGGTCAACCGCTTCGGCGAACTGTGGGGCAAATGGGATCAGGCCGGCCTGGATGCGGTGAAGGCGCGCGGCAACAGCATCGTGTCCGTTTCCGGCGAGCAGCGCGAAAAGTGGCGTGCGCAACTTAAGCCGGTCATCGACAAGGAACTCGGCGACATCGAAAAGGCCGGCGTAGGGAACGCGCGAGCCATCTACGACGAGATGCTCAAGCAGGTCGCAAGGCCGGTGAAGTAGCGGCTGTCGTCACGGTGCTGCGCCTCGCCGACAAGCTGGCGTTGCTGCTGGCCTGCGCCGGCGTGGGCGTTCTCGGCCTCGCCACGCTGGTGCTGATGGCCGACATCGCCTTGCGCAGGAGCATCGGCGTGTCGATCACCGGCACGGTCGATCTCACGCAGCTGGCGCAGATGTATTGCGTGGCCCTGGCCCTGCCGCTGGTGTTCCTGCGCGAAGGCAATGTGGCGGTGGATTTCCTTACCGAGCGCCTGCCTGCCCGCGTGCGCGCCGTGCTGCAGGCCGTGGCGCACCTGGCCTGCGCCGGCCTGCTCGGCGCCATGGCCTGGCACGCCTGGGTCCAGGCGGCGATACAGGCTGCTCAAGGCGACCGCTCTCAGACTCTGGGCATTCCCATGCAGTTGTACTGGCTGCCGCTGCTCGCCGGACTGATGCTGGCGAGCCTGGGAGCGTTGCTGCTTGCCGTACGCGAAGTAGGCGCGTCCGGCGGTTCGCCAGGGCGCAGCCCGGACTGATGTCCGCCCTCTTCTCAGGTCCCGGCGCAGGTGCGCTGGGCTTCGTCGCGGTGCTGGTGCTGATCATGCTGCGCATCCCGGTCGCGATCGCCATGGCACTGGTAGGCGCAGTCGGTTACGGCCTGGTCAACGGCTGGTCCGGGCTGGGATTCGTGCTGGGTCGCGGCCCCTTCGAATCGATCTTTCCGGTCAGCCTGTCGGTACTGCCGCTGTTCATCATGATGGGTGTATTTGCCGCACACGGCGGACTGTCCAGGAGTCTTTACGGCTGCGTTGCGGCGCTGATAGGGCATCTGCGCGGCGGGCTGGCGCTCGCCACAGTGGGCGCCTGCGCGATCTTCGGCGCGGTATGCGGCTCGGCCATTGCCACCGCCGCCACCATGGGCCGGGTGGCCATGCCGGAGATGCGCCGTGCCGGTTACGACGACAGCCTGTCGTCGGCTTCGGTGGCTGCCGGCGGCACGCTGGGCGTGATGATTCCGCCCTCCATCCTGTTCGTGATCTACGGCCTGATGACCGAGCAGTCGATCGGCAAACTGCTGGCGGCAGGCATCCTGCCGGGCATTCTCGGCACCCTGCTCTACATGGGCGCAGTGGCCTGGGCGACGGCCCGCAACCCGAAACTCGGGCCGGCCGGCCCGCGCACCGACTGGCCGGGACGCTGGCGCGCAGCGCGCGATGTATGGCAGGTGGTGCTGCTGTTCGCCGTGGTGCTCGGCGGCATGTACTTCGGCTGGTTCTCGCCCACCGAGGCGGCGGCGGTCGGCGCCTTCGGCGCGGCGGTGCTGGCCTGGGCGGCCGGCAAGCTGCGGCGCGGCAACGCGAAGCAGGCGGTGATCGAGACCGCGATGACCACCGGGATGATTTTCGCGATCCTGATCGGTGCCGGCATCTTCAACTACTTCATCGATTCCACCGGCCTGACCGACGCGCTGGTGAAATGGGTGGCGGAAATGGGCCTGTCGCGCTGGACGGTGATGCTCGCGCTGATGCTGATGTACATCGTGCTCGGCGCGCTGATGGACGAACTGGCCATGATGCTGCTCACCGTGGGCCCGGTGTTCAAGCTGGTGGTGGCGCTGGGTTTCGACCCGATCTGGTTCGGCGTGATGTTCGTCACCGTCTGCGAGATCGGCATGATCGTGCCGCCGGTGGGCATCAACCTGTTCGTGATCCAGGGGGTCACAGGCCTGCCGCTGGCCACCATCGTGCGCGGCATCCTCCCCTTCGTCGCCGCCGACTGTCTGCGCCTGCTGCTGCTGGCGCTGATCCCCGCGCTGGCCACCTGGCTTCCCGCGCGCATGGCCGGCTGAGTCGGCGTCGGCCGGGCGTTAAACTCGCGCGGTGCTGACCGACAAGCTTCCCCTGTGGTACCAGATCGCGCAGATCCTGCGCGCCGAGATCCTCGCCCGACATGGCGAGGAGCCGGAGCGCCTGCCCACGGAGCAGCAGCTCGCCGAACGCTTCGCGGTGTCTGTGATCACCATCCGCCAGGCGCTCAAGGCCATTCAGGACGAGGGACTGATCGTCAGGAAGCGCCGCCACGGCACCTTCACCGATCCGCGCGCGTTTCCGCGCCGGCCGCTCAAATTGCTCGGCTCGATAGAAGCGGTGTTCGCGCAACAGGCCAGCGAGGAGACGCTGGTGCTCGAGCGCGCGCTTCGCCACCCGCTGCCGGCGGCGCTGAAGCGCCACTTCCCGAATCTGAAGGAAGCGGCCTGCTTCCGTCGGCTGCGGCTCGATGACGGCGAGCCGCAAAGCTACGCGGTGAACCACGTGCTGCCCGAGCTGGGGCGCAGGATCAGCGCAAAGCTCCTGCGAACCCACTCGATGACCCAGGTGCTGCGCGAAGACCTGGGCGTACGTATACGACGTATCGACAACAGCGTGGAAGCGCGGCTGTGCTCGCCCGAAGTTGCGAAGCTGTTGTCCATCGAAACGCTGTCGCCGGTGCTGTTCCTGACCGGGATCAGTTACGACCCGGACAATCGGGTGCTCGACGTGGCGTAGATCTGGTGTCGCGCCGATCGCTACAGGTTCTCGGTGGGCTTCGATTTCCAGGACTGAGCCGGCCGCGGGCTTGATTGACTGGGCGCATTCCTATTAACGATAATAGGAATGAAACGAACAACAACGATACACGGAGACACGGCCGGTGGTCGAGAGGCTGAATCGCGAGATCCGACGCGCGCTCGCCGCGTCGGAGGTGAAGTCGAGACTGGAGGGTCTGGGCAACGAACTGCGGACCGGCAGCCCCGAAGAAATGCGCGCCCGAGTTGCCAAGGAAGCCGCGCGCTGGTCGAAAGTCATACGCGACGCGAAGATCGCTCAACAGTAGGTTTCCCGAAATCATCCGCCTGGAGGTACGCATGGGCTCCATCAAGGAAGGCAACATCCAGACTGCACTCGCCTACCAGAGCGGGTTCGGCAACGAGTTCGCCAGCGAGGGCCTGCCCGGCGCGCTGCCGCAGGGACGCAACTCACCGCAGCGCAATCCCTACGGCCTTTACGCCGAGGTGCTGTCGGGCACGGCATTCACCGCGCCGCGCGCCGAGAACCAGCGCACCTGGCTTTACAAGATCCAGCCCTCGGCCATGCAATCGGCCTTCCGGCGCATCGACAACCGGCTGCTGCGTTCGGGCCCGTTCACCGAGGCCGAGCCCTCGCCCAATCGCATGCGCTGGGACCCGCTGCCGGTCGACGATGCGCCGGCCGATTTCATCGACGGCCTGACCACCATGGCCGGTTCAGGCGAGCCCGCGGCGCAGGCCGGGCTGGCGATCCACATCTACCGCGCCAACCGCTCGATGAGCGATCGATATTTCGTCAACGCCGACGGCGAGATGATGCTGGTGCCGCAATCCGGCGAGCTGCTGGTATTCGCCGAAACCGGCAGGCTCAAGGTCTCGCCCGGCGAGATCTGCGTGGTTCCGCGCGGCATGAAGTTCAAGGTCGAGCTGCTCAGCCCTGCGGTGCGCGGCTACCTGTGCGAAAACTACGGGGCGCAGTTCCGACTGCCGGAACTCGGTCCCATCGGCTCCAACGGCCTGGCCAACCCGCGCGATTTCCTCGCCCCGGTCGCTGCCTGGGAGGAAAAGGCCGGGCGCTGCGAGCTGGTGACCAAGTACATGGGAGCCCTGTGGTCCGCGGAACTTTCGGCCTCGCCCCTGGACACGGTCGCCTGGCACGGTACCTGCACCGCCTACAAGTACGACCTGTCGCGCTTCATGGCGATCAACACCGTCTCCTTCGATCACTGCGATCCGTCGATCTTCACCGTGATGACCTCGCCCTCCGGGCAGCCCGGCGTCGCCAACATCGATTTCGTGATCTTTCCGCCGCGCTGGATGGTGGCCGAGGACACGTTCCGGCCGCCCTGGTTCCACCGCAACTACATGAGCGAGCTGATGGGCCTGGTGCGCGGCGTCTACGACGCCAAGGCCGAGGGCTTCCTGCCAGGCGGCATCAGCCTGCACAATTGCATGAGCGCGCATGGCCCGGACGTCACGACCTTCGATAACGCGGTCAAAGCCGAACTGAAGCCGCACAGAATCGACAATACGCTGGCCTTCATGTTCGAATCCCGCCACGTCTACCGACCCACGCGCTACGCACTCGAGTGCGCGCAGCTGCAGCCCGGCTACGACGCCGTATGGGACGGCTTCAAGCGGCATTTCAACGGCACACCCTGAGGCACGGCATGAAACTCGACGAGACGCACGATCCGCGACGCAAGAGCTGGGTGAAGTCGGCGAACGCCGACGGCTGTGCCTTCCCGATTCAGAACCTGCCTTTCGGCGTGTTTCGCCGCAAGGGCTCGAAGGAGGCGCCGCGCGGCGGCGTGGCGATCGGCAACCAGGTGCTCGACCTGACGGCCGCGGCGCGCGCACTCGGCCTCGCGGGCAAGGCACTGGAGGCCGCCAGGGCCGCCGGGGGGACGAGCCTGAATCCGCTCGCCGCCCTCGGCCGCCCGCACTGGAAGGCGCTGCGCCTGGCGCTGTCGGGTGCGCTGAGTGCGGATGCGCCGGCCAAGCGACAGGCCGCGATCGCCAGGCATCTGGTGCCGCTGGCCAGGGCGGAACTGTGCATTCCCGTGACGATCGGCGACTACACGGACTTCTACACCTCCAGCTACCACGCCACCAACATCGGCCGCATGTTCCGCCCCGACAATCCCCTGATGCCCAACTTCAAGTGGATTCCGATCGGCTATCACGGCCGCTCCTCCTCGATCGTGGTGAGCGGCACGCGCGTGGTGCGCCCCAACGGCCAGACCAAGGCCGCTGACGCCGAGGCCCCCGCCTTCGGCCCCAGCAAACGCCTGGACTACGAAGTCGAACTGGGTCTGGTGATCGGCCCCGGCAATGCTTTGGGCAAGCCGGTGCCGCTGTCTCGCGCTCTCGACCACGTGTTCGGCGTGGTGCTGCTCAACGACTGGTCGGCGCGCGACATTCAGGCCTGGGAGTACCAGCCTCTGGGCCCCTTCCTGGCCAAGAATTTCGCCAGCACGGTCTCGCCCTGGATCGTCACCCTCGAAGCGCTGACGCCGTTCCGGGCCCCGGCCCTGCAACGCCCCGCCGGCGACCCGCAACCTCTGCCCTACCTGACCGACGCCCACGATGCCGCGACCGGTCATCTGGATATCGAGGTGGAGATGTGGCTGCGCTCGGCGAAGATGCGTGCGATGAAGCGCGAGCCTCACCGGCTATCGCACACCAGCTACAAGAGCTCGTACTGGACTCCCGCTCAGCTGGTCGCGCACCACACCGGAAACGGCTGCAATCTGCGCCCGGGCGATCTGCTGGGCACCGGCACCATCTCGGGGCCGGCGCGCGGCGAGGAAGGCGCACTGATCGAGATCACTCAGGGTGGCAAGTTTCCGGTCGAGTTGCCGGGCGGCGAAATGCGCGCCTTCATCGCCGATGGTGACGAGCTCATACAGCGCGCGCGTTGCGCACGCGCGGGCTGCGTGAGCATAGGCTTCGGCGAAGCGGCGGGACGGGTGGTGCCGGCGCCGGCTCTCTGAGCCACGCGGACGCACACGCCGACGGCCCACCCGTGTCCACGAGCTGGTTGTTCAATCACCTGGTGGCGGCCTGGGTGCTGCCGCCTCTGAACCTGCTGCTGCTGGCGTTCATCGGCCTGCTGCTGATGCGCAGACGGCGCAGGCTGGGTGGCGCGGTGGTCACACTCTCGCTGGGACTGCTCGCGTTGCTGTCGATGCCGGCGGTGAGCCATGCGCTGATCGGCACCCTGGAGGACGACTGGCCGCTGATGGAGACCGCGCGCGCGCATGCGAGCGGAGCCCGCGCCATCGTGATCCTCGGCGGTGGGCGCAATCGCCGCGCGTTCGAGTTCGACGCGCGCGGCGAAACGGTCTCGGAGCCGACTCTGGCGCGCGTGCGCTACGGTGCCCGGCTGGCGCGCACGACCGGCCTGCCCTTGCTGGTTTCCGGCGGTCGTCCCGACGGCGGCCAGGCCAGCGAAGCGGAGCTGATGGCGGAGGCGCTGGAACAGGAGTTCGGCGTCACGGTGCGCTGGCGCGAGATGCTCTCGGACGACACCATAGAGAACGCGCGCTACTCGGCACGGTTGCTGCGCGAGGCCGGCGTTGTGCGCGTGCTGCTGGTCACCGACGCCATGCACATGACGCGTGCCATGGCGCGCTTTCGCGTCGCCGGTCTGGACCCCGTCGCGGCGCCGACCAACTTCCGCAGCGGCGGCCCGCTTACACCCGTCGATTTCCTGCCCTCGGCGTGGGGCCTGCGCGTGGCCTACCTGGCCACTCGTGAATGGATCGGACTGGCGGTGAGCCGCATGCGCGGCGTGTGAAGCGGGTGGGAGATGCGCGCGATAACTGAGATAATCCGCCCCTCCCATTTCGCGCCCGCCAGCGGCCCCCACGCCCGATGAAACTCGCAACCCTGAAAGACGGCACCCGCGACGGCTGCCTGGTCGTTGTCTCGCGCAACCTCAGGGTCGCGCTGAAAGCCGACCATATCGCCCCCACGCTGCAGGCCGCGCTCGACGACTGGGACTACGCCGCCCCGCAGCTCGAACAGCTTTACAACGAAGTGAACGCCGGCCAGTCGAACCGCATTTTCGAACTCGACATGGCGCAGTTGATGGCACCGCTGCCGCGCGCGCACCAGTTTGCCGACGGCTCCGCCTACCTGATCCACGCTGAGCTGATCCGCAAGGCGCGCGGCCAGGAGTTGCCCGACTGGTGGAAAAAGGAGCCTCTGATGTACCAGGGGTGCTCTGACCCGCTGCTCGGCCCCTGCGACGACGTGGTGGCCGTCAGCGAAGACCACGGCATCGACCTGGAGATGGAAATTGCCGTGATTACCGGCGACGTCCCCATGGGCGTGGAGCGCGACAAGGCCTCACAGCACATCCGCCTGATCGCGTTGATGAACGACGTCAGCCTGCGCAATCTGATTCCAGCCGAACTGGGCAAGGGCTTCGGGTTCTTCCAGTCCAAGCCGCCGTCGTCGCTTTCCCCGGTGGCCATGAGCCCGGACGAACTCGGCGAGGCCTGGGACGGGCGCCGAGTGCACCTGGCCTGCCGCGCCTCGATCAACGGCGAGCTGCTTGGCGAGCCGGACGCGGGCAAGGACATGCAGTTCGATTTTCCGCGCCTGATCGCGCACGCCGCCAAGACCCGCCCGCTGATGGCGGGCACCCTGATCGGCTCCGGAACGGTGTCCAACCGCGATCGCTCCAGGGGCGCGGGCTGCATCTTCGAGCGCCGCGCCGAGGAGCAGATCGATTCAGGCGAAGCGAAGACGCCATTCCTGAAGTTCGGCGATCGCGTAAGGATCGAGATGCTGGACGCCGAAGGAAAATCGGTGTTCGGCGCCATAGACCAGGCCATAGCGCCGCTGAAGAAACCTTCCGCTTCGATCGAGACGGCGCCCGCCGAACCTGCCGCCGAAGACGCCTGAGCAGCGGCGGCGATCCGACAGGCGGTTGATCCGCCTCAGGCGTGCTGGCGGATGAATCCGCGGATGCGCGGGTAGATGATCTCGCGGTAACGCCGGCCCGAGAAGATGCCGTAGTGGCCGACCTTGGGCACCAGGAAGTGCTCGCGCCGGTCGGAGTCGATGCCGGTGCACAGGCCGTGCGCCGCCTCGGTCTGTCCGCTGCCCGAGATGTCGTCGAGCTCGCCTTCGATGGTCAGCAGCGCGGTGTCGCGGATCTTGTCCGGGCGCACCCACTCTTCGTGCACGAACATGCGACCCTTGGGCAGCTGGAACTCCTGAAACACGCGACGGATCGTGTCGAGGTAATACTCGGCGGGCATATCCAGCACCGCGTTGTACTCGTCATAGAAGCGCCGATGCGCGTCGGCCGAATCGCCGTCGCCTTCCATCAGATGGTTGTAGTAGTCCCAGTGCGCATTGACGTGGCGGTCCGGATTCATCGCCACGAAACCCATGTGCTGCAGGAAGCCGGGATAGACGCGGCGCATGAAGCCCGGATACTTCATGGGCACGCGGTGGATCAGGGTCTGCTCGAACCACGAAAACGGCCGCTTGGTGGCGAGATTGTTGACCGCGGTGGGACTCTTGCGCGCGTCGATCGGCCCGCCCATCATGACCATGGTTCTGGGCTGGTGCGCCTCGCGGTCCGCCGCCATCAGCGCGATGGCCGCCAGCACCGGCACCGTCGGCTGGCAGACTGACACCACGTTCAGATCGGGCGAAAGCAGGCGGACGAACTCGCGCACGTAATCGACGTAGTCGTCGAGGTGGAAGGCACCCAGATCCAGCGGCACGTTACGCGCATCCACCCAGTCCGTGACGTACACATCGTGGTCCTGGAGCATGGTGCGCACGGTGTCACGCAACAGCGTGGCGTGGTGTCCGGACAACGGGGCCACCACCAGCACCCTGGGATCATTGCGGTTCTCGGGCAGCGCCCGCTTGAAGTGCAGCAGCCGGCAGAACGGCTTGAGCTGGGCGATCTCGAGTTCGACCGCGACCGGGCTGCCGTCGACCTGAACCTCGTCTATGCCCCAAGCGGGTTTGTCGTAGCGGTTGGTCACGCGCAGGAACAGATCGCTGCCTGCGGTGATCTCCTTGGCCATCGGGGACAGCGACCAGGGGCTGAACGGATGTCCGAACCAGCCGCGTGAAAGTTCGGCGGCCATGCGCATGGGTGCGAGAGCGACGTGCTGGGCTTCGAAAAGGCTGTAGAGCAAGAGGACCGCCTTTCAGTAAGAGTGCATTGTTATACCAGCTTTTGCGCGCCGCCGCATTGCGACTGTTTCCATATGCATCAATGACATACCGCACCAAACGTCCTTATCGGCCGGCATGGCGCAAACCTGAGGCCCGCTACCTTCGGCGCAGGTACAGATTGTTGGCGACCAGCGCCACGACCACCACGGCCGCGCCGGCGAGCTCGGCGGCGTGGAAGCTGCGTCCCATGCCCGCTTCGATGAAAAACACGGTGACCGGGATCAGGTTCAGCATCAGCATCGCGTTCAACGCGCCCAGATGCTTGACGCCGGCGTTGAATCCCAGCACCCCCAGCACCACGCTGCCTGCGGAAAAATAGAGCAGTTGCCACCACACCGACAAGGCCGCATCGACCGTCGGTGCAGGAACGAAGCCGGTACTCACGGCCCATACATTGGCGAGCAGCAGGCCGATGGCGCCCGGCAGGCAGGTGAGCGTGCTCATCTTCAGCGAAGACCAACCCAGAAAGCGGCTGCCCGCCAGCGTGTAGATCACCCACGCGAGCGCACCGAGAAATACCAGCAGGTCGCCGTACAGTTCTCCGCCGCGCATGCCCTCGCCCCAGGCCTGCACGGGGTCGCCGCGCGTCACCACCAGCAGCACGCCCGTGATCGCCACGGATACACAGATAATCGTGAAACCCGCGGGTCGCGCGCCGCGCGTCAGCCAGACGGCCAGCGCAGTCATCGGTGTCTGCAGCGCCATCAGAATGGCGGCGTGCTCGGGTGGCGTGAAGTTCAGCCCGTACCAGACCAGGGTGTTGAATCCGGTGATGCCGACCACGCCGAAGCCGACCGCCGGCCAGAAGCGCCTGCCATATCGGAACCCCTCGCGCCCCTCGATCACGGCCAGCAATGCGGCAAACATGGCCACGCCCAGGGCGTATCTGATGGTGCCGAGCGTGAACGCATCGATCTGCGTCAGGCTGCGCTTGGCGATCGAGAACATCGGCGCCCAGCAAAGTATGCAGACGACGATCCAGCCCAGGCCCTTGAGGAGATTTCCGGGAGGAATCGCGGACCTTCTTCAGGCCTTCTTCTCGTCGCGCAGCGCGCGGCGCAGGATCTTGCCGACGTTGGTCTTGGGCAGTTCCGTGCGGAACTCGATGTATTTGGGACGCTTGTACCCGGTGAGCTGCTCCTTGCAGTGCCGGTGCAGATCCTCCTCGGTCAGGCCGGGATCGCGTTTGACCACGAACAGCTTGACCGCCTCCGTCGAGTGCTCGTCGGCCACGCCGACCGCGGCGCATTCGAGAACCCCCGGATGCAGCGCCGCCACCTGCTCGACTTCGTTCGGATACACGTTGAATCCCGACACCAAGATCATGTCCTTCTTGCGATCGAGGCGGCGCACTAAGCCCTGCTCGTCCATGATGCCGACATCGCCGGTGTTCAGGAAACCATCGGCGCCCAGCACCTTCGCGGTTTCGTCGGCGCGCTGCCAGTAACCCGGCGTCACCTGCGGGCCGCGGATGCAGATCTCGCCGGGTTCGCCCAGCTTGACCTCGTTGTTCGCATCGTCGCGGATCGAGATCTCGGTCGAGGGCATGGGCAGTCCGATGCTGCCGTTGTAGGCCGCGAGATTCATCGGGTTCATGGTCGCCGAGGGGCTGGTCTCGGTCAGACCGTAGCCCTCGAGGAGGGTGAGCCCGGTGACCTCCTTCCATTTGTCGGCCACCGCCTTCTGCACCGCCATGCCGCCGCCCACACAGATCTTCACGGCGGAGAAATCGAGCTTGGAAAAATCCGGATTGGCGAGCATCGCGTTGAACAGCGTGTTCACGCCGGTGATGATGTTGTAGCGGTGCTTGCCCAGTTCCTTGACGAAGCCCGGAATGTCGCGCGGATTGGTGATCAGCACGTTGAGGCCGCCCAGCTTCATCATCAACAGGCAGTTCACCGTCAGCGAAAAGATGTGATACAGGGGCAGCGCGGTGATGATGACCGGCTGCACGCCGTCGAGGCCCACCACCAGCCAGGCCGAAGACTGCTGGATGTTGGCGAGGATGTTGCGGTGCAGAAGCATCGCGCCCTTGGACACCCCGGTCGTGCCGCCCGTGTACTGCAGGAAGGCGATGTCCTCGTGGCCGACCGGCACCTGCTTCATCTGCATCCCGGCGCCTTGCGCGATCACGGCGTTGTATCGCTGGGCGTTCGGCAGCCCGAAGGCCGGAACCATCTTCTTCACGTTGCGCACCACGAAATTCACGATGGCGCCCTTGAAGCCCAGCATGTCACCCAGCGAGGCGACGACGACGTGCTTGATCGGCGTGCGCGCGATCACCTCCTCGAGCACGTGCGCGAAGTTCTCCAGGATCACGATGGTCTCGGCACCCGAATCCTTCAACTGGTGCTCGAGTTCGCGAGCCGTGTACAGCGGATTCACGTTTACCACCGTACAGCCGGCCCGCAGAGTGCCGTACAGGCAGACCGGGTACTGCAGCACGTTGGGCATCATCAGCGCGACGCGCGCGCCCTTGCCCATGCCCTTGGACTGCAACCAGGCGCCGAAGGCGGCAGACAGGGTGTCGAGTTCGGCGAACGTGATCGACTTGCCCATGCAGTGGAAGGCCGGACGCGCGGCGAACTGCCGCACGCTCTGATCGAACAGATCCGGGATCGAGGCGTACTCCGCGTAGTCCACCTCCGCGGGCACTCCGGGGGGATAGCTCTTCAGCCAGATCTTGTCCATGTCTCCTCCACCGCTCTTTGTTGGGGTGATCTTGTAAGGTGAAACCGGGCAGATGCGCGACGATTGTAGCCGTGTGTCCGGCAGGGCGGCTACTGGCCGCTGCAAGAGGGGGTCGCGCCGCCCGGCCGTCGTGCTCAGCGGTTCCTGAATACCGGCTTGCGCTTGGCGACGAAGGCCGCCATGCCCTCCTTCTGGTCGGCCAGCGCGAAGCCGGCATGGAACGTCCGGCGTTCGAACAGGATGCCCTCGGTCAGCGAGCTTTCGTAGGCCCGGTTGACCGACTCCTTCACCATCATCGCCACCGGGGTCGAGAACGAGGCGATCTTGTCGGCCACCGCCATCGCCTCCTCCATGAGCTTGTCCAGCGGCACCACGCGCGACACCAGTCCGGCGCGCTCGGCCTCCGCGGCATCCATCATGCGCGCCGTCAGGCAAAGATCCATGGCTTTGGCCTTGCCCACCGCCCGGGGCAGGCGCTGCGTGCCGCCGGCGCCGGGAATGATGCCCAGGTTGATCTCCGGCTGACCGAACTTCGCGTTCTCGGCGGCGATGACGATGTCGCAGGCCATCGCCAGCTCGTTGCCTCCGCCCAGAGCGTAGCCGGATACCGCCGCGATCACCGGCTTCCGGATGTTGCGGATGTGCTCCCAGTCGCGTGTGATGTAATTGTCCTTGTACACATCGTCGAAATTCCAGTCCTTCATGGCAACGATGTCGGCGCCGGCGGCGAATGCCTTCTCGTTGCCGGTAATCACGATCGCGCCCACGCCATCGTCTCCGTCGTAGCCGTACAGGGCCTGCGCAAGTTCCTGCATGAGCCGCGGATTCAGCGCGTTCAGCTGTTTGGGGCGGTTCAACGTGATCACGCCGACTCTGCCGCGGGTTTCCGTCTGAATGAATTCGTAGGCCATCTTCGTCTCCGGAGGTGAGGTCGCGTTCTACAGCGACTTGAGGAATTCCTTGTGGCGCATGTGCCTGGCATGGACCCTGCGCAGGAAGGCGGGAAGGATCGGCAGCGCGATCCTGCCTGGAGCTTTGCTCAAGAGGTCCTGGCCTTGAGTTCGGACAGGGGAACGGCCCCCGGGATCTCGAGGCGCTTGCGGTTCGGCTCCGCCGCGGTGAGCGCCTCGACCGCATGCATGCTGCGCGCACTGCGCACCGCCAGCTGCTGATAGAGGCCGACGTTGGACTTCATCCAGCCGACCTCCTCGTCGGACAGCGTGCGCAGCACCTTGGCAGGCGTGCCGGCGGCCAGCGCGCGCGCCGGGATCCTTGCTTCGGCCTTGACGAAGGCCATCGCCGCCACGACCGCGTACTCGCCGACCTCGGCGTTGTCGTTCACCACGCAATTCATGCCGATCAGCGCCCCGCGGCCGACCGTGCAGCCGTGCAGCACGGCGCCGTGTCCAACGTTGGCCGCTTCGCCGACCACGGTGTCCCTGCCGGGAAAGCCGTGCAGCACGCAGGTGTCCTGCACGTTGGCACCGGCTTCGACCACGATGCGGCCGAAGTCACCGCGCAGGCAGGCGCAAGGGCCGACATACGCGCCGGCGCCAACGATCACGTCGCCGATCAGCACGGCACTGGGGTGCACGTAGGCGGAAGGATCGACGACCGGGACGATTCCGTCGATGGCATAGACCGTGGGCATGGGGCGCATTCTATCTCCCTTGGTGTAAGCTTTCGCCATCCTGCGTCGAACCCGGATACGGAACATTCCATGACGAATTCCATCCTCGCCGTCGTCGCCGACGGCGTGCAGACGATCACGCTGAACCGCCCCGACAAGCTGAATGCCTTCAACCCGGAGATGCATGCCGCCCTGCGTGCGGCGCTGAACGAAGCCGTGCACAGCGAGGACATTCGCTGCGTGCTGCTGACCGGGGCCGGGCGCGGCTTCTGCGCCGGGCAGGACCTGTCGGAGCGCGAGATGAAGGCCGGCGATGCGCCGCGCGACCTGTCCACCACCATCGAGGCGTATTACAACCCGCTGGTCAAGGCCATGCGCGCATTGCCCAAACCCATCGTCTGTGCGGTCAACGGCGTGGCCGCCGGCGCCGGCGCCAACATCGCTCTGGCCTGCGATATCGTGCTCGCGGCCAGGTCCGCCTCGTTCCTGCAGGCCTTCGCCAGGATCGGCCTGATCCCGGACTCCGGCGGCACCTGGTTCCTGCCCCATCTGGCCGGCACCGCGCGCGCCATGGGCCTGGCCATGCTGGCCGAGAAGCTTCCCGCCGAGGACGCCGCGCGCATGGGATTGATCTGGAAGGTCGTGGAAGACGCCGAGCTGGCGCACGAAGCCGGCGCCCTGTGCCGGCAACTGGCCGCGCAGCCGACGGTGGCCCTGGGACTGATGAAGCAGGCCATCTACGCCGCAGTCAACAATACGCTCGAGGAACAGCTTGCGCTGGAAGCCAAGCTGCAGCGTGAGGCCGGATGGTCCGACGATTACCGGGAAGCCGTGGCCGCGTTCCTGGAGAAGCGCAAGCCGAGATTCAAGGGTCGCTAGAGCAGGACGACGCAGGCATGGACAAGCTCGAACTCGCACGGCAGGCGGCCGAGGTCATGTGGGCCGAGGACAACGCGTCCAAATGGCTGGGCATGCGCGTCGAGGAGGTGCGCCCCGGCTACGCGCGGCTGTCGATGACGGTGACCGGCAACATGGTGAACGGCCACCAGCTCTGCCACGGCGGTCTGATCTTCACGCTGGCCGACTCGACCTTCGCCTTCGCCTGCAACAGCCACAACCAGCGCGCGGTGGCGGCCGGCTGCTCGATCGAGTTCCTTGCGCCGGCCTTTTTCGGCGACACGCTGACCGCGGAGGGGGTGGAGCAGACCCTGCGCGGCCGCAACGGCATCTACGACATGAAAGTGGTCAACCAGAAGGGCGAAACGATCGCGCTGTTTCGCGGCAAATCGGCGACCATCAAGGGCACGCTGGTGCCGGCGGAGGACGGCGCGATCTAGGATCGGCAGGGCACTGGCGGTACCGGAGGAGACACAACAATGAAGACGTTCCCGCTGGATCCGATCGAGAAGGCCTCGATCGACGAATTGCGCGCCCTGCAACTCGAGCGCCTGAAATGGTCGCTCTCGCATGCCTACGTGCACGTGCCGCACTACAAGGCCAGGTTCGACGCGGCCGGCGTCAAGCCCGAGGACCTGCGTTCGCTTGCCGATCTGGCGAAGTTTCCGCTCACCTCCAAGGCCGACCTGCGCCAGACCTATCCGTTCGGCATGTTCGCCGTGCCCATGGATCGCGTGGTGCGCATCCACGCCTCCAGCGGCACCACCGGCAAGCCGACCGTGGTGGGCTACACGCAGAAGGACATCGACACCTGGTCGGATTGCATGGCGCGTTCGATACGCGCAGCCGGCGCGCGGCCCGGTGACAAGGTGCACGTGGCCTACGGCTACGGCCTGTTCACCGGCGGCCTCGGCGCACACTACGGCTCGGAACGCCTGGGCCTGGTGACCATCCCGCTCTCGGGCGGCATGACCGAGCGCCAGGTGCAGCTGATCCACGATTTCCAGCCCGAGATCATCATGGTCACGCCCTCCTACATGCTGGCGCTGGCCGACGAGATGGACAGGCAGGGCCTGGATCCGAGGAAATGCTCGCTGCGCATCGGCATTTTCGGCGCCGAGCCGTGGACCCACGAAATGCGCAAGAACATCGAATCACGCCTGGCCCTGGACGCGATCGACATCTACGGCCTGTCCGAGGTCATGGGCCCGGGCGTGGCACAGGAGTGCATCGAAACCAAGGACGGCCTGACGATCTGGGAGGACCACTTCTACCCCGAGGTGATCGACCCGGCCACCGGCGAGGTGCTGCCCGACGGCGAGCAGGGCGAACTGGTGTTCACCTCGCTCACCAAGGAGGCGCTGCCGGTGATCCGCTACCGGACGCGCGACCTCACGCGCCTGCTGCCCGGCACCGCCCGCACCATGCGGCGCATGGAGAAGATCACCGGCCGTTCCGACGACATGATGATCATCCGCGGCGTCAACGTGTTCCCCACGCAGATCGAGGAACTGATCCTGAAGCAACCCGAACTCTCGCCGCATTACGTCCTCGAACTCACCAAGGACGGGCCCCTCGACCACATGACTGTGCTGGTGGAGCTGCAGCCGGGCGGCGCAGACGAGTTGGCTGCGGCCAGGCTGCAGCACAACATCAAGTCCTACATCGGCGTCAGCGCCGATGTGAAGATCGTGCCGATCAGCAGCATCGAGCGCTCGATAGGCAAGGCGAAGCGGGTCATCGACAGACGCAAACCATGAAAGGCAGGCAATGAAAGGATTGAAAGGCAAGGGGGTACTGATCACCGGCGGCGGCGGCGCCATAGGCGCGGCGCTGTGCAGGCGCTTCGCCGAGGCCGGCAGCCGGGTGCTGGTCGCCGATCGCAACGCCGGCGCGGCGCAGGCCGTCGCGCTGCAGATCGGCGGGCGGGCGCTGGCCTTCGACATCAGCGACTACGCGGGGGCCAAGTCCGCGCTGGCCGACGCCGGCGAGATCGACGTGCTGGTCAACAACGCCGGCTGGGACCGCTTCCAGAACTTCATCGACATGGATCCGGCCGACTGGGAGCAACTGATCGCCATCAACCTGCGCGGCCCGCTGAACATGCAGCACCTGGTGGTGCCCGGCATGGTCAAGCGCGGTGGCGGCCGGGTCATCAACATCTCCTCGGACGCGGCACGCGTCGGCTCCTCGGGGGAATCCGTGTACTCGGCCTGCAAAGGCGGCATCCTGTCGTTCTCCAAGACTCTGGCGCGCGAACTGGCGCGCAAGGGCGTCACGGTCAACGTGGTCTGCCCGGGGCCCACCGACACCCCCATCCTGCGCGGCTTCGCGGGCGAGGGCGAGTCCGGACAGAAGGTCATGGATGCGCTGGTGCGCGCGATTCCCATGAAGCGCGTGGGCCAGCCCGACGACGTGCCGGGCATCGTCGCCTTCCTGGCCTCCGACGAAGCGGCCTACATCACCGGGCAGGTGATCTCGGTGTCCGGCGGACTGACCATGGCGGGTTGAGGCGGCGGCGCCTCACTTGCGATCCAGCACCTCGGCAAGACTCCGGCGCGAGGCTGGCGAGATGTCCTCCTGCGGATAGCCCAGGCGCAGCAGCACCTGCGGCGCACCGGCATGCACCAGGGTGCTGTGCAGGCGCTGGCGCATGGCGGCCACCTGTATCGGCTGGTTGAGGTAGGAAGCCTGCAGGCCGGCCTTGCAGGCGGTCAGCAGCACGCCCTGCAGGGCCTCGCCCGCCGCCAGCCAGTCCTTGGGGGTATCGCGCTCGGTCCCCAGCACCACCAGCAGGGGCGAGCCGTCGGCGAGCTCGCGGTCCCTGGCGGCCTGGCCGTCGCCCATGTCGAAGCTGCGCACCACGGCGTTGGCGATCGGACCCGGCAGGCCCGGCATCACCATGCCGTCGCGCGATCGGCTGGGATGCATCCACAGCGCCAGTTCGCGCCGCCAGCTCGGATCGGCCCACAGCATGCGGTCGGCCTCGGCGATGAGTTCGGCGAGCGCATGCTTGGCTTTCGCTTCGGCAACGCACTCCAGCCAGGCGCCGCCGGCCTCGGCCACCGCCATCAGGCGGCGCTGCAGCGTCGCCGGTACCGGCCTGGCGGCGAAGCGCTTGCGGTAGGTGCGCCGCTGCGCGATCGCATCGAACAGGTCGCTGCCCGATTGCGCCTCGCCGGATACCGGTTCGAGCTGCACGCGCGCCAGAAGGTCCGGCTCCATGCGTTTGGGCAGGAGTTCGACGCCCTTGAAGCGGCCGAAATGGCGCGCCGCCACCATCAGATTCATCAGCGCGCAACCGCAACTGATGGTGAGTTCGCGGTCGTAGGGGTCGGTCACCGGCAGGGCGCGCGCGCGGTCTGCGCGCAACTCGATGGTGTTGTCGACCAGGCGGAAACGCCAGGGTTGCGAATTGTGGCTGGAGGGCGCGAGGATCGCATGCTCGATCAGCGCCAGCGTCTTCTGCGTCGCGGGTGTGTCTACTTGGGCCATACGGACAGGATATTACGCCAGCGCAATCCACCCCGGCAGGCGCGGGCCGCCCGGCTCACGCCGCGCATCGCGGCCGCAGGCTCAATCCGGAAACTCGACGCGAAACGCCTCGCCCGCCGCATGTATGTGGCCGGCGTGCGGTGCGCCCCAGTGCGCGGGGGCGAACAACGCGCCGCTTTCCGCGCAGTCGGCCAGCACCCTGCGACGCATGCTGCGCGCCGCAACGGCGTCCTCGCAGAAGCGGCTGTTCACGTCGGGAAGGCAGACCTGCAGCGGATGGTGGCAGATGTCGCCCGCAAACAGCATGCGCTGGCCCTGCGATTCAGCGCGCAACACCACATGACCGGGCGTGTGCCCCGGCGTGGGCTGCACGCGCAGGAAGCCTTGTCGCCCCTCTTCGATCGCATGCTCGCCGTCGAGTGCCTGGATCGCGCCCGCCTCGAGCACCGGGAGCACGCTGTCCTGCCATACCGCACGGTCGTCCTCGCCGGGCGCGTCGGCATTCGCCTTGGCCTCGGCCGAAGCCAGTTCGGCCCGCGAGCACAGCACCTTGGCGCGCGGGAAAGTCGGCACCCATCTGCCGTTGTCGAGCTGCGTGTTCCAGCCCACGTGGTCGACGTGCAGATGCGTGCACAGCACGTAGTCGATGTCCTCGGGCCGCAGGCCGGCCTCCGCCAGGCGCTTGAGGTAGGGCAGTTCGAGACGATCGAAGCCCGGAGAGGACGGCCGCGGCTTGTGATTGCCGATGCAGGTATCGACCAGCACCGTATGCCGTCCGCTGCGCACGATCCACGAATGCGTGCCCATCACCAGGCGTTGCTTGGCCGTGTCGTAGTGGCGCGGCGCCAGCCAGTCCAGGTGCGCCTCGATCGCCCCGGGCGGCAACCCGGGCAGCAGGTGCGCGGGCGGAAACGCCGCGCCCAGAGTCTCCTTGACGCGCAGGATCTCGAAGTGCCCGCAGCGATGCGGTGACGCGCCCGCCGTTCGGCCGCGGCTCATGCCGGGTACGTTCCGGTGCACTTGCGCGCCGGCACGCAATTCGTCGTGACGGCGCGAGCCATGTCGGCGAACCGCGCGGGAGCGCACGGGATCAACTCCAGCGTGGTCGGCAGGCGGCTATCGAACATGCGGCGATTCTCCTGCCCCCTGATTGCTCCTGGCTGCTCCTGGCTGCTCCTGGCTGCTCCTGGCGGGGGTCCGCACAGCTTACGTCCGAAGCGCAACAAGCGGATAGAAAGTGCGGCGCCGTTTCGCTACGCTGGCGGCATGAAGACTGACAGCCACACGTCGACGAGGTCGGAGGCGAACAACGCAGTTCGGCGGGCGCGCGCATGGCTGGACGCGCGGCGCGGAGAGCGCGTTACGCTGGCACAGCTGGCGCGCGCCGTCGGCGCCAGCCCCTTCCACCTGCAGCGCGCCTTCAAGCGCGAGCTGGGCCTGTCGCCCGCAGGACCACCAGCAGGCGCTGCGCCTCGAGGATGCCAAACGCGCCATGGCGCGCGGCAGTCGCGTGACCGAGGCGGTGTTCGAGGCCGGCTACGGCTCTCTTTCGCGCTTCTACGAGAAGGCCGCCGGCTCACTGGGGATGGACGCCAGGGCCTATCGTGCCCGCGGTCGCGGCCTGTCCATCGCCTGGGCAAGCTTCGCCTCGCCGCTGGGCCGCATCCTGATCGCCGCCACGCCGCGCGGCCTGTGCTCGGTGAAGATCGGCTCAGCCGAAGCCCCGCTGCGCGAGGAACTCGCCGCAGAGTTCAGCGCGGCGGAGCTGGTGCAGGACCGCGCCGGACTGGCCGGGCTGCAGGCGCGCATCCTCGCCTTCCTGCGCGGCGACGCCTCGCTTGCCAGGCTGCCGCTGGACGTGCGCGGCACCGTGTTCCAGCAACGCGTATGGAAGGAACTGCGCGCCATTCCGCGCGGCCAGACGCGCACCTACAAGGACATCGCGGCGGCCATCGGCGCGCCGGCGGCGGTGCGCGCGGTGGGCAGCGCCTGCGGCGCCAACCCGGTGGCGCTGGTGATCCCCTGCCATCGCGCGCTGCGCAGCGATGGGGGCCTGGGCGGCTACGCCTGGGGCCTGGAACGCAAGGCCAGGCTGCTGAAGCTGGAAAAGAAGGCCTGAGCCTCCGGGGCGCCGGGGCGACAGGACTGCGCCTCGCACCCGGGACGGACACGCAATTGCTGCGGCTACAATCCTGCCGACAAGGAGGAATCATGCCGTCCGACAACAACTATCCGCACCTGTTCCAGCCGCTCGCCCTGCGCGGCGGCGTCACGCTGGCGAACCGCTTCATGATGGGCTCCATGCACACCGGGCTCGAAGCGCGCCCGGACGGCATGCCGCGCCTGGCCGCCTTCTACGCAGAGCGTGCGCGCGGCGGCGCCGCACTGATCGTCACCGGGGGCTTCGCACCCAATGACGCGGGTGAACTGGGCCCGCACCGCGCGCAGATGAGCACCGCAGAGGACGCCGAGCGCCACAAGGTGATCCCCGCCGCCGTGCACGCCGCGGGGGACGCGCGCATCGTCCTGCAGATACTGCACTCGGGCCGCTACGGCTACCACGACAGGATCGTCGCGCCTTCGCCGATCAAGGCCGCGATCAACCCGAACACGCCGCGCGAGCTGACTGCCGCGGAGGTCGAGCAGACCATCGAGGACTACGTGCGCGCGGCCAGGCTCGCGCAATCCGCCGGCTACGACGGCGTGGAGATCATGGCCTCCGAGGGCTACCTGATCAACGAGTTCATCGCGCAGCAGACCAACCAGCGCGACGACGTCTGGGGCGGCAGCTTCGAGAACCGCATTCGCTTCCCGCTGGAGATCGTGCGCCGCACGCGCGCGGCCACCGGCGAAGCCTTCATCATCGTGTACCGCATATCCGTGCTCGACCTGGTCGAGGGCGGCCTCACCGGCGAGGAGATCGTCACCCTGGCGCAGGCGGTGGAAGCCGCTGGCGCCAGCCTGCTGAACAGCGGCATCGGCTGGCATGAGGCGCGCATCCCGACCATCGCGCAGGCCGTCCCGCGCGGCGCCTTCGCCTGGGCCACCGGCCGCGTCAAGGCCGCGGTGAACATCCCCATCGTCGCCTCCAACCGCATCAACGCGCCCGAGATCGCCGAGGACATCCTTGCGCGCGGCGACGCGGACATGGTTTCTCTGGCGCGCGCCATGCTCGCCGACGAGGCCTTCGCCAACAAGGCCAGGGCCGGCGATCGCGCCGCCATCAACATCTGCATCGCCTGCAACCAGGCCTGCCTGGATCATTACTTCATCGGCCAGTCGGTGTCCTGCGTGGTGAATCCGCGCGCCGGGCGCGAGACCAGGCTCGCCTTCGTGCCGGCGGCGCGCCGAAAGTCGATCGCCGTGGTCGGCGGGGGGCCGGCCGGATTGTCGTGCGCGGCGATCGCCGCCGAGCGCGGCCATGCAGTGACGCTCTACGAGCAGGCGGACGAACTCGGCGGGCAGTTCAATCTCGCCCGGAAGATCCCGGGCAAATCGGAGTTCGCCGAAAGCGTGGCCTATTACGCTGAACGCCTGAAGCGCGCCGGGGTGAAGCTGAAACTGGGCGGCAAGGCCGAGGCGGCGGAACTGGCCGGCTACGACGAAGTGGTGCTCGCCACGGGCATCGAGCCGCGCAGACCGGCGATCCCCGGCATCGAGCACCCCAAGGTGGTCGGCTACGTCGACGTGCTGTCGGGCCGCGCGCAGGTCGGCCGGAACGTGGTCATCATCGGCGCCGGCGGCATCGGCTTCGATGTCGCCGTGTACCTGCTGGAGAAGGACGGCCGCTCGCCGCTCGAGAGCGCGGCGTTCAACGCGCACTGGGGCATACAGGACGACCTGAAGACCGCCGGCGGCCTGGCCCCCGGCGGCATCCCGCCGGGACACCCCGGACTCAGGATCACCATGCTCAAGCGCTCTTCCGGCCCGTTCGGCGCCACGCTGGGCCGCACCACCGGCTGGGTGCATCGCGCCGAGCTGGCCAGGAACGGCGTGAAGATGGTGAAGGGCGTCGAGTACAGGCGCATCGACGACGCCGGCATCACCATCGCCGTCGACGGCGCGGAGCAGACCCTCGCCGCGGACACCATCATCCTGTGCGCCGGCCAGGACCCCAGGCGAGAGCTGGCCGCCGGACTGCAGGCGGGCGGACCTCCGGTGCACCTGATCGGCGGCGCCAAGGAGGCCGGCGAACTGGACGCCAAGCGTGCGATGCTCGAAGGCGCGCAGCTGGCCGCCGCGCTTTAGTTGCTGAAACCAGCAAGTCGATTGACCGGAAACTGTTGTCCTGCGTAGGGTTCGCGTTCTGAAAGTTCGACTTTCCGGATGTCAACGGCGCCCGCCACAGGCGCCTGCCGCGTCTAATCCGGTCGCGCGCCCGCGGCGTGGGCCACGCGCATCCAGGCGCCCAGCCCGCGCAGCAGTTCGGCCGAATGGGCTGCCGGCGTACCGGGCGCGACTGTGTGGCCCAGTGCAGCCAGGGACTGCGAAACCTCCGGATTGCGCAGAATCTGCACGATCTCCCGGTTCAGGCGCTTGAGCACCGCGCCCGGGGTACCCGCCGGGGCGAGGAACCCCTGCGACGCAGCGACCCCGAGGCCGGCGCGCGCCGCCGGCACATAGGCCGAGGCCGCCACGCGTGCGCTGCGCGTGGCCAGCGTGATGGGCGCGAAGCTGTGCAGTTCGTAGTCCGGCGCCTGCTGCAGGGCCAGCTCCGCCAGCAGCCGATCGCCGGCCAGCAGCAGGGTGTGGCCGTCGGGCGGCGCGTGCGCCGCGTCGGCGAACGCGCGCGCGGCATCGGACTGGTTCTCGATCAGCACGGCCTGACCGAGCTGCGGGCTCAGGCGCGCGGCGACGGTCCTGGCCACGGAATCGAGCGCGGAGCCCGCTGCGGCCGGCACCATCAGGCGCACCGACCGGCTTGGGTACTCCGCCGCCTCCCCGGCAGCGGCACGCGCCGCAAAGGCCAATGCGGCCGCGAGCAGCAACAGCAAGGCGGCGCGAACGTTCGGGGGACTGCGCATCGGTAGGGCCCGCGGCTGGTGAAAGTGCCGCGAGTATGGTCAAGCCCCCTTATTCCAGGAAGGAATGATTTGGAATGTGTTTATGCCATTCTCTCTAAATCGAAGCGGCGCGCCTGGGCCGGTTCGTGAGGTACAGCCCGGCAACCACCAGACAGCCGCCGACCAGCAGGGCCGGGGTGAAGGGTTCGCCCAGCAACAACACCGATTCGGCCACTGCCAGCGGCGGCACCAGGTTGATGAACTGCGCGCCGCGCGCGGCACCGAGGGCCTTGACCCCCTCGTAGTACCAGAGGAAGGGGATCACCGTGCCGAACACGATCAGGTAGGCCAGCGCCGCCCAGCCCTGCCAGCTAACGGCGGCGAGGGAGGCATGTTCCAGCCAGGCCGGCACCGCGACCGGCAGGCAACCCACCACCATGACGTAAGCGGTCAGCGCCAGCGGCGAGACCGAAGCCAGCGCCACTCGGCCGAGCAGGGTGTAGGCGCTCAGGTGAAGATGCACAACACCAGATAGAACTCGCCCAGACCGAAACGCAGGTCGGCCAGGCCGGCCGGATCGCCCCGGGACAGCACCCACAGCGCACCGGCCACCGAGAGCGCCACGCCGGTGGCGCGCGCGGCGCCCAGGCGCTCGCCCAGCAGCAGGGCCGCGAACAGCGCGGTGAAAGCCGGATTGGTCGGCACGATCAGCGCGGCGCGGCTGGCCTCGACCAGCCCGAGCCCGGCGGTGAACAGACTGTTGTAGACCGCGATGCCGACCACGCCGAGCACCACCACCAGCAACGCCTCGCGCGGCGCGAGGCGCGGCCAGCGCGCTTCGCGCACGCGCAGCAACAGCATCAGGATCAGGGCCGCAGCGGCGAAGCGCAGGAACACCGCCGTGAACAGCCCCATGCTCTTGAGCAGGATGTTGACGGCCGGAAACACGCCGCTCCAGAACACCGCCATCAGGATCATCTTCGCGTACAGCACGCACGCATCGTAAACTAGACACGATCATGAACGCGCCCACATTGCCCGGCGTGCCCGCGCCTGCCGGGAACCCGCCGCCGTCCGCCGCCGAAGCGCGTGCCGTGCTGGAACGCGTCGCCGCCAGCATAGAAGGTGTGCTGCAGGGCCAGCACGGCGCGGTGCGCATGCTGCTCGCCGCCTTCACGGCCGGCGGCCACGTGCTGATCGAGGACGTGCCGGGCACCGGCAAGACCACGCTGGCCAAGGCGCTGGCGCAATCGATAGGCGCGCCGTTCGCGCGCATCCAGTTCACCCCCGACCTGCTGCCGTCGGACATCCTCGGCGTCTCGGTGTTCAACCCGCGCGACCAGAGCTTCGAGTTCCGCGCCGGGCCGGTGTTCACCGGCATCCTGCTGGCCGACGAGATCAACCGCGCCAGCCCGCGCACGCAATCCGCGCTGCTCGAGGTCATGGGCGAAGGGCAGGTGACCGTCGAGGGCCGCACGCAGAAGCTCGACCCGCTGTTCTTCGTGATCGCCACGCAGAACCCGGTCGAGTTCCGCGGCACCTACCCCCTTCCCGAGGCGCAGATGGACCGCTTCGCGATGCGCCTGTCGCTGGGCTACGTACCGGCCGAAATGGAGATCGCCATGCTCGGCGCGCAGGAGCACGGCCATCCGCTGGACCGCGTGCAGCCGGTGGCCGCGCATGCGGAGGTCCTCGGCGCGCGCGCCGCGGCGCGCGAGGTGCGCATGGCCGGGGAACTCAAGGCCTATGTGGTCGCGCTGGTGCAGGCCACGCGCGCCGCGCCGCGGGTGGCGCTGGGCTGCGGACCGCGCGCCTCGATCGCGCTGACCCAGGTGGCGCGCGCCCTGGCGCTGCTCGACGGCGAGGCTTACGTCGCGCCCGAGCACGTGCGCGAGGCCGCGCAGGCCGTGCTCGCGCATCGCATCGTGCTCGCGCCGCAGGCGCGCTACGCCGGCGCCAGCGGCGCCACGGTGGTGGCCGACGCGCTCGCCGCGGTGCGCGTGCCGGCCTGAAGCCGCACGCGCACCGCCGGCGCGTGATGCGTCGCCAGCCATGAAGCGCCTGCAGTACTTCCTGCTGCGCCGCCTGACCGGTCTGGACTGGCTGCTGCGCCGGCGCCTGACCCCGGCCGGTCGACTGGTGGCGGGCACGGCCTTCGCCGCGGCGATTGCCGGTGTCGACACCCACCAGACGCTCACCTACCAGGCCTTCACCTTCCTGGCGGCGACCTTGCTGGTCTCGGCGGTGCTCGCGCTTGCGCTGGGCCTGGGACGCGGCGCGCGCCTCGAAGCGCGCCGCAGCCTGCCGCGTTACGCCACGGCGGGCGAGCCGCTGGCCTACGCCATCGAGGTGCGCAACACGGGCACGCGCATGCTGGCCGATCTGGAGGTGCGCGAACGCTGCGCCGATCCACGGCCAACCTATGCCGAGTTCGCCGACGCGCCCGCCTCGGTGGATCCGCGCGCCGCGGGGCGCAACTGGTTCGACCGCAAGGGCGGCTATTTCCGCTGGCGTGCGCTGATCGAGCGGCGACTGCCGCGCAGCACGGAAGGCGGCACGCTGGCCGCGCTGCCGCCGGGCGGACGCGCCGAGGTGCGCGCGCGCCTGGTGCCGCGCCGGCGCGGGGTGCTGGCGCTGGCCGCGGTGGAGTTCGCGCGCGCCGACCTGCTCGGCCTGGTGCGTGGCGTGCGGCACGTGAACCTCGCCGACAAGCTGGTGGTGCTGCCGCGCCGCTACCGGCTGCCGCGCCTGCTGCTGCCCGCGCAACGCGTGCTGCAACCCGGCGGGCACGCGCTGGCGGCCTCGGTGGGCGATTCCGAGGAGTTCCTGTCGTTGCGCGAGTACCGCGCCGGCGACAGCCTGCGCCGCATCCACTGGAAGAGCTTCGCACGCACCGGCGCGCCGGTGGTCAAGGAGTTCGAGGCCGAGTTCTTCGAGCGCCACGCATTGGTGCTCGACACCGCACTGCCCGCGCACGCCGCGAGCGAGGACGCTTTCGAGGACGCCGTGTCGGTGGCCGCCTCCTTCGTCTACACCATCGACACGCAGGAATGCCTGCTCGACCTGGTGTTCGTCGCCGGCGAGCCCGAATGCCATACCGCAGGGCGCGGCGAGGGCTCCAACGCGCACCTGCTGGAGGTGCTGGCCGGTGTGCAGCCATCGAACCAGGACGCGTTCGCGCGCCTGGCGCGCGAACTGCTGGCCATGCGAGGCACCCTGTCCTCGGCCATTCTGGTGTTGCTGGCCTGGGATGCGCCGCGCCGCGAACTGCTGGCCGCCTTGCAGGCCTCGGGCCTGGCGGTGCGCGTGCTGCTGATCTGCGCGCCCGGACAGAACCCCGAGCAGTCGTCCGAGCCGGACGCCAGCCTCGGCGTGCTGCATCCCGGCCGCATCGAGGCCGGCCTGGCGGCATTGGCATGAACAGCCCGGCAGCCGCACGGTCAGACGGTGTGCAGACGGCCGCCGATGCCGCCGACAGCGCGACCGACGGCCTCACGCCGGGTTTCGCGGTGTCGGCGGGGCTGAATGCGGTTGCGCTGGCGTTATGGGGCTGGCAGAGCGGCGAGTGGCTGGGCGCGGCCTGCTTCGCGCTGGCGGTGCTGCTGCCTGCGCTGACCGCGCTGCGCCTGGCCCTGGCCGAGCGCGACCAGCATCGCATCGCCGACCTGTCCACCGTGCTGTTCGTGGCCATCGCCGCCTCCTTCGTGGCCACGCGCGATTTTTCGCACGGCCTGCTGCAGGCCTTCGTCTGGCTGCCCGGCGCGCTGCTGCCGCTGCTGCTGGCGCAGACCATGGACGTTTCGGGCCGCCTGCCGCTGTCCGCGCTGTTCCGCTACCTGCGCAAGCAGAAGCGGCGTGGCGAGGACGTCGACGACCCGGACGTCGATCTGAGCGGTGTCTATCTCGCGGTGACGCTGGTCTGCGCGGGGGTGGCCAACCGCGGCGGACCGGGCTACTACGCGGGCGTGGTGCTGCTCGCCGCACTGGCGCTGTACGCCGCACGGCCGCGGCGCGCGGCGCCGCTGCTGTGGGTGGCGCCGCTCGCGCTGGCGACGCTGCTGGGCTATGGGGGGCAGCTCGGGCTGTCGGCCGCGCAGAACGCGTTCGAGGACTGGCTCTCGGAGCAGCGCTTCAGCGCACGCTTTCTCGATCCCCTGCGCAGCACCACGCGCATCGGCGAACTCGGCAGACTGAAGGCCGACGACGCCATCGTCGCGCGCGTGCTGCTGCCGCGCGAGGCGCGCGAGCGCCCCGCGCTGCTCGCACGCGCCAGCTACAACCGCTACACCGAGGGCACCTGGGTGGCGCGCCATGCCGATCTGTTGCCGATGGCCTCGGCAGGCGACGGCACGCTGTGGCCGCTGGGGGACGCCGCAACGGTTACCGCGTCGGCCACGCAGCGACGCATCCCGATCATGCATCGCGCCGACCGCGGCAAGCTGTTGCTGGCCTTGCCGGCCGACAGCGTGGCGGTGGCCGACCTGGTGGCCAGCCAGGTGCGCGGCAACCGCTACGGCGCGGTGCAGGCCTTCACCGAGGCACCCTGGGTGCGCTACACCGCGCTGGCCGTGCCGGAGGCGGACGTGCGAGGCTCGGTGAACGCGGCGGCCGACGCCGAGGATCTGCACCTGCCGCCCTCGGAAGCCGCGCTGCTCGGGCGCATCGCCGCCGAGCTGGGCCTGCACGGGCTGGCGCCGGCCATCGCGCTGCAGCGCGTGCACGCGCACCTGGCGCAGTTCCGCTACTCGACGGTGCGCGGCCGCGTCAACCTGGCCGGCGACACGCCGCTGGCCGAGTTCCTGACCCGCTCGCGCAGCGGCCACTGCGAGTACTTCGCCACTGCCGCGGCGCTGCTGCTGCGCGCAGCCGGAATTCCCGCGCGCTACGTGACCGGCCATGCGGTGCAGGAGTGGAGTGCGCTGGAGGGCGCATGGATCGTGCGCGAACGCCACGCGCACGCCTGGACGCAGGCCTGGCTGGACGGGCGCTGGGTTGCGCTGGATGCGACGCCGCCGGACTGGCTGGCCGAAGAGGATGCGCTGGCGCCGCTGTGGCAGCGCCTGGCCGACCTGGCGCGCTGGGCCGGCTATCGCTGGACGGTGCGCGAAGGCGGCGAAACCCGGCTGCTCGCGTGGGCCGTGGTCGGCGTGGCGCTGCTGATCCTGGTCTGGAAGCTGCTCACCGAGGGTGGACTGCTGCGCCTGGCCGGGCGCGGCGCGGCGCCGGCGCGACGCTGGCCGGGGCGCGATTCCGAGTTCTACGCACTGGAGTCGCGGCTGGCGCGCAGCGTGCCGCGCGACCAGGCCGAACCGCTGCTGGCCTGGCTGCAGCGCGCGGCGGTCGGACTGGCGCCCGATGAACGCGCGGCACTGCTGCGCCTGGCGCGCCTGCATTACCGGCATCGCTTCGACCCGGCGGGGCTGGACCCCGCCGCGCGCTCCGAACTCTCCGCAGGCGTGGCACAGCTGCTGCCGCGCCTGGCGCGCAGGCGTGCGCCTGCCGCGCGGATTCCGGTCTAAAATCCGCGCGCTTCGTCCCTCACCCTCAGGAGATCACCATGTCCGGTGGCGCGCACATCGACCCGTCAAACAAGAAAGTCGCCCTGCTGATCGCCGTGCTGGCGGTGGTGCTGGCGTTCTCGGAGACCCTGGGCAAGGGCGCGCAGACCGCGGCCCTGGGCTACAACATCGAAGCGGCCAACCTGTGGTCTTTCTTCCAAGCCAAGACGCTGCGCCAGACCACCATGCGCACTGCCGCAGAGGGCCTCGAGGCACAGTTCGCCGACGACGCGGGAAAGGCGGCGCCGGAGGCGGTGAAGAAGCAGATCGACGCCTGGAAGAGAACCGCCGATCGCTACCAGTCCGAGCCCGAGACCAACGAAGGGCGCAAGGAACTCGCGGCGCGCGCCAAGGCGGCGGAAGCCAAACGCGACAAGTCGCTGGCCGCCTACCATCACTACGAGGTCGCCTCGGCCGCCGTGCAGATCGCCATCGTGCTGGCCTCGGCCGAGGTGATCACCGGCGTGGCCGCCCTGTTGTGGGCCTCGATGACCCTGGGCGCAGGCGCCGTGGCCTTCTGCCTGATCGGCTTCTTCTGGCCCACGGCAGTGCACCTGTTCTAGGTCAATACTGCCACTTTTCAGGAAAACACTAGGACTGCAGCGGCGTTCCAGTGCGAATACTGCCACGTATCTGGCGTGGCCCCGGACCGCACGAGACGCCTCACCGGGCTCAGCGCACGAGCTTGCGCGCCGCGCCGGCCACGCCGGCGGCGTCCACGCCGAAGTACGCGCGCAGCGCCGCGCGCGTGTCCGAACGGCCGAAGCCGTCGGTGCCCAGGGTGACGGTGCGCGCGGCGATCCACGGCCGGATCATGTCGGGAAGGGCACTCACGTAATCGCTGGCCATCACCACCGGCGCATCGCTGCCGCACAAGCACTGCGCCACCCAGCTCTCGCGTCCCGTCGCATCGGCCTCGCGCCCGTCGCGGCGCAGCTCGCTCCAGCTGGTCACGCTCCACACCTCGGCGGCGATGCCGTGCTCGCGCTCCAGCGTCTCGGCCGCCCGGAGCACTTCGCGCAGGATGGTGCCCGAGCCGAGCAGGCGCACCTGCGCCGCGCCCGTGCCCGGCGCGCGCAGGCGGTACATGCCGCGCAGGATGCCCTCCTCCGCGCCGGCCGGCATGGCCGGGTGCGCGTAGTTTTCGTTCATCACCGTGAGGTAATAGAACACGTCCTCCTGCGCCTCCAGCATGCGCCGCGCGCCGTCCTGCACGATCACCGCCAGCTCGTAGCCGTAGCAGGGATCCCAGGCGCGGCAGTTCGGAATGGTCGCGGCGACCAGGTGGCTGGAGCCGTCCTGATGCTGCAGGCCCTCGCCGGAGAGCGTGGTGCGTCCGGCCGTGGCGCCGACCAGGAAGCCGCGCGAGCGCTGGTCGGCCGCAGCCCAGATCAGGTCACCGACGCGCTGGAAGCCGAACATCGAGTAGTAGATGTAGAAGGGCAGCATGGGCAGGCCGTGCACGCTGTAGCTGGTGGCCGCCGCGGTCCACGACGCCATGGCGCCGGCCTCGGTGATGCCCTCCTCGAGGATCTGCCCGTCCTTGGCTTCCTTGTAGTACAGCAGTTCGTCCTGGTCCTCGGGCTCGTAGAGCTGGCCGACGGCCGAGTAGATACCGACCTGGCGGAACAGGTTCTGCATGCCGAAGGTGCGCGCCTCGTCGGCGACGATGGGCACCACGCGCGGACCGAGGCTGGCGTCCTTCAGCATCTGGCCGAGCATCTGCACGAACACCATGGTGGTGGACTGTTCGCGATCGCGCGTGCCCTCGAGCAGGCGCGCAAACGCTTCGCGCGGCGGCACCGGCACCACCGGGCACCGGCTCGAACGCGCCGGCAGGTAACCGCCGAGCCTGGCGCGCTGGGCGTGCAGGTAGCGGATCTCCGGACTGTCCGGCCCCGGGTCGTAGAAGCGCAGCGCTTCCACGTCGGCGTCCGACAGGGGCAGCGCGAAGCGGTCGCGGAACTCGCGCAGCGCATCGTCGTCGAGCTTCTTCTGCTGGTGGGTGCCCATCTTGCCCTGGCCCCAGTGGCCCATGCCGTAGCCCTTCTTGGTCTGCGCCAGGATCACCGTGGGCTGGCCGCGATGCTGTGCGGCGTTGGCGTAGGCGGCGTGGATCTTCACCGGGTCGTGGCCGCCGCGGCGCAGGCGATCGATGTCCTCGTCGGTCATGTGCGCGACCAGCGCCTGCAACTCGGGGTACTTGTTGAAGAAGCGCTCGCGGTTGAAGCGCCCGTCGGTGGCGGCGTAGGTCTGGAACTCGCCGTCGACGGTTTCGTGCAGGCGACGCAGCAACACGCCCTCCTCGTCGCGCGCGAACAGGCCGTCCCAGTCCGCACCCCACAGGAGCTTCACCACATTCCAGCCGGCGCCGGCGAACAGGCCCTCGAGCTCCTGCACCACCGAGCCGTTGCCGCGCACCGGGCCGTCCAGGCGCTGCAGATTGCAGTTGACCACGAACACCAGGTTGTCCAGGCCCTCGCGCGCGGCGAGCGACAGGCCGGCCAGCGACTCGGGCTCGTCCATCTCGCCATCGCCGACGAAGGCCCACACCTTGCGTCCGCGGGTATCGAGCAGCTTGCGGTCGGCGAGGTAACGCATGTAACGCGCCTGGTAGATCGCCGCCAGGGGTCCCAGTCCCATGGATCCGGTGGGGAACTGCCAGAAGTCCGGCATCAGCCAGGGATGCGGGTACGAGGACAGGCCCTGGCCGCCGGTTTCGCGCCGGTAGCTGTCGAGCTGCGCATCGCTGAGACGCCCCTCGAGGAAGGCGCGCGCATAGACGCCGGGGGCCGAGTGCGGCTGGAAGTAGACCAGGTCGCCGTCCTGCCCGGCGCGGAAGAAATGGTTGAAGCCGACCTCGAAGAGATCCGCCGCCGAGGCGTAGCTGGCGATGTGGCCGCCGAGTTCCGCGTGCGCGCGGTTGGCGCGCACCACCATGGCGAGCGCGTTCCAGCGCACGATGGCCGAAATGCGCTGCTCGAGCTCGAGGTTCCCCGGGAACTGCGCCTGCTCGGCCAGCGTGACGCTGTTGCGGTAAGGCGTGTTCAGCACCGGCGGCATGGGCACGCGGCGCGCGCGCGCATGGTCGAGCAGCTTCCTCAACAGGAAGGTCGCACGCTCGCGGCCCTCGGCCTGGACCAGGGCGTCGAAGGCGTCCAGCCATTCGCGCGTTTCGAAGGGATCGGCGTCCGGCGGATTGACGCGCCAGAAGGCGGAGGAAACGATGTCGGAGAGGTTGCTCATGGGCGGTGATCTTAGCCGTGAAGCACCGGCAGGGGCTGCCGTATGCATCGCTCATACCGGGTTTGTGCAGCATAATCTGCTGTAACGCATTCAATAAGCGAACTTTCATGCTTCCGGAAAACATCGACCCCACGGACCTGCGCATCCTCGAGCGCCTGCAACGCGATGCGCGCATCTCCAATGTCGAACTCGCAGAGGCCGTGCACCTGTCGCCCTCGCCCTGCCTGGCGCGCGTGCGCAGGCTGGAAGCCGAGGGCACCATCGCGCGCTACGTGACCCTGCTCGACCCGCTCAAACTAGGCCTCACGGTCAGCGTGTTCGTGCAGGTGCGGCTGGAAAAGCAGATCGAATCGGCCCTGGAGCGCTTCGAGCAGGCCATGCGCGGGCGACCCGAGGTCATGGAGTGCTACCTGATGACCGGGGATTCCGATTACCTGATCCGCATCGTGGTGCCGGACGTGCAGGCGCTGGAACGCTTCATCGTCGATTTCCTCTCGCGCGTACCCGGCGTGGGCAACATCAAATCCAGCTTCGCGCTGAAGCAGGTCAAGTACCAGACCGCCCTGCCGCTGCCGGTTCCGGCAGCGCGGCGCGCGGCGCGCAAAGGGCATCGAAAATAAACCTACACAGGGCGCCGAATGGTGTTAGAGTCGGCCCCGCAGTAGTTTCAAGCAGTGGGTTGCAGTCCCGTCGTTGACCCCTCCGCCCCGCGGAGCGGCACAGTAGGCCTTCAGTCACCCCTTTCTTGGATGCTATGCCCGGACGCCGTGGTCCGGATTGCTCACGGCTTTTCAGAAAGGAAGTACAAAATGGCTACCGGTGTCGTTAAATGGTTCAATGACAGCAAGGGCTTCGGCTTCATCACCCCTGATGGCGGCGGCGAAGATCTGTTCGCCCACCACACTGCGATCCTGATGGACGGCTACAAGTCCCTCAAGGAAACGCAGCGCGTCGAGTTCGAAGTTCGCACGGGCCCGAAGGGCCTGCAGGCCGCGAACATCAAGGCGATCTAAGCTGCACGCCTGATTCGAGCCTCACGCTGCAAAGAAAAAAGCCCGGCTTGCCGGGCTTTTTTCATTTCCGACCCGCGATTCAATCGAGGGCGAATATCAGGGCCGACAATCCGAGTCCCACGCTTGCCGGCAGGCCGTAGCGCTTGAGCACCCCGGGACGCTCGCCGCTGACCAGCACCACGGGAACCTCGGTACTGTCCAGGATATTGCCGACCGGGGACACCAGCGCCTGCCACCATCCGGCCTGCGGACTGGTGGCGAGCACCATCTGATCCACACGCAACTCGCGCGCCACGCTGACGACCGTGTCGGCCACCGGGCCAACCGCAGTCAGAGCACGCCAGCGCACGCCCAGGGTCTCGCTCAGGCGGCGCGAGCCATCCAGCGCCGCTTCGGCGCGCTCGTTGCGCATCGCCTCACGCGCCTCGCGCGAGGTGTGCTTGGCGGCGTACGAAGTGAGCGCCGGCTGCACGTTCAGCAGCACGATCTCGGCATCTCTGTCGCGTGCGATCCGCGCCGCGTGTCTCACGGCGGTGAGGGAGTTTCGCGAACCGCTGACCGGGACCAGGATTTTCATCTGCGCGCGGGTTTCGCTGACCGACTCAGGTGGCGGTCGCGGTCGACAAGGCGCGGCGGCGATTCACGAGCATCGCGATGCCGAGCGTGCCGCCGATGGCGAGCGCGTAGAAGACCCAGACCAGCACCGGCCTGGCGGAGAACCAGTCCTTCGCGAACGGCTCGCTGGTGACCATCTTCGCTGCCGTCCAGGCCAGCACCGCGCCGCCGATGTAAATGATGGCGGGATAGCGCTCGATCCACTTCAGGATCAGGGTCGAGCCCCAGATCACGATCGGGATCGAGATCAGCAGGCCGAGCACGACCAGCAGGGCGTTGCCGCTGGCGGCACCGGCCACCGCAAGCACGTTGTCCAGGCCCATGACCGCGTCAGCGATCACGATGGTTTTCATGGCATCCCAGAAAGACTGTGCGGGGGTGACCGCATGATCATCCCCGTCCTGCTCGGTCAGCAGCCGGTAGGCGATCCAGAACAGCAGCAGGCCGCCGGCGATCATCAGCCCGGGGATCTTCAGCAGCCAGACCACCACCAGCGTCATCGCGGTGCGCACCACAATTGCGCCCACGGTGCCCCAGATGATGGCGCGCTTCTTCAGGTCCGGCGGCAGGTTGCGTGCCGCCAGGGCGATGACGATGGCGTTGTCCCCGGCCAGCACGAGATCGATGATGACGATCGCAATGAGCGCCGATAGGAACTGGGTCGAGAAAATATCCAAAGCGTTCTCCGTTAGCGAACGCCGGATTATCTGGACGCATCTTCAGCCGCGGAAATGAAGAATCACAATTCAATCCACACGCTTGTTGATGCATTACGAATGCATATCCTTGAATTGCAAAAACTACCATTGATTTTTCTGTCACGAACCTTGCAAATGAGAATGGCCGCTGCTAACCTCGTCTCACTCCAAAGGGGAGTAGCTTTTCGCAGACGATCGTCATTCCGGATCCTGAGCATCGGCTCCCGGTCGTTCTGGCAACCAGCGCGTTGCAAGCGAGACCTTTGCCACCGAGGCAAGGGTCTTTTTGTTTGCGCGCCCTCGCCTCGCGAGCAAAGGTCCACAGCGCGAACGCTTGCACGAGGAGAGTTCGTATGCGACATGCAGTGATGCGCCGCTACTTCAAACACGGTGTCCTTCCGCAGCTGATGGTGTTCGATGCCGTCGCCCGGCATGGCAGCTTCACGCGCGCCGGTGAAGAACTCTATCTCGCGCAGCCCACGGTATCGGTGCAGCTGAAGAAGCTCGCCGACACGGTGGGACTGCCGCTGGTGGAGCAGGCCGGGAAACGGATCCATCTCACCGAAGCCGGCCGCGAATTGCACTCGGCGATCGAGGAGCTGTTCCGCGTTTTCGCGCGCGCCGAGGAGAAACTCTCCAGCCTGCGCGACCCGGATACCGGACGCTTCAGGGTCGCGATCAGCACGACGGCCAAGTACTTCGCGCCGCGTCTGCTCGGCCACTTCTGCCAGGAGCACCCCAACGCCCAGGTGTCGATGCACGTGGACAATCGCGAGCGTTTGCTCGAGCGCATGGCGGCCAACCAGGACGACGTCTACGTGCTGAGCTATCCGCCGGCGGACATCGCCCTGACCTTGCACAAGCTGCTGCCCAATCGCCTGCACGTCTATGGTCGCAGCGACCATCCGTTTGCGCGGCGCAAACGTGTACCGATCGAAGAACTCGCGAAGCAGCCGCTGCTGATGCGCGAGCTCGGCTCGGGCACCCGGCTGATGACGCAGGGCGCTTTCGAGAAGCACGGCCTGCGCCCGAACGTGCGCATGGAGATCGGCTCGGACGAAGCGATCAAGCAGGCGATCATCGGCGGCCTAGGGGTGTCTGTGCTTTCAGAGCACACGCTGCGGCGTACGCACGGTGATGTCGCCGACGAAGGACTGGTCGAACTCGACGTCGAAGGATTTCCGCTCGACGGCTGGTGGTATCTGGCGTATCCGGCCGCCAGGAAGCTGAGTCCGACCGCGCAAGTGTTCGTCGATCAGACGCTTGCCCTTGCGCAATCCCTGTCGACTCCGGCGGTGCCTGCTCCGACGCCGGCCCCCGTGGCAGCGGGGCGCACCGCGCGGGTGTGAAGCAAGCGGCTGCGCGCCCGCGCTGAGCGGCGCAGCCACGCGCCAGGGGACTGTCAGGGGCGCGTCAGCGCCACGCCCTACACTGCTGCGCGATGAACTCCCTTCCTGAAGCGGGTGCACTGCACGCGGTGCACGTATTGGAAACTTCCGCAGCTCTCGACACCACTCCCGCGGTCATCCCGCGCTACCTCGAAGCCACCTACTGGTGGGCCTACGTGCATCCGCGCGCAGTGCGCCTGTTCGAGCGCCAGTGGCTGGTGAACATGATCCTGTGGGGCAATTTCGCGCGCCTTCGGGATGCCGCGATTGCCGAACTCGAGCCGGGCCTGGGCGGGCGCACGCTGCAGATCGCCTGCGTCTACGGTGATCTCACGCCGCGCCTGGCCGCGCGCGTGCCCGCAGGCGCGCAACTCGACGTCGTTGATGTTCTCCCGGTGCAACTGCGCAACCTGCACGCCAAACTCGCACCGCCCGCGCCAGTGCGCACGCATCTGGCCGATTCGACCGCGCTGGACTTCGCGACCGGCAGCTTCGATCAGGCTCTGGTGTTCTTCCTGCTGCACGAGCAGCCGGCCGAAGCCCGCCGCCGAACCATGGCGGAGGCTCTGCGCGTGGTGCGTCCCGGCGGACGCGTGGTACTGGTGGATTACCACAAGCCGCGCTTCTGGCACCCGCTGCGCGCCCTGATGAGGCTGGTGCTGGCCGCGCTCGAGCCGTACGCGCTGGACCTTTGGGAGACCGAACTCGCCGACTGGCTGCCGAGCGGATTCGAGGCGCGCAGCGTCGTCACTCAGACCTACTTCGGCGGGCTGTACCAGAAGGTCGTCATCGAGGTGTAGCGCGATGGCGCGGTGCGGCGGGATGGTGGTGCCGACTGCAGGAATCGAACCCGCGACCTTCTGATTACAAATCAGCTGCTCTACCAACTGAGCTAAGCCGGCGCACGACCGGAATTATAGGCGCTCGCGATTCCGCCGGGCGCGCAAGCAGTGCTCAATATCCCCCGGGCGATGCCGATACTCCATGGAACGCCCCTGCCCTGCCTGCGGGCGTACTTTCCCCACGTCATCCAGCGAACGCCCGCCATGAACACGCCACAGGAAAGCAGCCTGGACCAGGAAGCCGAGCGTATCGTCAAACAGATCGGCATCCCGCCGTGCCCGGCGGTCCTCACACGGTTGCTGCGCGAAATGCGCTCGGACGACCCCGACCTGAAACACATCGGCCAGTTGATCGGCGGCGACGTGGGCCTCGCGGCCTCGATGCTGAAGATCGTGAACTCGCCCTTCTACGGCCTCGCCACACCGGCAGGTTCGGTGCAGCAGGCGCTGATGTTGCTGGGGCTGCGCAACGTGGGGCAGATGATCACCGGCCTGTTGCTGCGCCAGGCGTTTCCGGTGGGCGGCAATGCCCACCTGGAGCGCTTCTGGGAAACCTCCTCACGCACCTCGGTGGTTTCCGCGCTGATCGCGGCCGAGCTCGGCGTCGCGGAGCGCGAGACCGCCTACACGTTCGGCCTGTTTCGCGACTGCGGCATGGCCGTCATGGTGCGCAAGTACAAAGGTTACGACGACCTGATGACGGGCGCCGCCTTGCGCGAAGGCGGACGCATCACGGACATCGAGAACGAGCGCTACGACATGAACCACGCGCGGCTGGGCTTTCTGCTGGCACGCAGCTGGATGCTGACCGAGGACCTTTGCAGCGGCGTCCTGTACCACCACAGCCTGGATGCGCTCGGCGGCCGGCGCAGGGAACTCGACCCGCGCAGCATGCAACTGATCGCCGTGGCCGCCCTCGCCGAACAGGCACTGGCCGCGGCCGCCGGGGAAACGCTGCACCAGGAAGCCGAACGCGCAGCGCGGCTAGCGGCCCTGCAGTTGCGTGTGCCGTCCGCGACGCTCAACGAGTTCGCGCAGATGGCCGAACAGGCCGAGTTCAGCGCCGCCTGAACCGTCCGGTCGCCGCTCCGCATGCGATATACCTGGGGCATCTATCCATAGAGCCAGCACTTACTTCCAGTCGTGCGGTTGCACAACTAGACTCCCGTCCCTCCTCAATCGCTC
>JADJPT010000021.1 GCA_016713125.1 Betaproteobacteria bacterium
AGTGATTCGGCACGATGTGGGCCGGCTTGTTGGCCAGGCCCAGCCGGCGCAGTTCCATGCTCGCGGCCAACATGATGGCCGTCTTGCCGGCACCCTACCGCGTGAAACAGCCCTCAGTTGCCGGTTGACCGTACGACGCGCCAGATCGCGTTGTGTCGGCTCGCGTGGAGCCTGAAGCATTGCGAGAAGCCAGGCAGCTTCAGATGCGAGTTATTGAACTCTTTGCCGGATGCAGTTGAACAGGTCGTTGTAGATCCTGCACAGCCGCTCGCGCCGCGGAGCGTCCTCGTAGGCCCACGCTGCGAACCGGTCCCGGATCAAGCCGAGCTTCTCCGCGCTGCGAGCGTCTCCTCCTTGCTGACGATGTAGACGCCGTCCTTTCGGTGCGGATCGCGCACCGTGGGCGTCTGCACGTTTAGCGCGTGCTGGATCAGATCGATCGCGTGCATGCGCCGTGTGCCGTACTCCTGATACACGCAACGCTCTGCTTGGCTGCCCAGTCGCTTGAAGGTCACTGACCACGTGCCGGCGACTGCCAGGTAGCGTACGGCGGCGTCCTGCAGGCCGAGCACCTCCTTGATGAAGGTCTCGACCACGTCGGCAGGGACCCAGACCGCGCCCAGTCGCAGCGCGATGTCGCCGGGCGGCAGATCTCGGGGATCACTTTCCAGTGCCGCCACGTTGGCCCGGTAGGCTTCGCCGGCGGCAAGGGCCACGGTCAGCTTGCGCTTCACGTTGCCGGAGAGGTACTCATCGACCGGTTCGTACCGGCGGCCTCGGATTCAGATAGATCATGCCCCGTGCAGACAGGTCCGCTAGGGCGTTCGGGCGTGGCCTGCAGGAGCCGGGCCATGAGTCGGGATCGACCCGTCCCTTCCACTGCATCGACAGGGCGAGTGCCTCGTCAGGATGCTCGGCGACCGTGGCCTCTCGACTGGCGAGACGGTTCGCTTCGAGAAGATCGCGGTTTTGGTAGCCACTTCTTCCTCTTCGTCGCAGTGCTCCAGCGACAGAAGCAGCGGATAGCCGGTCTCGCCGGAAGGCGAGGGCGTTCGCGCGGCAAGACAGGAAGCCGTGTTTGCCCACGAACCGGTCGTAGCTCTGGTCAGGCGTCGCCTCAGTTCGACCAGCGCCTGATCCGTAGTTGAGCCCAGCTGTGCGCTGAGCAACGCGCGGGCTCGATCTCGGATGTCCACTATGCCCGCGATCCGTTGCCGAACCGTGGCGTGGAAGCGGTCGTGCATGTCCACGACGTGATCGCCTTCCACAATGCCGATTCGGCCTTCGCTGACCACGAGCGATCCCCGGCCGGTGCCTGCGGGTGCCGCTGACGATGTCGCGCGGCACCCTGGCCTGCGCAGTGGGCTGCACGCTGTACACGCCATGGGGCACTAAGCCTGGGCGCTGAGCAGCGCGGATCCAAGGTCTCCATCGAGCATGGCCGTCGGCACCGCCTGAAAGCCATTGCTGACCTGATCGATCCGACCCAGCACGTGCTGCGGATGGCGCACGAGCCAACGGTTGATCCAGCAGGTAATGCTCGTGGCAGCCTTTCGGAGCATCGGTTTGGGAACGTAGTCCAGGTCGAGCCATCGGCTGGGGCTGCCGCCTCTCCCGGCGCGCTTTCTGAGCACGACCAGTCGGCCTGCACGCTGGTCGATGCGATGCGCTCGAACGTGCCCGACGGCAGTCGAAACGCGGTGACCGTGTCGGCCTCGATGCCACGTGCGCGCATGCCGGCATCGCTCTCGTCCAGGAAGTAGGTCGAGGTGATGAAGCACACCAGCCGCCAGGGCGGAGCACATCAAGCGCCCGGCCAACGAACCAGTTGTGGATGCTCGCTCGGCTGTAAGGCCGGTTGCGGTTGTCCATCACGCCGTAGCGGCCGAAGGAACATTGACAGGATGAGGTCGTAGGTTCCTTTCGGCCGCGGTCGCGGCCTCGAAGCCACCGATCCGCACATCAACCCCGCAGGCCCCGTAGAGGCTGCGAAGGATGCGGCCAGGAGATGCGGTCCAGCCCGATCGTTGTGACGCGGCTGCGCTGGCAATGTCGGCCGGCATGCAGCCATGAAGTGCCTGACGCCGGCGCTCGGTTCGAGGATGCTGCCGCCCTGAAACCCAGGCGGCGCAAGGCCGCCCAGATCCAGTGGATGACGATGGGGTCGGTGGCTGTTGTTGACCGATGCCCGCGCGAGTCGTGGTCGTCGGCCGAGAGCAACTGGCGCAGGCGACCGGCCTGCTCGACCCAGGCTGATCCCGGCCTTCGTCGTTGAAGCTCGCCGGGATGCCGCCCCAGCCGGTGTAGCGCAGCAGGCGCGACGTTCGCTGGCGCTCGTCGCCGGGCTTCGCCCCTCGATAGAGCGAAGCGCGTTGATGGCCGTCACGTTGGCGTCGAACTTGGTCGCCTGGCCTCGATGGTCGAGGACTTGGTCGTCCCATGTCGGCCACTCGAGCAACTGCGTGGTATTGGCCGAGGCGGACATGGCGGGACGCCATGCCTTGAGACTTGCACTTCCTCGATTGCTTGACTTCGACTGTGGGGCAGGGCCCGCAGCTTCAGCGAACAGGTCGGGGGTATGCAGGGGCTTCGGGTGTCGAAGCCTGGGGAAGAAAGGGGTGTAGCCACCCTGGCTGGATGGGGACATGTGTTCTCCGTGGATGTGGAGAGAGCACACGCCCCCTGGGAGCGTGGAGCTCCCGGTGGGGAGGGGATCCGCCGGCCGGTGAGGCGGCATGCGGTCGAGCGTCGACCAGCCGAACTGAGGGCAGCGGGCTGATGCGAACGGATCTGGGGTCGGTAACCGCCTTCAGGCGGACACCGAAGGGGACTCACCGCCAAAAGAGGCGGCTTTTGGCGGGCAGGGCCCAGCGAGGATCTACGTGCGGGTCACGACTGCTAACGCCGGTAGTGCCAAACCGCCTCAAAGGGCGGCTGGACGGCAGGTGGCCAAGAAGCGAAACGAGTATGGAACAAGAGCGCAGGTGAAGGAAAGACACCGCGCTGCGCCGGCGCAGCTGTTCATTCGGGAGGCGAACCGCCAGCGTAAAGAGCCGGGCCGCATGGAGGGAAATCCAAGTTAAGAGGCAGCGAAACTCCTCTGACTGCGCCCCTCACCCCGCGCAGTCCCGCCGCTGCCGTCATTTGCTACGATTTCCGCGCTTGCTTTGTATTAATCTCCCTCTTCGCCTAGAATTCAGTCATCATGGGCACTAATGTCAGCACTCTGTCCTCCTCCGCCGGATCGCGCAGCTTGCCGCCGTGGGCCGGCTCAGTGAGGACCGGGTAGCCTTTCGGTCGGTAGTCAGCCGCCATGGGCTGCAGCCGCCGAAGGCCGGTGGCGGCCTCGACCGCGCGCAGCGCACTCCAAGCCCTCCCGCCGACGCCGCCTCAGTCCGTGACCTCCGTGGTTGGGTGGAGTTACCGCACGCGGAGACCGCGCGGGTGCATGCGGGTCAAGGATGGCCTCGTGGTGCCTGGAGAGCAACTCGCCCAGGCCCGGGGCTCACGCGGCAGGCCTTGGCGCCCGCAGCGGACCGGGGGCGAGGTCTTCGCGGTGAAGATCGGCAACCGGCTGTACTACCCGCAAGCCCTTCTGGGCTGGACCGTGGGGCCGTGGCTAGCGTGTGTCGCGCGCTCGGCGACCTGGGTGGCAGCGAGAAGCTGACGTTCTGTTGCGGGAGCACGGGGCCTTGGGGAAGGGGCGTCGGCGCTGCCCTGGACGCAGGAGTTGCGGTGGTCAAGGTGGAGCGGTTGGCTGCGGCTTGGGCGCGTAAGCGGGGAGCCGCGCGTGTCGCTGCGGCTGCCTAAGACCGGGACGTTCGAGGATCTGCTTCGGCCCGTCAGAGTCGAGGTTTCCTCGCTGGTCCGGCTGAGCCGGTACCCGGCGACCGAGCCGTACTGGTCGTCGGGCGTCTACCGATTCGATGACCCGGACCCAGGTCGCGCAGGCGAGTTCGGTGCTTGCTATACCGCAGGCTCGATCGAGGGTCGCCTTCGCGAGAGCGTGATCCACGAGTCGGGACGCTTCGTCGATGGCGTGTACGAGGTGCCCTCTGCCGAACTCACGGAGCGGTGGTGCGCTTCGCGTGCGATCGGTAAGCGTCCGGCGAACCCATCTTGATTCGACCCGGGTGTCGCTAAAGGATCGTGTCCACCTAACTTTTTACGGACACGATGGCCAGCGTGACAAGGTGGTGGGCCGGCGGCGGTACGGCGAAGAGCTGGAAGTCCGAGGTGATGGCTGGAGTGCGACGCCCCGGGCGCGTCGGTGGCCAAGGTGGCGATGGCGGCATCAATGCCAACGTCGTGCACCGCTGGCGGCAATTGGCCCGCGAAGACAGCAAGGGCTGTCGCCAGCCACGCGAGTTCGTGGCGGTGGCGATCGCACCGCAGGTGCCCGCGCTGGGCCAAGCTCGCCGCGACATCGAGATTGAGTTGCGCCGTGGCGCGGTGACGATGAAGGTGATCTGGCCGGTCCGCAGCGCGGCCGACTTCGCGGCCTGGACGCGCGAGGTGTTGCGGTGATCCGGATCGACGCCGTGTGGCTGGCGGTCGAGCCGCTGGACATGCGCGCCGGCACCGAGTCTGCCCTGGCGCGGGTGGTCAACGTCTTCGGCGCCGCCCGCCCCCACCATGCCTACCTGTTCGCCAACCGCCGCGCCAACCGCATGAAGGTGCTCGTGCACGATGGCATCGGCGTGTGGCTGGCGGCGCGGCGGCTGAACCAAGGCAAGTTCGTGTGGCCCCGAGAACCGGCGCTGACCGTGACGCTGAGCGCGCGCAGTTCGACGCCCTGGTGCTCGGCCTGCCCTGGCAACGCATCGGCGAAGGCCGGCATCATCACGGTGCTGTAGCCTGCGCGCAATGCAATTGCGGGATATGCCGATGCAGCGCGGCGAGCTTGGCAGGATCACGACCCGTGATCGCCGACCACCTCGACACCCTCGACCCGCAGCAAATGCGCCAGGCTGCGGCGCCGCGCAAGCCGAGCGTGGCCAAGACGAAAGCTGCGCGCCAGGAGCGCGAGGTCGCCTTCAAGCAGGCCACCATCGACAAGCTCACGCACGAGATGGCCGTGCTCAAGCGGCTGAAGTTCGCGGCCAAGTCTGAAGCCTTCACGGCCGAACAGAAGAGCCTGCTCGAAGAGACGCTGGACGCCGACCTGGCGGCGCTGGCCGCCGAGATCGAGCGGCAGCAACCGGCAGCAAGAACTGCAGGACAGGCAACAGCCCAAGCGCGCGCCGCTGCCAGCCCACCTGCCGCGCCGCGAGATCCACCACGAGCCGCACAGCACCACCTGCGTCTGCGGCTGCCAATGAAGCGCATTGGCGAGGACGTGGCCGAGAAGCTGGACTACCAGCCCGGCGTGTTCACCGTCGAGCGTCACATCCGCGGCAAGTGGGTGTGCGCGAAGTGCGAGACCCTGGTGCAGGCCCCGGTGCCGGCGCACATCATCGACAAGGGCATCCCCACCACCGGCCTGCTGGCCCAGGTGCTGGTGGCCAAGTACCTGGATCACCTGCCGCTGTACCGCCAGGAAGCCATCTTCGAGCGCGCGGGCTGGCGATCGCGCGCTCGACGCTGGCGCAGTGGGTGGGCGAGTGCGGCGTGCAGTTGCAGCCGCTGGTGGATGCGCTGACGGCCGAGATGCTGAAGCAGCCGGTGCTGCACGCCGACGAGACGCCGGTGGCGATGCTCAAGCCGGGCCACGGCAAGACGCACAAGGCCTACCTGTGGAGCTACTGCACGACGAGCTTCAACTCGATCAAGGCCGTCGTCTTCGACTTCGCCGACAGCCGCGGCGGCCAGCATGTGCGCAGCTTCCTGGGGCTGCCCGGCACCAAGCAAGCCTGGCTGGCAGGGCAAGCTCGTCACCGACGACTTCAGCGGCTACAAGGCCTGCTTCGAGCTGGGCGTGACCGAGGTCGGCTGCATGGCGCACGCCCGGCGCAAGTTCCACGAGCTGTGGGTCAACCATGGCAGCCAGGTCGGCGAGCAGGCGCTGAAGTTCTTCGGCAAGCTGTATGAGGTCGAGCGTGAGGTACGGGACATGCCGGCCCACGAACGCACAGCCATCAGACAAGACAAGAGCCTGCCGATTGCCGATGCCCTGCACCAGTGGCTGACGCAGCAGCGGCAGAAGGTGCCCGACGGATCGGCAACGGCCCGAGCCATCGACTACAGCCTCAAGCGCTGGAAGGCCCTGGTGCGCTTCATCGACGACGGCGAACTGCCCATCGACAACAACTGGGTCGAGAACCAGATCCGGCCGATCGCCATCGGCAGGAATAATGCGATCTGCAGTCTTATGCGAACTCGTCGGCGCTCAACTCACGGACGACGAGGCGTACCAGGGCTTGCGGCGATGCGAGCGAGGTCTGGACTTCGCATAAGAGCCGGTGTCTCCTGCGGTGGCAACCCCACTTCAGGAGATCTTCGTGGATGCATTCGAGTCCTTCCATCCGGTGTCGGCGGCGTGGCTTCGCGACAGCGATCTCGCACCGTTCGTACCTGCCTACGTGCGTCGTCTGGTCGACCGCCACTACGCGGTCAAAACGGTGCGCATGTACGTGTACGGCGTGGCGCACTTCGCGCACTGGGTGCGCCGCCACCGCGTTGACCTCCGGCACCTTGCCGGCGAGGTCGTCCAGCGCTTTGTTGACGAGCACCTGCCGCGCTGCACCTGCCCACCCCCAGTTCAGCGCTGCCGGCATCAGGTTCGGGCCGCACTTCGCCAGTTGCTGGTCACGCTGGTCGATGCCGGCGTACTGAACAGCAGTCGCCAGCCCGATGCCGTCGAGGATCAACTCGAGCGCTTCGACGGCCACATGGTGCGCGCAAGGGGTCTGGCCGAGACCACTCGGACGCGACGGCTGAGTGTCGTTCGATCGCTGTTGCGATTCTGCGCCGCCGGTGAGGCCGACGCGATGGCGGCGCCGTCCGCCGACGAACTGCGGCGATTCATCACGCAGGAACTCGCGCATCAGTCCCGCCAGCGCGAGCTCGCTTGCGGGTGCGCTGCGCGGCTACCTGCGCTTCTTGGCGCTCAGCGGGTCCGTGTGGATCACCTGCTGCCTGTCATCGCGTCGCCGGCCCACTGGAGGCTGGCGCCGTTGCCGCAGACCCTGTCCCCGAGCGAGGTCGCGCGCCTGCTGGACGCCTTCCCGCCGGAGTTGCCTTCGCACTTGCGCGGCTACGCCATGGTGCGCTGCCTGGTCGATCTTGGCCTGCGCGAGCGCGAGGTTGTCAGCCTGGAACTCGACGACATCGACTGGGAGGCTGGCACGCTGCGCATCCGCAAGGGCAAGTCGCGCCGCGTGGACGTGTTGCCCCTGCCAGAACCACGGGCGCGCCATCGTCGCGTACCTGCGCTCGGAGCGGCCGGTCACAGTCAACCGGTGCGTCTTCGTTCGTCACGTGGCGCCGGCATGAAGCCGATCCGTCCGGACGTGGTTCGCAACACCGTGCGGCTGGCCTATCGGCGCTGCGGACTGCCGTACACGCGCGTGCACATCCTGAGGCATACGCTGGCCAGCCGGCTGCTGGAGACTGGCGGCACGCTCAAGGAGGTGGCCGACATGTTGCGCCACCGTGATCTCGACACCTCGATGATCTACGCCAAAGGTCGACATTGGGCGGTTGGCCGCCGTGGCGATGCCCTGGCCAGGGCGCGGCATGAACCGCGGCCATACGATGCAGATCGCCGTGCAGCGGTATCTGGACGAACGCCACCGGCTGGGCTTCGAGCTGAAGAGCCCCTGGCACCGAGCTGATGCGTTTCGCCCGCTTCGCCGACTCCAGAGACCATCAAGGGCCACTGACGCTCGATCTGCAACTGGATTGGGCGCGCGAGCATGTCGCACGAACGGGCACCGTCACGGCAGCGCGCAGGCTGGAGGTCATCCGGCCGTTCGCTGCCCACTACCGCCAATTCGAGCCCGCCACCGAGGTGCCGCCACCGTTCATCCTCGGCCGCGGCCATCGCCGACTGGCTCCCCACATCTACACCGACCAGGAGATTGCAGATCTACTGGCCCTGTCCGGCCGCATGACGCCGCCAGGCGGTTTGCGTCCCTTGACCTACAAGACGCTGTTCGGACTCATCGCCGCGACCGGGCTCAGAATCTCCGAGGCGTTGAAGCTGGTGGTCACGGACATCGATTTGCCGGCGGCGACGCTCACCGTACGCCAGACGAAGTTCCACAAGTCGCGCTGCCTGGCCCTGCACGCCAGCGTCGTGCAGGCCTTGTCCGACTACTTCCATGCACGCCAACGCTTCATCGGCTGCGCGGGCGAGACCCCCGTCTTCGCATCGATGTCGGGCCGTGCGCTGTCCTCGAGCGGGTCGACCACGTCTTCGCCCAGCTGCGAGATCAACTGGGCTGGCGTGCTCGGGGCGAGCATGCCCGGCCGCGCATCCATGACCTGCGCCACACGATGGTGGTCCGGCGCGTCCAACTCTGGCACGAAGGTGGCGCGTCGATCGAGCACGCGATGTTCTTGCTGTGCACCTACCTGGGCCACGTCAATATCTCCGATACCTATTGGTACCTCACTGGCACGCCGGAGTTGATGGAACTGGTTGGCGCGCGGTTCGAGCGCCATGTGTTGCAAGGGGCGGACCATGAGTAAGCCGATCTCGCCCAGCTTCGCATCGCTGGTGCAGGAGTTCTTCACCGACTACATGACGCGCCAGCGCTCGCTCAGCCCGCAAACGGTCGCCTCCTACCGTGACAGCTTCGTGCTGCTGCTGCGCTTTGCCGAACAGAGCCTGGGCAAGCCGGCCACTGCTCTTGAATTGTCGGACCTCCAGCCGTCGTTCATCGCGAACTTCCTGGATCACCTGGAGCGCGACCGGGGGAACTCAGCGCGTAGCCGCAACATCCGCTTGGCGGCGCTGCGTTCGTTCCTGAAGTTTGCCGCCCGGCGCGACATCGCCAACCTGCGCGCCATCGAGCAGGCGCTGGCGGTGCCGACGAAGCGCTTCGACCGCAAGATGGTGGGCTTCCTGACGCGCGAGCAGATGCTGGCGGTGATCGATGTTCCAACCTCGACCTGGCTGGGCCAACGCGATCACTTGCTGCTGACGCTGATGTTCAACACCGGCGCCAGGGTGTCGGAGATCATCGGCATGCGGGTGGCCGACGTGGTCCTCGGCCCGACGTCGTGCGTGCGGCTGCATGGCAAGGGCCGCAAGCAGCGCTCGCTGCCGCTATGGAAGCATGCCGCCCGGGAGGTGCGTGGTTGGTTGGGTCTGAACCCGCAACTCGAGGCAGGCTCGGCGTTGCTGCCTCGGCGTGACGGGCAACCGATGACAAGGGCCAACGTCACGCAGCGGCTCAAGCTTGCAGTCGCTGCGGCCACGGTCACGCACCCTGAACTCGGCAAGCTGTCTGTGTCACCTCACATGGTTCGCCACTCGACCGCGATGGGCTTGCTGCAGGCGGGCACAAATGCCACTGACATCGCCTTGTGGCTCGGGCATGAGAGTCCATCAACCACTCACATGTACGTCGAGGCCGATCTCGCGATGAAGGAGCGAACCCTTGCTCGGCTGAAGCCGCCTGCGGTCAAGCCGACTCGGTACCGGCCGCCCAAGGGGCTGATGCAGTTCCTGCAGTCGCTGTGATCATGCGAAGCTGCCGCGCCGCTGTCGTGGCCCTTCGGCGAGGGAAGACTCGCCCGGCTTTGCGGGCGAGTTCGCATAAGACTGCGATTCGCATTATTGCGGTCATGCATAAGTGTTCATGACCGCAACAACTGGCTCTTCGCCGGCAGCCTGCGTGCGGGTAAGCGTGCCGCTGCGGTCATGAGCTGGTGCACTCGGCGCGGCTGAACGGCCACGACCCGTACGAATACCTGCGCGACGTGCTCGAGCGGTTGCCCACGCAGCCGGCCAGCCGCGTCGGCGACTTGCTGCCGCATCGCTGGCAGCACCCACGCGCCCCGGCCTGATCACCGCGCCCATCGTCAGGGCCGGCCGGACGCTTACTGCGATCGGCGCAAGACGCTGGTCCTGGCGGACCTGACCGGCGCAGCCCTCAAGGCCCTGGGCCTGAACAACGACATCAGCGCGCTGGCCGACTACTCGGTGAGCCAGGCGTGGGCGCAGGCCATCCACGATGCCGATCCGCGATGGCAGGGCATTCGGTACGTGTCGCGCCAGATGAACAAGGGCTTCGCCTACGCGATCTTCGAGCGAAGCGGGTTGAAGAAGCTTCGGTCGGAGAAGCTCAAGGTTGCCCAGCTCGACGCCTTGTGCGATCTGTTCAACGTGGTCGCTGTGTGACCGTGCTAGATCTGGAGGTCAGGAGTAACCGGGCAGCTCTCAACAGCGCTGAGACAAAGTCCGTCCCTGTAGATCGGCTTGAGACGTTCGTCCGTTCGTCCGGACCAGACTGGGTGCGGATGCTCGAAGTGGCCTGACGAAGGTCAGCTCACACTCGAATTCGTGACGTTCAAGTCGCACGAACGACGAGCGGTTTGCAGCAACTGCCAATGGGCGGCGCCGATCAGGGGTCGGACCTGACTCAAGATCCAAGCGCGGCCAAGACGATCGGAAGCGCAATCGAGGGCGCGTAGCCGCCACCGTTCTGCCCTTCGAAATCGAACTCGTAGAGCGTGATCGAGCCCATGCTCGGTTGGCGCTGGCCCAGGAAGAAGGTGAAGGTGTTGGGCGCCGCGATGAACAGGTGGACGCGGCCGCAAACCTGTCGCTCGGCGTTGATGCGCTGTGCCAGCGACTCGGCCAAGTCGAAGGCATGCTGGCCGCTTGCCACGGCGCGGCTGTTGGCACCGCCTTGCGGGGTGGCAAGCAGCAGACGGCCCACACCTGGCAACGCGGCTGCCAGATGTCGCTTGACAGCGGTCCCGACATCATGGGTCAGGCAGACGCCAACGGCCACGTCGGAACCCGGCGTGTCGACCTGATCAATCGTGAAGTCCCAGCCGGGCCACCTGGGGTCGCGCGACGTGTCGCCGGCGCGCCAGATCACGCGGTTCAGCACGCGCTGCTCCAGCTCGACGTGGCGGCCGGACTTGATGTTGAGCACCGCACCTGCAGCAAATGCCAACGTGGCATGCGTGTCCAGGATCAGTCGCAGATGTTGATTGGCACCGGCGGCCGCGAGAAGGAACGACCTGAGCTCCGGGTAGAGCGCGGCCTCCTAGGCAGCCTGGTTCCTGATCGGCCGGTCATCGAAGTGGTGGACCAGGTCGAGCACGGCGACGCAGCGGTCTTCCAGGCTGTCGACAGGGTGCTCGAATGACTTGACGCCGAAGACGACGTGCGTCCTGGGCGCGGCCTCGAACAGCTTCTGCGGCTGGCAGGCAGCGCGAAACGAGTCGCGGTCGAACTCGATGCGGCCCGCAGCCAGCCACTGGTAGGTCAGGTCGTCGTACCAGCAGGTGTCCTCGTTGTCGGGCACGCGCCGCATGCCGCGCAGTTCGAGCAGGAGATCCAGGTTGTCGCGCAAGTCGAGCAGTGACTGCGTGTCGGTGCTGAGCCCCAGTGTGCGGGCCAGGGTGCGCAGCTGGGCGTCGTCGACGCCCAGGTGGTCACGCCAGATCTTGCGCACCTTGCCCGCGGCGCTGCCGTCGCCGGTGCCATCGAACAGGCGATCCGGCCGCATGAAACCGTGGCGCTGGTGCACCATCGTGCGCAGCGGATCGCCGCGCCGCAGGTGCCAGTTCGTGACCAGCCGGAAGCGCGAACCGACACCGTCCGGTGCATGCGTGCGCTGGGCATCAAGTGCGCGCTGGAGCAGGGAGACCGAGCTGGCGTTGATGAAGTCCGGGCTGGTCAGGTCCTCGTACCCGAAGTCGCCGCTGGCGACATGCCACTTGCACTGCATATGCTCGCGCAGCAGCGGCACGCCGTGGTGGTCGTTGCGTCCCTTGCCGGGTGCGTATTCGACCCAGACGTCGTCGAATCCCTTTGGGCCGCATTCGAACCCGACCTTCACGATTGAGCCGGCCGGGTCGAGCAGGCGCAGCGCCTTCAACCAGAACTGGCGCGCCTGGTAGGCATGCCCGTCTCTGACGGTGGCAACGGCTTGGGTCATCGGGTGTCTCCGGGCGGCGCCAGCCTACGCGTTGTTGAACGGCGGCGTCGGCTCGATGCTGCGCGCCAGCGCGATCGCCTGCGCAGCCTTGATCGGGCCTGCGGGATAGGCGTCCAGGATGATCGTCGGCAGCAGCCTCTGCGCCAAGTCGGAGAACGTGAACCCGTAGGCCCGTCCTGCCTGGGGCCCGGTGGCCGCGACCAGGGCGTCGATGTCGGCCTTCTTGAGCCCCACGTCACCGAGCCAGCGCTCAAGCACGTCGCGCCGCTGGTCATCGGTCGGGCGCGTGAAGGTGAGCACGTCGGCCGCGCGGCGGCGCACGGCGGGGTCCAGGGCGCTCAGCCGGTTGGTGCACATGATCACGGCCGCCGGCAGCCTGCCGCTGGCCATTCGGTCGATGCCGCGGATGAACGCGTTCACGCCCGCACGGTCCTCGTGGTGCATCTGCTCGGTCTCGCGAGACTGCGCCAGCGCGTCGGCCTCGTCGACGAGCAGGATCACACCACCGCGTGCCGCACCCTTGGCCGACTTCAACTTGCTGGCCTCGGCGTAGGCGTGCTCGAAGGCGGCCGTGACGAGTTGCGTCATCTCGCCGACGCGGCCCTGGCCGCGCGAGGACAGGCTCATCGGCAGCAGCGTGATGTCGATGTCCTCCTGCCGCGCGACCGGGTCGCCGATGGTCTCGGCCAGCTCGGTCTTGCCCGAGCCGACGTCGCCGCTCAGGACCACCAGGGGCGGGCGGCGCAGGACCGAATCCATCAGCCGCGGCGCGTCGGGGTGGTGGTCCTTCTGCCACTTCTGCAGGCCGTGAGGGTTGATTAACACGCTCAGGATGTTGGTCAGGCGCCTGATCTTGTCTTCCATACCGACCAGCCGGGCCAGCCGATCCCGCGCATCGGAGTCGGGCAGCGTGATCGAGCGCTCGAACAGGGCGTTGGTGTTCGGCTGGCTCATGCGTAGCTCCTGACGCTGGCGCGGGCGAGCGAGCGGCCGCCGGCCGAATAGGTCTTGTCGTCGGCGAAGTAGCCGTTGTGCACCGCAGGCAGCTCTGCCCCGACGCGCTGAATGGGCAGTGCCTGCTCGATCTGCGCCTGCTCGGCTGAGGTCAGGCGATCCCACGCGCTGCTGTGGGTGAGGTAGCTGTAGAAGGTGGCCCCGGCGACATCTTGCCCCGGGCGGACGCGGCCCGGATCATCATTGACCTCCCCGGCGGCAAGCTCGTGTGCCGTGTAGCGCAGGGTGGGCTCGATCCACTTGCCGTCGCGACGGAAGCCGTAGAAGGCGGTGCCGAGGTAACCGCGCCGGAGCAACTCCACGACCTCGGTCTCGTAGGCCGCGATGGCAGCGTCGGAGGGCAGGCCGTACAGGCGCTGCATGCGCTTGAGATCGGTCGACACCTTGGCCGCCATGTCGCGCGCATGCACCACCGTGAAGGTGTTGGCGGTGCTGGTGGTGTAGCTGGTGCTCATGTTCTTGTTCAACCCTGGAATGCGTTGCCGAAGACCTTCTGCCAGTAGTAGACGGTCAGCTGCTTGGTGGGCGCGGCGAGCGCCGCATCGATGGCGTCACCGGCATCGAGCGCGGCCTCGACGATGGCGTCAGACTGCGCCTCGGTGTATAGGCGCGCCACGTTGTTGATGCAGTTGATCGGGTCGAAGATCTGGACCGGGTCCTTGACCTTGGCCGCGTCGGACGCGGGGTAGTGGTCCGTGAAGACGATGCGCTCGCGCAGGTTGCTGCGCCCGATGTAGGTGAAGAACGACTGCAGCGCCTCGGGGTAGTCGGAGAAATCGACACCGTCGTCGCACAACTTGGCCAGGATCATCTCGATCATGAAGGACTTGAAGCGGAAGCCATCGCGCTCCTGCTTCATGCGCCGGGCCCAGAACTTCACCAGGCGCACGACCTGCGCGAAGTCCGTCTCCTGCTTGCGCTTGCGCTTGCGCGTGAACTCCAGGTGCAGCGGGATGCTGGTCTCGAGGAAAGAGCCGTCTTCCTGGCTGACGAGGTTGCCGCGCCACTCAGGGTCGCCCGCGTACAGCACCGGCACCACGTCGACGTCCAGGCCGCTGCCCTGGAAGGACACCGTCACGGAGTAGGTCTGGGGCTTGACCTGGTCGGGGCGGAAGTTGGGATACGCCTTGCGCAGCCGCCCGGCGAGGTAGTCCAACAGGCCGCGCAGGTCGTGCGGCGCACCGGAGCCGGTGATGTACACCGCCACGTCGATGTCGTTCAGCGAGCGCAGCGCAGTGCCCTTGGCCAGGCTGCCGGACAGCAGCATCTTGCGCAGCGCGAAGTCGGGGTGGTCGTCCAGGTAGCCCTCGAGCTTCTCGCGCAGGCGCCTGACCTGCGCACGGTACTCAGCGGCCTTGTCCTTGGGCAGGTTGACCTTTTCTTCCGCGAATCGGACGATGTCGCGGTGATCGATGTGGGTTCTCGACATAAGGCTCCGATGG
>JADJPT010000022.1 GCA_016713125.1 Betaproteobacteria bacterium
TGATCGCACCGGCTGCATTCGCCGTGTTCGCCCCATTTCGGGCCAGGGCCGAGACGCTGCCGTAGTTGTTGCCCGCCGAGTTCAGCGTGATCGCCGCCCCGGCGTTCAGGCGCGTCTCGAAGGCGGCCAGCCCCGCCACACTCAGGTTCCCCGAGTCGGTGATCGCCCCCGTCGAGGTCACCCTCAGATTCCCCGACACCGTCGAGGCCGCCAGATCAAACCCGCCCGCCTCGTACAGCGTCACGTCCCGCGCGCTCGCGATCGCCACATTGGCGAAACTGTTGGCCGTGTTGCCCAGCGTCACATCACCCGTGCCCACGTTGAACGTCGCCAGCCCCGTGGCCGCAACGCTCGAACTCTGACTCACCGTCGCGTTCGCCGTGGTCACCGTCAGCGCACCCGTCACGCTCGTCGCCCCACCCCCGAACTCCAGCGCGTTCGCGTCCCTCAGGCTCGTCGCCCCGGCCGCAACCACCCTCACCACCCCAAAGTCGTTCCCATCGTTGGCCAGCGTCAACGCGCCCGTGCCCGTGTTGAACGTCGCCTGCCCCGCCGCCGTCACCGTCGTGTTCGCCGCCTGCGTCACCACCCCGGCCGTCGTCAGCGTCAACGCACCCGTCGCCGCCACGTTCCCCAGCACCACCGCGTTCGTGTCCCGCAGGCTCACGTTCGCCCCGCTCGCCCCCACCGTCCCGAAGTTGTTCGCCGCGTTCGTCAGCACGATGTCGTTCGTGCCCGCATCAAACCTCGAAACCCCCGCGCTCGCCACGATCTGCGAGGCCTGCGTGATCGCCCCGCCCGCCACCACCGTCAGATTCCCGCTCACCGTCGAGGTCCCGCCCGCAAACGCCAGCGCGTTCCCCTCCCTCAGCACCACGTTGTTCGCCGTCGTGATCGCCACGTTGCCGAAGTTGTTCCCCACGTTGTCCAGCGTCAGGTTGTTGCCCGCCCCAACGTTGAACGTCGCCGTCCCCGTCGCGCTCACCGTCGTGTTCGCCGCCTGCGTCACCGCCCCGGCCGTCGTCACCGTCAGCGCACCCGTCGCCGCCACATTGCCCAGCACCAGCGCGTTCGCATCCCGCAACGCCACCGCCCCGCCCGTCGCGTTCACCACGTTGAAGTTGTTCGTCGCCGTCGACAGCGTGATCGCCCCACTGCCCGTGCTCAGGCTCGTCGTCCCAGACACCGCCACCGCCACCGCCGCCTGCGTGATCGCCCCGTTACCCGTCGTCACCGACAGATTCCCCGCGCTCACCGCCCCGCTCACCCCCACCGCCCCGTTGGCCGTCACGCTCAGCGTCCCGGCCACCGTCGAGACCCCTACGTTCATCGCGTTCACGTCCACCAGCGTCACGTTGGCGCCATTGGCCTGCACGGTGCCGAAATTATTGCCTGCGGTATCCAGCACGATGCCCTGGCCGACCGCCGACAGGTTCGCGGTCCCGCCGATCACGATATTGCCGGTGCCGCTGTCGGTAAGCGGACCTCCGAGACGAAGGTTGCGGCTCCGGTGGCATCCACGCGATCCAGGGTCAGCGCCGCATTCGAGCGCACGTTTATCGTGCCGGCCAGCGTGCCACTGCCGGCCGCGTTCAGCGTGCGTACCGTCAAGCCGCCGGCGAAGTTGTGTCCGCCCTGGTCGAGGACGATGCTCTGCGCGGTCGCGGCTTGCGTTCTGAAGCTGGCGCTGCCCGCCACAGCGAGGTTTCCGCTGTCCGTGATTCCGGCGTTGGCGGTGATCGCCAGATTCCCGCTCACCGTGCCGACGAGCAGATTCAGTCCGCCCGCTGAATCATGCACACTCGCGTTGCCGACGCTCGTCAGTGCAACGCTCGCCAGATTGTTGCTGGCGTGAGTAGGGTGAGATCGCCTGACCCGGTATCGAAGCTGCTAGTACCGGCGACAATCAGGGCTGCTGTTTGTGTCACCGCGCCGCCATTGGTGGTCGCGGAAAAGTTGCCGGCGGGGGTGGAGCCCGCGATGCCGAGCGCTCCGTTGCCTGTCACGCTTAGTGTGCCGGTGACGCTGGTGGCTCCTCCACCAAGGTTCATCGCATTGGCATCCACCAGCGTCGCGGCTCCGGTGCTGGTGAGCCGGACCGTGCCGAAGTCATTGCTGGCGTTGTTCAACACGATGCCGTTCGATCCTGCCGAGAGCACCAGATTGGCCGCGGAGGTGTTCATTGCCGCACTCTGGACGATGCCGCCCGTTCCCGAGGTGCTGAGGGTGACCGTGCCTGCACCGGAGACGCCGCTGACGGTGCCGAGGTCGTCGGCAATGGCCACCACACGCAGGTTATTGCCCGAGGCATTGGTCACCGATACCGCCCCCCCAGAACTGTTCGCCGCGACATTGGCCAGCGCATTGTTCTGCGTCAAGGTGATCGCGCCACCGGCACGCACCAGCAGATCGCTGGTTCCTGCCGCGAGATTCAGTATGCCGCTTTGCGTGACGGCGCCGCCGGTGGTGATCGACAGCGCATTGGTGGCGAAGTTGGCTGATGAGGTGTACGCGGCGATGGCGACGCTGCCGCTCGATGCGTTTCCGATCCGCACGTCGGTCGCGCGCAGGATGTTGAGTTCGTTGTTGTCTATGGCCAGATTGGCGGCCGCGGCTGCACCCAGGGAGATCTGGCGACCGGCGGTCGACTGCGTGATGCTCACTCGCGCGGCGGTACCCGCCGCGGCGCCCGAGCCGCCAACTTGAGATGCGGCGTTCAATGCCACGTTGTCGGCCGTGATGCCGATGTTCCCGGTGGAAAGCAGGCGGCTGCCGGCATTGGTGGTCAGTGTGCCGGTCTTGGCATTCACACTGATGTCGCCGGTACCGGCATTCGCTACCGTGTTTGCAGCCAGGCTGACACTGCTGCCTTGCAGCGCGATCGCACCGCCGGCGGTTCCCAGATTTGCATTGACGGCGAGAACACCGCTGCCATTGTTGTCGTGGTCGGCAATCAGAGTCAGTGTGCCCGCGCCGTTCGTGGTGACGGCGGCATTTACGGCGATCGCATTGTTGGCCTGCAGGGTCAATGACACGCCGCTGTTGCCGGTGGCCGTGCCGAGATCGAAGGCGTTGGCTACCGTAATGTTGTTGGAGGCCTGCAACACGACGTTGGCGCCCGCGGACACGTTGGCGAAACTGCCTCCGAAACTGACGTTGAGCGTCGAGGCAGAGGCTCCGTCGTCGGCAAACAGGTAGTCGGTGTCTCCGGCGACCGCGTTGAATGCGGGCGCGTTCGCCGTCGTGGTCAGCGTAATGTCGGTGGGATCCAGCAGCAACGTGCCCGATCGACCCGAGGTCGAGGATACGTCGACCGCACCGGCAAATTCGAGCCGGCCCTTACCGGAAACCTCGACAAATCCGCCGCGTCCGGACTGGCCGGCTCCGCGTGCGCTCACGCTGCCGTGATAACGCGTGACATCGTCCGACCACAGGACGACGGTGCCGCCGTCGCCCGATTCCAGGGCATCAGCACGGATCTCGGCGCCTTCCGACACGACGGTTCGCGACGCGTTCTGCATCGAGGCGTCATTGCCCTGTACTCCGCCGCCGATCAGTGCCACGCCCCCGCCGCTGGCGCCCGAGACATCCGTGCGTGAGCGCTGCAGCAGGGCGATGCGATTCCCCAGAAAGCGCACGCTGCCGCCTGGTCCGCTCTCTCCACGTGCCTCCACCTTGCCGCCGATCAGCAGCGTGCCGGCAGCCTGCGCGACCACAGACCCGCCAGACACGCCGGTTGCGCTCACCAGCGTATCGGCCTTCAGGGACAGATCTCCCCCGGAGACCAGTTCCACGCGTCCACCCTCGCCATCGGCGCTCACCGAGCTGCCGGTCTCGAGGGTCAGCGCGGCGCTTGCCTTCAGCAGGACGGCACCGGCCTTCTCTTGCGAATTCGTTGTTGCAACGGCATCCGACGCGGTAGCTCGGCGCAGAACCACCCGTCCATTCTCGACCACGGCGGCGTCCGCGCTGATTCTGCCACTGTTGCGCACTACGCCTGCTTGCATGGCGATGCGTCCGCCCGCGGCCAGCAGCTTGCCCATGTTCAGCGCCTGGTCTTCGGGCGCAGACACCTGGTAGCGTATGTTCGGATTGGAGATGTCGGCGATCTCGACCGTGCGTCCGGCGGCGAGCAGGATGTCACCGCCAGGCGTGTTGATCAGTCCGTTGTTCTCCACGCGCGGCGCGATCAGTACCACGCCACCGCCGTTCGACGTGCGGATCTCGCCGTTGTTGACGACAGATCCCGGCGACCCTTGCCCCTTGAACTGCAGTCGGCCGGCCAGAAAGTCGGCGTCCGACAAATGCAGGGACGACGCGACCAACCCGGCGACATCGATCTGCGCACCGGCACCGAAGGTGATGCCCGATGGGTTGATCAGGAACACCCGGCCGTTGGACAGCAACTGCCCGAGGATGGCCGAAGGGTCCTGACCCACCACGCGATTCAGAACCGCGCTCTGGGCATTCTGCTGAATGAAGCGGGTCAGCTCCCCCGCACCGATCGAGAAGCCCTGCCAATTGATGATGGCATTCGGGCTGTTGGTGATGTTGAGCGCGTTGCCCGAGGTCGCGAAGCTGGCCTGCCCGTGCACGACTTGCGGCGCGATCGGCAGCCCAAAGGCCCAACCTGCGTAGCAGGACGCGACCGCGACCGCCGAGAACTTCAGGCGCGAGCGCAACGGCGTGACAGCGGGAGGTGTCCGACCAAGCATTATCCGATTGTATATGGCGCAGGGATAAAATGAGCCCCAAAGGTCATTGTTTGCAGTTACTTACATGACTTTCGTCACATCCGACTTGCACAAAATGACAATTCGATCGACACACGGCCGGCAAGGCCGACTCAGCGGTGTCGGTGGCAGACAGGCAAAAAAAAAGGCCGGAATCGATTCCGGCCTTTTCATCCCGCCAATCGCGATGCGCTAGGCGGCTTTCTTTTCCTCGACCGGCTTGGCTTCGGCAACCTGCTCAGGCTGATCCATCAGCATGATCAGCGCCATGGGCGCATTGTCGCCCTTGCGGAAGCCGTTCTTCAGGATGCGCAGATAACCGCCGTTGCGTGTGGCATAGCGCGGACCGAGCTGCTCGAACAGCTTGGTCACGATATCCCGGTCGCGCAGGCGATCGAACGCCAGGCGGCGGTTGGCCAGCGTCGGCGCCTTACCCAGGGTGATCATGGGTTCGACGATGCGGCGCAGCTCCTTCGCCTTGGGCAGCGTGGTGTTGATGGTCTCGTGGCGCAGCAGCGACACCGCCATGTTGCGGAACATGGCGAGCCTGTGGCTCGAGGTACGGTTGAGTTTTCTGAGTCCGTGGCCGTGGCGCATGGTGATTCCTCGCTATCAGTTCCGGCCGTGCTCGAGACCGGCGGGCGGCCAGTTTTCGAGCTTCATGCCGAGAGTCAGCCCGCGCGAAGCGAGCACTTCCTTGATCTCGTTCAACGACTTGCGACCCAGGTTAGGGGTCTTCAGCAGTTCCGTTTCGGTGCGCTGGATCAGGTCGCCGATGTAATAGATGTTCTCCGCCTTCAGGCAATTGGCGGAGCGCACGGTGAGCTCCAGATCGTCGACCGGACGCAGCAGGATGGGATCGACGGTTACCGTCTTCTTCTCCTCGGCGGTCGGTGCGGTGCCCTCGAGCTGCGCGAACACCTACAACTGGTCGACCAGAATACGAGCTGCCGAGCGAATCGACTGCTCCGGATCGATGGCACCGTTGGTCTCGATGTCGATGATCAGCTTGTCGAGGTCGGTACGCTGTTCCACGCGTGCCGACTCCACCGCATATGAAACGCGGCGCACCGGACTGAACGACGCGTCCAGGATGATGCGGCCGATGCCCTTGGTCTCTTCGGGCAGATAGCGCATGTTGCCCGGGACGTAGCCTCGGCCCATCTCTACCTTGATCTGCATCTCGAGCTTGCCGCCGGCCGTCAGGTTGGCGATCACGTGCTCAGGATTGATGATTTCGACGTCGTGCTGCGCCTCGATATCGGCCGCCGTAACCACGCCCTCACCCTTTTTCTTGAGCGTGAGAATGGCTTCCTGGCGGTTGTGAAGGCGAAGCACCACGCCCTTGAGGTTGAGGAGGATGTCGACGACGTCCTCACGCACACCATCGAGCGTGGAGTACTCGTGAACTACGCCGGCGATCTGTACCTCGGTGGGCGCGTAGCCCGGCATCGAAGAGAGAAGCACGCGGCGCAGCGCGTTGCCCAGCGTATGGCCGTAGCCCCGCTCGAACGGCTCCATGGTGACCTTGGCATGGTTCGGCGAAAGATTTTGAACGTCGACGATGCGCGGTTTCAGAAATCCGGTCTGCGACATATTTGAGATCCTGACCTGTAGGTGAAACGAGCCGCCCGCAAGCAGGCGGCCATGAATTCCGGTGCTTCTGGGCGCCGCGCGCAGTGCGCGCGGCTCCGGGTCTTACTTCGAATACAGTTCGACCACCAGGCTTTCGTTGATCGAGGCAGGCAAATCGGCACGCGCCGGCAGCGCCTTGAACGTGCCCTTGAGTGTCTTTGCGTCGACTTCGAGCCATTCCGGGATGCCGCGCGACTCGCCGGCTTCTGCAGCAGCCTTGATGCGCAGTTGCGCTTTTGCCGGACCGGCCACTTCGACCACGTCCCCGGCCTTCACCTGGTACGAGGGGATGTTCACGCGCTTGCCATTCACGAGGATGCCGTTGTGGCGCACGATCTGACGCGACTCGGAACGCGAGGCACCGAAGCCCATGCGGAACACCACGGTGTCCAGACGCGACTCCAGCAGTTGCAGCAGGTTCTCGCCGGTGATGCCTTTCTTGCGATCGGCTTCGGCGTAAATCTTGCGGAACTGGCGCTCCAGGATTCCGTAGATACGGCGCATCTTCTGCTTTTCACGCAGCTGCTTGCCGTAATCGGACAGTCGCATGCCGCTCTTCTGGCCGTGCTGGCCGGGAGCGTAGCTGCGGCGTTCGATGGCGCATTTGTCGGTGAAGCACTTCTCGCCCTTGAGGAAGAGCTTCTCGCCTTCCCTGCGGCATTGACGGCACTTCGCGTCGAGGTTCCTTGCCATGATCTCTCCTTGCCCCTGGGCTAGACGCGACGCTTCTTAGGCGCGCGGCAGCCGTTGTGCGGAACCGGGGTGACGTCCGCGATGCTGCTGATCTTGATGCCGATGGCGTTCAACGCGCGCACGGCCGACTCGCGTCCCGGGCCTGGGCCCTTGATGCGTACCTCCAGGTTCTTGATGCCGCACTCCTGCGCAGCGCGTCCGGCACGTTCAGCGGCAATCTGCGCCGCAAACGGGGTCGATTTGCGCGATCCCTTGAAGCCGGCATTGCCCGAGGTCGCCCATGACAATGCGTTGCCTTGCCGGTCCGTGATCGTGATGATCGTGTTGTTGAAGGAAGCATGAACATGTGCGATGCCTTCCGCCACGTTCTTCTTGACCTTCTTACGGGCGCGCGCCTGCGCCTGCAGTTGCTGTTGAGTTGGGGCCTTGGCCATGTCGTTCCTTGGTGTCCCTGAAGGGAGTGTCCGTTATCGCTGGTATTGGTTGCGGTGGGCTGTCAGCCCTTGCTCGGCGCTGCCTTGCCGGCAATCGCAGCCTTGCGCGGGCCCTTGCGGGTGCGCGCGTTGGTACGGGTACGCTGACCACGTACCGGCAGGCCCTTGCGATGCCGCAAGCCGCGGTAGCAGCCGAGATCCATCAGCCGCTTGATGCTCATCGAGACTTCGCGACGAAGGTCCCCTTCAACCGTGAACTTGCCCACGCTCTCGCGCAAACGGTCCACTTCGGCGTCCGTGAGGTCCTTCATCTTGCGTTTGCCGTCCACGCCGGCCGCGACGCAGATTGCCTGCGCGCGCGCGCGTCCGATGCCATAGATGGAGGTCAGCGCGATTTCCGCGTGCTGATGATTTGGAATGTTGATTCCGGCGATGCGAGCCATGTCTACTCCGCGAAGCTGGGGAAAGCGGCGCCCGAGAACGGAAAACCGAAAATTATAGCCAAAATACTCTGCATGTTCAAGGTGTTAATCATCCCTGACGCTGCTTGTGACGGGGGTCGGTGCAGATGACCCTCACCACGCCCTTGCGACGGATGATCTTGCACTTGCGGCAGATTTTCTTGACCGAAGCCATTACTTTCATGGTTCTCTCCTGAATCCTTACTTTGCGCGGAACACGATGCGGCCGCGCGATAGATCGTACGGCGTCAATTCCACCGTGACCTTGTCACCGGGAAGAATGCGGATGTAATTCATACGCATCTTTCCCGAAATGTGTCCGAGTACAACGTGACCGTTCTCCAGCTTGACCCTGAAGGTCGCGTTGGGCAGGTTCTCGGTGATCTCCCCCTGCATCTGGATCACGTCTTCCTTCGACATAGGCTGCGTGCGTCTCCCTCTCAGCGAGCCGACAGGCCGCCCTTGAAATTGGCCTTCTTGAGCAGGCTTTCGTACTGATGCGTCATCACGTAGGCCTGCACCTGGGACATGAAATCCATCGTCACAACCACGATAATCAGCAGCGAGGTCCCACCGAAATAGAACGGCACGTTCCACTTCAGGATCAGGAACTCGGGCAGCAGACAGACCAGGGTCACGTAGGCCGCTCCGGCCAGCGTAAGGCGGGTGAGGATCTTCTCCAGATATCGCGAAGTCTGATCACCGGGCCGTATGCCGGGCACGAAGGCACCCGACTTCTTGAGGTTATCCGCCGTTTCCTTGGGGTTGTACTGCAGTGCCGTGTAGAAGAAGCAGAAGAAAACGATCAGCGCCGCGTAGAAGAGCACATAGACGGGTTGCCCGGGCGACAGCGTCGCGGCAATGTCGCGCAGCCAGTAAAAACCCTCCGAGGAGCCGAACCAACCCAGAAGTGTGGCGGGAAACAGGATCAGTGACGAGGCGAAGATCGGCGGAATCACGCCAGCCATGTTCAGCTTGAACGGCAAATGGGAGCTCTGGCCTCCATAAATCTTGTTGCCGACCTGACGTTTGGCGTAATTGACCAGGATCTTGCGCTGGCCGCGCTCGACGAAGCACACGAAGGCCGTAACCAGCACCACTGCGAAGGCGATGGCCAGCGCGGTCACCGGATGCATGGCACCAGTGCGAACCAGTTCCAGCGTACCGGCGATGGCGGTCGGCAAACCTGCGGCAATGCCGGCGAAAATGATGATGGAGATGCCGTTACCAAGGCCGCGCTCGGTGATCTGCTCGCCCAGCCACATCAGGAACATCGTGCCGGTCACCAAAGTCGTCACCGTGGTGATGCGGAACAGCATGCCGGGCTCGAGGACCAGCCCGGGTTGCGATTCGAGCGCAATCGAGATCCCGGTCGCCTGGAAGAGGGCGAGGAACACCGTTCCGTAACGCGTGTACTGGGTGATCTTGCGCCGCCCGGTCTCACCTTCCTTGCGCAACTGATCCAGCTGCGGGCTCACCGCGGTCATCAATTGCATGATGATCGAGGCGGAGATGTAAGGCATGATTCCCAGCGCGAAGATCGTGAAGCGCGAAAGCGCTCCGCCGGAAAACATGTTGAACATGCCCAGAATACCGCCCTGCTGACTTTTGAACAGGTCAGCGAGCACATTGGGGTCTATCCCCGGCACCGGAATGTGCGCCCCCACCCGGAAGACGAGCAGCGCCCCGAGGAGGAACAGCAACCTCCTCTTGAGGTCGCCGAAGCGTCCGGATTTCGCTTGGGGGAGCGCGGTTGCCATGCGTGAAGTGTCAGGCGGCACGCTTTACGCGGCCGGCTGAATCTCCTCGATTTTGCCGCCAGCGGCTTCGATCGCCGCGCGAGCACCCTTCGTCGCCAGCACGCCCTTGAGGGTGACCTTGCGCGACAGTTTGCCGGACAGGATGACCTTGGCGGCCAGCGCATCGCGACGGATCACACCTGCCAGTTTCAGCACGGCGAGATCGATGTCCGTCTCTTTCAGCTTCTGCAACTCGTCGAGACGCACCTCAGCCGTCAGGCCCCGCGACATGGACGTGAATCCGCGCTTGGGCAGGCGACGATGCAGCGGCATCTGACCACCCTCGAAACCGACCTTGTGGAAGCCGCCCGAGCGGGATTTCTGGCCTTTGTGGCCACGGCCCGCAGTCTTGCCCAGGCCGGAACCGATACCACGGCCGACTCGACGACGGGGGCGCTTGGCGCCGTCCGCCGGCTTCAGATCATTGAGACGCATGGTCTTCTCCAACTTACGCCACTACCTGAACCAGGTAGTAGACCTTGTTGATCATGCCGCGCACCGAGGGTGTGTCCTCGAGTTCGACAATGTGGTTGATGCGTCGCAGGCCCAGACCGCGCACCGTGTCCCGGTGGCTCTGCTTGCAACCCGCGATGCTCTTGACCAGTTTCACTTTGACTTTCTTGTCAGCCATGATCAGCCCTGCCCGAGAATCTCTTCGATCTTCTTGCCGCGCTTGGCCGCGATCTCGGCCGGGGTGCTCATCGCCTGCAGCCCGTTCAATGTGGCGCGAACCACGTTGTACGGATTCGTCGAGCCGAAGCACTTGGCAAGGATGTTGGTCACACCCATGACCTCGAAAACCGCGCGCATCGGACCACCAGCGATGATCCCGGTACCTTCGGAAGCAGGCTGCATCAAAACCACCGCAGCGCCATGCCGGCCGATCACCGAGTGGTGCAGCGTTCCGTTCTTCAGGCTGATCTTGACCAGCTTGCGGCGCGCTTCGTCCATCGCCTTCTGCACGGCCAGCGGCACCTCACGTGACTTGCCCTTGCCCATGCCGATGCCGCCATCGCCATCACCGACCACGGTCAGCGCGGCAAAGCCGAGGATCCGGCCCCCCTTCACCACCTTGGTGACGCGGTTCACGGACACCATCTTCTCGCGCAGACCATCGCCGCGGTCTTCGCTTTGCATTCTGGGTTGCATCTTCGCCATAACTCGTCGCCCCCTGGCTTAGAACTTCAGGCCGCCGGCGCGCGCGGCTTCCGCGAGCGCCTTGACACGGCCGTGATAACGGTGACCACCGCGGTCGAAGGCGACGGTCTCGATGCCAGCGGCCTTGGCCTTCTCCGCGATTCGCTGGCCGACGATCTCGGCCGCGGCCACGTTCCCGCCATGCTTCAGCTTGGCACGCACTTCCTTCTCGGCGGTCGAAGCCGCGGCGAACACCTTGCTGCCGTCGGCCGCGGTAACCTGCGCGTAGATATGGGAGTTGGTGCGAGTGACGGTGAGACGCACGGCCCCGAGCTCGCGAATCTTTGCGCGGGTCTGTTTCGCTCTGCGCAGGCGCGCTGCATTCTTGTCGAACATATTCGGCTCCGTTACTTCTTCTTCGTCTCTTTCAAGACGATGGTCTCGTCGGCATAACGCACGCCCTTGCCCTTGTAGGGCTCGGGAGAGCGATAGGCACGCACTTCGGCGGCCACCTGGCCGACCTGCTGCTTGTCGACACCGGTGATCAGAATCTCGGTCTGCGACGGCGTGGCAACCTTGACGCCCTGGGGCATCTGGTGCACGACCGGGTGGGAGAAGCCCAGCGTCAGGTTGAGCTTGTCGCCCTGGGCTTGTGCACGGTAGCCGACGCCGACAAGCTTGAGGTTTCGTTCCCAGCCCTTGGTCACACCGACGACCATGTTCGAGACCAGTGCCCGAAACGTCCCGGACATGGCCTTGGCATGACGCGAGTTGCCCAGCGCCTTGCACTGCAGGTTCTCGCCTTCCTTCTCGATGCCAACGTTCGGGTCGAGCGGACGTGTGATCGCACCCAACGGGCCCTTGACGGAGATCTGGCCGCCGGCCATCGTCACTTCGACGCCCTTGGGCAGCGGAATCGGGTTCTTGCCTATACGCGACATGGTCCGCTCCTTAGGCCACGATGCACAGCACTTCGCCGCCAACACCGGTGGCGCGTGCCTTGCTGTCGGTCATCACGCCGCGCGAAGTCGACAGGATCGCGACGCCGAGCCCGTTCATCACCTTGGGCAGGTTGTCGCGGCCCTTGTAGACGCGCAGGCCGGGTTTGGACACACGCTCGATGCGTTCGATAACCGGACGCCCAGCGTAGTACTTGAGGCTAATCGCCAACTCGGACTTCGCGTCCTTGGAGCGCAGCGCAAAGTCCTCGATGTAGCCCTCGTCCTTGAGGACTTTGGCGATGGACGCCTTCAGCTTCGAGGCGGGCATCACCACTTCAGTATGGCCGACCAACTGCGCATTACGGATGCGCGTCAGCATGTCGGCGATGGGATCACTCATGCTCATGCGGCTCTCCTTACCAGCTGGCCTTGATCACGCCGGGCACCTCGCCACGCAGGGCGAGCTCGCGCAACTTGTTACGCCCCAGCCCGAACTTGCGGTACACGCCACGCGGGCGTCCGGTGATCGAGCAACGATTGCGAAGGCGCGTGGGCGAGGCATTGCGCGGCATCGCCTGCAGCTTGGTGCGGGCTGCGTCGCGGTCCTCGTCGGAGGCCTTGGCATTGTTGATGACCTCGAACAGCGCGGCGCGCTTCGTCTTGAATTTCTCGACGGTCTTGCGGCGCTTCTGTTCGCGGTTGGTCAGAGCGAGTTTGGCCATGGCTGGATCCTCAGGTCCTGAACGGGAAGCGGAACGCGACCAGCAGTGCGCGCTTCTTCGTCTGATTTCGCAGTGGTGGAAATGCTGACGTTCATACCGCGCAGCGTATCCACCTTGTCGTAGTCGATCTCGGGAAAAATGATCTGTTCCTTGATCCCGAGGTTGTAGTTGCCGCGACCGTCGAAGGCGCGACCGGACACGCCGCGAAAATCGCGGATGCGCGGAATGGCGATCGTCACCAGGCGGTCGAGGAATTCATACATGCGCGCGCCACGCAAGGTAACCATGCACCCGATCGGGTAGCCGGCACGCACTTTGAAGCTGGCGATGGATTTGCGCGACTTGGTCACCACCGGCTTCTGGCCGGCAATCTTGATCATGTCGCCCACGGCGTTGTCCAGGATCTTCTTGTCGCTGGTGGTCTCGCCGACGCCCATGTTGAGCGTGATTTTCTTGATGCGCGGTACCTGCATGACGGACGTGTAGCCGAACTTCTTCATCAGTTCGGGCACGATCTTGTCCTGGTACAGCGCATGCAGTCGTGCCTTCTGGGCGCCGGCTGCGGACTGCGGTTGGGCTGCTGCTTTGGCCATGTTTGCTCCTTACGCCTCCACCTGCTCGCCGTTCGACTTGAACACCCGGACCTTGCGGCCGTCGTCGAGCTGCTTGACGCCGACGCGGTCGGCCTTCTGGGTCGCGGGATTGAACAAAGCGACGTTGGAGATGTGAATCGGCATGTCTTTCTCGACAATGCCGCCCTGCACACCCTTCATCGGATTGGGACGCATGTGCTTCTTCACGCGGTTCACACCCTCGACCACGACATGGTTGTCGTCCACGCGGCGCAGCACTGCACCACGCTTGCCCTTGTCGCGTCCGGTAATGACGATGACTTCGTCACCCTTCTTGATGCGCTTCATGTCTGGCTCCTACAGGACTTCGGGCGCGAGCGACACGATCTTCATGAAGCGCTCGGTACGCAGCTCGCGCGTCACCGGGCCGAAGATGCGGGTGCCAATCGGCTCGAACTTGGCGGAAAGCAGCACCGCGGCGTTGCCGTCGAACTTGATGAGCGAGCCGTCGGGACGGCGCACACCTTTGGCAGTGCGCACCACGACGGCATGGTAGATCTCGCCCTTCTTGACCCGACCACGCGGGGCGGCATCCTTGATGCTCACCTTAATGACATCGCCGATCGAGGCATAACGGCGCTTGGAGCCGCCGAGTACCTTGATGCACATGACGGCACGCGCGCCGGTATTGTCGGCGACGTCCAAAATGGACTGCATCTGAATCATTGCTAGTTCTCCATCCAACTTCCCTGCTTGCGCAGGCAGTTTTGGATCCCGTCCGGGTCGAAATCGCCCCCGAGGAAACCCGGGAAGGCGGAAAAGCTTTAAATTGTAGCTCGGTACTTCAAATCACGCAAGTCATTTGCGCCCGAAGGCGCTCGAATCAGACGTTGCGCGACTTTTCGATCAAGCGCGTGACCTTCCACGCCTTGGTTTTCGATATCGGCCGGCACTCGGAGATCTCGACCAGGTCGCCCTCCTTGAACTCGCCGGTCTCACTGTGTGCGTGATATTTGCTCGAGCGGGTGACGATCTTGCCGATCACCGGATGCTTGACCTTGCGCTCGACCAGAACGGTCACCGTCTTCTGCATCTTGTCGCTGACCACGCGCCCGACCAGGGTGCGCTGGTTCTTGGCGCTTTGCGCCGCTTGTTCGGTCGTCATTTGGCCGCCTTCTCTTTGATCAGGGTGCGTACGCGCGCGATGTCGAGACGCACCTTTTTCATCTGGCTGGTGTTGGTGAGCTGCTGCGTCGCCTTCTGCATACGCAATCCGAACTGCGCTTTCAGCAGGTCGTGCAGTTCCTTGTTCAACTCGTCGTTGCTCTTGGAGCGAAGTTCGCTGGCTTTCATCGCTTACCCCAACATGCGGTGGACAAAGGCGGTCTTGATCGGCAGCTTGGCCGAAGCGAGGCGCGAACGCCTGCCGGGCCAGCGCTTCATCGACGCCGTCCATTTCGTAAAGAACCTTGCCCGGCTGAATTTCAGCCACGAAGTACTCCGGGTTACCCTTGCCGTTGCCCATGCGGACTTCGGCGGGTTTGGTGGAGATGGGCTTGTCCGGGAAGATTCGGATCCAGATGCGTCCGCCGCGCTTGATATGCCGCGTCATGGCGCGACGAGCAGCTTCGATCTGGCGCGCCGTAAGGCGACCGCGGCCGATCGCCTTCAGGCCGAACTCGCCGAAGGACACCTTGTTTCCACGGGTGGCCTTGCCGGTGTTGCGGCCCTTCTGCTGCTTGCGATATTTGGTACGGGATGGCTGAAGCATGCGTTACTCCTTCTTGCCCTCGTCCGCGCCGGCCGCCGGCGTTTCACCGCCCTCGGCCTTCGCGGTCGTCTTGCGGGTGCGCTTGACCGTGGTTTTCGGCTTGTCGGCCCCGGCTGCTGCGCCGGCTTCGCCATCGGCCTTCTTGGTGGTACGACGTGCTGCCGGCTTCTTCGCGGCATCGCCATCCGGCTTGGCGGCGGCCCCGGCACGCTTCACGCCGGGACGCGGCGCGGGCTTCTTGGCCCGCTTTGGTTCCGACGGTGCATCGCCGGCGGGTGCGGTTGCGCCAGGCGCCTGTGCGGCCTGAGCATCCGCGCGGGACACCATGTCGCCCTTGTAGACCCACACCTTGATGCCGATGATCCCGTACGTGGTCTTCGCCTCGCCGAAACCGTAGTCGATGTCGGCACGCAGCGTATGCAGGGGCACGCGGCCCTCGCGATACCACTCAGTACGCGCGATTTCGGCGCCGTTCAGACGACCCGAGCTCATGATCTTGATGCCCTGGGCACCAAGACGCATCGCATTCTGCATAGCGCGCTTCATTGCGCGGCGGAACATGATGCGCTTCTCGAGCTGCTGGCCGATCGAATCGGCGATCAGCTGCGCGTCGATTTCGGGCTTCCGGATCTCCTCGATGTTGACGTGCACCTGCTGCACGCCCATCAGGCGGCGAAGCTCGGCCTTGAGCGCCTCGATCTCCTCGCCCTTCTTGCCGATCACCACGCCCGGACGCGCCGAATAGATGGTGATGCGGGCGTCCTTGGCCGGGCGCTCGATCAGCACGCGACCGACAGATGCGTGCGCGAGCTTCTTCTTGAGGAATTCCCGAACCTTGACGTCTTCAGCAAGCATGCCGGCGAACGCGCCCTTGTTGGCGTACCAGCGCGAGCTCCAGTTCTTGTTGACCGCAAGCCGGAAACCGATCGGATGAATCTTCTGTCCCATATGTCCTCTCTCAGTCCCCGACCGTGATGTAGATGTGGCACGTGCTTGAGGACGCGATTGCCGCGACCTTTGGCACGCGCCTGGAAGCGCTTGAGGAACGCGCCGCGCTCGACGTGAATGGTCTTCACCTTGAGCGCATCGATGTCGGCTCCGTCGTTGTGCTCGGCGTTGGCGATAGCCGACTCAAGCACTTTCTTGATGATCGCCGCACCCTTCTTAGGGCTGAAGGCGAGCACGTTGAGTGCCTTGTCCACGGCCAGACCGCGAATCTGGTCGGCGACCAGCCGACCTTTCTGGGCCGAAATTCGTGCGCTGCGAAGCGATGCTTTGGTTTCCATGAGCACCCCTTACTTCTTCGGGCCGGTAGGCGTGCCGGAGGTCTTCTTGTCGGCCGAGTGGCCTTTGAAGGTCCGGGTCAGCGCAAACTCGCCCAGCTTGTGGCCAACCATGTTCTCGGAAATGTACACGGGGATGTGCTGCTTGCCGTTGTGCACGGCGATCGTGAGGCCGACGAATTCCGGCAGGACGGTGGAACGGCGCGACCAGGTCTTGATCGGACGTTTGTCGTTGGTACCGCGCACCGCATCGATCTTCTTGATCAGATGCAGATCCACGAAAGGGCCCTTCTTAATTGAACGCGCCATCTTTTATCCTCGCGACTCGTTAGGACCGGCGACGATCGCGGACGATCATGCCTTGCGTGCGCTTGTTGCGCCGGGTCTTGAAGCCTTTTGGTCTGCACACCCCAGGGAGAAACCGGAGGCCGCCCCGAGGACGTACGGCCTTCGCCGCCACCGTGCGGGTGATCGATCGGGTTCATCGCCACGCCACGCACCGTCGGACGTACGCCGCGCCAGCGCTTGGCGCCGGCCTTGCCGATCGTGCGCAGGTTGTGCTCTTCGTTGCCGACCGCGCCGATCGTCGCGCGGCAATCGACGTGCACCCGGCGGATTTCACCGGAGCGCAGACGCAACTGAGCGTAGCTGCCTTCGCGAGCCAGAAGTTGCGCGCTCGCCCCAGCGGAACGGGCCATCTGCGCACCTTTGCCGGGCAGCATCTCGATGCAGTGGATCGTGGTGCCGACAGGTATGTTGCGCAGCGGCAGGGCGTTGCCCGCCTTGATCGGCGCCTCGGGACCGGAAATCAGCGGCGTATCCACCGTCACGCCCTTGGGCGCGATGATGTAGCGACGTTCGCCGTCGACGTACAACAGCAGGGCGAGGTTCGCGCTGCGGTTGGGATCGTACTCGAGACGCTCGACCTTCGCCGGCACACCGTCCTTGTTGCGACGGAAGTCGACGATGCGATAGTGCTGGCGATGTCCGCCGCCCTGGTGGCGCATCGTGATGCGGCCGGTGTTGTTGCGTCCGGCCGCCTTGCTCTGCTTGACCAGCAGCGGAGCATGCGGCGCCCCCTTGTGCAGCTCGGGATTGACGACCTTGACCAGGCCGCGACGGCCCGGGGAAGTGGGTTTTACCTTGATGAGTGCCATGGTTTACTCCATCGCCCCGAAGTTGATTTCCTGGCCGGCGGCGAGGCAGACGTAGGCTTTCTTCCAGTTGCGACGGCGACCCATCATCTTGCCGAAGCGCTTCTGCTTGCCTTTGACGTTCGATACCTGAACCGACTCGACTTTGACCTTGAACATCAGCTCGACCGCCGCCTTGACTTGCGGCTTGGTGGCCGAATCAAGAACGCGGAACACGATCTGGTTCTGCTTGTCCGCAACCATGGTGGCCTTCTCCGAGACAATCGGAGCCAGCACCACGGTCATGAGCTGCTCGGCGTTGTATTTCTTGGGCGCGCTCATTTGAACATCTCCTCGAGTTTGGCCACCGCCTTCTTGGTCAGCAGCACGTTCGGGAAGCGAACCAGGGACACCGGGTCGGCGTGGCGCGCCGTGAGCACCTCGACGTTGGCGAGGTTGCGCGAGGACAGGAACAGGTTCTCGTCGAACTCGTCGGTGATGACCAGCACCTTGTCGTAGCCCATCGACTTGACCTTCTGCGCGAGCAGCTTGGTCTTCGGGGCGTCGAGCTTGATCTCGTCGACGACGCGAATGCGATCTTCGCGGGCGAGCTGCGAAAGGATGGCCGCCATGCCCGCACGGAACATCTTGCGGTTGACCTTGTGCGAGAAATTCTCATCAGGGCTCGACGCGAAGATCTTGCCGCCGCCACGCCACAACGGGCTGGACGCCATACCGGCGCGAGCGCGCCCGGTACCTTTCTGCCGCCAAGGCTTCTTGGTCGACTTGGCGATCTCGCTTCGCTCTTTCTGCTTGCGCGTCCCCATCCGGGCGTTGGCCTGGTAGGCGATCACGATCTGGTGGACGAGATCCTCATTGAACTCGCGGCCGAACACTTCGTCCGGTGCGCTGACGGTCGCCGAGGAAGTGCCTTGCTCATTGATTAGTTTCAGTTCCATGCGCTACCCCTTAAGCCTTCACCGCGGGACGCACTATCACGTCGCGCCCCTTGGAGCCCGGCACCGCGCCCTTGACGAGCAGCAGGCCGCGCTCGGCGTCGACGCGCACGATCTCGAGGTTCTGCGTGGTGCGACGGACGTTGCCCAGCTGGCCGGGCATGCGCTTGCCGGGAAACACGCGACCCGGGTCCTGCGCCTGACCGGTCGAACCGGGCTTGCGCGTCGAACGCGAGTTACCGTGTGTTTCGCGGTTGGACGCGAAATGATGGCGCTTGATGACGCCGGCGAAGCCCTTGCCCTGCGTCACGCCTGAAACATCGACCAACTGGCCGGCCTTGAACAGGTCGGCAACCGCGATCTTGCCGCCAACCTTGAGGTTGGCGAGCTCGTCCGGCTTGGCGAGGAACTCCTTGAGGGTGTGCCCGGCCTCGACACCCGCCTTTGCGAGGTGTCCGGCGAGCGGCTTGCCCACCCGGCTGGCGCGGCGCTTGCCGAACGTGACCTGGACGGCCGAATAGCCTTCCTTGTCCGCCGACTTGATCTGCGTGACCCTGTTGTCTGACACGTCGAGCACGGTCACCGGGAGCGAATCGCCCTCGTCGGTGAAGATGCGCGTCATGCCGACCTTGCGGCCGACAAGTCCTATCGTCATTTTGTTTGACCTCATCGAGGCGCCGGCTGCAATTGGCCGGCCTTGTTTATCAAATCCCCGTTGTCGGGGTACCACGTGTCCCGGCGAAAAAGAGAGCCGGCAAAGGTGCTGCGGTTGCTGCTGCGGCCCGCGGGCCGCTTATTGCTTGCTGTTCCTACTGAACCTTGATTTCCACGTCCACACCGGCCGGAAGATCGAGCTTCATGAGCGCGTCCACGGTCTTGTCGGTCGGATCGATGATGTCCATCAGTCGCAGATGCGTGCGGATCTCGAGCTGGTCGCGCGAGGTCTTGTTCACGTGCGGCGAGCGCAGCAGATCGAAGCGCTGCTTGCGCGTCGGCAGCGGCACCGGGCCGCGAACCACGGCGCCCGTACGCTTGGCGGTGTCGACGATTTCGAGTGCCGACTGATCGATCAGCCGGTAGTCGAACGCCTTGAGACGGATGCGAATGCGTTGGCTTTGCATGTCAGCGCGGGGCGCGAGCCCCGCTCCTATGTTGAGTGATTACTCGATGACCTTGGCGACGACACCGGCGCCGACGGTCTTGCCGCCCTCGCGGATCGCGAAGCGCAGTCCCTGCTCCATCGCGATCGGTGCGATCAGCGTCACCACCATCTTGATGTTGTCCCCGGGCATCACCATCTCCGTGCCCTCCGGCAACACCACCGCCCCCGTCACATCCGTCGTCCTGAAATAGAACTGCGGACGGTAATTGTTGAAGAACGGCGTGTGACGACCACCCTCCTCCTTCGACAGCACGTACACCTCGCACTCGAACTTCGTGTGCGGATTGATCGAGCCCGGCTTGGCCAACACCTGCCCGCGCTCAACTTCCTCTCGCTTGGTGCCGCGCAGCAGCACCCCGACGTTGTCCCCGGCCTGGCCCTGGTCCAGCAGCTTCCTGAACATCTCCACGCCCGTGCACACCGTCTTCAGCGTCGCCTTCAGACCCACGATCTCCAGCTCATCGCCCACCTTCACGATGCCCCGCTCCACTCGCCCCGTCACCACCGTGCCGCGACCCGAGATCGAGAACACGTCTTCCACCGGCATCAGGAACGCACCGTCAATCGCTCGCTCAGGCGTCGGAATGTAGCTGTCCAGCGCATCGGCCAGCTTCATGATCGCCACTTCCCCAAGCTCGCCCTTGTCGCCCTCGAGCGCCTTCAGCGCCGATCCAATCACGATCGGCGTCTTGTCCCCGGGAAACTCGTACTTCGACAGCAGCTCTCGCACCTCCATCTCGACGAGCTCCAGCAACTCCTTGTCGTCGACCATGTCGGCCTTGTTCATGAACACCACGATGTACGGAACACCCACCTGGCGCGCCAGCAAAATGTGCTCCCGCGTCTGCGGCATCGGACCGTCGGCCGCCGACACCACCAGAATCGCCCCGTCCATCTGCGCCGCACCCGTGATCATGTTCTTCACGTAGTCCGCGTGCCCAGGACAGTCCACGTGCGCGTAGTGACGGTTCTTCGTCTCGTACTCCACGTGCGCCGTGTTGATCGTGATCCCGCGCGCCTTCTCCTCCGGCGCCGCATCAATCTGGTCGTAGGCCTTCGCCTCCCCGCCAAACTGCTTGGACAGCACCGTCGTGATCGCCGCCGTCAACGTCGTCTTACCATGATCCACGTGACCGATCGTCCCTACGTTCACGTGCGGCTTGGTACGCTCGAATTTGCCTTTTGCCATGACGCTCTTCTCTGTGTCGGTGGTTGGATTATTTCTTGCTGCTGATGACCGCTTCGGCGATGCTCTTGGGCGCTTCGGCGTAATGCTTGAATTCCATCGTGTAGGTCGCGCGGCCCTGCGTAAGCGAGCGAACCGTGGTCGAGTAGCCGAACATCTCGGCAAGCGGAACCTCGGCCTTGATCACCTTGCCCGCGGGCAGGTCTTCCATGCCCTGGATCACGCCACGGCGTGAGGACAGGTCACCCATCACGTCGCCCATCTTCTCTTCGGGCGTCTCGACCTCGACGGCCATGATCGGCTCGAGCAGGATCGGATTCGCCGAACGCATGCCGTCCTTGAACGCGAAAATCGCCGCCATCTTGAAAGCGTTCTCGTTCGAATCGACCTCATGGTACGAACCGAAGAACAGCGTGACCTTCACATCGACCACCGGGTATCCGGCCAGCACGCCGTCGCGCAGCGCCTCTTCCACGCCCTTCTGCACGGCAGGAATGAATTCGCGAGGCACGGCGCCGCCTTTGATCGCGTCGACGAACTCGAAACCCTTGCCGGGAGCCTGCGGCTCCAGCTTGAGTTCCACGTGACCGTACTGACCGCGTCCGCCGGACTGCTTGACGAACTTGCCTTCCTGCTCGACCGTCTTCTTGAAGGTTTCGCGGTAAGCAACCTGCGGTTTGCCCACCGAGGCGTCGACGCTGAACTCGCGCTTCATGCGATCGACGATGATCTCGAGGTGCAGCTCGCCCATTCCGGCGATGATGGTCTGGCCGGATTCCTCGTCGGTATGAACGCGGAACGAAGGATCCTCCTGTGCGAGGCGGTTCAGCGCCACGCCCATCTTCTCCTGGTCGGCCTTGGTCTTGGGCTCGACCGCCTGGCTGATCACCGGCTCCGGGAACACCATCTTCTCGAGCACGATCACCTTGTTCACGTCGCAGATCGTTTCGCCCGTGGTCACGTCCTTCATGCCCACCGCGGCGGCGATGTCGCCGGCGCGCACTTCCTTGATCTCTTCGCGCTGGTTGGCGTGCATCTGCAGCAGTCGGCCGACGCGCTCCTTCTTGCCGCGCACCGAGGTATACACGGTGTCGCCCGAATTGAGCACGCCCGAATAGACACGGATGAACGTCAGCTGGCCGACATACGGGTCGGTCGCGATCTTGAATGCCAGACCCGCGAACGGCTCGCTGTCATCGGCCTTGCGCACGTCGGGCTGACCGCGGTCGTTCTCGCCCTTCACCGGCGGAATGTCCACCGGCGAAGGCAGAAACTCGATCACCGCGTCGAGCATCGCCTGCACGCCCTTGTTCTTGAACGCAGTGCCGCACAGCATCGGCACGATCTCGTTGTTGATCGTGCGCAGACGCAGGCCCTGTTTGATCTCTTCCACGGACAGGTCGCCCGACTCGAGATACTTGTTCATCAACTCTTCGTTGGCTTCGGCGGCGGCTTCGATCATCTTCTCGCGCCATTCCTTGCACGTCTCCACGAGATCGGCCGGAACGTCGCGCTTGTCGAACTTCATGCCCTGGGACGCGTCGTCCCAGTAGATCGCCTTCATGCTGACGAGGTCGACCACGCCCTGGAAGTTCTCCTCGGCGCCGATCGGCACCTGGATCACCACCACATTGGCCTTGAGGCGCGCCTTCATCTGGTCGTAGACCTTGAAGAAGTTCGCGCCGACGCGATCCATCTTGTTGACGAACGCGAGGCGCGGCACCTTGTACTTGTTCGCCTGGCGCCACACCGTCTCGGACTGCGGCTGCACGCCGCCCACGGCGCAGTACACCATGCACGCGCCGTCGAGCACGCGCATGGAGCGCTCGACTTCAATCGTGAAGTCGACGTGGCCCGGGGTGTCGATGATGTTGATGCGGTGCTCCGGGAAGGACATGTCCATGCCCTTCCAGAAGCAGGTCGTCGCCGCGGACGTGATCGTGATGCCGCGCTCCTGCTCCTGCTCCATCCAGTCCATCGTCGCGGCGCCGTCGTGCACCTCGCCGATCTTGTGGTTGACGCCGGTGTAGAACAGGATGCGCTCGGTGGTCGTGGTCTTGCCAGCGTCGATGTGCGCGCTGATGCCGATGTTTCTGTAGCGCTCGATAGGAGTCTTGCGTGCCACGGTCGTATCCCGGTTGATTGCGGCGCGCCCTCAGTCGGGAGCGCCGAAAGTGTTTTCTTAGAACCTGTAGTGCGCGAACGCCTTGTTCGCTTCCGCCATGCGGTGCACTTCGTCGCGCTTCTTCATCGCGCCGCCGCGGCCTTCGGCCGCTTCGATCAGCTCGCCGGCAAGGCGAATGCCCATCGACTTCTCGCCGCGCTTCTGCGCCGCTTCGCGGATCCAGCGCATGGCCAGCGCGACGCGACGGACCGGGCGCACTTCGACCGGCACCTGGTAGTTGGCACCACCGACGCGACGGCTCTTGACCTCGACCATCGGCTTCACGTTCTGCACCGCCTGCGTGAACACTTCGATGGGATCCTTGCCCGACTTCGTCTTGATCGAGTCGAGCGCGCCGTACAGGATGCGCTCGGCGACCGACTTCTTGCCGCGCGTCATCAGGACGTTGATGAACTTCGCGACTTCGGCGTTGTTGAACTTGGGATCCGGAAGGATCTCGCGCTTCGGTACTTCTCTGCGGCGGGGCATGGTTCTCTTCCTCTACCTGGGGCGGCGGGCTTACGCCGCCTTGGGGCGCTTGGCGCCGTACTTGGAACGGGACTGCTTGCGGTCTTTCACGCCCTGGGTGTCGAGCGAGCCGCGCACGATGTGATAGCGCACGCCGGGCAGGTCCTTGACTCGGCCGCCGCGGATCAGCACCACCGAGTGCTCCTGCAGGTTGTGGCCTTCGCCGCCGATATAGCCGATGACCTCGAAACCGTTGGTGAGGCGAACCTTGGCGACCTTGCGCAGCGCCGAGTTCGGCTTCTTCGGGGTCGTGGTGTAAACCCGCGTGCAGACCCCGCGTTTCTGCGGCGATCCGGCAAGCGCCGGCACCTTAGATTTGGTGGGTTTGGCGGAGCGCCCTTGGCGCACTAACTGATTGACGGTAGGCATGTTTTCCCGAATCCAGAAACGAACCGGGCGGCGCCGATGTGCCAGAAGTTGGCTGACGGGCCGCCCAGGGTGCAAAAAAGAGGCCGGATTATAAAGAGCTTTTCACGCCCTCGTCAAGGCTTGTTGCGCCCCGGGTTTCGGCCCGGAACGCCCTGCACGCGGCGCGCAGGCAGGCATCCGCCCGAAACCGCCCCTCCTGCTGCATCGCAGCACTTGCGCTCGGATGGAACACCCCTTATTCAGCCCGCGGGTTGAGCACATAGCCGAAGCGCAGCGGCAGTTCGGCGCTCCGGATCTCGCCCAGGGCGATTTCTCGACCGCCCAGAAGCAGCGCCCCGTCGGCCAGCATGTCGGCCACGCGACCAAGGTCGCGGTCATCGAGCAGGCCCGGCCCGCGCCCGGTGAGCAGCACCAGCGAACCCTCCTCATCCAGCCAGGCCGCCTGCGCCAATGCATGGCGCCCGCAATGGTCCAGCAAAGTGCTGTCGGCGCCGGCACCGTCCAGTCGGAAGACGAGTGGCGCGTAGGCCAGTTGCACGTACACCCGCTGCGGCCCGTTCTGGAAGTACCAGCAGCCCCGCGGGTCCGCGGCGTAGTTGCGTGCGACGAAAGCACGCAACGCCGCGTTGGTGATGCGCGAGCGCGAATCTCCCCTGCCGTGCTCCTCGCGCAGCAGCCAGTCGCCACGCCGATCGAGCGCCAGCCAGCCGTACACGTCGGGCGTGCCGGGCCACTTGCTCTTCGCGCGCATTACGATCTCGTCCATGCACGGATTGTAGGAGTTGCGGCGGGGATTCTGGCAACTGCCGCCGCCGGAGCTGCGGCAGCGTCGGCGCACGGGACTGCGCGGCAATGCGACGCGCTTGCCGCTGCGACGCGCGCATGGCAGCATGAAAGCGCGCCGCACCGAGGAGCAGGAGACAACTGAAGAGCTTCCGCGGCGTCCCACGACAACCAGACTCAGCGAGACTCGCCATGAGCGCCATCGACGCCTACATCGCCAAGCCTTGGCTTGCCCACTACGAGAAGGGCGTCAACGCCAGCGTGGACATTCCGCGCATGTCGGTGCCGGAGGCCTTCGACGCCGCGTGCGCGGCGACGCCGCAGCGCACCGCGGTCGCCTTCTACGGTCGCGAAATCAGCTTCCGCGAACTGCGCGAATCCGCCGACCGCTGCGCCAATGCGCTGGCCGCGCTGGGCGTGAAGAAGGGCGACCGCGTCGCCCTGTACCTGCTGAACAGCCCGCAGTTCGTGATCGCCTATTTCGGAGCGCTCAAGGCCGGGGCGGTGGTCACGCCAATCAGCCCCGTCTACACCAGCCACGAAGTGCGCCACCAGCTCGACGACAGCGGCGCGCGCGTGGTGATCTGCCAGGACATCCTGTATGACAAGGTGGCCAAATCCGGGCCCGGCTGGACTTCACCATCCTCACCAACGTCGGCGAGTACCTGCCCGCGCTCAAGCGCATGCTGGGCCGCGGCCCGCTGGGCAAGTTGTTTTCGGGCATCAATCTGGCCGGCCCGGCGATCGCGCCGGCGCCAACCTCTACTGGCTGCAGGACCTGCTGAAGCAGTACCCGGCCCAAGCGCCGGCGGTGAGCATCGACCCGGACACCGACCTCGCCGCCCTGCCCTATACCGGCGGCACCACCGGCAACCCCAAGGGCGTGATGCTCACGCACCAGAACCTGATCGCGGCCCGCGTCAGCGGGCTGGCGGCGTTTCCGTACTTCGAGCAGGGCAAGGAGGTGATCCTCGCCTTCCTGCCCTTCTTCCACATCTACGGCCAGGTGGTGCTGATGCTCAACGGCCTGTGCCAGGGCCACCTGCTGGTGTTGTTCACCACGCCGGACACCGAGGCCATCCTCGCGGCGATGGAGCGCTACAAGGCCACCGTGTTCTATGGCGTGCCCACGCTCTACGAGTACCTCAAGGATCACAAGGACACCGGCAAGGCCGACTGGAAGCGGCTCAAGGTCATCGTCTCCGGCGCCGACACGCTGCACGAGTCGACCATGGCGGGCTGGGAGAAGCGAACCGGATCGAAGATCACCGAAGGCTACGGCCTGTCCGAGACCTGCGCGACCAGCCACATCAATCCCATCCACCGCCCGAAGCCCGGCTCCTTCGGCTGCCCGGTGCCGAACATGAACGCCGCGGTGATGGATCCGGAAACCCTGCAGTTCCTGCCCCCTGGCGAGACCGGCGAACTGGTGCTCGCCGGCCCCAACGTCATGCAGGGCTACTGGCAGAAGCCCGAAGAAACGGCCAAGAGCTTCATGGAGGCCGCCGGCCTGCGCTGGCTGCGCACCGGCGACATCGTGAGGATGGACGAGGAAGGTTATTTCCATTTCTACGACCGTACCAAGGACCTGATCAAGTTCAAGGGCTTTTCGATCTTCGCCAAGGACATCGAGGATGTGCTCTACGGCCATCCGCAGGTCAAGGCGGCCGGGGTGATCGGCGTTCCCGACCCGGCGGTGGGCCAGATCGTCAAGGCCATCGTCGTGCTGCAGGGCGATGCGCGCGGCAAGATCAGCGAGGACGAGATCCGCGCCTACTGCCGCGAGCAGCTGGCCGAGTACAAGGTGCCGCAGATTGTCGAGTTCCGCGGCGAACTGCCCAAGACCGACGTCGGCAAGGTGTCGCGCCGCGAACTGCGCGACGAGCACGCCTGAGCATGAGCACCCCGTTCTTCAAGGTCGAAGGCCTGACCAAGCGCTTCGGCGGCCTGACCGCCGTGAACAACGTCAGCTTCGAGGTTGGCCGCAACGAGATCGTCGGCCTGATCGGCCCGAATGGCGCCGGCAAGACCACCCTGCTGCGCCTGATCACCAAGATCCTCAAGCCGGACGAGGGACGCATCCTGTTCAACGGCGAGGACATCACCGGCCTGCGTCCCTGGGACGTGGTCGATCGCGGCATCTGCGGCACATTCCAGAACACGCGCCCGTTCCGCCACCTGCCCATCATCGCCAACGTGATGGTGCCGCTGGTCTCCCCGCGCGCCAAGTCCAGGGGCGAATGGGTGAAGAAGATCGAAGCCAAGGCCATGGACGCGCTGGAGTTCGTCGGCATCTCCGACATGGCGCTGGAACCGGCCTCCGCCCTCTCGCAGGGCGACCTCAAGCGCCTGGAAGTGGCGCGCGCCATCTCCACCGAGCCCGAACTGCTGCTGCTGGACGAACCGCTGGGCGGGCTGAACCCGGCCGAATCCGAGCTGCTGGCACGCTCCATCCGCCGCCTGCACAAGGGCGGGCGCTTCGGCCGCCTGCACTCGGAGGGCCCCGCCGTGCTGATGATCGAGCACAAGCTCAAGGAACTGATGTCCATCGTCGACCGTGTGATCGTGGTCAACTACGGCGAAGTGATCGCCGACGGCAAGCCGGCCGACGTGGTGCGCGACCCGCGCGTCATCGAAGCCTACCTGGGCAGTGACGCGACCGCGGCAGACGCCGTCGCTGCCAGAGCCTGAGATTCCGAGGCGCCGACAAGCACAGCCATGAGCGCAAAACATCTACTCGAAGTGAAGAATCTCACGGTCCGCTACGACAAGGCCGTGATCCTCAACGGGGTTTCGCTGAACGTGTCCGAAGGCGAGTTCGTCGGCCTGGTCGGCCCCAACGGCGCAGGCAAATCGACGCTGCTGCGCGCCATCTCCGGGCTGGTCGGCTTCGAGGCGCACGCCAAGCGCGGCACCGCCGGCGAGATCGTCCTCGAGGGCGAGGTGGTGTTCCAGGGCCAGCGCATCGACACCCTGCCGGCCCATGAGATCCGCATGCGCGGCCTGGTGCTGTGCCCGGAGCGGCGCAGGCCGTTTCGCGAGCTGACCGTGCTGGAGAACCTGATGGCCGGCGCCTACCTGTCCAAGAACACGGCTGAAACGCAGCGCCGCCTGGAGCACTGCTACGCGCTGTTTCCGCGCCTGAAAGAGCGCAGCGGCCAGGTCGCCGGCACGCTGTCGGGCGGCGAACAGCAGATGCTCGCCACGGCGCGCGCGCTGATGTTCGAGGCCAAGCTGCTCGCCATCGACGAGCCCTCGCTGGGCCTGGCCCCCAGGATCCGCGAGGAGCTGTTCTCGGCGATCCGCAAGATCCACGAGGAGGGCGTGCCAGTGCTGCTGGTCGAACAGGAGGTTGGCCAGGTGTTCCGCATGGCCGACCGCAACTACGTGCTTTCGCAGGGCCGCATCGTCGCCCAGGGCACGGCGCAGGCGCTGATGGCCGACGAGACTCTGCGCGCGGGATACCTGGGCTTGTAGCTGCGGCACACCGGGCGGCACCGGCACGGCGCCGGGGCTTTGTATCTTTACCGATACACAAACTGCCCGGAGAATGGCTCCAGGAGCCGATCTCGCACAACGAATTTCGAAGAATCGCTACTGCGGACTCAGCGCGGTGCGATGGCTCCGGGCGCGGTCAGCACGCCCTTGAGCCCGGCCCCGCACAGCCGGCACTGCGATTTCCAGGCGCCATTGCGCTGCTTGCAGCGCGGGCAGACCGTCTCGATCTTGTCGCGCACCCAGGGCGTCAACCCGCGCGGCATGAACAGCAGCACCAGCAGCACGATGATGGCGAAGAACAGCAGCCGCATCTCGCCTATGCCCTTGAAGCTGCCCATCCACTCGGTCAGCGGGTACAGCACGAATACGGCGACCACCGGGCCGTAGATCGTCGCCACCCCGCCGAAGATGCCCCAGATCACCACCTGAAACGACAGGGCGGTCTCCAGCGTCGAGGGCCCGGCCACGCGCAGGTAGTGCGCGTACACCGCGCCGGCGATGCCGGCGAACAGGGCCGACAGGGCGAACACCGTCAGCTTGTAGCGCGTGGTGTTGATGCCCGAGGCGCGCACCGCCACTTCGTCGTCGCGGATCGCGTGCAGCACCAGGCCGAACTTGGAATCGGAGATCTTCCACATCGCGAACACCGAGACCAGCATCAGCACCACGGCGATGTAGTAGTTGTCGGTCGGCGAAACCGCCAGACGCTTCAGACCGGAAATGCCGAGCTCGCCGCCCGAAGCCTCGGGAAACGCGAACAGCATGCCGATCAGGATCAGCGGGAAGGCCAGCGTGGCGAGCGACAGGTACGAGCCGCGCAGCCGCAGGCAAAGGTAGCCGACGATCAGGCCCAGCAGCGTGGCCGCAGCCGCGCCTATCCATACCGTGATCCAGGGGGAAAGCCCCAGCTTCTGCGAAGCCATCGCCGAGGCGTAGGCCCCGCCGCCGAAGAACAGCGCATGGCCGAAGTTCACCTGGCCGGCGAAGCCGGCCAGCAGATCCCAGCTGGCGGCGAAGATCGCCAGCAGGCAGGTCATGGTCAGGATGCGCAGCACGTAGGCATCGCCGTAGACCTGGGGCAGGAGCAGCAGGCTGACGGCCCAGATCAGCACCAGGGTGCGCGAGGGCAGCACCAGGATCTCGTTGCGGATCTCCGACCAGGCACGCTTCAGGAGATACATCAGCGTTCCTCCTCGAACACCACGCCGAACAGGCCCTCGGGACGCGCCAGCAGCACCACCACCATGATGGACAAGGCCACGGCCCCCTTCAGGAAGGCCCCCTGCGGCAAGGCGAACACCGTGATGGCCTCGACATAGCCGATGATCAGCGCGCCGATCAGGCTGCCCTTGAGGCTGCCCAGACCGCCCAGCACGACAATGGCCAGCATGGTCACCAGCGGCGAGAGCCACATCAGCGGATCGACCACGAACACTGGCGCCACCACCACGCCGGCCACCGAGGCCAGGCCCACCGAGATGGCGACCGTGGCCATCGCCACGCGATGCACGTTCATGCCCATCAGGTTTGCGACTTCGAGGTCGTTGGCGGTCGAACGTATCGCCAGACCCAGGCGCGTCTTGTAGAGCATCAGCCAGGTGCCGATCAGCGCCGCCGCCGCCACCACCAGGATCAGGATGCGCTGGTAGGGAATGGTCACGCCCGCCAGCACCGCGACCCCGTCCAGCGTGGACGGGATGCCCAGGTAGTTGCCGCCGAACTTGATCAGCATGGCCTCCTGGAAGATCAGCGCCAGCGCGATGGTGGCGATCAGCACCGCGGATTCGTGCTCGCGCAGCGGCTCGATCACCAGCCGGTAGCAAAGCACGGAGAACGCCGTCACGGCGATCACCGCCAGCGGCGCGGCGATCGCGAAATGCAGCTCGTACTGCACCAGCAGCATGTAGAAGCAGTAGGCGGCCAGCATGTAGAAGGCCGTATGCGCGATGTTGACGATGCGCGCCACGCCGAAGATCAGCGAAAAGCCCACCGCCAGCAGCGCATACACGCCGCCGTTGACGAGACCGGTGATCAGTATGTCTTGAAACATGGGCCTAAAGGCGGAAGGCCGGCAACAGGGGAACCCTGCGGCTCCCCCGGACCCTTTCGGGAAAACTCCGGGGAAACCCCTGAAAGCCAGGAACAGGGGAACCGTACGGTTCCCCCGTACCCCCTCCGCAACCGGGATCTGGATCACTGCGTTTGCCGGCGGTCGGGTCAGTCCGTGTTCACTTTCCCGGCATCTTGAAGGGCTTCATGCCTTTCACATTCGGCGGCCAGAAAGGCACCTGCTCACCGTTCTGCCACTGCACGGCGATGCCGGTGGATTTGCCCGGACCCCAGACCGGATCGTGGCGCTTGTCGAACTCGAGCGTGCCGGCAGTGCCCACGTGGCTCATCTTCTCGATCACCGGCACCAGCTTCTCGGACTCGGTGGAGCCGGCCTTCTCGATCGCGTCCTTGATGATGTGGAGCGCGTCGTAGGTGCCGGCCGTGTAGATCGGCGACTTCTTGTAGCGTGCCTTGAAGGCCTTCTGGAACGGGATGGTCTTGGGCGTCATTTCCACATCGGCGAAGGTGTCGATGGTGGCGACGTAGTTGGCCTTGCCGGCGGTGGCCTGCCAGAACGCGTCCTTCTGCGCCTCGACGTTGATGCCGAAGGCGATGGCCTTCATGTTGCGCTCGCCCATCTGCCGACCGACCACCACGCCCACCGGCCCGGAAAGCAGCGTGAAGACGATGTCGGCCCCCGCGCGGTCTATGGCCGACAGTTCCGCGGTCACGTCGGTGGCGTTCGGCGACGGCTGCCACAGCCCCACCACGTCCATCTTCATCTTGGGCAGGTTGCCCTGCGAGGCCTTGACGATGCCCTTCCACCCAGATCGCCTTCTCGGCCAGGATCGCGACCTTCGGCGCCTCCTTGCCCAGGTCCTTCCTGATCTGCTCGGCAACGTTGGAGAGCACCGCAAAGGTGGTGCGCACCAGATCCGCGTCCTTGACCGGCGCGATGCGGAACCAGTACTTGTAGCGATCGTAGTTGGCCTCGACGTTCATGCCGAGCTTGGAGTGCGCGGCACCGGCGCCGAGGAACAGCTTCTTGTAGTCGGCCGCCACCTCCTGCATGGCCAGCACCGCCTCGGAGCGGAAGCCGCCGACCAGGTAGTCGACCTTGTCGCGCGTGATGACGCGCTCGATGGCGTTGGTCGCATCGGGCACCGAGGCATGCTCGTTGGTGTCCGCGCGGACCAGCTCGATCATCAGCTTCTTGCCGCCGACCGAGATTCCGCCCGCCTTGTTGATCTCGTCCTTGGCGAGCTCCGCCCCGAACCAGTGGGATTCGCCGTGCGGCAGAGCCATGGGGCCCAGCACGCCGATCTTCACCGTGCCCTGGGCCAGGGCCGGGCCGGCGGTCAGCGCCGACGCCACAAGCAGGGCCAACGCGCCCGATAGTTTGCGCAGCATAGTCTCCTCCGTTTGATTTACACTCGTAAAGAAGTGTTCTTTTTTATGATGTTGCCAGCAATCCCCCCCTGCGTCTAGGAGCCCCGAAAGATGCCCCGGGAAGACTACAACTGCGCCCACCGCCTGCGCGTGCGCTGGTCCGAGGTGGACATGCAGCGGATCGTGTTCAACGGCCATTATCTGAACTACATAGACGTCGCGATCGGCGAATACTGGCGTGCCATCGGCCTGCCCTACCCGCACGGCTACGTGGACCGCTACGGCAACGACATGTACCTGAGGAAGGCCACGGTCGAGTACCTCGGCCCGGCGCGCTACGACGACGTGCTGGACGTGCTGGTGCGCGCCGGGCGGCTGGGCCGCACCAGCATGAGTTTCCTGTTCGAGATCCTGCGCGTCGAACCCGAACCCTCGGACCAGCCGCTGATCACCGCCGAACTTGTGTATGTCAACGCGGTGCCGGAGACCATGACCGCGGCACCGCTGCCGCAGGCGCTGCGCGACCTGGTGAAGAAGTACGAACGCATCCCCCCGCAGGAGTGAGCATGGCCAGGATCTACTGGGAAGACTTCAAGGTCGGCGATGTGCTCGAGATGGGCAGCCATACCTTCACCGAACAGGAAATCGTCGAGTTCGCGCGCCAGTACGACCCGCAGCCCTTCCATGTCGACGCCGAGGCCGCCAGGGCCTCGATCTACGGCGGGCTGATCGCCAGCGGCTGGCACACCTGCGCGGTGTGCATGCGCCACATGGTCGACGCCTACGTGAACGACACCGTCAGCATGGGCTCGCCCGGGCTGGACAACATCCGCTGGATGAAGCCGGTGCGCCCCGGCGACACGCTCACCTTCCGGCGCACCATCACCGCCGCGCGGCCCTCCAACAGCCGACCCGACGCCGGGCTGATGCGCGCGCTATGGGAAGCCGTGAATCAGCATGGCGAGGTGGTCATGAGCAGCGACGGCTGGGGCATGTTCGGGCGGCGACCGAAAGGCTAGTGCCAGCCCTCGGTGCCCGCCAGCGCCATCACCAGGCGCGCGAGCCCGTAGCCGAGCCAGATGCGCACCCGCTGCGTCAGCGGCAGATGCCGCCATTTCTGCGGCGGGATCTGCGCGGCGCCGGCCTCCATCGCCTGGTGCAGCGACCGGCGCAGATCGCCCGCGAACCCCAGGTCGTCGACGAACAGATTCGCCTCTCGCGCAAGCAGCAGGCTGAATGGGTCGATGTTCGACGAACCCACCGACGCCCAGCGGCGGTCGAACACGGCCACTTTCGCATGCAGGAAGCTCTTGTGATACTCGTGGATCTCGACACCCGCCTCGAGCAGCGAACCGTACAGGGCGCGCGAGGCGTAGTGCTGCAGCGCGTACTCGACGCGCCCCTGCAGCAGCAGCACCACGCGCACGCCGCGCGCCGCGGCCGCCACCAGCGCCTGACGGAATCGGCGGCCCGGAAAGAAATAGGCGTTGCCGATGACGATCTCCTCCCGCGCCGCCTCGATCAGGGCCAGATATGCATCCTCGATGTCGCGCCGGTGCGTGACGTTGTCGCGCACCGCCAGCATTGCGCGGTGCCCCTCGCCCGACCAGACGCGGGTCTGGGCCGGCGGCGACGGTGCCACCCAGCGCTTGCGGAAATTGACCCACGCAACGCGCGACCACAGCGCGGCGGCCTCGGCGCGTATCTGCACGGTGAGCGGGCCTTCCACGCGCACCGCGTAGTCGTAGCGCGGCGGCGTATGCCCCGGCGTGTCATGGTCGTCGATCACGTTGATGCCGCCGACGAAGGCGACCTGCGCGTCGATCACCGCGATCTTCCTGTGCATGCGGCGCAGGCGATTGCGCTTCAGCGTCCAGGGGCTGATGTTCGGTCTGAACACCAGCACCTGGGCGCCGGCGTTCTCCAGGATGGTGCGAAAGCGCGGTGCGAAATCCTGTGCGCCGAAGCCGTCCAGCAGCAGGTGCACCGCCACGCCGCGCGCAGCCGCGCGCGCCAGCACCTGGGCGACCAGGCTGCCGGTCTCGTCGTCGGCGAAGAGGTAGGTTTCCAGGAACACTTCGGCGCGCGCGGCGTCGATCGCCGCGACCAGCGCGGGGAAATACTCCTCGCCGTTGCACAACAACGCGAGCCGGTTGCCGGGAACGAAACTTAGCGGAGGCATATGCCTACTTTAGCGCGGAATCGAAGCGCGCCCGGTGCTCGTCAGGCACGCCTGTCGCACCCGTCGCACGGTCGCAAGCTCAGCGCGCGACGCGCCCGGACTCCGGCTGCAGCTCGGCCGAGATCGCCAGGTGATCGGAGAGCATGCGCCAGGGCGCGCCGCGGTGCGCGCGCGCCTGCAGCACGCGCAGACCGCGCACGTAGATCCGGTCGAGATGCAGTATCGGCAGGAAGCTCGGGAAAGTGCGCGCATGCCGCCCACCGGACTCCACCACCGCCTCGCGAAAGCCCAGGCGCGCGTCGAGCACGCGCCCGGCGCGCAGTCGCCAGTCGTTGAAATCGCCCGCGATCACCGCGGGCGCCTGCGCCGGCAGGTGGCCGACGAGCGCTTCGAGCTGACGCCGCCGTCCGCGCTCGTGCAGGGACAGGTGCACGCAGAAACAATCCAGCGGCGCGGCCAGCCCGGGCACGTCGACGCGGCAATGCAGCAGGCCGCGATGCTCGAAGCGATGGTTGGAAACGTCGTGATTGGCGACCATGCGCAGGGGCCAGCGCGACAGGATGGCGTTGCCGTGGTGGCCGTGCTCGTACACGGCGTTGCGGCCATAGACATGCTGCCACTCCCCGCCGGCGAGGAACTCGTGCTGCGCCTCGTCGGGCCAGCTGGCGAAGCGCAGCGCGTGGCGCTCGTGCAGGCCCTGCACCTCCTGCAGGAACACGATGTCGGCGTCGAGCAGCCGCAGGCCTTCGCGCAGCTCGTGTATCACCATGCGCCGGTTGAACTGCGACAGCCCCTTGTGGATATTTAGCGTCGCGACGCGCAGCGCGGACAGGGCGGTGCCGCTCACTTGAGATCGAATTCGAAACGCTTCTCGAACAGGTCGGCGTCGTCGAAGTGACGCCGGCCGACGAAGGCCGTGGCATGGCGCCCCCACTGGCGCATGGCGCCGGCGCGCTCTATGCCCATCGGCCAGAACAGCCATCCCTCGGGGCGGTCGGTCCCGGCGATGAAACCGTCGGGACCGAACACGCTGCGGAATCCCGGGCCGAAGCGCGCCAGGGAACGCAGTTCGCCGTAATCTCGCCAGGCATAGCGCACCACGCTGTCGGCGCGATCCACGAGAATGCGTTCCAGGTAGTGCGTGCCCGCCGCGACGCGCAGCACCAGGCGGTCGTCGGCACCGATCGCTGGCAGGGTCTGCGGCACGAAGGCCCATTCCAGCTGGCCGTCCGGGGCCGGCGTGGTCCGCGCCGCCGCGGTGGGGAAGAACAGGTGATAGCAGCCGCACGGATGGATGCTGTCGTAGATCAGCGGCGTGCCATCCGGACCCAGCGTGACGCGAAACACCAGGCCGTCGAGCTTTCCCGCCAGCAGGTCGAAGCCGCCGCGCGCGCCCGACGCACGACCTGCCCCCGCGATGCGCTCGGGAAACCACAGCGTGTACACCAGTTGCAGCAGATTGCGGCCGCGGTAGCGCGTGTGGGCGACCTGCCTGTAGACCGAAACGTCGGCACCCTCGACTTCGGGCATCGACCCGCGCCGCCAGCGCAGCGCGCCCGGACGGTCGTCGTCGCCGACGGTGTCGATCTCGAAACTGGGCGCGAAATGCGCGTACAGCAGCTCGAGGTCACTCTCGGAGGGCTGCGGCACGGCGAGCGGATCGGAGAAGGCCGGCTGCACCATCGCCGCGATGCGCGCGGCCGACAGGCGCGGACGCTCGGAGGGCGAATAGCGGATGCGCGTGCCGGCAGCCGGCGCATGCGGATCGCGTGCGAAGGCCGCGCGCGTCTCATCCTGGAACCTGCGCACCCCGGAGGAGAACGGGATCTGCGTGACCGCATACAGCCCGGCGATGCGGTAGGCGCTCACATAGTCGTCGGGTACCGCGAGGCGCTCGAGCAGTGCGGCGCGCTGCGCGGGCTTGGCCAGATCGATCTCGCGCAACAGCCGCCCGCACTCGCGCGTGCGCGCGGCCACGCGCGTGATCTCCGGCTCACCCGTGCGTTTGCCAAGTTCGACGCGTGCGGCCTCCGGCAGGTTGGCGATCTCGTGGCGGCGCGCATCGAAGTCCAGGCCCCACAGCCGGTCGGCCAGGGCGTTCAGGGCGCGCTCGTCGCGCGCCGCCTCGGCGCGCAGCGATGCCGAGAAGCGGTCGGTGCGCAGGTAGGGAAAGCCGGCAATGCGCGTCGCGCTCGCGTCGCGCACGCCGGCCGCGTCGATGGACGCATCGAGGGCGGCGAACCAGTCGGCACACTCGCGCACCTGCGCCACCGGCGAGGCCAGGTGCGCATCGAACGGCGACTGCAGCGTGGCGCAGCCGCCGGCAGCCAGCGTTGCCGCGGCCAGGGCCATTGTGCGCAGGCGCATGATCATCTGGCGGCCGGCTCCCTGGGCGCTTGCCTCTGGCGCCGCAGCGCCTCGCGCCGCTCGATCTCGCGCACCATGCCGCCGAACTGGTCCTCGATCGACATGCGCATCAGCACCTCGCCGATCAGCGGCGGCAGCGAGATGTCCGGGGCGATGGCGCCGTTCCAGCGCAGCAGCACACGGCGTCCACCGTCCAGCACCTCGGTCTCGTAGCGCCCCTCGAGGTGGCGCACATTGCCGGAAACCCGCCGCACCTCGATATAGGGCGGCCGCTCGGTGGATTCGACGGTGATCTCGATCGGATGGGTGAAGAACAGGAAGCGCGCCTCGCCCGACTGCTCGACCGTGGAGGTCGCGCCGCGCCGCGCGATGATCCTGCTCCGTTTCATGCCCGGCACGAACTCGGGCAGTTTCTCGTAGTCGGTCAGGGTGCCCCAGACCACCGCCAGCGGCGCTTCTATGGTGGCGCGCGCGCGCACCTCGATCAGATCGGCGTTGCGCTGCGCCTCGACCGAGAAATCCTCGGCGGCCTGCAATGTGCCGATCGGCAGCCAGGCCAGCGGGGCGAAGCCGAGCAGGCAGGCCCAGATGGTGGGCAGGCGGTTGCGCATACGCTGGGGGAGAAGATCTGACATCGGCTTTGCCGCAGTGTAGAGCGGAAATCTTGCGCCTGTCTGACTCGATTCGCTGTGCATCACGGTGTGCACCGTCAAGGCGCGCCCCGTCACGGTGCAGCGGCCTCGCGACGGGCGGCCAGCATGCGGATGGCGTCGCGGTTGGTCCACGAGAAGCAGGCCTCGGCGGCGGCGCGCCAGGGCAACCAGCGCCAGGCGGTGTGCTCCCCGGGGTCGAGCACCACCGGCGCCGGTCCGGCGACCTGCAGGCTGAACAGGTGCTCCACGTTGTGCGTGGTGCCCGGCGCGAAACGCTGACGCCACTGCGGATAGATCTCGAAGGTGTTGACCACCGGCCAGGGCTCCAATGCCCCGGGATCCGCCCGGATGCCGGTCTCTTCGCGCACCTCGCGCAATGCCGCCTGTTCGAGCGGCTCGTCCGGCGCATCCAGCGACCCGGTCACCGACTGCCAGTAGCCGGGACGCGCGGCGCGCTCCAGCAGCAGGATATCCAGCGCCGGCGTGTGGATCACCACCAGCACCGAGCGGGGTATCTTGGTGCCGGCGGCGGCGGCGTTCACCCTGCCACCCGCTCCCGATAGAGCGCGGGCAGGGACAGCCGGGCCTGCGGATCGACGAACACGGCAATGAAAGGCCGGCGACGTTCGCGCCAGTACTCGGCGACGGTGGCCAGCACCTCGCACAGCACGCCGGCATCGGCGCCGCGCAGCGCGGCCTCGTCCGCTACGGTGAACAGGATCACGTGGCCGGTGCCCTGGCGCCAGGACAGGTCGGCGAGGCAGTCCTCGAGGGCGTCCCAGTTGGCGCCGAATCCGTCGGGAAAGGCCAGCGCGCGCAATCGCCGCAAGCAGTGCGTCCTTGCCGGCCGGCAGGCTCGCCTCGGCGAAATCCAGCGGCGCGCCGCGCAGGCAGTCGCGCACGTCCTCGGCGTGTCTGACGCGATACACCCCGGACCGTGCCGGGTCGGACAAACGCTCCAGCAACTTGCTCATCCCCGTCCGCCTATTCCCTGATGCGCCTGAAACTGCGGTAGTGGTCTTCGGTATACCAGTACTCGCCCGAGCGGCGCACGTCGCGCACCGAACCTTCCCCGGCGACGATGCGCCGCGCGCCGCGCGTGCGCACGCCCGGCGTCTTCACCGTGTACTCGCGATAGTAGCCGCGCGGCCGGGTGGGCAGCAGGCCCTCGCGGTTGCCGAACACGACGCCGTCGCGCTCGTAGGCAAAGGGCCCGCCGGACTTGATCAGCGCCAGTGTCTCGCGCGCCTCGCGCGGCAGCTGCGCGAGCGCCACCTCGCCGGGCGCGAACGCCGGCGCTGCGCCCACCGCGAGCATCAGCGCCAAGGCTGCGCACAGGCGCAAGGCGAGCGAACGCGCGGCGCCGGCGCAGCGCGCCGCCATGGCCTTCGGTGCGATCTTCGACGCCACGCCGGACGCGGCCAGTTGCGCAGCCGGATATGCAGTTCGCGCAGCTGCTTCTCGGTGGCCGGCGTAGGCGCGCCGGTCAGCAGATCCTGGCCGCGCTGCGTCGTCGGGAAGGCGATCACGTCGCGGATCGCCTCGGTGCCCGCCATCAGCGCCACCATGCGGTCGAAGCCGAAGGCGATGCCGCCGTGCGGCGGCGCGCCGTACTGCAGCGCGTCGAGCAGGAAGCCGAACTTGGCGCGCTGGTCATCGGCGGAGATCTTCATCGCGCGGAACACCTTCTGCTGCACCTCCTCGCGATGGATACGCACCGAGCCGCCGCCGATCTCCCAGCCGTTCAGCACCACGTCGTAGGCCTTGGCGTAGGCCTTGCCCGGATCGCTCTCGATATAGTCCTCGTGGCCGTCCTTGGGGCTGCAGAACGGATGGTGGCGCGCCTTCCACAGCCCGGACTCCTCGTCCAGCTCGAACATCGGGAAATCGACCACCCACAGCGGGCGCCAGGCCTTCTCGGCGAAGCCGCGCTCGTGACCGATCTTCTGGCGCAACCCGCCCATGTACTCGTTCACCGCGGTGGCCTTGTCGGCGCCGAAGAAGATCAGATCGCCGTCGGCGGCGCCGGTGCGCTCGAGGATCGCCGCCAGCGCCTGCGCATGCAGGTTCTTGACGATCGGCGACTGCAGGCCTTCGGCCCCCTTGGCGCGCTCGTTGACCTTGATCCAGGCCAGTCCCTTGGCACCCAGCGTCTTCACGTGCTCGGTATAGGCGTCGATCTCGCCGCGCGTGAGCGAACCGCCGCCCGGGATGCGCAGGCCGACCACGCGGCCGTTGGCGGCGTTGGCCGGCGCCGAGAACACCTTGAAATCCACGTCCTTCATGACGTCGGTCAGCTCGGTGAACTTCAGGCTGACGCGCAGGTCGGGTTTGTCCAGTCCGTAGTCGCGCACCGCGTCGTCGTACTTCATGACCGGAAACGGGTCGGGCAGCTCGACGCCGATGGCGTCGCGGAACGTGTGCCGCACCAGCGCCTCCATCATGGCGCGGATCTCCTCCTCGCCGAGGAACGAGGTCTCGATGTCGATCTGCGTGAACTCGGGCTGCCGGTCGGCGCGCAGGTCCTCGTCGCGGAAGCATTTGGTGATCTGGTAGTAGCGGTCGTAGCCGGCGATCATCAGCATTTGCTTGAACAGCTGCGGCGATTGCGGCAGGGCGTAGAACTGGCCGTCGTGGATGCGCGAGGGCACCAGGAACTCGCGCGCGCCTTCGGGCGGGGATTTGTAGAGGAAGGGCGTCTCGATGTCGATGAAACCCTGCGCATCGAGAAAGCCGCGCGCGGCGCGCGCGGCGCGATGCCGCAGGCGCATGTTGGCCTGCATCTGCGGACGGCGCAGGTCGACGATGCGGTGCTCGAGGCGCACCTGCTCGGAGATGACCTCGTCGTCGAGCTGGAACGGCGGCGTGAGCGAAGCGTTGAGTATCTCGACCTCGTGCGCGAGCAGTTCGATCTCGCCCGAGCGCAGGTTGGCGTTGACCGTGCCCGCGGGACGGCGGCGCACCTTGCCGGTGACCCGCAGCACGAACTCGTTGCGCACCCGGTCGGCGTTGGCGAAAGCTTCGGCGCGATCCGGGTCGCAGACCACCTGGGCCAGCCCTTCGCGGTCGCGCAGGTCGATGAAGATCACCCCGCCGTGGTCGCGGCGTCGGTGCGCCCAACCGGTGATGGTGACCACCTGATCGAGGTTGGCGGCGGACAGTTCGCCGCAGTAATGAGTGCGCATGATTTCAGACCTTGCTGTTGGCGCCCGGCTGCGCACCGCGCGCTGCCGGGGAACCGGCGGCGCCGGGCGTGACGGGGGTGACCGGCGTGACTACGCCCATCGAGATGATGTACTTGAGCGCTTCGTCCACGCTCATGTCGAGTTCGATCACGTCCTCGCGTCTGAGCATGACGAAATAGCCGCCGGTCGGATTGGGCGTGGTCGGCACGTAGACAGAGACGAAGTCGCCCTGCAGGTGGCGCTTCACGTCGCCGCCGGGCGCGCCGGTCAGGAAGGCGATGGTCCACATCCCCTCGTGCGGCCAGCGCACCAGCAAGGCCTTGCGGAAGGCCTGCCCGCTGGAGGAGAACAACGTGTCCGACACCTGCTTCACGCTCGAGTAGATCGAGTTCACCACCGGGATGCGGTGCAGGATGACGTGCCAGAGATGCACCAGGCGCGCACCGATGAAGTTGGCCGCGAACAGCCCGGTCAGGAAGATCAGCACCAGGGTCAGCAGCGCGCCCACCCCGGGGATGTGACGACCCAGCAGCGAGTCCGGGCGCAGCTCCAGGGGCAGAACGGTCCAGGCGTCTTCCAGCGTGGTGACCACCAGGTTCAGGACCCATAGCGTGATCACCAGCGGGATCCAGATCAGCAGGCCGGTAATGAGGTACTTCTTCATGGGGTCTCGGGTGCGGTGCGGGAAGGTCGCACGGGAAGCGGGCTTCCGGTGCGTGGGGGTCTGGGGTTCGGCGCGTGCGGCGGGACGGGCGGCTTCAGTCCGTGCCGCCGCCGGCTGCGGCGGTCGAGGCCGGTTTGGCCTCGGACTTGGACTCCGGCTTGGCTTCGGCCTTGGTCTCGGACTTGGCTTCGGAGGAGGTCTCGGAACCGCCGCCCTTCCTGGCCTCGCCCGTGGCCGGCTTGCCGCCGCCGCGGAAATCGGTCGCGTACCAGCCGCTGCCCTTGAGCTGAAAACCCGCCGCCGACAACAGTTTGACGAACGTGGACTTGCCGCACTTGGGGCAGACCGTCATGGTCGGCTCGGAGATCTTCTGCAGAAACTCGTCCTGGAAGCCGCAGTCCGAGCAGCGGTATTCGTAGATCGGCATCGCTACCCTCTCTGAAAGTACATCGCGACCGGGGCGTGATACGCCGGTCGCGAAAAGCGTCGATTATACCCGACCGGATGGTCGTAGAGCTCTGATTTAGGGACGAAAACCCGCGATTCAAGGGCTGCGGACGGAGGTTCCGCTAGCCTGTCGCGGGCGATCCGGTGCGCCCGGCAATGCCCGGTCCAGGGATTGCAGGAAGGCCAGCAGATCGGCGGCCTCCTGCGGCTCCAGGCGCAGCGGCCGCAGGATGCGCTCGCCGTCCAGGTGCAGCCGCTCCTCGTTCAGCTCCGAGTAGTGGTGCACCACATCGCGCAGCGTGGCCAGGCGGCCGTTGTGCATGTAGGGCGCGGTGCGCGCCAGGTTGCGCAGCGAAGGCACGCGGAACTCGCCCCAGTTGCGCTGGTCCTGCACAACATGGCGGGTGCCGGTCGCCGTGGCGCGCCTGGCGTCGTCGTTGTAGGGCCCGAGCAGGTTCAGGCGGCTCTCGCGCAGCTTGCGTATGCCGCCGTAGCGGCCTTCGTCGACCACCCCGGGAGCGAGGAAGTAGGGAATGCCGACGTCGCCGAACTCGCCATTCGTGAAGTTCGGCCCGAAATGGCAGACGGCGCAGTTGCCGCGGCCGATGAAAATCGCAACCCGCGCTGCGCATCCGGCGGGTAGCGCGCGGCGGCGCGGCGGTCGCCGCGCGCCAGCGCGTCGCGAAACGCGTCGAAGGGCGTGCGCGCCGAGACCAGCGTCTCCTGGTACGCGGCCAGCGCCTTGCCGGCGTCGACCGTCAGCGCCTCGTCGTCGGCGCCGGGCGGCGCGCCGAACGCCGCCGCGTAGCCGCGCGCCAGCTGCGCGTCACTGCGCAGCAGGCCGGCCACGTGTTCCGGGCTGGCGCCCATCTCGCGCCGGTCCAGCAGCGGCCGCACGCTCTGCGCCCACAGGTTGTCCTGCGCGCCGTCCCAGCCGAACCAGCGGTGCAGGCCCGCGTTCAGGACGCTGGGCGTATTGCGATCGAGGGGCGCGAAGCCCCGGCCGCGCGATTTGCCGTCGCTGAAATCCAGCGCCGGCATGACGGCAGGTGGCGCAGGCCACCGCGCCGTTCTTCGACAGCGCGGCTCGAAGAACAGCGAGCGGCCCAGCGCGACCGCCGCCGGCTTGCCGGAGACGCGGTTGCTGGGGTCGCGCGCGACGTCGCGGCGGCCACGGGCCATGCTGCAGGATGCGCGCGATCTCGTCCTGGGTGTATGGCAGTAATTCTCCCGCGTAGGCCGCTACAGACGCGGACAGGCCAAGGAAAATGGCAGCAATACGGCGCACCCGCGCCGCCCGTTCAGCGCAGGCTGCGCGACTGCGCGAGGCGCTCGACGCGGCCGTCGGCCTGCAGTTCGAACACGAACTCCCAGCGCCCCGGCATGTGGAACATCAGGCCCTCGGCACGCTGCACGCCGGGCGCAGCGCCGGGTTTGATGACCGGCCTGTAGTTCATGCCGTGGCGATGCTCGGGCATCCAGGCGTCGACGCGCAAGGACTCGGGGGCCGGCGCGCCGGCCTTGGGGCAGACGCGGAATTCGAGCGCGAAATGGCGGCCGACGCTGATCTGCGCCGGATCGCTGCGATAGGCGATGGCGTAGCGCGGCGCATCGATGGTCTGCGCGCCGCCGCCGGGCAACTCGCAGGCGCCGGCCGCCGTGCGGGCCAGTCGGCTGCGATCGACGCCGCCTGCGCGGCAGATGCGCGCCCGCGCATCGCTATTTCTTCAGGCGCGCGGCGGCGGCCGCGAACAGCGCCTCGCCGTTGCGCCAGCCGATCTTCTCGGCGGTCTCGGGCGGCAGGTCGCGCAGCCATTCACGCGACCAGCGCGCGTGCTCGACGACGAACGGCCAGCGCTCCGGCGTGAAGGTGTCGGTGCCGACCATGAAGCGGTCGGGAAACTCGAGGAACAGCGCGCGCCACTCCGGCGGCGGTTTGCCGCCCGAACCGTGGTCACTGCGAAAGGCCAGGTCGCACCACAGGTTCTTGTGCTTCTTCAGCATGGCGCGGATCTTCTCGGGCGCGTCGAACCCCGAGTGCGCCCACAGGATGCGCGCCTGCGGCCATTGCGCGTACAGGCGTTCGACCGCATCGACGTCGGAGTGCGCGTGCAGCAGCAGGTCGTGCTTGCGGGCCAGCTCGACCATGCGCCGCGGCACCGGCAGGTCGGCGTCGGCGCCGTACAGGTGGAACTCGCCCACCGCGACGTAACGGTACCTGGCCAGCCGCTCCTCCAGGTACTTCACCACCCCGGCATCGCGCACCCAGCTCGAGGTCTCGCCGCGCGAGCGGTACGGACGCAGCGAAGGCAGGATCAGGTCGGGGGCCTCGGCATACAGCTTCTGGTTGCCGTCGTCGTTCGAGCTCGACACCAGCGCGCGCTTCAGGCCGGCTTTGCGCAGCAGCTCGATGGCGGCCTTCGGCGGCACCACCTCCCACGCGTCGTGGCTGTAGTGCATGTGCGCGTCGAAGATCGGCAACTCCGCGGCACGCGCGGCGCCGCCGGCGAGAAGAGCGAGGGCGATCGCCGTCGCCAGGGTGGTGCGCAGGCTGAAACGCATGCGGCCGGCTCCTAGAACGGGATGTCGTCTTCCATGTCGTCGAACTTGCCGGCCGGCTTCCTGGCCGGCGCGGAACGCGGCTGCGCTTCGCCGCGCTCGGCCGGCGGCTCGCCGCGCTCGCGACTGCCGCCGCCACCGCCCTCGCCCATGCCGGAGCCCTGCCGGCCACCCAGCATCTGCATGGTGTCGCAGACGATCTCGGTGGTGTATTTCTCGTTGCCTTCCTTGTCCTGCCACTTGCGCGTGCGCAGGCGGCCCTCGACGTACACCTGCGAGCCCTTCTTCAGGTACTCGCCGGCGATTTCCGCCAGGCGGTTGAAGAACACCACGCGGTGCCACTCGGTGGCCTCCTTCTTCTCGCCGCTCTGCTTGTCCTTCCAGGTGTCGGTGGTGGCGATCGACACGTTGGTGATCGCCGCGCCGTCGGGCATGCCGCGTCTCGGGATCGCGCCCGAGGTTGCCCACCAGAATTACCTTGTTGATCGAAGCCATGTCAGTCTCCTGGAGTTGATGCCGCCGCCGGCTTGCGCACGGGCGCCTGCCCGAAAACCGCGCCCGGCGTGCGCAGTCCGCAGTGTGCCCTTACGCGGTCTTGGTTTCCACAGAAAACGCTTGGCCGGCGCGCGCGTTGACCGGGCGCATGCCGGCCAGCACCACCAGCCAGGCCAGCATCAGCACCGCGCCCAGGCCGTATACCGCCGCCGCGCCGTACTGCTTGGCCATCCAGCCGCCGGCGAGCCGCCGGCGAACAGCCCCAGCGTCTGCGTCGTGTTGTACACGCCGATGGCGGCGCCGCGTGCGGCCTCGGGAGCGATGCGCGAGACCAGCGAGGGCAGCATGGCCTCGAGCACGTTGAAGGCCGCGAAGAAGACCAGCAGCAGCAGCACCAGGGCCACCAGCCCGCCGAACGCCGCCAGCCCCAGCTGCACGGCCAGCATCAGCGCCACCGCGCCGACCATCACGGCGCGCTGCCGCTGGCGGCGGTCGGCGATCATGATCGGCGGCACCATCAGCACGAAGGAGGCCAGCACCACCGGCAGGTAGAGCTTTCCAGTGCTCGGTCAACGGCAGGCCGGACTCGACCAGCGCCGTGGGCACCACCACGAACATGGCCATCTGCACCAGGTGCAGGGCGAAGATGCCGAAGTTCAGGCGCGCGAGTTCCGGGTCGACCAGCACCGAGCGCAGCGTCGGCGCGGGTCCTTCGGCGGCATGCGCGGCGCGCCGCGGCACGTCCGGCACCAGCCCGCAGACGATGGCGATGCCGCGCCAGCGACAGCACCCCGGTGGCGACGAACAGCCCGCCCATGCCGATCCACTGGTACAGCGCCGGCGCGGCGACGAGCGACAGCGCGAACGTGAAGCCGATCATCCCGCCGATCATCGCCATGACCTTGGCGCGGTGCTGCTCGCGCGTCAGGTCGGCCGCCAGCGCCACCACCACCGAGGAGATCGCACCCGCCCCCTGGATCACGCGTCCGGCGATCGCCATCCAGATGTCGGTGGCCGAGGCCGCCACGAAGCTGCCCAGCGCGAAGACCACCAGCCCGAGCGCGATCATGGGCTTGCGGCCCCAGCGGTCCGAGGCGATGCCGAACGGGATCTGCAGGATGGCCTGCGCCAGTCCGTACGCCCCCAGCGCGATGCCGACCAGGGTCAGGTTGTCGCCGCCCTTCAGTTGCGGCGCGTGCACGGCGAACACCGGCAGGATCAGGAACAGCCCGAGCATGCGCAGGCCGAACAGCCCGGCGAGGCTGAAACCGGCGCGGATTTCCATCGGGACGCGCCTTCGGGGACACGGATGCGGGGAGGGATGCGGATCTGCCTGCATCGTTCGGAACGGAGAAAGGATGGAATGCCAGACGGAAGACTGGTTATAGTAGCAGGTTTGGTCGCCACCCTTCCCGGTCGCGCGCGCTTGCGCGCATCCGGTCGACGTCGGCGGCGCACGCAACAGCACGCCAAAGGCCGCATGGACACCATCCGCATCCGCGGAGCACGCACCCACAACCTGAAGAACCTGAACCTCGAGCTGCCGCGCAACCGGCTGGTCGTGATCACGGGACTGTCGGGCTCGGGAAAATCCTCGCTGGCCTTCGACACGCTCTACGCCGAAGGCCAGCGCCGCTACGTCGAATCGCTGTCGGCCTACGCGCGGCAGTTCCTGCAGCTGATGGAAAAGCCCGACGTCGACCTGATCGAAGGCCTGTCGCCGGCCATCTCCATCGAGCAGAAGGCCACCAGCCACAACCCGCGCTCCACCGTCGGCACGGTCACCGAGATCCACGACTACCTGCGGCTGCTGTACGCCCGCGTCGGCACGCCCTACTGTCCCGACCATCACCTGCCGCTGGCTGCGCAGTCGGTGGCGCAGATGGTCGATCACGTGCTCGCGCTGGCCGAAGACACGCGCCTGATGATCCTTGCCCCGGTGGTGGCCGGCCGCAAGGGCGAGCAGCACGACCTGCTCGACGAACTGCGCGCACAGGGCTTCACCCGCGTGCGCATCGACGGCAAGGTCAGTGAACTGGATGCCGCGCCCAAGCTGGCCAAGAACCAGAAGCACACCGTCGAAGTGGTGATCGATCGCCTCAAGGTGCGCAGCGAGGTCAAGCAGCGCCTGGCCGAATCCTTCGAGACCGCGCTGCGCCACGCCGACGGCCGCGCCATCGCCGTCGAGATGGACGGCGGCAGGGAGCACCTGTTCTCGGCGCGCTTCGCCTGCCCGACCTGCAGCTACTCGCTGGCCGAACTCGAGCCGCGGCTGTTCTCGTTCAACAATCCGATGGGCGCCTGCCCGGCCTGCGACGGCCTGGGTTCGGTCGAGTTCTTCGATCCCAGGCGCGTGGTCGCGCACCCGAACCTGTCGCTCGCCTCGGGCGCGATCAAGGGCTGGGACCGGCGCAACCACTTCTATTTCACCATGCTGGGCGCGCTCGCCACGCGCTACGGCTTCGACGTCGAGCAACCCTGGGAGGTGCTCGACGACGAGGTGCAGCAGCTGATCCTGTTCGGCTCGGGCAAGGACAAGATCGATTTTCCCTACCTGTCCGAGCGCGGCCGCACGCAGATCCGCGAGCACGCCTTCGAAGGCGTGATCCACAACCTCGAGCGGCGCTGGAAGGAGACCGACTCCAGCGCCGTGCGCGAGGAACTGGCCAAGTTCCGCAACGTGCGCACCTGCCCCGAGTGCGGCGGCACGCGCCTGCGGCGCGAAGCGCGCCACGTGAAGCTGGGCATGCCGGGCGACGAACGCGCCATCTACGAGCTCTCGGCGCTGCCGCTGCGCGTCGCGCAGGTTTTCTTCGAGGGACTGGCGCTGACCGGCGCGCGCCAGCAGGTGGCCGACAAGATCGTGCGCGAGATCGCCAACCGCCTGCAGTTCCTCAACGACGTGGGGCTCGACTACCTGTCGCTCGACCGTTCGGCCGAAACCCTCTCCGGCGGCGAGGCGCAGCGCATTCGGCTGGCGTCGCAGATCGGCTCCGGGCTCGTGGGCGTGATGTATGTGCTGGACGAGCCCTCGATCGGCCTGCACCAGCGCGACAACGCGCGCCTGATCGAAACCCTCGAGCACCTGCGCGACCTGGGCAACACGGTGATCGTGGTCGAGCACGACGAGGAGGCGATCCGCGCCGCGGACCACGTGGTCGACATGGGCCCCGGCGCGGGCGAGGCCGGCGGACGCGTGGTCGCCGAGGGCACGCCGCAGCAGATCATCGCCAACCCCGAGTCGCTGACCGGCAGGTACCTGGGCCGCGCGCTGTCGATCGGCATTCCCGGCCTGCGCCACCGCCCGGCGGCCAAACGCATGCTGCGCATCCGCGGCGCCAGGGGCAACAACCTCAAGGGCGTGGACCTCGACCTGCCGGTGGGCCTGTTCGTGTGCGTGACCGGCGTGTCGGGTTCGGGCAAGTCGACGCTGATCAACGACACGCTGTACGCCTCGGCGGCCCGCCACCTGTACGGCAGCGCCGCCGAGCCGGCCGCGCACCTGTCGATCGCCGGACTCGATCACTTCGACAAGGTGATCAGCGTCGACCAGAGCCCGATCGGCCGCACGCCGCGCTCCAACCCGGCCACCTACACGGGCCTGTTCACGCCGATCCGCGAGCTCTACGCCGGCGTCCCCGAGGCGCGCACCCGCGGCTACGACGCCGGGCGCTTCTCGTTCAACGTCAAGGGCGGGCGCTGCGAGGCCTGCCAGGGCGACGGCGTGATCAAGGTCGAGATGCACTTCCTGCCCGACGTCTACGTGCCCTGCGACGTCTGCCGCGGCAAGCGCTACAACCGCGAGACGCTGGAGATCCGCTACAAGGGCCGTTCGATCGACGAGGTGCTGCAGATGACGGTCAGCGATGCGCAGCCGTTCTTCTCCGCAGTGCCCGCCATTGCGCGCAAGCTGCAGACGCTGGTCGACGTCGGCCTGGGCTACGTGCGCCTCGGCCAGTCGGCCACCACGCTGTCGGGCGGCGAGGCGCAGCGCGTGAAGCTGTCGCTGGAACTCTCCAAGCGCGACACCGGACGCACCCTGTACATCCTCGACGAACCGACCACCGGCCTGCATTTCCAGGACATCCAGATGCTGCTCGAGGTGCTGCACCGGCTGCGCGACGCGGGCAACACCATCGTGGTGATCGAGCACAACCTGGACGTCATCAAGACCGCCGACTGGATCGTCGACATGGGCCCGGAAGGCGGCGACGGCGGCGGCAGCATCGTGGTGCAGGGCACGCCGGAGACGGTCGCCGCGCATGCCGGCAGCTACACCGGCCGCTACCTGCGCGAGACCCTGGCGGCGGCCGGCCCGCGCCGGCGCGCCGCCGGGTGACCGCGGCGCGCTCGGGGCTAGCATAAATACGAACGTTCGTGCTAATATGAGGCATGGATAGCGTGAGCAAGGGCGAACAGACGCGTGCGGCCATCCTCGACAAGGCGGTCGAGACGGCCAGCCGCCTCGGCCTGGAAGGCCTGACCATCGGCCAGCTGGCCGAGGCCAGCGGCATGTCCAAGAGCGGGCTGTTCGCGCATTTCGGTTCGCGCGAAGAACTGCAGCTGGCCGTGCTGCGCCACGGTGAAGCCCTGTTCGCGCAGAACGTGTTCGAGCCCGCACTGTCGGCCGCGCGCGGCGTGGCGCGCATCCGCGCGCTGTTCCGCAACTGGCTGGACTGGACCGAGTCCTCGGAACTGCCCGGCGGCTGCCTGATGATCGCCGCGGCCGCCGAGTTCGACGACCGCCCGGGACCGGTTCGCGACGCCCTGGCGCGCAGCCAGCGCGCCTGGATCGCCACGCTGCGCAAGGCCGTGGGCATGGCGATCGAGACCGGCGAGTTGCGCGCCGACACCGACACCGAGCAGTTCGTGTTCGAGATGTTCGGCATTTCGCTGGCCACCCACCACCACCGCCGGCTGCTCGGCGAGCCGCGCGCGCGGCAACGCGCCCTGGCCGGGCTCGAGCGCCTGATCGCGAACAGTTCCGTCACCAAGCCTTCCGCCGCGCACACCGAAGCCGGTGCGCGCCCCGCCCGGGTGCGCGCCGTGCGCGCCCGTTCCCGCTAGACCCGACCGCCAGGAGAGCCGCATGCACAGATCGATGACCATCGCGCACTACACGCCAGAAAATAGCACGAACGTTCGCTTTAAATCCGGGAGCGCCGCCCATCCGCCCCGGCTCGCGCTGCGCGCCGGGGCCGTGTTGCGCGGCCTCGGTCTGCGCGCCTCCGCCGCGCTGCTGCCCGAACTGGCCGGATTGTGGGCCGAGCGCCTGTTCCTGACCCCGCCGACGCCGGCCTATCCGGAGTCGGACTACTTCGATCTGATCGACGCGCGCCACCGCATGCTGCCCTACAAGGGGCGCCTGATCTCGACCTGGAGCTGGGGTGCGCGCGGCCTGGCCGACGACGGCCCGGCGGTGCTGCTGGCGCATGGCTGGGGCGGCAACGCCGCGCAGCTGCGCGGCTTCGTCCACCATCTGGCCGCTGCCGGGCTGCGCGTGATCGCCTACGACCAGCCGGCCCACGGCCTGTCCGAGGGCCGGCTGACCGGGCTGCCGGATTTCGCCGGCGCCCTGCGCACCGTCGCCCTGCAGCACGGCGGCGTGCGCGCGGTGATCGGCCATTCGCTGGGCGCCACCGCCGCGGCCCTGGCCATCGCCCGCGGCCTGCCGATCGAGCGCATCGTGCTGCTCAGCCCGCCGGCCGACTTGGTCGCCTACTCCCGCCGCTTCGCGCGCTGGCACCACATGCCCGAGCGCGTGCGCAGCGCGATGCAAGCGGCCATCGAGGAACGCTACGGCGTGCGCTGGTCCGAGCTCGACGTGGCGAGGCTCGCGCCGCGCCTGCGCGCGCAGGCGCTGGTGATCCACGACCGCGCCGATCGCGTGGTGCCCTGGAAGCAGGGCGCCAAATTCGCCCGCCTGTGGCCGCAGGCCCGCCTGATGAGCACCGAGGGGCTGGGCCACGGCCGCATCCTGCAGACCGCGCAGGTCTGGCAGGCGGCCGCCGATTTCATCACCGGACGCTCGCGGGTGGCCGAGGCCCCGCACCCGGCGCTGCCGCACCCGGCGCCGCTGTACTGAGCGCGCGCCGCCGCCCGCGCGGCGCGCCGCGAGCCGGCGCCGGCTAGGCCTCCACCAGGCGCGATTCGCCCCCCGGGCTGCGCTTCCCATCGCAGACGGCGGGCGTGGAACTGCGCCAGGCTGTCGCGGTGGCCGATCGACACCAGCGTGGTCTGCGGCAGGCGCTCGCGCAACAGGGCGTACAGCTCGTTCTGCGTCGCCTCCGGCAGCGCCGCGCTGGCCTCGTCCATGAACAGCCAGTCGGGGCGGTTGAGCAGCGCGCGCGCAAACGCCATGCGTTGCTGCTCGCCGCCCGAGAGCAGCAGCGCCCAGTTCTCCTCGCGCTCCAGTTCTCCGGCCAGGTGCGCCAGGCCCACCGCCTGCAGCGCATCGCGCACCTGCGCGTCGTCGACCGATTTCACCTGCAGCGGGTAGGCGATGGCATGCCTGAGACTGCCCACCGGCAGATAGGGCTTCTGCGGCAGGAACAACAGCCTGGCGCCCTGCGGCACGCGGATGCGGCCCTGCCAGTAGGGCCAGATGCCGGCCAGCGCGCGGAACAGCGTCGACTTGCCGGCGCCGGACGGTCCGGTGACCAGCACGTTGCGCCCGGGCGTCAGTTCGAGCGTGGTCGGGGCGAGCAACGCGCGGCCCTGCGGCAGCGCCAGGCTTAGCGCCTCGAGGCCGAGCGCCGAGCCCTGCGCGGCTTCGTAATCACCGTCCAGCCGCTCGGCCTCGCCGCGCACTTCCGTCAGCGCGGCGCTGAAGCCGGTCAGCCGGTCGACGGTCGCCTTCCAGGCGGCGAACTGGGTGTAGGCGCCGATGAACCATGACAGCGAGCCCTGCACCTGCCCGAAGGCCGACGCCGTCTGCATCAGTCCGCCCAGCGCGATGCTGCCGGAGAAGTAGCGCGGCGCGGCCACCACGTAGGGGAAGATGATGGCGATCTGCTGGTAGCCCGAGGTGAACCAGGTGAGCTGCTTCTGCTTGCGCATGATGCCCCACCAGTTGGCGATCACCTGGCCGAAGCGCGCGCGGAAGTTGTCCAGTTCCCCGGCCTCGCCACGGTACAGCGCCACGCCTTCGCTGTTCTCGCGCAGCCGGACCAGCGCGAAGCGGAAATCGGCCTCGACGCGCTGCTGCCGGAAATCCAGCCCGATCAGCGGCCGGCCGATCACATGCGTGAGCCAGGTGCCCCGCCAGGGCGTACAGCAGCGCGACCCACACCATGTAGCCGGGAATCACCAGCCCGTGCTCGCCCAGCGGCACCGTCAGCGGGCCGGACAGCGTCCACAGGATGGCCACGAACGACACCAGGGTGACCACCGCCGACAGCAGACCCAGCGACAGCGAGAGCGTGGCGTCGACGAAGTTGCGCAGGTCCTCGGCAATGCGCTGGTCCGGGTTGTCGGTGCCGCGATCGAGCAACTGCAAACGGTAGTAGGCGCGCCCTTCCAGCCAGTCGGCCAGGTAGCGTTCGGTCAGCCAGGTGCGCCACTCGATCTGCAGCATCTGCGTCAGATACAGCTTGTAGACGCCGACCACGATGAAGGCCAGCGCCAGCAGCGAAAACTTGCGCAACTGGCTCCAGAACTGCGCCGCGTTCTTCTCCTGGATGGCGTTGTAGAAATCGTTGTTCCAGGCGTTGAACTGCACCTCCAGCCACACCAGGCCGAGCGCCAGCGCGACCACCGCGACGAGCAGGACCACGCCCTTGCGGCTCTCGCCGGACACCCAGTACGGCCGGGCGAGTCGCCAGAAGGCGGAAATGAACTGTCTGCGTTGCATGGCGGGCTCCGGAGCGCAAAGGGTACGGTGGGAAACGGGCACGGGCGGGGCGGCGGCCGACCCCGGAGCGGCGCGGCGAGTTTACAGAATGCGCGGGCGGGGCGAGAATGGCCGCGTGACCCTGAACCGCGCCCCCGCCGCCCCGCCGGGCAAGATCTTTCGCTTCGCCGCCACGCCGGAGCACCCGACGCGGCACCTGTTCGTGTTCCTGCACGGCGGCGGCGCCACCGCGCAATCGATGATGTCGGTGGCCTTCAAGTTCCAGGCGCGTTTCCCCAGCGCCGCGCTGATCGTGCCCAGCAGCTTCGACGCCCTCGAAGCCGACGCAGGCGGACAGCAGTGCCTGTCCATGTACGGGCTGGACGACGACAACCGGCTGGCGCGCGCGCAGGCGATCCTGCCGCGGCTGGAGGACCTGGTGCGGCGCGAGCAGGCCAGCGCCGGCGTGTCGCGCGAGCGCACGGTGCTGATCGGTTTTTCCCAGGGCGGCACGGTCGCGCTGGAGGCCGCCAAGTCGCTGCCCAGCCTGGCCGGCGCCGTGGTGGCATTCTCGGCGCGCTTCGCACGGCTGCCTCCGGCCGGCGCGCGCATCGACTCGCGCATCCACCTGGTGCACGGCGAGTACGATGCCATCGTGTCGCGCGTGCATTCGGAGCGCGCCTCGCGCGTGCTCTCCGCACTGCACGTGCCCGTGACCCTCGACATCGTCGGCGACCTCGGCCACGCGCTCAGCCACCAGGCGGTGTCGATCGGCTCGCTGCGGCTGCTGCAGGGCATCTACGAGGGCGCAAGGCCACCCTGCACTCAGTCTGCGTCGCCGGCCCGATGGCCGCGGCGTCAGCTTGCCAGTTCCGGCATGTCGCGGAAGATCTGCAGCGCCTCGGGATTGGCCAGCGCCTCGGTGCTGGCCACCGGCATGCCGTGCACCACGGCCTTGACCGCCAGTTCCACCACCTTGCCGTTGCGGGTGCGCGGGATGTCCGGCACGGCGACGATCCTGGCCGGCACGTGGCGCGGCGTGGTGTGCTCGCGGATCTGCCGGCGGATGCGCTCCTCGAGGGCCGCGTCCAGCGCATGCCCGGGCCTGAGCTTCACGAACAGCACCACGCGCGTGTCGGTCGGCTGCTGCGGCGGCCAAAGCTGGCCAATGGCCACGGCCTCCTCGATCTCGGCGATCTTCTCGGTCTGGCCGTAGATCTCGGCGGTGCCGATGCGCACCCCGCCCGGGTTCAGCGTGGCGTCCGAGCGCCCGTAGACGATCATGGTGCCGCGCTCGGTCAGCTCGCACCAGTCGCCGTGGCACCAGACGTTCGGGTAGCGCGCGAAATAGGCCGCGCGGTACTTGGCGCCGTCCGCATCGTTCCAGAAGCCCACCGGCATGGAGGGAAACGGCCGCACGCACACCAGTTCGCCCTTGTCGCCCAGCAGCTCGCGGCCCGCCTCGTCGTAGACGCGCACGTCCATCGCCAGGGAACGGCACTGCAGCTCGCCCGAGTACACGGGCAGCACGGGGTTGGCGTCGGCAAAGCCGGCCATGATGTCGGTGCCGCCGGAGATCGAGGACAGGCACACGTCGGTTTTCACGTCGCGGTAGACGTAGGCGTAACTCTCCGGCACCAGCGGCGAGCCGGTCGAGACGATCATGCGCACCGCGGCAAGGTCGTGCGTCTCGCGCGGCTTCAGGCCGCGCTTGGCGATCGCGTCGATGTACTTGGCCGAGGTGCCGAAGTGCGTCCAGCGCTCGGCCTGGGCGTAGTCGAACAGCATGGCGCCTTCGCGCATGAACGGCGAGCCGTCGTACAGCATGACGGCGGCCTCGGCGCACAGGCCGGCGAACAGCAGGTTCCACATCACCCAGTTGCAGGTGGTGTAGTAGAAGAAGCGGTCGCCGGGGCGCACGTCGAACTGCAGCTTGTACATCTTGAGGCCGGAGAGCAGCGAACCGCCGGCGCCGTGCACGATGCACTTGGGCTTGCCGGTGGTGCCCGAGGTGAACAGGATGTAGAGCGGATGGTCGAACGGCAGGCGCTCGAATTCGATCTCCCCGGCACGGTACGGCGCCAGCCAGTCGGCCAGGCGGCGCGCGTTGCGGATCGGCGCGAGATCCGGCGACTCGTCGAGGTTGGAGCAGACGATCACCTGCTTCACCGAAGGCAGTTGCGCGGCGATCTCGGCCACCCGGCGTATCGAGTCGTGCGCCCGGCCGTTGTAGCGATAGCCGTCGGCGCAGAACAGCAGGCGCGGTTCGGTCTGCCCGAAGCGGTCCAGCACGCCGTCGGTGCCGAAATCCGGCGAGCAGGACGACCACACCGCGCCCACCGAGATCGCCGCCAGCGCGAGCACGCAGGTCTCCGGCATGTTGGGCATGAAGGCGGCCACCCGGTCGCCCGGCTTGAGGCCCGCCGCGCGCATGGCCTGCGCGGCACGCGACACCTGAGCATGCAGCTGCGCGCGCGACATGCGGCCGCGCGCGCCGCTCTCGTCCCAGTACACGAAGGCGTCGGCGGCGTCGCGCGGCCCGCGCATCAGGTTCTCGGCGAAGTTCAGGCGCGCATCCGGAAACCACTTCGCGCCCGGCATGCGATGGCCGTCGACCAGGATGCGCCGGCCCTTGTGCCCCTTCACGCCGGCCCAGTCCCAGAACGTGCTCCAGAAGTCGGCGCTCGAGTCGCAGCTCCAGCGGTAGAACTCCGGATAGGTGTTGAAAGCCAGGCCGTGGCGGCGCACGCACTCGCGCGCGAACTGCGTGATCTGCGCCGACTCGATGGCGTTTTGCGACGGCGACCAGAGGGGTTTCATCGCGCCGCCCTCAGCTGCCGATGATGCCGCCGTCGGTCCTGCGGATCACCACCGTGGCCGAGCGCGGCCGGCCGGCCGGATCGTAGTCCGGCCAGTTGGAGTGCGCGCGCGGGTTGTCCGGATTGGCGCGGTCGCCCGGCGCCTCGCCCGGATGCTGCACGTTGACGAACGCGGTGCGGTTGTCCGGCGTGGTGTGGAAGGCGGTGATCTCGCAGCCGCGCGGCCCGGTGAGGAAGCGGCGGAACACCCCGGTGGCCGGATCGACCGCCAGCAACTGGTTGTTGCCGAACTGGGCAAAATCGCCCTTGCCCAGCGCGGTGGGCGAAACATCGGTGCCCACCCACAGGGTGCCCATCGAATCGATCCACAGCCCGTCCGGGCAGGCGAAGCCGTCGCCGCGTATGGTGCCGCCCTGGTCGGCGGGCCCGGCCTCGACGAACACGTCCCAGGTGAAGCGCGTCGCCGCCACGTCGCCGCCCTGCTCGCGCCAGCGCACGATATGGCCGAACCGGTTGGGCGCGCGACGGTTGGCCGGGTTCGGCCCTTCCTTGGCGCCCTTGCGGCCGCGCGCGGAATTGTTGGTGCACGCGGCGTACACCTCGCCGCTGACCGGATGCGGCACCACCCACTCGGGACGATCCATCCTGGTTGCGCCGACGGCGTCGGCCGCCTGGCGCGTCTTCACCGCGACTTCGGCCTGGTTGGCGAAGCCGCGATCAGGCGTCAGCGGACCGTGGCCGTACATCAGCGGCAGCCAGGTACCGCTGCCATTGGCGTTGAAGCGCGCGACGTACAGCATGCCGTCGTCGAGCAGGTTGCGGTTGGCGGCGCGGTCGTCGGGGTTCCACGCGCGGTCGGTGACGAACTTGTAGATGTACTCGAAGCCCTCGTCGTCACCCATGTAGAACGCCAGCCGCCCCGATTTGCCCACGGCACAGGCCGCGCCCTCGTGCTTGCAGCGCCCGAGAGCGGTGCGCTTGACCGGCACCGAGCCCGGGTCGTAGGGATCGATCTCGACCACCCAGCCGAAACGGTTGGGCTCGTTCGGATGCAGGCCGGCGTCGAAGCGCTCGTCGTGCTCCTCCCAGCGGTAGTTGCGTCCCTTCGCGCTGATGCCGTAGCGCAGTTGCTCGGGCGGTATCTCGCCGCTGCGGTTGACGAACTGGAAGTTCCAGTTCTCCTCGCAGGTCAGGTAGGTGCCCCAGGGCGTCCAGCCGTGCGCGCAGCCGTTGTAGGTGCCCAGCACGCTGCGGCCTTCGGGATCGGCCGCGGTGCGCATCAGCGCATGGCCGGCGGCCGGACCGGAAATCCGGCAGGGTGTGCGTGCGGTGATCCTGCGCGCGTACCGGGAGGGACGCACCACCTGCCACTGGCCGCCCTCCAGCCTGACTTCGATGACCGACACGCCGACCGCGTTCTGCGCCTTGAGCCCCTTCTCCGCGCTCCAGGTCTTCTGCCCGTCGGTGAACAGCAGACCCTCGTCGAGGTACTCGTGGTTGATGGCCAGCAATCCGTGCGCCGGCCGCACCCCCCTGCGGCAGCGGGGAGAAATGCCATGCCGTCGTGGTGCATGCCGGCCTGCACGGCCTGATCAGCCCGCGCTGTTGGACGCATCCATGCGGAACGCCATGGCGGCCGGGATGCCGACCGGATCACCCCAGCGGTACAGCACCTTCGCCTCGTAACCCGGCGGCACACGCAGCGCATCGGCATCCGAAGGCGGCAGGGGCGCAAAGCCCGGCAGGCGCTCACTACCGGGGGGCGTGACGGCGCAGGAGGGCAGGAAGCCCAGCGCCGCGACCGCCGCACCGCCCTTGAGCAGTCCGCGGCGCGTTACGCGCTGCTCAAGCAAATCCGCGAAGCTGGGATTGTCGGCGGTGTCGCCGGGATTGCTGCTGCGCCCGTCGTGCAGGTTGCGGCTCATGGGGTCTCCTCGTTCTGCCTTCGGCGGATTATAGGGCGCGCCTTGCACGCGGCCGCGCGGGGGATCCGCGCCGCAAAGCTTGCACGAGACTTGCTTGACACCCCTGCGGGCGGTATCCAGAATCCGCCGTTCGCGTGCTCAGCCTCTGGGCGCGCCCCCGACAACCGAACACCGACCACTCTTACGGAGAAACACATGCTCATCCGCCCGCTCGTCGCCCTCGCCGTCGGCGCCGCCCTCGCGCTGCCCGCCGCGGCGCAGACCCTCACCGGCACCATGAAGAAGATCAAGGACAGCGGCGCGATCACCGTCGGCCACCGCGAATCCTCGATCCCGTTCTCCTACCTGGACGACAAGCAGCAACCGGTCGGCTACGCGATGGAACTGTGCGGCCGCGTGATCGACGCCCTGAAGGCCGAGCTGAAGCTGCCGAACCTCAAGGTCTCGCTGCAGCCGGTCACCTCGTCCAACCGCATCCCGCTGCTGCAGAACGGCACCATCGACATGGAGTGCGGCTCGACCACCAACTCGGTCGAACGGCAGAAGACGGTGGCCTTCTCGGTCTCCTACTTCGTCACCAACGTGACCGCCGCGGTGAAGAAGTCCTCGGGCATCACCTCGATCGCCGGCCTGTCCGGCAAGCCGGTGTCCACCACCTCGGGCTCGACCGCGGTGCAGCTGATCAAGGCGCACGAAAAGGGCAAGAGTGTCGACCTGAAGGAGATCTTCGGCAAGGACCACGGCGAATCCTTCCTGCTGCTCGAATCCGACCGCGTGGCCGCCTTCGTGATGGACGACATCCTGATCGCCGGCTTCATCGCCAACGCCAAGAATCCTTCCGACTACGTGTTCCTGCCCGAAGTGCTGCGCACCGAGCCGTACGGCGTGATGCTGCGCAAGGACGACGCGCAGTTCAAGGCCCTGGTGGACAAGACGCTGACCGGCATCTACAAGTCGGGCGAGATCAACAAGATCTACGCCAAGTGGTTCCAGAGCCCGATCCCGCCGCGCAACGCCAACCTGAACTTCCCGATGTCGAGCGAACTCAAGGCGCTGATCGCCAAACCCAACGACCAGGGCGTGAAGTAAGCGCCGCATCGGAGCGCATCGGCGCGGTGCATCCCGCGCCGCTTTCCGGCTAAGCTGCCTCACCCACAGGCGGAGAGAACAAGAACATGGAACTCGGCATCTTCCTGCAGCAAATGCCCGACACCGAGACCACCTGGGGCGGCATGCTGCTCGGCGGCCTGTGGTACACGATCAGCACCGCTTTCTTCGCCTGGATCCTCGCCTTCGTGATGGGCTCGGTGGTCGGCGTGGTGCGCACCCACGCAGTCGGTCTGGCTGGTGCGCCTGGGCAACGCCTACGTCGAGCTGTTCCGCAACATCCCGCTGCTGGTGCAGTTCTTCATCTGGTACTTCGTGCTGCCGGGCATCGTGCCGGCGGTGAAGGTCTGGGTGGTCGGGCTGGAACCCAGCGAGCACCAGCACTGGCCCACCGCCGTCCTGTGCCTGGGCTTCTACACTCCTCGCGCATCGCCGAGCAGGTGTGAAGTCCGGCATCCAGAGCCTGCCGCGCGGGCAGCGCAACGCGGGCTACGCGCTGGGTCTCACGCAGGCGCAGACCTACCGCTACGTGCTGCTGCCGATGGCCTACCGCATCATCATCCCGCCGCTGACCTCGGACACCATGAGCCTGATCAAGAACACCTCGGTGGCCTACTCGATCGGCCTGGTCGAGCTGTTCTTCCGCACCCGCGAGATGGGCGAGATCACCTTCAAGTACTTCGAGGCCTTTGCCGCGGCGACCGTGATCTACATCGCGCTGTCGATGATCGCCAACCGAGTGATGGTGCACATCGAGAAGCGCGTCGCCGTGCCCGGCTACATCGCCGGAGGCAAGTGAGATGGGCGACCTCGACTTCGAAGTCATCGCGCGCACCGGCCCCTACCTGTGGAAGGGGCTGCAGTACACCTTGCAGCTGACCGTGGTCGCTGCGCTGGGCGGCGTGTTCTTCGGCACCCTGCTGGCGCTGGCGCGGCTGTCGAAATACCGCCCTCTGGCGCTGGCCGCGGCCGGCTACGTCAACCTGATGCGCGCCACGCCGCTGCTGCTGGTGATCTTCTGGTTCTACTTCCTGATGCCGGTGCTGATCCAGTTCATCAGCGGCGCCGACAGCCCGCCCAAGATCGGCGCCGAGCGCTCCGCTTACTTCACCTTCATCATGTTCGAGGCGGCGTTCTTCTGCGAGATCATGCGCGCCGGCATCCAGAGCATCGCCAAGGGCCAGGTCGGCGCGGCCTACGCGCTCGGCCTGACCTACTCGCAGTCGATGCGGCTGATCATCCTGCCGCAGGCGTTCCGCAACATGCTGCCGGTGCTGCTCACGCAGACCATCATCCTGTTCCAGGACGTGTCGCTGGTCTCGCTGCTCAACGTCACCGACTTCGTCGGCGCCTCGGTCAAGATCGCGCAGCGCGACAGCCGCGTGGTCGAGATGTACACCTTCGTCGCCGTCGTCTACTTCATCCTGTGCTTTTCGCTCTCGTACCTCGTGAAGAGGCTGCAGGCGCGCATCGCCATCATCCGCTGACAGGCCCACCAACCATGATCTCTATACGCAACGTCAACAAGTGGTACGGCAGCTTCCAGGTGCTGACCGACTGCTCCACCGAGGTGAAGAAGGGCGAGGTGGTGGTGGTTTGCGGCCCCTCGGGCTCGGGCAAGTCCACACTGATCAAGTGCGTGAACGCGCTCGAGCCGTTCCAGCAGGGCGAGATCCGCGTCGACGGCGTCTCGGTCGGCGACCGAAGACCGACCTGCCGCGGCTGCGCGCGCGCATCGGCATGGTGTTCCAGAACTTCGAACTGTTCCCGCACCTGAACGTGCGCGAGAACCTCACGCTGGCGCAGATCAAGGTGCTCGGCCGCAACCAGGCCGAGGCCACCGAGCGCGGGCTGAAGATGCTCGACCGCGTCGGCCTGCTCGCCCACAAGGACAAGTTCCCGGGCCAGCTCTCCGGCGGCCAGCAGCAGCGCGTGGCGATCGCGCGCGCCCTGTCGATGGACCCGATCGCCTATGTGAAGTACTGCGCACGGCCGGCCGGCGCCGGCGGGCTACACTGCGCGCTTGTCCGCTCGAGAGTCCCCCATGCCCAGAGGTCCGGTCGCACCGCTGTTCGCGCTGTTCGCGCTGTCGGGATTCACCGGGCTGATCTACGAATCGCTCTGGTCGCACTACCTGAAGCTGTTTCTGGGACATGCCGCGTTCGCGCAGTCCTTCGTGCTGATCATGTTCATGGGCGG
>JADJPT010000023.1 GCA_016713125.1 Betaproteobacteria bacterium
TCGCCGCAGTTCATCCAGTACGTCGTCGAGGATCATCCGGTGCGCATCATCGGCCTGGACAGCGTGGTGCCCGGCCAGGGCGGCGGCCTGTTGTGCGCCGAGCGCCTGGCGTGGCTGGAGGCGCGCCTGGCCGAGCAGCCCGCGCGGCCCACGCTGCTGCTGCTGCATCACCCGCCGTTTCGCACCTTCATCGGCCACATGGACGATCAGGGGCTGGAGAATGCCGCCGGGCTGGCCGAAGTGGTGCGGCGCCATCCCCAGGTCGAGCGCCTGCTGTGCGGCCACCTGCACCGGGCCATCGAAACACGATTCGCCGGCACCATCGCCTGCACCGTACCCAGTCCGGCCCACCAGGTCGCGCTCGACCTGGCCGCCGACGCCGAATCGCGCTTCGTCATGGAACCGCCGGCCTGCGGCCTGCACGCCTGGACGGCTGCCACCGGCGTCGTCAGCCATACGAGCTATGTCGGCGCCTTCGCCGGCCCGCACCCCTTCCACGAGAACGGCAGGCTCATAGACTGAGGCCGCGGGTTTGCGAACCGGCGCACGGCACAAATTCCGGCAGCAATCGCCGAAAGGGTTCAAAATAGAGGGCTATCGAACCGCATGCATGACCATCCCTCGGAGACCACCTTGAACCATTCCCAGACCTTCCAGCGCCCGTCGCCAAACGAAGGCCGCCAAGCAGGCCCGCCAACCTCGCCAAAGCCGCCGACAAGGTGCGCCGCCAGGCGACCCGGACCGCCGCAGCGAAGCCCTAGCCGCGCCGTTCCGCACCACCCGCCCGATCCGCCCCGCGGTTCGCCGTGGCGGCATCGGTCGTCCCTTGGGTTGCGCGCCCCGAATCCGGAACAGCCATGTCCGTATCGCATTCGAAGACGATCTCACCGCCCTCACCGCCGGCGAACTGCTCGCGCTGTATCGCACCAGGCGAGCCTCGCCGGTCGAGGCCACGCGCGCCGTGCTGGCCCAGGTCGACGCGCTCGGCCCGGTGCTGAACAATTTCTGCCTGCGCGACGACGAAGCCGCGCTCACCGCGGCGCGCGCGTCCGAGGCACGCTGGATGAACGGTGCGCCGCAGGGCCTGCTCGACGGCGTGCCGGTCTCCATCAAGGACCTGATCCTCACGCGCGGCTGGCCCACGCTGCGCGGCTCGCGGACCACCGATCCCGCCGGACCGTGGAACGAGGACGCGCCGGCCGTGGCGCGCCTGCGTGAGCACGGCGCCGTGCTGTTCGGCAAGACCACCACGCCGGAGTTCGGCTGGAAGGGCGTGACCGACAATCCGCTGACCGGCATCACGCGCAATCCGTGGAATCCGGACAAGACCCCGGGCGGCTCCTCCGGCGGTTCGTCGGCGGCAATCGCCGCGAACATGGGTCCGCTGACCATCGGCACCGACGGCGGCGGCTCGATCCGCATCCCCTGCTCGTTCACCGGCATCTTCGGGCTCAAGCCCTCGTTCGGCCGCGTGCCGGCCTGGCCGCTTTCGCCCTTCGGCACCGTGGCCCACCTCGGACCGATGACGCGCAGCGTGGCCGACGCCGCGCTGATGCTCAACGTGCTGGCCGAACCCGACGCGCGCGACTGGACCGCCCTGCCCTACGATCCGCGCGATTACCGCATGGGGCTGGACGACGGCTTGCGCGGCATGCGCATCGCCTACAGTCCGGACCTGGGCGTGGGCAAGGTCGATCCCGAGGTGGCTGAGATCGTCGCGGCAGCCGTGCAGCGCTGCACCGAACTGGGCGCCGAAGTCGAGCAGGACGATCCGGGCCTGAAGGACGCGGGGGAAACTTTCGCGCGCCACTGGTTCCCGGGCGCGAGCTATGTGCTGGCGCAGATTGCCGAGGACAAGCGCGCGCTGGTCGACCCCGGCCTGCAGGAAGTCGCGCGCCTCGGCGCACGATACAGCGCCATGCAGGTGCTCGAAGGCGCGCAGATGCGCAACGCCCTGGCCCTGCAGATGCAGCTGTTCCACCAGACCTACAACCTGCTGGTCACGCCGACCATCGCCGTACCGGCCTTCGACGTCGGCCTGGAGACGCCGGTGCGCAAGGACGGCGCGCGCTGGACCGAATGGACGCCGTTCTCCTATCCGTTCAACCTCACGCAGCAGCCGGCGGCCTCGATCAACTGCGGCTTCACCAGGGCCGGCCTGCCGGTGGGCCTGCATATCGTCGGCCCTCGTTATGCCGACGCGCTGGTGCTGCGTGCCGCGCGCGCCTTCGAAACGCTGATGCCCTACCGTTCCCCCGACCTCGCCAAACTGAAGAAATGAACATGTCCCGACCCAAAGTCCTGCTGACCAACCCGACCGCCGCCGTCGGCGAAAACCTGCTCAAGCCGGTGGCCGATCTGGTGTTCGCACCAGACCAGAAGCCCGACACGCTGCGCGCCATGGTCGGCGACGCCGACGTGCTGATCGTGCGCACCAAGCTGCCCGACGACCTGTTCGACCGCCCGCATCGCCTCAAGGGCGTGGTGCGCCACGGTGCCGGCGTGGACCTGATCCCCATGGACGCCGCCACCCGGCTGGGTATCCCGGTCGCCAACGTGCCCGGCGTGAACGCACAGACCGTAGCCGAACACGTGCTCACCACCATGCTGATGCTGGCGCGCAACACGCACCGCCTGGACGCGCAGGTGCGCGCCGCGGGCTGGGACAAGGCGCGCGTGATCGCCGATGACGGCATGGAACTCGCCGGCAAGACCGTGGGCATCGTCGGCGTGGGCGCCATCGGCGCCATCGTCGCGCGCATCTGCGTGCAGGGCTTCGGCATGAAAGCCATCGGCTTCCAGCGCAATCTCGCCAGGCTGCCCGGAGATGTTCGCGGGGTCACGCTCGAGGAGCTCTTCGCGCAAAGCGACTTCATCGTGCTGGCCTGTCCGCTGACCGCGGAAACCAAAGGGCTGGCCAGCAAGGCGCGCATCGCTTCGATGAAGCCGACCGCCTCGCTGATCAACGTCGCGCGCGGCCCGGTGGTCGACGAGGCCGCCATCACCGCCGCACTGCAGGCGCGCGCCATCCGCGGCGCGGCCCTGGACGTTTTCGACAAGCAGCCGCTCGCCGCCGATCACCCGCTGATGAAGCTGGACAACGTGATCATCACGCCGCACCAGGCCGGACTCACGGTCGAGGCCATGGAGCGGATGTCGGAAGGCGCGGCGCAGGAAACCCTGCGCCTGCTGCGCGGCGAGAAGCCGGTGAACTTCGTCAATCCCGAGGTCTGGGAGCGGAGACCGGTGCGCTGAGGCCTTACAGCGGACCGGCCGTCCCCAGGCCGACGCGCGCCGCCTCGGTGTCGAAGATGGTGCGCACGTCGATATTGGCCAGGTTCACGTCCGGGCCGAACTCCTTCAGCGCCATCTTCTTCAGGTCCTCGATGTCGCAGCTGCGCACGCCGGCGATCCACGGCCCGGGCAGTTCGATCATCACGCGCTCCATGGGCAGGCCGCGCTTGAGCACTTCCAGCGCTTCGGGCTTGGCCACGCCGTTGTCGACCAGCTCGGCCGCCTCGACCAGCACCAGCGAGGCGCCCGCCTCGAAGCACAGCTCCGCCTGCTCGACCAGCAGCGCGGGGTTGCTCGCCGTTTCCTTGGAGCCGACTTCACCGAATACTTCGAGTCCGGCGCGCGCGGCGCCCTGGATCTGGCTCTTGCGTTGCGCCGGCGTCAACGGCACCGTGTTGTCGGAGATCTCGATGGTGCGGAAGCCCAGCGCCAGCGCCTCGGCGTAGAACTTCGGCAACGCCGCCTCGCCCTGCGTGGCGAACACGTACTCGTGGAACTGCCCGCCGAGAAAGGGCTTGATCTGCGCCGCCTCGTACATCTTCAGCTTGTTCATCAGGTCCGCGCGCCGGTACAGGCGCGCGCGGTGCCGGTCTTGATCTTCATCAGGTCGATGTACTGCGACGCGGTCTCCAGCACCGTCTGCGCGTAGCCCAGCGGCATGCCGTCGTCGATGATCATGCTCAGGCCCTTCTTGCGCGGCTTGCTCGTGCTGCGGCGCGGGTCGATGGGCACGAAGCCGAAGGGCGGATGGTCCGGGTTCATACGATTCCTCTCAGGTGTGCGCAGGCCCGAAGGCCTGCCGGTAGGGGCCGCGAGTGCGGGCCGGAATGGATGTGGTTCAGCCGTGGCGGCTGCGGCTGTCCTGCGGGGCCTGGGCGCGGTCTTCCTTGGTGTAGTCGCGGGTCACGCCGGCGATGCGCAGCCGGTAGCTGCCGATGATGCCGGCGCGCCCCCTGGCCTGCGCGATGCGGTGCAGCTCGACATTGCGCCAGCGCGCCACCGATTCCTCGTCCTTCCAGAACTGCAGCGAGACGAAGCGGCCCTTGGTGCTCAGACTCTCGAAGCGCTCGATCGACAGCAGACCCTCGGCCTTCTCCAATTCGGGCTTCAGCTGCTCGACCAGGTCGAAGTAATCCTGGGTGCGGCCCTCGGCGGGCGTGAACTCGAAGATGACGGCGATCATGCGGACCTTTGGGCGTGAAGCGGCCTAATCCTCGAAGGGCAGGCCGACGTAGTTCTCGGCCAGCGACATCGCGGCCGGTGTGGAGTGGGTCAGGTAGTCCAGTTCGGATTCCTGGATCTTCTGGCCGAACTCCCCGGTGTCCGGGAAGCGATGCATCATCGAGGTCATCCACCACGAGAAACGCACCGCCTTCCAGACGCGGCGCAGCGCGCGGGCCGAGTAGCCGTCCAGCGCCGACTCCTCGCCGGTGCGATAGCGCTCGATCAGCGCGCGCGACAGGTAGCGCACGTCGCTGACCGCCAGGTTGAGGCCCTTGGCCCCGGTGGGCGGCACGATGTGCGCGGCGTCCCCGGCCAGGAACAGGCGCCCGAAACGCAAGGGCTCGGCCACGAAACTGCGCAGCGGGGCGATGCTCTTTTCGATCGAGGCCCCGGTCACCAGGGTGTCGGCCGCCTTTTCGTCCAGGCGCGAGCGCAGTTCGTCCCAGAAGCGCTGGTCCGACCACTGCTCGACCTTGTCCTCCAGCGAGCACTGCACGTAATAGCGGCTGCGCGTGGGCGAACGCATGCTGCACAGCGCGAAGCCGCGCTCGTGGTTGGCATAGATCAGCTCATGCGAGACCGGCGGGGTTTCGGACAGCACGCCCAGCCAGCCGAAGGGGTAGACGCGCTCGTAGGTCCGGATCCGGTCGGCCACCGTCTCGCGGCTCACGCCGTGGAAGCCGTCGCAGCCGGCCACGTACTCGCAGGCGAGCTGGTGCTGCCTGCCGTCCTTGCGATAGCTGATCGTCGGCGCCGTTGCATCCCAGCCGGAGATCGCCACGTCCTCGGCTTCGTACACCGTGGTCAGCCCCCAGGCCTCGCGCGCCTCCATGAGGTCCTTGGTGACTTCGGTCTGGCCGTAGACCATCACGCTCTTGCCGGTGCCCGTGGCGGCGGCGGTGAGGCCGTGCAGGTCGATGCGATGGCGCCGGCCGCGAAAGCACAGTTCGATGCCATCGTGGACCAGGCCTTCGGCGTGCATCCGCGCACCGATCCCCAGTTCGTCCAGCATCTCCCCCGACCCCTGCTCCAGCACCCCGGCGCGGATGCGCGAGAGCACGTAGTCCTTGCTGCGCTGCTCGAGGATCACGTGGTCGATGCCCGCCTTGTGCAGCAGGGCGCCGAGCAGCAGGCCGGCCGGCCCGGAACCGACGATGGCGACTTGAGTCTTCATGACGCAGGATTATGCCTGCATCACCGCCTTGCCCGCCGCCAGGGCGGCCAGGCGCTCCGGCGTGTAGCCGCACAACCCGGCCAGCACGGCATTGGTGTGTTCGCCCAGCCTGGGCGGATAGCCCAGCACCGGGCTGCCCGCGAACTTGAACACGCTGCCCAGGAAATTCATCGCCTGCCCGGTCTGCGGATGCGGCAGAGACTCGACCATGCGGCGCAGCCTGGCCACCGGCTGGTCCACGGCCTCGCCCACGTGCTTGACCTTGCCGGCCGGCACGCGCGCGGCGAAGAACAGTTCCTCCCACTCGCCGGCCGCGCGGGTGGCGAAGATGCCGCCCAGCACCGCCGCCAGGGCGTCGACGTTGGCGATGCGCGCCGCGGCGTCGCAGAAGCGCGCATCGGTGGCCAGTTCCGGCCGGCCGAGCGCCTTGCAGAATTCCTTCCAGAAGCCCTCGCCGGTGGGCGAGATCGCCAGCCAGGCGCCGTCGGCGCACTGGAACACTTCGGAGGGCGCGATCATCGGGTGGCGCGCCCCGCTCGCGCGCGGCACCTCGCCGGAGATGAAGTAGTTCTGTGCCTGCCATGTCAGCATGGCAATCTGGCAATCGAGCAGCGAGACCTGCACCCTGCTGCCCTGCCCGCTCTTCAGCGCCTTGAACAGTGCGCCCACGGTGCCCAGCGCGAGGTAGAGCCCGCCGGCCAGGTCCGCCACCTGGTAGCCGGCGCGCACCGGCGCGCGCCCGGCCTCGCCGGTCAGGCTCATGAAACCGCTGATGGCCTGCACGATGAGGTCGAAGGACGGCGCCTTGGAGAACGGCGGCGCGTCGTGCAGGCCGATCAGTTCGCCGACCACGATCCTCGGGTTCACCTTCGCCAACGAGGCGTGGTCGATGCCCAGGCGCGCCGGCACGTCGGGCGCGAAGCCGTAGATCACCGCGTCGGCCGCCTTGACCAGGTCCATCAGCGCGGCCTTGCCTTCCGGATGCTTGAGGTCCAGCACCACCGATTTCTTGCCGCGGTTGCACGACAGGAAGAACGAGGAATCGCCCTCGAACCAGTGCGGCGGCACCGTGCGCGAGTAATCGCCGTCAGGCGACTCCACCTTGATGACCTCCGCGCCCATCTGCGCGAGCAACTGCCCGGCGAACGGGCCGCCGAGCACATGACACAGATCCAGCACCTTCACGCCTTCGAGCATCGCCTGACTTTTCCTTTGCCTGTCCGGGATTGGTTGCCGCCCTTATTCGGGCTGTATGCCTGCGTCCTTCACCATGCGTGCCCACTTGGCGATCTCGCTCTGCACGTAGTCGCGCAATTCCTCGGGACTGCTGGTGAAGGCGTCGATGCCCATCGACGCCAGCTGCTGCCTGACGTCCGGACGCGCCATGACCTTGACCATCTCGGCGTTCATGCGCGCGATCACCTCGCGCGGCGTGCCGGCCGGGGCGAACAGGCCGAACCAGGCCGGCACGTCGAAGCCCTTGTAGCCGAGCTCGTCCAGCGAGGGGATCTCCGGGGCCAGCGGCGAGCGCTTCAGCGTGGCCACCGCCAGCAGCTTGGCGCGCCCGCCCTGCACGTGCGGGCGGCTCACCGACAGGTCCACCAGCAGGAAGGCGACGTTGCCGCCGACCACGTCGACGATGGCCTGCGGCGTGCTCTTGTAGGGCACGTGGGTCATCTGCGTGCCGGTCATCTTCTGCAGCAGCGCGCCGCTGATGATGCCCACGCTGTTGCCCGAGCCGTAGGCAACCTTGCCCGGACTGGCCTTGGCGGCGGCGACGATGTCGGCCACGGTCTTGTACGGCGAGTTCGCCGCCACCGCGACGAAGAAGTCGATGCCGCCGATCTTGGTGATCGGCTCGAAATCCTTGACCGGGTCGTAGGTCATGGTCTTCAGCAGACTGGGGTTGGCGGCGTGCGTGGTGTTGGTGGTGAAGAACAGCGTGGTGCCGTCGGGCCTGGCGCGCGCCACCTGCTGCGCGGCGATCGAACCGTTGGCGCCCGGCTTGGGCTCGACCACGAACTGCTGGCCGAGGGCCTCCGAGAGGTGCTTGCCCACCAGGCGCGCATAGACGTCGGTGGCGCTGCCCGCGCCGAACGGGATCACCAGGCGCACGGGCCCCGGCGGGGTCCATTGCGCGGCGGCCGAGCCAGCGGCCAATGCGAGTACCGATGCAGCGAGGGTGCGGATGATGCCCATGTTTGTCTCCTCCGTGATGCTGTTGTGGTTTTATGAGGCGCGAAGAGCATACCGGGGAAAGGCCGGTGCGATGCCCGCGTTTCGCTGTGGATATACTCGGCGGCCATGCACACCCGCCACCATGCGCACTGGCCGCACGGGCTGCCGCGCTCGCTGTCCGGCATCGCGCGTCCCGCCACCCTGCACGCGGCCCTGTATGACGCAGCGCAACGCGCGCCGGACAAGACCCTGAGCTGGTTCTACGGCGCGCAGATGCGCTACGCCGACGCCGTTCGCCAGGCGGACGCGCTGGCCGGCTGGCTGCAGCGCGCGGCCGGCGTGCGGCGCGGCGATCGCGTGCTGCTCGCACTGCAGAACAGCCCGCAGTTCCTGCTCGCCTGGTACGCCATCCTGCGCGCCGACGCCGTCGTCGTGCCGCTGGGTCCGATGAACAGGCGCGAGGAGTTCGCCCATTACCTCGCCGACGCCGGCGCCCGCATCGCCATCCACGGGCAGGAGTTGCACGAGGTGTTCTCCGCTCTGCCCCTGGAGCACCGCCTGGTCGCCGCCTACGCCGACTACGCGGGCGATGCCGACCTGCCGCGCCCCGCGGCGGTGGGCGCGCCGCGCATGGCCATCGACGGCCCCGGCGTGACACCCTGGCATGCGGCCCTGTCCGCGGGCCACGCCGCCGCCCCCACGCAAAGCGGTCCCGATGACCTGGCCGTGCTGCCCTACACCTCGGGCAGCACCGGCCTGCCCAAGGGCTGCATGCACACGCACGCCGGCGTCATGCACAACGTGCTGGGCGCGGTGCTGTGGGAAGCGCTGGACGCGAACGCCGTGGCCCTAGCCACCGCGCCCTTCTTCCACGTCACCGGCCTGGTGCACAGCCTGAACGCGCCGGTGCTGGCCGGCGCCGGCATCGTGATCCAGCCGCGCTGGGACCCGCTCGCGGCGGCGCGGCAGATCGAGGCCCACCGCTGCACGCACTGGGCCAACGTGCCGACCATGGTGGTGGACCTGCTCTCGCATCCGGAAGCGCTCAGGCACGACGTGTCCAGCCTGAAGAACATCTTCGGCGGCGGCGCGGCCATGCCCCGAGCCATCGCGCAGAAACTGTTCCGAGACCTGCGGCATCCGCTACATGGAGGGCTACGGGATGACCGAGACCATCTCGCAGACCCACATGAACCCGGCCGGCAATCCCAGGCGGCAGTGCCTGGGCATCCCGACCTTCGACACCGAGGCGCGCATCGTCGACCCGGTGAGCGGCGCCGTGCTGCCGCCGGGCGAGCCCGGCGAGATCGTGGTGCGCGGCCCGCAACTGTTGCAGGGCTACTGGAACAAGGACGCGGCGTACCGCGAATCCTGGATCGAGTTCGAGGGCAAGGCCTGGTTCCGCACCGGCGACCTCGGGCGCATGGACGAGGACGGCTACTACACCATCGCGGACCGGCTCAAGCGCATGATCAACGCCGCCGGCTACAAGGTCTGGCCGGCCGAGGTCGAGGCGGCGCTGTACCGGCATCCGGCACTGCAGGAATGCTGCGTGATCGCCACCCCGGACGCGCGCAAGGGCGAGGCGGTCAAGCTGGTGGCCGTGCTCAAGCCGGGCGCCACGACCAGCGCGGAGGAAATCACCGCCTGGGCCCACGAGCACATGGCCGCCTACAAGGTGCCACGGGTGGTGCAGTTCGTCGCGGCGCTGCCGAGGTCAGGATCGGGGAAGATACTTTGGCGGGATCTGCAGGAAAAGGAGTTTGCCGGCATCGGCTGAGTGCCTGCGGCGCGCTTGCGCTAAGCTTGTGTGGCCATGAACCTGCTCGACCACCTCTCCATCACCGTGCGCGACCTGTCGGCCTGCGCGCCCTTCTACAAGGCGGTGATGGCCGTGCTGGGCGCACCACTGGTCTATGAGCGCGAGGACGCGATCGGCTTCGGCGAGCGCAACCGGGCGCATGACGACGGCCACAGCTACCTCAGCGTGTTCCAGTCGCCGGCCGCAGCGCCCGACCCGCGGCGGCACGTGTGCCTGCGCGCCGCGTCGCGGGCGCAGGTCGAGGCATTCCATGCAGGCGGACTGGCGGCCGGCGGCAGCGATGCCGGCGCCCCCGGGTCGCGCACGCACTACCACCCGGAGTATTACGCCGCCTTCCTTTTCGACCCCGAGGGCAACAAGCTCGAGGCGGTGTTCCACCGCACGGCCTAGCCTGGCTTAGAATCCGCACACCATGCCCACCTACGTCTACGCCCCCACCGCCGGCCACTGCCCACAGTGCGAGCGCGGCTTCGAAGTCTTCCAGCGCATGGCCGAAGAACGGCTCACCGCCTGCCCGGCCTGCGGCCAGCCCTGCGAGCGGCGCATCAGCGCGGTCGCCCTGGGCGGCAAGTACTCGACCAGCAACGACAAGGTCAAGCAACTCGGCCTGACCAAGTACCAGAAGGCCGGCGACGGGGTGTACGAGCGCGTCGTCGGCAACGAAGGCCCGGAACACATCTTCCGGTAGTTCACCCCGAACAGGAGTCCTGCCCGATGCTGCGCACCGCCCTGCTGATCCCGCTGGCCGCCTTCGCCCTGGCCGCCCCCGCCCTCGCGCAGTACCCGGTCAAGCCAGTCCGCGTGATCGTGCAGTTCCCGGCCGGGGCGCGGCCGACACCATCACGCGCGTGATCGCACAACCGCTGGCGTCCGCGCTCGGCCAGGGCGTGGTGGTCGAGAACCGCCCGGGCGCGGACGGCGCGATTGCCGCCGACGCGGTGCTGAAATCCCCGGCCGACGGCTACACGCTGTTCATGGCCACCAGCAGCGCGATGTCGGCGGTGCCGGCCATGCGCAAGGCCCCGCCCTACGACCCGGTGCGCGACTTCACGCCGGTCTCCAAGGTCGGCACCTTCTCCTACTTCCTGTTCACCCACCCCTCGGTGCCGGCGAAGAACGTCGCCGAGCTGATCGACTACCTGCGCGCCAACCCGGGCAAGGTCAACTACGCCGGCGCCACCACCACCGGCATCATGGCCGCGGTGCAGCTGGCCGGACACGCCAGACTCGACATGGTGCGCGTGCCCTACAAGGGCGAAGGCGCCGCCACCATCGACCTGATCAGCGGGCGCGTGCAGCTGATGTTCGCCACGCCGACCAACGCCATGGGTCCGGCCCGCGACGGGCGCCTGCGCGTGCTGGCCACCTTGCTGCCGCAGCGCAGCCCGATGGCCCCGGAGGTGCCGACCATCGTCGAATCCGGCGCCAAACCGCTGTCCATCGTGCCCTGGGCCGGCTTCTTCGCGCCCGGCAAGCCACCCGCGGAGGTGGTCGCGCGCCTGAACCGCGAGATCGTCGCCATCCTCAGGCAGCCCGAGGTGCGCGCGCAGATCGAGCGCCAGGCCTTCGAAGTGCAGCCTTCCACCCCCGAGGAACTGGCCGCACACACGCGCGAGCAGCTCGAGGTCTGGAAAGCCGCCGTGCGCGACAGCGGCATGCCGCTGGAATAACCGACACCGGCCCCAGCCTCGCCGCACGCCCCCGTGCTGGACTTCCAGCCGGGCGGGCTGGCCGTGCCCTTCGGCCTGCTCCTGCCGGACAGCGCCTTGCAGCTGCGCTGATTGCCGATTCCGGCAAGCTGATTGACCGGTCAGCGGCTCCAGGAGCCGCTTTCGCAAAACGAAAGTTTAACTTTCCGCCGGTTCAGCCGCGCAGAACGACAGGCTCCAGCGCCTCGCCCTGCGGCAGGACGCGGCCGATCACCGCGGCCTGTGCGCAGCCCAGCGCCTGCAGCGCCGCGATGCAGGTCGGCGCCTGCGCAGCAGGCAGGCTGGCCAGCAGGCCGCCGGCGGTCTGCGGATCGAACAGCAGCGCGTAACGCGGGTGCTCGCGCATCTCGGCCTGGTTGCGCAGCGCCCGGCGCAGGCGCACGTTGGCCGGCTGCAGCGAACTCAGGATGCCGGACGCCGCAGTCTCTTCCGCGCCCTCGAGCACCGGCAGCGCAGCCAGGTCCAGCTCGGCATCGACGCCGGAAGGCCGCGTCATCTCCACCAGATGACCCAGCAGGCCGAAGCCGGTGAGGTCGGTGCAGGCGGTGGCGCCGTGTGCCAGCAGGCAGGGCATCGCGGCGCGGTTGGAAACCTGCATCGATTCCAGCGCGGCGTCGATCCAGCGGCCGCGCGCCTGCAGCCGCGGGGATGCGCCGCGAACAGCGTGCCGGTGCCGATCGGTTTGGTCAGCACCAGGGCCTGACCGGGCCGCATGCCGCCCTTGCGCAGCACCGTCGCCAGATCCTCGGCGATCAGCCCGTTCACGGCGAAGCCGAGCGCGAGCTCGGCGCCCTCGCCCGTGTGCCCGCCCACCAGCGCGCAGCCGGCCGCATTCAGCACTTCGACTGCGCCGGACATCATCTGGAACAGCGTGTCCTCGGTCTTGGCTTCCAGTCCCGGCGGCACGGTGACGATGGCGGTGGCCGACTGCGGCTCGGCGCCCATGGCGTAGATGTCGCCCAGCGCATGGTTGGCCGCCACCTTGCCGAACACGTAGGGATCGTCGATGAAGGCGCGGAAGAAATCCACGGTGTGCACCAGCGCCTTGCCCGGCGGCACGCGCATCACCGCCGCGTCGTCCGGCGCGTGCAGGCCGATCAGCACGTCGGCGCGCTGCACCGGGACCAGCGAGCCCAGCGCGCGCGTCAGCACGCCGGCGCCGACCTTGGCGCCGCAGCCGCCGCAGCGCATGGCCAGCGCCGAGATCGCCTGTGCCGCCTCCTCGCCGTCCAGCGGCACCGCGGACGTCTCGGACGCCGCGGCGGCGGGCGCGCTGCCGGCCTCCATGGCCGGCAGTTCGCTGAATGCGCGCATGAAGCGCCGGTCGATCCAGTCCTTCCAGCGCCACACCCAGGCGCCCTCGAAGCCCAGCGCGCCGCGCGAGGCCACCGCGTAGCGGTCCCCGGTGCTGATCAGCGCCAGCCACTTGCGCTGCGGATGGAACGGCTGCGGCGCGTCGCCCTGCACGGCGCGACGCAGGTTGTCGGCCAGGGGCCTGCCCTGGCGCACGGCGAACACGCCGGCCTTCTCGCGCGGGTGATCGACCACCGCGGCGATGTCGCCGGCGGCATAGATCGACGCGTCACTGACGGTCTGCAGGGTGTCGCGTACCTCGATGAAGCCATCGGCATCCAGCGCCAGGCCGGTGTCGCGCAGCCAGGGCGCGCCGCCGGCCTGCGTGACCCATACGATCTCGTCGGCGGCATGGCGCTCCCCGTCTTCGGTCTGCAGACTACCGGCCGAGACCTGCGACACCCGGCTCCCGGCATGCACCGCCACGCCGCGCCCGGCGAGCACGCGCGAAAACGCGCGGCGCACACGCGGGTTGTGCGTGGCGAGGATCCCGCCGCCTGCGCCGAACAGCTGCATCTCGAGTTCGCCGGGATCGCGACCCAGCGCCTGCAGTTCATTGCGCAGGCGGTACTGCATGGCCAGGCACAGTTCGACCCCGCCCGCGCCGGCGCCGACCACCGCCACGCGTGTGCGGCCCGGATGCGCCTTGACGCGTTCGAGCAGTGCCAGCCAGCGGCGGTTGAATCCGTTGATGGGCTTGACCGGCACGGCATGCTCGGCCGCCCCGGGCACCGGGTGCAGTTGCGGCGTGGAGCCGATGTTGATCGAGGCCAGGTCGTAGGGCACCGGCGGCCGGCCGCGGCACACCACCTTCTTCGCGGCGCGATCCAGACCGGTGACCTCATCGCTGAAGAAGCGCGCCCCGGCGAACTGCGCCAGTCGACGCAGGTCGATATGCACCTCGTCGTAGCTGTAATGCCCGGCGATGTAGCCCGGCAGCATGCCGGAGTACGGCGTGTGCGTGTCGCGGCAGATCACGGTCAGCCGCACGCCGGGCACCGGTCGCATGCCGAAACGCTTGAGCACCACCACATGGCTGTGGCCGCCGCCGACGAGAACGATATCGCGCAGGACGGGTTGATCGGGTTGTCGCATCGGCAATGCTGGAAATGGCTGGCGGGGTGATGGTGCATGATAGTCGATAGTGCTTCGGCTACCGGCTATGTTTGTCACCGCACATAGTGCGTCGGCCGGGAGGCGTAGCCTGCCGTCCTACGATGAATGCCTCCGCGACGCCGGTTTCCAGCCCCTCCATCGCCAGCGCTGACGCCGCCGATCGGGCGCTGCGCATCTCGGAAAGCCGCTATCGCCGGCTGTTCGAAACCGCGCGCGACGGCATCCTGCTGCTCAACGCGGACACCGGACAGATCGAGGACGTGAATCCCTATCTGGTCGAGATGCTCGGCTACAGCCATGAAGAGTTCCTCGGCAAGAAGCTCTGGGAGGTCGGCAGCTTCGCCGACATCGCGCAGAGCAAGGAGATGTTCGCAGAGGTGCAGGCCAGCGGCTATGTGCGCTACGAGCACCTGCCGCTGCGGACCCGCGCCGGGGCGCGCGTCGACGTCGAGTTCGTCAGCAACGCCTACTACGTCGAGGGCCTGCGCGTCATCCAGTGCAACATCCGCAATATCAGCGAGCGCTTCCTGGCGGCTGCCGAGATACAGAACTACGTCGCCCAGCTGCGCACCGCGGTCATGAGCACCGTGGAGGTGGCCACCACCATCAGCGAGCTGCGCGACCCGTACACCGCCGGCCACGAGCGGCGCGCCGCCGGCCTGGCGGTGGCCATCGGCGCCGAAATGGGTCTGGATGGACGCCGGCTGGAAGGTTTGCGCGTCGCGGGCTACCTGCATGATGTGGGCAAGATCACCGTCCCGGCCGAGATCCTTTCCAAACCCGGCACGATGAACTCCATCGAGATGCAGTTGATCCAGGGACATGCACGCGCCAGCTACGACGTGCTGAAGTCGGTGGCCTGGCCCTGGCCGGTGGCCGAGATCGCCCTGCAACACCACGAGCGGATGGACGGCAGCGGCTACCCGCAGGGTTGATAGGCGAGGCGATACTGCTCGAGGCACGCATTCTGGCCGTCGCCGACGTGGTCGACGCCATGACCTCGCACCGGCCCTATCGACCCGCAAGGAGCGTCGACAAGGCGCTGGAGGAGATCGAGCACGGACGTGGCACGCACTATGACGCGGAGGTCGTCGACGCCTGCCTGCGACTGTTCCGGGAAAAGGCCTACCGGATACCGGACTGAGGAGTCCGTCCCGCGGTCGCGACGCGCGCCGGCCGATCGCCCCGGACCGGACTCAGGGTTTGACGAAACGCAGCGTCATGCGATCGCTCTCGCCGATCGCCGCGTACTTCTCGCGCTCGCCGGCCGCGTAGCCGGGCGGCAGGCTCCAGACGCCTTTGGGATGCTGGGTGCCGTCGCGCGGGTTGGCGTTGATTTCGGCGCGCGCCGCGAGCCGGAACCCGGCCTGCTGCGCGGCCGCGATGACCCAGTCCTCGGTCATGTAGCCGCTGACGATCATGGCCTCCAGCGAGGAGCCCGGCCTGGCGCGGTGCTCGACCACGCCGAGCACGCCGCCCGGCTTCAAGGCGGTGTAGAAGGCCGCGAACATGGCTTCGGCGTTGCCGCTCTTGGCCCAGTTGTGCACGTTGCGGAAGGTCAGCACGAGGTCCACGCTGCCCGGCGGGGCGATTGCCGTGTACTCGGGCGCCGACAACTCGGTGATCACCACCTCGCCGTACACCTCGGGGCGCTCGCGCAGCTTGCGTTCGAAGCCCTCCAGGGTCTTGAGGCGGTACGGCAGCGTGTCGCGATGCCCCCGCGCGTACTGCGCGGCGTAGTAGCGACCGGTGCCGCGCAGCACCGGCGCCAGCACCTCCGTATACCAGCCGCTGCCCGGCCACACCTCGACCACCTGCATGTCGGCGCGCAGGCCGAAGAAGCGCAGGGTTTCACGCGGGTGGCGATGCACGTCGCGCGCGCGGTTGGCCGCGGCGCGGTGCGCGCCGGCGAGCGCCGCGTCGACGCGCGCATCGGTCTCGGCCGAATACGTTGGCTGCGGAACCTGTGCGCAGCCGCCGGCCAGCAGCAGCGCAAACGAAACCAGGGCGGCGCGCAGCATCTAGCGCCCCGCCTGGCGGCGCGTCAGATAGCGCGTCGGATGCAGTTCCTCGGTGACCGCCTCCATGGCCGCGCCGAGGTTGGACAGCGCATTGTCCTTGCAGAACTTCTCCACCAGTTGCAGCACCTGATCGAATTCGGTGATGCCGGTGATGTCGTAGGTGTCGGCCGTCTGCCGGTTGTAGGCCGTGATGTAGCCGGCGATCCAGCCACGCACCGCCGCCGCCTCGGGCCTGCGCTCGCCGCTGCGGTGCACGCGCAGGAACTCCCGGCAACTGTCGGGGCGCTGGCTGAAATAGGCGCCGTCGCGGTCCGCGGCGCGCACCGGTGCGGCCGCGGCGAGTGCCAGCGCGAGAACCAGCAGCGCATTCGCGGCGGCGCTCGGGAACCTGCGGATCGAAGTGGGCATGCTGTGCATGCCCGGAGTTTAGCGGAGATGGCTGCGATCGGCGTACCGGCCGGCCCTACAACGCGGCGGTGGTCGGCCGCGCATCGGGTGAGAACAGGCCTATCCACCAGCGGCGCAGGCCGGCGGCCAGGCCTGGCCAGCCGGCGGGCGACGCGTACAGTTCCGTCGCCGCCCCGCCGTGCGCAAGCACGATGCGCCTGGCGTAGCCCTGCGCATCGGCCGCTTTCAGCATGATCACGCTGTTCTCGAAGGCATGGACTATGGCAACACCGTTGCGCTCCAGGCGATGCGACTGGCCGGCACGCAGCAGGCGGTCGCGCCGGTCGCGTTCCTCGGTCAGCCAGATCTCGCCCTGGGTGACGCAGATCAGCACACCGGGGCCGTCTTCGATGCGCAGCATGCCGCCGAGCGGCAGGCCGAGTGCGCCGTGCACGATGTACTCGTTCATGAGTCTCTCCCTTGGATTCCCGGCGCTCGCCGGCATGGGAGACAGCTTAGGCGGCGGAGGTAACCAGCCCATGTCGCGCGACGCCGGGTTTGTATACGCGTGGTAACGCGCGCGTGAAGCAGTTCACGCCGCCTCGCAGGCGGGCCTCAGGCCGGCCTGCTGCTCAGACGCCGGGCAGGTGCGCGCGGAACAGCGACAGGATGTGCGCGACGTCGACCGGCTTGCTGGCGATTGCGCACAGGCCGGCGGCGCCCACCGCATCGGGCGGCAGATCCTCTCCATAGCCCGTGCACAGGATCACCGGCAGCCCGGGCCGCATGCGCAGCAGTTCGCGCGCCAGCTCCAGCCCGGTGAGCCGTGGCATGGTCTGGTCGGTGAGCACCAGGTCGAAGCCCTGCGGATCCGCGGCGAACGCGCTGCGCGCTTCCTCGCCGTCGGCCGCGAGCACGGTCTCCAGGCCCCAGCCTTCGAACAACTCGGCCATGAACTCGCGGATCACCGGCTCATCATCGACCACCAGCACGCGGCCGGCCAGACGCGGCCGTTCCGCCGCGCTGCGCGCCGCCGGCGCCTGGGCCGCCACCTCGCCGCCCGCCGCGGGCAGCAGCAGGCGGAAGTTGGCCCCCTGCCCCAGCGAGGACTCCACCAGCAGGTGGCCGCCATGACCATGCACGATGCCGTGCACCATCGCCAGGCCCATGCCGCTGCCCTTGCCGGTCTCCTTGGTCGAGAAAAAAGGCTCGAACATGCGCTCCTTGACCCAGGAGGCGATGCCGACGCCGCTGTCGCGCACCGCGATCTCGACGAAGCTGCCGGCGACCTTCTCGCGACAGGAGGCGCACACGCCGAAGGTGCCGCGCACGCCGCCGCGCGCTGAGGGCGATTTCGCCCCCGCCGGGCAGCGCATCGCGCGCATTGATGCACAGATTCAGCAGCACCTGCCCCAGCTGTACCGGGTCGGCAAGCACCGGCGGCACCGCGTCGTCCAGCTCGAGCCTGAAGGCGATGGTCGAGGGCAGCGTGGAGCGCAGCAGCGCGGCCCCCTCCCGCACCAGCGCCGCGGCCGACACGGGTTTGCGCGCCCCGCTCCTGCCGCGGCTGAAGGTCAGCATCTGGCGGATCAGGTCGCCGGCTCGCTGCGCGGAGGTGCGCGCGCGCTCGATATGGCGCGCCAGGCGCTCGTCGCCGGCCGTCGCGCCGCGTTCCGCGGCCAGTTGCAGGTTGCCGACGATGCCCTGCAGGATATTGTTGAAATCGTGCGCGATGCCGCCGGTGAGCTGGCCGATCGCCTCCATCTTCTGCGCCTGGCGCAACTGCGCCTCGAGCCGGGTACCGGCCTCCTGCGCGCGCTTGGCCTCGGTGATGTCGCGGCCGATGTAGAGCACGTGCGGCCGGCCCAGGTACTGCATGCGCACGCCGCGCACCTCGACCGTGAAGCGCTCGCCGTTCTTGCGCATGGCCTCGGTCTCCAGCCGCACCGTTTCCCCGGCAAGCGCCTTGCGATGCAGCGCGCGCGCGTAGTCGGTGAATTCGGCCAGGTGCACCGTGACCACGTCCGCACCCAGCACCTCGTCGCGCGTCCTGCCGCACAGCGCCGTATAGGCCGGGTTCACGTCGACGATGCGGAACGCCTCGTCGCGCAGCACCAGCGAGTCGGTGGTGGCGTCGAAGATCGAACGGTACTGCTCCTCGCTGGCGCGCAGACGCGCCTCGGCGGCCTTGCGCTCGGTGATCTCGCGCTTGATGGCGAGGATGTGCGGCCGGCCGTCGATGTCGACCTTCTTGAGCGTGACCTCGTCCCAGTGAACGCTGCCGTCGCGATTCCTGCGCTGCCATTCGAAGCGCAGCGGCCCGCCCTGGCGCGCGGCGCGCAGCAGGCGCATGGCCTCCTCGGCCGTGTACGGATGCACGCCGGAACTCAGCGAACCGATGGGCAGGTCGAGCATCTCCGCGTAGCTGTACCCGTAGGTGTGGCAGGCCAGCGGATTGGCATCGATGATGGCGCCGGTCTCGTAGTCGTGCACCAGCAGCACGCTCTCTGCCGACTCGAAGATCGCGCGATAGCTGGACTGCGATCGCCGCCGCTCGATCTCGGCGGCGATGCGCACGGCGAAGATCTTCAGCATCGACTCGGCCAGGCCGCGATCGCCCAGCGGCCGTCGCGACATGGCCGTGAGCACACCGATCGCGCGTCCGCGCGCGTCGTCCAGCGTCGCCGCCGCGTAGCCCTCGATGGCGAACTGCGCCAGCATGCCGTCACCCGGGAAGACGCGGTGCGCACCGCGCTCGAAATGCGAGAACTCGCGACCCAGCGCCGCCTCGCAGGGAGTGCCCGCCAGGGGGTACTCGAAGTTCTTCGCCAGATGGCCGTCGACCCAGACGGCCAGGGTGCGCAGACGCGTGCGCTCGGTGCCGGCGAACACCGAGATCAGCGCGATCTCGACCTCGAGGATGGAGGCCAGCGCCTCCACCAGCTGCTCGTAGGCGCGCTCGCCGCTGGCCGTGGACACGGCCAGCGCGGCCTGGCGCAGTGCGGCTTCGGTGCGCGTGGGCTCTGCTGCGGGCTGGGGCTGGTGCGCGGCCGAAGCCGGGACGGGCGGGCTCATGCGCGCAAGTCTAGCCGCGCACCGCGCGCGACGCACGCGGCTTTACCCGCCGGTAACCGCGATTACATGCCGGTTACATTGCGCCGTGTTGCGCGAGGCGCGCAGCGCCGGCGGCCCGCGCCGCCGGACCTGCCACGGATCCCGCCTCAGGAACCGCCTCAGGAACCGCCTCAGGATCCGTCTCAGGACTCTTCGGGCGCGTACAGGTAACCCGCACCACGCACGGTGCGGATGGTGCGCGGCTCGCCGGGTTCGGCCTCGATCTTGCGGCGCAGGCGCGCGATGCGGATGTCGATCGAGCGGTCGAACGGCTCCCATTCCCGGTTGCGCGTCAGCGTCAGCAGACGATCGCGGCTCAGCACCTGGTTGGGGTGCTCGATGAACACGCGCAGCAGGTCGAACTCCATGCCGGTGATCTGCAATTCCTCGCCGGCCGGGCCGGTCAGGGTGTGGCGATCCAGGTCGAGGAGGCAGCGGCCGACGCGAACCCGTCGCGTGGCGGCGGCCGGCACCCCTGCGTTTGCCTGCGGTTCCGCCACGGCCGGCTGGCGCGCGCGGCGCAGCACGCTCTTCACCCTCGCGCGCAGCTCGCGCGGATCGAAGGGTTTGGCCAGATAGTCGTCGGCCCCGACCTCCAGTCCGACGATGCGATCGACCACGTCGCCGGCGGCGGTCACCATGATGATGGCCAGGTCGTGGTGCTCGCGCAGCCAGCGCGCCAGCGAAAGCCCGTCTTCCCCCGGCAGGTTCAGGTCGAGCAGGACCACGTCCGGCAGGCAGGACTGCAGGGCCGTGCGCATGGCCGTGCCGTCGCCGGCCACGGCGACCTCATAGCCGTGGCTGGACAGGTACTCGCCCATGGTTTCCCGCACCTCGGCGTCGTCGTCGACGACCAGTACGCGTCCGTTGCTCGGCATGCGGCACATTCCACTTCCAGTGAAGCGCGAATGATACACAAGCGCAACACGCCGGCGCCGCGTCGACATGTTGCGGTTACCGGCCGGGCCTAGCCTGTGCGCATGGTCCCGATGCGGGACAACGGAACCGGGAGAATCCCATGTACGACACGCACAGCCTGCCTCGGGCACAGCCTCCGGCCGGCGCAGGTTACGACAGGCCACACCGGCACTTCAAGCTCCCGCCCCTGCGCGACTGCCTGCAGGCCGTGATCCGGCGCCTTGCCGCGGCGCGGCAGCGCAGCCGAAGGGCGCACGAGATGCGCCAGGCACGGCGCGACATGTACGAACTGAACGATCACATGCTGAGGGACATCGGCCTGCACCGCAGCCAGATCGATTCCCTGTTCCACCAGCACAGGCTGTGAGCGCCGCAAGAAGCTTCGCGATGCCGCGCATCCGGGCCCTGGAGCCGGCCGACGCGCCGGCCTTCCAGGCGTTCGTGCGCGCGCTGTCTGCCGAGACGCGCCGCGAGCGCTTCCTCGGCGCCGTGCATGAGCTTGGCCCAGGGATGCTGCGCCAGCTCACGCAGGCGGCGTCCCCGGAGCATTGCGCGCTGGTCGCGATCAGCGAAGGCGCGATCATCGCCGAGTCGCGCTACGCCCTCGACGAGGACGGTGCCAGCGGCGAGATTGCCCTGGTGGTGGCCGAATCCTGGCGCCGGCTCGGCCTGGGCGGTCGCCTGCTGGACGCGATCGTCGCTTGCGCCGCGCGCGCCGGCCTGGCGCGCCTGCGCGGCGAAGTGTTCAGGACCAACGTCGCGATGCAGGCGCTGGTACGCAAGGCCGGATTCGAACTGCGCAGCCACCCGCGCGATGCCCGGCTGGCCGAGATCGACCTGCGACTCGCCCCGCGTTCATTGCTGAAATCGGCAATCGAATTGACCGGAAACCCGCTCCAGGAGCCGGCCTCGCTCAATCAAAGTTGAACATTGATGCCGCCGCCCCGGCAGCGGCCCGGCCTACAGAACCAGCCGCGATTTCTCCGCCGGCGCATCGACCTCGCACTTGCCGCCCAGCTTGTGCACCGCCTTGCGCGCCTCTTCGAGCTTGAGGTCGATGGCCTCGTCGTCCTGGTCCGGGTCGTGGTGGAACAGGTGCAGGCGCTTGACCTCGGCGCGCACGGCAAGATCGGCCACCTCCGATACGCAGGAGTGGCCCCAGTCGACCTTGGCCGGATACTCCTCGTCGCGGTAAGTGGTATCGGTGATCAGCACGTCGGTGCCGCGCACGAATTCGACCAGTCGCTCGAGGTAACGCTCGTCGCGGCGCGGGTCCGAGGGCAGGTAGAGCTCGTTGTCCGTGATGTAACAGATGCTGCGGCCACGGCTCGTCAGCTTGTATCCCAGGCAATAGCCCGGGTGCTTGAGCAGCATGGTCTCCACAGTCACCGCGCCGAACTCGAGCTTTTCCTCGCGCAGGTCGCGGAACACCAGGTGGGCGCCGAACTCGCGGATGGTGACCGGGAAGTACACGCCCTCCATCTGCGCGGCGATGGCGCGCGCGATGGTGAGGTCGCCCTGGTAAGGGCCGAAGATTTCGATCTGGTTGCCGCGGATGTACAGCGGCGCGAAGAACGGGATGGTGTTGATGTGGTCCCAATGCGTGTGCGAGATGAACACGCGGCTGGAGAATCGCTGCACGCCCGAGGCCATCAGGTGGTCGGAGAGTTGCTTGATGCCCGAGCCGCAATCGAACACGAACAGCGGCTCGCCGCTGACCTCGACGCTGACGCACGGCGTGTTGCCACCGCGACGCAGGGTGCCGGCACCAGGCACCGGCAGCGTGCCGTGCACGCCCCAGTAGGTCAGCGTGACGTGATCGGAGACGATCTCCGCCACCGAGGTGACGAAGCTATCGATGTGGATCGGCTTGACGATGTAGCCATCGGCACCCAGCTCCTTGGCGCGGCGCCGGTCGAAGTCGTAGGACTTGGCCGACAGCACCACGATCTTCATCGAGGCGAGGTCGGGCCGGCGGCGCAGTTCCCTGCACAGCTCGAAGCCGTCCATCTCCGGCATCATCAGGTCGGTGATCAGGCAGTCGGGCCGCGCGCCGGGGATGGCTTTCAGGGCCTCGATGCTGGACTCGCAGGTCGTGACACTGTGACCCGCGGCCTCGAGCAGCGCCTTGAGCAGCATCAGGATGTCCGGATCGTCGTCTACGACATAGAATTTCATGCTTCCACCGCTCTCCGCTCTTGCATTCAAGCCACGCTTGTTTTCGAGATGATACAGCCCCGCGGGAGCGTCCGCCGCACCGAAAGCCCCTCCACAGCCGCGTTATCGGCCATGCGCCACACCCTCACGGACACGCAGGGCAGGCATGCCGATTCGACGAACGAAGCCGTCAGTCGATCCGGATCCGGATGCCGTTGTCGCCGATCACGTTGTCCAGCCTGTCCGATTCGTTCTGCGCGAACTTCAGGAAGTCCTCCGGGGTGCTGCCGACCACGTCGAATCGGCCGGCGATCAGGCGCTCCCGGATCGCGCTTACGGCAGGATCAGAGACGAGGCGATGAAGGCCATGCCGATCTGATTGCCAGGCATGGCCAGCACAAGCGGCCCTCCGCCTTTGCAGGCCATGTGCTGCCTCCTCACACCGGCCACCGAAACGCACATAACGCCAGAGTCTGTTGCGCGGCGCAGGTGGTCTGGTTACTCCCCTTTAATTACAATGCCTTAGAGGCGTATATCGGGCCCTGCTTGCTTGAACCCATATCTGGATACAATTCAGGGTACATGCTCGCCAAGCCCAATCTGATCGAATCCGCCTACGAGCGGCTGAAGGCCGACCTGTTCGACTTCCGCATGCTGCCGGGCGAACGTTATTCCGAGAACGAACTGGCCGTGCGCCTGGGCGTCTCGCGCACGCCGGTGCGCGTGGCCCTGTACCTGCTAGCACGCGAGGGTTACCTGATCAAGATCGAAGGCCACAGCGGCTGGATGGTGAGGCCGCTGGACTTCAAGTACTTCGAGGACCTTTACGACGTGCGCGTGAACCTCGAGGCCCTGGCCATACAGCGCATCTGCAACACCAGCCCCCTGCCCGACCTCGAACCGCTGAGCCGCGACTGGCTGGTGCCGGTCGAGCAGCGCCTGGCCGACGGCGCGGAGATGGCGCAGCGGGACGAGGCCTTCCACACCGCCATCGTGGCCGCGGCCGGGAATCCCGAGATGACGCGCATCCACACCGACCTCACCGAACGCATACGCATCATCCGGCGCCTCGATTTCGTCTCCGCGGACCGGCTGGTCACGACCTACGAGGAACACGCCGGGATCCTGCGCGCCATCCTCGCCAGGCGCGAAGCCGAGGCGGTGAGGCTGCTGCGCTCGCACATCGAATCGAGCAAGGCGGAGATCCGCCACATCACGCTGCACAAGCTCGCCGTCGCGCGCGAAAACACCGCGCACGCCCACACACACCAACCCGAAGGAGAACGCCATGCAATATGACCTGCTGCTGCGCGGTGGCCGCGTGATCGACCCGGCCGCAAACATCGACGGCAAATACGACGTCGCGATCAAGGACGGCAAGATCGCCGCCGTCGAGCAGAACATCGTCCCTTCGGCCGCCAAACAGGTGAGTGACGTGTCCGGCAAGCTGGTGCTGCCCGGGCTGATCGACACCCACGGCCACATCTTCCAGCACGTCACCGGGCGTTTCGGCCTGGACGCGGACCTGGCCGGGGTGCAATCGGGTGTCACCACCCTGATCGACCAGGGCGGCCCCTCGTGCATGACCCTGCCCGCGTTCCGCGAATATGTGGTCAATGCCAAGAAAAGCAATGTGCTGGCCTTCCTCTCGGCCTACCTGGTCGGCGGCATGGAGGGCCATTACTACGCCTCGCTCTACAAACCCGACTGCGTGGACGTGGACGCCACGGTGCGCGCGGCCAAGGAGAATGCGGACATCGTGCGCGGCTTCAAGGCGCACGCCGAGATCGGCGGCTTCGCGCGCTGGGGCCTGGAAGTCATGAAACTCTCCGCGCAGATCGGCACGCTGGCCAATCTCCCGCTGTACATCCACTTCGGCCAGCTCTGGCCGCTGCCGGAGTCGGGCACCAACGGCGTCGACCCCGACAGCATCCTGCCCGATGTGGTCAAGCTGCTGAAGGCCGGCGACGTCCTGGCCCACCCGTTCTCCAAGCACACCGGCAGTTTCGTAGACAAGAACGGCAAGCTGCACCCCGTCGTCAAGGAAGCGCTGGCCAAGGGCCTCAAGGTCGACGTAGGCCACGGTTCGCACTTCAGCTTCGACAGCGCGCGTCGCGTGGTCGACGCCGGTGTGATCCCGGACACGCTGGGCGCCGACATGCACGGTTACAACACCCGCGTGCCCCAGCAGCGCGGCACGCCGAATTCGCATCCGGACACCGATCACATGTTCTTCGGCACCCAGCGCTTCTCGCTGGTCTCGGCCATGACCTCGATGCTGGCCATCGGCTTCAAGCTCGAGCAGGTGGTGCCGATGGTGACTCCCAACTGCGCCAAAATGGTGGGGATGAGCGACACGCTGGGCACGCTCAAGCCGGGCGTGGTCGCCGACGTGTCGGTGCTGAACGACGAGCGCGGCGTCTGGACCCTGCAGGACAACGAGGGCCACAAGGTCAAGGCCGAGCGCATGCTCACGCCGGCCTTCTGCATCCGCCAGGGCGTGCGCTTCGACGCCGACGCCTCCATCCTGCCCGTCGCACAGGCCGCATAGTGGAGGGCAAGTCCGGCAAAGGCGTAGGCGCGTCCCTCCTGCGCAAGGAGGACGAGCGCCACCTGCGCGGCCGCGGCGAGTTCGTCGGCGACATCCAGCGCCCCGGCATGCTGGAGGCCGCCTTCGTGCGCTCGCCGGTGGCGCACGCGCGCATCAAGGGCATCGAGAAACCCGCGGGCTTCGAAGATCGCGTGTTCACCATGGACGACCTCGCGGACGTGAAGGCGATCCGCGCGGTCACCGCCATCAAGGGCTTCAAGCCCTCGGACATGTGGCCGCTGGCGCGCGGCAAGGTGCGCCACGTCGGCGAACCCATCGCGGTCTGCGTGGCAGCCACGCGCGCCGAAGCCGAGGACATCGCCGCCCAGGTCTACGTCGATTTCGAGGAACTGCCGGCCGTGGTCGACATGGTCGAGGCGCGCACCAGTCCGCCTTCGCTGGTGCACGAGGAATGGGGCGACAATGTGTTCCTCGAGACCCTGGTCGACGACGATTTCACCGCCGTGCGCGCCAGGGCGCCGATCAAGCTGCGCCGCCACGTGCGCACCGCGCGCCAGTCGATGGCGCCGATGGAGGGTCGCGGCGTGCTGTGCGAATGGAACACGCGACTCGGCCAGCTCGAGATGTACAGCTCCGCGCAGATGCCGCACATCAACCGCTCCGGCCTGTCCGAGTGCCTGGGCCTGGACCAGGGTGCGATCCGCGTGATCGCCCCCGACGTAGGCGGCGGGTTCGGCTACAAGGGCATCCTGCTTTCCGAGGAGATCTGCCTGGCCTGGCTGTCGCGCAGGCTGGGCAGGCCGGTGCGCTGGCTGGAGGACCGCCGCGAACAGCTGGTGGCCAGCACCAATTGCCGCGAGCACGACTACGACATCACGATCTATGCCGAGCGCGACGGCAGGCTGATCGGCATCGATTGCGACGCCACGGTCGACTCCGGGGCCTATTCGCTGTATCCGTTCTCGGCATGCCTGGAAGGCGCGCAGGTCGCCTCCATCCTGCCCGGGCCGTACAAGATGGAGCACTTCCGCTGTCACACCTGGTCGGCCTGCACCAACAAGCCGCCGATCCTGCCGTACCGCGGCGTGGCGCGCACCGGCGTGTGCTTCGCCCTGGAGCTGATGATGGACGCCGTGGCCCGCGAGGCCGGCATGGAGCCCTATGAAGTCAGGCTGGCCAACCTGGTCCTGCCGAGCGAGATGCCCTACGACAACATCACCAAAAAGCACTTCGACTCCGGCGACTATCCGGAAGCGGTGCGCAAGGCCGTCGCGGCCATCGACCTGCCGAAATGGCGCGCGCGCCAGAAGGCCGGCGAAGCCGACGGCCGCCGGATCGGCGTCGGCCTGTCGGTGTACTGTGAGCAGGGCGCGCACGGCACCTCGGTGTACTCCGGCTGGGGCATCCCCATGGTGCCCGGCCACGAGCAATGCTTCGCGCGGCTCTCGCCGGACGGCGTGCTGGAACTGCGCATCGGCGCGCAGTCGCACGGCCAGAGCATGGAGACCACCTTCGCGCAGGTCGCCAACGAGATCCTCGGCGTCGACCCGGACAAGGTGCGCCTGATCCACGGCGACACCGCGCTCACGCCCTACTCCACCGGCACCTGGGGCTCGCGCTGCGCCGTGATGTCGGGCGGCGCAGTGGCCACCGCCGCCAGGGAGATCGCGCAACGCGTCAAGAAGATCGCCGGCAAGCTGATGGAAGTCGCGGTCGAGGACCTGGTGCTGGAGGACGGCAAGGTCAAGGTCGCCGGGACCGACAAGCAGATGACGCTGGCCGAAGTCGCGCACGTCTGGTATCGCGCGCCGCAGCGCCTGCCGGCCGACGTGGACCCGGGCGGCCTCGAGGCCACCGTGGGCTACAAGCCGCAGCGCGATACCGGCACCTTCTCCTATGCCTGCCATGCGGTGGTGGTTGCCGTCGACCCGGAGATCGGCCACACCGAGATCCTCGACTACGTGATCGTCGAAGACGGCGGAACGCTGATCAACCCCATGGTGGTGGACGGCCAGATCTACGGCGGCACTGCGCAGGGCATAGGCACGGCGCTGTACGAGGAAATGAACTACGACGGCGAGGGCCAGCCGCTGGCCTCCACGCTGGCTGACTACATGCCCCCGGACCGACCGAAGTGCCCGAACCGCGCGTCATCCACATGAACACCCCCTCGCCCTACACCGAGTTCGGCCAGAAGGGCATCGGTGAAGGCGGTGCGATCGCGCCGCCGGCGGCGATCGGTAACGCCATCAACGATGCGCTGCACGACCTGGGCGTGGAGATCACCGAGAGTCCGGTGAGTCCGCGCCGGGTGCTGGCGGCCATCGAGGCCGCGAGACAGAGGAAAGCCGCATGAAGGCCGCCGCTTTCGACTACGAGAAACCCGCCGACGTCGCCGCCGCCGTGAAGCTGCTGTCCGGCGCCCAAGGCATGGGCAAGGTCATCGCCGGCGGGCAGTCGCTCGGACCCATGCTCAACCTGCGCCTGGCGCAACCGCAACTGCTGGTCGACGTGCGCGGCATCGCCGAGATGTGCGCGGTGACCGAGACGCCCGAGGCGCTCACCATCGGCGCCTGCGTCACGCACGCGCGCATCGAGGACGGCAAGCTGCCGGACGCCACGCGCGGGCTGCTGCCCGCTGTCGCGGCCGACATCGCCTACCGTGCGGTGCGCAACCGCGGCACCCTGGGCGGCAGCCTGGCGCACGCCGATCCGGCCGCCGACTGGGTCAACACCCTGGCCCTGCTCGACGCGGTGGCCATCCTCCAGGGACCCGCAGGCCGGCGCGAACTCAAGGTGACCGAATTCATGCACGGCCCGTTCGCCACCGCACTGGCCGAAGACGAACTGCTGGTGGCGGTGCGCATCGCCAGGCTGTCCAAGGCCGCCCGCTGGGGCTATTACAAGTTCTGCCGCAAGACCGGGGAATTCGCCGAGGCCATTGGTGCGATGCTGGTAGACCCTGAGCGAAAGGTTTGCCGCGCCGTGGTCGGCGCCACCACCTCGGTGCCGCACGTGGTCGCCGACGCACGCGCGATCGCCGAACGCTTCATGCCCGACGAAGCGCTGAAAGCCGTCGAAGCGGCCGGCCTAGGCGACGACCCGTACGAACGGCAGATGCACTTCGCCGCGCTAAAACGGGCCGCGGCCCGCATGCACGGCGGCGGATCATGAGCATGAAGCCCCTGGCCAATGCCCGCATGTACTCGGTATCGCCGGCCGCCAAGGCGGCCTGGCGGCGGCTGCTCGACTGGGTCGCGACGCAGGCCGAAGTGCCCGTCGAGTTCGTCGACCACGAACCACCCAGGCTGCTTTCCGACCTGTGGAGCCGCGACGACCTGGGCATCGTGATGATGTGCGGCCTGCCGGTCTCGCTGCGCTCGCCCGCCCCCACCATACTGGCCGCGCCGGTGCCTTCGCCGGCCCGCTATGCCGGGCGCTCTGTCTACATGACCGACATCGCGGTACGCGCCGACAGCCCGTTCCGCACGCTGGAAGACACCTTCGGGCGCACGGCCGGCTATACCCTGAAGGACTCGCAGTCCGGGTACTTCGCCTTCCGCCACGCGCTGATCACGCAGCACGCCGCGCGCAAACCGCATTACGCGAAGATCGTCGGCGGCCTCATGAACGCGCGCGGCATCATCCAGGCGCTGGACGAAGGCCGCATCGATGTGGGTCCGCTGGACGGCTATGTGCACGACCTGATCCGCCACACCGATCCGGACTTCGCCGCCAAGGCGCGCATCATCCAGGTGACCGAGCCCACGCCCATGCCGCCGCTCATCGCGACCGCGGCGCTGGGCGAGGCCGCGATCGGCCGTCTGCGCGCCGCCTTCCTGGCGGTCGGCGGCGAAGCCTCGCTGGCCGGGACCCGCGCCGAGTTGTTGCTCGAGCGCTTTGTCGTTCCCGAACTCGAAACCTACACCCCGCTCAGGCATCGCGCGGAAATCGTCGAACACGACGCGGAGACATGGGCATGAGCACGCGCACCATCACCCTGCAGGTCAACGGCAAGACGGTCACCGCCGCGGTCGAGCCGCGCCTGCACCTGGCCGATTTCCTGCGCGACAGGCAATTGCTGACCGGCACGCATATCGGCTGCGAGCACGGCGTGTGCGGCGCCTGCACGCTGGAGATCGACGGCGCGCCGGCGCGCTCCTGCATCACCTATGCCGCGACCTGCGACGGCGCCAGCGTGCGCACCATCGAGGACTTCGATGCCGATCCCGTGATGGCCGAGTTGCGCGCCGCCTTCAGCGCCGAGCACGCGCTGCAGTGCGGCTACTGCACGCCGGGCATGCTGGCCACGGCGCGCGACATCGTGCTGCGGCTGCCGCAGGCCGACGAAGCCCGCATCCGCAAGGAACTGTCGGGCAATCTGTGCCGCTGCACGGGATACGTGGGCATCGTGCGCGCCATCAAGCGCGTGCTCGCCGCGCGCAAGGAAAAGACTCATGCAGCTTGAGCAGACGTTCGACCTGCCGTTCCCGCGCCCGCTGGCCTGGGAGGCCTTCAAGGACATCACCATGCTGGTGTCCTGCCTGCCGGGGCGGCCCTTTCCAGCGCTGCCGATGCGGACCCGCTGGAGATCGTGTTCTCCGTGAAGCTCGGCCCGATCGCGGCCAGCTTCAACGGCCAGGGCAGCGTGGCCTACGATGATGCGGCCTGCAGCGGCAGCTTCTCGGGCAGCGGCGCGGACCGCAAGACCAACTCGCGCGTGAAGGGCGAGGCCAGGTTCTCACTGGCGCAGACCGATGCCGGCACGCGCGTCACGGTGCTGGTGGATTACGCGCTGACCGGTTCGCTGGCGCAGTTCAGCCGCGGCGGCATCGTCAAGGAACTGGCCACCAGCATCACCCAGCAGTTCGCCGCCAACCTGCGCACACGCATCGCCGCGGCCCACGCCGCGGCACCGGCGGTGGCAGCGGGGTCCGAAGCTTCAGCGCCGCCTCCCCATGCGCCTGCGGACCCCATGCCCGCTCCCGCGGCGCTGGATGCCGGCGGACTGATCTGGCGCGTGATCTGGGCGCGCATCAAGCGCCTGTTCGGCGCAGGCTGAACCCGGGCGCCCCGCGCGCCCGCCCAGGCGCTGCGCGCGCCCGCCTATGTGCTGCGCGAGCGCAGCCCCAGCCGGCGGCGGAACTCGGCCGCCAGCATGGGCAAGGTCACGGCAGCGAACAGGAAGAGCGGCACGGTGCCCCACGCGTCCACCACCATGGCGGCCAGCCACACACCGGCCGACTGCCCGGAGAACAGGAAGAACGCAAACAGCGAGACCCCGGCGCCGCGCGCGTCCGGGGCCATCTGCGTGGCATTGACCTGCAAGGTGTTGTGCAGCATGTACAGCCCGGCACCGGCCGACAACAGGCAGGGCACCGCGTAGAGCGGCGAGTCGATCACCAGCAGGCCCAGGTAGCCGATGGAGATGGCGACGCCGCCGGTGAGCGCCAGGCCGCGTTCGCCCAGGCGGGCCACCAGACGCCGCGAGACGAAGGCGTAGATCATCCCGCCCGCGGCGAACGCCGTGACCAGCGCGCCGCTCGCCCCCAGCCCGAGGCCCAGGCGCTCATGCATGTGCAGGGTGACGAAGGCCAGGGCGCCGTAGAACAGGACTCCCTCGAGAAAGATCGTGACGAGGATCACGCGCACCCACGGACGCGCCAGCAGCGCGAACATGCCGCGGAAGCCCTCGCCCATCGACAGCACGGCGGCATTGCCCTTGTGCCGCGTGATGGGGTTGCGGCGAAACTCCATCCACAGCAGCAGCGTCACCAGCACGTACAGGCCGGCCAGCAGGTAGAACATCGCACGCCAGCCGAAATGCTCGCCCAGCAGGCCCGACACCGTGGTGCCGAACGACACCCCCAGCATCTGGCCGATCAGAAATCGCGCCAGCACCGATTGCCGCCTTTCGTAGGGAACCGCATCGCCGATCCAGGCCATGGCGAGCGGGATCAGTGCGCCCACGGTGGCCCCTGACAGAAAGCGCGCCGCCACCAGCGCCCGCAGCGAGGGCGCCAGCGCACAGGCGAGCGTGCCCAGCGTCGACAGCGCGCAGGTGATCACGATCAGGCGGTACTTGCCGATGCGATCGCCGATCGGCCCATGCACCAGCTGCAGCAGCCCGTAGGCCACGGCAAAGCCGGTGATCGCGGCAGCCGCGGCCCCCGGCGTGGTGCCGAAGGCCTGTGCCAGCAGCGGCAGCATGGGGTCGATCGCGCGCGTGCTCGCGGCGCTGATGAAGGCGCCGATCGCCAGCAGGAAAACGGCTCGTTCCGGGGATGCGCTGCTCATGGGGACGCGCAGTATGTTGCAAAGCGCGCCGCAGGGCGAGCGCAGGTTCGCGTCGGTCCGGCTGAAGCCTAGACGAAGTGGCAGGCGGCCTGGTGGCCCTCGCCCACCGTATGCAGCAGCGGGGCTTCGTGCCGGCAACGATCCACCTGACGCGGACAGCGCCCGAAGAAGCGGCAGACGCGCGGATCCGGGTCGATGGGCGAGCGCGGTTCGCCGGCCAGCACCTCGCGCTCACCGGGGCGTCCGCCGATCGAGGGGATGGCGCGGATCAGCGCCTGCGTGTACGGATGTCGCGCTGAGCGGAACATCGCCTCGGTCGGCCCCTGCTCCACCACTTTGCCCAGGTACATGACGATCACACGGTCGCACAGCATGCGCACCACATTGAGGTCGTGCGACACGAACAGGTAGCTCATGCCCAGCGTGCTCTTCAGCTCGGCGAGCAGCTTCAGGATGGTGGCCTGCACCGAAACATCGAGCGCCGCGGTAGGCTCGTCCAGCACCAGCAGCTGCGGCCGGAGCGCGATCGCCCTGGCGATGCCCACCCTCGCCTTCTGGCCGCCCGAGAGCTGATGCGGGAAACGCATCAGCAGCTCTTCCGGCAGGCCGGTCTGGCGCGCCGCGGCCGACACGCGCATGCGCAGTTCGGCCGCGTCGCGCACGCCGGAAAGCAGGCGCAACGGCTCGGCGATGGTGTCGAAGGCCGTGAATCGCGGGTTCAGGCTGTCGGTCGGGTCCTGGAACACCATCTGGATCTTCGGCCGGAACTGCGTGCCCGCAAAGGTGCGTGCCGGGATGAAGCCGATGTTGCGCCCGCCGAAGATGATGTCGCCGGCGCTCGGGTCGAGCATGCGCGTGATCAGGCGCACCAGGGTGGACTTGCCGCAACCGGACTCCCCCACCAGGCCCACGCTCTCGCCGGGGGCGATCGAGAAGCTCACGTCGTCGACCGCATGCAGCTGGCTGCGGCGACCGACGTTGAAGTGTTTCCTCAGTTCGACGACGTCGAGCAGGTTCGGGGTCATGGCTTCAGAGCGGGTTGAAGCAGTTCACGCGGTGGCCGGGCGCAAAGGAAACCTCAGGCGGCGGCTCCGACGTGCATTTGTCCAGGGCGCGATCGCAGCGCGCGTGGAATCGGCAGGCCGGCAGGTCGTCGCGGCGCAGGTCCGGCAGGTTGCCGGGGATGGAGGACAGATCGTCGATGTCCACCCGGGGTCCCGGCGTCGAGGCGATCAGCCGCGCCGTGTACGGATGGCAGGGCTGCGCGAACAGCCGCGCCGTCGGCGCGGACTCCACGACGTGGCCGGCGTGCATCACGACGATGCGGTCGCAGTACTCCGAGGCCAGCGCCAGGTCGTGGGTGATCAGGATGGTGGCCATGTTGCGCCCGCGCGCCAGTTCGCTGACCAGCTCCATGATGGCGGCCTGCGTGGTCACGTCCAGACCCGTGGTCGGTTCGTCGGCGATCAGCAGCGAAGGCTGGCAGGCCAGCGCCAGGGCGATCATCACGCGCTGGCACTGGCCGCCCGAGAGCTCGAAGGGGTAGGCCGAATAGCGCCGCTCCGGGTCGGGAATGCGCACCTGGGCGAGCGCTTCGATGGCCTTCCTGCGGAGTTCGGCACGCGGCGTGGCGGTGTGCGCGCGCAACACGTCCTCGATCTGCCGGCCGATGCGGCGGATCGGATTCAGCGCCGTGCGCGGGTTCTGGAAGATCATCGCGATCTCCCGGCCGCGCACTTCCTGCAGGGTTCTTCTCGCTGGCGCCGAGCATGTCCAGGCCGCCGAAGTCGATGGTCCCGCGCGTGACACGCGCGGCGTCGTCGAGGATGCGCAGAATGCCGAAGGACAGCACGGACTTGCCCGAACCCGACTCGCCCACGATGCCCACCGTCTCGCCCTTGGACACCCTGAGGGAGATGTTCTCCAGCGCGCGCACCGTCCCGGTACGCGTGCGGAACTCCAGCGAATAATTCTCCACCGTCAACAAGGGCGCGGCACTCATCCCCGGCGCCCCTGTGGATACGGGGGGTACGGGGGGGGGCGGGAGGGCCCCGGCGCAGCGCGCCGGAAGGGGCCCGCACCCCCTGTGCAAGACTTGTTCCTTGTTCACGTTCTCATCCTCGGATCCAGCATGTCCCGCAGGCCGTCTCCCAGCAGATTGAAGCAGAACACCGCCAGCATCAGCACGGCGCCGGGGAAAAAGGCCACCCACCACTCACCGGAGATGATGTAGGTCGCGCCCTCGGCCACCATGATTCCCCACTCGGCCTGCGGCGGCCGCACGCCCAGACCGATGAACGACAGGCCGGCGGCGTTGAGGATGGCCCAGCCCATGTTCAGCGAGACCTGCACCATCATGGGCGGCAGGATGTTGGGGAACAGGTGCAAAGCCAGGATGCGCGTGTCGGAGTTCCCGGCCAGGCGCGCGGCCTCGACGTAGCCGGCATTGCGCCGCACGTTCACTTCGGCGCGCGAAACGCGTATGTAGAACGGCAGGTTGATGATGGCGGTGGCCAGGATGATGTTGAACACCGTGTTGCCCAGCGCCGCGACGATGCCCATGGCCAGCACGAACAGCGGGAACGCCATGATGGTGTCGGCGATGCGGCCGATGATGCGATCGGCCCAGCCGCCGTAGAAGCCGGCCAGGCAACCCAGCGCCGAGCCGACCGCGAACGAACCGAACACGGCCGAGATGGCGATGCCGAAATCCAGTTGTGCGGCGACGATGATGCGCGACAGGATGTCGCGGCCGAGCGCATCGGTGCCGAACCAGTGCTGCATCGAAGGCGGCTTGAGCGCCACCTCGGTCTTGCTGGCCAGCGGGTCATAGGGCGCGATCCAGGGACCGAACAGCGCCAGCACGACGAAGAACGCGAACAGCAGGAAGGCGCCCAGCGTCACCGGATTCTCGGTGGCCACGTAGCGCACGTGCTTCAGGGTCGCGCGCCAGCCTGCAGCCGGTCCCGCCGCGGTATCCACCGTGATCGCGCCTGCGCTCATCCGTCCTCCCCAGCCTTCGATTCCGACGCGCGGATCGATGACCCCGTACAGGATGTCGATCGCGAGGTTGAGCGCCACGTAGAGCAGCGCCATGGTCAGCACGAAGCCCTGCACCGGGGCGTAGTCCGAGGCCACCAGGGCCTCGATCACGTACGAGCCGATGCCGGGCCAGGCGAACACTTTCTCGACCAGGACGCTGGAACCGAGCAGGAAGGAAAACACCATGCCCATGGTGGTGACGATGGGCAGCAACGCATTGCGGAAGGCATACACGTACAGGACCTGCGAACCGGGCAGGCCGCTGGCGCGCGCCGTGCGCACGAAATCCGAGGACAGCACACCGAGCATGGAGGCGCGCGTCATGCGCATCAGCGGCGCCATCACGAACAGGCCCATGGTCACCGAGGGCAGCAGCAGCTGCCTGGCCGCCGCCCACATCGCTTCCGGATCGCGCGCCAGCAGGCTGTCGACCAGATACAGTCCGGTCACGTCAGGCGGTGCGACGAAGGACACGTCCAGGCGCCCGACCGGGGACGGCGCCACGCCGAGCAGGAAATAGAACACGTAGGCCAGCAGCAGCCCGGTGAAGAAGGTGGGCAGCGAGACGCCGGTGGTCGCCAGCATCCTGCACAGGTGATCGATCCACGAGCCCGGCCGCGTGGCGGCCAGTACGCCCAGCGGGATCGCCAGGCTGCAGGCGAACAGCAAGCCGCAGATCGTCAGCTCCAGGGAGGCCGGCAACCTGGCGCGCAGTTCGGTCAGCACCGGCTGACCGGTGGAGAGGGAGTTGCCCAGGTCGCCGCGCGACAGGTCGCGCAGGTACAGCCCGAACTGGTGCACGAGGCTCTTGTCCAGGCCGAGGGTCCTGCGGATCTCCTCGATGGCCTCCTTGGTCGCCGAAGGTCCGGAGAAGTACGCCGCCGGATCACCCGGCAGCGCGCGCGTCAGCAGGAAGGTGACGATCACCACACCGATCACGTTGGGGATGGCACCGAGCAGGCGCCTGGCGATCATCTTCAGCATGGCTCAGCCGGTACTCGGCAGCACCTTGTCGTCGAACAGGGTCACGTGCGCCGCCACCACGCGCCAGCCCTCGGGGGTGCGCATCCAGGTCTGCATCTGGCGGCCGAAACGACCGGATTCCTTCCTGCGGTACTCGCAACTGGCCGTGGCGAAATCGCCGCCATAGGTGGTGATCACGAGGCGCGTCAGGGTGCGCATCAGGTCCGCGGGCGAGCGCGCCGCGCGCACCCCGGCGATCGCCGCATGGCCGTAGGCCTGTTCGGCCAGGCCGAAGCGTATGGTGTGCGGAGAATTCCAGAACAGCTCGTTCAGGACCGCCACATCGTTGCCGACGATCGCCTTCTCGTAGCGATTGAAGGCGGCGGTGACCTCGGCGACGACATCCGGGCGATTGATTTCCATGCTCATGCGAACTCCTCGGGTGGGATGAACTTCGACACCCCGAGTTTCTCCAGTTCGGCCGCGACGCGAAAGCACAGTTTCTCGTTCCAGGGCGCGGCGATGACCTGCATGCCCACCGGCATGGGCCGCTCCAGGTCCGGCAGATCGCCGTACATGCCGATCGGCACGGTGATCACCGGCAGGCCGATGAAGGAGATCGGCTGGGTCATCAGGCCCATGTTGGGTCGCGCCAGCATCTCGACGCCGCGCACGCTCATGTTCTCCTGGCCGATCTTCACGGCCGGTCGCGGCGTGGCCGGCGCGAGGATCACGTCGACCTTCTCGAACAGCGCCATGACCTGGCGGTGAAACCGGCGCCGAAAGCGCTGCGCCTGCACGTACCAGGCCGACGGAATGACGGTGTTGGCCAGCAGCCGATCGCGGATCAGCGGCTCGAAGTCCTCGGCGCGTTTGCGCAGGTTGGGAAGGTGCAACTGCGAGCCCTCCACCGCCGTAATGATGAATGCCGCCGCGCGCGCGAGCGCGGCATCCGGAATCTCGACGCAAGCCGTGGCGCCCAGCGCCTCGGCGGCGCGCCGCACCAACTGCACCACGCCCGGCTCGGCGCTCTGCTCGAAATAGCCCGAGGCGCGTGCGATGCGCAGTCCGCTGATTCCCCCGGCGAGCGCGCCGGACACGCTCTCCACGGGTCCCGGCCGGCACACCGGATCAGCCGGATCCGCGCCCTGCATGACGTCGTAGGCCGCCGCCAGGTCAGCGACCGAACGGCAGAACGGGCCCAGATGGTCGAGCGAGGCGACGAACGGGGAAGCTGCCGGCGCGCGACAGACGGACGTAGGTGGGCTTCAGGCCGAAGTTCCCGCACAGCGAGGACGGCACGCGTATCGAACCGTTGGTGTCGGAGCCCAGCGTCAGCGGCACCAGCCCGGCCACCACCGCCGCAGCGCTGCCGCCCGAGGAGCCGCCGGCCACGCGCGTGCGGTCGTGCGGGTTGCGCGTCGCGCCGTAATGCGTGTTCTCGGTGCTGAATCCGTAGGCGTACTCGTCCATGTTCAGCGTGCCGACCAGCACCGCGCCGGCGGCGTTGAGCCGTTGCACCAGGGTGGCATCCGCGCCCGCCGGCGGCAGATCGCGGTTGATCTTCGAGCCGGCCAGGGTGGGCAGGCCGCGCACGTCGTACAGGTTCTTGACCGCGAAGGGCACGCCGGCCAGCAGCCCGGGGTCGCGCCCGGCCGCGCGGGACGCGTCCACCGCGCGCGCCTCGGCCAGCGCGCGCGCGGCGGTAACCTCGATGAACGCATTCAGCTCCGGATTGCGCGCCTCGATGCCGGCCAGCACCTCGGCCACGTGATCGGCCGCCCGCAGGCTGCCGGCCTTCACGCGCTGCGCGGTCTCCAGGGCGCTCGTGAAGCCCATCTCAGGGCCTCCACACCGGGCCGGATTCGTCTGCCACCGGATCGAGTTCGACGGCGTTCACGATCGCGGCGACCTCCGCGGTGCGGCGCAGGTTGGCGAGCACGCCGGGCATCTGTGCCGGCGTGATCTGCAGACCCACGAGCCGCGTTGCCTGCCGCACCCAGCCCTCGTCGATCGGCCCGGCATCGGTCGGCGTGTCGCTCACGCCTTCTCCAGGTCGCGGTAATCGGGCTGCAGATGGAACCAGTAGGTGTAGCCCTTGATGCTCTTCTGCATGGCCACGTCGAAATTGGGCTGCGCCAGGGGAATGCGCGGCACCTCCTCGAACGCCATGTCGATGAAGCCCTGCACGTGCGCCTGGTACTTCTTCGCGTCGGACTCGAAGCGCGCGGCGTCGATCAGCTTGTCCATGGCCGGGTTCTGGTAGCTCATGGTGTTGAACACCGCGTTCTGTCCGTGGTAGTTCCAGAAGAAGAAGTACTCGGCATAGTTCAGCCAGCCGCCGAAGCGGTTCAGGCTGATCGGCATGTCCTTCTTGAGCATCGCCGCGCGCCAGTTCGAGCCGGGGATCTTGTTGATGCTGACCTTGATGCCGATCAGCGCCAGCGCTTCCTGGATCAGGATGCAGGCCGGCTCCGACACCGTGCCCTGCCCGAGGTCGAAGGAGAGCACGGTCTCGAAGCCGTTCTCGAAACCAGCCTCCTTCATCAGCGCGCGCGCCTTGACGATGTCCTGCTTGTAGCCGTGCGCCTGCGGCCAGACAGTGCCGCTGGCCTTGTTGTCCTTGTCCGCGTACATCGGGATCGAACGCTTGTACATCGCGTTGTCCATGATCTTTTCGTAGGGAATCGCCCAGGCCACGGCCTGGCGCACCTTGACGTTGGCGAACGGCCCGCTCTTGACGTTCATGTCGATGTACCAGATCGAGTTCTCGATCGGGGTGGTCGAGACGTTGACCTTGCCGGCCTTCGAGAGCTCGAGGAAATCCTTCGGCGGCATCTCGTAGGTCATGTCTATGTCACCCTTCTCGAGCAGCGCCCGGCGGTTTCCGGCCGAAGGAATCTCGCGCTGCACGATGCGGCGGATCTTGGGCAGCTTGCCGCTCTTCCAGTCCTCGTAGCGGGCGAAAATGATTTCCTGGCCCGGTTTGTAAGATTCGATCTTGTACGCGCCGCCGCCGGCGACGTTCACCTTGGTCCACTCCAGGGCCCACGGATCCTTCTCGGTGGCGTGCTTCTTGACCAGCGCGGAGTTGAAGATCGAGGGCACGGGAACGGCCATGTCCATCATCGAGAGCTTGTCCTTGCGCAGGAAGTTCACGCGGAAGGTGTGATCGTCGACGGCCACGAACTGCTCGGGCTTCTCGAGGGAGCCGGCCTTCATCTGGAAGGTCGGGAATCCGCGCACCGAGACCGCGCGGTCGAAGGAGTACTTGACGTCCCTGGCCGTCACCGGCGTGCCGTCATGGAACTTGGCCCCCTTGCGCAACTTGAAGGTGACCGAGTTGCCGTCGGGCGCGATCTTCCAGGACTCGGCCAGTTCCGGCTCAAGCTTGGTGTAGTCGTACATCACCTGGCCGTCTGGCAGGGTTTTCTTGCCGAAGGTCATCAGGCGGTCGTAGCACATCCACGACACGCCGTACGCCGGGCGGTTGGCGCCCACGGTATGGATGTCGAGCGAGTTCGGCCCGGTTTCGTTGGCCACGATCAGCAGTTCCTTGCGCCGGTCGCTTTGCGACCAGGCTTCGAGCGGCAGCATGGAGGCGCCCGCGGCGGCGGCGCTGCTGATGAGGAAGTCGCGACGTTTCATGAGGATCTCCTGGGAGTGGGTGTCGGGATGCTGCAATGTGGTTGGGTCGGATTCATTTCGCCTCCTGTGCAGCCGCCGCACGCGTGTAGGCGCGCCAGCCGCCGAGCGCACTGATGTCCTGGCAGCCCCGCAGGGCATACGGTTCGCAGATGAAGCCCTTCACGGTCTCGCCGTTCTCCAGGGTCAAGGAGCCCATGCCCAGCGGCGGCGGAATCTCGGCGACGAAGGTTCCGAATCCGGCCAGCGGCATCTCCCACACCTCGACCTCGATGCAGGAACCGTGCCCGTCCTCCATGCGCAACAGTCCGGGCTTGGGCGGGACCGCATCGGCCAGCGCGTACAGTCGGTAGTCCGGCGCCGTGCGGGCAGCGCGCACCAATCGGGCGCCGCGTTCGGTCAGTTGCCAGTTCAGCGGCATGCCGGTCAGATGCGCGCCGACCACGGCGACCTGCACCGTGCTGGGTGCTCCGCCGGGCTCCACCCGCGCCGGCGGCACCGGCCAGGGGGTGGCGCCGACCTTCTCGCAGGAAGCCTCGTGCAGGCGCGCGCCGATCGCGGCGAGCGCGCGGTCGGTGAAAGCCGGACCGACCAGCGTGACGCCGAATGGCAGGCCGTCCTTGCGAAATCCGGCCGGCACGGTGATGCCCGCCAGGTCGAGCAGATTGACGAAGTTGGTGTACAGGCCGAGCCGGGAGTTGTACTCGATCGGATTGGCTTCGAGTTCCGCCAGCGTGTAGATGGTCGGTGCACCGGGCACCAGCATGAAGTCCGCCGCCTTCCAGATCGCCTCGCTTTCGCGACGCAGTGCTGCCAGACGATAGGCGCCGCGAAAGGCGTCGGCCGCGCTGAACCCGCGCCCGGACTCCACCACCTGGCGGGTGACCGGATGGAACGCCTCGGCATGCGCTTCGAGAAAGTCCTCGAGCTGCGCAAGGCGCTCCGCGACCCAGGGTCCGCCATACAGCAGTTCCTGGGCCTGCAGGAAAGGCGTCAGATCGACCTCCACGCGCAGGCCGCCGAGCTGCTCGAGCCTGCGCACCGCGCCTGCGTAGAGCCTGGCGTACTGTTCGTCGCCGAAGAACTCGAGCTGGTCGGCGCGCGGCACCGCGAAGCGAAATCGCTGCGGTCCGAACACCTGCGCGCTGCCGCTGCGGGAGTACGGATCCTCTTCGTCGAAGCCTTCCAGCACGTCGAGCACGGCCAGCGCGTCGGCGCAGGACAAGGCGAACACCGAGACGCAGTCCAGGGAACGGCAGGCCGGCACCACTCCGCGCGTGGACACCAGGCCGCGCGTCGGCTTGAGCCCCACCAGGTTGTTGAATGCGGCAGGCACGCGGCCGGATCCGGCCGTGTCGGTGCCCAGCGAAAGCTGCTCATCCCGGTGGCCACGCACACCGCGGATCCGGAACTGGAGCCGCCGCTGATGTAGCGCTCATCGAAACTGTTGCGGCAGGCCCCCCAGGGCGAACGCGTGCCCACCAGGCCGGTGGCGAACTGATCGAGATTGGTCTTGCCGAGCAGCATGGCACCGGCATCGAGCAGGCGGCGCACCGCGGTGGCGCTGCGTGCCGGTGCATAGGCGTAGCTCGCGCAGGCCGCCGTGGTCGGCAGTCCCTCGACATCGATGTTGTCCTGGACCGCGAAAGGAATGCCGTAGAGCGGCAGCCGATCCCGCTCGGCAGCCGGCAGGCTTTCCAGGGCCGCGGCGCGCGCGCGCGCCGCGGCTTCCGGCACGCGGCAGATCCACACCGGATTGTCTCCGGCGGCCTGCATGCGCGCAGGCTTCGTCCAGCACGCGGCCCGGCGTGAGCCGTCCGGAAGCATAGGCTGCGCGCAAGGCGGGGATGCTGAAATCGATGTCGTGCTTCATGTTCCTTCGCCTTGGCATGCAACTTGTATACAAGGTGGCATCCAAGCGGAATGCAGCATCCGTGCCACACCGCGCAAGTCGCTGATCGACAAGGAAACATCGCGGCGCGGCCTGGCCGGGCCAGTCAACACGCTGCGAACATCCGCACCGTCGCAGTGCCGTGCCGCTGCGGCGATCGCACACAGTTGGTGCCGGTTGGCACCCTGGGGCTCATTAGGAGAACGGACCATGCAGTCGAGCCGGAACACGGCAGCACGCAGCAGCCTGTCGGAAGCGGTCTACGAGCGTGTGAAGGCCGACATCTTCGACTTCAGGCTGCTGCCCGGTACGCGCTTCTCGGAGAATGAGATCGCCGAACGCGCGCAAGTCTCGCGCACGCCGGTGCGCGAAGCTCTGCAGCGGCTGGAACGCGAGGGATTCCTATCGGTGCACGCGAAGAGCGGCTGGAGCGTGCGTCTGCTGGATTTCGAGCGCTTCGAGCACTTGTACGACGTGCGCGTGATCGTCGAGACGGCGGCAGTGAAGAAACTGTGCTCGGGCGAACCAGGGCCGGCGCTGCTCGAACTCAAACGAGTCTGGAGCGTGCCGCCCAGACAGCGCATCGACGACTGGAGCGTGGTCTCGGGCCTGGACGAGGCGTTTCATGCCACGCTGGTGGCCGCCACCGGCAACCCCGAGCTTTCGCGCATACACGCCGACATTCAGGAACGCATCCGCATCGTGCGACGCCTGGATTTCACCAGCGGTGCACGCGTGCACTGCACCTATGACGAGCACGCGGCGATCGTGAAGGCGATCCTGTCGCGCAAGGCGCAGCAGGCCAACATGCTGCTGCGCTCGCACATCGAGACTTCGAAACTGGAGGTGCGCAAGATCAGCCTGCACCGGCTGCACCTGGCCCACCTCGCCGGCCGACCCGCCTGAACCGGGACCCGCACGCCGGCGGGTGCCCGCCTCAGGACGCCGGACCGGTGGGCCGGCTTTGCGGAAACAGCAGGCGCTTCAGGGGCGCGGGCTCGAACACTGCAAAGCCCTGTGCGAAATCGACGCCATAGGCGCGCAACTGCGCAAGCACTTCGGGATCCTCGACGAACTCCGCGACCACCTGTGTCTGCAGCGTGCCCGCGATGCGGGTCAGCGCCTTGAGCTTGATCTGCCGGGTCTTGTCATCGAGCAGGTTGCGAATCAGGCCGCCATCGACCTTGATGATGGTCGGATGCATCAGCTTGATGGAACGCAGCGATTCGGAGCGCTCGCCCACGCCGCACACGCAGATCTGGCAGCCGCGGCGGCGCAATTCTTCCGCAAGGCGCTGCGCGCCGGTTTCGTCGGCGAGTATGTCCGCGTGCTCGAATTCGAACACCAGGCTGGAACCCTCGACATGCGCACGCGACAGTTCATGCGCCATGTTCTCGGCAAAGCCTTCGTCGAGAAATGTCTGCGGGTGCAGGTTCAGGCACAGAACCGGAATCGCCTTGGAGCGCGCCAGCATGCGGATCGCGTGCGCGCTGACCCAGCGATCCAGCTCCGGCATCATTCCGTAATGCTCGAATACCGGGATGAAATCCCCCGGCGGCAGCATGTAGTCCTCCTCGGCGCGCATGCGCACCAGAACTTCGGCCATCGGAAACCTGCCCGGCTGAAGCACCGATACGATGGGCTGGCCGTAAAGCTCGAATTCCTCGTTGGCCAGCGCAAGCCGCAGACTACGCTCCGGATCTTCGCTTTCGTGCATCTTTTCCATGCCCGGATTCTACCTTCCGCGGCAGCGCATTCCCGGCAGCCGCGCTCAGACCCCGGCGAGAAGTTCCAGGGTTTCGCGCACGGCGGTGGGGTCGGCGATGCCCTGGCCCGCGATGTCGTAAGGCGCAACCATGCGCCACGCTGGAGAACAGGATGGGCACGCCGATGGCCAATGCGCTGGCGCGCAGCGGACTAAGCAGCTTGATCGGGATGTGGCCCTGGTCGTGGAAGATCGCCAGATAGGCGTCGTGCCTACGCTGCGCGAGCATCAGGTCCGCGCCCACCGGCCCTTCGGCACGCACCCCCCGCCTTTGCAGCTCCGCGACTGCCGGCTTGGTGATGCGCTCATCTTCGTCGCCGAACAGGCCGTCCTCGCCGGCGTGCGGGTTGATGCCGAACACGCCGATCAGCGGCTCGGCGATGCCCAGGCGGCGCAGCAGGGCGGCGCTCGCCAGTCCGGCTTCGACCACCAGTTGCGGGCTCAGCCGGCCCAGCGCCTGCGCCACGCTTTCGTGCAGCGTGACGTGCGCGATGCGCAGGCCCGCGGCCACCAGCATCATGAAGCTCTTCTCGCGCGGCGTGCCGGTCAGGTCGGCGACCAGTCCGGTGTACCCGTTGAAGGCGATGCCGGCGCGATTCACGGCGGTCTCCGAATGCGGACAGCCGACCACCGCGTCGGCGCCACCGGCCAGGCAAAGGCGCACCGCCTCGCGCATGTAGGCAACGGTGGCGGCCCCCGCGCGCGGGTCCAGCGCGCCGGGTTTGAAGGCGCTTCGCTCCAGCGCCTGCAGCGGGGCGATCTGCAGCTCTGCGCCGGGCGCGAAGCGCTCGGCATAGCCGCGCAGGATGTACTCGTCGCCCACCAGGATCGGCGCGACCCCGGGCGGCGGCGCGGCGGCGGCGCGCACGGCGATCTCCGGACCGATGCCGTTCGGATCGCCGATCGCGATGGCGATCCGGCGCACGCCCGCGTGCCCCTGCGCGGCGCTCACAGCGGCAACGCCACCAGGGTGTCGAAGCGATTGCTGTCGCACACCGCCAGGCGCTCCTTGAACATCAGCCTGCCACCCTGCTCGACCACCCGGTCCAGGTAACGGCCGGTGGCGAACACGTCCATGCTGCCGTCGCGCATGATGCGGGTGACCAGGAAAGGCACCTCGACCCTGACCTCGAAGCTGGGCGCTTCGCCCTGCACGTCCAGCACGGTCGGCACGCCGGTCATGTGGCGGTAGCGCTGGCGCTCGTAGATATTGGCCTCACGCAGCGCCGACACGCGATCCTGCAGCATCGCCCTGGAATCGGCGTAGACCAGCCCGGCCTCGCGGCCCCTGGCGTGGTTGTCGGCGGTGGTGATCTTGTACAGGCAGTCCTCGACGAAGAAGCCGGGCCACTCCTCCATGCGGTCGTCGTCTATGCAGCGCGCGTAGTCCGCGTTCAGCAGGTTGATGCGGTGATGCAGCTTGATCTCGTCCATTGCGTGTTCCCTAGAAACCCATGGCGGCGCGGTACGCCTTCCAGAAGCCGCGCACCGAGCACTCGGTGGCGCGGAAGTTCTCGCTGCCGGCGTTCTCGCCGCCCAGCTCGATCAGCGAGTCGAGCTCGCCCGCCGTGGCGATGCCGCGCTGCACGAAGCCGCCCACTGCGCCGTCCTCCATCGAGACGTATCCGGCCGGGCCGATCATGTTGGCCTGCTTGAGCCTGACCTTGCGCATTTCCGGGGTATCGCCGGCGAACCCCAGGTAGGTCCAGTTGAGGTCGGTGGCCGTCACGCTGCGCGGCAGCACCTGGCGCACCGCCACGCAATTGCGTATCTGCTGCAGAACGAAGCCCGGAAACACGGAAAGGATCTGCAGCCCGATGTTGTCGCCGAACTCCTCGTGCGTGTCGAGGATGCTCGGGTCGCGCAGCCTGAACTCGGTCTCCTGCGAGCGAAAGCCCTGCCCGGCGTAGGCCTCCTGGCGCGGGATCACCTTCTCGACGATGGAAGCGGTGGCGTGGTTGCCGCCGGACTCGCTGACCACCACCCCGCCGCCCTGGTCCAGGCGCGTGATGCCGAACTTGGTGAAGAACAGGTGCAGCAGGCTGGCGTGGTAGGTGTCACGGACGTTCTCCGTGTACATCTTCCAGTTGTTCGGCAGCGCCTGCGTGAAGCGTCCGATCACCTCGACCGGCCGGCGCAGCACGCGCTCCATCTTCGCCAGCACCTCTTCGCCGATGTACTCCTCGAGCGGCGGCACTTCGTCGGACAGGCTGCCGAACACCAGGCCGTGCACGCACTCGACGCGCAGCTTGCGCGGACCGTGCTTCTCCATGCAGAAGCCCTGCGGCATGCCGCCCTTGCCGTTCACGCCGTCCTTGAAGGCGATGCCCTTCAGGCTGCCTTGCCGGTCGTAGGTCCAGGCGTGGTACACGCACTGAAAATCCTTCGCATTTCCCTCGTCCTCGAGCACGATCAGCGCACCGCGGTGCACGCAGCGGTTCTCGAACGCGTAGATCTCGCCGTCCGAGTCGCGCGCCACCACCACCGGCATGCCGCCGAGGAAAGTGCTGCGAAAGTCGCCGACGGCGGCGATCTCCTGCTCCAGGCACAGGAAGTTCCACACCGGCCCCTCGAAGACTCTCTGCTGCTCGGCGCGGTAGACGGCTTCGTCCTGGTAGACCCAGTACGGCACGCGCGTAAGCGTCTGCGGCCAGCGCGTGCCCAGCCGCGCCACATCCTGCGTTTCAACCCGGTCATTCATGCGGTGCTCGGTCTCCGGTCTATGCCTGCAGTTTGAACTCGGCGATGGCGTGCTCGCGCAGCCTGGCCTTCTGCACCTTGCCGCTGGCGGTCATGCCTATCGCTTCGAAATTGTCCACGATGCGCAGGTACCTTGGCACGCGGAAGTTCGCACAACGCTGCTTCGCCCAGGCGATCAGTTCGTCCTCGGCAGCCCGCTCGCCGGCACGCAGGCTGACGTAGGCGCAGGCCACCTCGCCCAGGCGCGTATCGGGAACGCCTATCACCTGCGCGGTCTGCACCGCGGGATGCGCGAGCAGCACCTCCTCGACCTCGGCCGGCGCGACGTTCTCGCCGCCGACGCGGAACACGTCCTTCAGGCGCCCGACCATGCGCAGGCGGCCGTCCTCGGTCAGCGTGCCCAGGTCGCCCGTGCGCAGCCAGCCGTCGGAGGTGAACGCCTTCGCCGTCTGCTCCGGGTCGTTGTAGTAGCCGCGCATCACGTTCCAGCCGCGCACCTGTATCTCGCCCGCCTCGCCGGCGGGCAGCGCCGATTCGTCCTCGCCGGCGATGCGCACCTGCACGCCCGCGTGCGGCCTGGCGAGACCCGCCACGCGCAGTTCCTCGGGGTCGCGCCAGTCGCTGATCACAACGTTGGGCGAGGCCTCCGAAAGACCGTAGGCGATGCAGATGTTCCGGGCGCCCATCACGTCGATGATCCTGCGCACGGTCTGCGGGCCGGCCGCCGCCCAGCCGCCGCGCAACTGCAGTCTGGCCGGATCGAAGTCCGGGTGGCCCATGAGCATCTGGAAGATGGTGTCGTTGCCCGAGGTCAGCGTGCAGCGCTCCTCATGCATGGCCTGCAGCGCAGCGCCGGCCTCGAAGGTCGGCAGCGTCACCATGCAGGCGCCGAACACCAGCGCAACCAGGGCCGAGAGCGTCGAGCCGCCGACATGGAAGAAGGGACGGCAGTTGAAGTAGCGGTCCTCGGCGCGCACGCCCATGCGCGTGCCGGCGGCCCAGGCGTTCCTCAGCATGTTGTCGTGCGTGAGCAGCACGCCCTTGGGATAGGCGGTGGTGCCGGACGTGAACTGGATCAGCAGAGGATCGTCCGGCCGCACGTCCGCGCCCAGCGCCGCATCCGGCGTGGCCGCCGGCAGACCGGCCGCCACGGAGACGATGTACTCGAGCAGCGGACACTGCGGCGCCGCTTCGCGCACCATGGCTTCGAAATCGATGCCGAGGAACCGCGGCGCATAGAACACCGCCTTGCAATCGGCCTGTCGCAGGCAGAACGCGAGTTCGGCAGCCTTGAAACGCGTGTTCACGGGCACCGTCACGCAGCCCAGCGTGGCCGCGGCGTAGAACAGCGTCAGCCAGTTCTCGTCGTTGCCCATGAAAATCGCGACATGATCGCCGCGCGCCAGGCCCAGTGCGCGAAGGCCCGCCGCCGTGCGCAGGACCGCGTCCTGCAATTGCGCGTAGCCGAGGCGCACCCGGCCGCGCTCGGCACCGGCCACCAGCGCCTCGGCCGCGCCGCGTCCGGCCGCATGACCCGCCAGCACCGCTCCCAGCGTCTGCGCCTGCCAGTCCGCCTCGCTCACGACTTTCCGCCGAAGCCCGAGATGCCGGCACGCCAGTTCTGCGTGGCGAGATTGTCCTCGATGGCGAGGATTTCGGTGGCCAGCGCGCCGCGCGGATCGAGTTCCAGGCCGCGATCGACGCAGGCCTTGGCGTAGCGCAGCCCCGCGCCCGGCGCTTCGGTGATGGTCCTGGCCATCGCCGTGATCTCGGCCTCGAGCCCGTCGGCGGCGACGATGCGCGCCACCAGGCCGTGGCGCTCGGCCTCTTCGGCCGTGAGCTTGCGTCCGGTGTACAGCATGTCCTTGGCCAGGCGCTTGCCCAGGATCCGCGGCAGGCGCTGCGTGGCGCCCACCGTGCCCCACAGCGCCTCCGGAGTGCGGAACGATGCCTGCGGCGTGGCGACGATGAAATCGCAGGCCGCCGCGATCTCGCAGCCGGAGCCCACGGCCGCGCCTTCCACCACCGCGATCGCCGGCATCGGCAGCGACTCGAGCGCCTCGTAGGCGGCGAAGGCGCGTATGCGCCGCGCGCGCACCTGGTCCTCGTCCATGCCCTGGCGCTCCTTCAGATCGGCGCCTGCGCAGAACACCGGCCCTGCGGCACGCACCAGCACCAGCTGCACTGCGGGATCGGCCGTCGCTGCGCGCGCCGCGGCCAGCAGCCCGGCGCACATCGCGCTGTTCAGCGCGTTGCGCGCTTCCGGCCGGTTCAGCCTGATCGTCGCCACGCCGCCGACTACTTCGTAGAGGACCGCCTGCGCCTGTGCGCTCATATCGCTTTCGCCTCCCTCAGACGCGCAATCTTCTCGGCGCTGTAGCCGAGGCGCTGCGCGAGGATCTCGTCCGTATGCTGGCCCAGGGTCGGCGGCGCACCGACACGCGGGTCGTCGAACCCCGCGAACTTGTACGGCAGGCCCAGGCCCCTGAAACGCCCGACGCCCGGATACTCGAACTCGCCCACCAGGCCGCGCGCCGCCACGTGGGGGTCGGCGAGGATCTCGGCGACGTCGTTGACCGGTCCCACCGGCACATCCGCCGCATCCAGCCGGGCGATCAGCTCGGCGCGGGTGAGCACGCCGATGGCCGCCGTCAGGCCGGCCATGGCCGGCTCGCGATGCTCGACGCGCGCGGCATTGTCGGCGAAGCGCGCATCTGCGCCCCAGGCTTCGAGACCCAGTGCCTTGCACAGCGGCGCCCAGTGCTGATCGCTGGCCGTCACATGCGCATAGCGGCCGTCGGCGCAACGAAAGCTCGCACTGGGTACACGGCCCGGGTGCTCGGTGCCCAGGCGCGGCGGCACTTCGCCCAGTGCGAACCAGCGCGCCGCAGCCAGGCTCAGCAGGCTGACCTGTCCATCCAGCATGGAGAAATCGACGTGGCAGCCGCTGCCGCTGCGTTCACGGCCCGCCAGCGAAGCCAGGATGGCGATCGCCACCCACAGGCCGGAAGTCAGGTCGGCCACCGGCAATCCGGGCTTCACCGGGCCACCGCCCTTCTCGCCGGTGAGGCTCATGATGCCGCCCATGGCCTGAAACACCGTGTCGTAACCCTTCTTGTGCGCGTACGGGCCGGTCTGCCCGAAGCCCGTGCACGACACATACACCAGGCGCGGGTTCAACGCCGACAGCGCGGCGTAGTCCAGGCCGCGACGCGCCAGCGTGCCGGTCGGAAAGTTCTCCACCAGCACGTCAGCCGTGCGCGCGAGATCCCGCACCACCTCGCGACCTTCCGCCGAACGCAGATTCACCGTGATCGAGGCTTTCGAACGGTTGCAGGCGAAGTAGTAGGCGCTGTCCTGCGCGAGTTGCGGCTCGAAGCCGCGCGTCTCGTCGCCGCTGCCGGGTTGCTCGACCTTGATCACCGTGGCGCCGAGTTCGGCCAGGATCATGCTCGCGTACGGACAGGCCAGCACGCGCGAGAGGTCGAGGATGGTCAGGTGCTGCAGAGGGAGCATGCCGTGTGCCGCGAGGCGTACGTCGGAAGTGGATGACCGGGCAAGGAAGCCGAAACCCCGCTCTGGGGGCCGCTCAGCGGATAATTAGTTGCTATCGTCAACTAAAATGCACGCCCTGTCAACGCACCCGGCCGAGCACAAATTCTGACAGCCGCGCACGGTGCGGCAGAGGATAATGCCGGCCCCCGCACCGGAATCCCCGATCATGAACGCAAGCCTCCTGCGCCTGCTGATCTGCTGTGCACTGCTGGCCACCGCCGCAGCGCATGCCCAGCCCGCCCCGCTGCCTCCACCGGCCGATGACCTGCCGTATGTCGCAAAGCCCGGGGACACCATGATTGGCATCGCGCGCCGCCTGCTGATCGACGGCAGACTGCCCGCCGTGCAGCGCGCGCTGCAGCAGCACAACGGCTTCGAATCGGAGAAGGATGCCGATCGCATCGGACCGGGGCGCACCGTGCGCATCCCCTCGAACTGGCTGCGCAGCGAGAATGCTCGCGTCGTCGTGGCCTCGGCCAGCGGCGAGATCCGCTCGCCAGCGCCCCTGAAAGCCGGTGCGGCGCTGGCCCCCGGTCAGGAGATCGGCACCGGAAAAACCGGGCAGGTGGTGCTCAAGCTGACCGACGGTTCCACGCTGACGCTCAAGCCGGGCAGCACCATGAGCATGGAGCGCAGCGCGAAAACGCCGCTTTCCGCCACCCCCGACACGGTGTTCAACCTGACCAGCGGACGCGCGGAGACCGAGGTGGTCAAACGCACGGGAAGCGGCGCACGCTTCGAGATCCGCACCCCGGTGGCGGTGGCCGCCGTGCGCGGCACGCGCTTTCGCGTCAGCGCCGCCGAGGGCGGCGCCTGCATGACCAGCGAAGTGCTGGAGGGACGCGTCGAGGTGGCCGACACCGGCAAGCTGGGCCGCGTCTCGGTCGACAAGGACTTCGGCACCCGCACCAACGCCGGCGCAGCCCCGGTGGAGCCTCGCCGGTTGCTGGAGGCGCCGCGCCTGTGGGGCGGCAACTGGCTGGCGCGCAAGCCCGGCGCCTCGATGCGCATGCTGACCCTGAAGGGCGCGGTGCGCTACAGGGTGGCGATCTCCCAGGGACGCGAGCGCGGCGGTCCGGTGGTCGTCGAATGGGACACCCCCTCGGTCGACCTGGTGCTGCCGGAACTGTCGAACGGGGAGTACTTCATCACGGTGCGCGGCATCGACGACCTGGCCCTGGAAGGCCGGGAATCCGGCAGCCAGCTGACCGTGCAGATCGGCGCCCCGCAGAGCTAGGCCCGCTCCGCGTCCGGCCTCAGGCGGCCAGCAGCTCCACGCTGAATTGCGAGCCCTTGCCCGGCTCGCTCGTCACGTGCATGCGCCCGCCGTGCCGCTCGACGGCGGTCTTCACGAAGGCCAGACCCAGCCCGGCCCCGCCTTCGCCGCGCTTCCTGGCTGCGTCGAGGCGTTCGAAGCGGCCGAACAGCCTGGGCAGGTCCTCGGCGGAGATGCCGTACCCCTGATCGGCGACCGTGCAGCGCCAGAACTCGCCGGCGCGCTGCACGCTGCACTCGACGCGGGTGCCCTCCGGGCTGTATTTCACCGCATTGCTGATCAGATTGACGAACACGCGCAGCAGCACGTCGGCCACGCCGCGCGCCGGCGCCTGCGTCACGCCCTCGCCCATCGCCACCGTGATGCGCTTGCCTGCGGCGCGCGCCTCCTCCTCCTCCACGGCGGCGGTCAGCAGCGCGGCCAGATCGACATCCGAGAAGCGCGCCGGGTCCAGGGAGTCGGCGCGGCCCAGTTGCAGGAAGTCGTCGGCCAGCGCGAACGAGCGCTCGACGCTGCGGCGTATGCGCGCCAACAGATCGGGCGGCGAACTCTGCGGCGCCAGGTCATGCAGGTCGAGCATGGCCGTGATCGACACCAGCGGCGAGCGCAGGTCATGCGAGAGGAAACGCATGTACTCCTCGCGCTTGCGTTCCGCCGCCTTCAGCGCCGAAACGTCCACCAGCGTGAGCAGCAGGCCGCTGCGCCTGCCGCTGCTGTCGGCGAAGGGCTCGGCGCGCACCAGCAGGTCGCGTCCGTCGCTGCCGCGCGCCTCAAAGCCCGAGGGTGCGCTCTCGAACAGCGCCGGCAGCTCGTCGCGTTTCTCGGCCAGCGCAGGCGCCAGCACCTCCTCGTAGCGACGTCCGAGCACCCCCTGTTCGCCCGCGCCCGGCAGCTGCGCGGCCCGCGCGTTGGCCAGCGTCACGCGTTGCGAGCGGTCGATCACCATGGCCGCTTCGGGCAGGCTGTCCAGCGTATCGGCGACGAAGCGATGCAGGTCGCGCGCGCGCGCCGAGGCGCTGCGCGCGCGCGCGATGCGCCGCTCCAATGCATCGCTGAGCGCGCCGCTGCGATCCGTCTTGCGCCGCTCGGGCAGCGCCAGGGCATAGGGCGCGTTCTCCGCGGCCTCGAGTTCCGCGTCGATGAATCGCTGCGTGGCCTCCAGCCTGCGCCAGCTCCACACCGGATAACACGACAGCAACCCGGCGATGGCCGCACTGGGCGCTAACCACCAGCCCGCCAGGATCATCAGCGCGAGCGTGCCCGCCGACACCGCCAGCGCCGCTCCGACCGTAACCAGCAGGGCGCGACGCGCCGACAGGCGCAGGAACGCGGTGAGCAGCGTCCAGCAGGCAATCACCGCAAGCGCGATCTGCAGCCAGGCCGGCACGATGCGCACGAAGCGGCCTTCGATCAGCCCTGCGAGCACGTTGGCCGAGACTTCCACGCCGGGCATGGCGCGGCCCTCGCCGGACACCGGCGTCGGATAGGCGTCGAGCATTCCGGCGGCCGTCGCGCCGACGAACACCATCTTGCCCTCGAACTCCGCGGCGGGCACCTCGCCGGCCAGAAACCGCGCGTACGAAATGCGCCGCACCGTGCCCGGCGGCCCGAGGTAGGCGATGTGCACGCGGTGGTCGCGCACCCAGGCGCCGCTCGCCACCGGGCCGGCCGGCCGGCGCTCACCGGGCAACGCGGCGGGCGCGGCGCGCGCCGCCTCGGCCAGCGCGAGCGCCAACTGGGAGTGTTTGGCCTCTCCGCGCCCTTCGCGCAGGAACACGCTGCGTGCGATCCCGTCGCGATCCAGCTCCAGGTGCACGTGGCCGAGCGTCGCCGCCTCTAGGAAAGCCGGTATCGGCAGGATCTGGCGCACCGCGCCGCCCGGTGCGGCGTCCATCAGCACCGGCAGCACCGCGCGACCGCTGCGCCTGAGTGCCGCCGCGAAGGCCGCATCGCCGGCCGGATCGGCGGCGTCGGGTTCGGCGAAGATCACGTCGAAGGCCACGCCGCGCACGCCCGCCTGCGTGAGCCGATCGAGCGCGGTCGCATGGATGCCGCGCCGCCAGGGCCAGCGTCCGACGCGCTCCAGGCTTTCCTCGTCGACCGCGAGTATCACCACCTCGGCCGGCGCCGGGCGCGCCAGCGTCGCCACCGCAAGGTCGTAGAGCGTCTGGTCGAGGCGCGAAAACCAGCCCTGCCAGGCCGCCAGCGCCGCGAATGCGCACACCGCCGCCACCGTCCCCAGCCATTCGAAGCGCAGCGAGTGTGCAAGCAGAGGGCGACGGAGATCGATCAAGGGCGGGGACGGAGCGCTGTACGGAACCGGGGCGAATCTAGCATGCGCGGCCCGACCTTCCCGCGCCTCAGTGCAGCGCCAGCATGGCGATGCCGGCGAGCACCATCAGCGCGCCGACCGCCGTGCGCGGCGTCAGCCCCTCGCGATTGCCGAATACCAGCACGCTGAGCGGAAAGATCAGCAGCGGCGTGGTGTGCGACACCAGCGCGGCCAGCGCCACCTTCATGTGCGCCATCGAGGCGGTGAGCAGGATCGCCCCGCCCACGCTCAGCACCCCGCTCAGCGCATACAGCTGTATGCCGCGCCGCTCGCTGGCGCGTATCTGCTTCCAGGCGCCGGCCAGGCTGGGCGTGGTCACCGCCTGCAGCAGCATGGCCGCGGAGCAGGCGATCAGGGTGCCGAAGATCGGCTCCTCCCAGCCGCGCATGCCCAGACCGCGCAGGACGTTGCTCATGCCGAACCCGGAAACGGTGAGCAGGCCGATCAGCATGCCGCGGCGCAGCGACTCGGCCGTGGGCCGGTGCTCGGAGCGTCCTCCGCGGGCCGGCGCCTGCGTGAACCACAGGCCGAACAGCACCAGGCACGTCAGCGCCATTTCCACCGCATCCAGTGTCTCGCCCAGCAACAGCCAGGCGCCGACCAGGGCGATGGCCGGCGCCGAGGAATGAAACACGCTGGCGCGCGCCGGCCCGAGCAGACGCACCGTGTCGTACATCATCTGCCGTCCGAGGTAGGAACCGAGCACGCCGGACAGTCCGTAGCAGGCGGCCTCCGACCAATGCCATTCGAACGGCGTGCTGCGCACCGCGAGGTCGGCCAGACAGAGGATCAGCGCGACGGCGATATTGACCGTCAGCACGATCAGAAAGCCGATGTCGACCGCCATGCGCGCGACGGCATAGCGCGAGAGCACGATGTTGCTCGCGAAGCACACCATGCACAGCAGCGCGAGCGTGATCCCCATGCGGCTAGCATACGGCCTTTCCCGCTCGGCGCTGCGAAACGGGCGCCTGGTGCGGGCTTGCGGGCAGATCGTTGCAAAAGTAAACTATTTGCATGAGCACCTCCGCCGACCGCCGTCACGCCCCCGCGGCGCTGCCCGACCGCTACGCCGCCTACGATGAGCGCACGCAACCGCTGGCGCGGATCGCCGGCTACCGGGAAACCTTCCTGCGCACGCCGGACAACGCGCCTCATGCGCGCCCGGCGACGCTCTCGGACATCACCGGCCCGCTGCATCTGGCGCGCAAGCTCGATACCGGGATGAACGACCTGTCGCGCGCGCGCCCGGACTCGCCGCCGGCCATGGGCCAGCTGATCTGGGTCACCGGCCGTCTGCTCGACGAGGACGGCGCGGCCGTGCGCGACTCGGTGATCGAGGTCTGGCACGCCAACGCCGCCGGCCGCTACAACCACAAGATGGACGCCGGCAGCCCGTTTCCCCTGGATCCCAATTTCGTCGGCTCGGGGCGCTGCGTGACCGATCACGAAGGCCGCTACGCCTTCCTGACGATCAAGCCGGGCGCCTATCCGGTGCCGAATCACCCCACGCGCTGGTGGCGCCCGCCGCACATCCATCTTTCGGTGTTCGGTACCGGATTCATGAGCCGGCTGGTGACGCAGATGTTCTTCCCCGGCGATCCGCTGAACGCCCAGGACCTGATTCTGCACAGCGTGCCGGATCCGGCAGGCCGCGAGCGCCTGATCTCGCAGGCCATCCCCATGACCGAGCTGCCGCGCGCCGACCTGCTCGGCTACCGGCACGACATCGTGGTGCGCGGCCACCGCGCCACGCCGACGGAATCTGAGATGACACGCCGCGTGCCCACCCCCAGCCAGACCGTCGGCCCTTTCTTCCCGGCGCACTTCTTCGGCCCGCACGACAACGACCTGACCCTGATCGACGACCCGGCGCGGCGCGCGCAGGGACCGCGGATCCATCTCGGCGGGCACATCTACGAGGCGCAGCGGGTGCCGCGCTGGAACTGCATCGTCGAGATCTGGCAGGCCGATGCCGGCGGCTGCTTCGCGCACCCCTGCGACCCGCGCCACGCGCAGGCCGATCCGCACTTCATGGGCTGGGGTCGGCGCGCCTCGGATGACGACGGCTGGTACGACTTTTCTAGCGTCAAGCCCGGCGGCTACGCAGACCCGCTCACCGGCCTGCGGCGCGCCCCGCACATCAACGTGTCGATCATGGGCTCGGGCCTGATGCGCAGGCTGGTGACCGCCTTCTTCTTCCCGGGCGAGCCCGACAACGCGACCGACCCGGTGCTGAACGCGATCCCCGACCCGCTACTGCGCGAGCGCCTGATCCTGAAGCCGGCGCGGCACCCGTGCGCAGCGCAGGACGCCGAAAGCTACCTGCTCGACATCGTGCTGCAGGGCGAGGGCGAAACGCCCTTCTTCGTCGAGTAGAAAACGTCCCGCGGTACGCGGGTCGGCACGCGCGGCCCCGGGCGGGCGGCGCCTTGCACGCCGTCCGCCCGCCGCAACCCGGACTGGCGGTTACTTGAAGCCGTATTCCTTCCAGCGCTTCTCGACCAGCGCGCGGTCCTGCGGGCGCGGCTCGACCGTCGGCGGGAAGCGCTCGTTGTTCCACTCCGGCCTGCGCTTGAAGTGCCAGTTGCGCGTGCAGTCGAACAGCACGCGCGTCCAGGTGCCGGCACCGAGCTGATTCACGTCGCGCTCTTCCAGCGGGGTCGAGGGATCCAGCGCATGGCCCAGCAGGCCGGGGAACTGCACGATGCCCTCGGTCGAGGCGTTCATGCGGTAGGCCAGCGCCCAGTCGATCTGCTGGTAGTCGGTGACGTCGATGTCGTCCTCGAACACGAACACGTGCTTGTAACGCCCCTGCCCGGCGCCCGCGCCCCACAGCGCCGCAGCGACCTGCTTGGGCTGCGCCTGGTAGGTCTTGCGGATCTTGATGTAGACGTTGATGCCGCAGGTGATCGGGTCGCAGTACACGTCCACCACGCCCGGCACGCCGGCGGCCGACAGGATGTTCCAGGCGATGCCAGCGCGCTGCGCGGAGGAGATCACCGCGTTCTCGGAGAACGAGCCCGGCATGTTGCCCTCCTGGGTGCCGCGCAGGATGGGGTCGTCGCGATGCATGATGCAGCTGACCTCGATGGTCGGCCGCGGCGTGGGCAGGTCGGAAACGTAGCCGGTGAACTCGGCAAACGGGCCCTCGATCTCGAATTTTGACTCGTCCGGATCGATGAAGCCTTCGATCACCATCTCGCAACTGGCCGGGACCTCGAGTTCGACGGTCTCGCACTTGACCATCTGCACCGGTTCGCCACGGTAGGCGCCGAGCACCGGCGAACTCCGAGACGCCGGCCGGCAGCGGGCTGCCGCCGAGGAAGCCCATGATCGGATCCCAGCCGATCACGCAGGCCACCGGCATCTTCTCGCCGCGGTCGGCGTACTTGGCGAAGTGCTGGCCCCAGTGCTGTCCGCCCTTGATCAGCAGCGTGGGGATCGAATTCTTCCTGCCCACCATGCCGCGGTAGATGCCGGCGTTCTGCACGCCGGTGTCCGGGTCCTTGGTGACCACGCAGGCGTAGGTGTTGATGTAGCGCCCGCCTTCAAGGTAATGCCACTTGGGCACCGGAAACTCGAACAGGTCGATGTCCTTGCCCTTGACGATGTTCTGCCGCACCGGACCATCCTTCACCAGCACGGGTTCGATCTGCTCGCGGTTCTTCTTCATCACGTGCTGCACGATCTGGCCGTTGGTCGCGTCCTTGGGGAAGCCCAGCGCCAGGTTGAGGCGCTCGCGCGTGCCGATGCCGCCGCAGAACACGCGCCGACCGCGCGTCTTCTCGTGGCCCTTGATGTTCTCGAACAGCAGGGCCGGGCCCTGCTTCTCCAGGACGCGGCGCGAGATGGTGCCGATCTCGCAGTCCCAGTCCACCGAGGCGGTGATGCGATGCAGCTCGCCCTCGCGCTCCAGCAGTTCGATCCATTGCCTCAAGTCGATGCAGCCCATGCGATTCTCCGGAAATTGCACAATCGTGCGACGGTACAGAGCGCGCCGCCGGGGTGTCAACCGGGCCGGCTGCGTGCAGCGAACCATTCGCAGCTTATGCAAACTTGGTATAGGGGCGGCGAATTCCGGCGTTTGCGCCGCGCCTTCGTACGCTTCCTGCTTATGCCAGGGCATCCCCACCACCCTGGCCGGAGGCCGTCAATGAAGAAAATCCTTCCCATGCTGCTCGCCGCACTATCGGTGTGCGCCGCGATGCCCGCCGCACAAGCGCAGAGCTATCCCGCACGCTCCGTGCGCGTGCTGATCCCCTACCCGCCCGGCGGCACCGCCGACCTGTTGGCGCGCCTGCTGGGCGCCAGACTCGCCGAGACCCTCGGCCAGCCCTTCGTGATCGAGAACCGCGCCGGGGCCGGCGGCAACCCTGGCCGCCGAAGCCGCGGCACGCGCCACGCCGGACGGCTACACGCTGCTGATGGCGAACGCCCCGGTGCTGGCCGTGAACCCCAGCCTGTACGCAAAGCTGCCTTTCGATCCGGTCAGGATTTCGCCCCGGTCAGCCTGGTCGCCAACGTGCCGCTGCTGCTGCTGGTGAATCCCGCCTTCCCGGCCAGGTCGGCCGCCGACATCATCGCCGCCGCCAGGGCGCAGCCCGGCAAGGTCAACTACGCTTCGGCCGACGGCGGCAGCACCACCTACCTGGCTACCGAGTTGTTCAAGTCCATGGCCGGCGTGCAGTTGCAGGCCATCCCGTACAAAGGCAGCGGTCCGGCCCTGTCGGCACTGGTGTCCGGCGAAGTGCCGATCATGTTCGAACTGTTTCCCAGCGCACTGGGACATGTCAGAGGCGGCCCGCGTGCGCGCCTGGCGGTGACCAGTCCGGCCCGTTCCCCGCTGATGCCCGAACTGCCCACCGTGGCGGAGACCGGGCTGCCCGGCTACGAGATCGCCTCCTGGTTCGGCATCGTCGCCCCGGCCGGCACGCCGCGCGAGGCGGTCACGCGCCTGAACGCTGAAATCGTAAGGCTGATCGCCTCGCCCGAGATGCGCGAACGCCTGGCCACCCCTGGGCGCCGAGCCGCGCAGCAGTTCGCCAGGAGCAGTTCGCGCAACTGATTCCCACCGAGATCCGCAAGTGGGCGCAGGTCATCAAGGACTCCGGCGCCAAGGTCGAGCAGACCGCCGGAGCGGCCGGTGTTTCGCGGCTCGCTGCGAAACGCCGGCCGCGATCTGGACGGATTTGACCTGGATCAGAAATCCGCCCGACCGCTTGCGTAGCCTGTGCACATACCCACAGGAGATTCGCCATGGCCATGTTCAAGCACATCCTCATCCCCACCGACGGTTCGGAAATCGCCGCCAAGGCGATCGCCGCCGGCATCGCCTTTGCCAAGGAGAACGGCGCCAGGGTGACCGGCTATTACGCGCTGGAAGAAATGAACATGCACCATGTCGGCTCGCACATCACCAAGGAACTGTCGGTCGAGCTGGACAAGCGCGCGCAGGAAGTCGCGGAAAACCATGTCGCGGAAATCGCCCGGGCCGCACAGGCCGCCGGCGTGCCGTTCGAATCGATCGTCAGCAAGACGGTGCAACCCTACGAAGGCATCATCGAAGCCGCCAAGCGCTGCGGCGCCGACATCATCTTCATGTCCTCGCACGGTCGTCGCGGCCTTTCCGGGCTGCTGATCGGCAGCGTGACGCAGCGCGTGCTGAGCCATTCCACGATCCCGGTACTGGTCTTCCGCTGAGGAAGGCCGGCAGGACGCCGGTCCCCGACCCCGACCGGCGCCCGTCCCCGGGACCACAGCCCGCACGGCGGGCCGCAAGCCTGCGTTACCATCGCATTCCCCAATCCAGGAACGCGACGGTTAGCCCATGGCCTTGCCCGCACTGCTGAAGGACTGCCTCACCCTGCCGGTCATCGGCTCCCCGCTGTTCATCGTCTCCAATCCCGACCTGGTGCTGGCCCAGTGCAAGGCCGGCATCGTCGGCTCGTTCCCGGCGCTCAATGCCCGGCCCGCCGACCAGCTCGAGGTATGGCTGGAGCGCATCACGCGCGAACTGGCCGATCACAAGGCCGCGCACCCCGGCGCCAAGGTCGCGCCCTACGCGGTCAACCAGATCGTGCATGCGTCCAACGACCGCCTGCAGCACGACCTCGACGTCTGCGCGAAGTTCAAGGTGCCCATCGTCATCACCAGCCTGCGCGCGCCCGACGAGGCCATCGCCGCGGTGCACGCCTGGGGCGGGCTGGTGTTCCACGACGTGATCAGCGTGCGCCACGCCCACAAGGCGCTGGAAGCCGGCGTCGACGGACTGATCCTGGTCTGCACCGGCGCCGGTGGTCACGCCGGCGGCCTCTCGCCGTTCGCGCTGGTGTCCGAAGTGCGCCGCTTCTACGACGGCCCGGTGATCCTGTCCGGCGCGATCACGCGCGGCGAGCACATCCTTGCCGCCCAGGCCATGGGCGCCGACCTCGCCTACATGGGCACGCGCTTCATCGCCACGCCCGAAGCCAACGCCGTCGACGCCTACAAGCAGATGATCGTCGCCTCCGGCGCCAAGGACATCGTGCATACCAACCTGTTCTCCGGTGTGCATGGAAACTACCTGCGCGGCAGCATCGAACGCGCCGGGCTGGATCCGGACAACCTGCCCACCGCCGACAAGAGCAAGATGGCCTACGGCTCCGGCAGCAGCGCGCGCCAGAAGGTATGGAAGGACATCTGGGGCGCGGGCCAGGGCGTGGGCAGCATCGACGCCGTGCAGCCGGCCGCCGAAGTGGTGGCGGAACTGCAGCGCGGCTACGCCGCCGCCCGGGCGCGGCTGCAAGGCATCGCATTCTGGTTAGATCGGCAGACCGGGAGAGGCGCGCATGAGCGGCAGGAGAGTGATCCTGGTGGTCGGCGCCGGCGACGCCACCGGCGGCGCGATCGCGCGCCGCTTCGCGCGCGAGGGCTACGTGGCCTGCGTGACGCGGCGCAGCGCCGAAAAGCTCGAACCCCTGCTCGCGCGCATCCGCGCCGAGGGCGGCGAAGCGCACGGCTACGCCTCGGACGCGCGCAGGGAGGACGAGGTCGAAGCTCTTTGCGCAGATCGAAACCGAGGTCGGGCCGCTGGAGGTCGTGGTGTTCAACGTCGGCGGCAACGTGCGTTTCCCGATTCGCGAGACCACCGCACGCGTCTACACCAAGGTCTGGGAGATGGCGGCGCTGGCCGGCTTCCTGGCCGGTCGCGAGGCGGCCAGGGTGATGGTGCCGCGCGGCCGCGGCACCATCCTGTTCACCGGCGCCTCGGCCAGCCTGCGCGGCAAACCGGGCTTCGCCGCCTTCTCGGGGGCCAAGCATGCGCTGCGCGCGCTGGCGCAGAGCATGGCCCGGGAACTGGGTCCGTCGGGCATACACGTGGCGCACGTGGTGATCGACGGCGGCATCGACACCGAATTCATGCGGGAAGCCATGCCGGATCGCTACAAGCTCAAGGACCGCGACGGCATCCTGAATCCCGAGGCGATCGCCGAGAACTACTGGAACCTGCATTGCCAGCAGCGCAGCGCCTGGACCCACGAACTCGACCTGCGGCCCTGGATCGAGCCCTGGTAGGCACACCCCGGCGCCGGCCGGCGTATGTGTCATACCGTACAGATGCGGCAAACACGCGCGTGCAGACTCCTCGCACGCGGGGCCGACATGCCGCGGCCTTACCCCTCTACCCAACCGCAACACGCCGGTTCGATGCGATCCACTGGCGATCCACAGTGGACGACACATGCCAAAGGTTGTTGCAATGGACGGTAGCGGCGACAAGCACGGCAATGCCGCCGGCATCGTCGAATCCCGACGCCAGGAGTCGCTGCTAAAGACCGGTGCGCTGCAGAGCGCGATCTTCAACAGCGCCAACTTCTCCAGCATCGCCACCGACGAAAAGGGCGTCATCCAGATCTTCAACGTCGGCGCCGAACGCATGCTCGGCTACGCAGCCGCCGAGGTGATGAACAAGATCACCCCGGCCGACATCTCCGATCCGAACGAACTGGTGACGCGGGCCGCGGCCCTCAGCCTGGAGCTGGACACGCCGATCACACCGGGCTTTGAAGCCCTGGTATTCAAGGCCTCGCGCGGCATCGAGGACATCTACGAGCTGACGTACATACGCAAGGACGGCAGCCGCTTCCCGGCCGTAGTCTCGGTCACCGCGCTGCGCGACGACCGCGACGCCATCATCGGCTATCTGCTGATCGGCACCGACAACACCGCTCGCAAGGAGGCCGAAGAGGCCCTGCTCAAGGCCGGCGCCTTGCAGAGCGCGATCTTCAACAGCGCCAACTTCTCCAGCATCGCCACCGACGCCAAGGGCGTGATCCAGATCTTCAACGTCGGCGCAGAGCGCATGCTCGGCTACGCGGCCGCCGACGTGATGAACAAGATCACCCCGGCCGACATCTCCGACCCGCAGGAAGTGATCGCGCGCGCGCAGGCGCTCAGCGTGGAACTCGGCACCCCGATCACCCCCGGCTTCGAGGCCCTGGTGTTCAAGGCCTCGCGCGGCATCGAGGACATCTACGAGCTGACCTACATCCGCAAGGACGGCAGCCGCTTCCCCGCGGTCGTCTCGGTCACCGCGCTGCGCGACGCGCAGGGCGCCATCATCGGCTACCTGCTGATCGGCACCGACAACACCGCGCGCAAGCAGGCAGAAGAAGCGCTGCTCAAGGCCGGCGCCTTGCAGAGCGCGATCTTCAACAGCGCCAACTTCTCGAGCATCGCCACCGACGCCAAGGGCGTCATCCAGATCTTCAACGTCGGCGCCGAGCGCATGCTCGGCTACGCCGCCGCCGAGGTGATGAACAAGATCACGCCGGCCGACATCTCCGATCCGCAGGAGGTGATCGCCCGCGCCGAGGCGCTGAGCCTGGAGCTGGGCACGCCGATCACGCCGGGCTTCGAGGCGCTGGTGTTCAAGGCCTCGCGCGGCATCGAGGACATCTACGAGCTGACCTACATCCGCAAGGACGGCAGCCGCTTCCCGGCCGTGGTCTCGGTCACCGCGCTGCGCGACGCCCAGGACGCCATCATCGGCTACCTGCTGATCGGCACCGACAACACCGCGCGCAAGCAGGTCGAGGAGGAGCGAAAGAAGCTCGACCAGCGGCTGCGCGACCAGCAGTTCTACACGCGCTCGCTGATCGAATCGAACATCGACGCGCTGATGACCACCGATCCGTCAGGGATCATCACCGACGTCAACAAGCAGATGGAGGCGCTCACCGGCTGCACGCGCGACGAGCTGATCGGCGCGCCGTTCAAGAGCTACTTCACCGATCCGCAGCGGGCCGAGGCGGCCATCAAGCTGGTGCTGAGCGAGAAGAAGGTCACCAACTACGAGCTCACCGCGCGCACACGCGACGGCAAGGAGACCGTGGTGTCCTACAACGCCACCACCTTCTACGACAGGGACCGGACGCTGCAGGGCGTGTTCGCCGCCGCGCGCGACGTGACCGAACGCAAGCGCCTGGACCAGGTGCTGCAGGAGAAGAACGTCGAACTGGAGGCGGCCAAGTCGCTGGCCGAGAAGGCCAACCTGGCCAAATCCGAATTCCTCTCCAGCATGAGCCACGAACTGCGCAGCCCGCTCAACGCCATCCTCGGCTTCGCCCAGCTGATGGAGTGTACAACGTGCCCAAGGGCAGTGTCGAGGTGCGCTGCGCGAGCGGCGAGCCCGGCCGCCTGCGCGTCAGCATCGCCGACACCGGCGAGGGCCTGTCGGCGGAGCAGATCGGGCAGCTGTTCCAGCCCTTCAACCGCCTCGGCCAGGAAGCTGGCGGCGAGGAGGGCACCGGCATCGGCCTGGTGGTGGCCAAACGGCTGGTCGAACTCATGGGCGGCGAGATCGGCGTGGACAGCGTCGTCGGTCTGGGCAGCGTGTTCTGGTTCGAGCTGCCTTCGGGCCGCGCCCGCCCGGACGCACTGGCCGGCGACGCCCTGCCGCCGGATTGCACCCCTCGCCCCCCGTCCGGGCCAGCATTCCCTGCTCTATGTCGAAGACAATCCGGCGAACCTCAGGCTGGTCGAGCAGATCATCGCCCGCCATCCGGATATCCGCCTGCTGAGCGCCGTGAACGGAAGCCTGGGCGTGCAAATGGCGCTCAAGCACCTGCCCGACGTGATCCTGCTCGATATCAACCTGCCCGGCATCAGCGGGCATCGAGGCCCTGGAGGTCCTGCGCACGACCGGCGACCGCGCGCATCCCCATCGTCGCCATCAGCGCCAACGCCATGCCCCACGACATCGAAAAGGCCTGAGGCCGGCTTCTTCCGCTACCTCACCAAGCCCATCAAGGTCGCCAGTTCATGGCGGCGCTGGACGCTGGCCCTCGTCGTCGCCGCCAAGCCGCTAGCCCGGCGTCCGCCCGGGAGCCATGCAGCATGATTGATGCGGACGATCACTGCACGCCCGCATCCTGATCGTCGACGACCACCGACAACGTCCGCCTGCTCGAACGCCTCCTGCGCGGCGCCGGCTACTCCCGCGTCGCACCACGACCACCCGACGGCCGTCTGCGCGCTCACCCGACGGAACCGCTGACCTGATCCTCCTCGACCTCGCATGCCCGGCATGGACGGCTTCGAGGTGATGGAGGGTCTGGCAGGATCGAAAGCGAAGGCTACCTCCCGGTACTCGTCATCACGGCGGAACCGGATCAGAAACTGCGCGCGCTGCATGCGGGCGCCAAGGACTTCATCAGCAAGCCCTTCGACCTCGCCGAGGTCCTGACGCGCGTCCACAACATGCTGGAGGTGCGCCTGTTGCAACGCGAACTGCGCCAGCACGGCGAGACGCTCGAAGCGCGCGTGCGCACGCGGACCGCCGAACTCGAAGCCAGCTACCTGGAGATGATCCTCACCATGACGCGGGCCGCCGAGTACAAGGATCAGGACACCGGGGCCCACGTGCATCGCATCAGTTACTACTGCTGCGAGTTCGCCGGCAAGCTGGGCATGGACGCCGAGTTCTCGCAACGGATCGGTGTCGCCAGTCCGATGCACGACATCGGCAAGATCGGCATTCCCGACCTCATCCTGCTCAAGCGCGGCAGCCTGAACCCGGAGGAGTGGACGATCATGAAGCAGCACTCCGCCATGGGCGCAGATATCCTGGGCGCAAGCGTCTCTCCCTATGTGCAAATGGGCGCCGAGATCGCGCAGAACCACCACGAGCGCTGGGACGGCAGCGGCTATCCCAAGGGCCTGCGCGGCGAGGCCATCCCGCTGGCGGCGCGCATCATGAACATCTGCGACATCTACGACGCACTGCGCAGCCGGCGCCCGTACAAGCCGGCGATCGGACACGAACAGTCGGTCGACATCATCGTTAAGGGCGACGGCCGCACCTCACCCGGCCATTTCGACCCCGCCCTCGTGGCGAGCTTTCAAGGCAACCACGCCTTGTTCCGCGACATCTTCGAGGCGCACATCGTCCCATTCGCGGGTGCCTGACCCCCCGCTGCGGGCGGCACTCTCCTCATCCATGATCAGCGCTTCCGACATCCTGCACGGCAGGATCCTGATCGTCGATGATCAGGAATCCAACGTCGTCCTGCTCGAACGCATGCTGCGCGGCGCCGGCTACGACGCCATCACTTCGACCAACTATCCGCGCCAGGTGCGCCAGCTGCATGTCGAGAACCGCTACGATCTGATCATCCTCGATCTGCAGATGCCGGACATG
>JADJPT010000024.1 GCA_016713125.1 Betaproteobacteria bacterium
GTGACGGCTACGGTGAAGCCGTGGTCCGCGCGAAACTGCAACACAACGTGGATGGTGAGCTCTATGTCACTATGGTCCCTGCTCGAAGCCCGTGAGTTTTGGTATAGATTCAAATCGAGGACACCGATGAAGGCACCTTCGGAAAAATCTCCGCTGAGTCATTCCGAAATGCGCAACCTATCCAAGCGGGCGAGGCAGCGCAATCTGAAGGCTGCCCCGCCGCTCCGACAAGGAAGGCGGCTTGCGCCGTATCGCGGCCCGGCGCCGCGGACTAACGCCGGCCACCATTCGCGGCACGCCTGCCCCCACTTCTGCGGGGATTGTTCATCGCGCCGACCGGTGCGTTTTTGGGGCGATGAACGAATCGCAAGCAGTTGTGCAGGCCTTGGATAGGGCTGGCGCGCCGGAAGAGTTGGGGCGCGCCAGATGCGCTCGTCACAACGATACCGGCCCATGCGGCCCCATTAAAAGGCGAGAAAAGGCCGTATCAGGGGCGCCCGGCTGGTGTGCGTAACAGGTGACGCAGGGGTTCTGGGGAAGCGGAGCCCGTTTTGCTCAGGACAATACGCAGAACGAGTCGATTCTGAGCCGGACAAGCGCGCTGAGCCTGATGGCGAAAACTTGGCCGGGTTCGCCGCATTGAACCTGTAGCGTACGGGGCATCCCGGAGTGGGCGGCGGTCAAGGCGGCAGAAGTCGATGGTGCGTCAAGATCAAGTCGTTTGAGGGCGTAGACTTGGCTTGGGTTGGAGGTGCTCTTGGGCAGCGTTGGGCGGCCTTGGTACAATTCATCGAGGAGAACGAAATGCCGCTGTCGGAGAAGACCCGCAAAGCTGATCGAGCTGGGCAAGAGGGTGGCCAAGGGACCCTGAGTTCTGGCCGCGACAGCGCACCGGCGCCAGCCCAAGCCGCAGACACTACAGACCCCGCAAGCGCCGAAGTCGACGGAGAAGTAGGATAGATCCGAGCCTGATGGTGAGCAATTTCAGCCTTCGCCAGGGCCGCCCAGTTTGTAGGGGTTCTTTCCCCAGAAAGGCCGTCCTCGATGATCATTCGCACCCAGTGATATATCCCAGGTGCATTGCTTCCCGGGTCGGCCACATTCAGCACGCTAACCCTATGCTCATTGACGAATCGAATGAGTTCGAGCGCTGGATCTGAGTAGGCGGCCCATGCCGCTGATATGGCAGCTTGCCATGCTTTATCGCGTACTCGATGGTTCGAGTGACCCGCTGGTTGGAACTGACTCGAAAGTAAAGACTACCGTGGCATCGGTGTCACGGCCATTCCATTCTGGTCCGCTGGAGATAGCCTTTGCTCAGGTTTCCCGGAGGTTGTGCCTGACCTCCGATTCGGCCATCTTCCGCGCGTCGACCTTCGGGCACCAACCGCCATGCGGGAACCCATGCCCAATGGCGACATCGGCGCGGCGCGGTCTGCGCCGGTTTGTGCGCCCGAGCATAACGTAGTGATCCCCTGGGTAACGTTGGCTGCTTTGAATCACTTAGGCAGCCTTGTCCGTGACTGCGACCAGCGGGATGATCTTCGCGCCGCGTTGTGCTTCGGCAAGCTTGCTTCCCCACCAGTTGATCAGTTCTATCCTTTGCGTGAAGCGTTCCCCGCGGTCATAGGCGCGTGCTACCTGGTTGTCGTGAGCGTGGTCCAGTGCCAGTTCCACCACGTCTCGTGCAAAGCCCTGGTCTCTTGCGAGAGTGGAAAACGCGCTGCGCCACCCGTGAGGCGAGTGCTTTCCCGCCAGGTTCAGAGTGACCCGATAGGCCTTCTCTATGGATTCTCGGCTGATGTGTTTGCCGCCTGCAGGGGGAGGGAATACATAGCCGCGACTACCGCTAACCGATCTCCAATGGGACAGCTCTGCGAGAATCTCCGGACTCAGAGGGATGCGATGATCAATATCGCGGGTGGCTACCTTCATTTTCGCTCTCGGAATGGTCCAGACTGGCTGTGAGCCCTCCAGAGTGAACTCTCGCCATTCCGCATCGACCACATTCCCTATCCGGGCCGCAGTAAATGCGCATAGACGATGCGCCATGCGTACCGCTGGGGAGAGTCGGGCGAGCTCGGCGCGCCTTAGTAAGTCTCCCAGGGAGCTCCAATCCAGCAGGGCGGGCATGCGGCCGCCCTCTTTCTTGCGTGGCAAGACCTCGCGGGCCGGTCCCGCAGGGTTGTCTCTACACAAACCTTTGGCCTGCGCGTACCGGAATATGCCGTTCATGTGCTGTAGCACGCGGGTTGCCGTTTCAAGTACATCGCGTTTGTGTATGTCTTCGATCGCTTTGGCGACGATGGCCGGTGTGATGCTCGAGATCAGCAGATTGCCCATGGCTGGATAAATGTCCTGGCGAGGGCGCGGGCCGACTTGGTGAAATGGATAGCGCTCCACTCCTCTTCTTCATCGTCAGCCACTCTTGGGCGACACCCTGGAAAGTGTTGTCCGCGCCCGCAGCAGACTCCGCCCGATTGACGCGACGCTCGGTAACGGGATCCTTGTTTTCGATAAGCAGCGCCTTGACCTCGCTTCGGGCCACGCGTGCAGCGGCAAGGCTGATTCCCGGGTAGGTGCCGACAGAGAAGGTTTTCTCTTTCCCGCTGATCCGGTACTTGATGCGCCAACTGGGGTTACCGGCGGGCGGCACGAGCAAATACAGCCCTCCGCCATCTGCCAGCTTTTTGCCAGGAGCGGCCTTGGCTATGAACGCTTGACCGCCTTATCGGAGAGGCTTTCCAAAATACCCCAACCATAAGAAATTCTCCAGTTCGATTTCCTGAGTTACCCCTGATATACCCCCCATTATGCGAGGATGTTATGGGACTTTGCAAGCCTGCCATGGACAGTTAATACACTGGAAGTACAAAAGAAAACACCGTCCAGTGGACGGTGTTTGATGTTGCTGGGGGTATATGGTGGAGGCGGGGGGAATCGAACCCCCGTCCGCAAGCCGTCCACAGACAGTCCTACATGCTTAGCCTGATCATTTGGGTCTCGCCTCGCTCCCGCCGATCGGCAGGCTGGTGCTTGGCCAGTCGCTTCGACGGATCCGCATGGCTAAGCGACCAAGCCATGCAGAGAGGCTGATGTGAATGGCGCAGCACCGGTTTTAGCCGGCCTGACCCATCAGCAGGTCAGTGCTGCGTCTCGCCGGTATTAGGCGGCGAGAGCGAAACGCTCGTCGTTGGCGTCTAGTGCGTTTCCAGATGGATTAACGAGGGCTCTGGTCCTCGGCATGCACTGTACTGCTTCGGTACCCGCGTCGAAACCAGGTCGCCCCCGGAGTCTGTGCGTAACACTGCTGCCATTATCCCCCATATGGGGACGCAGGGCTCGACCTCAAGTGCATTCAGAGCCGGGAGAGCAGTTCCATGGGATGGGAAATCACCGCATCCGCATTCCAGGCATGCGGCCCACCGTGGTCGATCCCGCTGTAGCCGTAGTCGACCGCGTAGGAAAGCATGCCCGCCGCGCGCGCAGCCTGGATGTCGCGCAGGTCGTCGCCCACGTACGCGCAGGTCTGCGGCTCCAGCCGCATGTGCTGCGCGGCGTGCAGCAGCGGCGCCGGATGCGGCTTGGGGTGGGGCGTGGTGTCACCGCACACCACGCAGGCGGCGCGTTGCGAAAGGCCCAGGTGCTCGACGATGGGATGCGTGAAGCGCGTGGCCTTGTTGGTGACGATGCCCCACGGAAGTCCGCGCGCTTCGAGTCCGGCCAGCAATTCGGCGACGCCCGGAAACAACCGCGTCTGCACGCACAGCGCTTCGCTGTAGTAGGCAAGGAAGGCGTCGCGCATCGGCTCGTAGCCATCATCCTGCGGCTGCATGCCGAAGCCGGCGCGCAACAGTCCGCGTGCCCCGCTCGAAGCATGTGGCCGAAGTTCGGCGAGCGGCAGGGCGGCGAGGCCGCGCTCCTCGCGCATGCGATTCACCGCACCGGCCAGGTCGGGCGCAGTGTCGGCAAGCGTGCCGTCGAAATCGAACAGCATGGCCCGCATCAAGCCTCCCGCACGCAGTGCACGATGTAATTGACGCTGCAATCGGCGCCCAGGCTGTAGCGCTTGGATATCGGGTTGTAATGCATGCCGATGAACTCGCGTACCTGCAAGCCGCTGTCGCGGCACCAGGCAGCGAGTTCGGAAGGGCGGATGAAGCGCGCGTAGTCGTGCGTGCCCTTGGGCAACAGCTTCAGCACATACTCGGCGCCGATGATGGCGAACAGGTAGGACTTGGGGTTGCGATTCAGCGTGGAGAAGAAGACATGCGCGCCCGGCCGGGCGATTCGCGCGCATGCCGCCACCGTACTGGACGGATCCGGCACGTGCTCCAGCATCTCCATGCAGGTGATCACGTCGCGCGTTCCAGGTTCGCGCGCGGCCAGATCTTCGGCCGAGATCGCTTCGTAGCGCACCGGCAGGCGGCTCTCCAGCAGATGCAACTGGGCGACTTTCAGCGCCTTCTCCGACAGGTCGATGCCCATCACTTCGGCGCCGGGAGCGCGCCATGGCTTCGCTCAGTATCCCTCCGCCGCAGCCCACGTCAAGCGCCCGCCGGCCGGCCAATGGGGCGTGCCCGTTGATCCATGCCAGGCGCAGGGGTTGATTTCGTGCAGTGGCCTGAACTCGCTGTTCGGGTCCCACCAGCGATGGGCAAGCTGGCCGAACTTCTCGAGTTCGGCAGGATCTGCATTCTGGGTTTGGGTCATGATCAGTGAGACCAAAAAAAGCCCTGCGTTCGCAGGGCTTTTTCCGGCGAAGCCTGAATTACGGCTTGCGCGTACCGATCACTTCGATCTCGACGCGACGGTTCTTGGCGCGACCGTCTTTCGTCTTGTTGCTGGCGACAGGCTGCTTCTCGCCCTTGCCTTCGGTGTAGACCCGGTTCGGCTCCACGCCCTTGGACACCAGGTAAGCCTTGACCGACTCGGCGCGGCGCACCGACAGCTTCTGGTTGTAGGCATCGCTGCCGATCGAGTCGGTGTGGCCGATCGCGATCACGACTTCGAGGTTGATGCGCTTCACCTTGTCGGCGAGGTCGTCGAGCTTGCCCTTGGCGTCGGCCTTGACCACGGCCTTGTCGAAGTCGAACAGCGCGTCGGCGGCCATCGTGACTTTCTCGGCGACAGGCGCGGGCTTCGGCTTCGGCTTGGCAGCCGGCTTCGCGGCGGGCTTCGGCGCGGGCGCGGGCTTGGCAGCGGGCTTCGGCGCGGGTTTCTTCGGCATCAGATCGGGATCGCACTCTGCGGTCGCCATCGACGGCGTGAAGTACGTGGTCTTCCAGCACTGGCCGTAGCCGTTCTTCCACGTTGCGCCGCTGGCCGGGTTGGTCCAGTAGCCCTGCGCCGAGGCGTTGAACGACGCCACGGACATCGCCACACCTGCGGTCGCGAGAAGCGTCATCAATTTCTTGCTCATGCTATCCCCTCTTTCGTTTTCCGAAAATTTTTTCGAATTCAACATACTGCACCAGACTTAAGAATATTTTGCCATAACTTTGCGCGGGTGTCCAAGTCCGAAATATCGGTGTTTTGCAGAACCCCGTCCCTGACCCTGATCCGGCCGTCCACCCAGACATGGGATACATCCTCGCGTCCCGCACAGTACACCAAGTGGGATACCGGGTCATAGCAGGGGCTCAGACCGGGTCCTTCGAGGCGGACGGCGGCCAGATCCGCCCGCTTTCCGGGGCTGATCGAGCCTATGCGAGCATCCAGGCCCAGAGCGCGGGCCCCTCCCAGGGTGGCCATCTCCAGGGCCGCATGCGCCGGGACCGCCTCCGCGTCCCGGGCGACGGCCTTGGCCAGCAGGGCGGTCTGGCGCATCTCCTGAAAGGCGTCCAGGCGGTTGTTGCTGGCGGCCCCGTCCGTGCCCAAGCCCAGGTTCACGCCGGCTGCGGCAAGGGCGGCGACGGGTGCGAAGCCGCTCGCGAGCTTGAGGTTGGAGGAGGGGCAGTGGGCCACCGAGCAGCCGTGTGCGGCGAGCATCTCGATCTCCTCGGGTGTCAGATGCACGGAGTGCACGGAAATCAGATTGGGTCCGACGATGCCGAGGCGGCGCAGCCGCTCCAGCGGACGCACCCCGTGCTCGGCCAGAGACTGGGCGATCTCATGCTCGGTTTCGTGTACATGGATGTGCAGCGGCACATCCAGCTCCGCGGCGAGCGTGGCAACCTTTTCGAAACTGCGATCCGAGACCGTGTACGGCGCATGCGGGGCCAGGCAGAACGACAGCAGCGGGTGGTCCCGATAGCGGTCGCGCAGGGCCAGACCCTTGGCGAGGTAATCGTCGGGGTCGGCTGCATATGCGGTGGGGAAGTCGATCACGATCATGCCGAATGCGCCGCGCATGCCCATGGCGAGCGTCGCCTCGATCGAGGACCCGGGAAAGAAATACATGTCATTCGCACAGGTGATGCCGCCACGCAGCATTTCTGCACAGGCCAGCAGCGAGCCGTCGAGCACGAACTGCGGCGAGACGTGTCTGGATTCGGCCGGCCAGATGTGCTCCTGCAGCCAGCGCATCAGGGGCAGGTCGTCGGCCATGCCCCGCATCAGGGTCATGGCCGAATGCGTGTGCAGGTTTACCAGCCCGGGAATCAGCGCGTGTCCAGGCAGCTCGATGCGGGGGTAGTCGGGGTAGCGAACGGCCGCCTCTGCGGTGGGGAGCACGGCCTCGATGGCGCCGTCGCGCACGGCCACCGCATGCCTGTCGAGCACGGAACCTGAAGCGTCCACGGGAACCACCCAGCGCGCGCGCCAGCGGCGTTCAGCTTGGCAACGACATCCTGATCGAGACGGGATTTGCTCATCTCGTCCAGCTTCACGCCGTTATTCGGAAAATTCAGGGGGGCGGGCTTGACGGGTTGCGGCGGCGGCTGCTGGCTTTGCGGCCGCGGGCCGGGGCACCAGGTCGGTCGCACTCTGCGCTGGCCATCGCCGGCGTGAAATAGGTCGTCTTCCAGCATTGTCCGAAGCCGTTTTTCCATGTTGCGCCGCTGGCCGGATTGGCCCAGTAGCCCTGCGCGAGCGCATTGCCGGCACCGAAAATCATGACTGCGGATGCGGCTGCCAACAGCGATCTGGTCTTGTTCACGGCTCCCCCTTCGGTCGTTTGGTGAATATTCTCACACGGGTCAGGCTCCATCCTGCCCGCTGCGTGCCGTATCTTCGGCAATGTCGGTGGATTTAACCACAGCGGGCGGCGCACATACAAGTCAGCGTGCATGCTTTCGCGAGCGAAATCCGTGGCTTGCGTGAGACTGTCGCGGACGTCCGCGGATCCGCAGACCCGCCCGTGGCGGGGCGTGGCGGGGTGTGCATGTTAAAATTCCACGCTTTAGCCGTGGCCTTTGAGCACGGCTTCGCCCCGCCCGCGCGGGGCTCACCTCAGCGTTCGAGTGAGCATGGACCAATTCGCAAAAGAAACTCTCCCCATCAGCCTCGAAGAGGAGATGCGCAGGTCGTACCTTGACTACGCCATGAGCGTGATCGTCGGGCGCGCGCTGCCCGATGTGCGGGACGGCCTGAAACCGGTCCACAGGCGGGTCCTGTTCGCCATGCACGAACTCAACAACGACTGGAATCGCGCCTACAAGAAGTCGGCGCGCATCGTCGGCGACGTGATCGGCAAGTACCACCCGCACGGCGACACCGCCGTCTACGACACCATCGTGCGCATGGCGCAGAACTTCTCGCTGCGCTACATGCTGGTCGACGGGCAGGGCAACTTCGGCTCGGTCGACGGCGACAACGCCGCGGCGATGCGCTACACCGAAATCCGCATGGCGCGAATCGGCCACGAACTGCTGGCCGACATCGACAAGGAAACCGTGGATTTCGGGCCGAACTACGACGGTTCGGAGAACGAGCCGCTGGTGATGCCCTCGCGCATTCCGAACCTGCTGATCAACGGCTCGTCGGGCATTGCCGTGGGCATGGCGACCAACATCCCGCCGCACAACCTCACCGAGGTGGTCGACGCCTGCCTCGCGCTGCTGGCGAACCGGGACATCAGCATCGACGAACTGATCGAGATCGTGCCGGCGCCCGATTTCCCGACCGCAGGGATCATCTACGGCGTGTCGGGCGTGCGCGAGGGCTACCGCACCGGCCGCGGCCGGGTGGTGATGCGCGCGCGAACGCACTTCGAGGACATCGGCAAGGGTGACCGCCAGGCGATCATCGTCGACGAACTGCCCTACCAGGTGAACAAGAAAACCCTGCTCGAACGCATCGCCGAACTCGTGCGCGAGAAGAAGATCGAGGGCATCTCCGACATCCGCGACGAATCCGACAAGGATGGCATGCGCGTGGTGATCGAACTCAAGCGCGGCGAGCTGGCCGAGGTGGTTCTCAACCACCTCTACAAGCACACCCAGTTGCAGGACACCTTCGGCATGAACATGGTGGCGCTGGTGGACAACCAGCCGCGCGTGCTGAATCTCAAGGACCTGATCGAACAGTTCATCTCGCATCGCCGCGAGATCGTCACGCGGCGCACGGTGTACGACCTGCGCCGGGCACGCGAGCGCGGTCACATCCTCGAGGGTCTCGCTGTCGCTCTGTCGAACGTCGACGACGTGATCGAACTGATCAAGAAGGCGCCGACGCCCGCCGAGGCCAAGCGCGGTCTGATGGCGCGGGCCTGGCAATCTCAGCTGGTGCGCGAAATGCTGAACCGCGCGTCGGCCGAAGCGTTCCGGCCCGAGGGCCTGTCGCCCGAGTACGGCCTGAAGGACGGCGGCTACATGCTCTCCGAGGAGCAGGCCCAGGCCATCCTCGACCTGCGCCTGCAGCGCCTGACCGGCCTTGAGCAGGACAAGATCGTCGCCGAGTACCGCGAGGTGATGGAAACCATTGCCGACCTGCTCGACATCCTCGACAAGCCGGCGCGCATCACGGCCATCATCGGCGAGGAGCTCAAGGCGATCAAGGAGCAGTTTGGCGACGCGCGCCGCAGTACCATCGAGATCAATACGGAAGACATCTCGATGGAGGACCTGATCGCGCCTCAGGACATGGTGGTCACCTTCTCCCACACCGGCTACGTCAAGGCGCAGCCGCTCGCCGACTACCGCGCGCAGCGCCGCGGCGGCCGCGGCCGGCAGGCCGCGGCGACCAAGGAAGACGACTTCATCGACCGCATGTTCGTCGCGCACTCGCACGACCACCTGCTGTGCTTCTCGAGCCGCGGCCGCATGTACTGGCTGCGCGTGTTCGAGGTGCCGCAGGGCAGCAGCAACAGCCGCGGCAAGCCGATCGTGAACATGTTCCCGATCGAGGACGGCGAGAAGATCACCGCGGTGGTGCAGGTCAAGCAGTTCGACGAGCAGCACTTCGTTTTCATGGCTACTGCCCAGGGCACGGTCAAGAAGACCCCGCTCAGCGAGTTCTCGCGGCCGCGCCCCTCGGGAATCATCGCCGTGGGTCTGGACGGGGAGGACTACCTGATCGGTGTCGCGCTGACCGACGGCAGCTACGACGTGATGCTCTTCTCCTCCGAGGGCAAGGCGGTGCGCTTCTCCGAGGAGGACGTGCGCGCCATGGGTCGACAGGCCACCGGGGTGCGCGGCATGCGCCTGCCGGACGACGGTTCGCACAGCGTGGTTTGCATGCTGGTGGCGAAGGACGAATCCAAGACCGTGCTCACCGCCACCGAGAACGGCTACGGCAAGCGCACGCCCATCGCCGAGTACACCCGGCACGGCCGCGGCGGCCAGGGGATGATCGCGATCCAGGCCAGCGAGCGCAACGGCACGCTGGTCGGCGCGGTGCTGGCCGACGACACCGACGAGGTGATGCTGATCTCCACCGGCGGCGTGCTGATCCGGACCAAGGTGGCGCAGATCCGCGAGATGGGCCGCTCGACGCAGGGCGTGACGCTGATCGCGCTGGGCGAGGGCGAGAAGCTCGCCGGCATCGAGCGCATTGAGGAGCGCGATGAGGACGAGGCTGGCGGCAACGGCGATGCCGCGGCCGAGGGCGGACGGCGGCAACGGCAATGGCGGCCTGCCGCGGCCCGAGCCGCCCCCGCACGTGCCCCCGGCACTGAGTTGATGAGCCGCATCTACAACTTCAGCGCCGGCCCGGCGATCCTGCCGCAGGAGGTGCTGGCGCGTGCTGCGGACGAGATGCTCGACTGGCAGGGTTCGGGCATGAGCGTGATGGAGATGAGCCATCGCGGCAGGGAGTTCATGGGCATCGCCGCCCAGGTCGAGAAGGATTTCCGCGAACTGCTGGCGATCCCGGCCAACTACAAGGTCCTGTTCCTGCAGGGTGGCGCCACGCTGCAGTTCGCGCAGGTGCCGATGAACCTGCCCGGCGGCAGGCCGAGGGCCGATTACGTGGTCACAGGTGAATGGTCCAGGAAGGCCGTTGCGGCGGCGCGCAACTACTGCGAGGTCAATGTTGCGGCGAGCGCCGAGGACCGCAATTTCACCTATGCGCCGGCGCAGGACACCTGGCGCCTGAGTCCGCAGGCAGCCTACGTGCACTACTGCTCGAACGAGACCATCGGCGGCGTCGAGTTCTTCTGGACGCCGGACACCGGCAGCGTGCCGCTGGTGGCGGACGCGTCCTCGCACATCCTGTCGCGGCCGATGGACGTGGCGCGGCACGGCCTGATCTACGCCGGCGCGCAGAAGAACGTCGGTCCCGCGGGCCTCACCATCGTGATCGTCCGCGACGACCTGCTGGGGCGCGCGATGAAGGGCACGCCGAGCGTCGTTCAAGTGGCTGAAGGCGCTCGGCGGCCTTGCCGAAATGGAGCGTCGCAACATCGCCAAGTCGAACCTGCTTTACGACCTGATCGACGCGAGCGGGTTTTACCGCAACGCGGTCGCGAAGGCGGACCGCTCGCGCATGAACGTACCGTTCACGCTGGCAGACACTGCGCTCGACCAGGCCTTTCTTGCCGGCGCCGCAGAGCGTGGCATGGTGCAGCTGAAGGGTCATCGACTGGCCGGCGGCGGCATGCGCGCGTCGATCTACAACGCGATGCCGATCGAAGGCGTGCAGTGCCTGGTCGGCTACATGAAGGAGTTCGAGAAGAAGCACGGCTGAGGGGCGCGCAGAATCAGGTCCCCTCCGAGCGCTATCTTCCAGACACATGAGCAAACAGGACATCGTCGGGTTGCGCGGCGCAAATCGACGCGCTGGACGACGAACTGCTGGCGACCTGCCCAACCGGCGGGCGCGCTGGCGCGGCGCGTCGGCGAACTCAAGGGTGGCGCGCCGGCCTACCGTCCCGAACGCGAAGCGGAGATCCTGCGCCGCATCGTCGAGACCAACCCGGGGCCGTTGCCCGCGGAGCGCGCGGTCGGTGTTTTCCGCGAAGTGATCTCGGCCTGCCGCGGCATGGAACAGCAGATACGCGTGGCCTACCTCGGCCCGACCGGGACCTTCAGCGAGACTGCCGCGCTGCGCCAGTTCGGCGGTGCCGCCCAGTACGTACCCTGCGCCTCGTTCGACGATATCTTCCGCGCGGTGGAGACCCGCAGCACCGAGTTCGCCGTGGTGCCGGTGGAGAACTCGACCGAGGGCGTGATCGCACGCACGCTCGACCTGTTGCTGACATCGCCAGCTCGCATCTGCGGCGAAGTGGTACTGCGTGTCGAGCAGAATCTGATGCGCAAGGTCGCAGGCGTCGAAGGCGTCACTCGCGTCTATTCGCACGCTCAGTCGCTTGCGCAATGCCACGATTGGCTGAGCCGGCACCTGCCGAACGTGGAGCGCGTGCCGGTGTCCAGCAACGCCGAGGCAGCCCGGCTGGCCGCACAGGAACCCGGCGCGTGCGCAGTGGGACCGGCCCTGGCCGCGCAGCGCTACGGGCTGCAGATCATTTCGGCCAACATCGAGGACGATGCCAACAACCGCACCCGCTTTCTGGTGCTGGGCACGATCGACCGGCGCCCACCGGGCGCGATCCGCACCTCGCTGGTGATGTCCGCGCCCAACCGGCCCGGCGCCGTGCATGCGCTGCTGTCGCCGATCGCACGGCACGGCATCAGCATGACCCGGCTCGAGTCCGCGCCGCGCGCGTGCCGGCTCCCTGGGAGTACCTGTTCTTCATCGACCTGGCGGACACCAGCCGACCGGGCCTGGCGAAGCATTGGCCGCACTGAAGGCCGGGCGCCGTTCCTGAAGGTCCTCGGCCCCTATCCGGTCGCCGTCCTGGCACTCAACCGCACACGCACAACCCCGCCGCAATTCCACCTGAGCCACGAACACGGCCTTGCATGCCCGACCTCTGCGACCTCGCACCCTCGTACATCCGCTCGATCGCGCCTTACCAGCCCGGCAAGCCCACCTCCGAACTGGCCCGCGAAATGGGTCTGGAGGAGAAAAGCATCGTCAAGCTTGCCTCGAACGAGAATCCGCGCGGCATCGGCCCGCGCACGCGCGCGGCGATCGAGCGCGCGCTGGGCGACATCGCGCGCTACCCGGACGGCAACGGCTTCGAGCTGAAATCTGCGCTGGCCGGGCGGTACGGCGTGGACATGGGCGGCATCGTGCTCGGCAGCGGCTCGAACGACGTGCTCGAGCTGGTGTCCCTCGCGTTCCTCGGCACCGGGCGCTCGGCGGTGATGTCGCAGCACGCCTTCGCGGTGTACCCGCTGGCGACGCAGGCGCGCGGCGCGCGCGGCATCGTGGTGCCGGCGAAGGACTGGGGCCATGACCTCGAGGCGATGGCGGCGGCGGTCGCCGACGACACGCACGTGCTGTGGATCGCCAACCCCAACAACCCCACCGGCACGCTGGCGCCCCATGAGGGCATCGAGGCGCTGCTGAAGAAGGTGCCGGAGCGCGTCATCGTGGTCCTCGACGAGGCCTACAACGAATACCTGCCCGCCGAGATGCGCGCCGACACGGTGAAATGGCTGAAGCGCCACCCGAACCTGGTGATCACGCGCACCTTCTCGAAGGCCTACGGCCTGGCCGGGCTGCGCGTCGGCTACGCGCTGGCCACCCCGGCCGTGGCCGACGTGATGAACCGCGTCCGCCAGCCCTTCAACGTCAACAGCATTGCATTGACCGCGGCCGCCGCGGCGCTCGACGACATGGAGTTCGTCGCCCGCAGCTACGCCGAGAATCGCGCCGGCATGCGTCAGATCGAGGAAGGCGCACGCGCGCTGGGCCTGGACTGGATCCCCTCGCACGGCAACTTCATCACGCTGCGCGTGGGCAAGGCCGCCGAGGTGTTCAAGCGCCTGCTCAAGCGCGGCGTCATCGTGCGTCCGGTGGCCGGCTACGAGTTGCCCGAGCACCTGCGCGTGACCATCGGCACGCCCGAAGAAAACGAGCGCTTTCTCGCGGCGCTCGCGGCGAGCCTGAGGGAATACCGCGGCGCGGCTGGAGGGGTTCGGCCGCCTGCGCCGGTCATCGGCGTCGGCCTGATCGGCGGGCTCGTTCGGCGGGCCATGGCGCTGGCGCTCAGGCGCGGGTGCCTGCCCGCACGTGGTCGGCGTCGGCCACGACCCCGCCAACATCCGGCGCGCGATCGAGCGCGGCGTGATCGTCGATCCGGTCGCGCGGACCCGGCCGCGGCCGTGAAGGGCGCCGACCTGGTGCTGGTCGCCACGCCGGTGGCGCAGTTTCCCGCGGTGTTCGCGCGTCTGGCCGGAGCGCTGGCGCCGCACGCCCTGCTGATCGACGCCGGCAGCACCAAGCAGGACGTGGTGGCCGCCGCGCGCGCGGCGCTGGCGGCGCGCATTGCCCGGTTCGTGCCGTCGCACCCGATCGCCGGCGGCGAGCACAGCGGCGCCGGCGCCGCGCGGGTCGAACTGTTCCGCGGCAAGCGGGTCGTGCTCGCGCCGCTGGCCGAGAACCCTACGGGCGCGGTCGCGGCCGTGGCGGCGGCCTGGGAGGCCTGCGGGGCGCGCATCTTCCGCATGAGCGCCGAAGAGCACGACGCCGTGTTCGCCGCGGTCAGCCACCTGCCGCACCTGCTGGCCTATGCGCTGGTGCACGAGTTCGCCGCACGCGACAACTCGGCGCAGCTCTTCGGCCTCGCCGCGGGCGGGTTCCGTGACTTCACGCGAATCGCTTCGAGCCATCCCGAGATGTGGCGCGACATCTGCGTCGCCAACCGCGGCCCGCTGCTCGCCGAACTGGACCGCTACGGCCAACCTCGCAGCTGCGCAGCGCTGGTGGAAAGCGGCGACGGTGCGGCGCTGGAACGCGTGTTCCTGGAGGCGCGGGAGGCGCGCAAGCGCTGGCTGGCCGGGGATTTCGACGCGCTGAGCCGATGGATCACCTCGAGCTTGCGCCGATGGCGCGCGTCGCCGGCACGGTGCGCCTGCCCGGCTCGAAGAGCATCTCCAACCGCGTCCTGCTGCTGGCGGCGCTGGCGCAGGGAACCACCGTGGTGCGCGACCTGCTCGACGCCGACGACACCACGGTGATGCTCGCCGCGCTGGGCACGCTCGGCATGCGCTGGCGAGCCCGCAGGCGCGGGCGAAGTGCGCATCCACGGCGGCGCCGGCAAGGCCATTTCCGGTCACCAGGCCGAACCTGTTCCTGGGCAATGCGGGCACGGCATTCCGGCCGCTGACCGCGGCCCTGGTCATGAGTCGCGGCGAGTACCGGCTGTCGGGCGTGCCGCGCATGCACGAGCGGCCGATCGGTGATCTGGTCGATGCCTTGCGACCACTGGGCGCCGACATCGCGTACGCCGGCACAGAGGGCTATCCGCCGCTGGCGATCGGCGCGGGCCGCATCCACATCGACGGGCCGGTGCGCGTGCGCGGCGACGTGTCCTCGCAGTTCCTCACCGCGCTGCTGATGGCGCTGCCGGGCGCGGGCCCCGCCCGCATCGAAGTCGAGGGCGAACTCATCTCCAAGCCCTACGTCGAGATCACGCTGCGCCTGATGCAGCGCTTCGGCGTGGCGGTCGCGCGGGACGGCTGGCGCGCGTTCGACGTCCCGCGCGCCGTGTTCCAGAGCCCGGGCGAGATCCATGTCGAGGGCGATGCGTCGTCGGCCTCGTACTTCCTCGCCGCGGGCGCCATCTCGGGCGGTCCGGTGCGCGTCGAGGGCGTGGGGCAGGCGAGCATCCAGGGCGATGTCGCGTTCGCGCAGGTGCTGCAGGCCATGGGCGCGCAAGTGTCGATCGGCGAGAACTGGATCGAGGCGCGCGCCGGGCAGCCGCTGCGCGCGTTCGACCTTGACATGAACCACATCCCCGACGCGGCGATGACGGCTGCGGTGGCGGCGCTGTTCGCCGACGGCCCGAGCACGGCTGCGCAACATCGCCAGCTGGCGGGTCAAGGAAACCGACCGCATCGCCGCGATGAGCACCGAGCTGCGCAAGCTCGGCGCCACGGTCGACGTCGGCGACGACTGGATCCGCGTCACGCCGCCGGCGAAGCTGCTGGCCGGCGCGGCGATCGACACCTACGACGACCACCGCGTCGCCATGTGCTTCTCGCTCGCGGCGCTGGGCGGCGTGCCGGTGCGCATCAACGACCCGGGATGCGTGGCGAAGACGTTCCCCACCTACTTCGACGTGTTCGCGAAGCTCGCGCGGCCGGCATGACCGACGCCCCGGTGATCGCGATCGACGGCCCGTCGTCCTCCGGCAAGGGGACGGTGGCGGGGATGGTCGCGCAGCGCCTCGGATTCCACTACCTGGAAAGCGGGGCGCTGTACCGGCTGGTGGCGCTGGCGTCCAGGGCGTCGCGGCGTGGCCAGACGACGAGCCGCCCTGGCGGCCATCGCCGCGCGCCTGGACGTCCGCTTCGAGGGCGAGATCGTGCTGGGCGGGGAGTCGATGTCGGCGAGGCCCTGCGCCGAAGAGATCCTGTGGCAACCGGGCCTCCGAGGTGGCCCCATTCCGCTGGCGCGAGGCGCTGCTGGGGCGGCAGCGGGCCTATCGCCAGCCCCCAGGGCTGGTCGCCGATGGGCGTGACATGGGAACCATCGTGTTTCCTTCGGCGACGTTGAAGGTCTTCCTCACGGCGAGCGTGGCGGAAAGGGCGGGGCGTCGGTATAAACAGTTGAAAGACAAAGGAATAGATGCTAATCTCTCGGCCCTTTCCCGGGACTTGGCCGAGCGCGATGCGCGGACGCCACGAGCGGTCGCGCCGCTCGCCCCGGCTGGATGCGTGTTGCTCGACTCGACCGATCGGACGATCGAAGAAGTCGTCGACCAGGTCCTGGCGCTGGTATCGGGAAGTCGAGCAGGTCAGGCAGTGCAGCCGCCACCCCCGCAGTCTCGAAGTCCGCACCCGCCCCCGAATCGTTCGCCGCGCTGTTCGAAGAAAGCCTGACCCTCAAGGAAATGAGGATCGGCGAGGTCATCACGGCCGAAGTCGTGCGCGTCGACCAGAATTTCGTGGTCGTGAACGCCGGACTGAAGTCCGAGAGCGTGATCGCCGTCGAGGAGTTCCGCAACGACGCCGGCGAGCTGGAAGTCAAGGCCGGCGACTTCGTCACCGTCGCGATCGAGGCGCTGGAAGACGGTTACGGCGAAACCCGCCTGTCGCGCGACAAGGCCAAGCGCCTGGCCGCCTGGATGGACCTGGAGAAGGCGCTGGACAACGGCGAGAAGATCGAAGGCGTCATCACCGGCAAGGTGAAGGGCGGCCTGACGGTCATGGCGCGCGGCATCCGCGCCTTCCTGCCCGGCTCGCTGGTCGACCTGCGCCCGGTGAAGGACACCACGCCGTACGAAGGCAAGACCATGGAATTCAAGGTCATCAAGCTCGACCGCAAGCGCAACAACGTGGTCGTTTCGCGCCGTGCCGTGCTCGAGGAGACCGCGGGCGCAGAGCGCGAGGCGCTCCTCGCCAGCCTGTCCGAAGGCGCGGTGGTGAAGGGCATCGTCAAGAACATCACCGACTACGGCGCGTTCGTCGACCTCGGCGGCATCGACGGCCTGCTGCACATCACCGACCTGGCCTGGCGCCGGGTCAAGCACCCCTCCGAGGTGCTGAACGTCGGCGACGAGGTCACCGCCAAGGTGCTCAAGTTCGACACCGAGAAGAACCGCGTGTCGCTGGGCCTCAAGCAGCTGGGCGAAGACCCGTGGGTCGGCATCTCGCGCCGCTACCCGCAGGGCACCCGCCTGTTCGGCAAGGTCACCAACCTCACCGACTACGGCGCGTTCGTCGAGGTCGAGTCGGGCATCGAAGGCCTGGTGCACGTTTCCGAGATGGACTGGACCAACAAGAACGTGCATCCGTCCAAGGTCGTGCAGGTCGGCGACGAGGTCGAGGTCATGATCCTCGAGATCGACGAGGACCGCCGCCGGATCTCGCTCGGCATGAAGCAGTGCATGCCGAACCCGTGGGAGGACTTCGCCCGCGACTTCAAGAAGGGCGACAAGGTCGCCGGCCAGATCAAGTCGATCACCGACTTTGGCGTGTTCATCGGCCTGCCCGGCGGCATCGACGGCCTGGTGCACCTGTCCGACCTCTCCTGGTCGGCGCCCGGCGAAGAGGCCGTGCGCAACTTCAAGAAGGGCGACGAGGTCGAAGCCCTGGTGCTGGCCATCGACGTCGAGCGCGAGCGCATCTCGCTGGGCATCAAGCAGATGGAAGGCGACCCGTTCACCAACTTCATCGCCGGCCACGAGAAGAACACGCTCCTGAAGGGCAAGGTGAAGTCGGTCGACGCCAAGGGCGCCGTGCTGCAGATCGCGGGCGACATCGAGGGGCTACCTGCGCGCCTCGGAGTTCTCGCGCGACCGCGTCGAGGACCTGCGCACCCACCTGAAGGAAGGCGACGAGATCGAGGCGATGATCATCAACGTCGACCGCAAGAACCGCTCGATCAACCTCTCCATCAAGGCCAAGGACATGGCCGAGGAAACCGAGGTCATGAAGTCGCTGCGCACCGAGAATGCGGCGCAGCGCGGCAGGCAGCACCAACCTCGGCGCGCTGCTGCGGGCGAAGCCTGGACAACCGCACCGACCAGAAGGTGCGCAGGCGCGGCGGGAGGCAGGTCGGTCATGACCAAGTCCGAACTGATTGCCCGGCTCGCGCAACGCTATCCGCAGCTGGTGGCGAAGGATGCGGAGTTCGCGGTCAAGATGGTCCTCGATGCGATGTCGCACGCGCTGCTGGCCGGCAACCGCATCGAGATCCGCGGCTTCGGCAGCTTCGGGTTGAACTACCGCCCGCCGCGCGTCGGGCGCAACCCCAAGTCGGGCGAGAAGGTGCAGGTGCCGGAGAAGTACGTGCCGCACTTCAAGGCCGGCAAGGAACTGCGCGAGCGCGTCGACCTGGCGCTGGAGGCGAGGCCGCGCGCCGAGCCGCGCCGGCCCGCTAAGCCTCCCCCAGGAGCCGATCCAGTCCATGCGCGCGCTTGGGCGGACCTGGGCGGCCCGTCTGTGATCATCCTGTCCTGCTCGCGTTCGCCGTCAAGAACACCGAGCCGGTCACGCTGCGGTTCTACTTCGATCTCGCCTGGCAGGCGCCGCTGATCGCGCTGCTGCTGGCGTTCTTCGCCGCGGGCGCGATGGCCGGCCTGGCGGCGGTCCTCACCACCATGCTGCGCCAGCGACGCGAGATCCAGCAGCTTGACGGCGCGATGGAGTTCGAGTACTGGTGGCTGGGCGCCCTGCCGATCTTCTTCGGCCTGGGCTGGCTCGCGGCACGCATCGACATCAAGCACCTGGTCTCGGAGTCGCGCGCGCTGCCGCAGTCGTACTTCAAGGGCCTGAACTTCCTGCTCAACGAGCAGCCCGACAAGGCGATCGACGCCTTCGTCGAGGTCGTCAAGCTCGACCCCGAGACGGTCGAGCTGCACTTCGCGCTGGGCAGCCTGTTCCGGCGGCGCGGCGAGTACGACCGCGCGATCCGCATGCACCAGAACCTGCTCGAGCGCGCCGACCTCGGCGCCGACCAGAAGCTCTCGGCGATGCACGAGCTCGGCCAGGACTACCTCAAGGCGGGGATCCTCGACCGCGCCGAGGAAGTGTTCCAGAAGCTCGTCGACGGGCGCCACGCCGAGGCCGCCAACAAGTGCCTGCTCGAGATCTACCAGGCCGAGAAGGACTGGGTGAAGGCGATCGAGATGGCGACCCGGTTGTCCTTGGCGGGTGCCGGCGGCGACGACCGCGCGCGGGAGATCTCGCAGTACCACTGCGAAGCTGGCCGCGCACGACTCCACCCACTCGCGCCCGGCCGGTCGCGCGCCCCACCTGGAGGCGGCGCTCGAAGCCAACCGCAAGTCGGTGCGCGCCAGCATGCTGCTCGGCGACCTCGAGCGCGCGGCGGGCGGCCACGCCGCGGCGATCGAGTCGTGGAAGCGCATCGAGTCGCAGCACCCGGCCTTCCTGGCGCTGGTCGCGCAGCGGCTGCTCGAGGCGCACCGCGACAGCGGCAAGCTGGACGAGGGATTGACGCTGCTAGCCGGGTATCTCGAGCGCTATCCGTCGCTCGACCTGCTGGACGCGGTGTTCCAGAGCACGCTCGAATCGAAGGGCGCGGAGGCGGCCTACAAGCTGGTGCGCGACGAACTGCGCCGCAATCCGACGCTGCTCGGCCTCGACCGCCTGCTCGAGGCGCAGATTATCGGCGCAAGCTCCCCCGAGCGCCGCCACGATCTCGAACTTGTCAGGAATCTCGTGCACAGTCACACGAGGCGGCTGGCCCGCTACCGGTGCGAGCACTGCGGCTTCAAGGCGCGGCAGTTCCACTGGCACTGTCCCGGCTGCGGCGGCTGGGAGACCTACCCGCCGCCGACGAAGCGAGCCCGAGTTCGGGCTGGCCCATGGGCGCATCATGAAGATCACCATCGTAGGCACCGGCTACGTCGGCCTGGTCACCGGGGCCTGCCTGGCCGACGCCGGCAACCACGTGCTCTGCCTGGACGTCGACGAGAGGAAGATCGCCACGCTGAACGACGGCGGCCTGCCCATCTTCGAGCCCGGGCTGGAGGCCGTCGTCGCGCGCAACCGGGCGGCCGGCCGACTGGTGTTCTCGACCGACGTTGCGGCCAGCGTTGCGCACGGCGAGCTGCAGTTCATCGCCGTCGGCACCCGCCGGACGAAGACGGATCGGCCGACATGCCCACGTGGTCGCCGCAGCGCGCGCGATCGGCAGGCACATGGACGGCTATCGCGTGATCGTCGACAAGTCGACCGTGCCGGTGGGCACCGCGGATCGAGTGCGCGAGGCCGTGGCCGGGGAACTGCACGCGCGCGGCGTATCGATCCCGTACAGCGTGGTTTCCAACCCCGAGTTCCTCAAGGAAGGCGCGGCGGTCGAGGACTTCATGCGCCCGGACCGCATCGTCATCGGCGCCGATGACGCGCGCGCGGTGGATCTGCTGCGCCGCCTGTACGCGCCGTTCCAGCGCAACCACGAGCGCATCATGCTGATGAGCGTGCGTTCCGCCGAACTCACCAAGTACGCCGCCAATGCCATGCTGGCGACGCGCATCTCGTTCATGAACGAGCTCGCCAACCTGGCGGAGGAACTCGGCGCCGACATCGAGCAGGTGCGCCGCGGCATCGGCTCCGACCCGCGCATCGGCTACCACTTCCTCTATCCCGGCGCGGGCTTCGGCGGATCGTGCTTTCCCAAGGACGTGAAGGCGCTGGTGCACAGCGCGGCGCAGGCCGGCCGGCCGCTGCAGGCTGCTGGCGCGGTCGACGCGGCGAACGACGCGCAGAAGCGCGTACTTGGCGCAAGGTCAGGCGCCGCTTCGGCGAGCGGATCTGCCGGGCGGCGATTCGCGATCTGGGGGCTGGCCTTCAAGCCGAACACCGACGACATGCGCGAAGCGCCCAGCCGCGCCGTGATCGCCGACCTGCTGGCGGCCGGTGCGAGCGTCTGCGCCTATGATCCGGTGGCGATGCCCGAGGCGAAGCGCCTCTTCGACGGCGAGCCGCGCGTCGCCTTCGCGGCGTCCGCCGGGGCCGCGCTCGAGGACTGCGACGCGCTGGCGATCGTCACCGAGTGGCAGGAGTTCCGTTCTCCGGACTTCGACGCCATCCGGCGCAGCCTGAAGACGCCCGCGATCTTCGACGGCCGCAACCTCTACGACCCTGCGGCGGTGCGTGCGCTGGGCTTCGAGTACTTCCCGATCGGACGACCCTGATGCAGCCACGGAGGCCGCGAAGGCCAGTCCATGGCGCGCATCCTGGTGGTCGGCGACGTGATGCTCGACCGCTACTGGTTCGGCGAGGTGTCGCGCATCTCGCCGGAGGCGCCGGTGCCGATGGTGCGCGTCGAGCGCACCGAGGAGCGACCCGGCGGCGCGGCCAACGTGGCGCGCAACTGCGTGTCGCTGGGCGCGCAGGCCCGCCTGCTCTCGGTGGTGGGCGAGGACGAGGCCGGGGTGAGGCTGACCGAACTGGTCGAGAACGCCGGTGTGCGCGCCAGCCTGCATCGCGATCCGTCGATCCCGACCACCGTGAAACTGCGCGTGATCGGTCGCCAGCAGCAACTGCTGCGCATCGATTTCGAAACCGCCCCCTCCAGCGAAGTGCTGGCCTCGAAGCTGGCCGATTTCGAGGCCGCGTTGCCCGATTGCGACGTCGTGGTGCTCTCCGACTACGGCAAGGGCGGCCTCGCGCACATCGCGAAGATGATCGCCATGGCGCGCAAGGCCGGCAAGCCCGTGCTGGTCGACCCGAAGGGCGACAACTACTCGCGCTACCGCGGCGCCACCATCGTCACGCCCAACCGCGCCGAGCTGCGGCAGGTGGTCGGCGCATGGAAGGACGAGCGGGACCTCGCGCGCCGCGCGCAGGGGCTGCGCGAGCAACTGCGGATGCAGGCGCTGCTGCTGACGCGCAGCGAACAGGGCATGACCCTGTTCGAATCCGGCGGCATCATGCACGTGCCGGCGCAGGCGCGCGAAGTGTACGATGTGAGCGGTGCGGGCGACACGGTGATCGCGGCGATCGCGGTCATGCTCGCGTCCGGCGTTCCGCTGGAGGAATCGGTGCGCATCGCCAACCGCGCCTCGGGCATCGTCGTCGGCAAGCTCGGCACGGCGGTGGCGACCCGGCGCGAGTTGTTTGGAAAATGAGCGGAGCCTGCAGATGAACTACGTGGTGACGGGAGCGGCGGGGTTCATCGGCTCGCGCCTGGTCGCAGGCCTCAACCGCGCCGGCGTGACCGAGATCATCGCGGTCGACAACCTCACGCAGGCCGACAAGTTCCCCAACCTCGCCGGCTGCCAGATCGCGGACTACCTCGACAAGCGACGAGTTCCTGGACAGGCTGGAAGCCGCACCAGTTCGAGGGGGCCGTCGAGGCCGTGTTCCACCAGGGCGCCTGCTCCGACACCATGGAGGCCGACGGGCGCTACATGATGGAGAACAACTACGCCTACTCGCGGCGCCTGCTCGACTGGTGCCAGGAGGAGGAGGTGCCGCTGATGTACGCGTCGTCTGCGGCGGTCTATGGCGCCGGCACCGTGTTTCGCGAGGAACTGCGCCACGAATCCCCGCTGAATGTGTACGGCTACTCGAAATTCCTGTTCGACCAGCACGTGCGCAAGCGCCTGCCCGAGCGCAGCGCGCAGATCGCGGGTTTTCGCTATTTCAACGTCTACGGCCCCAACGAGCAGCACAAGGGCCGCATGGCTTCGGTGGCGTACCACGGCTTCAACCAGTTCCGCGCCGAAGGCAAGGTCAGGCTGTTCGTCGGCACGGATGGCTACCCGGACGGCGGGCAGCGCCGCGATTTCATCCACGTCGACGACGTCGTCAACGTGAACCTGTACTTCCTCGAGCACCGCGAGGTGTCGGGCGTCTACAACTGCGGGACCGGCCGCGCGCAGACGTTCAACGACGTCGCGGTGGCGGTCGCCAACGGCGTGCGCCGCTCGCGCGGCGAGCCGGAACTGACGCTGGAGCAGCTGGTCGGGGGCGGCATGGTCGAGTACATCCCGTTCCCGGCGCAGCTTGCCGGCAAGTACCAGAGCTTCACCGAGGCCGACGTGACGCGGCTGCGCGAGGCGGGCTACCCCGGCGAGTTCATGGACGTGGCGAAGGGCGTTGGTGCCTACGTCGACCACCTGCTCGGCGGGAAGGCATGAGCCTGCCGCACCCTCGAACACTTCGTCGGCGAGACGCCTTTGGCGCGCCTGAAGCGCATCCCCGGCGCGCACAACGAAAAGAACGGCAACCTGATCCTCGCCAAGCTCGAGGGCAACAACCCGGCCGGCTCGGTCAAGGACCGGCCGGCGATGTCGATGATCAGCCGCGCCGAGGAGGCGGGGCGCATCAAGCCCGGCGACACGCTGATCGAGGCCACCAGCGGCAACACCGGCATCGCGCTGGCGATGGCGGCGGCGATCCGCGGCTACCGCATGGTGCTGATCATGCCGGAGAACCAGACCGCCGAGCGCAAGCAGACCATGAAGGCCTACGGGGCGGAACTGATCCTCACGCCGGCCGCCGGCGGCATGGAATCCGCGCGCGACCTCGCCGACCGCATGGTTGCCGAGGGCAAGGGCATCATGCTCGACCAGTTCGCCAACCCCGACAACCCGCGCGCGCACTACGAGACCACGGGGCCGGAGATCTGGAAGGACACCGAAGGGCGCATCACGCACTTCGTCTCCAGCATGGGCACCACCGGCACCATCATGGGTTGCTCGCGCTTCCTCAAGGAGAAGAACCCGAAGGTGCAGATCGTCGGCTGCCAGCCCGAGGAAGGCTCGCAGATCCCGGGCATCCGCAAGTGGCCCGAGGCCTACCTGCCGAAGATCTACGAGAAGCCGCGCGTCGACCGGCTGGAGTACGTGCACCAGCGCGACGCCGAGGACGATGGCGCGCCGCCTCGCCGCGGAGGAGGGCATCTTCGCCGGCATCTCGTCCGGCGGCGCCGTCGCGGTCGCCCTGCGCCTGGCAAGCGAGGCGCGCAATGCCGTGATCGTCACCATCATCTGCGACCGGGGCGACCGGTACTTGTCGAGCGGCGTGTTCCCCCAGTGACGCCCGTCCTGGCATTCGATATCGAGACGGTGCCGGACTGCCCGGGAATCCGGCGCCTGTACGACCTTCCCGCATCGCTTTCGGACGCCGAGGTCGCGGAGGTGGCGTTCCAGAAGCGGCGCGCGCAGACCGGCAGCGACTTCCTGCCGCCGCACCTGCAGAAGGTGGTGGTCATCTCCTGCGTGCTGCGCGACGGCGACGGCCTCAAGGTGTTCTCCATCGGCGAGCCCGAGCGCGATGAACGCACGGCGATCCAGAAGTTCTACGACGGCGTGGAAAAGTACGTGCCGCAACTGGTGTCGTGGAACGGCGGCGGCTTCGACCTGCCGGTGCTGAACTACCGCGCGCTGCTGCACGGCGTCGCCGCGCCGAAGTTCTGGGACCAGGGCGAGGACGACCGCGACTTCAAGTGGAACAGCTACCTCGGCCGCTACCATTCGCGCCACCTGGACCTGATGGATCTGCTGGCCATGTACCAGCCGCGCAACAACAGCCCGCTCGACGATGTGGCGCAGATCGCCGGCCTGCCCGGCAAGATCGGCGTCGGCGGCGCCGAAGTGTGGCCGGCCTATCTCGCGGGCAAGCAGGCGGAGATCCGCGACTACTGCGAGGCCGACTGCGCCAACACCTACCTGCTGTACCTGCGCTTCCAGCTGCTGCGCGGCGTGTTCACGAAGGAGCGCTACGCGAAGGAATGCCTGCTACTGCGCACCTGGATCGAATCGCAGAAGGCGCCCCACTGGGCCGAATTCCTGTCGCTCTGGCAAGAAGCCAAGATTGGTTGAGCTGAGCATCGACTCGCTCGACGCCGCCGGCATGGGCGTCGCGCGCAATGACGGCAAAGTGGTCTTCGTCGAGGGGGCGCTGGCCGGGGAGCGCGTGCTCGTCGAGCGCGTGCACAGCCGCGACCGGTTCGACACCGCCCGCACCCTGCAGGATCCTGGCGGCTTCACCCGGGCGGCGCGAGCCGCCGTGTCCCCATTTCGGCACCTGCGGCGGCTGCATCACGCAGCACGCCGACCTGCGCACGCAGATGGCGGCCAAGCAACGCGGCCTGGAGGAGAACCTCGCACGCATCGGCAAGGTCGCGCCGGAGACCATGCTGCCGATCGTCTACGGCGAGGAGTGGGGATACCGGCACCGCGCCCGCCTCAGCGTGCGCTACGTCCCCAAGAAGGGCGGCGCGCTGGTGGGCTTCCGCGAGCGGCGTTCGAGCTACGTCGCCGACATGCAGGCTTGTCCGGTACTGCCGCCCGCGGTGTCGGCGCTGCTGCCGAAACTGCGCGCGCTGATCGGAACGATGGACGCGAACTCGCGCCTGCCGCAGGTCGAACTTGCCGTGGGCGATGCCGTGACGGTACTGGTGTTCCGCAACCTCGAGCCGCTGTCGGCCGGTGACGAGACGAAGCTGCGTGCCTTCGCCGACGAGGCGGGCGTGCAGGCGTGGCTGCAGCCCAAGGGCCCGGATACCGCGTACCCGTTCCATCCGCTGGATGCCCCGGCGCTCGGCTACACGCTGCCGGAGTCCGGCCTGCGGCTTGCGTTCCGGCCGACCGATTTCACGCAGGTGAACCACGGCGTCAACCGCGTTCTCGTCGCCCGCGCCATGCAACTGCTCGATCCCCGGCCGGGCGAGCGCATCGCGGACCTGTTCTGCGGGCTGGGCAATTTCTCGCTGCCGATCGCGCGCAGCGGCGCGACCGTGGTCGGCTTCGAGGGCAACGAGGGGCTGGTCGAGCGCGCGCGCCAGAACGCCGAGGCGAACGGGCTGCAGGCGACCTTCCTGTCCGCGAACCTCTTCGTTCCCGGGTTCGAGGTGCACGGGCCGTTCGACAAGCTGCTGATCGACCCGCCGCGCGAAGGCGCGATCGAGGTCGTCAAGGCCCTGCCGGAGGCCTGGCCGCGCCGCATCGTCTACGTGTCCTGCGACCCGGCGACGCTGGCGCGCGACGCCGGCACGCTGGTCAACGTGAAGGGTTTCCGCCTCGCGGCGGCGGGCGTGGTGAACATGTTCCCGCACACCGCGCACGTCGAGAGCATCGCGCTGTTCGAGCGCCCGTAGGGAAGGGGAAACGAAAAAGGCGCCCGCAGGCGCCTTTTCCGGGAGTGCCGTCCTTCAGTCCTTTTCGCCCGTCAGCGCCATCAGCAGCTGCAGCAGGTTGGCGAAGATGTTGAACAGGCTCATGTACACGCCGGTCGCCGCCAGCAGGTAGTTGGTCTCGCCGCCCGTGACGATGCGCGACAGGTCGTGCAGGAGGAACAGCGAGAACACCACCACCACCAGCGTCGAGATCGCCAGCGACAGCGCCGGGATCTGCAGGAACATGTTCGCCACCATCGCCAGCAGCAGCGCGATCATGCCGACGAACAGGAACTTGCCCATGAAGCTGAAATCCCGCTTCGTCACCGTCGCCACCGTCGCCATGGTGAACAGGATCAGCCCGGTGCCGCCGGCCGCGTAGCCGATCAGCTGTCCGCCGTTCCTCAGCGACAGCGCCGAGTTGAGCAACGGCCCGAGGAACCAGCCCAGCAGGCCGGTCATCAGCAGCAGCAGGCCGATGCCGATCGCGCTGTCGCGGAACTTGCGGCGATGGCGAACTGCAGGCCGATCACCGCCGCCAGCATCACGAAGAAGCTGATGATCGGGTGCTGGGTGATGATGCCGCTGGTGGCCATGCCGAGATAGGCGCCGCCGACGGTGGGCACCATCGTCAGGGCGAGCAGCAGGTAGGTGTTGCGCAGCACCTTGTGCGCCTCGGGCGCCAGGGCACCCGCGCCATGGGAGGCGGCGTTGCCACGGAAGACACTGTCGTTGTTCGGGACGGGTTTCAGCTCGGGTTGCATGGTTTCCCTCCAGGGGATGGGTAAAAAAGCGACGTTATGGACGTCACCCAGCTAAGACTACCAAAGTCGCGCGAAGTTTCAAGTTTCCGCGGCGCCGGTCGATCGCCCCAATGTCTCATGAATCAGGGGATTACGCTTCGCAATGTCACCGCAATGTCATGTGGCGCGCTGCAGGTAAAATGCGGGCGCTCGGTGTGGCTTCAAGGCCGCTCCGGGCCGGCGCCGCCAGCGGCATGCCGGCCGGCGTGAAATTCAGGAAGCGTGGCAGAGTGGTCGATTGCACCGGTCTTGAAAACCGGCAACGGGCAACCGTTCGTGAGTTCGAATCTCACCGCTTCCGCCAGGTACATCGCAGCAAGGAGATCACCCATGGCCAACCCCGTCGTCTGGATCGACATCCCGGTAAAGAACCTGGATCGCGCGATACGCTTCTATTCCGCGGTGCTCGACCTCACGCTGAAGAAGGAGGAGTTCCCGACCCTGTCGGTGGCCCTGGTGCCGCACGGCGAGAACGAGGTCGGTGTCTGCCTGTTCCCGGCCGCGCCGGGCAGCGGCCAGCCCTCCGAGGACGGGCCGCTGGTCTACCTGAACTGCGAGGGGCGGCTGGCCGAGGCGCTCGAGGAGGTCGAGGAGCGCGGCGGCGCCATCCTCAAGGGCCGCCATTCGATCGGCGAGTTCGGCTGGCGCGCCATCGTGCGCGACAGCGAGGGCAACCGTATCGCCCTGCGTTCGCGCGAGGGCTGATGTCCGGCGACGCCCTCGAGGTACTGCGCAAGACCTTCGGCCACGCGGCATTCCGCGGCCCGCAGCAGGAGATCGTCGAGCACCTCGCAGCCGGCGGCGACGCGCTGGTGCTGATGCCCACCGGCGGCGGCAAGTCGCTGTGCTACCAGGTGCCTTCGCTGCTGCGTCCCGGCACCGGCGTGGTGGTCTCGCCGCTGATCGCGCTGATGCAGGACCAGGTGGCGGCCATGACCCAGCTCGGCGTGCGCGCGGCCTTCCTGAATTCGTCTCTGGATGCCGAGCAGGCGCGCGCCGTGGAGCGCGCCATGGCCGCCGGCGAACTCGACCTGCTCTACGTAGCGCCCGAGCGTCTGGCCACCGAGCGCTGCCTGGCGCTGCTCGAACGCTCGAAGATCGCGCTGTTTGCCATCGACGAGGCGCATTGCGTCTCGCAGTGGGGGCACGACTTCCGGCCCGAGTACCTGCAGCTGTCGGTGCTGCACGAACGCTTCCCTTCGGTCCCGCGCATCGCGCTCACCGCCACCGCCGATCCGCAGACGCGCACCGAGATCATCGAACGGCTGGCCCTCGGCGAAGCGCGGATCTTCATTTCGAGCTTCGACCGGCCCAACATCCGCTATGCCATTGTCGACAAGGCAGACGCGCGCGCCCAGCTGCTGCGCTTCATTCGCGAGGAGCACGCCGGCGAAGCCGGCATCGTCTACTGCCTCTCGCGGCGCAAGGTTGACGAAACCGCGGCCTGGCTGGTGCGCACGGCGTCGCGCGCTGCCCTACCACGCCGGCATGGACGCCGCCCGCGCAGGCGACGCACCAGGCGCGCTTCCAGCGCGAAGAGGGCATCGTCGTGGTGGCCACCATCGCCTTCGGCATGGGCATCGACAAGCCCGACGTGCGCTTCGTCGCCCACCTGGACCTGCCCAAGAGCCTGGAGGGCTACTACCAGGAGACCGGCCGCGCCGGGCGCGACGGCGAGCCGGCCGACGCCTGGATGGCCTACGGGCTCGCCGACCTCGTGCAGCACAAGCGCCTGATCGAGATGTCGGAGGCGAGCGAGGAGTTCAAGCGGGTGTCGAATGCCAAGCTCGATGCGCTGCTCGGCCTGTGCGAGACCGCCGCCTGCCGGCGCGTGCGACTGCTGGCCTACTTCGGCGAGCAGAGCGCGCCCTGCGGCAACTGCGACACCTGCCTGGTGCCGCCCGAGACCTGGGACGCCACCGAGGCGGCGCGCAAGGCGCTGTCGGCCATCTACCGCACCGGCCAGCGCTTCGGCGCCGTGCACCTGATCGAAGTGCTGCGCGGCAAGGAGGGCGAGCGCGTGCAGCGCTGGGAACACGACAAGCTGGCGGTGTTCGGCGTCGGTGCGGGCCTCGACGAGACCGCCTGGCGCGGCGTGTTCCGCCAGCTGGTGGCGCTGGGCTATGCGCACGTCGATCACGAGGCTCACGGCGCGCTGCGCCTGACCGAGGCCAGCCGCGCCGTGCTCAGGGGCGAGCAGGGGGTGGAGATGCGCCGCACGGTGGCGGCGCGCGCGCGGGTGCGCGAGTCGCGGCGCGGCGCGGGTGTCGCGGCCGCGCTCGGCGCCGAGGGCGCGGGCCTGTTCGAGCGGCTCAAGGCCTGGCGCATGGGCGAGGCGCGCACCCAGGCCGTGCCGGCCTATGTGATCCTGCACGACAGCACGCTGGCCGAGATCGCGCAGCGTCGCCCGGCAGACCTCGACGCGCTGTCCGCCGTCGGCGGCATGGGCGCGAAGAAGCTGGAGCGCTACGGGCCGACCCTGCTGGCGCTGCTGGAGGCCGCGGCCTGAGCTGCCGGCGGCGGTCAGAATGCTGCCACTTTTTTCCTGAACCCGTGGCCAGTAGCCGTATTTCAGCCTGATTGCTGCCAGTCCCCGCGGCCGGGGTGCGGTGCCGGCCCCGGGACGGTCGAAGGTCCGGCGCATCTGCGCGACGCGTCCGGCACGTTGCGGCAGAATGCGGGACCTGCAACTCCGGAAGCGCTGCGATGCTCAAAGACCAGATACTCGGCACCTGGCGGCTGAAAACCTACGAAGCCGTCGGTCCGCACGGTGAGCTCATGTACCCGGTCGGGCGTGACGCCATCGGCGTGCTTGCCTACGACGAGCAGGGGCACGTGTCGGTGCACATCATGACGCCGGGCCGCACCGCGTTCGCGGGCGGCGACCTGTCGTCCGCCGGCGATGCCGAGTTCGCCGCAGCGGCGCGCGGTTACTTCGCCTACTACGGGATCTTCGAAGTCGACGAGGCGGCGCGCACGGTCACCCACAAACTGGAAATGTGTCTGGTGCCGAACTGGGTCGGGGCGGCGCAGTTGCGCCACGCCGTTCTGGAGGGCACCCGCCTGGTCCTCTCGGGCGGTCCGGTCACCATGGACGGCTTGCCGCGCATGCTGCGCATCGTCTGGGAGCGGGAGCGCAAAGCCGGCTAAGCCTAGCTTTAGTAAGGGATTTTCGGCTAAAATTGCGGGCTTTCCAGTTCGCGTCCCCTTTCCCGGAACTCCCGCATGGCCCTGATAGTCCAGAAGTACGGCGGCACCTCCGTCGGCTCGGTCGAGCGTATCAAGAACGTCGCCAGGCGCGTCGCCAAATGGCAGGCGGCCGGCCACGACGTGGTGGTGGTGGTCTCCGCGATGAGCGGCGAGACCAACCGCCTGCTCGGCATGGCGAAGGAACTGCAGCCGATTCCCGATCCGCGCGAGCTCGACCAGCTGGCGGCCACGGGCGAGCAGGTGACCATCGGCCTGATGGCGATGGCAATACAGGCTCTGGGCCTGAAGGCAAGGAGCTACACCGGTGGGCAGGTGAGGATCCTGACCGACGACGCCTATACCAAGGCGCGCATCCTCGAGATCGACGAGCACAACATCCGCCGCGACCTCAAGGAAGGCAACGTGGTGGTGGTGGCGGGCTTCCAGGGCGTGGATGCGGCCGGCAACATCACCACGCTGGGACGCGGCGGCTCGGACACCACGGGTGTGGCGCTGGCGGCCGCGCTAAAGGCGGACGAGTGCCAGATCTATACCGACGTCGACGGTGTCTACACCACCGACCCGCGCATCGTGCCCGAGGCGCGTCGCCTGAAGACCGTCACCTTCGAGGAGATGCTCGAGATGGCGAGCCTGGGCTCCAAGGTGCTGCAGATCCGCTCGGTGGAGTTCGCCGGCAAGTACAAGGTGCGCCTGCGCGTGCTCTCCAGTCTGACCGATCCGATGATTCCGGTCGAGGAGGAGTCCGTCTCCGGCACGCTGATCACATTCGAGGAAGATCCGACCATGGCCATGGAACAAGCAGTCATATCCGGGGTTGCGTTCGCGCGCGACGAAGCGAAGATCACGGTGCACGACGTGCCCGACCGGCCCGGCATCGCCTACGCGATCCTCGGGCCCATCGCCGATGCCAAGATCGACGTCGACGTGATCGTGCAGAACGTGGGTCACGACGGCATGACCGACCTCTCGTTCACGGTCGGGCGCGGCGATTTCGCCAAAGCCATGAAGATCCTCAAGGATCAGGTGCAGCCGCACATCAAGTGCCGGGAGGTCTCCGGCGACGACAGGATCGCCAAGGTGTCGCTGGTCGGTCTGGGCATGCGCTCGCACGTGGGCATCGCCTCGCAGATGTTCCGCACCCTGGCCGAAGAGGGCATCAACATCCAGATGATCACGACCTCGGAGATCAAGATCTCGGTGGTCATGGAGGAGAAGTACCTGGAGCTCGCGGTACGCGTGCTCCACCAGGCCTTCGGGCTGGACCGGGCCTAGACCGGCTTACCGCCGGCCTCCTTTTGGGGATAATCCGGCCGCAGCAAAGAATTCGCTCGGTGCGTCGCTCGATGCCGCCGAGGGTTGCGCCGCGGCCGCTCAACCCAAGGTCCGGCGAGCGCAGTGAGCAAGGAGAGTTGCCCGAGTGGCTGAAGGGGGCGCCCTGCTAAGGCGTTATACGGGGTAACCCGTATCGAGGGTTCGAATCCCTCACTCTCCGCCAGCAAGAAAAAGGGCCGGTCGATGACCGGCCCTTTTTTATTCCAACTGTTCTCAGTCCGGCTTGATGCCTGCCTTGCGAACGATGGCCGCATAGCGCTTGCTGTCGGCTTCCATCACAGCGCGCAGTTCCGCTGGGGATATCGGCGTGACGGCCGCGCCCAGGCTTTGAATCGTCTGCACCACGCCGGGCTGCGCCAGCACGCGGTTGATCTCGCGGTTCAGCTTGTCGACAATGGGTGCGGGCGTGCCGGCCGGCGCGTAAAAGGCGTGCGTGGTGCCGGTTTCCAGCTTGAGGCCCAGCTCCTCGAAGGTCGGCACGTCCGGCAGCATGGGCAGGCGCTTGCTGCTGGCGACGCCCAGCACGCGGAACTTGCCCGATTTCACGTGCGGGAATGAAGAGCCCGAGTCCATCATGAAGTCGATCTGTCCACCCAGCATGTCCTGGATCGCCGGCGCGGTGCCGCGATACGGGATGTGCAGCGCGAACACGCCGGTGGCGGCCTTCCAGATCTCGGCGGCGATGTGCGGCGAGGTGCCGCTGCCGGCCGAGCCGTAGGTGAGTTTGCCGGGGTTGCGCTTGGCGTAGTCGACGAACTCCTTGTAGGTCTTGGTCGGCAGGTCGGAGCGCACCACCAGGAAGTTCTCGATCCTCGCGCCGGCCGCGACGGGAATCACGTCCTTTTCCGGGTTGTAGGGCAGCTTGCCCATCACGTGAGGAACGATGGTCATGGTCGAGCCTGCGGTCACCATCAGCGTGTAGCCGTCCGGCGCCGACTTGGCCACCACGTCCACGCCGACCGTGCCGCCCGCACCGGTGCGGTTCTCGATGACGATGGGCTGGCCCAGGGCCTGTGCCAGCGGCGTCGCGATGGTGCGTCCGACGATGTCGGGAGAAGAGCCTGCCGCAAAGTTGACCACCAGTCGGATGGGCTTGTTCGGATAGTCAGCCTGCGCCCGTGCCGCGCCGGGCACCGCTGCAAGCGCGACTGCCAGGACAGCCAGCGTCTTTGTCAGCGCAAAGCGTATCCGCGCAGTCTTGGAACCCAGATGTTCGTCGGCCAGTCGTTGCGTCTTCTGCGGGGTTTTTCCTCGGAACTTGTCGTTATATGTCCATCGTGCCGCGCGCATTGTGGGCGGGTCAGCGCGCCAAGCTTCGCAGCCGGGCGCGTTCGACGACATTATACGATCCGAAAACTTCCAGACTCGAGCGTGTCTCCGGCAGTACGTAGACGATTCCGCCGACGCCGGTACGCCTCCACTCAGTGGGGGGGGCGGGTCAGTACTCGTTCGTGGCCGAGGTGAAGGGCGTCGTTGGAGGGGGGGGGCGGGGAGTTGAGCGGGGCGGGAGCGGGGTGGCGGGGGTAGTCCAGGGGGGCGGGCTTTGCGGGGTAGGGGGGGAGGGAGCGGGGGTGGCGGGGGAGGGGGTCGGGTGCGGCCCGCAAGCCGCCGGGGGGGACGTGGTCGGCGAAGCCGAAAGGGTTGTGGTGATGGTCACGGGCGCATTCGGACCGGTGACGGCGGCGGGCGGCGTCAGCGCACCGAAGGTCACAGTGCCTCCGGCGGTTCCGGGGCCGGTGCCGCCTGCGCCGTACGGCGGGGGTTTCGGGGCGGGCGGCGCGTGCCGTCGGAGGCGCTCGTTGTGGGGGTTGCCGTTGGTGGGGGGGGGGGGCGGGGGGGGGGGGGGGGGGTGGGGGGGGGGGGGGGGGGCCCCCGCCCGCCCCGGGGTCGGCGTGGGGGGGGGGGGGGGGGGGGGGGCGCCTCGGCGGGCCCGCCGCACGCGAAGGTGCGTCCACGGCGGCCCGCCATTCCCGCACCCGCGGGCGACCACAGGTTGCGCGCGTTGGGCGCCCCGGGGCCGCGGGGCCCCCGGCCCCGCCCGCCCCCCCCCGCGCGCGCGGGCCCGGGGGCCGGGCCAGGGCGCTCCCGTTCACCCGGGAGTCCGGGGGGCGGGGGCGGCGGCCCCCGGCGGGCCCCCCCCCCCGGGCGCGGGCGGCGGCCCCGCCACTCGCCCGGCAGCGGGCCCCCGCGACCCGGGCGCAGGGGGGCTGCCGCCGGGACGGCGGCCAGCCGTTCGCCGACGCGGCGCCGCGGCGGCCGCGGGCCGGCGCGGGGGGGGCCGGGGCGGGGGGCGGGGGGCCCCCCGCCGCGGGGGGGGGGGGGCCCCCGGGGGGGGGCGGGGGGGGGGGGCGCGGGGGGGGGGGGGGGCTCCCGGCAGTTTCCCGTGCCTGCGGGAAGGCGCGCGACGCCTGCCGACATGGCTGCGCGCGGCGAGCGGGGCGGGGTTGCCGCCAAGGCGGCGCGTGAGTTCCATGGCGGCGGCGACCAGGGTTCCCGCGATCTCGTCGATCGTCGATCGGGTCAGGCGGGCCGAAGGCCCGGACACGGCCAGTGCGCCGCGTAATGTCTGGCCGGGCCCGAACACCGGCGCGGCCACCGCGGCGATGCCGGGCTCGCGCTCGCCCACAGTGGCGATCACCGCAGAGGCCGGGAAGTCCTGCTCGCGGATCCGCGCGGGGTCGAAGTCGAGCAGCACACGCCCGGCGGCGCCCCTGTCCAGGGGCAGCAGGTCGCCGGTGCGGACGTGGTCACGCAGCGAATGCGGCGAGTCGACGCGGAACAGGCAGACGCGCACGTCGCGTTCGCGTGTGAAGAACGAGGCGCCTTCGCCGGTCTGCCGGACGAGTTCGCGCAACACCGGCAGTACATGGTCGTCGAGGCGAAGCGAAGCCTGGTACAGGCCCCCCCAGTGCAGCAGCATCGAACCGAGCTGGTAACGGCCGTCGTCCAGTCTCTGTATGCAGTGCGCGCTCTCCAGCGTGGCGATCAGCCGCAGCACCGTGCTCTTGTACATGTCGGTGCGCGTCGCCAGGTCGTGCAGGCTGAGCGAGGCATCGCCGGGGCCGAAGGCGTTGATGATGGCCAGGGCGCGCTCCACGGCCGCCACGCCGGATTGTGCCGGCCTGGTCGGCAGTGATTCGCTGTTGCGTTTCGGGGCGGCGCGCATTTTGCTTATCCGGGGGGAGGGGCCAAGATTCTGTCAGACAGAATCCTATTCTGTTTTCAAAACCTGTGCTACGTTTCGTCCCACATTTGGCACGCCGCTATCCCGGAGATCAACCATGAAACTCATGCAGCTTTCTCTCGTCGCGATGTTGCTGGCCGCACGTTGCGCAATCGCGCAGGATTTCCCGACGGCGCCGATCAAGATCATTGCGCCGTTCCCGCCGGGCGGGGCGACGGACCTCTACGCGCGCGCCGTCGGCGACGCGTTCCAGCGCGCCTGGGGCCAGCCCGCCGTGGTCGAGAACCGTCCCGGAGCTTCGGGCATGATCGGTGCCGAGTACGCCTCGAGGGCGCCCGCGGACGGCCACACCGTGCTGATCGGTGCGGCTTCGCTGCACACGATTCTGCCGCTGCTGAACGAGCGCATGGGCCAGACGCAGAAGAACCTCGTTCCCGTGTCCAACGTGGGCGTCAATCCCTCGTATGTGATCGTGCCGACCTCCCTGCCGGTGAATTCGCTCAAAGAGCTGATCGCCTATCTCAAGGCCAGCCCCGGCAAGTACAGCTACGCCTCGGCCGGCGCAGGCACCTCACAGCATGTGTTCGTCGAGTTGTTCAAGCAGACCACCCGGACCTTCATCGTGCACATCCCCTATCGCGGCAGCGGACCGATGATGACCGACCTGTTGGCCGGGCGCGTGATCCTCGGCATCGAGCAGGGGCCGGCGGCCTTGCCGCAGATCCGCGGCGGCAAACTCAAGGCGCTGGCCGTGACCACGTCGCGCCGCGCGATCGCGCTGCCCGACGTGCCCACCGTGGCCGAAAGCGGCCTGCCCGGCTTCGAGGCCTCGACCTGGTTCGCGGTCACTGCGCCGGCCGGCACCCCGCCGGCGATCATCGCCAGGCTGAACGCGGAGATCGTCAAGACCTTCGCCACCCCGGAGATCCGCAACCGCCTGCTGGCCGCCGGTGTCGAACCCGAGACCAGCACGCCGGAGGCGCTGGGCGAACGCATACGCCGCGACACGGAGAAGTGGGGCGCGGTCATCAAGAGCGCGGGCATCAGCCTCGACAACTGAGCGGCGGGAAGAGCGACCGAATGGACGCCGCCAGGGATTTGCACGCCGGCAGCGAGGCGCGTGCGGATTACCTCGAGAAGGTGACCGGCGAGGCGGTGTTTGCCAGCGATGTGGCGGTGCCCGGGATGCTGCACGGGCGCATCCTGCGCAGCACCCTGCCGCACGCCAGGATCCGCGGCATCGACGCGTCCGCTGCGCTGGCCATGCCCGGCGTGGTGGCGGTGCTGACCGGCGCGGACCTGGTGAATCTGGGCGGTCGGAACCCGCACTGGGGGCTGTACCTCAAGGATCGTCCGGTGATCGCCATCGATCGCGTGCGCTACGTGGGCGATCCGGTGGCGGCGGTCGCCGCAGTGGACGAGTTCACCGCCGAGGAGGCGCTGGACGCCATCGTCGTCGATTACGAGCCGCTGCCGTTCGTCACCGACGCGGATGAGGCCATGCAGGCGAACGCGCCGCTGGTGCACGACAAGATGGTCGCGCACAAGGACTTCTATTTCCGCGGCGGCACGAATCCGGTCGAGGGCAGCAACGTCTTCCAGCACTACCAGTACTCGCACGGCGAGCCCGAAGCGGCGTTTGCCGGGGCGGCGCGCGTGTTCGAGGATCGCTACAGCTTCCCGATGGTGTTCCACTACGCCATGGAGCCGCACGTGGTGGTGGCCGATCGCCGCGAGGATTCGCTGGACCTGTGGAGCTGCGGGCAGACGCCGACCGCCATACAGCGCGTGTGTTCGGACTTGTTCGGCATCCCGCTGGCGCGCGTGCGCGTGCACTCGCCCTACGTGGGTGGCGGCTTCGGCGGCAAGGCCTCGGTGAAGATCGATCCGCTGGTCGCCGCGCTGTCCTGGAAGGCAAAGCGCCCGGTGCGCGTGTGCCTGTCGATCAACGAATCCATGCTCACCTGCCGGCGCCTGAGCGCCGTGGTGCACCTGAAGACCGCCATCGACGCCGAGGGCCGACTGCTGGCCAAATCGGTGCGCGTGGTGATGAACGGCGGGGCCTACGCCGACACCGGTCCGGCCGTGGCGATCAAATCGGCCGTGCGCGCGATCGGGCCCTACCGGTTCCCGCACCTCAAGCTCGAGGCCTGCGCCGTTTACACCAATACCGTGCCGGGCGCGGCGTTCCGCTCCATCGGCGGGCCGCAGGGCGTGTGGGCCACCGAGTCGCAGATGGACGAGATTGCCGCGGCCCTGGGCCGCGACCCGGTCGAGTACCGCCTGGCCAACATGGTCGAGAAGGGTGAATGCGTGCGGCCGGACCTGCGACCGCTGGACGTGGACCTCAAGGGCGCCCTGCGCCAGGCGGTGGCTGCAATGGACAAGGCGGCAGGGCCGGATTCGCCGGGCCGCGCGCGCGGCGTGGCCGTGGCCGCCACCGATCCCGGCATCCTGCCGATCGGCGGCGCCATCGTGCGCCTGAAGGCCGACGGCTCGGTGCTGGTGCTGGCCAACACGGTCGAGATCGGCCAGGGCGCGCGGTGCGCTGCGCACCGTGGCGGCGCAATCGCTGCACCAGCCCATGCACAGGGTCAGCGTGGCCGAGCCCGACACCGACACCGCACCCTACGACTGGGGCACCGGGGCCAGCCGCTCGACGGTGATCATCGGCCTGGCGGTTGAACTGGCCTGCGAGGACATCACCACGCAGGTTCGCGAGATGGCCGCGCAGGTGCTGGGCGGCGAACCTTCGGCCTACAGCCTGGGCGAGGAGGGCGTTGCCGGCCCGCAGGGCGTGACCAGCTTCCGCGAGCTGCTGCGCCTGTTCCAGGGCATCGACAGCGGGGAGTTCCTCGGCGTGGGGCGCGTGACGCCGAACACGAAGAAAGGCGGCTTCGCGCTGGCACCGCTGTTCTGGGAAACCGCCGCGGGCATCTCCGAGATCGAGGTCGACGAGGACACCGGCGAGATTCGCCTGGCGCGCGTGGTCAGCGCCGCCGACGTGGGTCGCGTGATCAACCGCAAGGCCGCCGAGGGGCAGGACGAGGGCGCCACGGTGCAGGGCATGGGCCACGCGTTGTCCGAGGAGTACGTCTACGAGGACGGGCAGTTGCTCAATGGCAGCCTGTTCGACTACCACGTGCCCACGCTGGACGAATCCCCGCGCGAGGTGGTGACCCTGCTGATCGAGAGCGGCGACGGACCCGGGCCGGGTGGGGCGCGCGGCATGGGCGAGGGCGCCATCCTGCCCGTGGCGCCGGCCATCGCCAACGCGCTGGCACGCGGCTACGGGGTGCGCGTGCGTGAGCTGCCGTTGACGCCGGAGCGCGTCTGGCGCGCGCTGCGCGACGCACGGGCCAAGGGCGAGCCCGGGAGCGGGCCATGAATTTCAAGATAGATGCCGTGCTGCCGGCGCCGGCCGAGTCGCTGTGGGCGCTGTTCTTCGACGTGCGGCGCGTGGCGGGGCTGATCCCGGGCTGCGAGGACGTGCGAGAGACGCAGCCGCAGCTGGCGTACTCCGCACTCATGAAGCAGAAGATCGGCCCGTTCAAGTTCGAGGTCCCGACGCAGATCGCGGTCGAGGACATGCAGGCGCCGCAGCGCGTGCGCGTACGCGCCACCGGGCGCGACAAGTTCACGGGCACCACCATCGACGTGCTGCTGGCCGTGGCCCTGCAGCCGGCGACCGAAGGCGGCACGCGGCTGGAGGTCGATGCCACGCTGCAGATCGCCGGGCGCCTGGCGACCCTGGGCTATCCGGTGGTGAAGAAGAAATCGGAAGAGCTGTTCGCCGAGTTCGAGAAGCGCCTGCGCGCAGAACTGGAGATTGCCTGATGTTGCCGCGGCGTTTCGAGTTGCACCGGCCGACGACGATGGCTGAGGCGTTGAATCTGCTGGCCGGATTCGGCGATGAGGCCGCGCCGTATGCGGGAGGCACCGAGCTGCTGGTGGCGCTGAAGGCGCGCGTGCTGCATTACGGGCATATCGTCGACCTCAAGCGGGTGCCCGGCCTGCGCGGCGTGCGCGAGATGGCCGACGGTGGCCTGGCGATCGGCGCGCTGTCCACCCACCACGAACTCGCCGACGACGCGCTGATCCGCGCCAGGCTGCCGGCCTACGCCGAACTCAGCGGCAATGTCGCCAACATCCGGGTGCGCGTCGCCGGCACGCTGGGCGGCAACCTCTGCTTTGCCGAGCCGCACGCCGATCCGGCCACGCTGCTGTGCGCGCTGGGTGCGCAGCTGCGCCTGGCCGGCCCCACGGGCGAGCGCGTTCTGCCGATGCGCGAGTTCGTACTCGGCGAGTTCACCACGGCGCGCGAGGAAGGCGAACTGCTGCTCTGCATCGAGGTGCCGGCGCGGCCTGCCGGGGAGCGCGCCGCCTATCGCGCCTTCGGCCACCTCGAGCGACCGGCCGCCGGTGTGGCGGTCGCGGCCGTGCCCGAAGGTCGCGGCTGGTCCTGGTGCATCTGGGTCGGCGCCGTCAGCGGTCGACCCGTACGCCTGGAAGAGGTGGAGGCGGCCGCGCGCGGACTGTCCGGCGGCGAAGCCGTGCAGGCGATAGAACACAAGGCCGCGCTGGCCGCCGCTTCGCTGGAGGTGCACGACGACATACACGGCAGCGCGGACTACAAGCGCCACCTGGTTTCGGTGCTGGCGCGCCGCGCGGCGGAGGCCTGCCTGCGATGAACGAGCATCCCGTGATCGAGATCGCGCTCAAGCTGAACGGCGAAGCCGCCTCCGCGTCGGTCGAGCCGCGCGAACTGCTGATCGATGTGCTGCGCAACCGCTTCGGGTTGACCGGCACCAAGCGTTCCTGCGACGTCGAGGTGTGCGGCGCCTGCACGGTGCTGGTCGACGGACTGCCGGTGTCCAGCTGCACCACGCTGGCCGCCGATGCCGATGGGCACGAGGTGCTGACCATCGAGGGATTGTCGAAGGACGGTGAGCTCGACCCGGTGCAGCGCGCGTTCGTCGAGCACGGCGCCATGCAGTGCGGCTACTGCACGCCGGGCATGGTGCTGGCGGTGAAGTCGCTGCTGGCCGTCGAACCGCACCCCTCCGAGGAGACGGTGCGCCACTACCTGCGCGGCAACATCTGCCGTTGCACCGGCTACGTGAAGATCATCGAGGCGGTCATGGACCTTGCCCGTAGAAAGGAGAAGTGAGCAACATGGCAAACACCACTGCAGCACCCAATGGCGGGAAGCCCCGTGTGTTGATCGCCGGCGCCGGCATAGGCGGCCTCGCCGCCGCGTTGTGCCTGCTGGAGCGCGGCGTCGAATGCGAGGTCTACGAGCAGGCATCCGAGCTGAAGGAGGTGGGGGCGGGTTTGTGGTTGTCGGTCAACGGCGCGCGCGTGCTGTTCGCCCTCGGGCTGGAACCGGAGATCCGTCGCGCCACGCTGGAGGCCGACGAACGCGTGGTGCGCCTGTGGGACTCCGGCAAGACCTGGTGGCTGTACAAGAAGGGCGTCACACCGGCCGCGCATGCGCCCTTCGTCATGCTCCGGGCGCAGCTGCATCGCATCCTGATCGACGCCCTCGAGCGCCGCTGGCCCGGCACCATCCGCCTGAACGCCCGATGCACGGGTTATACCCAGGACGCGAATGGCGTGCGCATCGACTTCGCCGGCGGCGGTTCCGCCTCGGGCGATGCGCTGATCGGCGCCGACGGTCTGCATTCCAAGGTGCGGGAGACCATGTTCGGCGCCATGCCCGGACGCTTCACCAAGGCCCTGGCCTGCGCGGGCTGGTGCCCATGGAGCGCCTCAAGCCGCATCACCGCAATCCCACGGTCGCCACCTGGGTCGGCCCCACGGCGCACGTGTCGGCCTATCCCGCCCGCTGGCAGGACCAGGATCTGATGACTTTCTCGGGCCAGGTCGAGCGCAGCGACTGGGAACTCGAATCCTGGAACGAGAAGGGCACGGTCGAGGAATGCCTCAAGGATTTCGCCGGCTGGCACGCCGACATCCTGGAGATCATCGAACACACCGAATCGCTGCACAAATGGGGCCTGTTCGTGCGCGACGCGCTGCCGCGCTGGACCACCGGACGCGTCAGCCTGCTGGGCGACGCCTGCCACTCGATGGTGCCCTACCTGGGCCAGGGCGTGAACATGGCGATCGAGGACGGCTGCGTGCTGGCCCGTTGCATCGAAGCGGCGCCGCGGGACCCGGCCGGCGCACTGCAGCGCTACGAGCAGGCGAGGCTTGCGCGCACCACGCGCGTGGCCAGCAGCGCCGCCGGCATGCAGACCATCTTCCACAACCCGGCGCTGGCCGATCCGGCCACGGCTTCGGCCTATGTGGATTCGCAGTGGAGTCCGCAGAAATCGCGCGAGCGCTACGACTGGATCTACGACTACGACGCGACCTCGGTTGCGATCTGAGGCGGACGACGACATGAACAGCACCGCCAGGCGTCCGTGGGACGGGGTGATCCCCGAGTCGGAGCAGGAGATCTACAAGCTTGCCGGCTTCGGCAGTCCCGGTGGCATGGGTCGCAGACCGGCCCTGCTGGTGATCGACGTGCAGTACCGCACGGTGGGCGACCGCCCGGACCGCCCGATACGCGAAGCCATCGCGCAATACCCGACCAGTTGCGGCGAGATCGGCTGGCGCGCCGTGCGCCGTATCGAGTCGCTATTGCCGGTGTTCCGCGCCAGGGGCTGGCCTGTCCTGTACCCCTACGTGGCGCCCAAGGCCGCGCACGATCGCGGGCAGTTCGGCGACAAGGTGCCTGGCGTCATGGGCATCCCGCCCGAGGGTTACGAGTTCGTGCGCGAGATCGCGCCGCTACCCGGCGACATCCGCATCCCCAAGTTCCACGCCAGCGCGTTCTTCGGCACGGCGCTCGCCAGCTACCTCGTCAGCCTGGGGGTCGACACCCTGGTGTTCACCGGCTGCACCACCAGCGGCTGCGTGCGCGGTTCGGTGGTCGATGCCTGCTCGCTGAACTACAAGTGCGTGATCCCGGAGGACGCGGTGTTCGACCGTTCGACCGTGTCGCATGCGGTGAACCTGTTCGACATGGCGAGCAAGTACGCCGACGTGATGCCCACGGCCGAACTCCTCGGCCGGCTCGCGGCGCTGCCCGCGGCGCGCTGAGCGGAAGCGGGCCACAATCGGGCATGGGCGAGATCCTCTACCGCGGTTATGACCGCGCCGGGCTGGACCGCGAGTACGACAACCGCACCAAGGTGCCGGGCTTCGACTTCGCGGCCTTCCTTGCGCAATGCGAACGCGACAACGCCCGCGCCCTGGCCGCCCACCACGCCACGCTCGACGTTCCTTATGGCGCCTCGCCCGCCGAACGACTGGACATCTTCCACCCGCCGGGCGCGGGCGCGAACCCCGTGCACGTGTTCTTCCACGGCGGCTACTGGCGGCTGCTGGACAAGAAGGATTTCAGCTATGTCGCCGGCGGCCTGGTGCCGCACGGGGTCACCACCGTGATCGTCAATTACGCGCTGATGCCCGGCGTGCGCATGGACGAGCTGCTCGAGCAGTGCCGGCGCGCCATCGACTGGGTGTACGCGAACATCGCACGCCACGGCGGCGACCCGCAGCGGGTTTCGATCTCGGGCCACTCCGCCGGCGGCCACATTGCCGCCATGATGATGGCCACCGACTGGGCGGCGCGCAATCCCGCGGCGCCGGTGCCGGCCTTCACGCGCGTGTGTGCGATCAGCGGCATCTTCGAGCTGGAGCCGATCCGCCTGTGCTTCCTGAACGACACCCTGCGCATGTCGGCGGAGGAGGCGGCGCGCAACAGCCCGCGCGCCCTGCGCCCGCGCGTGGCCTGCCCGCTGCAGGTCGTGCTCGGCGACCGCGAGGGCGACGAGTACCTGCGCCAGTCGCGCGAGTTCGGTGCGGCCTGGAGCGTCGATGCCTGCAGGCCGCAGGTTACGGTGCTCGAGGCGACCGATCACTTTTCGATCCGCGCCGCGCTCGGCGACCCGCACAGCGAGATGGTGGCGCTGGCGCTGGGCCTGGGCGGACGCTGACACCGACACTCCGAAGGAGGACGCCCATGGCGCTGAGCCTTGCCTTGCTGGAATCCTGGAAGCACCTGCTGAAACTGTGCCTTCTGAAGGAGGGCGAGTCGGTGGTGGTCCTGATCGGCGACGAATCGCATGCGGATCACGTCGCCGCCGCGCTCTGGCGCTGACCATGGGCGGGGCACGGGCGCTCAGCCTGCCAGCTGGGTGAGGCACCGGTGCAGCGCATGGCCGGCGAGAGCACGGCGTACTACGCACCCACTGCGCTGACCGGCAACCGCGCGGCCATCGAGGCCATGAAGACCGCCGACCTGGTCATCGACCTGTTCGGCATGTACCGCGGCTCCGAGCAGGAGGAGATCCTCGCCGCCGGCACGCGCATCATCCTGGTCAAGGAGCCGCCCGAGGTGTTCATGCGCCTGCGACCGCTGGAGAGCGATCGCACGCGCGTGCTGGCGGCGCACGCCAGGCTCGGCAAGGCGAAGACCATGCACGTGCAGTCCGCGGCCGGCACCGACCTGAAGGTCGCGCTGGGCGAGTATCCCTGCCTGATCCAGTATGGTTTTGCAGACGAGCCCGGCCGCTGGGACCATTGCCCCAGCGCCTTCATCGCTATCTGGCCCACCGAGGGTTCGGCGCAGGGCACGGTGGTGCTCGCGCCCGGCGACATGATCCTGCCGTTCAAGACCTACGTTCAGACGCCCATCCGCCTGTCGATACGCGACGGCTACGTGCGCGAGATCGCCGGCGGGCTGGACGCCAGATACCTGCGCGACTACATGGAGAGCTTCCGCGATCCGGAGGGCTACGCCGTCTCGCACCTGGGCTGGGGGCTGCACGAGCGCGCACAGTGGACGGCGCTGGGCATGTACGACAAGCGCCAGACCAACGCCATGGACGCGCGCTCCTTCGCGGGCAACTTCATGTTCTCCACCGGACCCAACGCGGAGGGCGGCGGCACGCGCCACACGCCCTGCCATCTGGACATCCCCATGCAGGATTGCTCCGTGACGGTGGATGGCGAGCCGATGGTGCTCGAGGGCCGGCTGGTGGTGGCGGATCAGCGTTCGGTCGGCTGAGGAGGCAAGGGCATGCGCAGGCACTCATCGCAGGCGGTGGCGTGGGCGGCCTGACCGCGGCATTGGCGCTGCTGAAGAAAGGCATTGAGTGCGAGGTCTTTGAGCAGGCCCAGGAACTCAGGGAAGTCGGAGCTGGGGTGCAGTGCGAACGGGTACTTTTCGAACTGGATTGGAGCAGGCGGTGCGGAACCGCGGAGTCGAGGCTGCGGGGCAAGGAGATTCGCCTGTGGAACACCGGCGCCTTTTGGAAGCTCTTCGACCTGGGTGCGGTATCGGTGCAGCGCTACGGCTTTCCCTACTTTCTTCTACACCGGAGTGACCTGCATGGCATGCTGGCTGAAGCGGGTCAGAGAATCAAGCCAGACGCAATTCGCCTTGGTGCGCGCTGCAGGGGCTTCGGGACCATGGGTGGCGTACCCTGCTGACCGAGTGTGGCGAGCGTATCCGGGGGGCGCTGATCGGTGCCGACGGCCTGCTCTCGGTTCGAGCGTTTGGTTCCGCGCGCGCTTCCGGCGTGGCTGGCGCGGCTGGTGCCCAGGAGGCTGGCGTTCGGTGGGGCCAACTGGAGCGCGGTCATGTACGATCGTTCGTCCGGATCTGCTCACGCGCGCGAGCTGGCAGCAGCCGGCCGAATTGGGAAGTGGCGGAATGCCTCGCCGCCGGGGGCCTGGCACGAGGACGTGCGCCGCATCACGCATGGTGCCGTTCAAGTGGGCGCCGGGGGGGCCGCTCCACAATGGCCCGAGGGCGGGTGGGGCGGCCTGTCATGCGCTGCGTGGGTGCGACTGCGAGGACGGCTCGGCTGGCGCGTTGGCTGGCGGTGATCTGGCGCTGCTGGCTGCGGGGCGCGTGGCGCTCGGCCGATTGGCGTTTTCATCGCTTGCGGGGCGTGGATCGCGAATGGCACCCCGCAAGGTCAAAGAGCGCTACGACTGGCTGTTTAGCGCCGTGAACACCTGTGACTTGGAGAATTGAATGAAACTGAGACTCGACGCTGGAACTTGGCTGCGGTTCTGATTTGTTGCTGCCGACGTGCGGCCCAGGCCTATCCTGAGAAGGCGGTCAGATGATCGTGCCATTCCCGGCGGGCGCCACGCTGGACGCCGTGGTTCGCATGGTCGGTGAGCGTATGGCCGAAGGGCTGAAGCAATCAGTGGTGGTGGAGAACAAGACCGGAGCCAGTGGCATCATCGGCTTGTCGGCGGCGGCTAAATCTGCACCCGACGGCTACACGATGGTCTCAGTTTCAAATAGCTTTGCCGCCAATCCGATCCTGCGCAAAGACCTTCCATTTGATGCCGCTCGAGACTTCGCTCCCGTGGCCTTCATTGGTGCCACGCCCCACGTGCTTGCTGTAAATCCATCGGTAACCGCGAACACCGTGAAGGAACTCGTCGAGCAAGCCCGACAGCGCCCTGGCGGGCTCAGCTACGGCTCCGGTGGGGCGGGCACTATCTCCCACTTCGCAGGAGAGTTGCTGAAGTCGGCAGCCGGCATAGACTTGGTGCATGTGCCGTCCGGGGACAAGGTCCTGCGCTCACGGCAACGCTTTCGTCCAGCGTGACAATGACTTTCGGCAATATGCCGGAAGTCATGCCTCACGCTCGTGCAGGCAAGCTCAAGGCAATTGCCATCGCCACGTCAGTGCGCTCGGCTCTGGCTCCGCAGTTGCCGACCATCGCCGAGGCGGGCTATCCCAGCGTGACGTCGGAGTCTTGGTACGGGTTCATGGTGCCCGGGCGCACGCCGCCGGAGCTGGTCAAGCGATTGAATGCGGAAGTCAACGCATTGGCCCATCCCGAGCTGCGCGCCCGCTTGGTCGCTCAAGGTCTGGGGCCCGGCGGCGGCGCCAGAAGATCTGCCGCTTACCTTCGTCGAAGGCGCCGAATATGCGCATCATCAGAAGCCACTCCGGGCGAATAGGACTTCCTGGGGGCATCGGGTCCGCGCCGTTTCGCACCACTTCTGCCCGGGCGCCGGCCGTGCCAACATATGGGCCGGGCTGCGAGCCGCGTTCGGGTCGAAGCGGCCCCGCGAGGAGGCGAGCATGAGTCTGCAACTCAAACCCCTGCACCCCCTGTTCGTCGCCGAGGCGAGCGGCGTGGACATCACGCAACCGCTGGATGCGGCCACCGTGCGCGCGATCGACGCGGCGATGGACGAGCATGCGATCCTGGTCTGGCGCGACCAGCCGCTTTCTCAGGAGCAGCAGATCGCCTTCGCATCCTCGTTCGGAACGCTGGACCCCGGCCTCAAGCGGCTGCGCCGTGCCAAGGAACGCTACGCGCACGAAGCGATGATCGATATCTCCAACGTCGGCGTGGACGGGCAGGTCGTCAACCGGGACAACGGCAAGATCTTCAGCAACCTGGCCAACCAGCTCTGGCACAGCGACAGTTCGTTCCAGAAGCCCGCCGCCAAGTATTCGCTGCTGCATTCCGTGGTGAACCCGCCCTGGGGAGGGGAGACCGAGTTCGCCGACCTGCGCGCGGCCTGGGATGCCCTGCCCGAGCGCTCGAAGCGCCAGGTCGAGGGGCTGTTCAGCGAACATTACGCGCTGCATTCGCGCATCATGCTGGGCGACGATTCCTACAGCGAGGAGCAGAAACGCCTGATTCCGCCGGTGCAGTGGCCGCTGGTGCGCACGCACGCGGGGTCTGGCAGGAAGCTGCTGTGGGTGGGCGTGCATGCGACGAAGATCTTCGGCATGTCCCTGCCCGAGGGACGCGTGCTGCTCGGTGACCTGCTCGAGCATGCCACGCAGCGCCAGTTCGTCTACCGGCACGAATGGCAGGTCGGCGACACGGTGATGTGGGACAACCGTGCCACCCTGCACCGCGGCCGCCCCTACGACATCACGCAGCGCCGCGAGCTGCGCCGCACCACCACCGAGGATCCCGATTCCCTGAACGAGGCGGTACCGCAGGCCGCCTGAGGACGGATCGGGTGCCCTGCGCCGCGGCGAGCGGCGCAGGGCCGATCCCGCTCAGGCCGCTTCCTGCAGCCGGGACTTCTCCAGTTTGGCCTGCGCATCGCGCAGCGCCGTGCGCAGGCCTTCCTCGACCACCGGGTGGTAGAAGGGCATCTCCAGCATTTTCTGCACCGTCATGCCGGCCTGTATTCCCCAGGCAAGCAGGTGGGCCAGGTGCTCGGCGTCCGGGCCCATCAGTTCCGCACCGAGCACGCGACCGCTGCCGATCTCGGCGTAGACGTGGGCGAGGCCCCGGTTGCGCAACATCACGCGGCTGCGGCCCTGATCCTCGAAGCTGACTTCGCCTGTGACGTGGCAGCCGCGACGCAGTTCGGCGTAACGCCGGCCGACCACCGCCATCTGCGGTTCGCTGAACACCACGGCCAGGGGCGTGCGCCGCCGGCCGGGACGCACGGCGGGGTGGCGCGCCGCGTTCCCACCGGCAATCAGGCCTTCGTCGGCGGCCTCGTGCAGCAGCGGCAGATCGTTGTTGGCGTCGCCGGCGATGAAGGCATGGCTATTGCCGATCTGCAGCGTGTGACGGTCGAATGCCGGCACGCCGCGTGCATCGCGCTCCACCCCCAGTGCTTCCAGACCCAGGTCGTGCACATTCGGCGTGCGCCCGGTGGCGGCCAGCAGGTAATCGAAGGATTCGCTGCGCTCGGTGCCGTCGGAGTCGAGGAAACGGATGTTCACGCCCGCATCGGTCCGGGTGATCTGGCGGACCTTCGCATCGGCGTCCAGCGGGAACTCCCGGGACATTGCCCTCTGCGCGCAGTCGCGCAAGGCCGGATCCGAGAACGGGCCGACCAGGCCGCCCACACCGAACATGCGCACGCGCACGCCCAGCCGCGACAGCGCCTGGCCCAGCTCCAGGCCGATCACGCCGGGGCCGAACACCGCCACGGCGCGCGGCAGATCCTGCCAGTCGAACACGTCGTCATTGACGACCAGACGGTCGCCCGCGCCGCGCAGCACCGGCGGCACCGCGGGCGAGGAGCCCGTGGCGATCACCGTGGTCGCGAACCGCACTTCGGTGTGCCCGTCGATGTTCAGCGTGTGGGCTCCCGTGTAGCGCGCGCGGCCGCGCAGGCGGTCCGCCTGCGGGATGCCCTCCACGCCGTTCAGCACGAAGCCAACGAAGCGGTCGCGCTCGGCGCGCACGCGCGCCATCACCGCTGCACCGTCGATCTGCAGGCTGCCGCCGACGCGCAGGCCGAACGCGCCGAGGCGCGCCTGGTCCTGCACGGTGTGCGCGGCCTCGGCCGCAGCGATCAGCAGCTTGGAAGGCATGCAGCCGACGCGCGCGCATGTCGTTCCGTACGGCCCGGATTCGACGATCACGGCGCGCTTGCCGGCGTCTTTTGCCGCGCGGTAGGCGGCCAATCCCGCCGTACCCGCGCCTATTACTGCAACGTCCGTTTCGAGTTGGATCATGTTCGCGGTACTCGCATGGAAGTCGGGTTCGACGCAGCCGCCTCAGGCCGCTTTCCGGGCCCAGGCTTCGAGCGCGTCCCAGCCGCCGATGTGCTGGCCGTTCACGAACACCTGCGGCACCGTGCCCTGGCCGGTGATCGCACCGACCACGCGGCTGCGGTTGGCGTTGGGCAGCGAGACCTCGGCGTATTCGTAGCCGAGTTCCTTGAGCAGGGACTTGGCCTTGGCGCAGAAGCTGCAGCCTTCGCGCGTCAGGATCGCCACCTGGTCGGGCTTCTTCGCCTTGGGGTTCACGTAGGCGAGCATGGTGTCGGCGTCCGAAACCTCGAACGGGTCGCCGGGCTTCTGCGGCTCGATGAACATCTTCTGCACCACGCCGTCCTTGACCAGCATGGAATAGCGCCACGAGCGCTTGCCGAAGCCGAGGTCGTTCTTGTCGACCAGCATGCCCATGCCTTCGGTGAACTCGCCATTGCCGTCCGGCACCATGACGATGTTCTGCGCTTCCTGGCCGGCGGCCCATTCGTTCATCACGAAGGCATCGTTGACCGAAATGCACAGGACAGCGTCGACGCCGTTGGCCTTGAAGGCCGGCGCCAGTTCGTTGTAGCGCGGCAGGTGGGTGGTCGAGCAGGTCGGCGTGAACGCGCCGGGCAGCGAGAACACCGCTACCGTGCGGCCCTTGAACAGTTCGTCGGTGGTGACATTCTTCCACTCGCCCTGTGCGGTGCGGGTGCGGAAAGTGACTTGCGGGACCTGCTTGCCTTCGTGGTTGGGGAACATTGCCGTTTCCTTGATGTGCGGGTTGGGATGGGCGAATGTTGAAGGCGCGGATCGATAGCGTCTAATCGTATGTTTGGATGGTATCGATAGCTATTAACTAATTGATGGACCATAGTCCGGATCTATTGCCGGACGCGCGCCGGGGGCGCCTCCTCGGCCAGGTTGCGCTGTTCCTCCGCCAGCAGGCGCTCGAGGTCGCTGCGTCCCTGCTGGGCCATGGCGATCAGCGCCGGCGTGTCGTTGCGGTGCGCCGCGGCGCGCAGCAGCAGATCTTCGTCGTGGCGCCGGAAGCGCGCCGCCGCGTGCGGCGTGTGGCCGAGCAGATTCAGCGCCGTTTCCGCCGCCTCGAGTGCCGAACCGAAGGTTTCGCGCACCGCCGGCACGCCAAGCTCGATCAGCTCCAGGCTGTCCGTGCGACCGTGCGCACGCGCGAGGATCTGCAGCTCGGGGAAGTTCGCGCGCGCCAGCCTGACGATGGCCAGCGTGGCCTGCGCGTCGTCGATCGCCAGCACCAGCAGCCTGGCCTTTGCGGCGCCCGCGGCCTCGAGCAGGTCCAGGCGCGTGGCGTCGCCGTAATAGGCCTTGTAGCCGAAGCGGCGCACCAGGTCGACCTGGTTGGCGTCGTGATCCACCACCGTGGTGCGTATGCCGCGCGCGTTGAGCAGCCGCACCACCACCTGCCCGAAGCGACCGAAGCCGGCGATGATCACCGGATGCTGCTGCTCGATGGCGTCGGGCGCGGGCTGCGCCGTTGCGCGCATCCGCGGCGCAAGCACGCGTTCATACAGCGCCATCAGCAAAGGTGTGCTGAGCATGGAGGCGGCAACCGCCGCGTTCAGCACATCCAGTGTGGGGCGCGGCAGGATCTCGCCGGCCGCGCCGAACAGCACGAAGGCGAACTCTCCGACCTGCGACAGGCCCAGCGCGAACAGCAGCGCGTCGGCACGCGCGCAATAGCCGAACAGGCGCGCGATCGGGTAGAGCAACATGACCTTCAGCGCAACCACGCCGGCGGCCAGGCCGAACACCAGCAGCGGCGAGCGCAGGAACAGGCCCAGGTCGACCGACATGCCGACCGCGATGAAGAACAGGCCAAGCAGCAGGCCCTTGAACGGCTCGATGTCCAGCTCCAGCTCGTGGCGGTACTCGGAGTCCGCCAGCAGCACGCCCGCGAGGAAGGCGCCCAGCGCCATCGACAGGCCGACGGCGTGCATCAGCTCGGCGATGCCGACAACCAGCAGCAGCGAGAACGCGATGAAGATCTCGCGCATGCGCGTGTTGGCGATGTAGCGCAGCAGCGGGCGCAGCAGGGAGCGCCCGGCGAACACCAGCAGCACGATGATGGCCAGTGCGCGCGCCGCGGCCATCCAGTCGAGCCCGCTGCCGTCACGGCCGGGTGACATCAGGGCCAGCACCAGCATCATCGGGATCACCGCCAGGTCCTGGAACAGCAGTACGCTGAACGAGGCCTGCCCGCCGGGCGTCGGCAGCAGGTTCTTCTCCTGCAGCGAAGCGAGCGCGATGGCAGTGGAGGACATCGCGAAGCCCATGCCGGCGATCAGGCCGGTGTGCAGGGGCAGGCCCAGGGCCCAGGCCGCGCCGAGCACGGCGGCCAGAGTGGACAGCACCTGTGTGGTGCCCAGGCCGAAGATGGGGCGGCGCAGGCTCCACAGGCGTTGCGGATTCAGCTCCAGTCCGACCAGGAACAGCAGCAACACCACGCCGAACTCGGCGAAATGCAGGATGGCCTGCGGCTCGGAGACGAAGGCCAGGCCCCAGGGGCCGATGGCCATGCCGGCAATCAGGTAGCCCAGCACCGCGCCCAGTCCCAGACGTTTGAACACCGGGACGGCGATGACGCCGGCGGCAAGGTACACCAGTGCCTGGTGCAGAAAACCGTGGTCCTGCATGGAACGCTCCCGATCGAGGTGTTTCCGGCGCGGCCGGCGTTTCGCTGCGCGAGTTCTGCGCCGCGGCGCAACGCGTTTCAATCTAGCATGCGGCCGGCTTGGTACACTTCATGCATAGGTTTTTTGTCCCCACCCCTGCAGGGAGTCTCACCATGCTGCGTACCGTCCTTCGTTTCGTCCCCGGCGTCCTCGCCCTGCTGCTGTCCGGTGGTGCGCTGGCCCAGGCCTGGCCCTCCAAGCCGGTCAAGATCATCGTCCCCTACACGGCCGGCGGCTCCTCCGATTTCACCGCGCGCACACTGGGCGAGAAGCTCGGGCCGCTGCTCGGCACCCAGGTGGTGACCGAGAACAAGCCGGGCGGCAACACGCTGATTGCCACCGAGTTCGTCGCCAAGAGCGCGCCGGACGGCTACACCCTGCTGCTGGCCGGCCTGACCACCTATGGCGCGCAGCCCCATCTGCACAAGAAGCTGCCCTACGACCTGCAGAAGGACTTCGTGCTGGTCAACAACGCCATCATCTCGCCGCTGGTGCTCTCCGTGCATCCGAGCGTGCCGGCGAAGAACCTGCAGGAGTTCATCGCCTACGCCAAGGCCAATCCGGGCAAGATCAACTTCGGCTCGGCCGGCGTGGGCAACACCCTGCACCTGGCGCTCGAGAAATTCAAGATGAGCACCGGGGTGCAGATCGTCGATGTGCCCTACAAGGGGGCGTCGCAGGCCGTGGTGGACCTGCTGGCCGGCAACATCCAGATGATGATCGACCTGGTGCAGACCCCGCTGCAGCACATCAATGCCGGCAAGCTGCGCGCGCTGGGCACCACCGGCTCGCAGCGCGCGGGCGCGCTGCCCAACGTGCCGACGTTCAAGGAGCAGGGCCTGGATTACGAGTTCGGCGCGATGATCGGCCTGATGGCGCCCGCCGGGGTGCCGAGGGAAATCATCGTGCGCCTGCACGCCGAGATCGGCAAGGTCATGGCCATGCCTGAGGTGCGCGAGGCCTTCGCCAAGCAGGCCATGGATCCGTTCACCTTCCCGACCCCCGAGGCCTACGCCGCGCAGTTCCGCCGCGACATCGAGGAGATGGGCAAGCTGGTGCGCGCCGCCGGCATACAGCCGCAGTGACGGTGACGATCATCGCGCCGGTCCCGCCAGCGGGCGGTCCGGCGGAGCGTGCATGAAGATCCTGGTCGTCAATCCGAACTCCAGCCTGGCGGTCACGCAGGGCATCGACGCGGCCTGTGCGCCCCTGCGCATGGCCGGCGGGCCGCAGATCGAATGCGCCACGCTGGCGGAGGGTCCGCCGGGAATCGAGACGCAGCAACACGTGGACGGCGTGGTCGCGCCGCTGGCACAACTGGTACGGGCCCGAGAGGCCGAATGCGCTGCCTTCGTGATCGCCTGCTACAGCGACCCGGGTCTGCACACGCTGCGCGAGGTCACGCGCAAGCCGGTGCTCGGCATCTCCGAGTGCGGCATCCTGACCGCGCTGACCCTGGGCCAGCGGTTCGGCGTGATCGCCATCCTGCCGGCCTCCATCCCGCGCCACCTGCGCTACATGGGTGCGATGGGCGTGCTCGAGCGCCTGGCCGGAGAGCAGTCGTTGGGCCTGGGTGTGGCCGAACTGGCCGACGAGCAGAAGACCTACGGCCGCATGATCGAAGCCGGACGCACGCTGCGCGATGTGCGCGGTGCCGACGTGCTGGTGATGGGCTGTGCCGGCATGGCGCGGTATCGCAACCCCCTGCAGGACGCGCTGGGCATCCCGGTGGTCGAGCCCACGCAGGCCGCGGTGGGCATGGCGGTTGCGCGCGTGCGGCTCGACTGGGCTTCGACGCGCCAGACGTAGGTTGCGGTTTCCGGCAAGTCAATTGACACGCAATCGTCTCCTGGAGCCGATTTCGCAAAAAAAATGTTCAACATTTATCGAGAATGTCCAAGGAGAGCACGATGTCCAAGCTGGTTCTGAAGTCCCTCACCGCCGCCGCCCTGTGTGCGGCAGCCGCACTGGCCCAGGCGCAGGCCTGGCCGAGCAAGCCGATCCGCTGGGTGGTGCCCTACGGCCCGGGCAGCACGGACATCCTGGCGCGCGTGCTGGCGCCCACCGTCAGCACCGCCCTGGGCCAGCAGATCGTGGTCGAGAACCGTCCGGGTGCCGGCGGCAGCGTAGGCAGCGCGCAGGTCGCCAAGACCGACCCCGACGGCTACACCCTGCTGCTCGGCTCGGCCGCCTCGCATGCGGTGAACCCGGCCCTGCTGTCCAAGGTCGGCTATGACGCGGTGAAGGACTTCGCGCCCATCATCAACCTGGCCAGCATTCCCAACGTGGTGATCGTCAATCCGCAGTTTCCGGTCAAGTCGATCGCCGAACTGGTGGCCGCGGCCAAGGCCAAGCCGGGCACGCTGCTGTATTCCTCGAACGGTCCCGGCACCTCGCAGCACATGTCGGCCGCGCTGTTCGAAACGCTGGCCGGCGTGAAGATGGTGCATGTGCCCTACAAGGGCAGTTCCGAGGGTGTGGTCGCGGTCACGCGCGGCGACGTGAACCTGATGTTCGCCAACCTGCCGCCCTCGCTGCCGCTGATCCGCGACGGACGCGTGAAGCCGATCGCGGTCACGACGGCCAGGCGCCTGGCCGCCTTCCCGGACCTGCCCACGGTGGCCGAGTCCGGCGTATCGGGCTTCGAGGTTGCCACCTGGTTCGCGCTGTTCGCGCCGGCCAATACCCCCGAGCCCATCGTGCAGCGGCTGAACAAGGAGTTCAACGTCGCGCTGGCCGCGCCGGATGTGCGCGAGAAACTGCAGAACCAGGGTTTCTTCATCAATGCCGGCTCGTCGCAGGACCTGGCCAAGCTGGTGAGTTCCGAGCTGGTGAAGTGGGCCAGGGTGGTGAAGGAGTCGGGCGCCAAGGCCGACTGAGGCGCGCGGCGGGCCGGCGATGGCCGGCGCAGCAATACAAAGGGCGCACCTCGGTGCGCCCTTTTTATTGCTGCGGCGCGAAGCGCTAAATGAAGTCAGCCAGTCTCACCTTCGCGTTGTTCTTCGGCGTGGCGCGGGCGAACGACTCGGCGCCTTCGCCGCCCACGGTGCCCAGCGGTATCGTGGCATCGCAGATCCACTTCGGCGCGATGGCTGCCCCCGGCGCCACGGATTGCGCACAGAGGTCCGAGGGAAAGCACGAGGCCGCGTCGATGGTCGCCACGTCGATCACCGCGTGCGTGCGGCTGGCCAGCACCCAGATCAGTTCCGGCGCGTCGGTCGGGCTGACGTCGGGGTCGATGGCCAGCGCCCAGCGCGCCAGCGTGCTGGGCCCGGAGAGCGCCGCCACCAACGCCGTCTTGGCCTGCCCGGCCACCCGCGGGGCGATCTGCAGCACGGTCATCAGCCCGGCCGCGCCGGGCGGGCAGTGCACGTCGCGCAGGTCCAGGCCGCCTTCGATGTTGCGCAGGTGGCGCGCGGTCAGCGCTTCGTTGGCCACGCACACCAGTCCGTTGATGTCAGGCGCCTTGTCCTCGGCCACGGCCTCCGCGTTGCCGCGTCCGGAAAGCACCTTGAAGCGCACGCTGTCCAGCGCCACACCGGCAAAGCCCGTCAGGCCGCAGGCCGAAGCGAGCTTGCCCGCCGCGGCGGGATCGATCTCGCCTTCGAGCAGCGCCTGCGCCTCCTCGCGCACCAGTGCCGCGCCGGCCAGGCCGCCGGCCAGAGCCCAGTCGGCGCGCAGGCCCAGCGTGCCGCAGGCCGCGGCCAGCAAGGCCGCGGGTTGCGCGCCCAGCAGCAGACGCGCCTTGCGCTTCACCGAGAGCAGTGCCGCCAGGCGCGGCGTGTCCAGGGCGATGGCCAGATGCGCGCCGTCGCGGAAGGCGCGCACCAGGCAGAGTCCCTCGTCGATCACCAGCACGCCAGCCAGGGCCTGGCGCGCGGGCGGGTAGAGCGTGTCGGCGGGCAGCGGCGGCAAAGTGGCAGTGGCGGCGGTTTGCGGCGCGATGCGCGCCTCCAGCCGGTCGCGCAGCGCGAACACGAAGCCGTCCTCGGGCAGACCCAGCGCCTGCGCCCACCAGGCACGGCCGCGTGGTTCGGCGGCCGGTTGCCAGGCATGTCGCGCGCGCTCGGCGGCCGGCGTGTCGGCCGGCAGCGTGGCGTCGAACAGCACCTTGGTCCCGGTGCGGTGCATGGGGGTTCTGTCCGGCTTCCAGCGGCGAGCCGTTGTCCAGGGTGAATACGCGCGTCTTGTCGATCTTGGTCAGGCCGCGCACCGGATCCAGGCGCCCGGCGAGTGCGCGCAGCACGGCCCACGAATCGCCGGCGTCGACGTCTTCGTCGACCGCGATCAGGAACTTGGGATGCAGGTAGGGGCTGGCCGCCGCGGCCATCAGCGCCGTGCGCGACTGGCCGGCGTAGCGCGGCCGCATGCGCAGCGCCACCACCAGCGGCGACATGCCGCCGGGACTGCGGATATCGGCCAGGTCCAGCAGGCCGCCGTCGACGCCCTTCAGGTGGTCCCAGAGCTTGGCTTCCACCACCGCGCAGGTGATGGAATGCGCGTCCGACGGCGCCATCCCGCAACTCATGGCATAGAACACCGGCTTCTTGCGCCGCGTGATGGCCTTGACGCGGAACACCGGCGCGGTGCCGCGCTTTGAGTAGGTGCCCGTGACTTCGCCGAACGGGCCTTCGGGCGCGATCTCCTCGGGCAGGATCTCGCCTTCCAGCACCAGCTCGGCGTCGGCCGGCACCTCGACGTCGATGGTCTTGCACTTCACCAGGCGCACCGGATGTCGCAGCAGGCCGCCGGCCACCGCCAGCTCGTCGGTGCCGAACGGCGCGACGAAGCCGGCGGCGAACATGATCAGCGGATGGCCGCCGATCACCATCGCCGCCTGCATCGGCTTGCCCAGCTTCTGGTGCATCTGGTGGATGCGCATGGCCTGGCGCGGCAGCATGAAGTAACCGGTGGTGTTCCGGCCCAGGATCTGCGCGCGGTGCACCGACATGTTGCGAACGCCGGTTTCGGGATCCTTGATCACGCACATGCCCGAGGCGATGTAGCGGCCCGGGTCATTGTCAGAGGTCCACATCGCCGGCAGCTTCATCAGATCGACTTCGTCGCCGATCTGCACCACCTCCTGCACCGGGCCTTCGGCCACCAGTTGCGGCGGCACGGTCTCGGCCAGGCGCTCGGCCAGGGTGCTCACCACTTCGCTTTCCGGCACGCCCAGGGCCAGGGCCCACATGTCGCGGTCCATGACCAGCTGGCTGGCCACTTCCCAGCCCGGGAAACCCTTGATGTCCGTGAACAGGCAGCCTTTGCCGCGCTGCACGTAGGTCTGGTACGACAGGGCCGAGATGTTCTCGTCCACGTCGACGCGCTTGCCTATGCGTTGCAGTTTGCCTTCGCCCTCGAGGATCTCCAGGTAGCGGCGCAGCGACTGGCCGCTGGCGTGTGCCGCCGCGGCCGGTTTCAGTGGTGCATTCATGTAAAGCTCAATCTCCGATCTTGGGGCCGAAGCCGGTGGACTTCTCGACTGCGAGGGTGTTCTCCGGGCGGCCGAAGGGCTCGGGCGCAGGTTCGCCGGCCTTGCGCGGCTTGCCGATTGCTTCGGCGAACTCGTGCAGGCCCGGGGGCAGGTAGGTCCAGGTCATCTTGAACTCGCCGGCGCCGTCGTTGACGATCTTGTGCTTGACCCAGCGGCCGACGTAGACGGTGGTGCCCGGCACCGCCTTGTGCGGCACGCCGTCGACGTGGATGGTGCCCTCGCCCTCGAAGCAGAACAGGATCTCCTCGTGCTTGCTGTGCCAGTGCTCGCGTATGTAGCCACCGGGGGCGATCACCTGCACGCCCATCGAGGTGAAGTTCGAGCTGCAATTCTTTGGCGTGATCTTCAGCGTCATGTAGCCGCTGGCCGGCTTGGGCTGCCAGTACGATTCGCCCTCGTCGGGCTGCAGCACGATGGCGTCGCCCTTCAGGCGCGGGTCGAAGATCTCTGCAGGCTGGACGGGCTTGTTCATGGCGGTCTCCGGACGATACGTATACGAATCTCCCATTGTCCGGCGAAGCGCTCCGGCGGGCAACGCCGGGCGCCCGCAGGAAGTGAAACTGCGGTGCGCGGGGTGCCCTGCCGGCCGCCCCGGGGCATTACGCGGCAGGGATGAAGGCTATGCCCTCGATTTCGATGCGATATTCCGGACGCACCAGTTGCGTGGTGCCCACCGTTGCGCTGGCGGGCAGGGCGGGGGCGCCGGCGAACACGCGGTTGCGCACGGCATTGTAGAGCGCGTAATCGCGCATGTCGGTCAGGAAGGTGGTGATCTTGGTCACGTGCGCCAGGCTGCCGCCCTCGGCGGCGAGCAACTCGCCCATGCGAGCAAAGATCAGCCT
>JADJPT010000025.1:0-10000 GCA_016713125.1 Betaproteobacteria bacterium
GCGACCCGGGGCGAGAACCGCATCGATCCGGGATCGCTCAACGAACTGGACCGGCGCATCCTGAAGGAGGCCTTTCGCCAGGCCGTGAAGCTGCAGGAGCGCATGAAGCTCGACTACCGGGTCTAGCGCGGCATGGGCGAACCGGGCGGACGTTTGGTCGAGTGGGTACGGGCGCGCTTGCGGCTGCATCGCGAGACGCCCGTGGCCGCCGCGCAGATGCGCTGGGTGGTGCTCGACTGCGAGTCTTCCGGGCTGGATCCGCGCCGGGACAGATTGCTGTCGATCGGCGCGGTGAGCGTCGAGCACGCGCGGATTGCGCTGGATTCCGGCCACTCGGTGGTGCTGCGCCAGGACGCGGCGAGTGCGGCGGACAACATCGTGATTCACGGCATTGCCGGCAGCGAACAGCTTGGCGGGATGGAGGCGGCAAGCGCGTTGCGCGCTTTCGAGGGCTATGTTGCCGGCGCGCCGCTGGTGGCGTTTCATGCCGCGTTCGACCGCAGCCTGCTGGAGCGCGCCGCGCGCGCGAACCAGATCCCTTTCAGGCACGTCTGGCTGGATCTCGCCGCGCTCGCCCCGGCGCTGTATCCGGCGCGTGCCGCGCGCTGCAAGGCGCTGGACGACTGGCTGGACGCCTTCGGTGTGGAGAGTCTGGCGCGGCACGACGCGCTGGGCGATGCCTACGCCACTGCGCAGTTGTTCCAGATCCTGTTGCCGGAAGCCGCGCGGCAGGGCGCCGCGATGCTGGAAGAATTGCTGGTGGTCGCGTCCGGACAGCGCTGGCTGGGGGGCGGCTGAATGCGCGCGTCTGCGCTTGCGCAATCGCCGGTGCTTGTCCTGCCTTGCCCTACAATGCGCGACCTGCGGAGGGTTTCATGCTGACCGACGTTCTTTCCACTGTGCGCATGCTGGTCGAGATCGCGATGTTCTCGCTGATCGGACAGGGCATCCTGTTCATGCTTTCCGGCGCAGGGCGCGAACAGAATATTTTCTACAACGTGTTGCGTACGCTGGCCTCGCCGGCCATGCGTTTCACGCGCTTCATCACGCCCAAGTTCGTCGTCAATCAGCACATCGGCTGGGTCGCGCTGTTCCTGCTCGTGGTGCTGTGGGTGGGCCTGAAAGTGGCCATCCTTTACGTCGGCGCAATCGACGCCGCCTGATCCTCGGATGTTGCGGCGCGGCAATATTGCGTTGCAACATCAAGCACTTGCGTAAGCGCTTCGTAAGAAAGCGTAAGCGACCTGTAAGTTTTCCCGCCAACATCTGCCCAGCCCATAACGGGTCAGTTTGCGCGCACGTCGTACTCCGGCATGCGCGTTCCGCTGATGTCATCGAGTGGAGGAGACTATGCAGTTATCACAAAAACACAAGGACTACTGGAACAAGAACCTGACGGTCACGGCAATTCTGCTGACGATCTGGTTCGTGGTCACCTTCGTGATCGGCTACATGGCGATCAGTCTCAGTGAAGTGACGTTCCTCGGCTTCCCGATCCCCTTCTACATGGGTGCGCAGGGTTCGCTGATCATCTACGTGGCGATCATCTGGTACTACGCCTATTACATGAACAAGCTGGACCACGAGTACGGCGTGCATGAAGGAGAACTCGAATGAGCACCGGTGACGCGGATTTCAGCCACAAGTCATTCTTTTCCTACCTGAAGAAGGCCTACCTGTTCTATACAGTGGGCTTCGTCTCGTTCGTCATCCTCCTCGGCATTGCCGAAGCGATGGGCATGCCGAACCGGTGGATCGGCTACTGCTTCCTGTTTGCCACCATCCTCCTGTACGCGGGCATCGGCATCATGAGTCGTACGGCCGATGTGTCCGAGTACTACGTGGCGGGACGGCGCGTGCCGGCGATCTTCAACGGCATGGCGACCGGCGCGGACTGGATGAGCGCGGCGTCCTTCATCGGCATGGCGGGATCTCTCTACCTGCTGGGCTATGACGGACTCGCCTTCATCATGGGCTGGACCGGCGGTTACTGCCTGGTGGCGCTGTTTCTGGCGCCGTACCTGCGCAAGTTTGGCCAGTTCACCATCCCGGACTTCCTGGGTGCGCGCTACGGCGGCCATATCCCGCGCATGGTGGGCGTGTTCGCGGCGATTCTGTGCTCGTTCACCTACGTGGTGGCGCAGATTTACGGCGTGGGCATCATCACGGCGCGCTTCACCGGCGTGGACTTCACGGTGGGTGTGTTCCTGGGTCTTGCGGGCATTCTGGTGTGCTCCTTCCTGGGCGGCATGCGCGCGGTGACCTGGACGCAGGTGGCGCAGTACATCATCCTGATCGTCGCCTACATGATCCCGCTGGTGATGCTGGGCATGCGCCATACCGGCATCCCCATCCCGCACGTGGCCTACGGCTACACGCTGCAGAAGGTGACCGAGCGTGAGAAGCAGCTCACCACCGATGCCAAGGAACTCGAGGTCAGGGGCATCTTCAAGCAGCGCGCAGACGCTGCGGACGCCAAGGTCAAGGGCCTGCCGGGCTCCTTCGAAACCGAGAAGTCGGCGGTCGAGAAGAAGCTGGCCGATGTGCGTGCCGCCAATGGTTCGGCGGCCGACATCAAGGCGGCGGAGGAGGCCGTCAAGGGCTTCCCGGCCAATGCGGACGCGGCCAAGGCGAAGTGGACGGCGGACAAGAACGCGGCCAATGCACGCACCGGCCCGCCTCGCCCGCACGCCACGCCGTTCCCCGGCAAGGATGACAAGGCACGCGAAATCGCCCGCAAGAACTTCCTCGCCCTGGTGTTCTGCCTGATGGTGGGTACGGCAGCGCTGCCGCACATCCTGATGCCGCACCACGCCCAGCGTCAAGCAGGCGAGACAGTCGGTGTTCTGGTCGCTGTTCTTCATCTTCCTGCTGTACTTCTCGGCGCCGGCACTGGCCGTGTTGGTGAAGTTCGAGATCTACAACTTCCTTGTGGGCACGAAGTTCTCGGAGTTGCCACGCTGGGTGAGTTCGTGGACGGCGGTGGACAAGGGGTTGCTGAACATCACGGATATCAACGGTGACGGTCTGGTGCAGCTGGCCGAGATCGTGATCGGCGGCGATATCGTGGTGCTGGCGACTCCGGAGATCGCGAAGTTGCCGTATGTGATCTCGGGCCTTGTGGCGGCCGGTGGTCTGGCTGCGGCGCTGTCGACCGCGGACGGCCTGCTGCTGACGATCGCCAACGCCCTGTCGCACGACGTGTACTACAAGATGATCAACCCGCAGGCCTCCACCAAGACCCGTCTCACGGTGGCCAAGCTGTTGCTCCTTGTGGTGGCCCTGGCGGCTGCATCGGTGGCCGCGCAGAAGCCGGCGGATATCCTGTTCCTCGTGAGCGCGGCATTCTCGCTTGCGGCGGCAGGGTTCTTCCCGGCGCTCACCCTGGGCATCTTCTGGAAGCGCGCCAACAAGTGGGGTGCCACGCTGGGCATGGCGGCCGGTCTGGGTACGACGTTCTATTACATGTGCATCACGCAGCCCTGGCTGCGCTCGCTGTTCGGCGTGAAGGGCAGCATCGCCGACAACACATGGTGGGACATCAACCCGATCTCGGCCGGCATCTTCGGCGTGCCGGTGGGCTTCATCGTGATCATCGTCGTCAGCATGCTGACACCGGCCCCGGACAAGGAGACGCAGGATCTGGTCGACCATGTCCGCTACCCGGTGCTGGAAGGCGACATCGACACCAAGGCGACCTGAGAGCGCCGCAGCGACTGAAAAGGCCCGCTTCGGCGGGCCTTTTCTTTTGCCGGCGCGCGTTCTGCTAGAATTCGCGCCGAACGGAGGGATGGCCGAGTGGCTGAAGGCGCACGCCTGGAAAGCGTGTATACGTTAATCCGTATCGTGGGTTCGAATCCCACTCTCTCCGCCAAACAAAAGCGCCTCCGCAGGGAGGCTTTTTTGTTTGGCCGCGCATCCCCCAGCGGGTGCAGGCATAATCCTCAACGGCGGGCCCCCCCGCATTGCGGCGTGGTGAACCTGGTCAGGTCCGGAAGGAAGCAGCCACAGCTACTCACTGCAAGTGCCGGGGACAAGGCTCGCCACCTTCTTCGTTCTGGCCCTCCACCCCGGAAGCGCAGGCACGCCTCGGTGGTGCGGGGGCGGCTGTTAGAATTCGCGCATGACTTATCTCGTCCTGGCGCGCAAGTACCGGCCTCGCAGCTTTTCGACCCTGGTGGGACAGGAGCATGTGGTCAAGGCGCTGCGGCATGCCCTCGAGCAGCAGCGGCTGCACCATGCGTATCTGTTTACCGGCACCCGCGGCGTAGGCAAGACGACGATCGCGCGCATTCTGGCCAAGTGCCTCAACTGCGAGACCGGGATCACGCCCGAGCCGTGCGGCAAATGCAGTGCCTGCACTGAGATCGACGGCGGGCGTTTCGTCGATCTCCTTGAGGTGGACGCGGCGACCAATACGAAGGTCGACGAGATGCGCCAGTTGCTGGATACGGCGCAGTACGCGCCGACGCGCGGTCGCTTCAAGGTCTATGTGATCGACGAAGTGCACATGCTGTCGACCTCGGCGTTCAACGCCATGCTCAAGACCCTCGAGGAGCCGCCCGAGCACCTGAAGTTCATCCTGGCGACGACCGATCCGCAGAAGATACCCGTCACGGTGCTGAGCCGTTGCCTGCAGTTCAACCTCAAGCAGATGCCGCGCGGAGCGATCGTCGAGCACCTTGCGCGGCTGCTCGACGCCGAGCAGGTGGCGTACGAGCCCGAGGCGCTGCCGCAACTGGCCAAGGCGGCTTCCGGCAGCATGCGCGACGCGCTTTCGCTGCTCGATCAGGCCATTGCACACGGTGCCGGCTCGGTATCGGCGCTCAACGTGCGCGAGATGCTGGGCGCGGTGGACGAGACCTACCTGCTGCGCGCGCTGGATGCGCTGGCAGACGGGGACGGTCCGACGCTGATGTCGATTGCCGACGAGATGCAGGTGCGCAGCCTGTCGTTCGACGCCGCCCTGGCAGATCTCGCCAGCCCGCTGCTGCGCGTGGCGCTGGCGCGTACCGTACCCGATGCCCTCGAGGACGATCTGCCGGAGCGCGATCGCATTCTGGGATTTGCGCGCCGTTTTGCGGCCGACGAGGTGCAGCTGTACTACCAGATCGCCGTCCAGGGGCGACAGGATCTTCCTCTTGCGCCCGACGAGCACGCCGGCTTCGTGATGTCGCTGCTGCGCATGCTGGCGTTCGGCCCTGGCGCGGCACTCGACGCGGCGCCAGGTGCGGCACCGGCCTCAGGCGGCGGTTCCGGCGGGATGCGCCCGGCGGCGCAACCGGGGCGCCCTCGAGCCGCTGCTCCGACAGCGACCACCCCCGCACACGCACAGGCTGAGGCGAAACCGTCAGCACCTGCCGCGACTGCGGTTCCCGGACCTTTCGACGGGGATTGGCCAGGGCTGGTTCGCCGCCTGCAGATCGGCGGTGCGGCGCGGCAGTTGGCACAGAACTCGGTGCTGCAGAGTCAATCCGAGGGGCAGATCGGTCTGCTGGTCCCGAAATCCATGGCTTTCCTTTGCGAACGGAACTACACCGACAAGCTGAAAGTCGCGCTGGAGCAGCATTTCGGCTCGGCGATCGTGCTCAAGGTGGGCAGCGGAGACGTGCAGGGAAAATCGCTGGCGGCGATTGAGCAGGGCGAGAAGGACGCGCGCCAGGCACAGGCCACCCAGGCGGTACACGGCGACCGCTTCGTACAGGATCTGGTGGAGATTTTCGACGCCACCGTCATCGACGACACCATCCGCCCGCAGAGTTGAGCGGGATTCAAGGAGAAAGAAGCTATGCGAGGCAATATCGGGCAGATCATGAAGCAGGCGCAAGCGATGCAGGACAACATGCGCCGCATGCAGGACCAGCTGGCCACCCTCGAGGTCGAAGGCCAGTCGGGCGCCGGCATGGTCAAGATCCAGATGACGTGCAAGTACGACGTGAAGCGCGTGTCGATCGATCCGTCACTTCTGGCGGACGACAAGGAGATGCTCGAGGACCTCGTCGCGGCAGCGTTCAATGATGCCGCGCGACGCGTCGAAGCGATGATCGCGGAAAAGATGAGCGGTGTAACCGCCGGCATGGGCCTGCCGCCGGGTTTCAAGCTGCCGTTCTAGGCTGCCGGGCGCCATGGCGAAGGACGCTCTGCCGAGCGCCGAAGGTCTCGAGAGGCTGGTTGCCGCCCTGCGCGTACTGCCGGGAGTCGGACCCAAGTCCGCGCAGCGCATGGCCTACCACCTGCTGCAGCGTGACCGGGCCGGCGCCGACCAGCTCGCAATGTCGCTGCAGCACGCGCTCAGGACGGTTCGACACTGCGCCAAGTGCAATAACTTCACCGAAGACGAGATCTGCGCGCTGTGCAATTCATCGCGCCGGGATGGCTCCATGCTGTGTGTCGTGGAAACGCCGGCGGACCTCGCGATGGTCGAGCAGACGTTGTCGTTTTCCGGAATGTATTTCGTGCTGATGGGGCGGCTCTCGCCACTGGACGGCGTGGGTCCGCGCGATATCGGCCTCGATCGCCTGCTGGCGCGTGCCACCGAAGGCGAGGTCCAGGAGGTGATTCTGGCGACCAATTTCACCAACGAAGGCGAAGCCACCGCCCACTATATTGCCGAGATGCTGCGCAGCCGCGGCGTGAGGGTCAGCCGAATCGCGCGCGGTGTGCCGCTGGGCGGGGAACTCGAGTACGTGGACGCAGGCACGCTGTCGCAGGCCTTGACGGAGCGACGTGCGCTGTAGAATCGACAGAGCTAAAACCAGAAGGAGACAAACATGAAATTCCTCTTTGGATATGTCCTGGCAGCCGGACTGGCGGCATCGTTTTCGGCGCAGGCGCAGATCGAAAAGCCCAACGTGCATATTGCGATCGGCGGCAAGTCGGCGCTGTACTACCTGCCGCTGACCCTGGCCGAGCGCCTGGGCTATTTCAAGGACGAGGGCCTCAATCTGCGCATCAGCGACTTTCCCGGAGGGTCGCGTTCGTTGCAGGCTGTGGTCGGCGGCAGTGCCGACGTGGTGTCGGGCGCCTACGAGCACACCATCAACATGCAGTCCAAGGGGCAGATGTTCAAGGCATTCGTGCTGTCCGGCGCGGCGCCGCAGATCACCGTTGGCATCGCGACAGCCAAGGCTGCGAGCTACAAGTCGCCCAAGGATCTGAAGGGACTGAAGGTCGGGGTCAGCGCTCCGGGATCCAGCACCAACATGGTTGCGAATTTCCTGCTCGCCAAGGGCGGCCTGAAGCCGACGGATGTGTCCATCGTCGGTGTCGGTGCCGGTGCCGGAGTGATCGCTGCGCTGGATCAGGGCAGGGTGGATGTGCTTTCCCAGACCGATCCGGCCATGACCATCCTCGAGAAGGAGGGCAAGATCAAGATCATCGCCGAAACCCGCACGCCGAAAGGCACGGAGGCGATATTCGGCGGGCCGATGCCGGCGGCCAGCCTCTATGCACCTGCGGATTTCGTGAAGAAGAATCCGAACACGATCCAGGCCCTGACCAACGCCATGGTGCGCACACTGCTGTGGCTGCGGGAGGCCACGCCGCAGCAGATTCTGGATACCGTTCCTGAAGAGTACCTGCTGGGCAACAAAGCGATGTATCTGTTCGCGTACAACAACGTTAAGCCGGCGTATTCCACCGACGGACTGTTCAGCGAGGCGGGGGCGAAGACGACGCTCAAGGCCCTTGCTTCGTTCAATCCCGCGTTGAAGGCCGATTCCATCAAGCTGTCCGAAACTTATACCAACGAGTTCGTCGAGAAAGCTCTGGCGAAGTACGGCAAGAAGAAGTAGGCCGAGCCGTGTCGCAGATACCTGCGCTGGCCCTCGAAGGGGTGTCGGTGACCTTCGTCGCGCGCAACGCCAAGGACGCGCGGTATACGGCGGTCAAGGACACCACATTGCGCGTGGCACCGGGGGAGTTCGTCTCGGTGGTCGGGCCGACTGGCTGTGGGAAATCCACCCTGCTCAACGTCGCTGCCGGGCTTCTCGAGCCGTCCGCGGGTTGCGTGAAGGTGTTCGGCGAGGAACTCGTCGGACTGAACCGCAAGGCCGGGTATCTGTTTCAAACCGAGGCATTGATGCCTTGGCGCACCGCGCTTGAGAACGTTACCGCGGGACTGGAGTTCCGTGGTTTGAGCCCGGGGCAGGCGAACGCCGAGGCGGAGGACTGGTTGGGGCGCGTGGGTCTGGCGGGGCATGGACATCGCTATCCCCACCAGTTGTCCGGCGGCATGCGCAAGCGCGTCGCGCTGGCACAGACGCTGATCCTGAATCCGCAGATCATCCTGATGGACGAGCCGTTCTCAGCGCTCGACATTCAGACTCGGCAACTGATGGAGAACGAACTGCTCGAGCTATGGTCGGTGGATCGCAAGTCAGTGGTGTTCATTACGCATGATCTCGAGGAAGCGATATCACTCTCGGACCGTGTCGTGGTGTTGTCCGCAGGTCCGGAGACCAGGCCGATCGGTGAGTACGAGATCGACTTGCCACGTCCGCGCGATGTGGCGGAGATCCGGCTAACTCCGAGGTTCATCGAACTGCACACCAGCATCTGGCATGCGATGAAGGACGAGGTGCTTAAGGGTTATGCGCGAACCCGCATCCAATAGGGGAATCTGGTCCCGAGTGCGCCCACAGCAGGGCAATCTGCGGCCGTGGCAGATCGGCATGCTCCTCGCATTCTTTGCGATCTGGCACTTGATGACTGTGCCGGGCCTGGTTCCGCCGCTGTATTTCGACGATGCCAACAAGGCCGCCTTCTTCTTTGGCGAGCCATTGAAGGTGCTGGGGCGGGTCTGGGACTGGTTCTCGTCGGGTTCGATCTACGAGCATCTCTGGGTCACCCTGTGGGAGACGCTGCTTGCCTTTGTAATCGGAACCGTGCTCGGGCTACTCGTCGGTCTCTGGCTGGCACTCAATCCGATCGCTTCGGCCTTGATGGATCCCTACATCAAAGCATTGAATTCCATGCCGCGGGTGATTCTGGCGCCGATTTTCTCTGTCTGGTTCGGGCTCGATGTTGCGTCCAAGGTCGCGCTCGGGGTCACACTGGTGTTTTTCATCGTGTTCTTCAACGTTTATCAGGGGTGCGCGAGGTTAGTCCTACGGTGCTGGCCAACGCGCGAATCCTTGAGCGACCCCGCGACAGCTGCTGAGGCATGTTTACGTGCCGAGTGCGATGAGCTGGGTGTTCGCCAGCTTGCACAATTCCGTCGGCCTGGCCTTCGTGGGTGCGGTGGTCGGCGAGTATCTGGGTTCTTCGCGCGGCGTCGGCTATCTGATTCTGCAGGCGGAAGGCACTTTCGACATCAATACCGTGTTTGCAGGCATCCTGGTGCTCACCGCATTCGCGTTGGCGCTGGATCACGCAGTGACGATTGCCGAGAAGCGACTGATGGTCTGGCAGCCACGGCAGGGCGAGACTGAAAGAATCTGAATGGAACGTTTGCCCTTCACGGGCTTGCGCGCATCGAACTACAGGAGAGGACAACAATGAAGAAGCTTGCGTTGGCACTAGCGTCGCTGTCCGCATTCGCTGCATGCGGGGGCACAGCCGCGCAGAATTACCCGCTGCGTCCCGTAAAGGTGGTGGTTTCCTTTCCTCCGGGCAGTACGCCGGATACCGTCGCGCGCGTGGTTGCGACCAGGCTGCAGGAGTCGCTCAGGCAGCCTTTCGTGGTCGAGAACCGAGCCGGAGCGGGAGGCAATCTGGGTGCGGACGCGGTCGCAAAGTCGCCTCCTGACGGCTATACCTTGCTGGTGAGCACGAACGCTGCAGTGGCGACCAACAAAGTGCTCTACGAAAACCTTCCCTACGATCCGGAGCGGGATCTGATGCCCCTGTCTCTGCTCGCATATGCACCCCAGATCCTGGCCGCGAATGCCTCCATTCCGGCCAGCAGCTTCAAGGAGTTCGTCGAATACATGCGTCGCAACCCAGGAAAGATTTCCTATGCGTCGGTGGGAAGCGGCAGCGCATCACACCTTACGATGGA
>JADJPT010000025.1:12500-61738 GCA_016713125.1 Betaproteobacteria bacterium
GCTTGCGTTGCCGAACGGGCCTGTAGCTCAGTTGGTTAGAGCACCGTCTTGATAAGGCGGGGGTCGATGGTTCGAATCCATCCAGACCCACCAACCGAGCTCCCGGGATTTTGCGGGGCCATAGCTCAGCTGGGAGAGCGCCTGCTTTGCAAGCAGGAGGTCACCGGTTCGATCCCGGTTGGCTCCACCAGTAACCCCAGAACGCAACGCGAAGTCGCAGCATGAATGCGACTTCGCGATGCGTTTTGCATCGGCTGTTCTTTAACAATTCGGAAGAAGTAAAGCGATCTTGGTTGAAGTTTGATCAAGATCACTGGGTTAGATTGTATGTAACAAGCGCTTCCTATGGCCGAGAGTATGTCAGTGCTCAAGGTTATAGGGTCAAGTGAATAAGTGCATGTGGTGGATGCCTTGGCGACAACAGGCGATGAAGGACGTTGCAGCCTGCGATAAGCTTCGGGGAGCTGGCAAGCAAGCTTTGATCCGAAGATTTCCGAATGGGGAAACCCGGCCCGCAAGGGTCACGCTCCGCTGAATATATAGGCGGGTGCGAGCGAACCTCCTGAACTGAAACATCTCAGTAGGGAGAGGAACAGAAATCAACCGAGATTCCGAAAGTAGCGGCGAGCGAAATCGGAGCAGCCTCCAACTTTTAACCGTGCCTCTAGCAGAACAGTCTGGAAAGTCTGGCCATAGCGGGTGATAGCCCCGTACGCGACAGACGCACGGCAGAACTAAGGTTGGGAAAAGTAGGGCGGGACACGTGGAATCCTGTCTGAAGATGGGGGGACCATCCTCCAAGGCTAAATACTCGTTGTCGACCGATAGTGAACCAGTACCGTGAGGGAAAGGCGAAAAGAACCCCGGGAGGGGAGTGAAATAGATCCTGAAACCGCATGCATACAAAAAGTAGGAGCCTCGCAAGGGGTGACTGCGTACCTTTTGTATAATGGGTCAGCGACTTACGTTCAGTAGCAAGCTTAACCGCATAGGGAAGGCGTAGCGAAAGCGAGTCTTAATAGGGCGATTTAGTTGCTGGGCGTAGACCCGAAACCAGATGATCTACCCATGGCCAGGCTGAAGGTTGGGTAACACCAGCTGGAGGGCCGAACCCACTACTGTTGCAAAAGTAGGGGATGAGCTGTGGCTAGGGGTGAAAGGCTAAACAAATCCGGAGATAGCTGGTTCTCTCCGAAAACTATTGAGGTAGTGCCTCGTGATACACCGTCGGGGGTAGAGCACTGTTATGGCTAGGGGGTCATGGCGACTTACCAAACCATTGCAAACTCCGAATACCGATAAGTGCTTTCACGGGAGACAGTGCACCGGGTGCTAACGTCCGGACACGAGAGGGAAACAACCCAGACCGCCAGCTAAGGTCCCAAATAACTAGCTAAGTGGCAAACGAAGTGGGAAGGCTAAAACAGTCAGGAGGTTGGCTTAGAAGCAGCCACCCTTTAAAGAAAGCGTAATAGCTCACTGATCGAGTCGTCCTGCGCGGAAGATGTAACGGGGCTCAAGCTAGTAACCGAAGCTGCGGATCTCGCAAGAGATGGTAGGAGAGCGTTCCGTAAGCCTGTGAAGGTGAGGTGTGAACCTTGCTGGAGGTATCGGAAGTGCGAATGCTGACATGAGTAGCGTTAAAGGGAGTGAAAAGCTCCCTCGCCGTAAGCCCAAGGTTTCCTGCGCCACGTTCATCGGCGCAGGGTGAGTCGGCCCCTAAGACGAGGCGGAAACGCGTAGTCGATGGGAAACAGGTCAATATTCCTGTACCTCGCTGTGATGCGATGGGGGGACGGAGAAGGTTATGCCGGCCGGGTGTTGGATGTCCCGGTTTAAGCGTGTAGGCGTGCTGTCCAGGCAAATCCGGATGGCTTAGCTGAGGCGTGATGACGAGTGCTCTTTTGAGCGCGAAGTGGTAGATACCCTGCTTCCAAGAAAAGCCTCTAAGCTTCAGTCACAGTGGGACCGTACCGCAAACCGACACTGGTGGGCGAGATGAAAATTCTCAGGCGCTTGAGAGAACTCGGTTGAAGGAACTCGGCAAATTGACACCGTAACTTCGGAAGAAGGTGTGCCTCTTGTATGTGAAGGCCCTCGCGGCTGGAGCAGAAGGAGGTTGCAAAAAATCGGTGGCTGCGACTGTTTATTAAAAACACAGCACTCTGCTAACACGCAAGTGGATGTATAGGGTGTGACGCCTGCCCGGTGCCGGAAGGTTAAGTGATGGGGTGCAAGCTCTTGATCGAAGCCCCGGTAAACGGCGGCCGTAACTATAACGGTCCTAAGGTAGCGAAATTCCTTGTCGGGTAAGTTCCGACCTGCACGAATGGCGTAACGATGGCCACACTGTCTCCTCCTGAGACTCAGCGAAGTTGAAATGTTTGTGATGATGCAATCTACCCGCGGCTAGACGGAAAGACCCCGTGCACCTTTACTGTAGCTTTACATTGGACTTTGAACAGACTTGTGTAGGATAGCTGGGAGGCTTTGAAGTGAGGACGCTAGTTCGCATGGAGCCGACGTTGAAATACCAGCCTGGTGTGTTTGAGGTTCTAACCTAGGTCTGTCATCCAGACCGGGGACCGTGCATGGTAGGCAGTTTGACTGGGGCGGTCTCCTCCCAAAGAGTAACGGAGGAGTACGAAGGTACGCTTGGCACGGTCGGAAATCGTGCTCTAAAGTGCATTGGCAAAAGCGTGCTTAACTGCGAGACTGACAAGTCGAGCAGGTGCGAAAGCAGGTCATAGTGATCCGGTGGTTCTGTATGGAAGGGCCATCGCTCAACGGATAAAAGGTACGCCAGGGATAACAGGCTGATTACTCCCAAGAGTTCATATCGACGGGTAGTTTGGCACCTCGATGTCGGCTCATCATATCCTGGAGCTGTAGGCGGTTCCAAGGGTATGGCTGTTCGCCATTTAAAGTGGTACGTGAGCTGGGTTTAAAACGTCGTGAGACAGTTTGGTCCCTATCTGCCGTGGGCGTTGGAAGTTTGAGGGGGGCTGCTCCTAGTACGAGAGGACCGGAGTGGACGCACCTCTGGTGTACCGGTTGTCACGCCAGTGGCATCGCCGGGTAGCTATGTGCGGAAAAGATAACCGCTGAAAGCATCTAAGCGGGAAACTTGCCTCAAGATGAGACTTCCCGGGAACTTGATTCCCCTAAAGGGTCGTTCTAGACCAGGACGTTGATAGGCAGGGTGTGCAAGGGCTGTGAGGCTTTGAGCTAACCTGTACTAATTGCCCGTGAGGCTTGACCCTATAACCGTGAGCGACTGCCATGCGCAGGCTCCGGTGAGCTGCTTGTTTGTGCATCTCTCCCAGTGCTTTACTTCTCCCGAACAGTGACCTGCGTCTTTTGCGGATTTGTCCGCTCAGACGTCGGGTTCAGAGCCAATCTGGCGGCTATAGCAGCTTGGAACCACGCCTTCCCATCCCGAACAGGACCGTGAAACGAGCTTGCGCCGATGATAGTGTGCAATTGCGTATGCGAAAGTAGGTTACCGCCAGGCCATATGAAGTGAAAAAGCCCCGAAGACCATGTCTTCGGGGCTTTTTCTTTTTTCGGTTCGGAAATCGAACCCTGCAATCGATTCCCGGGCCTGCGATCAAGAAGCGTTCTTACTTCTCGCGAGTCGCTCAGCCAAATAGGCGTCCATCAATTCCTTGCGCTCCGCTCCGCCACAGGCCGAGGTGAATGCGGATATGCTTTCACTTATGGATTGTGGAATTGTGCTGGTTTCCCAAGATGAAATCAGGCGCTTCTGAAGACGGACCGCCGAACTGCCGCAAGAAAGTATTTCAGCAACGCAGCGGTCAACGGCGGCGTCCAGTTCATCATTCCGCGTGACCTCTTCGACCAATCCCCAATCGACAGCGGTTCTTGCATCGATTGAGCGACCCGTCAGCAGCAGCATTCGAGTGCGTCCCCAACCGATAAGTCCCGGAAGTAGCACGGCTTCGACTACTGAGGGAATTCCGAGTCTGACCTCGGGCATAGCGAATACTGACTTCTCCGAGCAGATGCGAAAATCGCAAGCCGCTGCCAATTCCAATCCAGCGCCTAGCGCATATCCGTCGATGCGTGCGATTACCGGCACAGGGAGCCGGCGTACGGCATCGCAGGTTCGATGAACCAGCGTGATGAACTCCTCCGCATTGGAGCCCAGTGCCGCCATCTCGTCTATGCTTGCACCACCGACGAAAGCCTTGTTACCTGCGCCGCTCAGTACCGCAACTTTGAGACCGGCGTTGCTTTCAAGTTGTGCCAGAGACCTGGCAAACTGCGTCATTCCTTCCGTGGTAAGGCAATTCAACTTCGCCGAATTGTCGATGGTGATGTACGCGACGCCTCTGTCATCAACTCGAATCGAAACCTGACTCTTCATATGTACCTCAGATTCCGTAGGCTTTGCGTACAAGACTCAGCGGATGGGATTTTTCGACCTGTTTGTCCGCCGACTCCGCATCCATACCTTGTTGGATATGACGTGCAGCGATGGGGCAGTCGGAACTGATGTAGTCGGGCTGGGTGCCCGCCATCTGGTGGAATACAGGGCGACCGATCTTCATGGAGTTGTCGAAATATTCGGTTTTGACACCCCAAGTGCCGTCGTGTCCAGCGCATCTTTCGACGGTATTCACTTCTGTTCCCGGTACCATCTGCAGCATTTCGCGAGTCTTTTGACCGACGTTCTGTACCCGGGAATGGCAGGGGATGTGATATGAGACCTTGCCCAGCGGCTCCTTGAAGTCGGTTTTCAGCAAACCATCCCTGTTACGGAGTACAAAGTACTCGAACGGGTCGAACATGGCGGCCTTGACGGCCTGAACATCGGCATCTTCCGGGAACATCAGCGGCAGCTCCTGCTTGTACATGAGTGTGCAGGACGGAATCGGCGTCAGAATCGCATAGCCTTCGCGCGCCAGCCTCGAGAGCACAGGAATGTTCGCCTCCTTGTTCTTGGCGACTGCGTCCAGATCCCCCAGCTCAAGCTTTGGCATGCCGCAGCAGGCTTCCTTCTCGACCACGACGTAGGGAATTTCGTTGTGCGTCAGGATGGCGAGCAGGTCGTGTCCGATTCCCGGCTCGTTGTAGTTCACATAGCAGGTGGAGAATATGGCGACCTTGCCCGGCGTCTTGGCACCGTCCTTGACGCTGCCGGCCGGGCTCTTCTCCGCGTTTGGCCGGAACGTCCTGGAAGCGTATTCGGGCAGCACGCGATCCTTGTGCACCTTGAGAACCGAGTCCATCACTTCCCGCGCAGCCGAGTTCCTGTTCAGAGCATTGACTGTCTGGACCACGACCGGAATCGTCGCCAGCTTGCCTAGCGCGTCCGTCGATGAGAGCAGCTTGTCGCGGAAACTGACCCCCCCTTTCTTGAACTTTATCGACTTTGCACGCAGCATCAGGTGAGGGAAATCTACGTTCCACTGGTGGGGTGGGACATAGGGGCACTTGGTCATGTAGCACATGTCGCACAGATAGCACTGATCGACCACCTTCCAGAAGTCCTTCTTGTCGACGCCATCGACCTCCATGGTCTTGCTTTCGTCGACCAGGTCGAAAAGCGTGGGGAAGGACGTGCAAAGATTCACGCATCGCCGGCAGCCGTGGCAGATGTCGAACACCCGCTCGAGTTCCTTCTCGAGCTTGGTTTCGTCGTAGAAATCGGGATTTTTCCAGTCAAGAGGATGGCGGGTGGGCGCTTCGAGACTGCCTTCACGTGTAGTCATGGGGGTTGGGGCGTCCGGGGAAATTGAAGTGAATAACGACCAAAACTCAAGGCCCGGCGAACCGGGCCTTTGGTTTTACCGCTACGGTGCTTTTTTAGTCGACGAGGGCGTCGAGGGCTTTCTGGAAGCGGTTGGCGTGCGAGCGCTCGGCCTTGGCCAGCGTCTCGAACCAGTCGGCGATCTCGCCGAAGCCTTCCTCGCGCGCCTGCTTGGCCATCCCCGGGTACATGTCCGTGTACTCGTGCGTCTCGCCCGCAACCGCCGCCTTCAGGTTGTCCCGCGAGGCGCCGATCGGCAGGTCCGTCGCCGGATCGCCGCACTGCTCCATGTACTCCAGATGCCCGTGCGCGTGGCCCGTCTCGCCTTCGGCCGTCGAGCGGAACAGCGCCGCCACGTCGTTCTGGCCTTCCACGTCGGCCTTCGCTGCGAAATACAGGTAACGGCGATTGGCCTGGCTCTCGCCGGCGAACGCCGCTTTCAGATTGCCGTGGGTCTTCGATCCCTTGAGTTGCATGTTCATCTCCTGTGCGGAAGCAATGCGGCTGTAGGATGTACTAGTACATTCAAGGCTGCGGCGGCCGCCTCACCGAAGCCAGAAAAACTGTATGCGTTGCAGGGCTATTGAGCAAATCGATTTTAGCAATAACATGCATTGACTCGAGCTATCGTATTCCGTCCGGATTGACGCATATCAACATCGGGTGCCGATCCGAGACTAGGATGGCAGAGTGAAGAATGCAGCAAGTCCGGCAATGCTTGAGGTCTCATCCAATGACCTGGCCCGCATTGCGCCAGCCTGTTACCACTGTGGGTTGCCGGTGCCCGGACAGGGTGGATTCCACGCACGCGTACTCGGTGCCGACCGTACCTTTTGCTGCGTGGGCTGCGAAACCGTTGCCCGGACCATCGTCGACGCCGGATTCGAGAACTACTACGAAACCCGCGACGGCTTCGGACCGGAGAATCTGCGCGGCGCGGTACCGCAGGATCTGCCACCGGCACTGATCTACGACGACCCACAGGCCCAGAGGCAGTTCGTAGTCGAATCCGGATCCCACGGCCGCGAGGCTGCGCTGATTCTGGACAGGATTCGGTGCGCAGCCTGCGTCTGGTTGAATGAGCAGTATCTGCGCAAACTTCCGGGCGTGACAGGCGTGACCATCAATTACGCGACCCGGCGGGCATTGATCAGCTGGGACGAGCGCCAGTTGCGGCTTTCGCAGATCATTGATGCGGTTCGCGCGCTGGGTTACGACGCCTACCCATACGATCCGCAGAAGCAGACCGGCATGCGACGTGACGAGCGGCGCGAAGCGCTGTGGCGCCTGTTCGTCGCTGGTTTCGGCGCCATGCAGGTCATGATGTATGCGGTCCCGCGCTACATCGACGATACGGGTACGCTGAGCTTCGAGTCCGAGCAGCTCATGCGCTGGGCTAGTCTGGCGCTGACCATCCCCGTGATGCTTTTCGCGTGCACCCCGTTCTTCGCCAACGCACTGGCCGATCTGCGTGGCCGGCGACTTGGCGTGGATACCCCGATCTCATTGGGCATTCTGGCCGCGTTCTTTGCCAGTGCTTGGGCGACGCTGTCCGGAAGGGGCGAGGTGTACTTCGACTCCATTTCGATGCTCGTCTTTTTGCTACTGGGTGCGCGGTATCTGGAGTTGATGGCCAGGCAGAGGGCAGCGGCCGGTCTGGATCGCCTGTTGCGCTGGATGCCGACTTTCGCAGTTCGCCTGCACGGCGACGATCCTTCGTCTGCACAGGAGCGCATCCCGATCGACACGCTGAAGCCTGGCGACTCGGTGATCGTCGCGCCCGGAGACACCATACCGGCGGACGGGATCGTCATCCACGGAGAGGGAAATTCCGACGAGTCGCTGCTTACCGGGGAGTCGCGTCCCGTACCGAAGTTGCCCGGATCAACGGTGATTGGGGGCTCTGTGAACATCGATCAGCCGCTGGTGGTTCAGATCACCTGCGTCGGCGTCGACACGCAGGCGGCTGCGATTGGCCGCCTCATCGAGCGCGCCGCGGCCAGCAAGCCCCGTTTGGTGGCGGCGGCGGATCGCATTGCCGGCCAGTTGACCTGGGTGGTATTGGCCAGCGCCCTGGTCGCGTTTGCGGGGTGGTATGTCATTGATCCGACACGCGCCCTGTGGGTCTCGATCGCGGTACTGGTGGTGACCTGTCCCTGCGCGCTGGCCCTGGCCGCTCCTATCGCCCTGACTGCGGCGACAGGGCGTTTGTCTGCCGCCGGAATCGTTTTGACCCGCTCAAGTGCGATCGAAGCCGCAGAAGCCGCTACGGATGTCGTCCTGGACAAGACCGGTACCCTGACCGAGGGGCGTTTGAGCCTGGTGCGCGTCCAGGTTATGGCGACGGTCGACGAGGCGCATTGCGTGGCTCTGGCCGTGGCGCTGAATGCTTCGAGCCGCCACCCAGTTGCGGTGGCGTTGCGGACCGGTACATCGCAAGTACAGAGCGAAGTGCGCGCGGACCAGCAGGTCCACTTTCCGGGCTCGGGTGTCGAGGCAGTTGTCGCTGGCCGCAGATACCGGCTGGGAACGCCGGGCTTTGTTGCCGAAGTCGCCGGCGCGTCGACGGGGCTGCCGATGACTGTTGCTCACAGGACGCCCGTCTATCTCGGAGGGGAAGCCGGCTGGCTTGCCATGCTCGAGTTCGAGGATACCCCGCGCTGCGGCGCCGCCGACGCGATTGCAGCGTTGCGTGCTGAGGGCTTTCGCGTGCATCTGCTGTCCGGCGATGCCCCCGACGTCGTTGCGCACCATGCCGTCGCCGCGGGCATCGATTCCTGGACTGGCGGTGCCACCCCGCAGGGCAAGCACGATTTTGTAGTTGGTCTGCAGCATCGAGGGTGCCGGGTTGTGATGGTCGGTGACGGAGTCAACGATGCGCCGGTCCTGGCGCAGGCCGATGTATCCATCGCCATGGGCGAGGGCGCCGCTGGCGCTGATGCAATCAGACTTCGTGCTTCCTGAACACTCGGTTGTCCAGTCTGCCGGTGCTGTTGAAGGAATCCAGACGGACCATGCGCATCATTCGGCAGAATTTCCACTGGGCGCTCGGCTACAACGCAATTGCGCTGCCCATGGCCTTCACCGGTCTGATCGGTCCCTGGGAGGCAGCCATCGGCATGGCGGCGAGTTCCTTCGTCGTCGTACTTAACGCCCTGCGCCTCCTATCGGTTGCAGCGGAGGGGGGAATCGCGCCCGAAAGCGTGCAGGTCGCGGTGAATCCCTGATTTCAAACATGGAAAGCCTCTACCTCCTCATACCGCTGTCTGTCCTGATCGTGATCCTGATCGGCTGGGTGTTCTGGCGTGCCCTGCATTCCGGGCAGTTCGACGATCTGGACCGTCCGGGCTATGACATCCTGATGGACAACGACGACACCTCGTTGCCGGCGCCGGTGAGGAGCGAACACGAGGTTTTCGCTGCAGCGCAAAAGCCGTTTGATCTGGGTCAAGACGAGGCAAAGTCTCCTCGCTAGGATGACCCCACGGCACGTTACGTGTGCTGACAACGGGGAAAAGGCCATGCAAGCGGAAACCACCTATAACTACAAGGTCGTCCGGCAGTTCGCCGTCATGACCGTGGTGTGGGGCGTCGTCGGAATGCTCGTCGGCGTCATCATCGCGGCTCAGTTGATCTGGCCGGAACTCAACTTCGGCGTGCCATGGTTGTCCTACGGGCGATTGCGGCCCCTGCATACCAACGCGGTGATCTTCGCTTTCGGCGGTTGCGCCCTGTTCGCCACCAGCTACTACGTGGTGCAACGCACCTGCCATGCGCGATTGTTCTCGGCTGGTCTGGCGGCGTTTACCTTCTGGGGGTGGCAGCTCGTCATCCTGCTGGCCGCCATTACGCTGCCGCTGGGAATCACGACTTCCAAGGAATATGCCGAACTCGAATGGCCGATCGACATCCTGATCGCCGTCGTGTGGGTGTCCTACGCGATCGTGTTCTTCGGCACCATTTTCAAGCGCAAGATCGAGCACATCTACGTCGCCAACTGGTTCTTCGGTGCCTTCATCATCACCGTCGCGATCCTTCACATCGTCAACAGTGCGGCCGTGCCGGTCAGCTTCTGGAAGTCGTACTCGGTGTATGCCGGTGCGCAGGACGCCATGGTTCAGTGGTGGTACGGCCACAATGCGGTGGGATTCTTCCTGACCGCCGGCTTCCTGGGCATGATGTACTACTTCATACCCAAGCAGGCCGAGCGACCGGTCTACTCGTATCGGCTGTCAGTGGTCCATTTCTGGGCGCTGATCTTCACCTATATGTGGGCCGGCCCCCACCACCTGCACTACACCGCGCTGCCCGACTGGGCACAGTCCATAGGCATGATCTTCTCGCTGATCCTGTTGGCGCCGTCCTGGGGCGGCATGATCAACGGCATCATGACTCTGTCGGGCGCCTGGCATAAGCTGCGCCAGGATCCGATCCTCAAGTTTCTGATCGTCTCGCTGTCCTTTTACGGCATGTCGACCTTCGAAGGCCCGATGATGTCGATCAAGACGGTGAATGCACTGTCCCATTACACGGACTGGACGATCGGCCACGTGCACAGCGGGGCACTCGGCTGGGTCGGCTTGGTGTCGATGGGTTCGATCTACTTCCTGATCCCCAAGCTGTTCGGCCAGAAGGAAATGTGGTCGGTGCGCCTGATCAACGTGCACTTCTGGGTCGCAACCATAGGCATCGTCCTCTATATCGCCGCGATGTGGATTGCCGGTGTGATGCAGGGCCTGATGTGGCGTGCGGTCAGTGCCGACGGCACGCTCACCTACAGCTTTGTCGAGAGCGTAAAGGCGACCTATCCGTTCTATACGGTCCGTCTGCTCGGCGGTCTGCTCTACCTGGGCGGGATGCTGATCATGGCCTACAACGTTGCGCGCACGATCGCCGGGAGCCGCTCGTTCGAGGCGACGATCCCCGCGCCGGCGCACGCCTGAGAAAAAGAGGAGAGCACCATGAAACTCACACATGACATGATCGAGCGCAACCAGGCGCTGCTGATCGTCCTTGTCATCCTGCTGGTTTCCATCGGCGGACTGGTGGAGATCGTGCCCCTGTCGTTCCAGCGCTCGGTCACCGAGCCGGTCGCGGGCCTGAAGCCCTATACGCCCACGCAGTTGACCGGACGGGACGTCTATATACGTGAAGGTTGCTACAACTGCCATTCGCAGATGGTTCGCCCGTTCCGCGCCGAGGTCGAGCGCTACGGTCACTATTCAGTGGCCGGGGAGTTCGTCTACGACCACCCGTTCCAGTGGGGTTCCAAGCGAACAGGGCCGGATCTGGCGCGCGTGGGTGGTCGCTACTCGGACGAATGGCACCGCATCCACATGAACAACCCGCGCGATCTGGTGCCGGAATCGAACATGCCCGCATATCCCTGGCTGGCGAAATCCCCCGCGGACGCAGCCGACATCGAAACCAAGATGCGCGCACTGCGTCTGGTCGGCGTCCCGTACACGGACGAGCAGATCGGCAAGGCCAAGGAGGAGCTGAAGGGCAAGTCCGAGCTGGACGCCCTGATCGCCTACCTCCAGGTCCTGGGCACTGCGCTCAAGAAGGCGAACTGAGGAGCTTGCGATGGATATCAACACGATACGTACGATGGTCACCCTGGCGGCGTTCGGCGCTTTCCTGGGTATCGTCTGGTGGGCTTACGGCCCGTCGCGGCGCGAGAGGTTCGAGCGCGACGCCAGGGTGGTGTTCGACGACTCCGAGCCGATGGCTCGCACCGAACAGAACGGAGAGCGGCAATGAGCCAGTTTTCGAGCAGTTTCTGGGATATCTACATCAGCGTCATCACCATCGTCAGCGTGGTTGCGTGCGGCATCTTCCTGAAGATGCAGAGCGCTCGGCGCGTCAGCGGATCGGGCACCGAGACCACCGGACACACCTGGGATGAGACCCTCGGCGAGTACAACAACCCAATGCCGCAATGGTGGATGTGGCTGTTCTATCTGACCATCGTGTTCTCCCTGGTGTACCTGTACTTCTACCCAGGGTTGGGCAGCTACCCTGGCTCACTGGGCTGGACGCAGGTCAAGCAACTGGAGGACGAGGTCGCCGATGCCAACAAGCAGTACGGACCGATTTTCGAGAAGTACGCCAAGATGGACGTCAAGCAGTTGGCGACCGACGCAGGCGCACAGGCCATGGGCCAGAAACTCTTCCTGAATCACTGCGCACAGTGTCACGCCTCCGACGGGGGCGGCAGCAAGGGCTTCCCAACCTGACCGACAAGGACTGGCTGTATGGCGGGGATCCCGAAGCGATCAAGGCAACCCTCATCGGTGGACGCAACGGCGTGATGCCGCCGATGGGTGCCGCGCTCGGCGAACAGGGTACCAAGGATGTCGCGCACTACGTCATGTCCTTGTCCGGCATGGCCAACGACAGCCTGCGCACGGCCAAAGGAAAGGAACTGTTCGCGCAGAATTGTGCGGCCTGTCATGGTGCCGACGGCAAGGCAACCTGCAGCTCGGTTCGCCCAACCTGACCGACAAGATCTGGCTGTACGGCTCGGCCGAGCCGGTGATCATCGAAACCATCGTCAAGGGACGCAACAACCAGATGCCCGCGCACAAGGACATTCTCACGGAGGCGAAGATCCACCTGCTCACGGGTTACGTGTATTCGCTCTCGTCGTCCGAAGCCGGCAAGGCAAAGTAGCGGGTACTGATGAAAGAAGACGTAAAGCCGATAGACGCGAGTTCCATCGGCGTGCCTGCCAAGACGGCGTCGCCTGCGGGTGACGCCGTCGAAGTTTCCCTGTACGAGATCCGCAAGAAAATCTATCCCAGGGCAGTGCAGGGGTGGTTCGCGCGTTGGCGCCTCACTCTCGTGGTGCTGACTCAGGTCGCCTTCTACGGCACCGCCTGGTTCGAGTGGAACGGCCGCCAGGCCGTTCTTTTTGATCTGGTGCATCGCAAGTTCTACATCTTCGGCTTCGTGTTCTGGCCGCAGGACTTCATCTACCTGACCGCCCTGCTGATCATCTCGGCGCTGTCCCTGTTCCTGTTCACCGCCGTGGCGGGGAGGCTGTGGTGCGGATATGCCTGCCCACAGACCGTCTACACCGAGATGTTCCTTTGGGTTGAACGCAAGATCGAAGGCGACCGTGCTGCGCGCATGAAGCTGGATCAGGGGGCCCTGGGGGCGCGCAAGATCGGCCTCAAGGCGGCCAAGCATGGTGTCTGGATAGCCATCGCGCTTTGGACGGGCTTCACTTTCGTCGGCTATTTCACCCCGATCCGCGAATTGTGGTTCGCGGTCATTGCGCGTTCCACCGGACCCTGGGAGACGTTCTGGATCCTGTTCTATGGTTTCGCCACTTACGGCAACGCCGGCTGGATGCGCGAGCAGGTCTGCAAGTACATGTGTCCTTACGCGCGCTTCCAGAGCGCGATGTTCGACAAGGACACCATGATCATCACCTATGACCGCGAGCGCGGAGAGCCGCGTGGCGGGCGGGCGAAAAGCGCTGATCCCGCGAACCTGGGTCTGGGCAGTTGCGTAGATTGCGGCATCTGCGTGCAGGTCTGCCCCACGGGAATCGACATCCGCAACGGCCTGCAGTACGAATGCATAGGCTGCGCAGCGTGCATCGATGGCTGCAACCAGGTGATGGACAAAATGGGCTATGCGCAGGGCTTGATCCGCTATTCGACGACACACGCGGTGGAGAACCGGCTGTCGCGCACCGAGATGTTCACGCGTGCTCTCCGGCCTCTCGTGCTGATCTATACCGGAGTTCTGCTTGCGATCGTCATTGCCGTGCTGTTCAGCCTGGTCACGCGAGTGCCGCTTAAAGTGGATGTGATCCGGGATCGTGCGTCCATTTCAAGGGAAGTGGAGGGTGGCCAGATCGAGAACGTCTTCCGTTTGCAGATCATGAACACTACCGAGCGGCAGAGACGTTTCGTCCTGCGTGCCGATGGGCTGCCCACGCTGAGCATCGCCGGCAGCGACCGTTTTGAACTCGAGGCGGCCGGTACCCAGATGGTGACCGTCAGGGCGCGAGTGCAGCCTGGAGCAGTTGCCGCGGGTACGCACAAGATTCGCTTCGTCGTCGAGGCTGAGGACGACGCTCATGTGGCCGTTACCGAGAAGTCTGTGTTCGTGGTGCGTAATTGAAAGGAGTCGCGAAATGAGCGCAATACAGGCGGCGGCTGCGCCGTGGTACCGGGAACCCGGCCGTGGATCCTGATGGCCGGGCCGCTGCGGTCATCGTGGCTGGAGCCATCACGATCTGGATCGCATTTGCCACTTCGGACGGGTTGGTCGCGGAGGATTACTACAAGCAAGGTCTGGCAGTGAACCAGATGCTGAAGCGCGAGGCGGTGGCTGCCGAAATGAAGCTCAAGGCGCGCGTCGAGTTTCCTGATGGATTTCATCGCGTACGCGTCTCTCTGGATGGCGCGGCCCCGGCGGAACTGCGGTTGCGGCTGGTGCATGCCACACGTGCCGGACACGACCTGCAACTCAGGCTGGCACGCACCGGCACCCATTACGAGGCGGCGGTCGCCCAGGCGCTGGCCCGGGTCACTGGCGTGTGCAGATCGAGGATCCGGCACGGCAATGGCGTCTGGCGGGGGAATGGTCTGGAAAGGAAGCAGGCTTCTCGATTGTCCCGGAGCAGAATCAGTAACGGCTGCATAGCCCGGCACAGGGCTGCGGAGGAGACATGCGCAAGGCGATCTGGATACTTTGGCCCTCATTAATCGTCGGCGGCATCGCCGAGACGGTGTTCTTCACGTTCTTCGATCCCATGGATCTCCATCTGATGGGTGATCCCGTCAACTTGAGCCGGACTGCGGTGTACTCGGCAGGGTTCTTTCTGTTCTGGGCATTTGCCGCGGCGTCCAGTGCCTTCACCTGTTTTCTGCAACGCCCGGCCAACGAGATCAACCAGTGCCCACTGCCGGCACCTGAGCGTCCGTCGGGTTGCCCCAAGCGCGAGGACTCGAGTGCAGCCTGCTAGGTCGCTGGTGGTCTCTACTGGTGTTTGTCGCCGGTTCGGCGGTCGGCTCGGACGCCGCGCGCGGCAAGGTACTGTACGAGACCCATTGCGGCAGCTGCCACTACGAGAGGCTCCACAAGCGGGAGGGCTCGCGGATCAACTCCCTCGCGGCGCTGAAACTCGAGGTGGTGCGATGGTCGCGCGAGACCGGACGCAGCTTTGCGGTGCAGGAATTGGATGACATTGCCGAGCACCTGAACCGTACGCACTATCGGCTGGACAAGTGAGACGGTGAAGCTGACATTCCTCGGCGCTGCTGGGGAGGTGACGGGTTCGCGCTACCTCGTCGAAACCGGCAATCTGCGCTTCCTGATCGACTGTGGAATGTTCCAGGGACGCGATGCCGAACGCAAGAATCGCAGGTCCCTGCCGGTGCGTCCTGCGGAGATCGACTTCGTCCTGCTTTCCCACGCCCATATTGACCATTCCGGCCTGCTGCCCAAGCTGGTCGCCGACGGGTTCCGCGGCCGCATACATGCCACGCCCGCCACGCGTGAGCTGCTGGGAGTCATGCTTCCGGACAGCGCACACTTGCAGGAGAAGGAAGCCGGGAAGGCCCGGCGCAGGGGCGGGCGGCAGAGCGAGGCCGAACCGCTTTACACGCTGGCGCAGGCCCAGGCCAGCCTGCATTGCATCCAGGCCCATGAGTACGGCGACCACTTCTCTCCGCATGCCGACGTGCGCTGCACCTTTCGCGACGCGGGGCATATCCTCGGCTCCGCAATCATCGAGATCGAAGTCAATTCCGGAGGACGGCGAACCAAACTGGTTTTCTCCGGCGATCTGGGCCAGCCGGGTCATCCGGTGGTGCGAGATCCGGAGCGTGTCGAGTCCGCCGACCTGTTGCTGGTCGAGTCCACCTACGGCAATCGCGATCACAAGAGCCTGATGCAGACTCTGGACGAGTTCGCATTCGCCTTGAACGATGCGCTGTCCAGCCGGCACGGCAATGTGGTCATCCCGGCCTTCGCGGTGGGGCGGACTCAGGACATTCTGTACTTCATCCTGCAGCTGTACCGCCAGAAGCGCGTACCGAAGATGGATGTCTACGTCGATTCGCCGATGGCGCTGGCGGCCACCCGGATCATGCTGAATCATCCCGAACTATACGATCGTGAAACCAGGGGGCTGGCGCAATGGATCTCGACGGGCAAGGATGGCCCGCGTCTGCACTTTTCCGAGAGTCTCGAGGACTCCATGCGCATCAACGACATCCGTTCGGGTGCCGTGATCATTTCCGCCAGCGGCATGTGCGACGGCGGGCGCGTGCGTCACCACCTGCGCTATAACCTGTCGCGGCCAGAGTGCTCGGTGGTCTTCAGCGGCTTCCAGGCGGCAGGCACTCTGGGCAGGCGCATCGTTGATGGCGCAAAATCGGTCCGCATGTTCGGCGAATCGATTCCCGTGCGGTCACGGATATTCACGATCGGCGGCCTGTCGGCCCACGCCGATCGCACGGCATTGACAGCCTGGCTTTCAGGCTTTCGGCACGCGCCGCGGCAGACGTACGTGGTGCATGGCGAGCCGCTGGCGGCGCAGACGCTGTGCGGAGAGATACGCACGCGCCTGGGTTGGCAGACCGAGGTGCCTGTCGGTGGTCAGACGGTGGAGTTACCCTGATTCAGTGCTTGACGCCGAGCAGTCTTTCGAGTCCGGCATTGTCCAGGATCAGGATGTGTTTCTGGTTGACTTCGATGAAGCCTTCCTCCTGAAACTTCGAGAACAACCGGCTGACGGTTTCCAGTTTCAGGCCCAGGTAGCTGCCGATCTCCTCGCGCGTCATGCGCAGATGGAAATCCGAGGGGGAGTAGCCGCGTCGAGTGAAACGCTTGGAAAGGTTCAGCAGGAAGGCGGCCAGCCGTTCTTCCGCACGCATGCTTCCGAGCAGCATCATGACTCCGTGATCGCGCACGATCTCGCGTGACAGCACGCAGTGCAGGTGTCGTTGCAGGGCGGGGATCTCGCGACTGATCTCTTCGACCAGCGCGAAGGGCAGCACGCAAACCTCGCAGTCCTCGAGCGCCACTGCGTTGCCGTTGTAGCAGCCGGTACCTATGCCATCCATGCCCACCAACTCGCCGGACATCATGAAGCCGGTGACTTGCTCACGTCCGTCGTCGTTCAGCACTGTGGTCTTGAAGAAGCCGCTTCGGATCGCGTACACGGCGCTGAATGCATCACCGGCATGGAACAGCGCTTCGCCGCGATGGATGCGCCGTCGGGCATACACCACCTGCTCTACTCGCTTCATCTCGGTCGCGTCCAGCCCCTTGGGCAGGCAGATCTCGCGCAGATTGCAGCCCGAGCAGGTGACTTCGAACTTCTTCGCGGCCGACTCGGTGTTGCGCTGCGCCGCGTGCATGGTGATGACGCTCATGATATGACCTCCTCAGGACAGCTCGAATTTTGTCTCGCGGCGCGGGCGGCGAGAATGTCGCGCACGCGCTCGAACTCCGTTGTTTTGTCGAAAATGTGTCGTACGCCCAATCTTTCCGCCGTGCGGCGGTAGGGTCCGGAGGGATGGTTGGTCAGCATCAGTACATCGACCTTGGCGTCATGCTCGCGCAGGCCGCGGAGCACGTCGAAGCCGGTGCCCTGTTCCAACTGTATGTCGAGCACCACGGTATCTGGGCGTGTGTCCAGAATCCCGCGTACCGCCTCGTCAGCGCTTGCGGCCTGCCCCACGGTCTCCACTCTGGAAATGGTACCCAGCAGCGCGACCAGTCGTTCGCGAATGATTGCGGAATCTTCTACGAGAAAAACTTTCATGCCCGCAGTATGCGCATGCGAGCCCGCCGACGGTATCGGAGGCCGCTGAAATGCGGTGTGGGAAAGCAGGAAGATTGCGGGTAGGAGAACTCCTACCCGCTACCGCGGCTGACTCAGCCCCTGGCGTCCACCAGTTGGTGTTCGATGGCGTAGCGCACCAGCTCGGCCGTGCTGCCCATGTTCATCTTCTGCAGCAGGCGCGTCTTGTGCGTGCTGACGGTCTTCACGCTCAGATGCAGTGCGTCGCCGATCTCGGTCAGCGAGCGTCCGTCGACGATCATGCGGAACACCTCGAACTCGCGGTCCGAAAGCCGGGTGTGCGGTAGTGCGCCGTCGACCGCCTGGCTGCCCACGGCCAGTTGCTCGGCGGCCGCTGCGCTCACGTATACGCCACCCGAAGCGACCTTGCGTATCGCCGCCACAAGCTGCGCGGCGGCGCTGTCCTTGGTCAGGTAGGCCGACGCGCCGGCCTTGAACGCGCGCGCGGCGTACTGCTGCTCGGCATGCATCGAGAGTACGACGATTCTCAGCCTGGGCTTCTCAGCCTCAAGCCGCTTGATCAACTCGATGCCTGCAAGGCCGGGCATCGACATGTCCAGCAGCGCCAGATCCAGCTCCGTGTCTCGCGCACGTGCCAGCGCGGCGTCTCCATCCACGGCCTCGGCAACCACCTGCAGGTCGCCGGCAGCCGCGAGCAGCTGCTTGAGGCCTTCGCGGACCAGGGTATGGTCGTCGGCAATGAGGATGCGGATCATCGGGCGGCGCTCTTCGCCAGCGGGATGTTCACGGTCAGTCGAGTTCCGCCGGCCTGTCCGGGGGCGATCTCCACGTTACCCCCCAGGTAGTGGACGCGCTCGCGGATGCCTCGCAGCCCGAAAGAGGTCGGCTTGGCGCGGTCCGCTTCGGTGATGCCCCTGCCGTCGTCCTGTACCGTCAGATTCACGTTGTCATCGGTGCGTTGCCGCAGTTCGATCTCGACCCTGTTGGCGCCGGCATGCCGGGTGATGTTGGTGAGGGATTCCTGCAGGATGCGGTACAGGGCCGTGGCGACGGGGCCGGGCAGGGAAATCAGCTTGTCCGCGTCGTCCATGTCGAGCCGGCATTGTATGCCCGAGCGCTGCGAGAATTCCTCGATCAGCCATTCGGCGGCGTCGGGCAGGCCGAGATCATCCAGCATCAGTGGCCGCAGGTCCGCAGAGATGCGCCGAGTAGCCGCGACCGTGGCGTCCAGCGTCGCGTTCATCCCCTGCGCCTTGGAGGCCAGTTCCGCATCGTCGGCCGGCAGTCGCTCCCGCAGCCAGGCGAGGTCCATTTTCATCGCCGTCAGCGACTGGCCGAGCTCGTCGTGGAGTTCGCGGGCGATGTGGGTCTTCTCGTCCTCGCGCGCCTGCAGCACGCGCGCCGAAAGCTCGCGCAGTTCCTGCTGCGAGCGGTGCAGGGCGTCCTCGGCTTCCTTGCGCCGCGTCACATCGCGCAGGATCACCGTGTACAGATGCCGGCCGTCCACGTTGGTCTGCGATATCGAGGCTTCGATGGGAAATTCGCGGCCGTCACTGCGCACCGCCCACAGCGTGGTCGTATCGCCCATGCGCCGATTGGTGGTGCCGGTGCGCCCGAATGCTTCGACGTGTGCGGCATGTGCGGCCCGAAAGCGCTCGGGCATGAAGCGCGACACCGGCGCGCCAAGCGCATCGTTGCGCGAGCAGCCGAACACCTGCTCGGCGGCGCGATTGGAACACCACGACGCGCTGGGATTCGTCGACGGTGATGACCGCGTCCATGGCGGAGTCGAGGATGGCGGCATATCGCGCCTCGGTGTCGGCAAGTACCGCCTGTACGCGGGCCGTTTCCTGGCGCTGTTCGGCCGTCCCGAGCGCGAGGGCCGACTCGGCCGCCAGAGCGCGCTGCCAGGCGAGGGCGAAGGTGATTGCGAGTACGGCGGCATCGGCCAGCAGCGTGGTGATGGCCACGCCCGGATTTCCCCAGCCGAAGGTCAGCGCCGCGATGTTCAGGGCGATCAGCGCCACGGCAGCCACGGTGCCCAGCACCAGTTTCGAGGTTCGAGGGCTGCGGCTTTCCTTGGAAGGAGAAATACGGGGGATCAACACCGTTTGACGCAAATCAATATCGGATTGCGCAGCGCTGGCAAAGTCACATCAGCCGACAGGGTTGCCGATGAACATGCATGAAAACTTCTCCGAACTGGTGATCGATCCGGTATTGATCCGGAAATACGACGTCAACGGACCGCGTTATACCTCTTATCCGACCGCGGACAGGTTCGTCGAAGCGTTCGGTGCCGAGGCCTGTCGGCAGTGGCTCTCGAAGCGCAACATCGGCGGCATCAACCAGCCGCTCTCGGTCTATGTGCACGTGCCATTCTGCAACACCATCTGCTACTACTGCGCCTGCAACAAGGTGGTGACCAAGGACCACGGCAGGGCGGCGAAGTATATCAAATACCTCTCCCAGGAAATCGAGTTGCGCAGCAGCCTGCTCGGCGATGACGAGCGGGCGATCTGCCAGATGCACTGGGGCGGCGGCACGCCGACCTTCCTGTCGCGCGAGGAGATGTCCGAGCTGATGGTCACGCTGCATCGCCATTTCAGCCGCGCACCGGGCGCCGAGTACTCCATCGAGATCGATCCGCGCACGGTGCAGTCCGGCAGCATGTCTTTCCTCGCCGATCTGGGGTTCAACCGCATGTCCATCGGTGTCCAGGATTTCGATCCGGCCGTGCAGCGGGCCGTGAACAGGCTGCAAAGCGAGGAGGAGACTGCCCGTGCGATCGACGAGGCGCGTCGCGCAGGCTTCACCTCGACGAACATGGATCTGATCTACGGCCTGCCCAGACAGCACCTGGACGGTTTCGACGCCACGCTGGACAAGGTGATTGCGCTGTCACCGGATCGCATCGCGCTCTACAACTACGCCCATCTGCCCACGGTGTTCAAGCCGCAGCGCCGCATCCACGAGGCCGATCTGCCCAGCGCCGAGGCCAAGCTGCAGATCCTCACGCTGGCGATCGGCAAGCTCACGCGCGCCGGCTACCGTTACATCGGCATGGACCATTTCGCCAAACCGGGCGACGACCTGGCCGTGGCGCAGCGCCAGGGCCGGCTGCATCGCAACTTCCAGGGCTATTCGACCTACCCGGACTGCGACCTGATGGCGTTCGGCATTTCCGCCATCGGCCGGGTCGGTCCGACGTATTATCAGAACGTGAAGACCCTGGACGAGTACTACGACACCCTGGATTCGGGCGAACTGCCGGTCATGCGCGGCATCGAGCTGACCCAGGACGATCTCCTGCGCCGGGCGGTGATCCAGGCGTTGATCTGCGATTTCCAGTTGTCCATTGAATCGATCGAAATCGCCTACCTGATCGATTTTCGCAAGTACTTCACCGAAGAAATGGCCGAACTCGAGCTGTTCCGGCGCGAGGGGCTGGTCGACGTCTCGCCCGAATGGATCACCATCACGCCGCGCGGTCGCATGCTGGTGCGGGCGATCTGCATGGTGTTCGACCGATATCTTCGCGCCACCCGCCAGCGCGCGGGCTACTCGCGGTTGATCTGAACGCCGTGGCCGACGCCCTGCCGCTGGCCGGCCTGCTGCTGGGCCTGGCTTCCGGGGTGCACTGCGTGGGCATGTGCGGCGGCATCGTCGCCGCGTTTTCGGCGCAGAACAGCGTACAGGGTCCCAGGCCGGCCGCGCGCTGGCCGCTGCTGCTGGCCTTCAATGCCGGACGGGTCTCGGCTTACACCCTCGCGGGGGCCGTGGCCGGCGCGGTCGGCGGCGCCGGCACCTACATGGGCGGGGTCATCGACTTGCAAATGATTCTGTTCGTGCTCGCCAATGCGGCGTTGGTGCTGATCGGCTTGCACCTGGCCGGCGTGAGTTCCCTGCTGTCGCGCCTGGAACGCATCGGGCAGCCGGTGTGGCGCCTGATCGGGCCGGTCGCCGCGCGCTTCCTGCCGGCCGACACACCGGGCAAGGCGCTGCTCGCCGGCAGCCTGTGGGGCTGGCTGCCCTGCGGTCTGGTCTACGCCATGCTTGCCACCGCCGTGGCGGCGGGCAGTCCGTTGCGGGGGGCACTGGCCATGCTGGCCTTCGGCCTGGGAACCGTGCCCAACCTGATGCTGGCGGGAATGGCCTTCATGCGCATGCGGCACATCGTGTCGCGACCCGCAGTGCGTCTCGCGGCTGGCGGTCTGGTGCTCGGTTTTGGGGTGTTCGGTCTGGCACGCGCCGCCGATCTGGCGGATGCGGTCCGTCGCGGACTGTTGTGCCTGTAAGGCGCGTCAAGAGGAGAAAGGCATGCACAAGGCAATAGCCGTGGTGCGCGATGAACACCGTTCCATCGCCGCCGTGCTGCACGGATTGAAGCATCTGGCCAGTCTGGCCAGCGGGACTTCGGTGCGGCCGGATTTTGCGGTTTTTCGCGCCATGCTTTACTACATCGACGCGTTCCCGGAGACCCAGCACCATCCCAAGGAGGATGCCTTCCTGTTCGCCAGCCTGGAGCGGCGCCGACCGGAGACGGCCGAACTGGTCAGCGCGCTCAGGCGGGAGCACGTGCAGGGTGCCGAGCTGGTGCGCGACCTTGAGCAGGCCTTGCTGCGTTTCGAGACCCTGTGGCCCGAGGGCGCGGCGGCCTTCGCCACCGCAGTCGATGCGTATGCGGAATTCCACTGGCGCCACATGCGCAGGGAGGAGCAGGAACTGTTGCCTCTCGCGGAGCGCTATTTGACCGAGGCGGACTGGGTTGAGGTGGATACGGCATTCGCCGCCAACACCGACCCGCTGTCCGGAGGTGCCGCTGAAGATGGCGAATTCTCCCGCCTGTTCACACGCATCGTGAACCTTGCACCGGCGCCGGTCGGTCTGGGTCGACCCTGGACGGGCACGGCCTGAGTTGAAGCGGGAGCGTCCGCGAGGGGCGCTCCCCGGAACGATCAAGCCTACTTCTGCAGACGCATCCGGTCGGCTGCCAGGAAGAACTTGCGGGCGTGGTTCAGCAGTTCGCCGTCGGTAGGGTGGTCCGCGTTCTCGACCGCCACGACTTTTGCCGCCACATCCTTGTGGTGGGTATCCAGATGCTTCTTGAACTCCTGTTTGGCGCTCGCCGGCCCGACCACCAGGATTTCCTGGGCGCCTTTCAGCGACTCGATCACGGCGTGGAAGTACGCAATATCCTCCGGGGCCTTACCCGACCCGACTGCGCCCTTGCGATGATGGATCTGGCGGTGCTTTCCATGCGCGTGAACCAGGGTGCGTTCGGCTGCGTCCTCGGTGAACTGCAGAACATGGGCTTCGGCGTGGTCCATCCACACCACTGCATGAAAATGAGACATGGATTCCTCTTGCTCCAGGTTGTTACAGGGTGGGTCGTTCGACGCCGCCATGCTCGCGCTCGTGGCGAGTCTGGCAAGCGATGCAGCGGGTAGCGTGCAGTTGCGCGGCGAGCCGCGCGAACGGGATATCGACGCCGCAATCGATGCATTCTCCGAAGGCGGAGGAATCCAGGCGGACCAGGGGCTGCTTCCAGCCCCTGCAATTCGCCCAGATCCCGCTGCAAGGACGCGATGTCCAGCGCCGATTCGAGATCGGCGACCGCCTCGTCGTCGATCTCGCGCAGGTAGTTGGCCAGCGCGATCGTGTCGCGCTCGTCCGGGCGCTGCAGCGCGCTCGAGATCTCCTCGCGGAGCACGTCGGCGCGCGCCGTCATCGAAGCCTGGAGCAGCGCGCGCTGTTCGTCGTTGTAGCGGCCCATGGGGTCAGCGGCAGACCAGGACCGGGATCTTGGAGTGAGTCAGCACCTTGGTGGTTTCGCTGCCCAGCAGCAGCCCGGACAGGCCGCGGCGGCCGTGCGAGGCCATCACGATCAGATCGCACTTCTTGCCCTTCGCCGTGCGCACGATGGCCTGCCAGGGTTGGGCGTCGGTCACGCTCACGCCGGCAAATGTGACGCCGGCCTTCTGCGCGTCGGCGGCAACCACTGCCAAGGCGGCAGCGGCTTCCTTGGCAGTCGCTTCCTTGAACTTCTTGGGCGACATCTCGGGCATGTAGATGGCGGCTTCGCCGTACACCGGCGGCACGTACTCCGGCATCACGTAGACGCCGGTCACTGCAGCGCCGAGGGATTTGGCAAGGCGGGTTGCAGTCTTGATCGCCTTCAGCGAGAGCTTGGAACCGTCGGTGGACACCAGTATGCGCTTGTACATGTCGTTTCTCCTGAACTGTTGTTGTCTGCGTACGCCGTTGCGGTACATCCTGAACATTATGCTACTTAGTCCGGTTGCCGTTGACGTGGATCAATCATCGTTCACCGGCACCGTCGGTTGATCCAGAGCAAACGGCCGCCCGATGCCCCCGGTTAGCATGCTCGATGATCTGGTCGAGCGAGGCAGGCATGTCCGGGATATCGGGTTTCTCACTGAAGGGGCGCGCCCTGTTGCCGGTGGTGCAAGGCGGGATGGGGGTGGGTGTCTCCGCGCACCGGCTGGCCGGCACGGTTGCCGGCGAGGGCGGGGTCGGCACGCTGTCCAGCGTGGATCTGCGCCGACACCATCCGGACCTGATGCTGGCGACCGGACGCAGCCGCGACAAGCAGGCGATCGACGCGGCCAACCTGGTGGCACTGGATCGCGAGATCAGGGCCGCGCGCGAACTGGCCGGTGGATGCGGCGCCATCGCCGTCAATGTGATGCGTGCGGTCTCCGAGTACCCGGCCTACGTGCGCCAGGCCTGCGAGAGCGGGGCGAACGCCATCGTGGTCGGCGCCGGACTGCCCCTGGATCTGCCGGAGATGGTCGCCGACTACCCCGATGTCGCCTTGATCCCCATCCTGTCGGAGGCGCGCGCGGTAGGCCTGGTGCTCAAGCGCTGGATGCGCAAGGGTCGCCTGCCTGATGCCGTGGTGATCGAGCACCCGCGCCATGCCGGCGGGCACCTGGGCGCGGCACGCATCGAGGATCTCGACGATCCGCGCTTCGATTTTGCACGCGTGCTGCCCGCGGTGTTCGAGTTGTTCGAGGAGCTGGGCATCGAGCGTGCCCGCATACCGGTCATCGTCGCCGGCGGGATCAACTCGCCGCACAGGTTGCGCGAGGCGCTCGCGCTGGGCGCCAGCGCGGTGCAGATCGGCACCGCCTTTGCCGTCACCCGCGAATGTGACGCGCATCCCGAGTTCAAGCGCGTGCTGGCCGAAGCCGGCGCGCAGGACATCGTCACTTTCATGAGCGTGGCCGGCCTGCCGGCGCGCGCGGTGCGCACGCCCTGGCTGGAAACCTACCTGGAGCGCGAAGCCGTGCGACAGAAACGCGCGCGGCCGCGCGCCTGCACGATGGCTTTCGACTGTCTGGCCCACTGCGGCCTGCGTGACGGGCTCGATCGCGCCGGACAATTCTGCATCGACCATCACCTGGCCGCGGCCTTGCGCGGCGACGTGAAGCACGGCCTGTTCTTCCGCGGCGCCGACCCGGTGCCGTTCGGCGCCGAGATCCGCCCGGTGCGCGACCTGATGGACCACATGCTGGAGCGCAACGCGGCGCGCGGTGAACCCGCAGCGATGTGCGCCGCGGCCTGAACGGTCGGTCGCCCGATCCACAGGGCGGCTTTCGGTTTACAGGCGGGCTGCGGCGGGCTGCGGCAATTGCCCGCTGCGGGCGACCTCCGCGAGTCGCCGCGGTGCGGGCAGCGTGATCTCCAACCGCGACACCGATACCAGCCCCGCGTCGCTCAGTTCGTGCAGGATCCGCGAGAAGGTTTCCTTGGTCACTCCCAGCCGCGAGGCAAGTACCGATTTGCGCGTCGGCAGTTGTACGCGTTGCATGGCATCGGCATCCGCCTCGTCGACTTGCGTCGCGGCCAGCGAACACAGGTAGGCGGCTACGCGCTGCACCCCGTTCTTCGCGGTATGCGACTGCAGGTCCTCGACCATCTCGAAGATCCTGCGGCTCAGCGTGGCGAGCATCGCGCGCAGCGCGGCAGGATCGGACTCGACGATCGCCATGATCGCATCGGCGGGCAGGAACAGCACCAGACTGTCGGTGAGCGCCTCGGCGCTCACCGGGTAGGGGTGCGGATAGAACACGGCAGGTTCGCCGAAGGTCTCGCCCGGTCCCACCAGACGCAGCACCTTGGTGTGACCGCCGGGCTGGTTGAACGCGAGCTTGATCAGTCCGAACGCGACGGCATACAGTCCGTCGGCGTTGCCGCCCGAATCGTAGATGCGGTCGCCCTTGCGCAGTTCGATGCGACGGGCGGCGGCAGCCACCTCGGCCACGCGTGCCGGTGCGACGCTGCGAAACAGCGGCAGGGCGCAAAGCAGCGGTTCGATCGATGCGGGGCGGCGTGTGACCATCGGCGGAGGGCGCTCAAGGGGGGATAATGCGTACAGCATGCCGTTTGCCCTGCCCGGGCGATTGAGCAGGATCAAGGACAAGGCGGTGAACGGCCGTGTTAATTGAGGTGGATCAAGCATGGTTTGCCACAGCCGCTAAAATGGCGGCATGAATGCGGGCCCGAGGGGTTCGCTTGCCGCAGCGTTCGCGTGCCGCAGGGTGCGCATATCTGGGAAAGGAGTTTTGATGAAGATTCTGCTTGCTGTCGATGGATCAAGAACGCCATCGACGCCACCGTCAGCCTGATCAAGCACACCGACTGGTTTCGCGAGAAGCCCGCCGTGCGCCTCCTCACGGTTCACCTGCCGGTGCCCAAGGTCGGCGGCATGGGCGCCGTCGTCAGCCACGAAATGGTGCAGCGCTATTACGACGAGGAAGGCAGGAAGATGCTGGCCGACGCCGAAGTGCTGCTCAAGAATGCGGGCATCACCTTCAGCTCCGGGGTTCTGGTCGGCGACATCGCGGCGCTGATCTGCGCCGAAGCCGAGAAGGAGAAGTGCGACATGATCTGGATGGGCACGCGCGGCATGAGCGCGGCGGCCAACGTGTTCATGGGTTCGGTGGCGACCAAGGTCCTGCATGCGGCCAAGATGCCGGTCACGCTGGTCAAGTAAGGGAGCGCATCATGGAACAAGTCGAGTTCAAGGTCGAAGGCATGGATTGCGGCGGCTGCGTGAAGAGCGTGACGCGCATGCTGAACGGCGTACCGGGCGTCAGCAAGGTCGACGTGTCGCTCGAGCTTGCCAAGGCTGCCGTCGAGTTCGACGCGGCGCAGGCCTCGCTGGCCGACCTCAAGCGCGCGGTCGAGCGCGCCGGTTTCAAGGCGCCCTGAGCGCCGCCGGCCGGGCTCCGGCATGACCGCGTCGCGTCCGGAAGTCGAGGGCTGGCGCGAGTGCTGGACGCTCGGCACGGGGGAGCAGGTCACGGTGCGGCCGATCCGGCCCGACGATGCCGCGATCGAGCAGGAGTTCGTGCGCAACCTGTCGTCCGAATCCAAGTACAACCGCTTCATGGCCGAGCTGGCCGAACTCACCCCGCAGATGCTGGCGCGCTTCACGCGCATCGACTGGCCGCGCGACCTGGCCCTGATCGTCACCATTCCGGACGGCGGCCGCGAGAGGGAAATCGCCGTGGCCCGCTACGTCATGCTCAAGGACGGGGCCAGTTGCGAGTTCGCCATCGTGGTGGCCGACGCCTGGCAGGGGCACGGACTCGGCCATCGCCTGATGGAGGTCCTGATGCGCTTTGCGCGCGACGCCGGACTCAAGCGCATGGAGGGCTTCGTGCTGTCCGGCAATCTGAAGATGCTCGAACTGATGCGTGCGCTGGGTTTTGCCATCGGCCCCAGCGAGGAGGGGCCGATGGTCAAGCTGGTGGCCCGGGAGCTCTGACCGGCTTGTGAAAGGCCGCTAGCCAAGCGCCGCGCCGGCGGATATGGTTGGCGCGCTTCGCATTCACTCCATCAGGCAGGACACCACGATGACCCAGGTTTCCCCCGCATTCGCGCGCAGCCTGCGCGGCTGGCTGCGCCACCTCGCCGATACCGACCGCCTGGCAGTCGCGCGCGAGGGAGTGGCGCTAAAGCACGAGCTGGCGGCGATCGCCAAGAAGCTCGACGGCCGCCAGGCCGTCCTGTTCCCCAGACCCGGCGGCCATGACGTGCCTGTGGTATCCGGCCACGTCGCCGCGCGCGCCTGGATCGCCGAGGCCATGGGGGTGCCCGCAGAGGCGCTGCTGGCCCGTTACCGCGACGCCTCCGACAAGCTCACGCCCTGGAAGGAAGTGCCCGGCAGACAGGCTGTGGCGCAGCAGGTGGTGGTCGAATCGCCGGATCTGCACAAGCTGTTTCCGGTGCCCACGCACAACGAGCATGACAGCGGCCCCTACATCACGGCCGGCCTGCTGATCGCGCGCAACCCGAAGACCGGCAAGCAGAACGTCTCGATCCAGCGCATCCAGGTGATCGACGGCAAGCGGTTGCAGTCGCTGATCCTGCCGCGCCACCTGTTCGCCTTCCACACCATGGCCGAGGAGAGATGGGTCAGGACCTGCCGCTGGCCATCGTCATCGGCGTGGACCCGCTCACGCTGCTGGCCTCGCAGGCCGTGGCGCCGATCGACACCGACGAGCTCGAGATCGCCGGCTCCCTGCACGGTGCGCCGCTCGAGGTCGTGAAGTGCCTCGGCAGCGAGATTCGCGTGCCGGCCAACGCCGAGATCGTCATCGAAGGCCGCGTCCTCGCCAGGGTGCGTGAGATGGAAGGCCCATTCGGCGAATTCCCCAGAACCTACAGCCCGGCCGAAGAGCGCCAGGTGATCGCGGTCGATCGCGTCACGCACCGCCACAACCCGATCTTTCACACCATCGTGCCGGCCGAGCTCGACCACCTGATGCTGGGCGCGATTCCGCGCGAGGCCACCATCCTGGGTCTGCTGCAGCGGAGCTTTCCCGGCGTGCTCGACGCCCACCTGGCGCTGGGCGGCACCTGCCGCTACCACCTGTACGTGAAGCTCAAGAAGCGCCGCGAGAACGAAGCCAAGAACGTGATCATGGCCGCCTTCGGCGCGCACTTCGACGTGAAGCAGGTGATCGTGGTCGACGACGACGTCGACGTGCACAACCCCACCGAGGTGGAATGGGCCGTGGCCACGCGCTTCCAGGCCGACCGCGACCTGCTCGTGGTCGCCGGCGCGCAGGGCTCGCCGCTGGATCCGTCCACCACCCTTGACGGGCGCACCGACGGAACCTCGGCCAAGATGGGTCTGGACGCGACCCGGCCGCTGCAGTACGAAGGCCACACCTTCACGCGCGTGCGCATACCCGGCGAGGAGCGCGTCGATCTGGCGCTGGCCATCGATCCGGCGCCGCAGGACAAATTGCGCACCCTGCTGACAGATTGAGTCGAACACCCCGCGCCCACGGCGGTGCTGCGGGAAACCTGTTGCCATACATGTAAAGGCGGTCCGATGGAAAAATACGACTGGCAGGGCATTGTCGACAGCCTGAACCGGCTGCTGCGGCTGAGGCACAACCCCTTCGGCATGAAGCTGTTCGAGAAGGTCGAAGAGATGCAGGCCATCCCGCGCATCCGCCGGCCCGAGGCCATCCATACCGCCGACCAGATCGTCGCCCAGGCCGCGCGCCTGGGCTGGACGGTGGGCATCACCGCCGAAGACCTGGTCGGCGACCAGTGCCGCGCGGTGCTAGGCCTGGGGCCGCAGGATTCAGAGTGGCTTTCGGGCAAGCACATGGCCGGGGTCTGGTACGCCACGCAGGTGGACGCGGCCGGCCACCAGGCCGCAATGCACGTGGTGCCATACGGGAAGTTCAAGGCCATGGCCGTCTCGCCGCTGGTTTCCGGGCGCCTCGACCCGCCGGACGTGTGCCTGTTCTACGCCACGCCGGGGCAGATGATCCTGTTCATCAACGGCCTGCAGTGGGCCGGCTACAAGAACCTCGAATGGGGCGTGGTGGGCGAGTCCTCCTGCGCCGATTCCTGGGGGCGGGCGCTGAAGACGCGCACCCCCAGCCTGTCGATCCCGTGCTTCGCCGAGCGTCGCTATGGCGGGGTGCTCGATGACGAACTGCTGATGGCCCTGCCGCCGGAGTACCTGCCCAAGGCCATCGAAGGCCTCGAGGCACTGTCCAGGAACGGCCTGCGCTATCCCATCCCGCAGTACGGCATCCAGTCCGATGTCCGCGCCGGCATGGGCGTGAGCTACAAGAAATAGCCATGGTCGCCTGGACGCGCCGCCGCTTCCTGCAGGCCGGTGCAGCCGGGCTGGGTGCGGGTCTGGGCACGGGGCTGGTGCCGCCGCTCATGCCGCTGTCGGCGGCGAGCGCCGGCGCAGTGCGCGAATTCACGCTGGTGGCGCAACCCGGCCGCGCGCCGGTGGTCGGCGCCCCGCACCCGGAAACCGCCGTGTGGACCTACAACGGCGCTTTCCCCGGGCCGCTGCTGCGCGCCCGCCAGGGCGAGACCCTGCGCGTCAACTTCGTCAACCGCCTGCCCGATCCCAGCACCATCCATTGGCACGGCATCCGCCTGCCCAACGCCATGGACGGGGTGCCCGGGCTCACCCAGCCGCCGGTGCCGCCGGGCGGCGAGTTCCGCTACGAGTTCAGGTTGCCCGATGCCGGCACCTACTGGTACCACCCGCACCTCGACAGCAGCCGCCAACTGGGCCGAGGGCTGTATGGCGCGTTGATCGTCGACGAGGCCGCGCCGCCGGCGTTCGACCGCGACGTGGTCTGGGTGCTGTCGGATTTCGTGCTCGGCGCCGATGCCTCGATTGCCGGCGGCTTCGGCAACATGTTCGACGCCGCGCACGCCGGGCGCATCGGCAATACCGTGATGATCAATGGACGGGTGCCCGCTGAAGTCACCCTGCGGCCCGGCGAGCGCGTGCGCCTGCGGCTGGTGAACGCCGCCAATGCGCGCATCTTCAGGCTGCGCTTCGGCAGGCTGCCGGCCACGCTGCTGGCGCTGGACGGCCACCCGGTCGAGCCGGTATCGGCCGGGGAGGGCGTGGTGCTCGGCCCGGGCATGCGCGCCGACCTGCTGCTCGAGGCCGGCGCCGACGGCGAGCGGCACACCGTGGTCGACGACTACTACCGCGGCCGCGCCTATCGTCTGGTGGACCTGGCCGTGGCCGGAGCCTCACCGATCGCGCGCGCGCAGGGCGCGCCGCCGCGCCTGCCCGACAATCCTCTGGCCGAGCCCGTGCCGGAGGGCGCCGAGCGCCTGAAGCTGGTGATGGGCGGCGGGGCCATGAGCCCGGGCATGCGCGAGGCCATGCGCGCCGGGGCGGCCTGGACGATCAACGGCAAGGCGCAGACAGGCCATGCTGCGGGCGGCCACGCCGGCCACGCGCATGCGCCGATGTATCGCCTCAGGCTGGGCCGCAGCTACGTCTTCGAAGTGCACAACGACACGCGCTGGCCGCATCCGCTGCACATCCACGGCGTGGCGTTTCGCGTGCTGTCGATGAACGGCCGGCCGCTGGCGCAGCGGCCATGGCGCGACACCGTGCTGCTCGAACCGGAGATGCGCGCGGAGATCGCCTTCGTCGCCGACAACCCGGGCGACTGGATGATCCATTGCCACATACTGGAGCATCAGGAAGCGGGACTCATGACGAGCATGCGCATCGAGTAGAATTCCCATTCCTCCGCTCGTGCGCGACGCCTCCGCGTCCCGACACCCATCGCCATGCAAGCAACTGTTTTGAAGTTCATTTTCTTCGCCATCGCGCTGTGCGGCGCGGGCCTGTCGCAGGCCCAGCCGGCCAGGACGCCAAAGGCGCGAATGCCGGCGCGGCGGCCAAGCCGGCGCCGGCGATGCCGGTCAAGGCGGTGGCCGCGCGGCTCGCGCCGGCGGTCGAGGAAACCTCGGCGGTCGGCACGCTGCGCGCCGACGAGGCCATCAGCCTGCGCCCGGAAATCGCCGGACGCATCGTCGAGATCCACTTCAACGAAGGCCAGAACGTGGCGCGCGGCGCGAAGCTGGTGTCGCTAGATTCCGCCGAACTCAGCGCCACGCTGGCCTCCAGCAGCTCGGACCTCAAGCTTAACCAGCAGCGGCTGGAGCGCGCGGAGGACCTGTTCAAGAAGAACTTCATCAGCCAGCAGGCGCTGGACGAGGCGCGCAGCAACCTCGCCAAGTCGCGCGCCAAGCAGCAGGAAGACCAGGCGAAGCTGGCCAAGACCGAACTGCGCGCGCCGTTCCCCGGCGTCATGGGCCTGCGCCAGGTCAGCCAGGGCGCCGTGGTGGTTGCCGGCACCGACATCGCGCGCCTGGAAAAGATCGACCAGCTGAAGCTCGATTTCCGCGTGCCCGAGACTTTCCTGTCCAAGGTGAAATCCGGGCAGGTCGTGCGCATCGCGGTCGACGCCTACCCCGACGACAAGTTCTCCGGCGCCATCTACGCCATCGAACCCGGCGTGGACGAGCAGACGCGTACGGTGGTGGTGCGCGCGCGTGTCGCGAATGCCGGCCTCAGGCTGCGCCCGGGCATGTTCGTGCGCGTGCAACTGCAGTTGGGCGAGCGACGTGATGCGGTGTGGATCCCGGAGCAGGCCATCGTGCCGCGCGGACAGGACAGCTACGTTTACCGCGTGATGGCCGGCAAGGCCGAGCTGGTGCAGGTGCGCACCGGCGCGCGCCGGGTCGGCGAGGTCGAGGTGCTGCGCGGCGTGGCCGCAGGAGATCTGGTGGTCACCGAGGGCACGCAGAAGATCGGCCCGGGTTCGGCCGTCAGCGTCATGGACGGTGCCGCCAAGCCGGCGCCCGCGGCGCCCGCCGCCAAGGGCTGAGCCATGCAGTTGCCCGAGATCTGCATACGCCGTCCGGTCTTCGCGACCGTGATGAGCCTGATGGTGATCCTGATCGGCATCATCTCCTTCCAGCGCCTGACGGTGCGCGAGTATCCGAAGATCGACACGCCGGTGGTGTCGGTGCGCACGGTGTTCAAGGGCGCCAGCCCGCAGGTGATCGAATCGCAGATCACCCAGCCGCTCGAGGATTCGTTGTCCGGCATCGAGGGCGTGCGCACCATCAAGTCGGTTTCGCGCGAGGAGGTTTCGCAGATCACGGTCGAGTTCGTGCCCGAGCGCAACGTCGACGCCGCGGCCAACGACGTGCGCGACCGCGTGGCGCGCGTCAGGAACCGCCTGCCCGAGGCCTCCGAGGAGGCGGTGATCTCCAAGATCGAGGCCGATGCGCAGGCCATCATCTGGATGGCGCTGTCCAGCGACAAGCACGACAGCCTGGCGCTCACCGATTATGCCGACCGCTTCGTCGCCGACCGCCTGAAGACCCTGCCCGGGGTGGCCTCGATCATCATTGGCGGCGAACGCCGCTACGCCATGCGCATCTGGCTGGACCGCGACCGGCTGGCCGCCTACGGACTCACGCCGCAGGACGTCGAGGCCGCGCTGAACCGCCAGAACGTCGAGATCCCCTCGGGGCGCATCGAGAGCGCCAACCGAGAATTCACGGTGCTGACCGAAGCCGACATGCGCACCCCCGAGCAGTTCAACGCGCTGATCGTGCGCGAGACCAGCGGCTACGCGGTGCGCCTGAAGGACGTCGGGCGCGCCGAACTCGGTGCGCTCGACGAGCGCAACATCGTGCGCGTCAACGGCAATCCGGCGGTGGGCCTGGGCGTGGTCAAGCAGTCGACCGCCAACACCCTGGGCGTGGCGCAGTCGATCAAGTCGGAGATCGAACGCCTGCGCAGCGGCCTGCCGGAGGGCATGACGCTGAAGGTCGCCTTCGACAGCTCGGTGTTCATCGAGAAATCCATCGAGGCGGTCTACAAGACCATGATCGAGGCGGTGGCGCTGGTGGTGCTGGTGATCTTCGTGTTCCTGCGTTCGTTCCGCTCGACCCTGATCCCCTTCGTGACCATCCCGGTGTCGCTGATCGGCGCCTTCTTCTTCCTGTGGATCCTCGGCTTCTCGGTCAACGTGCTGACCCTGCTCGGCATCGTGCTGGCCATCGGCCTGGTGGTGGATGACGCCATCGTGGTGCTGGAGAACGTGCACCGGCACATCGAGCTGGGCAAGAGCCCGCGCGAGGCGGCGATGACCGGCTCGAAGGAGATTGCCTTCGCGGTGGTGGCCATGTCGGTCACGCTGGCCGCGGTGTTCGCGCCGCTGGCTTTCATGACCGGCAACACCGGGCGCCTGTTCACGGAGTTCGCGCTGACCGTGGCCGCGGCGGTGGTCGTCTCGGGCTTCGTCGCCCTGACCCTCACGCCCATGATGTGCTCGAAGATACTCAAGGCGCACGAGTCCCACGGCGCGCTGTACGCGGCGACCGAGCGCTTCTTCGTCGCCATGACCCAGGGCTACAAGTCGCTGCTCGGGCTCGCGCTGCGCTGGCGCTGGCTGGTGGTGGCGGTGTTCATCGCCGTTGCCGCCGGCGCGGGGCTGCTGTTCAAGTCGCTCAAGTCGGAGCTCTCGCCGCTGGAGGGACCGCGGCTTCTTCATCGGTGCGGCGATCGCCCCGGAGGGCGCCTCGATGAGCTACACCGACGGCTACGCGCGCCTGCTCGAGCGCATCTATTCCGAGGTGCCGGAAATCCGCAACTACTTCGTCGCGGTGGCGCCGGGGCTCGAACGGCCCAATCCGGTCAACATGGCCCTGTCCTTCGTGCAGCTGGCGCCATGGGACGAGCGCACGCGCAAGACCCAGGAAGTGACCGCCGCCATCGCGCCGAAGATGTTCGCCGGCATGCCCGGCGTGCTGGCTTTCCCGATCAATCCGCCGTCGCTGGGCCAGAACTTCCGCAACCCGCCGGTGCAGTACGTGATCCAGGCCTCGTCCTACGAGCAGCTCGACGAGATGTCGAACAAGATGCTGGCCAAGGCGCGCGAATCGAAGGCGCTGGCCAACCCGGATACCGACCTGCGCCTGAACAAGCCGCAGCTTGCGGTGGACATCGACCGCGACAAGGCCGCCTCGATGGGCGTCGACGTCGACACCATCGGTCGCACGCTGGAGACCATGCTGGGCGGACGCCAGGTGACGCGCTTCAAGCGCGAGGGCAAGCAGTACGACGTGATCCTGCAGCTGGAGGGCAAGGACCGCGACACGCCCACCGACCTGACCTCGATCTTCGTGCGCACGCGCGACGGCCGCCTGGTGCAGCTGTCCAACCTGGTGAAGATGCGCGAGACGGTCGCGGCCAAGGAGCTCAACCACTTCAACCGCCTGCGCGCGGCGATCATCTCGGCCAACGTGGCCCCCGGCTACACGCTGGGCGAGGCGCTCGAGGTGCTGGACCGCGCCGGCGCCGAGGTGCTGGACAAGAGCGCCAAGACCGAGCTCGACGGCCCGTCGCGCGAGTTCCGCGAGTCGGGAACCGCCCTCGCGCTCACGTTCCTGCTGGCGCTGGCGTTCATCTACCTGGTGCTGGCCGCGCAGTTCGAGAGCTTCTCGTCGCCGTTCGTCATCATGCTGACGGTGCCGCTCGCCATGACCGGCGCGCTGCTGGCGCTCAAGCTCACGGGAGGCACGTTGAACGTGTACAGCCAGATCGGCATGGTCATGCTGATCGGCCTGATCACCAAGAACGGCATCCTGATCGTCGAGTTCGCCAACCAGCTGCGCGAGCAGGGGCGCAGCAAGCTGGAGGCGGTGGTCGAGGCCTCGGCCCTGCGCCTGCGCCCGATCCTGATGACCACCGGGGCCATGGTGCTGGGGGCGGTGCCGCTGGCCCTGGCCACCGGCGCCGGCGCCGAAGCCCGCCAGCCCATCGGCTGGGTTATCGTCGGCGGCCTGCTGCTCGGCACCTTCTTCACGCTGTTCGTGATTCCGACCGCCTACGTGCTGCTGGTCGGGCAGAAGACGATCCACCCAGAGGAGACCGCAGTCCATGAGCAAGTACCTGATCCGGCAGCAGGACGTTGAGCCGTACTCGCCCGCCAACCACACCGGCACGAAGAACTACCGCCTGATCTGCCCGCAGACGGTGGGCGCGAAGCAGATGGAGGTGCTGATCGGCGAAGTCGAGCGCGGCAAGGGCGCGCTGCCGCATGCGCATCCGGGCATCGAGCAGGCCTGCTACATGCTCGAGGGCACCGCGCACGTGGAGGTGGGCGGCGAATCCTTCGACATGGGCCCGGGCGAAGCCTGTTTCTTTCCGGCCAACGAGATGCACAAGGTGATCGTCACCACCGAGCGTGCGAAGATCATGGTGATCTACTCGCCGCCGTACCTCGAAAAGCCCGAGAACGCGCGCACCAGCTAGGCCGGAATCCAGGCTTGCCTGTCCGCATCAAACCGCTACGGAGTTCAAGATGATCACAGTGATGGTGGAGTTCAAGTTGCCGCAACCGGTGACACGGGCGCAGGCGCGCGAGACGTTCATGAGCACGGCGCCGAAGTACGTGGGCATGGCCGGGCTGATCCGCAAGTATTACTTCGTCACGCAGGACGGCACGCGGGCCGGCGGCATCTACCTGTGGAAATCGCGCGAGGACGCCGATCGCGTGTACACCGAGGACTGGAAGGCCTTCGTGCGCGGCAAGTACGGCACCGACCCGGTGATGACCTGGCTGGAGTGCCCGGTGGTCGTCGACAACGTCAGCAACGAGATCATCAGCGACGACTGAGCCGCGTCCGGCGGGTGGAAAGTTCAACTTCGTATTGACGAAGTCCGCTTCAGCAGGGCGTTTCCGGGCAATCGGGTTGTCAAAATTGACGACTTTCTCGACCGGCTGGGGTAGCTCTGGAAGCGCCCGCCGAAGCCGGCCGCGAGGACCGCGGCCGGCCGCAGCGCGCTATTTCTGGCCGACGCCGGCCTTCTTCAGCAGGTCGTCCCACTTGGCGATGTCGGCCTGCAGGTGGCGGGCGAATTCGTCTGGGCGGCTGCCGATCGGCGTGGCGCCAATGCCGGCGAGCGCCTGCACGATCTCCGGCTTCTGCAGCGCGCGTGCCGATTCGGCGGAGATCTTGGCGATCACTTCGCGCGGCGTTGCCGCCGGGGCGAGCAGGCCGTACCAGGCACCGGCGTCGAAGCCGGCCACGCCGGCTTCGGCCGCCGTCGGGATATCGGGGTAGAGAGGCGAGCGCTCCCGGCTGGCGACGGCCAGGGCCTTCAGCTTGCCCGACTTCACATGCGGCAGAAGCACCGGCGGCGGTCCGAACATCACGTTCACCTGCCCACCCATCAGATCCTGCACCGCCTGTCCCATGCCCTTGTAGGGCACGTGCGCGAGTTTGGTCTGGGTCAAGCCGGCGAACAGTTAGCCCGATAGGTGCGAGGCCGAGCCGGGGCCCGAGGAGCCGTAGAACACCTTGGTCGGGTTGGCCTTTGCATAGCCGATCAGGTCCTGCAGGGTGGCGACCGGCAGTGACGGCGTGACCGCGACGATGTAGGGCGGTGCGCTCAGCAGCGACACTGGGGCGAGCAGCTTCGCATTGTCCGGCGTGAGGGCGCCACTGGCGCCAACCAGCAGCGTGTGACCGTCCGGTGCCGAAGCGCCGACTGCGTTGGCGCCTATGGTGCCGGCGGCGCCGGGCTTGTTCTCCACCGTGACGGTCTGGCCCCAGACCGATCCCAGATGCTTGGCAATCAGGCGCGCGAGGATGTCGGCGCCGCCGCTGGGCTGGAAGGGGTCGACGATGTTGACGGTCTTGGTCGGATAGTCCTGCGCCAGAGTGGCAGTCCAGGATGCCGGCGCGAGCAGCAGCAGGGCTGTGGCAAGGTCGCGCATCAACTTTTTACGATAGCTCATGACGTGGGTTCTCCGGTTAGGGGTGCCGCACTGTTGCCGTTGCAGGACGTCGATATGTTCCAATATTCAGAACATATTTCCATAATTAGATTAGCCGAGCTGCGGCCCGGAGACAACCACTGTTTCTGCGATTTCCGTGTTGCGGCGTGAACCGCTCAGTCCGCCACGCAGCGGAAGGCGGTGGAGGCGGGGCGGACCCGGCGACGTGCGGTGGACTCGATGGCGAGATAGGTGGCGGCGGCCTTGCGGGCGTGAAACATGCGCTCGAACTGGGACCATTCGATGGCGCCGCAGGCCGAGCTGAAGAAGGCCTGCCAGGCCTCCTCGGGCACGCGCGCGCCCTCCATGCCGGCTTCGATGGCGCGGGCGCGTTCGACCAGCGCCTCCGACGGAGGCACATGGGCCCGGTAGAAGTTGCCGTCCTCAGGTCTGCAGGTTCCGCACATGTGCCGGTTCCTAACGGCGGGGCGCGCCGGCTGCGTTCGTGGTGCGCGCGATATCCGCTGCCGCAACCATGGCCAGAGGTGCGAGCGACCTGAGCTTGCGGGGGCGCAGCCGGTCGAGCGGCCCCGAGATGCCGACCGCGGCAATCACTTCGCCGTTGCCCAGGCGCACCGGCGCGGCCAGGCCGGCGACGTTCTCGCGGAACTCGCCGAGGTTGATTGCGTAGCCCTGGTTGCGCACGCCGGCCAGCTCCTTGTTCAGCGCATCCAGATCGGGCAAGGTCTCGGTGGTCTGCGGCCGCATCAGTGCGCCGACCGCGCGCACCGTTTCCTCGGGCTGGTAGGCGAGCAGCGCCTTGCCCGACGCCGTGCAGAAGGCCGGTGCCCGCCCGCCCACCGCGGTATAGGCACGCACCGGATTGGGCGTCTCGACCTTGTCGATGTAGACGATGTCGGTACGGTCGAAGATCGCCAGGTGGGCGGACTCGCCGGTCTGCTCCATGAGTTTCCTGAGGATGGGGCGCGCCGCGCTGGCGATGCTGAAGCGCGAATACACGCTCTGGCCCAGTTCCCAGATGCGCAGGCTCGGTTCATACAGGCTGGTCTCGCCCTGGCGCGCATAGCCCAGCGCGCACAGCGTGGACAGGAGGCGGTGCACGTTGCTCTTCTGCAGGCCGGTCTGCTCGGCCAGCCGGGTCAGGCTCACCGGCGCGCCGGCCTGGGCGAGTAGTTCGAGCACGTGGAACGCCTTGACGACAGTCTTGTCCATGGGACGCTTATCCGAGATCACCGGGGCACATCGAGCACTCCGCATTCGCCGGCTTCGGTGCCGAACGCGAGCTGCAATCCGCCATTGTGCCCAGAGACGGTGCTCACCGCTGCGCGGCCTGACTCGCGCAGCGTGCTCTCCTCGAGGGGATCGTCGATCGAAGCCAGCGCCAGCGCGCCATCGCCATAGCCGATCGCCACCAGCGGAAGCGCGGGATGGCAGGCCACCGCGCTGACCGCCACCTCGCCACGCGGGGCGCCGAGCTCCAGTGCCGTGCGACCCATCGGGCCGTCGGCGCCGTCGAACGGCCAGACGATCGCCGCCTGCGCTCCCGAGGTCGCCAGCCAGCGGCCGTCGGCGCTCCAGGACCAGTCGCGGATGCGTGCGGCGTAGCCGGTCATGCGGAAGTGGCGGGCCGGCTGCCCGTTCTCCGGCAGGCGCCATCCATGCAGCACGGCATCCTGCATGAAAGCCAGCAGGAAGCGCCCGTCCGGTGCATAGGTGAGCCCCGTGTAGATGCCTTTCCATTCCAGCTCGGCGGGCGCCGAGGCACCGGCCAGGTCGTGCACGGTGATGCCGCCGTAGCGCGCCACGGCGATACGCGCGCCATCGGGTGAGAATGCCACGCCGGCGACGCTGCGCGGGTGCTGCAGCTCGCGCAACGGTCCGTCGGCATTCAGCAGCCATACCGAACGCCCGGAGGCGAAGGCGACGAGGCCCTGCGGGCCCCGCGGCCACGCTGTCTATCCATTTGCGCGGCAGGCAGGCGATCTCCACCGGCTCTCCCACGGCCTCGATACGGCACACCCGGCCATCCTCACCGCCGGTCAGCAGCGCGTCGCCGTCGACGGTGGCCGATGCGACGAGCAGGGCGCTGTGCGCGCGCGCGCCGTGGTCATCCTGCGTCCCGCGATGCACCGTGCCGTCGGCCAGGGCAAACAGCGGCGTCTCCTCGATGTAAAGGGCCGCCGCGCACGGACTGCCCAGCTCGCGCAATGCCGTTGCCACCCTCAGACCAGGCAGGCCTGCAGGCCTGCGCGCAGGCGCTCATCCTGCAGATTGCGGCCGATGAACACCAGACGGCTGCGGCGGACCTCGTCGGGCTTCCACGGTCGCTGGCGCTCGCCCTCGACGATCATGTGCACGCCCTGGATGACATAGCGTCGATCCTCGCCGCGCAACGCGAGGATGCCCTTCATGCGCAGGATGTTCGCCCCCTCGGCCTGGGTGAGCGCGTGGATCCACGGAAAGAACCTGTCGCCGTCGATCTCGCCGGTCTGCAGCGACACCGAGTGTACGGTGCGGTCATGGATGGGCGAGGGCGCGGCATGCGCGTGTCCGTGCGCGTGCTCGTGATCATGGTGCTCGTGGTCGCAGCCGGGTGCGCAGTGCGGACCGTGCGCGTGGTCGTGGTGCAGGAAGTCCGGATCGTGCTCGAGGGCGCGCTGCAGGTCGAAGGCGCCGCGGTTCAGGATGCGCTCCAGGGCGATCTCCGAACGCTGCGTACGGTGCATTTCGGCATAGGGATTGATCGCCCGAACGGCGGCTTCGACGGCCGCCAGTTCCTCGGCCGAGACCAGGTCGGCCTTGTTCACCAGCACGACGTCGGCGAAGGCGATCTGGTCCTCCGCCTCCGGGCAGTCGCGGATCTGCATGGGAAAGTGCCGGGCGTCGACCACCGTGACGATGGCGTCCAGCGTGGTGGCCTCGCGCACCTCGTCCATGAAGAAGGTCTGCGCCACCGGCGCGGGGTCGGCCAGGCCGGTGGTCTCGACCAGGATGGCGTCGAAGCGGCCCGGCCGGCGCATCAGGCGCTCGAGCACGCCGATCAGGTCGCCGCGCACCGTGCAGCAGACGCAGCCGTTGTTCATCTCGTAGATCTCCTCGTCGGACTCGACGATGAGGTCGTTGTCGATGCCGATCTCGCCGAACTCGTTGACGATCACCGCATAGCGCTTGCCGTGCGTGCCGGTGAGGATGCGGTTGAGCAGCGTGGTCTTGCCGGCGCCCAGGTAGCCGGTCAGCACGGTGACGGGGATCTTCGTCGCGGCATCCTGCATGGCTGCGCGTCCTCAGGCACGCTCGAGGATGTGCATGCCGCGGTTGCGGTCGATGATGTAGATCAGCCCCTCTTTGGTCTGGAACACGTCGTTGGTGGACGGCTGGTCGAAGCCCGCCGGTGCGTCCGGGACGAAGTAGCCGGTTTCCCTGGGTGCATGCGGGTTCCTGACGTCGACCATGCGCAGCCCGAAGCGGAACCAGGCGACCGGGATTTCGGTGCCGTAGATCTGCTCGGCCGGCTCGTGGCAGCCGCTGAACTCCGGCATGTTGGTGTTCTCCATGCCTTCGATCTGGTAGGTGGAGATAGGGATCGGCTGCTTCTCGTCGGTGATGTCGAAGATCCACATGAACGCGGGCGGGGAGGGGCGCAGCTTGCGCACGTCCTCGTCGGCCACGATGGCGATCTTGCGTCCGGCGACCTCGAAGGGCATGGGCAGCACGGTATGCGTCGGGTGCGCGAAGGTCGGGCTGTAGGCGAACTTGGAGACCAGCTTGGGCTTGCTCATGTCCTCGATGTCGAGGATCACCAGTCCGGCGTGCCAGTACGCGACGTACAGGCGGTTGCCCCGGCGCAGCACGTGGTGGCACCAGGTCAGGCGATTGCCTTCGTCGGGCGTCTCGCCGCCCGCCACCCACTGGCCGGGCATCCACCAGCGGCCGACTTCCTTCGGTCTGGTCGGGTCCTCGAGGTCGAGGATCATGACGATGTTCAGGTGGTAGCCCTCGACGGTGGGCGTGATGTAGGCGTAGCGGCCGTCGAAGTCGAAGCGGTGCACGCCAATGCCGCCGCATTTCCAGAAGCACAGCTGTTTCGGGTTGCGCGGGTCGGACACGTCGTAGATCAGCAGGCCGCCCTGGAACGTCTCGTCGTAGACGTACGGCGGCGGGCACTCCCAGTTGACCAGCATGAGCCCGTTCTCGACGCGCACCTTGTGGGTATGCACGCCCTCGGGAATCGGCAGGTGGGCGACCTGCTTCGGATGGCGCGGGTCGCTGATGTCGAGGATGGAAGTGCCGGCCGGTGCGTCCATGTGCGCGACGTAGGCGTAGTTGCCCTGCACGTACACCTGACCGCCGCCGACGCAGTCGAAGTAGGAAATCTCCCGCAGGCCCTTGATCTGAGACATGTGCGCGCGCTCCTCGCCGTAGATGTTCTAATTAATGGAACTTGGTTCCATTTAAGGTTAGCGAAACCGCCGTCCGCTGACAACCCCGCGGACCGGCGTGCGCGGCCTGTTTCTCCCTGCGCACCCGCAAGGGTGGTGGCGGCTGGTACCCTGCCATCCCGGCCCGCGCGCGACATGCGGGAATGCCCCGTTCCCGATCCATGGCTTGCAGATTCCTCGCGTTTCAATCTCTTCCGGCTGATGTCCGGGCCGCCGCCTCGCCGGGCGGGCAGGGCGGGTGCTAGTGGCACAGGCCGTCGCACTGCTGAGTTCGCTGTGCTTTGCCATCGCGCTGGTCACCGCGCGGGTCGGCCTGCGCGGGCTGGACGCGCGCTCGGGTGCGGCGATCAGCATCCCCACCGCCACCCTGTTGTTCCTGCTGGCCGCGCCGTTCCTGCTCGACCTGTCGCGCTTCGACCTGGGTGCGGCGCTGTTCTTTGCGCTGATCGGCCTGTTCTTTCCGGCCAGCGTGACCATCATGACGTTTCGCTCCACGCACCTGCTCGGGCCCACGCTGACCAGCGCGATCTCCGGCACCGCGCCGCTGTTCGCGGTCGCCGCGGCGGTGCTCTTCCTCGGCGAGCAGGTGCCGGGGCGGGCGGCGCTGTCGGTGCTCGGCGTGGTGCTGGGCGTCACCCTGCTGACCTGGAAGAAGGGCGCGGTGCGGGCCGGCTTCCGCGGCACGGCCCTGCTGTGGCCGATCGCCGGCTCGATGGTGCGCGGCCTGGCGCAGGTGGCGGTCAAGGCCGGCCTGCTGCTCTGGTCCAATCCTTTCGCGGCCGGCCTGATCGGCTACCTGGTGTCTTCGGCCACGGTGCTCGGCGTCGACCGCCTGCGCGGCGGTGCGAAGGACAAGCTCACGCCGCGCGGCATCGCCTGGTTCGCCGGCACCGGCGTGCTCAACGGCAGCGCGGTGCTGCTGATGTACGTGGCGCTGAGCATGGCGCCGGTCTGGATGGTGGCGCCGATCGTCGCCTCCTATCCGCTGCTGACGGTGGCGATCGGCGCGCTGTTCCTGAAGGACGAGAAGGTGAGCCTGCGCATGGCGCTGGGCGCCCTGGTGTCGGTTGCCTCGATCGTCTGGCTGGTCGCATCGCCGGCCGCCGGCCGTCCATAATGTGCGGCTGAAACCTCGGGACACCGCCTGGACGCGATGCGCATGATCAAGCTTTACTACACGCCGGGATCGCCCTATGCACGCATCGTGCGCATCGTGCTGATCGAAAAGGGCCTGCAGGACCGGGTCGAATGCAGCGTGGCACAGACGCGCACGCCGGACAGTCCGTACTACGCGATCAATCCTTCGGGCCGGGTGCCCTACCTGGTGTGCGGCGACGGGCGCGCCTTCGAGGACTCGGCGCTGATCTGCGACTGGCTCGACCGGCTCGATGCGGCGCCCCGGTTCTCGCTGCAGGACGACTCCGGATGGGAGGTGCGGCGCCTGGAAGCGCTCGCCCGCAGCATGCTCGACGGCCTGGCCGTCTGGGTACGCGAGAACAGCCGGCCGGCCGGCGAGCGTTCGCCCGCGCTGATCGCGCACGAGTCCGGGCGCGCGCGGCGCCTGGCGGACGTGTGGGAGCGGGAGATCGCCCGCCCGCAGATGGGCGGAGACCTGAACCTCGCACAGATCGTCCTGGCCTGCACCCTGGGCTTTGCCGCACGGCTGCCGCAGTACGACTGGCGCACCGGGCATCCGGCGCTGTGTGCCTGGTTCGACGCGTTCGCCGCCCGGCCGTCGTTCGTGGCCACGCAAGCGCCCGCGCCGGCGCCGGCGAGTCCGGGTCGGACGTGACACCGAGCGATCCCTGGCTGATGCGCTGGATGCCGCGCGTGCTCGAGCGCGCGGCCGGCCTGCCGGTGCTGGAGATCGGTTGCGGCGGCGGCGAGGACAGTGAGACCCTGGCGGGCCACGGACTGGATCTGGTGGCCTTCGATCTGTCCGCGCAAGCCGTGGCCGCAGCGCAGGCGCGCGTGCCCGCGGCGCGCTTTCTGTGCCGCGACGTGCGCGAGCCGTTTCCGGTGGACGCGGCCGGCGTGGTGGTGGCCAGCCTGTCGCTGCATTACTTCCCCTGGGCCGAGACCGAAGCGCTGGTGGCGCGCGTGCGCGAGACATTGCTCCCGGGTGGGATGCTGCTGTGCCGCCTGAATTCGACCCGCGATCACCACTTCGGCGCCAGCGGGCATGCGGCGATCGCCGAGAACTACTACCTGGTCGACGGCGCCCCCAAGCGCTTCTTCGATCGCGCGGCCGTGGACCGCCTGTTCGCGCAGGGCTGGCGCATGCTGGGCGTGGAGGAACAGGTGAGCCACAAGTACGCCCGGCCCAAGGCACTGTGGGAAGTGGTGCTGGAGCGGCCGGATTGAGCCGCGCCGCACTTGTTCGATAATCCCGCAATGGTGCGCCCTTCGATGATTCGCCCCTCGCGGCTCGATCGCCCGTTCCGCTGGACCCGCCCGGACCCGCGTCGCCTCGCAGGTTTGGGACTGGCCGCGCTGCTGCTCGCCGTCGCGGCCCCGTCGGCGCGCGCCCAGGCCGCCGAGCCCGTCTCGGTGCTCGGTGCACGCAAGCTGCTGGTGGTGGCGGTGCGCTTTCCCGGCGTCGAGCCCGGGCAGGGCTTGCCGCAGGTCGAGGACAAGGCGCGCCGCGTCGACGCCGTGCGCAGCGCCTCCTACGGCAAGGCCTGGCTGGAGCCCACGGTGAAGGGCTGGTACACCATGCCCGCGCCGCTCGCCGAGTACAGCATCAGCCCGCGCAACTGGGGCGTGGATCCGCGGCGCGTGCGCAAGCTGGTGGCCGATGCGCTGGGGCCGCGCGCAAGGACACCGACCCTTCGACCTATGCCGCGGTGTGGATCGTGGTCGGCGCGTTCACGCGACCCGGCGAGGGCTACGGCATGATCGCCTACGCCGCCAACCCGGGTCTGCTGACCGGGGTGCGTGCGGGCAAGGCGGCCCTGGAAAGCGTGCGGCTGGCCGGCGGCGGCACGTACGCCGGGCCGGCCATCGTCAGCGCCGAGAACGCGCACGTCGGCCACGTGGTCCACGACCTGTTCCACGCGCTAGGCGGGGTGAAGAAAGGCGAGCGCGTGGTGCCGGACCTGTACGACTTCGAACTGCAGAGCAATCCGCCGGGCGGGCGCTTCTCGCCGGAATTGTTCGCTGTGCACACCGGACCCTGGGACATCATGAGCCAGCATTTCGTCGAGCGCACGTCGCCGCCGCCGCCGCCGTCCTCGTTCACGCGCCTGCAACTGGGCTGGATCGCGCCGGAGCAGGTGGCCGAGGTGCGTCCGGGCGAAACGCGCGAGTTCACGCTGCAGCCGCTGGCTGGCGGCACGGGTCTGCTGACGGTGCGCGTGCCCCTGTCGCGCAGCCGCTCGCTGCTGATCGAGAACCGCCAGAAGGTCCACGGCGACGCCGTGCTGCCCGGCGCAGGCATGCTGGTGCTGGAGGTGGACACCGCGCGCCCCGACGGTTCGGACATCGTGCGCGCCGCCAACGCCAACCCCGGCGTGCCCGGACTTCAGGCCGCGCCTTTCGTGCCCGGCGCCGGCGAACTGCGCGCCTATCGCAACGCCGCCGCCGGGGTGGCCGTCGCGCCGCTGGCGCAGGAGGCCGACGGCAGCCTGCGCATCGTGGTCACCACGCCGGAGCGCATCGTGCAGTTCCTGCCCGGCGGGGGGCGTTAGCCCGTGTCCGGCAGCTTCGAACTGCGTCGCCTGCGCTACTTCGTGAAAGTGGCCGAACTGGGCTCGGTCACGCGCGCGGCCGAGGTGCTGCACGTGGCCCAGCCGGCCCTGAGCCAGCACATGCGCAGCCTGGAGGCCGAGCTCGGCGTGCAGATCCTCGCGCGCAGCTCGCGCGGGGTGGCACTCACCGAGGCCGGCGAGCGCCTGTACGCCGAGGCGCGCGAGCTGCTGGCCGGCGTGAAAGGCATGCTCGAGCGCGTCAAGGACGATGCGCGCGACCCGGAAGGCGAGGTGGTGATCGGCATCGGCCAGACCGTTGGCTCGATCCTGGCCGTGCCGCTGCTGGAACTGGCGGCGGTGCGCCTGCCGCGCGTGCGCATCCACATCCGCGAGGTGCTGAGCGGGCTGATCCCCGACCTGCTGCGCTCGGGCGCCGTGGATTTCGCGCTCTCCTACAACACCACCAGCGGCAACGGCATCGATGCCGTGACCGTGCTCTCCGAGAGCATGTGCCTGGTGGGCCGGCGCAGCCTGGTCGAGCGCCACCTGGGCAGGAAGCGGCGCGGCGACGTGCGTTTCGCCGAACTGGCCGGCGTGCCCCTGTACCTGTCGCGGCGCACGCATATCCTGCGCGAAATGATCGAGCGCGTGGCGCGCAGGAAAGGCGTCGCGCTGAACCTGCTGGCCGAGGTCGATTCGCTCTACATCATGAAGGAGCTGGCGCTGGGCGGCACCGGCTGCAGCATCCTGTCGCACGCCAACCTGCGCCTGGAGCTGGAGCACGAGGACCTGTTCGTCGGGCGCATCATCGCGCCGCAGATCCGCCGCGACATCTGCTTCGTGCGCCGGCACGGCCAGGTGCTGCCGCGCGCGGCGCGCGAGACGGCCAGCCTGGCCGCCGAAGTGCTCGCGCGCATGGTCGAGGAGGACGTCTGGCGCGGCACGCTGGCGGCGAAGGTCGAGGACCTGCGCAAGTCCTTCTAGCCCGGCCGCCGCGTCCGCGGCGCCGGCGGGCGATCCGCGGGTATATCAAAATTTGACTGACAGCCATGCTCAATATGTATTTCATTGTCTGGAGCCCAGGCGTTAGGGTTGCGCGCTCGTCGACCACCACTGGACAGGGACCCAAATGGCATTGCAGATACGCGACATCGACGGCCCGCTGGGCGCCGAGGTGAGCGGGCTCGACCCGGACCGACCCATGAGCGCCGCGGAACTCGCCGCGGTCAACGAGGCCTTCCTGCGCCGCCTGGTGCTGCGCTTTCGCGGCATGCCCATGACCCCGCAGCAGCTGTGCGGGTTCAGCCGCCAGTTCGGCGAACTGCAGCCGCACATCGCGAAGAAGTACCGCCACCCCGAGGCCGAGGAAGTGGTGCTGATGATCAACCAGGACGCGCAGGGCAATTTCGACAAGGTCGGCGCCGAGCGCGGCGTGGGCTGGCATTCCGACCTCGCCTACGACTGGTGCCCGGCCAAGGCCACGCTGCTGCACGCGGTGGCGATCCCCGACCGCGGCGGCAACACCAGCTTCGCCAACATGTACCTGGCCTGGGAGACCATGCCCGAGGACCTCAAGCGCCGCGTCAACTGCAAGTTCGCCGCCTACTGCAACGGCGGCCGCCAGGGGCTCAACCAGGGCATCACCCCGGACCCCAGGACCGCCTGGCCGACGTGGTCCACCCGGTGATCCGCGTGCATCCGGAAACCGGCAGGAAATCGGTGTACGCCAACCCGTACCACGCCATCCAGATCCTCGGCATGCCGCGCGCCGAGAGCGACGCCCTGCTCGATGAACTGTTCGCCTGGTGCGACCAGAAGCAGTTCCAGTGGGACCAGGTCTGGCAGGTCGGCGACACCATCATGTGGGAGAACCGCGCCGCCTGGCACAGCGGCAACCTGGATTACCCGCTCGACCAGCTGCGCAAGTTCTACCGCACCACGGTGCGCGGCACGCCCACCGTGGACCGCGCCGAAGCCGACCGGCTGCTGGCGACCCGCGCGCACTGAAGAGCACGCCGGACGCCATGCGACGCAATCCGATCCGCCAGCGCTGGGCCGAGGGCAAACCGGCCTCCAACCTGTGGATCGACATCGGCTGGCCGGTCACGGTCGAGGCGCTGGGGCGGCTGGCCTACGATTCGTACACCATCGACATGCAGCACAGCCTGATCGATCGCGCCACGCTGGTTCCCCTGCTGCAGGCGCTCTCGCTGGGGCAGGGTGCGCCGATGGTGCGCGTCACGCAGAACGACCCGGGCGAGATCGCCTTCGTGCTCGACGCAGGCGCCTACGGCGTGATCTGCCCGACCATGGAGACCCCGGAGGAGTGCGCACGCTTCGTCGCCGCCTGCGACTACCCGCCGCGCGGTAACCGCAGCTGGGGGCCGCTGCGCGGGCTGATGTACGGCGGCGCCGATTATTTCGATGCCTACGCCGGCGAGATCCTGCGCATCGCGCTGATCGAAACCCGGCTTGGCATGCAGAACCTTGAGGCCATCGCCGCGACGCCCGGCCTGGACATGATCTACCTGGGGCCCAACGACCTCGGCGTGTCCTGGGGCGCCAAACCCTCTTACACCCCGAACCATCCGGAGGTCGACAAGGCCATGGACCAGGTGGCGGCCGTGGCGAAGAAGTACGGCATCGCCGCCGGCATGCACGCCGCCAGTCCGGCGGTGGCGCGCGCGGCCGTGCAGAAAGGCTACGGCCTGGTGTCGCTGGGCTACGCGGCCAAAATCATGTTCACGGCGGCCGGTGCGCTGCTGCAGGAGGCGTTCGGCAAGTAGAAGGGAAGGCAGTGCGGTCCCTGCATCGGGCCGCATCCCGCAGCGTCCTGCGACGCGGCGGGAATAACAACTATTACGGAGACATGAAATGAAGACTCGCCATCGTTCCACCGAACTGCGTCGCAAGGTGCTGCTCAGCCCGTTGCTGGGCCTGCTGCCGGCCATCATGATGGCCGGCATTGCCCTCCAGAGCCGGCGCACAAGGGCTTCCCGAGCAAGTCGGTCACCCTGGTGGTGCCGTTTCGCCCGGCGGCGGCAGCGACATCGTCGCGCGCACCATCTCGCCAAAACTTTCCGAGCGCCTCGGCCAGTCGGTGCTGGTGGAGAACAAGCCCGGCGCTTCGGGCGTGATCGCCACCAACACGGTGGCCAAGGCGGCACCTGACGGCCACATGCTGTTCCTGTCCTGGGACACCCACGCCATCAACCCGGTGGTCATGAAGGACCTGCCCTACGACACCTTCAAGGACTTCGTGCCGGTCACGCTGCTGGCGCGCCTGCCGCTGGTGATGGGCGCCTGGGGCGGCCTGCCGGCGAACAGCGTGCAGGAGTTCATCGCCCTGGCCAAGCGCCAGCCAGGCAAGCTGAACTACGCCTCGGTGGGCTCGGGCAGTTCCAACCGCCTGCATTCGGAGAACCTGCACAAGCTGGCCGGCATCCAGGTGGCGCACATCCCCTACAAGGGTGGCGGCCCATCGATTCAGGCCATGCTCACCGGCGAGGTGGCCTACAGCTTCCTGTCCTATGCCTCGCAGCGCAGCCACATCCAGGCCGGCAAGCTCAAGGCCCTGGCGGTGACCGGCGACAAGCGCCTTGCCGACCTGCCCAACGTGCCGACCATGATCGAAAGCGGCTTCCCGGGTTTCGAGGCCTACGGCTGGATCGGCATCTTCGCGCCGGCCGGCACACCCGAAGCCGCGGTGGCGCGGCTGCATCGCGATTTCGTCGCCACGCTGGCCGACCCCGAAGTGCGCAAACGCCTGGCGGCCGCCGGCGTGGAGCCGATCGGCAGCACCCCGCAGGAGCTCGACCAGTGGGTGCGCAAGGACTACGAGAAGTGGGTGAAGTTCGTGCGCGAGACCGGTCTGCGCTTCGAATA
>JADJPT010000026.1 GCA_016713125.1 Betaproteobacteria bacterium
CCCCGGCGTTCATGCGCCAGGGCAGGGTCCAGCCGTTCAGCGTCACCACCGGGTTGTAGGGGCGCCCGGTGTTCGGCGTCAGCGGCGGCTGGGTGGCGGGTTTGTCGGTGCTCACCACCTCGGGCAATCCCGCCAGCGCGGCGGCACTCACGCCCGCCGCGCCCAGCGTCGCGCCGGCCAGGGCCGCGCCGCGCAGGAAGGCGCGTCTCGATGTCGTATTCAGGGTCATTGCATGCTCGCTTCAGTGGCCGCCGCCGGACGCTGCCGGTGCGGTTGCGGTTCGCGGCAGCGCGCCGGGCGCCGGCTTGCCGATCAGCGCCATCTGCAGATCGGCCTCGGCCAGCCAGAAATCGCGCAGCGCCTCGATCGCGCCGTTGACCGCGGCGACCTGGGCGCGCGCATCGGCCAGCAGCTCGAACACGCCGATCAGCATGCCGTTGTAGCGCAGCAGGTTCTCGTCGGCGATGCGCTTCCTGATCGGCACCAGTTCGTCGCGGTAGTGGCGCGCCACCTCCCAGCCGGTGCGGTAGGCGGCGTAGCCTCGCGCACTTCCGAGCGCGTTGACCGCGGTCTCGGCCACCCGTTCCACCGCCTGCATGTAGATGGACTCGGCCCTGGCCACGCGCGCGCCGCCCCAGTCGAACAGCGGCAGCTCGACGCTGAGCTCGTAGCCCTTCTTCCACTGCTCGGACTTGCGGCCCTCGAGCACGCGCACCGGGCCGAACTCCAGGGCATTGATGAAGCGCGTGGTCCGGGTCAGCCCGAGGTTCTTCGCCAGCGCCTCGGTCTCGAAGCGCGCCGCCTGCAGGTCCAGGCGCTCGCGCATGGCGCGCTGCTCGATCTCGGGCAGGTCCTGCGCCGTGCGCGGCAGTTCGGGCAGGCGCTCGGGAAGCTTGAGCTGCGCCTGCTCGCCCCACAGCCCGAGCAGGCGCACCAGGCGCTCGCGCATGGCGATGCGCGCCTGCTCGGCGCGCGCCACGCCCAGGGCGGCGTCGGCGTAGAAGCTCTGCTCGCGGGCCTGCGCGAGGCGGTTGAAATTGCCGACGCGCGCCATGCGACGCGCGAGTTCTGCGGCCGCCTCGGCGATCTCGCTCACCTGTCGCTGGTACCGCAGCGATTCCTCGGCGGCGATCGCGGCGTACCAGGCCTTGCGCGTCTCGGAGGCCAGGCGCAGCACTTCCAGCGCCACGCCGCGCTGCACGCGCTGGACATTGCGCGCCTGCAACTCCGAGGCCAGCGGCATGGTCACCAGCGAGAACAGGTTGATGGTCAGCGCCTGTTCGATCTTGTACTCGCGCCCGCCGACGGCCGGATGCGAGGCGTTCATGTAGGACAATCGCGGGTTGGGCAGGCGCCCGGCCAGCACGAACTCGGCCTCCGCGATCCCCAGCTCGGCGTACGCCGCCTGCAGGCCGCGATTGTTGAGCAGCGCGATCTCCACCGCCGCTTCGACGTCCAGCGGACCGGCGAGCAGCTCGGCCACGCGCCGGTCCACGCTGTCGCGTTGCGCCTGGGTCTTCACCCAGACCGGGTCCTTGCCGGTGCGCGCCTTCACCTCCGCCTGCACGCTGCCGAAACCGCCGTCCTCGCTGAAGGTGGCGCAACCGCCCAGCGCCAGCACCGACAGCACGGCCAGCGTGCGCCTTGCGTGGCGGCGGTTCATGGCTTGCCCCCATGCATGCCGGGCTGACCATGGTGGCCGTGATGGCCTGCATGGCCGCGCGCGGCCGCGGCCCCGTCCGGCGTTGCGGGCGCCGGCGTCTGCATCTGCGCTTCGCGGGCATAGGCGCGCCAGCCGCCGATGCGGCCGACTTCGTCGTTGGCGGCGCGCCAGTCGCCGAGACCCGCCTCACCCAGCGGTTTGTAGTCGGCGAAAGGCGAACGGTAGATCGGGGCGGGCACGCGCGCGCCGGGATCGGCGGGGTCGGGCCGCGCCGCCGGCGTCTGCGCCTGGGCGAGCGCGACGAGCAGGCACGCCGGCAGCGCCGCGAGATGGCGGATCTTCATGACTACTCCTCGAACGGGAACAGCGGATCAGGCCTGCACGAAACGCGCAGGCGCCTGGCCGGAGACGGGGGAGCCGCGCGGAAAACGCGCAGCGGAAACAAAAGCGCTCCGGCTAGCTGCCGGCGCGCGACTGCGGAGGTCGGTCGAGGATGTCGGGTACGTAGCCGGCGGGCTGGCGCCCGAGGAAATCGATGCGGTCGCTGCCGGGTGCCGCGATGGCCAGCGTGCGCGCGGCAATCGGAACGAAAGTCACGCCGGCGCAATGCGCGGTGCACAGGCTGCAACGGCCGGCGGCGGAATCCTCGTCGCCCGCCGCACCCGCAGCGGTGCCCGCCTCCTCACCGTGGCCGTGGGCTGCATGCGCGTGCGCAGCGGCATGTGCGTGCCCGGACTGACCCGCCGGTGCATGCGCATGCGCGTCGCCATGGTCGTGGCTGTCGTGCGCGCCGGGCGCAGCCTGCCTTTCGGTGCCGTGCATGGCCGCGCACGGCCCACCGCTCACCGCCGCCAGGCTGCGCAGCGGCAGGGCGACGAAGGCGATGAACAGGATCAGCAGGCGCGCCAGGCTCTTCATGCGATCGATGCTAGCACAGGGGGTCACGCTGATCCGACCCGCGGCAGGCGCTTTGGTTCCCTCTCATGCGAAGCGCGTGCGCCGCGGCGCGGCCGGGGCGTGCTGCTCGCAGGCGCCCGCCAGGTCGTCGAGGATGGGGCAGTCCGGCCGGTCGTCGCCATGGCAATCGCGCGCCAGGGCCTGCAGGGTGCGGCGCATGGCATGCATTTCCTCGATGCGCTGCGTCAGGGCGTCCACGTGCGCCAGCGCGATGCGCTTGACGCTGGCGCTGGCGCGCCGGCGGTTCTGCCACAGGCCGAGCAGCTCGCCGATCTCGGCCATGCTGAAGCCCAGATCCCTGGCGCGGCGGATGAACTGCAGCGTGTGCACCTCGTTCATGCCGTATTGCCGGTAGCCGGCCTGGGTGCGCCCGACCCTGGGCAGCAGCTTCAGACTTTCGTAGTGGCGGATCATCTTCGCCGACACGCCGGACAGACGCGCCGCCTGGCCGATGTTGAGCGGACCGCCGCCGGTCGAATCGCCGTCCGGCAAACCCCTGGCCGACTCCTGCACATGCCGTTTCATTGCTTGCTCCCGCGCTTTTGCAGCGGACGCCAGCGCTTGAGCAGCAGCGCGTTGCCGAGCACGCTCACGCTGCTGGCGGCCATGGCCGCGCCGGCCACCACCGGGTTGAGCATGCCGAAGGCGGCCAGCGGGATGCCCACCACGTTGTAGAAGAACGCCCAGAACAGGTTCTGGCGGATCTTGGCGTAGGTGCGGCGCGAGATGTCGATGGCATCGGCCACCAGCGCAGGATCGCCGCGCATCAGCGTGATGCCGGCGGCATGCATGGCCACGTCGGTGCCGGTGCCCATGGCGATGCCCACGTCGGCCGCGGCCAGCGCCGGCGCATCGTTGATGCCGTCGCCGACCATGGCGACCACCCGCCCGCCCTGCTTCAGCTCGGCGATGATCCTCGCCTTGTCCTCGGGCAGCACTTCGGCGCGCACCTCGTCCAGCCCCAGACGCCTGGCGGCAGCCTGCGCACTGCCCTGGTTGTCGCCGCTCAGCATCACGGCACGCACGCCCAGCGAACGCAGCCAGGCGATGGCCCGGGCGCGCCGGCCTTCACCGCATCGCCGAAGGCGAGCAGCCCCAGCAGGCGCGCTCCCGCATCGGGCACGAGTTCGGCCAGCCAGGCCAGGGTGCGGCCTTCGGCCTGCAGCGCGCCGGCCGCCGCGGCCAGCGCCTCGGTGTCGACGCCGCTCTCGCGCATCAGGCGCTCGCTGCCGAGCAGCAGGCTGCGCCCGGCGGATTCGCCGGCCACGCCGCGGCCGGCGATGGCGCGCACCGCGCGGGCCGGCGTGAACGCCAGATTGCGCGCCGCGGCCGCCTCGAGCACGGCGCGGGCGAGCGGATGCTCGCTGCCCGATTGCAGCGCGGCAGCCAGCGCCAGCACCTGCTCGACGTCCTCCGCGGCGGCTTCGACGGCGACCATGGCGGGCCGGCCTTCGGTCAGCGTGCCGGTCTTGTCGAAGGCCACAGTGTCGATGGCATGCGCGCGCTCGAGCGCCTCGGCGTCACGGATCAGGATGCCGTGGCTGGCGGCGACGCCGGTGCCGGTCATGATCGCCGCCGGCGTGGCCAGGCCCAGCGCACACGGGCAGGCGATGACCAGCACCGCGACGGCGTTCAGCAGCGCATGCTCCCAGTCGCCGTTCGACAGGCCCCAGGCCAGCAGGGTGATGATGGCCAGCACCAGCACCACCGGCACGAACACCGCGCTGACCCGGTCGACCAGGCGCTGGATCGGCGCCTTGGCCGCCTGCGCCGATTCGACCATGCGCACGATGCGCGCCAGGGTCGACTCCGCGCCCACCGCGTCGGCGCGCACCACCAGCAGGCCGACCCCGTTCACCGCGCCGCCGGTCACCCGCCCGCCCACCGCCTTGGCCACCGGCAGGCTCTCGCCGGTGATCAGGGATTCGTCGACCTCGCTCTCGCCTTCCAGCACCACGCCGTCGACCGGAATGCGCTCGCCGGGCCGCACCACGGCCTCGTCACCCGGCAGGACCTCGCCGATCTTCACCTCGATCTCCTGGGTGCCGCGGCGCAGGCGCGCGGTTTCAGGCCGCAGCGCATTCAACGCGCGGATGGCGTCGGCCGTCTGCCGCTTGGCGCGCGCCTCCAGCCATTTGCCCAGCAGCACCAGCGTGATCACCACCGCCGAGGCTTCAAAGTAAAGATGCGTCTCGCCGTGCCCGGCGTGCGCGTACATCAGGTAGACGCTCAGGCCGTAGCCGGCCGAGGTGCCCAGCGCCACCAGCAGGTCCATGTTGCCGCTGCCGGCGCGCAGCGCGTGCCAGCCGGCGCGGTAGAAGCGCGCGCCCAGCCAGAACTGCACCGGCGTGGCCAGCAGCCACTGCAGCCAGCCGGGCGCGGCCAGGTGCACGCCGAAGGGCATGAACAGCATGGGCACCACCAGCGGCAGCGAAAGCACGGCGGCCAGCGCGGCCGGCCCCCATGCCGGCCAGCGCGATTGCGGCGCGTGGTCCTCCACGCCCTCGACCACCTCGTGCGCCTCGTAGCCGGCGTTGCGCACCGCGTCCAGCAGGGCGGCGACGGGCACCTCGGCGGCGACCCTCACCCTGGCGCGCTCGGTGGCCAGGTTGACCGAGGAGGCGTCCACGCCGGCCACTTTGGCGAGCGAACGCTCGACGCGCGCCACGCAGGACGCGCAGGTCATGCCCTCGATGGCGATGTCGTGCAACTGCAGGGTCCCGGGGGCGGCTTTCTGAAACCCGGCGGCGATGGGAGTAACGGTATCCATGGACGACTCTCCTGACTGCGAAAACCGCAGCTTCAGGCTTGCCACGATGGCAAGGTCAAGCGCGAGGCGGTGAATTTTCCCGCTTGACCTTACCACGAGGTCAAGCTTCAGGCTTGACCCGCCTCAATCCGGGGCATGACCAGAAGAAGGCAAGCCATGAACGAGTTCCAGGTGAACGACATGACCTGCGGCCACTGTGTCGCCACCATCACGCGGGCGGTGCGCGCCCTCGAACCGGAAGCCAGGGTCAGCATAGACCTGGCCGCGCGCCGCGTATGTGTGGATGCGCACGCAGGCCGCGAGGAGATCGCCGCGGCGATCCGCGCGGCGGGCTATACGCCGGTGCCGCAGACCGCCGCGGCAACGGCGGTCTGAAAGCGCGCCGGCAGCGAAACGCCCGGGGACCGCTCCCCGGGCGTGCGCCTATACTGCGCGCCATGAAAAAACTCCTCTCCGCCCTGCTCTTTTCCGCCTGCGCCGTGCTCGCTCCCGCGGGCCAGGCGCAGACCTTTCCCACCAAGCCGGTGACCCTGATCGTGCCGCTGCCGGCCGGCGGCGCCACCGATGTGCTGGCGCGCGTGCTGGCGCAGCGCCTGCAGGAGGCCTGGGGCCAGCCGGTGGTGGCGGATTTCCGGCCCGGCGGCGGCACCGTGGTCGGCACCCAGGCAGTGGCGCGCAGCGCCCCCGACGGCCACACGCTGGGCATCATCCTCAGCGCGCACAGCGCCAATCCCAGCCTGCGCAGTTCGCTGCCCTACGACACCCTCAAGGACCTGGCAGGCATCTCGCGCATCGGCTGGTCGGTGGTCGCCCTGGTGGCGATCGCCGGTTTCGAGGCCGACGACATGAAAGGCCTGCTCGCGCTGGCGAAGAAAAAGCCCGGCGAAGTGCAGTACGCCTCGCTGGGCGTGGGTACCTCCACGCACCTGGCCGGCGAACTGCTGAAGACCGCCGCCGGCATCGACCTGCTGCACATCCCCTACAACGGCAGCGCGCCGGCCTACCGCGACCTGCTCGGCGGACGCGTGCCGCTGGCCTTCGTGATCATGAATTCGGCCCAGCCGCACGTGAAGGCCGGCAAGCTCAAGGTGCTGGGCATCACCAACGCCCGTCGCAGCGAGAGCTACCCGGAGTACCCGACCATCGGCGAATCGGTGCCGGGCTACGAGATCACCAGCTGGTTCGGACTGGTGGCGGCCGGCGGCACACCCGCGCCGCTGCTGCAGCGTATCTCGGCCGACGTGGTCAAGGTACTGGGCGCACCGGAGATGCGCGCCAAGCTCGCCGAGCTCGGCGTGGATTCCGCGCCGCTGGCCTCGGGCGAGTTCGACGCCTTCATCCGCAGCGAGATGGATCGGCTGGGCAGGCTCGTGCGCCAGTCGGGCGCGAAGCTCGACTAGATCCTCTTGCCCAGGTCGCGCAGCAGCTCGCGCGCGCAGTTGTGGCCCGGCGCGCCGGTGACGCCGCCGCCTGGGTGCGTGCCCGAGCCGCAGGTGTAGAGCTTGCCGATCGGCGCGCGGTAATCGGCGTAGCCCAGCATGGGCCGCGCCGAATACAGCTGGTCGAGCGACAGCGCGCCGTGGAAGATGTCGCCGCCGACAAGACCGAACTTTTCCTCCAGATCGGCCGGCGACAGCGCGCTGTGCGCGATCACGCTGGCCTTGAAGCCGGGCGCGTGGCCTTCCACCACCTCGAAGATGCGCGCGATGGCCTCGTCCTTGCGCGTCGCCCAGTCGGCGTCCGGATCGAAGTGCTGGCAGAACAGGCTGGCCACATGGCTGCCCGGCGGCGCCAGGCTGTCGTCCAGGGTGCTGGGGATCAGCATCTCGACGATGGGCGCGCGCGCCATGCCTTCGGCGCGAGCGTCCAGATACGCGCGGTCCATGTAACCCAGCGAGGGCGCCATGATGATGCCGGTCGAGTGGTGCGGTCCGGGTTCGGGCAGGCTGGCAAAGCGCGGCAGTGCGGACAGCGCCACGTTCATGCGGAAGGTGCCCGAACCGCATTTCCAGCGCCGCATGCGCGCGAGGAATTCGGGCGGCAGCGCGCTTTCCTCGACCAGGTCGAGGTACAGCAGCTTCGGATTCAGGTTGGAGACCACGCGCGCGGCGGCGATCTCCTCGCCGCTGGCCAGCACCACGCCGGCGGCGCAGCCGTCGCGCACCGTCACCCGCGACACGGCGGCCCGGCAGTCGATCTGCACGCCCAGGCGCCGCGCCTCGGCGGCCATGGCCTGGGTGATGGCACCCATGCCGCCGATGGCATGGCCCCAGGCGCCCTTCCTGCCGTTGACCTCGCCGAAGCAGTGGTGCAACAGCACATAGGCCGTGCCCGGGTGGTGCGGACTGGCGTAGTTGCCGACCACGGCGTCGAAACCGAAGGCCGCCTTCACGCCTTCACCCTCGAACCAGCCGTCGAGAAAAGCGGACGCGCTGCCGGTGAACAGTTCGAGCAGATCGCGGCGCGCTTCCATGTCCAGGCGCCGGGCCAGGCGACCGACGTTCACGGCGCGCAGGAGGTCGGTCCAGCCGCCGCCGACATTGGGCGGGCACTCCAGCACCAGTTCGCGCAGCACGTCGGCGACGCGTTCCAGCATGGCCCAGTAGGCCGGCAGGCGCTCGGCATCGCGCGCGCTGAAACGCGCGAGCTCCGCCTGCGTGGCCTGCAGGCCGCCGCCGATCTTCAGGTGGCGGCCCCCGTCCAGCGGCAGGAAGTTGGCGTACGGCCGCTCGACGATGCGCAGGCCGTGCTCGGCAAGGCGCAGGTCGCGGATCACCTTCGGGTTCAGCAGGCTCACCGTGTAGGCCGCCACCGAGTTGCGGAAGCCCGGGTGGAATTCCTCGGTGACCGCCGCGCCGCCGACCACCGCGCGGCGCTCGAGCACGCGCACCCTGAGCCCGGCGCGCGCCAGGTAGCAGGCGCAGGCCAGGCCGTTGTGGCCCGCACCGATGATCACGACGTCGTACTGTGGCTGCGGCATGGTTCGCAGAGCATACTTCAAAGCACGCGCGCCACTCTCTATAGTGGCGCACTCTGACACTCAGATCGAAGCGAACCGCGAAGGACACCCCATGCGCATCAAGAGCGTAGACGCCACCTGGCTGCACGTGCCGATCCCGGAAGAGAAGCAGCACGTCTCCGACTTCGGCAAGATCGGCTCCTTCGACTGCACCCTGGTGCGCATCGAGACCGAGTGCGGCATCGTCGGCTGGGGCGAGGCCAAGGAAGAGGTCGGCAGCGCCGGCAACAACCGCACGGTCACCAAGGCGATCCAGGACAAGTACGGGCCGATGCTGATCGGCGAGGACCCGCGCGACATCGTGCGGCTGAACGAGCTGATGTACAACGGCGTGAGCGGCCATTACGCGCTGGCGCACGGCCGCGTGTTCCCGGCGCTGGGCCGGCGCGGCGCCTCGATCTGCGCCATGAGCGGCATCGACCTCGCGCTGTGGGACATCCTGGGCAAGTCGCTGAACGCGCCGGTGTGGCGGCTGCTGGGCGGACGCAAGGCCGAGCGCATGCCGATCTACGCTTCCGGCGGCTGGGCCGACGCCAGGGGCATCGGCGAGCAGCTGCTGGGCTACGTGAAGAAGGGCGGCGTGAAGGCGGTGAAGATGCGCGTCGGCATCATCGACGGCACGGTGATGCGCTCGGTGGAGCGCGTGAAGGCGGCGCGCGCGGCGCTGGGGCCGGACATCGGCCTGGCCTGCGACGCGCACGGCACCTGGAGCGTGGCCGAGGCCAAGCAGTTCTGCCGCCAGGTCGAGGACCTGGACCTGATGTGGTTCGAGGAGCCGGTCACCGCCGACGACAAGCGCGGCTATGCCGAGGTGCGGCGTTCCTCGAGCGTGCCGATCTCGGCCGGCGAATCGGAATTCAACCGCTTCGACTTCCGCGAGCTGGCCGAACTCGGCGCGGCCGACATCCTGCAGCCCGACCTGGCGATCTGCGGCGGCATCAGCGAGGCGATGAAGATCGCCGCCATCGCCTCCAGCTACAACCTGCGCCTGGCCCCGCACCTGTGGACCGGCGCGCTGGCCTTCGCCGCCGGCATGCACGTCACCGCGGCCTCGTCCTGCGGCTTCATCCTGAGTACTCCTTCGGCGCCAACCCGCTGCTGCAGGACCTGCCCGTCGAGGGCTTCCCGGTGAAGGACGGCCTGCTGGAGATCAACGACCGCCCGGGCCTGGGCGTGGAGATCAACCAGGACTTCGTCAAGCGCTACGCCGTGCGCTGATATTCGAGTGGCAGTAATTCGCCTGGAATACGGCTCCAGGCGTGGACTTTGCAGAAAAAGTGGCAGTAATCGCCGGCTCCGCCCGGGAACGCGCCTTTGCTTCCCGCGGCCGGCCGCTACTCCACCGTGACCGACTTCGCCAGGTTGCGCGGCTTGTCCACGTCGTTGCCGCGCGCCAGCGCCGTGTGGTACGCGAGCAGCTGCAGCGGCACCGTATGCAGCACCGGCGAGAGCGCGCCGTAGTGCTCGGGCAGGCGGATCACGTGCACGCCCTCGCCGCTGGCGATGCGCGTGTCGGCGTCGGTCAGCACGTAGAGTTCGCCGCCGCGCGCGCGCACCTCCTCCATGTTGGAGCGCAGCTTCTCGAGCAGGGCGTCGTTGGGCGCCACCGTGACCACCGGCATCTCGGCCGTGACCAGGGCCAGCGGGCCGTGCTTCAGCTCGCCGGCCGGATAGGCCTCGGCGTGGATGTAGGAGATTTCCTTCAGCTTCAGCGCGCCTTCCAGCGCGATCGGGTAGTGCAAGCCGCGGCCGAGGAACAGCGCGTGCTGCCTGCCGGCGAAGCGCTCCGCCCAGGCGATGATCTGTGGTTCGAGGGCCAGCGCCGCGGCCAGCGCCACGGGCAGGTGGCGCAGGCGCCGCAGGTGTTCGGCCTCGCCGGCCGCATCCAGCCGGCCGCGCAGCCTGGCCAGCGTGAGCGCCAGCAGGTACAGCCCGACCAGCTGGGTGGTGAAGGCCTTGGTCGAAGCGACGCCCACCTCGACGCCGGCATGGGTGAGAAAACGCATGCGCGTCTCGCGCATCATGGCGCTGGAACCGACGTTGCACACTGCCAGCGAGGCGGACATGCCCAGGCCGCGCGCGTGGCGCAGCGCGGCCAGGGTGTCGGCGGTTTCGCCGGATTGCGACACCACCACCACCAGGGTGTCGGGCGCCGGTACGCTGTCGCGATAGCGGTACTCGCTGGCGATCTCGACCTGCGCCGGGAGGCCGGCGAGGGATTCGATCCACTGCCGCGCCACCATGGCCGCGTAGCTGCTGGTGCCGCAGGCCAGCAGCAGCACGCGGTTGGCGGCCGGCAGCAGCGCCGCGGCCTCGGCACCGAACAGTTCCGGCGTGACCGCGTCGATGCCCTCCAGCGTGTCGGCCACCGCGCGCGGCTGCTCGAAGATCTCCTTCTGCATGTAGTGGCGGTAGGGGCCGAGCTCGGCCCCGGTGTCGCCCACCTGCACGGTGTGCACGGCGCGCTGCACCGCGCGTCCGGCGGCATCGACGATGCGATGGCCGTCGCGCCGGATCTCGGCCACGTCACCTTCCTCGAGGTAGACGATGCGGTCGGTGGTGCCGGCCAGGGCGAGTGCGTCCGAAGCGAGGAAGTTCTCGCCCTCGCCCACGCCGAGCACCAGCGGGCTGCCGGCGCGCGCGCCGACCACCACCTGCGGCTCGGCCCGGGCGACCACCGCGATGGCGTAGGCGCCGACCAGGCGCCTGACCGCCGCCTGCACGGCGGCGAACAGGCTGCCGGCATACAGGCTGTGCACCAGGTGCGCGATCACCTCGGTGTCGGTCTGGCTGTCGAACGCATAGCCCGCCGCGCTCAGTTCCGCGCGCAGTTCGTGGTGGTTCTCGATGATGCCGTTGTGCACCAGCGCGATCTCGTCGCGCGAGAACATCGGATGGGCGTTGCGTGTGGCCGGCGCGCCGTGCGTGGCCCAGCGCGTGTGCGCGATGCCGGTGCCGGCGGCGAGCCCGGCGGCGTCGATCTGCGCGGCGAGGTCGGCCACCCGCGCCACGCTGCGCACGCGCGCCAGCGTGCCGTTCTCCAGCGTGGCGACGCCGCAGGAATCGTAGCCGCGGTATTCGAGCCTGCGCAGGCCTTCGACCAGCACCGGCAGGATGTTGCGCGGCGCAGCCGCGCCGACGATGCCGCACATGCGCCTAGTCCTTCCTCTTCGGCGGCTTCCACGACGGCAGCGACACCTGCCTGGCGCGCGACACGGTGAGCTGGCCGGGCGGGGTGTCCTTGGCAATGGTCGAGCCGGCGCCGATATAGGAGCCCCTGGCGATGCGCAGCGGCGCCACCAGCGTGGCGTCCGAACCGATGAAGCACTCGTCCTCGATCACGGTGCGGTGCTTGTTCACGCCGTCGTAGTTGCAGGTGATCACGCCGGCGCCGATGTTGACCCTGCGGCCGACATCGCTGTCGCCCACGTAGGCCAAGTGGTTGGCCTTGGCGCCGGGCGCGAGGCGGCTGTTCTTGACCTCGACGAAGTTGCCGATGTGCACCTCCTCGGCCAGTTCCGCGCCCGGGCGCAGGCGCGCATACGGGCCGATGCGGCAGCGCGCGCCGACCGCGGCGTCCTCGAGCAGACTGAAGGCGTGGATCTCGGTGTCGTCGGCGACGCTGACGTTGCGCAGCACGCAGTTGGGGCCGATGCGCACCCGCTCGCCCAGCCGCACCTCGCCCTCGAACACGCAGTTGACGTCGATGCTCACGTCGCGCCCGCAGGCGAGCGCGCCGCGCACGTCGATGCGCGCCGGGTCGGCCAGGCCGACGCCGCGCTCGAGCAGCGCGTCGGCGATTTCGCGCTGGCGCACGCGCTCGAGGGCGGCCAGTTCGCGGCGGGAATTCACGCCCTCCACTTCCCAGGCGCGCGCGGGCTGCACGGCCTGCACGGCCACGCCGTCGGCCACCGCCAGGGCCACCACGTCGGTCAGGTAGTACTCCTTCTGCGCGTTCTCGTCCTTGACGCGCGCCAGCCAGGCCGACAGGCGCGCGGCCGGCGCGACCAGGAAGCCGGTGTACCACTCGCGGATGGCGCGCTCCGCGGGCGTGGCGTCGCGCGCCTCGACGATGCGCCGGATCGCGCCGCCGGCGTCGCGCACGATGCGGCCGTAGTTGGCCGCGTCCTCGGCGATCGCGCTCATGATGGCCAGGCCGCCGGAGGCCGCCTGCGCCAGCCTGCGCAGCGACGCGGCGCCGATCAGCGGCACGTCGCCGTACAGCACCAGCACGTCGGCGGCCGGATCGACCTGCGGCATGGCCCGTTGCACGGCGTGGCCGGTGCCCAGCAGTTCGCCCTGCTCGACCCAGACCAGGTCGCCCTGGTCGGCGAAGGCCGCGCGCACGCGCGCGCCCTGGTGCCCGTGAACGACGACGATGCGATCGGCGCCCAGTTCGCGCGCCGTGGCGATCACATGCGCGAGCAGCGACCGGCCGGCGAGGCTGTGCAGCACCTTGGGCGTGTTCGAATGCATGCGCTTGCCCTCGCCCGCGGCCAGCACGATCACGTTCAGCGTCATGCGCGGATTCTAACAGCCGGCCCCGGCGCGCCGCGCTTCAGCCCGGGCCCCGATCGATGTCCGTCAGTGCCTCGCGCAGCAGGCGGAGCATGGCATCGATCTCCTCCCGCGTGACATTGAGCGCGGGCATGAAACGCAGGCAGGCGGGCCGCGGCGCATTGATCAGCAGCCCGCGCGCCAGCGCCGCCTCGACCAGCGCGGCGCCCACCGGCCTGCCCAGTTCCAGCGCCAGCAGCAGGCCGCGGCCGCGCACCTCGCCCAGGCCACGCTCGGCCGACAGGGCGCGCAGGCGGGCGGCCAGGTAGGCGCCGTTCTCGCGCACCCGCGCGAGGAAGGCGGGTTGCGCCACCGCGTCGACCACGGCCAGGCCCACCGCCGTCATCAACGGGTTGCCGTTGAAGGTGCCGCCCTGGTCGCCGGGCTCGAAGCAGCACACCGGCGCCTTCGCCAGCAGCGCGGCCAGCGGCACGCCGCCGCCCAGGCCCTTGGCCAGCGTCATGATGTCCGGCCGCACGCCGGCGTGCTCCCAGCAGAACATGCGCCCGGTGCGGCCGACGCCGGTCTGGATCTCGTCGTAGATCAGCAGCAGCCCGGCCTGGTCGCACAGCGCACGCAGGCCGCGCAGGAACTCGTCGGCGAAGGGCACCACCCCGGACTCGCCCTGGATGGGCTCGAGCATCACCGCCGCGGTGTTCCACCCGATGGCGGCGCGCACGGCGTCCAGGTCGTTGATCGGCAGCCTGCGGAAACCCGGCACCTTGGGCGCATACAGCGCCTCCCACTGCGGCTTTCCCGAAGCCGACATGGTCGCCAGCGTGCGGCCGTGGAAGCCGCCCTCGAAGGCGATGATCTCGAACGCGCCGCCGCGGTGGCGCGCGCCCCACTTGCGCGCCAGCTTGATCGCGCCCTCGTTCGCCTCGGCGCCCGAGTTGGCGAAGAACACCTTCTCCAGCCCCGACAGTCCGGCCAGGCGCGCGGCCAGGTCCCGCATGGGCGCGTTGTGGTAGGCCGGGCTCACGTTGATCACGCGCGCGGCCTGCGCGGCCAGCGCCTCGGCGATCAGACCGGGTGCATGGCCCAGGCAGTTCACGGCCCAGCCCTGCACGAAATCGAGATGGCGCCGTCCGGCGGCGTCGTACAGCCAGGATCCCTCGCCGCGCACGAACTCGACGTCCGGCCGGTGGGTAATGAACATCAGCGAGTCGCTTGCCTGCATTTCTTCCTCCGCAAAAAGAAAAAGCCCCGGACCTCGCGGTCCGGGGCTTCGCATAACGTGTGGTGAACTACGTTACTTCAAGCTCGCACGGCCGCGCGTCGTCGTCGCTCGCGTCGCTCGATGCGACGCAGCGCCGGACGTCGGCTTTGCGCAAGGGGATGCATGTTTCGAGCATACCGCGAAACAAACGTAAAAATCCATGCATTACCCCGCGCAGGGTATTGAGGCGGGCGACGATTGCGGATAGCTTCGAACGCATGATCCGGCAGGACACCCTTCGCGTCCTCCTCGTCGAGGATGACCCCGCCCACCTTGAGCAGTACCTGACCAACCTCGCCGGCGACCCCAGCCTGGCGAACGTCGGCGGTTACTCCACGGGCAAGGCTGCACTCGAAGCGGTCGCCGCACTTGCGCCGGACGTGGCACTGGTCGACCTGGGCCTGCCCGACATGGAAGGCTTCGACCTGATCCGCGGACTGCGCGCGCGCAGCCCGTCGACCGATGTGCTGGTGGTTTCGGTGTTCGCCTCCGAGTACCACCTGCTCTCGGCGATCGAGGCAGGCGCCACCGGCTACCTGCTCAAGGACGCGGGCGCCCCGGACTTCAATGCCGCCATCCATGCCGTGCATGCCGGCGAGTCGCCGATCAGCCCGGCGCTGGCCCGCCACCTGCTGCGACGTTGCATCGGCATGGCGCCGGCCAATCCCGAACCGCATCCCGCATACGCAGGCCTGCTCTCGCCGCGCGAAGTTGAGATCCTCGAATCGATTGCACGCGGAGAGAGCCTGGCGGAGATCGGCCGCGCGCTGTACATCTCCCCGCATACAGTCAAGACGCATGTGAAGAACATCTACCGCAAGCTGGAAGCGCACTCCCGCCCGCAGGCGGTGCAGTTGGCCAAGCAGCGCGGCCTGATCCGGCCGTGAGTCACGCCGTCGCGCGCCTGCTGCGCAGGGTGCTGTTCGCCTGGCTGGCTTGTGCCGGACACGCCGCCCAGGCGCTGCCTGAACAGGTGGTACACATCGCGCAGACCGAGTTCGTCAAGTCGGATGCCGCTGATCCGCCTCAGGCCGGCTGGCAGCCGCAATCGCTGCCCGACAGCTGGCGCATCTCGCGCCCCGGGCAGGACGGCTACGGCTGGTATCGCGCGCGCTTTCCGCATCCGGCCGCGGATGGCGGCATGGCGGGAATCCTGATCAGCGTGGTCGCCACCACGTATGCAATACGCGTGAACGGCATAGAAATCGCCGACGGCGGGGGCATTACGGGCCCGATCCGGCGCAACGCCGGCGAGCCGCAGTTCGTGACCGTGCCGCCGCAGGTGCTGATCCCCGGCGAGAACCTGCTGGAGATCCGGCTGCGCGTGGCGCCGAACCTGCGCGGCGGCCTGACGCCGTTGCTGGTGGGGCCGCGCGCGGCCATCGAGGCGCTGTACGACAGCGAGTACTTCTGGCGCGTGACGCTGACGCGCTCGGCCAATGTGGCGCTGATCGTCGCCGGCCTGATCGTCGGTGTGCTCTGGCTGCGCCGTCCGAAGGAATCGATGTATGGCTGGTTCGCGGCGCTGGCCATCCTGTGGTCGCTGCGCAATTTCCATTACACCTATACCGGCTCGGCGATCCCTTCTCGCCTCTGGGAGGCGTTCATCCTGGGCAGTCTGGGCGTGGTGTTGCTGCTGCTGCTGCTGTTCATGCTGCGCCTGACGCGGCAGTCCTGGCCGCGCACCGAGCGCGCGCTGCTCTGGGTCTGCCTGGGCATGCCGCCGGCCTTCCACCTGCTCGGACAGAAGACGATGAGCGAGCTGCGTCTGGTCTGGTACACGCTCTGCATCGCGCTCGGCATCTCGGCCATGGTGGTGCTGGCCCGCCACCTGCTGCGTGGCGGGGCGCAGCGCAATCCGGGCCACTGGCTGATCCTGGCGGCCATGTGCGTGACGCTGGCGTTCGGGCTGCACGACTACGCGGTATCGGCCAACTGGCTGCCGTTCGGCGCCGCCTCGTGGATGGCCTACGGCGCACCGCTGCTGCTCGCGGCCCTGGTGTTCGCCGTGGCCGGCGAGTACTTCGGCGCTTTCGATGCGGTGCGCGAGCTCAACGAGAACCTGGAGAAGCGCGTCGCCGAGCGCACTGCCGAGCTGCAGTCCAGCTACCAGCGCATGACCGAGCTGGAGCGTGCCGCCGCCGTGGCCGGGGAGCGCGAACGGCTGATGCGCGACATCCACGACGGCGTCGGATCGCAGCTGATGACAGCGCTGAGCGGCTTCGAGCGCGGACGCATGAGCAGCGAGGCGGCCGCCGAGGTGCTGCGCCAGTGCATCGCCGAGCTGCGCCTGGTGATCGACTCGCTCGACCCCGAGCAGCGCTGCATCGCCGATGCGCTCGCCACGCTGCGCTACCGGATCGAACCCAAGCTGCAGGCTGCGGGCATCGACTCGGACTGGGAGATCGATTCCGCGCGCAGCGTGGAGATGGGCCCGGGCCAGATGCTCGACCTGGTGCGCATCGTCCAGGAAGCGCTGAGCAACGCCCTGCGCCATGCCGGCGCCTGCAGGGTGAGCATCGCCTTCGCCGCAGGCACGCCCTGGGAACTGACGATCGCCGACGACGGCTGCGGCCTGCCCGCATCGCAGGCGGCGATCGCGCCGGGACGGGGCCTGGTCAACATGCGCAGGCGCGCGCAACGGCTCGACGCTGCGCTGCGCCTGGACGCTGCGGACGAGACCACCGGACGCGGCTTGCGCGTTACGGTCACCGGTGCCGCGCCCAGCATGACGATCGCGCACTGAAAATACCCCGCGCGGGGGATGCCGCCCCGGAGAGCCCCGCTCTAGATTGCCGACGGCAATCACAACCCGTCATCCGTCGAGGAATCCATGAGCGCACCGACCCGCATCTTCGCCGCCGCCGCCATCGTGTGCGGCGCCTTACTGACCGCCGGCCATGCCCAGGCCGAACCGGTGATCTTCCTGAGCGGCATGGGCGGCAAATGCCTGGACGCCGAGGGTGGCGTGCGCGAAGGGGCGCGCGTGATCGGCTATGCCTGCCATGGCCAGGCCAACCAGACCTTCGATCACGCGCGCAGCAGCAGCGGCCCGATGCGCATCGGCGGCCTGTGCGTGGACGCCAAGGGCGGCGCCGGCCGGCAGGGCGACGAGCTGATCCTGTGGAAGTGCAATGGGCAAAAGAACCAGAGTTGGCAATGGAGCGGCAACCGCCTAGTGGGCGTCAACAACCTGTGTGTCGACCTGAAGGGCGGCGACGGACACTGGCTGGGCAACCAGCCGGCCATCCTGTGGTCCTGTAACGGGCAGAAGAACCAGGCCTGGTATTGGGGAAAGAACCTGCCGGCCACGAGCGTGACAGGTGCGGTGCCGGTGCAGCCCGGCCAGAAGTTTGACATCAAGCCCCTGCCCATGGCGTCCATCGTCGCGGGCGGCGCCGGCAACGTCGTCGCCGCAGGCGCAGGCAACGTCATCGCCGTCGGCTCGGGGAGGATCGTGGCCGGCGGCGCAGGGAACTGAGCATGCGCGTCCTCGCGAAGACCAGCGTGACTGCGCTGGGTCTTCTGGCGATGGCCGCGCACGCGGCCCCGCCCGAAGGCATCTACCTGCGTCAGGAGATGGCAGGCAACTTCTCCACTGCCATCATGGTGTTCAAGGGCGGGCAGGTGGCGCGCAATCCGGAAGGCGACCTGGAAAAGTTCGACTTCGCCGCCTTCAAGGCCAGGCAGCCGCGTTTGGTCGGCAGCTATGCGCGCAGCGGCGACACCCTCGCCATCACCTGGGGCGACGGCACAAAGATCGAAGGCAGGCTCAAGCCCGACAAGAATGGCGGCTTCGATTACCGCTCGGACGCCTACGCGGCGGTCAAGCCGCTGCCGCGCGGCGCAAAGCTGGAAGGCCGTTTCACGGGCGGCGCCTCGGTGGCCGGCGCTTACGGCAGCACCGTCTACACTTTCTCCGCCGATGGCGGCTACGCGCGCAGTTCCGGCGGATCGGCGAGCGCTTCCACGCGCCAGGGAACAGCTACTGCCTCGGTCAGCAGAGGCGGCAAAGGACGCTGGGCGGTCTCGGGCAACAGACTGACCCTGACCCCGGAAGGCGGCGCGGCGGAAACACGCAACATCTACCACGTGCCGATGTCCCGCGAGTCTTCGCCCTCGATGCTGGTCATCGATGGATCGGTGTTCACCCGGGCCGGGAAGTGAGGCCGCGCTACCGCAGTTTGTCGGCCTTGATTGCGGCCGGCCTCGCGGTGCTGGTAGTGCCGACCCAGGCGGCGGAGTTCAAGAAGGCCGAGGACTGCGTGGCGGGACTACGCGTGATCGACCGCGAAGGTCGTAGCGGCACGGTGAGCGGCGCCAACGGCAGCACCTGCAAGGTGAAGCGCGACGACACCGGAAAGGACGACTACTACATCTTCTGGATGCTGCGCACAGCGGACGGCAAGGGCGGCAGCCCGGCGCAGGTCAAGGCCGGCAAGTCGGCGGCGGCGGCTCCGGCCGGCCGGAGCGGGAACTCGTTGCCGACCGGTCTCTACCCATGCTACAGCCTCGCCGGCGCGACGCTGAACTACGCCTTCATCGACATCCGTATCGACGGGCCCGACCGCTATCGCGACAAGCAGGGCGCTGCGGGCCGTTACGTGCTCAAGGACGATGGCAGGATCGTGTTCGAAAGCGGTCCGCTGGCCAAGGCAACTGCCAAGCTACTGGCGGGACCGCGCATCGGACTGAACATGGACGGCGGCAGCTTCTACAACACCAGTTGCAGCCTGAAGAAGTAGCCGCGCGGCGGAAAACTCAGCGCGGCAGGATCGATGATCCCATCAGGAACTCGTCGACCGCGCGCGCGCACTGGCGGCCTTCGCGGATCGCCCAGACCACCAGCGCCTGGCCGCGGCGCATGTCGCCGGCGGCGAACACCTTGGGCACGCTGGTGGCGTAGCAGCCCGCGCCTTCCGTGTCCGCCCTGGCGTTGCCACGGGCATCCTTGTCGACGCCGAAGGACTCCAGCAGCGTGGCCACGGGCGACACGAAGCCCATGGCCAGCAGCACCAGGTCGGCCGGCATGGAGAACTCCGAGCCCGGCACTTCCTGCATCCTGCCGTCCTTCCACTCGACGCGCGCGGCGACCAGTTTTTTGACCTTGCCGCCCTCGCCCTCGAGGCGCTTGGTGGCCACCGCCCAGTCGCGCTTGGCGCCTTCCTCGTGCGAGGACGAGGTGCGCAGGCGCTGCGGCCAGTAGGGCCAGACCGGGTTCTGCTTGAGGTCAGGCGGCATGGGCATCAGTTCGAACTGCGAGATCGAGGCCGCGCCATGGCGATTGGAAGTGCCGACGCAATCCGATCCGGTGTCGCCGCCACCGATCACCACCACGTGCTTGCCGCTGGCCCACAGCTCGGGCACTTTCGGGTCCCCGGCGACGCGGCGGTTCTGCAGCGGCAGGAAGTCCATGGCGAAGTGCACGCCGTCCAGTTCGCGACCCGGCACCGGCAGATCGCGCGGCGCTTCCGCACCGCCGGCCAGCACCACGGCGTCGAATTCGTCGACGATGGTGGCCGGATCGAGCGTCTTCACCTTGCCGTTGCCCGCCCCGGCCGGCGCCTTGCCGACCGCGTGGTTGGTCTTGAACTCCACGCCTTCGGCGCGCAGCTGCTCGACGCGCCGGTCGATCAGCCATTTCTCCATCTTGAAGTCGGGGATGCCGTAACGCAGCAGGCCGCCCACGCGGTCGTTCTTCTCGAACACCGTGACGGCGTGCCCGGCGCGCGCCAGTTGCTGCGCGGCGGCCAGGCCGGCCGGACCCGAGCCGACCACGGCCACGCGCTTGCCGGTCTTCACGGCCGGGATCTGCGGCAGCACCCAGCCCTGCTCCCAGGCCTTGTCGATGATGGCGTGCTCGATGGACTTGATGCCCACCGCGTCGTTGTTGATGCGCAGCGTGCAGGCTTCCTCGCAGGGCGCCGGGCAGATGCGGCCGGTGAACTCCGGGAAGTTGTTGGTCGAATGCAGCACATCGATCGCGTTCTTCCAGTCGTGCCGATAGACCAGATCGTTGAAGTCCGGGATGATGTTGTTCACCGGGCAGCCGCTGTTGCAGAACGGAATGCCGCAGTCCATGCAGCGCGCGCCCTGCACCTTGGCCTCGTCGTCCGTCAGGTGGGCGACGAACTCCTTGTAGTGCTTCTTGCGCGCTTCCGGCGCCTCGGCGACCTCGTGCAGCCGCTGGAACTCGAGAAAACCCGTGACCTTGCCCATTACGCCGCCACCTTCTTGCCGTTGGCCGCGAGCTCGGCGAGCGCGCGGCGATATTCTTTCGGGAACACCTTGACGAAGCGCGCGCGGTACTCCGGCCACTTCGCGAGGATCTCGCTTGCGCGCTTGCTGCCGGTGAGGCGCGCGTGCGTCTCGATCATGCGCCGCAGGACGGCCTCGTCGGTGTCGCCGCGGTGCCAGATGTCGCGCGACACCTTGGCCTGCTGTTCGGACTCGGGCAGCACCGCCTCCAGATCGACCATCGCGGCGTTGCAGCGCTGCACGAAATCGCCGTCCAGGTCGAGCACGTAGGCGACGCCGCCGGACATGCCGGCCGCGAAGTTGCGTCCGGTGGCGCCCAGCACCACCACGGTGCCGCCGGTCATGTACTCGCAGCCGTGGTCGCCCACGCCCTCGATCACCGCATCGGCGCCGGAGTTGCGCACCGCGAAGCGCTCGCCGGCGACGCCGCGGAAGTAGGCCTCGCCCGCGATCGCGCCGTACAGCACGGCGTTGCCGGTGATGATGTTGTCGGTGGCCTCGCCGCGGAACTTCGGCGAAGGCTGCACCGAGATGCGCCCGCCGGACAGGCCCTTGCCGCAGTAGTCGTTGGTCTCGCCGATCAGTTCGATGGAGATGCCCTTCGACAGGAAGGCGCCCACGCTCTGTCCGGCCGAGCCGGCGAAGCGGATGCGGATGGTGTCGGCGGGCAGGCCGTCATGACCGTAGCGGCGCGCCACCTCGCCCGAGAGCATGGTGCCCACGGTGCGGTTGATGTTGCGGATCGGCATGTCGATGGCGACCTTCTCGCCGCGCTCCAGGGCCGGCTGCGCGAGTTCGATCAGGCGGTGGTCGAGCGCCTTGTCCAGGCCGTGATCCTGGCCTTCGACGTTGCGGCGCGCGACCTCGGGGCCCATGTCCGGCAGATGGAAGATGCGCGAGAAATCGAGGCCCCTGGCCTTCCAGTGCTCGACGCCCTTCCTAGTGTCGAGCAGGTCGGCGCGGCCGATCAGCTCATTGACGCTGCGCACGCCCAGCCTGGCCATGATCTCGCGCGCCTCTTCGGCGACGAAGAACATGAAGTTGATGACGTGCTCGGGCTTGCCCTGGAATTTCCTGCGCAGCACCGGGTCCTGCGTGGCCACGCCCACCGGGCAGGTGTTGAGGTGGCATTTGCGCATCATGATGCAACCCTCGGCCACCAGCGGCGCGGTGGCGAAGCCGAACTCGTCGGCGCCCAGCAGCGCGCCGATCACCACGTCGCGGCCGGTCTTCAGCTGGCCGTCGACCTGCACCAGGATGCGGCCGCGCAGCTTGTTCAGCACCAGCGTCTGCTGGGTTTCGGCCAGGCCCAGTTCCCAGGGCGTGCCGGCGTGCTTGATTGAAGACCAGGGCGAGGCCCCGGTGCCGCCGTCATGGCCGGAGATGGTGACGTGGTCGGACTTGGCCTTGGCCACGCCCGCAGCGACCGTGCCCACGCCGACCTCGGACACCAGCTTGACGCTGATCGAGGCACGCGAGTTGGCGTTCTTCAGGTCGTGGATCAGCTGCGCGAGATCCTCGATCGAGTAGATGTCGTGGTGCGGCGGCGGGCTGATCAGGCCCACGCCGGGCGTCGAGTAGCGCAGCTCGGCGATGTACTCGGAAACCTTCTTGCCGGGCAGCTGGCCGCCCTCGCCCGGCTTGGCGCCCTGCGCCATCTTGATCTGGATCTGGTCGGCCGAGGCGAGGTATTCCGCGGTCACGCCGAAGCGGCCCGAGGCCACCTGCTTGATCTTCGATTTCAGCGAATCGCCTTCCTTCAGCACGATGTCGGCCTCGACGCGGCCCTTGCCCAGGCGGCTCATCAGGGTCTCGCCGGCCTTGACCGGGGCGTAGCGCTTGCGGTCCTCGCCGCCCTCGCCGGTGTTGGACTTGCCGCCGATGCGGTTCATCGCCACCGCCAGCGTGGTGTGCGCCTCGGTGGAGATCGAGCCCAGCGACATGGCGCCGGTCACGAAGCGCTTGACGATCTCGGCGGCCGGCTCGACTTCCTCGAGCGGCACCGGGGTGCACTGGTCGAATTTGAAATCGAACAGCCCGCGGAAGGTCATGTGCCGACGCGACTGGTCATTGATGATCTGCGCGTACTCGCGGTAGGTCTGCGCCGAGTTGCCGCGCACCGACTGCTGCAGCTTGGCCACCGCGTCCGGCGTCCACATGTGCTCCTCGCCGCGCACGCGGAAGGCGTATTCGCCGCCGGCGTCCAGCGCATTGGCGAGCACCGGGTCGCGGCCGAAGGCGGACTGGTGGACGCGCAGCGCCTCCTCGGCGACCTCGAACACGCCCATGCCCTCGACGTTGGAGGTGGTGCCGGTGAAGTACTTGTCGATCAGCGCGCGCGACAGGCCGACGGCCTCGAAGATCTGCGCGCCGGTGTAGGACTGGTAGGTGGAGATGCCCATCTTCGACATCACCTTGCGCAGACCCTTGCCGATCGCCTTGACGAAGTTCTTGACCGCCTTGTAGCCGGCCTTGGCGTCCTCGGCGTCGGCATGCACGGCCAGCAGGGTCTCGAGGGCGAGGTAGGGATGCACGGCTTCGGCCCCGTAGGCGCCGAGCAGCGCGAAGTGGTGCACTTCGCGCGCCGAGCCGGTTTCGACCACCAGACCGGTGGAGGTGCGCAGGCCCTTGTTGGTCAGGTGCTGGTGGATGGCCGACAGCGCCAGCAGCGCCGGGATGGCGACGTGCTCGCGATCGACGCGCCGGTCCGAGATGATGATGATCGAGAAGCCGGCGCGCACCGCGTCCTCGGCCTGCGCGCACAGCGAGGCCAGGCGCGCCTCGATGGCGTGGCTGCCCCAGGCGGCCGGGTAGCAGACGTCGAGTTCGTGCGAACGGAACTTGCCGTCGGTGTAGCGCTCGATGTGACGGATTTTCTCCATCTCGTAGAAATCGAGCACCGGCTGGCCGACCTCCAGGCGCAACGGCGGGTTCATCTCGTCGATACCCAGGAGATTGGGTTTGGGACCGATGAAGGACACCAGCGAGGTCACCAGTTCTTCGCGGATCGGATCGATCGGCGGGTTGGTCACCTGCGCGAACAGCTGCTTGAAGTAGCTGTACAGCGGCTTGTTCTTGTTCGACAGCACCGCCAGCGGCGAGTCGTTGCCCATCGAGCCGGTCGGCTCCTCGCCGTTGGCGCCCATCGGCAGCATAATGAACTTCAGGTCTTCCTGGGTGTAGGCGAAGGCCTGCTGGCGGTCGAGCAGGGGCACGCCCGAGCGCTCGGGGCGCTGCTTGTCGGTGTCGACGTCATCCAGGCGCACGCGGATGCGCTCGATCCACTCGCGGTACGGCTTGGCCGCGGCCAGCGTGTCCTTGAGTTCCTTGTCGTCGACGATGCGGCCCTTCTCCAGATCGACCAGGAACATCTTGCCCGGCTGCAGACGCCACTTCTTGACGATGCGTTCCTCGGGAATCTGCAGGCAGCCGCACTCGGAGCCCATGATCACCAGGTCGTCGTCGGTAACCAGGTATCGCGCCGGCCGCAGTCCGTTGCGGTCCAGCGTCGCGCCGATCTGGCGCCCGTCGGTGAAGGCGATCGCCGCCGGCCCGTCCCAGGGCTCCATCATGGCCGCGTGGTATTCGTAGAACGCGCGCCGGCTGGGATCCATGTGGGTGTGGCCTTCCCAGGCCTCGGGGATCATCATCATCATCGCGTGGGCGATGGAGTAGCCGCTCATCACCAGCAGTTCCAGCGCGTTGTCATAGGAGGCCGAATCCGACTGGCCGTCGTAGATCAGCGGCCAGAGCTTCTCGAGGTCGCGGCCGAGGATGGGCGAGGAGATCGCGCCCTGGCGGGCGCGGATCCAGTTGACGTTGCCGCGCAGCGTGTTGATCTCGCCGTTGTGCGCGATCAGGCGGAACGGATGGGCGAGATCCCAGGTCGGGAAGGTGTTGGTCGAAAAGCGCTGGTGCACCAGGGCCAGAGCGGAAACGCAGCGCTGATCCTGCAGGTCCTGGTAGTACGCGCCCACCTGGCCGGCCAGCAGCATGCCCTTGTAGACGATGGTGCGCGCCGACATCGAGGCGACGTAGAACTCCTTGCCGTGGGCCAGGCGCAGCGCCTGGATCGCGTGGCCGGAGGATTTGCGGATGATGTAGAGCTTGCGCTCCAGGGCATCGGTCACCGTCACGCCCGCGCCACGGCCGATGAACACCTGGCGGATCACCGGTTCTATCTTCTTCACCGACTCGCCGAGGCCGGCGTTGTCGCGCGGCACGTCACGCCAGCCGATCAGCACCTGGCCTTCGTCCTTGATGGCGCGCTCGATCTCGTACTCGCAGGCCAGGCGCGAGGCAGGCTCCTGCGGCAGGAAGACCATGCCCACGCCGTATTGCCCGGCCGGCGGCAGCTTCACGCCCTGCTTGTTCATTTCCTCGCGGAAGAACTGGTCGGGAATCTGGATCAGGATGCCCGCGCCGTCGCCGGCCAGCGGATCGGCGCCCACCGCACCGCGGTGCGTGAGGTTCTTGAGGATCGTCAGCCCCTGCTCGACGATGGCGTGGCTCTTGGTGCCCTTGATGTTCGCCACAAAGCCGACGCCGCAGGCGTCATGTTCATGGGCCGGGTCGTACAGACCCTGGGCGGCGGGCGCGCCGGCACGAAGTGCGGCGCTGGATTCGGCGTGGGCCACGATAACCTCTGCTGTCTTAGGGGTGCGGATGGTGCATGCTGGCAATCGCCCCCGGACGGGGGCGATTGCGGCCCTGCACAAATTCGCAGGGCGAACCTGTGAATATACTCGGGAAGCCCCGGCCATTCAAGGGGATAGCAGGGGTACAGCGCGACAGTCTAGCGTGCGGTACAGGCGTCCAGGGTGGCGCGCACCAGGGCCTCGGGCAGGTCGCCGCGCAGCACGGCACCGCCCACCTTTTCCAGCAGCACGAAGCGGATGCGGCCGCGCGCGGCCTTTTTGTCCACGGCCATCAGTTCCAGGTAGCGCTCCGCCGCGAGGCCGGCCGGCCCGGCCACCGGCAGGCCGGCCCGCACCAGCAGGGCCGGCACACGGGCGGCATCGGCGGCGGACAGCAGGCCGGCGCGCGCCGACAGGTCCGCACCCATGACCATGCCGGCGGCCACCGCCTCGCCGTGCACCCATTCGCCGTAACCCAGGCCGGACTCGATCGCGTGGCCGAAGGTGTGGCCGAAGTTCAGGATCGCGCGCAGGCCCGCCTCGCGCTCGTCGCAGCCCACCACCTCGGCCTTGATCTCGCAACTGCGCACCACGGCGTGGGTCAGCGCCTCCGCCTCGCCGGCCGCCAGGCGTTCGATGCCCGACGCTTCCAGCCAGTCGACGAACCCGGCATCGCGGATGAAACCGTGCTTGACCACCTCGGCGATGCCGGCGCGCAGTTCGCGCCGCGGCAGGGTGCCCAGGGTGTCGACGTCGGCGATCACCGCCTGAGGCTGGTGGAAGGCGCCGATCATGTTCTTGCCCAGCGGATGGTTGATGCCCGTCTTGCCGCCCACCGAGGAGTCGACCTGCGCCAGCAGCGTGGTCGGCACCTGGATGAACGGCACACCACGCTGGTAGACGGCGGCGGCGAAACCCGCCATGTCGCCGACCACGCCCCCGCCAAGCGCGACCAGGGTGGTGTCGCGGTCGCAACGCGCGGCCAGCAGCGCGTCGAACACCCGGTTGAGGGTCGCCCAGCTCTTGTTCTCTTCGCCGTCGGGCAGCACCACTTCGAGCACCTCGGCACCGGCGGCGCGCAGTGCGGCCGATACGCGCGCCAGGTAAAGGGGCGCCACGGTGGCGCTGGTGACCACGGCGGCACGCGGACCGCGCAGGTGGGGCCGGAAGCGCGCGGGATCGTCGATCAGCCCGCTGCCGACTTCGATGGGGTAGGCGCGATCGCCCAGTTCTACGCGGAGAGTTGCCATTGGTCCGAAAGTGTCGTGATTACCTGCCTGAGCAGCACCTGCACGCCCTGGCGGCCGGTGTCGACGATGATGTCGGCCACCTCGCGGTAGAGCGGGTCGCGCTGCACGTAAAGTTCTTCGAGCTTGGCCAGCGGGTCGGCGGTCGCCAGCAACGGCCTGTTCTTGTCGTGTCGCGTGCGCTGGTAGAGGTCGGCGGGACGCGCGCGCAGGTAGACCACCACGCCTCGCTCGGCCAGGTGCCGGCGATTGTCCTCGCGCAGCACCGCGCCGCCGCCGGTGGCGAGCACCAGTCCGGGCCTGGCGGTCAGTTCGTCGAGTACCGTGGCCTCGCGCTCACGAAAGCCGGCTTCCCCCTCGATCTCGAAGATCACCGGGATCTTGACCCCGCAGCGCGCCTCGATTTCGAGGTCAGAGTCGACGAACTCGTAGCGCAGCCGCCGCGCGAGCAAGCGCCCGATGGTGGTCTTGCCGGCACCCATCAGGCCGACCAGGAATATGCTGCCGCCGTTTTTCACCGCAATATTGTACGTTCTGCGCGCTTGAGGCTGCCGTGGCGCACGCCGGCCGAAACAAAAAAGGCCGGGGATTCCCCGGCCTTCAAAACGGCAACTTCAGATGATGCGCGGCAATGCCCTTCGAAATCCCCGCGCGAGCCCTGCAGCGCGGCTGTCTCGGTGCCTCAGCGTATGGTCAGACGGTCGCTGACCACGCGCGGCGTGATGAACACCAGCATTTCGGTCTTGCGCGTCTGGCGCGACTGGTTGCGGAACATGAAGCCCACGTAGGGCAGCTCGCCCAGCAGCGGTATGCGCGTCACGTCCTGGCGTTCGGATTCCTCGTAGATGCCGCCGATCACCACCGTGCCGCCGTTCTCGACCAGCACCTCGGTCTTGACGTGCTTGGTGTTGATCTGCACCCCGGCCGTGGTGGTGGCACCCGGCTCGTCCTTGTTCACGTCCAGCGTCATGATCACGTTGCCCTCGGGCGTGATCTGCGGGCGCACGCGCAGGGCCAGGTTGGCCTTGCGGAAGGCCACCGCGGTGGCGCCCGACGAGCTCGCCTGCTGGTACGGAATCTCGGTGCCCTGCTCGATCAGCGCCTCGACGCGATCGGCGGTCAGCACGCGCGGGCTGGCGACGGTCTTGCCCTTGCCGTCGGCTTCCATCGCCGTGATTTCGGCGGCCAGCACGCGGCTGAAGTTGCGGTTGAACAGGATGAAGGAGAACGCGCCCGCGTTGAAGCCGTTCAGGCCGGTCGCCGGCAGGTTGACGTTCTGCACCGTGTTCGAGGCTGCCGAAGGCAGGTCGGTGACGCCGGTGCCGAGTGTCGACAGGTTGGAGCCGGCCGTGCCCTGCACCGAACCACTGTTGGTGCCGGGAATCAGGCGGGCCGCCTGGTTGAAGCCCAGTCGCACGCCGAGGTTCTTGGAAAAGCTGTCGTCGGCGATCACGATGCGCGCCTCGATCACCACCTGGCGCACCGGCACGTCGATCTTGGCGATCAGCTTGCGGACCTCCTCCAGCCGGCTGGGCACGTCCTGGACGAACAGGATGTTGGTGCGCGCATCGACCACCGCGCTGCCGCGCTTGGAGAGCACCGGCTGGGCGCGATCCGAGAGCAGACGCTGCACGTCGGCGGCGCGCTGGTAGTTCATCTGGAAGGATTCGGTGCGCGTGGCTTCCAGCTCGCCGATCTGCTGCTGGGCCTCGAGCGCGAGCTTCTCACGCGTGGCCAGCTCGTCGCGCGGTGCGATCCAGATCACGTTGCCGGTCTTGCGCATGTCCAGGCCGCGCGTCTGCAGGATGATCTCAAGCGCCTGGTCCCAGGGCACGTCCTTGAGGCGCAGCGTGATGCTGCCGGCCACGGTGTCGGAAGTGATGATGTTGAGGTCGGTGAAGTCGGCGATCACGTTCAGCACCGCGCGCACTTCGACGTTCTGGAAGTTCAGCGACAGCTTCTCGCCCGAATATCGGCCGCGCTGCGAGGCGCGTGCCGTGTCGACGGCCACCGGCTTGACCTCGACCACGAACTGGGTGTCGGTCTGGTAGGCGTTGTGCTCCCAGTTGCCCTTGGGTTCGATCACCATGCGCACGTTCTCGCCCTGCGCGAAGGTGTTGATGTTCTGCACCGGGGTGGCGAAATCGACCACGTCGAGGCGCTTCCTGAGTGCGTCAGGCAGCGAGGTCTTGATGAACTCGACGACGATGTTCTGGCCCTGCTGGCGGATGTCGATGCCGGTCGAGGTGTCCGACAGGTCGACCACGATGCGGCCCTCGCCGCCCGGACCGCGACGGAAGTCGATATCGCGCACCGCGTGCTTGACATCGACCTTGCCCTCTGCGAATCGCGCTTGCGCTGTGCCGGAGCCGGTGGAGGCGGTCGTCGCAGGTGGGGACAGCGTGACGATCAGGCTGTTGCCTTCCAGCGCAACCTCGTGCGCCACCGAACGGCGCAGGTTCAGCACCAGGCGGGTCCGGTCGGCACCCTGCACCAGGTTCATGCTGCGCAGTTCGCCTTCGGAGACTTCCTGCGAGTTGCGACCCAGGGCGTTGGTGGTGTTGGGGAAGTCGAAGGCGATGCGCGCAGGACTGGCGACCGTGAAGTTGGCCGGTACGGCCTTCAGGGGCTCCTTGGTCTGCACCCGGATCACCACCTTGCCGCCCTGCTGGGTGACGTTGAACGCCTCAATGCTGTTCTGGGCGAACGCAAGCCCCAGACCGAAGAGCCAAAGCCCTCCGGTGCAGAGTGCGTTTCGCAAAATGGTACGTGCGTTCATCGTTGTGCCTCCTGCAATTGCAGCGCGCTGGCGCGTTCGATCCAGTCGCCGCCGCCGTCCTGAACGAGCTCCTTCAGCTTGATTTCGTTCTCGGCTATCGCCGTGATCACGCCGAAGTTCTGCCCCATGTAGTTGCCCTGCTTGACCCGGAACAGATTGGTTCCGGCCCTGACCAGCCCGAATGTGTCCTTGTTCTGCTGCAAGGTGCCGACCATGCGAAGCGATTCCAGAGGAAACGCCTCGAGCGGCTCCTTGGGCCGGTTCAGATCGGGCTTGATGCCGGTGGAACTCGCCATCGCACCGGCGCTCGCGGCGACGTCGATGCGCGAGTTGCGGAACGGGTCGATTTCCTCGCACGCCTTGTACGGCACCGGCTCGTAGGGCTTGACCTGCGGCAGCGGATCGACCTTGCCGCGCAGATCCTTGGTGAGGTCCTTGAGTTCCTGACGAAGATCACCGTACTGGTCGCCGCTGCAACCGGCGAGCAGGGTCGTGACGAGCGCGGCGAACAGAATGCTTCTGACCGGAGCGCTCATTTCTTGGCTCCCTTGGCCTTGGCGCCCTTGGCCGCTTTGCGCTGCGAGGCGACTTCCTCGTCATCGAGGTAGCGGAAGGTGCGCGCCGTGACGTCCATCTGCAGCTGGCCGTCCTTCAGGGCCGAAATGGCCACGTCGTTCAGCGTGACGATGCGGGACAGCTGGCCGACGTCGGACGCGAACGCGCCCATGTCATGGTAATTGCCGATCACCCGCACCTGGATGGGCAGTTCCGCGTAGAACTCGCGCACCGTTTCGCCGCCTGCGGGCTTGAACAGTTCGAAGGACAGGCCTCGGCCGAGGCCTGCCTGGTTGATGTCCACCAGCAGCGCATCCATCTGTGCGCGGTTGGGTAGTTGCTTGAGCAGCGCGCCAAAGGACTGGTCGATCTCGCGCAGCTGCTGCTTGTGCAGGTCGAGATTGATCGCCTGCTGCTTCTTCTTGAGGTAATCGTCCTTGAGCTTCTTCTCGTCGGCCTCGCCGCGCTCGAGCTCCTCGAGCTGCGGCTGGGTGTCGGCGAAGAACGCGCCCGCGAGAACCGCCACCAGCAGGGCGAGCAGCGCCACCAGTTTGGGCAGCACCGGCCAGGTGCCCGGATCCTTGGGGTTGAGGTACTTGAAGTCCTCGGCAAATTTCTTGAAATCGATGGCAGCCATGATCTCAGCCCTTCTTCGCGGCGGCCGCGGGCGCAGGTGCACCCGGCTTCGCAGCCGCCTTCGCCGCCGCTGCCGGATCGACCGGCGGGGCGCGCTTTACAGAGGTCGAGGTTGAACCCGACACTCGCTTGCCGGCCACATTGACGGCCTTGATTTCGTTGAGTTTGGGGCCGGTCAGCCAGGGTGAGGCCTCGACGTTGCGCATCAGCGTCGACACGCGCGTTCGACTGCGCATAGCCGATGATGCTCACCTTGGTGCCGCGCTGCACGACGCTGCGCACATAGATGCCTTCGGGCATCTGGCGCACCAGCTGGTCGAGCAGGTAGACGGTCTGCGCGCGATCGGCCTGCAGCGTCTCGATCACCTGCTTTCTCGACAGCAGCGCCTGGATCTCGTCCTTGAGCTTCTTGATCTCGTCGATTTCCTTGTCGAGCTTGGCGATCTCGTCCTTGAGGAACTTGTTGCGGTCGGTCTGCGTGTTGATGCGCGTCGCGTAATAGCCGTGCACCAGCAAGACGAGCGCGGCACCGAGCGCCACGGTCATTCCGGCCAGCACCGCGAATGCTTGCGCGCCGCCTTGCGGCGCTCTTCGCGGTGGGGGAAGCAGGTTGATGCGGATCGACATGAAGAGTCCTTGACCTTACACCGGGTCGAAGCGGCGCATCGCGAGGCCGCAGGCCACGATCAGGGAGGGCGCATCGACCATCAGGCGCTTGAGCTGTATGCGCGGCGAGGTCTGCATGGTGGCGAACGGATTGGCCACCAGGGTGTTGACCTGGGTGCGCGTGCTGACCGCCTCGTCAAGCCCGGGAATCACGGCCGAACCACCGGCGAGCAGGATGTGATCAACACTGTTGAACTGCGTCGATGTGAAGAAGAACTGCAGGGCACGCTGCACCTCGATGGACAGGTTTTCCATGAAAGGACGCAGCACCTCAGCCTCGAAATCGTCAGGCAGGCCGCCGGAGCGCTTGGCGTTCTCCGCCTCCTCCAGGGTCATCCCGTAGCGGTTCTGGATGTCGGCGGTCAGCTGATTGCCGCCGAACGCCTGTTCGCGCGCATACACCGACTGGTCGTTGCGCAGCACGCTGACCTGCATGACATTCGCGCCGATGTCGACCACGGCGATATTCTGATCCTTGCCGCCGTTGGGCAGCTGGCCGACCACCATGGCGAGCGCGGCCTGCTGGGCATAGGACTCGACGTCCATCACGGTCGCCTTGAGGCCCGAAGCTTCGGCCACGGCCACACGATCCTCGACCTTTTCCTTGCGGGTGGCGGCGATCAGCACTTCCTGCTCTTCGGGGCTGGACGGGGCCGGGCCGACGGTCTGGAAATCCAGGTTCACCTCTTCGAGCGCGAACGGGATGTACTGGTTGGCCTCGGTTTCGACCTGAACCTCCAGCTCCTCCTCGCGCAGGCCCGCCTGCACAATGATCTTCTTGGTGATCACGGCTCCGGAAGGCACGGCCATGGCCACGTGCTTGGTGCGCGTCGCCAGGCGCTTCCAGCCGCGCTTGACCGCCTCGGTGACCGCCTCCAGATTGTTGATGTTGCCGTCCACGACGGCTTCCCGGGGCAGCGGTTCGATGATGTAGCGCTCCACCCTGTAGACGCCCTTGCCGGCGTCGACGATCTCGACCATCTTCACCGAGGACGAGCTGATGTCCAAGCCGAATAGCGGCGGCGCTTTCGGTTTGAAGATGTCGAGTTGCAAGGCGGATTCCCCTTTTGTAATGGCCGGTTAGGCGCAATACGTATAATTTACATGAAATGCTAGCAACAACCCCACCCCCTGTAAAGTAAATTCTTCACGCTCGGGGAGGGCCTATAATGCGCCCCTCGCACACCCCGTGCAACAACCCCCTCCGCCGACCGGATCGCGTTGATGTGGCTACGTTTTTTGGCTTTTCCGCTGACCCTGCTGGCCGGCCTCGTGGCAATCGGTGCCTGCGCCCTGGGCCTGGTGATCGTGCTGGCCTGGCCGAACCTGCCTTCCCTGGAAGTGCTGACCGATTACCAGCCCAAGATCCCCCTGCGCGTGTACACCGCGGAAGGCGTGTTGATGGGCGAGTTCGGCGAGGAGCGGCGCGCCGTGGTCAGCATCAAGGATGTGCCGCCTGTGCTCAAGCAGGCCATCCTCGCCGCCGAGGACGAGCGTTTCTATCAGCACACCGGCATCGACTACATGGGCGTGATGCGCGCCGCCTGGTCCAACCTGACATCCGGCGGCCGTCGCCAGGGCGCCAGCACCATCACCATGCAGGTGGCGCGCAATTTCTTCCTGTCCTCTGAGAAGACGCTCACGCGCAAGCTGTACGAGGCCCTGCTGGCATTCAAGATCGAGCACAGCCTTTCCAAGGACCAGATCCTCGAGCTTTACGTCAACCAGATCTACCTCGGTCAGCGGGCCTACGGATTCGCCGCCGCCGCGCAGATCTACTACGGCAAGTCGCTCGACAGGCTGAGCCTGCCCGAAGCAGCCATGCTGGCCGGCCTGCCCAAGGCGCCCTCCGCCTTCAACCCGGTGGTCAACCCGGCGCGCGCCAAGCAGCGCCAGATGTACGTGCTGCGCCGGATGCGCGAACTGGGCCACATCACGGAGCCGCAGTTCGCCGAGGCCGGCAAGGCGCCGATGAACGTCAAGCGCGAGGTCAACGAATTCGGCCTGCATGCCGAGTACGTGGCCGAGATGGTCCGCCAGGCGGTCTACGAACAGTACCCGGACGATGTCTACACGCGCGGATTTCGCGTCTACACGACGATACGCAAGGCCGACCAGGAAGCCGCCTATGCCGCGCTGCGCCGCGGCCTGCTCGACTATGACCGGCGCCACGGTTATCGCGGGCCCGAGGCCTACGTCGAACTGAAGCCCGGCGCGGGCGATGACGATTACGACGACGCGCTGTCGGATCACAACGACAACGACGACATGATCGCCGCACTGGTCCTCGAAGCCGGCGCCAAGGAAGTGCGCGCCGTCTTGCGCAGCGGCGAAATGGTGTCGGTGGCCGGCGACGGACTCAAGTTCGTCGCACGCTCGCTGGACGACAAGGCGGCGCCGCAGCGCCGCATCCGGCGCGGCTCGATCATCCGCGTGCAGAAGGACGACAAGAAGGTCTGGCAGATCGTCCAGGCGCCCGAGGCCGAGGCGGCCTTCGTTTCCGTCGACCCCGGCGACGGTGCGATCCGCGCGCTGGTCGGCGGCTTCGACTTCAACCGCAACAAGTTCAACCACGTCACGCAGGCCTGGCGCCAGCCCGGCTCCTCGTTCAAGCCCTTCATCTACTCGGCCTCGCTCGAGAAGGGCTACACGCCCAGCACGGTGATCAACGACGAGCCGATCGTGGTCGAGGCCGACGTCACCGGAAGCCAGCGCTGGGAGCCGAAGAACTACGACGGCAAGTTCGAAGGCCCGATGCGCATGCGCACCGCGCTGGCCAAGTCCAAGAACATGGTCTCGATCCGCATCCTGCAGTCGATCGGCCCCAAGTACGCGCAGGACTACGTCACGCGTTTCGGCTTTGAGGCCGACAAGCATCCGCCCTACCTCACCATGGCGCTGGGCGCGGGCGCCGTCACGCCGCTGCAGATGGCGCGCGGCTACTCGGTGTTCGCCAACGGCGGCTACATGATCCAGCCGTACTTCATCCAGCGCATCGTCGATGACCGCGGCAACCCGCTGGGTCAGGCCAACCCGCAGCGCGCGGGCGAGGAGTCACTGCGTGTGATCGACGCGCGCAACGCCTTCATCATGGATTCGATGCTGCAGGACGTGACGCGCTACGGTACTGCGGCGCGCGCGGCCCGGCTGGGTCGCCAGGATCTGGCCGGCAAGACCGGCACCACCAACGAGCACGTCGACGCCTGGTTCTGCGGCTACACGCCGGCCCTGGTCGGCATCTCCTGGGTCGGCTACGACCAGCCCAAGAACCTGGGCAGGAACGAGACCGGCGGCGTGACCGCGCTGCCGATCTGGATGTCCTACATGGAGCGCGCGCTGAAGGGCGTGCCCGAAGTGCCGCGCGCGGTGCCCGGCGGCATCGTCGACGTCAAGGTCGACCCCGACAGCGGCGCGCCGACAAGCGGCCGCAAGCTGGAGTTCTACTATCGCGAGAACCAGCCCGGCGCGGCGCCGGCTCCCGTCCCGGCGGAAACCCCGCCGGGTTCGCCCGGCGCCATACCGCCGGGTCTGCCCGCCCCGCCGCCCGCCTCGGGCTGAGGCACCCGCGGGGACTCAGCGCGGCGCCAGAATCACCGCCACGCCTCCCTGCGCGCTGACCAACCGGGAAAGCGCGGCGAACAACTCGCCACCGTCGCGCGTGTCCACCCAGCGCCCGTCCGCGTAGCGGAAATGAAAACCGCCGGATTTCGCCGCCACCCAGATCTCATGCATCGGCGCCTGGCGGTTGACGATGATCTTGCTGCCGTCGGCGAACTCCAGTTCCAGCACCCCGCCCGGCTTCATCTGCAGATCGATGTCCAGATCGGCGGCCTCGGCCGCGGCGTCGAGGGCGGATTCCATGGCGGCGAAAGTGCCGCCGGCAAGGTCGTCGAACTCCGAATCGGTCATCGTGCCCACCCTGTGAACAGCACCCTTCGTGCTAACATTTTCATTTTACGTGCACCCATGCGCAGATACTCATTCCTCTTCGGGATCACGTCCCGGGCGTTCTGCGCGGCCCTGATCGCCGTCTCGCTGGCCGGCTGCGGCCAGACCGGCTCGCTCTACCTGCGCGACAACCCGCCCATCGGGTACAAGCCACCCAAGCCCAAGCCGCCCAAGCCCGTGCCCTATCCGGCCGAAGCCGCGCCGGCCGCCGACGACGCGCAGCAGAAGTAGGGCGGGGGGTTCCATGTCGTTCGAATACCGCAATGGGCGCCTGTGCGCCGAGGACGTGCCGCTCGAGGAGATCGCCGCGCGCTACGGCACGCCCTGCTTCGTCTATTCGCGTCGCGCCATCGAGGCCGCCTACGCGGAGTTCGTGCAGGCCAGTGCCGGCCGCGAGGTGCTGGTCTGCTACGCGGTCAAGGCCAACTCCAACCTCGCGGTGCTCGGCCTGCTGGCCCGCCTGGGGGCGGGTTTCGACATCGTTTCAGGCGGCGAGCTGGCGCGCGTGCTGGCCGCCGGCGGCAACCCGCGCAAGGTGGTGTTCTCCGGGGTGGGCAAGACCGAGGCCGACATGCGAGCGGCCCTGCAGGCCGGCGTGCTGTGCTTCAACGTCGAATCGGAAGCCGAGCTCGAGCGCCTGGACGCAGTGGCGCGCAGCCTGGGGGTGCGCGCGCCGGTTTCGCTGCGCGTGAATCCCGACGTGGACGCCAGGACCCACCCCTACATCTCGACCGGTCTCAAGCAGAACAAGTTCGGCATCGCCTACGCCGAGGCGCCGCGCGTCTACCGCAAGGCCGCGGCCATGCCCGGGCTGCACGTCGCCGGCATCGACGTGCACATCGGCTCGCAGATCACCGAGACGCGGCCCTTCGTCGACGCCCTGCACAAGGTGCTGGAGTTCGTCGACGTTCTCGAAGCCACCGGCATCCCGCTGGAGCACATCGACCTCGGCGGCGGGCTGGGCATCCGCTACCGGGACGAGGCCCCGCCGCGCATCGCCGAATACCTTGGCGCGATGTTTGCTGCGCTGGGCAGCACGCGCGCCGGGCAGAGGATCCTGCTGGAGCCCGGCCGGGCGCTGGTCGGCAACGCCGGCATCCTGCTGACGAAGGTCGAGTACCTGAAGCGCGGCGAGGCGAAGAACTTCGCCATCGTCGACGCAGCCATGAACGACCTGATCCGCCCGGCACTCTACGAGGCATGGCACGAGGTGAAGACTGTGAAACAGGCGGCACCAAACGCGAAGGACGCGGTCTACGATGTGGTCGGCCCGGTGTGCGAAACCGGGGATTTTCTCGCCCAGGACCGCACCCTCGCGGTGCAGCCCGGCGATCTTCTGGCGGTGATGTCCGCCGGCGCATACGGAATGGTGATGAGCTCCAACTACAACTCGCGGCCGCGTGCCGCCGAAGTGCTGGTGTCGGGCGGCGAGGTGCATCTGGCGCGCCGCCGCGAAACGCTCGAGGAGCTGTACGCCCAGGAATCGATGCCGAAATGGTGACCGGCATGCGCGCTTCAAAGGCGCTGCTGGGCGCTGCGCTGGCGGCGATTCTCGTTTCCGGATGCGGCAAGCAGGCCGACGCGCCCAAGCGCGCAGGTCCGCCGCCGGTGCAGATCACCGCCACCGTCGTGCAGCCGCGCGCATTCGAAGTCCACGAGGACGTGGTCGGCGCGCTCGAATACGTTTTCGACCCCAAGATCGGCGCCGAAGTCGCCGGCCGCGTGGTGCGCGTGCTGGCCAATGCCGGCAAACCGGTGAAGAAGGGCGAGCTGCTGGCCGAGATCGACGCGGCGGACTTCGAGATCCAGAACCGCGGCGACGCGGCCGAGATCGCGCGCCTCGAGAGCCTGCTGGTACAGCAGGAGCGCGTGGTCGAGCGCCAGCTCAAACTGGTGTCGCAGGGATTCATCTCGCAGAACGCGGCCGACGACGCGGCCGCGCAGAGGAACGCGTTGCGCGAGCAGTTGAAGGCCGCCAAGACGCGCGCCGAAGCCTCGAGACGCAACCTGGGCAAGGCCCGCGTGGTGGCGCCCATCGACGGCGTGATCGAAACGCAGATCGTCGCCCCGGGCGATTACGTCAAGCTCGGCGACCCGCTGTTCAACCTGGTCGGCCTGCGCAACCTGCGCGCCAACCTGCCGCTACCCGAGAGCGCGGCGGCGCGCATCAAGCCCGGGCTCAAGGTGGTGCTGACCTCGCCCTCGGCGCCCGAGCAGCCGGTGACGGCGAAGATTCGCGAGATCAAGCCCACGGTCGGCGCCAACAACCGCGCGCTCACCGCCATCGTCGACTTCGAATCCGAGGGCAGCGCCTCCGCGGCGGCGGCAGCGTCAATGCGCGCATCGTCACCGCGCTGCGCGAAGGTGCGCTGATGGTGCCCGAGCAGAGCGTGGTGCTGCGCCCGGCCGGCAAGGTGGCTTACGTGCTCGCCGAGCGGGACGGCAGGCTGTCGGTCGAGCAGCGCGCGGTCGAAACCGGGCTGCGCCAGGACGGGCTCTACGAAGTCACCAGGGGCCTGGCGGCCGGCGACCGCGTCGCCGTCGACGGCGCGGGCTTCCTGACCAACAACGCCGCCGTGCAACTGCCCAAACCCAAGCCCAAGCCCGAAGCCGCGGACGCCGGCAAGCCCGCGGCGAAGAAGTAGACCCCGAACAGCGAAGCGCCGGCGCCCCCGCGCGCCGTCAACCAGGAGGCAGCCATGAACCTGCCCGAGCTTTCCATCAAGCGGCACGTGTTCGCGTTCATGCTGAACGCGGTGCTGATCCTGTTCGGCTGGATCGCCTACGAGCGCATCGGCGTCGACAAACTGCCGTACATCGAATTCCCGGTGATCTCGGTCACCACCAACCAGAAGGGCGCCAACCCGGATGTGATCGACGCGTCGATCACCAACCTGATCGAAACCGCGGTCAACAGCGTGCCGGGCATCGAGCACATCTCCTCGACCTCCTCGCCGGGCGTCTCGGTGGTGGCCATCACCTTCGTGCTCGACAAGAAGATCGACATCGCCTTCCAGGAAGTGCAGGCCAAGGTCAGCCAGGTGGCGCGCCGCCTGCCGAAGGACGCCGATCCGCCGGTGGTTGCCAAGGTCGAGACCAACACCCAGCCGATCATGTGGACCGCGCTGCAGGGCGACCGCACCCAGCAGCAGCTCAACCAGTACGCCATCAACATCATCAAGAAGCGCCTCGAGACCATCGACGGCGTGGGCGAGGTGCGCATCGGCGGGCGGCGCGACCGCACCATACGCGTGCTGCTAAACCCGGGGCGCATGGCGGCCTTCGGCGTCGCCGCGCAGGACATCAACGACGCCTTCGCCAGGGAGCACCTGCAGTATTCGGGCGGCTTCCTGACCGGCAAGAACACCGAGCACCTGGTCAAGCTCGACCTGGAATTCCACAAGCTCGACGACCTGGCCAGCATGATCGTCGGCTACCGGGACGGCGCGCCGGTGCGCATCAAGGACGTGGCGGAGATCGAGGACGGCCTGTCCGACTTCCGCCAGCTGGCACGCTTCGAGGGCAAGCCGACCATCGGCATCGGCATCGTCAAGGTGCCCAACACCAACACCGTCGAGATCATCCGCAAGGTGCAGGAACGCATCGAGACCGAAATCCGACCGCAGCTGCCGCCGGGCTTCGAGTACCACTACGTGCAGAACGACGCGATCTTCATCGGCGAGATGGTCGCCGCGCTGAAGAGCCACCTTCTCGAGGGCACCCTGCTCGCCGCGCTGATCGTCTGGCTGTTCCTGAAGAGCTTCCGCTCGACGCTCATCATCGCCACCTCTATTCCGGTCTCGCTGTTCGGCGCCATCGCGGTGATGTACTTCTTCGGCTACACCTTCAACTCGGTCACCCTGCTCGCGCTGCTGCTGCTGATCGGCGTGGTGGTCGACGATGCCATCGTGGTGCTGGAGAACATCCACAGGCACCGCGAGCACCTCGAGCCCAACGCCATGCGTGCCGCGGTCAGCGGTTCGCGCGAAGTGACCTTCGCGGTCATCGCCGCCTCGTTCTCGCTGGTGGCGATCTTTGCGCCGGTGGTGTTCGTAGAGGGCATCATCGGCCAGTTCTTCCGCTCGTTCGCCGTGGTCGTCACCTTCGGCGTGCTGGTATCGCTGTTCGTCTCGCTGACGCTCACGCCCATGCTCTGCTCGCGCTTCCTGCACGTGAAGCAGAGCCACGGCAGGGTGTACTGGGTGCTCGAACACTTCTTCGAGCGCGTGGAATCCTTCTACAAGCGCTGCCTGGCCTGGTCGCTCGCGCACCGCTGGAAAGTGATGCTCGCCGCGCTGCTGATGACCCTGTCCTCGGGCTTCTTCTTCCAGCAGTTGCCCAAGGAGCTCGCCCCGCAGCAGGACGAGGGCCGCTTCATCATCGGCGCACGCACGCCGTTGGGCTCCTCGATCCAGTACACCGAATCCAAGCTGCGCGAGATCGAGGCCATTGCCAACCGCTACCCCGAGATCAACACCGAGTTCGGCATCATCGGCCTGGGCTCGGCCGGCCAGGTCAACCAGGCCACGCTGATCGTGCGCATGAAACCCAAGGGCGAGAGGAAGCGCAGCCAGCAGGAAGTCATCACCGCCATCCGCCGCGACCTGGCCGGCATCGCCGGCGCGCGCGCCTTCGCGCGTCCGCCCGGCCTGGTGCAGGGCCAGCGCTCCGAGCCACTGCAGTTCGTCGTCAAGGGACCGAACCTCGCCGAGATGGGTCGCCTGGCCGGCGAGCTGCAGCGCACGCTGCAGGCCGACCCGCAGATCGGCCGCATGGACACCGACCTGCAACTCGACCTGCCCCAGCTGGTGCTCGAACCCGACCGCACGCGCACCGCCAGCCTGGGCCTGAGCTCGCAGGACATCGCGCTGGCGCTGAACATGCTGACCGGCGGCGTGGACATCGCCAAGTACAACGACCTGCCCGGCGACGGCGAGCGCTATGACATCCGCGTCAAGGCGCGGGACGGGGATTTCCAGCAGCAGGCCGACCTGTCCAAGATATATCTGCGCAACCGCCAGGGCGAACTGGTGCGCCTGGACAGCGTGGCGCGCTTCAAGGAAACCATCGGTCCGGCGGTGGTCGGCCGCTTCGACCTGCAGTACGCCGCCACTTTCTACAGCACGCCCACGGTGGCGCTGGGCACCGCCAGCGAGAAGGTGCGTGAGGCCGCCAGGAACCTTCCCATCGGCTATTCGGTGGCCTTTGTCGGCGAGGCCGAGCAGCTCGAGAAGACCAGCGGCGCCACCACCTTCACCTTCGTGCTGGCCCTGGTGCTGCTGTACATGGTGCTGGCCAGCCAGTTCAACTCCTTCCTGCAGCCGGCGCTGATCATGCTGGCGGTGCCGCTGGCCATCATCGGCGGCCTCGCGGCACTGTGGGTGTTCCAGCCCCTGTCACAGCTCGGCGCGATGGTGGGCCTGAACATCCCGGTGCACACGCTGAATATCTACTCCGGCATCGGCCTGGTGCTGCTGATCGGCCTGGTGGCCAAGAACTCCATCCTGCTGGTGGACCTCGCCAACCAGCGGCGCGCCGAAGGCATGGGGGTGGACCAGGCGCTGAGCGACGCCTGTCCGACGCGCATGCGCCCGGTGCTGATGACCTCGCTCACGCTGATCCTCGCGCTGTTCCCGGCCGCGCTGGGCCTGGGCGCCGGCGCGGAAACCAACGCGCCGTTGTCGGTGGCGGTGATCGGCGGCATGATCACCTCGACATTGCTCACCCTGGTGGTGGTGCCGGCGGCCTACTCACTGGTCGAGAACTGGCGCGCGCGGCGCCTGGCGGCGCAGGCCGCACCGGTCGCGGGCGCGGGCGCCGCACAGGGCGCCCAGGCGCCGCGCCGCGAAGACTGAACCGCGCATGAACGGCGCGAGGACCGGCATTGCACGCGGCCACCCGCGGGTCGAGCCGTCAATTGCGGCTGAATCAAGGAAGTTGCGGCCGTAATCTCCCGAGGGGGATCGAACTCCGGTAAGTTTGCGTCTTCCTTACGCTCGCAAGCGCATCCCATGTCCGGCTCCAAGAAACGCTACGTCTTCGGCTTCCTGATTCTCGCCGTACTGGCAGCCGGCGGGACTTACGGCTGGTTGAAGGGTGGACTCGGCGGAACCACCGCGAAGGAAGGCAAGCCGGCCGCGGGCAAAGGCGCGGGCAAGGGCGCCCCGGCCGGACCGGTGGCGGTCAGCGTGGCGCTGGCCGAGGAGCGCACGGTGCCGGTGGTTTTGCGCGCCATCGGCAGCGTGGAGCCCAACGCCACGGTCTCGCTCAAGGCGCGCATCGACGGCCAGATCCTCGCCGTGAATTTTCGCGAAGGCGACGAGGTGCGCAAGGGCGCGGTGCTGTTCCGCATCGACCCGCGCCCCTATGCCGCGACGCTGCGCCAGGCCGAGGCCGCCGCCCAGCGCGATGCCGCCGCGCGCGACCAGGCGCGCTCGCAGGAACGCCGCTACCAGGAACTCCTCGACAGGAACTTCGTCTCCAAGGAAGCCTACGCACAGATCCGCACCAACGCCGAGACCGCCGAGGCCAGCGCCAAGGCCAGCCAGGCGGCGGTGGAGAACGCGCGCCTGAACCTCGAGTACTGCAGCATCCTCGCGCCGATCGACGGCTACGTAGGCAAGGTGCTGCTGCAGGCCGGCAACCTGGTCAAGGCCAACGACACCGGCGCGCTGGTGGTGATCAACCAGGTGCGGCCGATCTTCGTCAGCTTCGCGGTACCCGAACGGGAACTGCCCGAGATCAGGAAGCGCATGGCCGCCGGCACCCTGCAGGCCGAGGCGGTGGATGCGCAGGCCGGCACGCGGCTCGCCGCGGGCGCGCTGGTGTTCATCGACAACGCGGTGGACTCCAGCACCGGCACCATCAAGCTGCGCGCGCGCTTCGACAACAAGGACGCCGCCCTGTGGCCTGGCCAGTTCGTCGGCGTGCGCCTGCGCCTGTATGAGCGGCCCGGCGCCATCGTCGTGCCCTCGCGCGCGCTGCAGACCGGGCCGCAGGGCCAGTACGTCTATGGTGAAGTCAGACCTGCGCGCCGAGATGCGCCCGTTACCGTGGCCTGGACCGAGGGCGAAACCGTCTCGCCGAGGGCCTGGCCAGGGGTGAGCAGGTGGTGGTGCGCGGCGCGCTGCGCCTGGCGCCGGGTTCCAGCGTGACCTTGCAGGCGGCGGGCGCCAATCCCGCATGAGCGCGGCGTGAACATCTCCGGGCCGTTCATCCGGCGTCCGGTCATGACCGTATTGGTCATGGCCGCGATCCTGATCTTCGGCATCGCCGCCTACCGCCTGCTGCCGGTCAACACCCTGCCCAACGTCGATTTCCCGACCATCCAGGTGAACGCCGAGCTGCCCGGCGCCAGCCCCGAGACCATGGCCTCCGCGGTCGCCACGCCGCTGGAGAAGCAGTTCTCGACCATCGCCGGCATCGACTCGATGACCTCGATCAGCGGCCAGGGCTCCACCTCGATCACCATCCAGTTCAGCCTCGAGCGCGACATCGACGCCGCCGCCCAGGACGTCAATTCGGCGATCGCCGGCGCCGCACGCCAGATGCCGCCGACCATGTCGAACCCGCCTTCGTTCCGCAAGGTCAACCCCGCCGACCAGCCCGTCTACTACCTCGCCCTCACCTCCGACTCGCTGCCCCTCTCACGGTCAACGAGTACGCCGAGACCTACCTCGCCCAGCGCATCTCGACCATCAACGGCGTGGCCCAGGTACAGGTGTTCGGCCAGCAGAAGTACGCCGTGCGCGTGCAGCTCGACCCGTCCGCGCTGGCCTCGCGCGGCGTGGGCATCAACGAGGTGCAGCAGGCCATCGCCGGCGCCAACGTCAACCTGCCGACCGGCACCCTGTACGGCAAGGACCGCATGTTCGCCGTGCAGGCCACCGGCCAGCTGTACAACGCGGAGGCGTTCCGGCCGATCATCGTCGCCTACCGCAACGGCTCGCCGATCCGCCTCTCGGAAGTCGGCCGGGTGACGGACGGCGTGCAGTCGGACAAGGTCGCCGCCTGGTTCAAGGCCAAACGCGGCATCGTCCTCGCCATCCAGCGCCAGCCCGGCGTGAACACCATCGAAGTGGTGGAAGCCGTCAAGAAACTGCTGCCGACCTTCCGCGCCGAGGTGCCGCCGGGCATCGACATCGACGTGCCGTCACCATCCGCGCGTCGGTCCAGGAAGTGCAGTTCACCCTGATGGTCACGCTCGGCCTGGTGATCATGGTGATCTTCATCTTCCTGCGCAATGTCCCGGCCACCATCATTCCCGGCGCTCGCGCTGCCCATGTCGATCATCGGCACCTTCGCCGTCATGTACCTGTTCGGCTACAGCCTCGACAACCTCTCGCTGCTGGCGCTGACGCTCTCGGTGGGCTTCGTGGTCGACGACGCCATCGTCATGCTGGAGAACGTCAGCCGGCACCTGGAGATGGGCAAGAGCGTGATGCAGGCCACGCTGGATGGCTCCAAGGAGATCGCCTTCACCATCGTGTCGATGACCATCTCGCTGGCCGCGGTGTTCATCCCGGTGATGTTCATGGGCGGCATCCTCGGCCGCCTGCTGCACGAGTTCGCGGTGGTGATCATCGTCGCGGTGCTGATCTCGGGCTTCGTCTCGCTGACGCTCACGCCGATGATGTGCGCCGCTTCCTCTGCTTCGTCGAAGGTCCGCAGGACATCTCCTTCGAGGGCATGGCCGCGCTGCAGCAGCAGGTCGCCGACATCATCAGCCAGGATCCCAACGTCGAGGCGCTGATGTCCTTCATCGGCACCAGCAACTTCAACCCGGCGATGAACATCGGCCGCATCACCATCACGCTCAAACCCTTCGGCCAGCGCAAGAACGCCGACGAGGTGGTGCGCGGGCTGCGCCCCAAGCTGGCCAAACTCACCAGCGTCAAGGCCTTCGTGCAGAACGTGCCGACCATCCGCATCGGCACGCTCACCAGGCGCCCTACCAGTACGCTGGTGCAAGCGCGAGCACCGAGGAACTCTATTCCTGGGCGCCGCGCATCGAGGCCAAACTGCGCGCCCAGCCGGGCCTGACCGACGTCACCAGCGACCTGCAGATCGCGCGTCCGCAGGTCACCGTCGAGATCCTGCGCGAGAAGGCCGCCTCGCTGGGCGTTTCGCCGCAGCAGATCCAGATGGCGCTGAACAACGCCTACGGTTCCTCGCAGGTCTCGACCATCTACACGGCGACCAACCAGTACTGGGTGATCATGGAACTGGAGCCGCGCTTCCAGACCGACCCGGCCGCACTGGCCATGCTCTACGTGCGCTCCTCGACCGGCGCGCTGGTGCCGCTCAGCACGCTGGCGAAGTTCAGCTACGGCGTGGGCCCGCTGTCGGTCACCCACCTGGGCCAGCTGCCCTCGGTGACCTTTTCCTTCGACCTGCGCCCGGGTGTCTCGCTCTCCGAGGCGATCACCGAGGTGGCACCCGCTGACCATCCTTTCCGGCCTGCCCACCGCCGGCCTGGGCGCGCTGATCACGGTGCTGGCGTTCGGCTTCGAGCTCAACATGTACGCCTTCGTCGGCATCATCATGCTGGTCGGCATCGTCAAGAAGAACGCCATCATGATGATCGACTTCGCCATCGAGGCGCAGAACGAAGGACGGCAAGTCAGCCGAGGAAGCGATCTACGCGTCGGGCATCGTGCGCTTCCGCCCGATCATGATGACCACCCTCGCCGCGCTGATGGGCGCCCTGCCGATCGCCGTGGGCATCGGCGCGGGCGGCGGCGCGCGCATGCCGCTGGGCCTGGCGGTGGTCGGCGGGCTGGTACTCTCGCAGGTACTGACGCTGTACATCACGCCGGTGATCTACCTGTACTTCGAGCGCCTGCAGGCCTGGTTCGACGCGCGCCGCGCCGACCCGGCGCCGGCGGCCGCACACGCTTCGAACGCTGCACACTCGCCACACTCCGCAGGCGCGGCGGCGGCCGGCGGCGCGCAGGCGCCGCGCACCCGCGACTGAACCGCCCGGCGGGGCGGATGTATCTTTACCGATACACGAACTGCCCGGGAGGCCGCGCCGGTGCTGGACTTTTCACAATGAAAGTCCGGAAATCGTGCCGCGGGCGCAGAGCCCGCGGCGCACCATTCAGGTGATGTCGAACTCGATCAGGAAGGGCCCGCGCCGGCTGCACGCCGACTTGAACGCATCGGCGAAGCCCTCCAGCGTGTTCACACGCACCGCCTCCACGCCCATGCCGCCCGCCAGCTTCACCCAGTCCAGCGCCGGGCGAGCGAGGTCGAACAGTTCATTGGAGGCCTTGCCCGGCTGCGCGCCCACCGACACCAGCTCGCCGTGCAGGATCTTGTAGATGCGGTTGGCGAACACCACGTTGACCACGTCGAGCTTCTCGCGCGCCTGGGTCCAAAGCGCCTGCAGCGAATACATGCCCGCGCCGTCGGCCTGCAGGCACACCACCTTGCGATCCGGGCAGGCCACCGCCGCGCCGGTGGCACAGCCGAAGCCGTGGCCGATCGCCCCGCCGGTATTCTGCAGCCAGTCGTTGGGCGCGGCGTCGAAGGTCGGCGCGAACAGCGCACGGCCGGAGGTCACGGCGTCCTCCTGCACGATGCAGTTCTCCGGCAGGATGGCGGCGAAGGTCTGCGCGAGGCCACCGGCTCAATTTGCCCTTCACGATCTCCGCCTTCCTGCCGGAACTCG
>JADJPT010000027.1 GCA_016713125.1 Betaproteobacteria bacterium
GTGGTGCACGCCCACGGCAATCCTCTCGACCTGCGCCGCATCCTCGACTATCCCTGCGAGGTGCTGAGCTGGTCGGACCGACTGCCCGGCAATGCCTCGATTCGCGAGGTGCGCGCCATGACCGATCGATGCCTGATGGGTGGTGTGGACGAATCGAAGCTGCACGAGAAATCGCTGCCGGAAATCCGCGCCGAGGTGGCCGACGCCATCGCCCAGGCCGGCGGCTCGCGCAACTTCATCCTCTCGCCGGGCTGCAACGTGGCGCCGGGAACGGCGCTGCGCATCCTCGCCTGCCTGCGCCAGGCCGGCCGCGATGCAGGACAGGCGGCCGGGGCCGCCTGAGCCCGCCGCCTACTGCCTGGATGCCTTGCGCTTGAGCAGTTCGAGTTCCTGCTCGAGCTTGTCGACCTCGTCGGCGAAGGGTTTGAGGCGGTCCAGCACCTTCTGGTAGTTGCGCTCGTCGCCGTAGCGCACCTCCTGCTGCTGGGCCAGAGCCTTGCGGGTCGCCTCGAGCTTGTCCTGGGTGACCTGCAGCTGGCTTTCCGCTGCGCGCTGCTCGGTGCCGGGTCGGGCCACCGGCTGCTCGCCGCCGACCGCACCGGGCTTCACCGGGATGCCGGCCCCAGAAACGGGTTTTGCGGGCGCTTCGCCGCCAGGCGCACGCGCCGGCGGCTTCTGCGCATCGCCCTGCAGCGGCATCGGTGCGATCACACTGGTCCGGTCCTCGACGGTGCGGCAGCCCGGCCCGGGCGGACCCGAGGACTGGTCGCGGTAGACGATGCGGCCGTCGGCGCCCTGGCAACGCAGCAGCTGCGCCTGCGCGAGCGGGGCGGCCAGCCCCAGTACCAGGAACAGCAACACAAAAGCTGAACTTTTATTTCCCGAGATCCGCTCCATGCGCCGCTCTCCTGTCAATTGACTTGCCTGAAACGGCAAGTCGTGGATGCCGTCGATCAATCCACCGCCGCCACGGCCAGCGCGTCCGGACGGCCCCGGCCGGCCTCTTCCAGGGCCCGCCAGATGCGTTGCGGCGTGGCCGGCATGTCGAAACGATGCACGCCGGAAGGACGCAGCGCGTCGAGCACGGCGTTCATCAGCGCGGGCAGCGAACCGGTCACGCCGGCCTCGCCGACGCCCTTGGCGCCCAGCGGATTGGTGGCCGTGGGCACCGGATGGTCGACCAGCTTCAGCCCGCCGACCAGTCCCGGACGCGGCATCGCGTAGTCCATGAAGCTGCCGGTCAGCAACTGGCCGGACTCGTCGTAGATCGCCTGCTCGCAGAACACCTGCCCTGCCCCTGGGTGATGCCGCCCCTGCATCTGGCCTTCGACGATCTGGTGGTTGACGATGGTGCCGGCGTCGTCGCACGACAGGTACGACACGATCTCTGCTTCGCCGGTTTCCGGGTCGATCTCCACCTCGGCGATATGGCAGCCGTTCGGGTAGGTCGCACCGGAACTTGTTCTCGTAGGACAGATTCAGCGGATGGTCGGTCCGGCCGGCGTGCTTCCTGGCCAGCGCATGCAGGCTCACCATGCGGTCGGTGCCCTTGATGCGGTACTCGCCGTCGACGAACTCGATGTCGGCGACCGCCACCTCGAGCTCGTCGGCCGCCAGCGCCTTGCCCTTCTCCACCACTTCCCGGGCGGCCAGCTGCATCACGCTGCCCACCGCCAGCAGCGAGCGCGAGCCGCCGGTGGCGTTGCCGAGCAGGAACACCGAGGGGTCGCCGGTCTTCAGTTCGACCGACTCCATGGGCACGCCCATCACCCCGCACACCAGTTGCGCATAGGTGGTCTGGTGGCCCTGGCCATGCGAATGGGTGGGCGCCGAGAGCGTGAGCGTGCCGCCCTCGCCCCAGGTGAATCGCACCTGGTCGGCCGGCGCGAAGCCGGCCCCGGTGGCCTCGATGAAGGTCGACAGGCCGCGGCCGCGCAGTTTGCCGCGCGCGGCGCTGTGCGCGCGGCGCGCCGCGTAGCCCTGCCAGTCTGCGGCCGCCAGCGCGCGGTCGAGCACGCCCTCGAAATCGCCGCAGTCGTAGGTGAAACCGTTGGCGATGCGATAGGGGAACTTGTCCCGCGGAATGAAGTTGCGCCGACGCAGCTCGGACGGATCCATCTCAAGTTGCACGGCCGCCTCGTCCATCAGGCGCTCGAGCATGTAGGACATCACCGGCCGGCCGGCGCCGCGGTAGGCCGCCATCGGTGCGGTATTGGTGACCGCCAGGCGGATGCGCGCATGCACGGCCTGCACATCGTAGACGCCGGACAGGCAGTTGACGATCCCCAGGGTATTGATGAACGGGCCCGTGGGGCACAGATAGGCCCCCAGGTTGGCGGTAAAGTCGAAGCGCATGCCGAGCACGCGCCCCCCCGCGTCCAGCGCCAGTTCGCCGGCGCACAGCACGTCGCGCGCCTGCTCGTCGGCCAGGAACACCTCGGAGCGCGTGCCGGTCCACTTCACCGGCCGGCCCAGCGCCTTCGCCGCCAGCAGCGCGGCGCAATATTCGGGATACAGGTTGAAGCGCACGCCGAAGCCGCCGCCCACGTCCTCGGCCGCCACGCGCATCTTCTCGGGCGGCACGCCGAGCACCCCGGCGAGCTGGCCGCGCATGCCGGGCACGCCCTGTGTGCAGGCGTACAGCGTGTACTCGCCGCCGGCCGCGTCGTAGGCCGCCAGGCAGCCGCGCGGCTCCATGGGGTTGCCGACCACCCGCGTGTTGTCCACGCTGAGCTTGACGACCCTGGCCGCCGAGCTGAACGCCGCCTGCGCGGCCGCCGCGTCGCCGGCCTCGTAATCGAAGGCCAGGTTGCCGGGCACCATGTCGAACAGCTGCGGCGCGCCGGCCTGCAGCGCGGCGCTGGCCGACACCACCGCCGGCAGTTCCTCGTACTCGACCGCCACCAGCTCACTGGCGTCCTGCGCGATCGCGGCCGTCTCGGCCACCACGATGGCCACCGGCTCGCCGACGAAGCGCACCTTGCCCTGCGCCAGTGCCGGACGCGCGGGCTTGAGCAGTTCGGCGCCGCCGCGCCCCTTGACCGGCAGGCCGACCGGCAGCGACTGGTATCCCGCAGCCGCCACGTCCGCGCCGGTGTACACGCCCAGCACGCCGGGCGGGGCCAGCGCCGCGCCGGCGTCGATCGACACGATGGTGGCGTGCGCGCGGTCGGCGCGGAGGAAGCAGGCATGCGCCTGCGCGGGCAGGTTCCAGTCGGACACGTAGCGTCCGCGGCCGGTCAGCAGGCGTCGATCTTCGAGGCGGCCTTTGGGTTCGGGTATGTGCATGTCGGTATTCGGCGTACGGGAGGGGTCGGGGCGTTCGGTCGGGTCGGCATCGCCTGGCCGGCGGAATCCCCATTCTACTGGCGCAGAAAACAAAAAGGCCCGCGCTGGGCGGGCCTTTTCACATGCGGCGGACCGGCTTACTTCTGCTCGGTCTTGGCCTTCACGTAGTCCATCAGCACCGCCACATCGGCGTTGCCGGGCTGGCGCTTGGACATCTCGTCGACCACGCCCTTCATGTCCGTGTACAGCAGGTGATCCTGCAGCACCGAGTACAGGTAAAGCTCGGGGGTGATGTCGTCGGCCGGCGTGTCGGCGCGCAGCTTGGCGTAGGTGTCGCGCGCCTGGCGCACTTCGGCCTGCTGCTGCGGGCTCAGGCGCTGCTCGCGGTTCAGGCCGCGCACCGCCACGCCCCCGGAACGGCCCAGCTTGGCGATCTGCATGAGTTCCGGCGTCTGCGAGATCTTCTGCGACACGCCCGAAGGCAGCGTGCTGACCTGCGGCGAACCGCTCTGCACGGCGCTCTGCTGCATGCCGGCGGTGAGCTGGCCGGACCGCTGTACGATTCCTGGCGCCCGCCCTGGAAATACACCACGCGCACCGTCGCGCCGGCCGGCACCGTGAACTTGTCGCCTTCACGCACCTTCATGTAGGCCTGCACCTTGGCGTTGCTGCCACCGCTGGCGTAGGACACCTCGCCGGACAGGTGATTGACCAGGCCCACATCGCTGGCCGCCCAGGTCGCGTTGCCGAATGCCAGCGCAGCCACTGCCGCCAGCACCCGTGTGATCTTCGTTGCGTAGTTCATTGCAGACCTCCTTGGCCTTTGTGCTTTTTCGTACCGTTCCACTATAGCCCCGGCCCTTGCGGGTTGCGAGGCATTTTGTCACGGGGTCGAGTCGATAAACCCCTGAACCGATGACAAAAACGTGCGCTATCGCACGTTCAGCGCCCGGCCCGCGAGGCAACCCAGGCCGACAGCGTCTTCACATCCTCGTTGTCCGGCTGCTTGCGCACCATCTCGGCCACCACCGGCTTCATCTCGGCATACAGCATGTATTCGTGCAGCGCTGAGGCGAGGAACAGTTCCGGGGTGATGTCGTCGGACGGGAAATCCTTGCGCATCTGCTCGTAGGTGACGCGCGCGCTGGAGACCATGGTCTGATCCTCGGCATTGAGCGGCGGCGCCTTGCGCGTGCCGCGCACCTGTATGCCGCCCAGACGCGCGTTTTGAAACAGGTCGGGTACGCGCGCGATGCGCGGCGCGGCGCTGCCGGGCAGGGTGGTCACCTCGGCCGGTTTGCCGGACACCGGCTCGCTGGCGCCCTTGGCGGCGCGCACCACGGCAGGCCCGACCCAGCGTTCCTGGCGTGCCGATTCGAAATACACGATGCGCAACTGCGCGCCGGCGGGCAGGGTGAAGCGATCCCCCTCGCGCACCTTCATGAAGGCCTGCACCTTGCTCGGCGCGCCGGAGCCCGGGGTATAGGTCACGTTGCCGGACACCAGGTTCACCAGCCCCGTATCCGCACCCTGCGCGCGCGCCGCGCCGCCGGCCAGCAGCAGCGCAATGCCCAACAGCGTCGCCGCAATCCGCCTGCCAGTTGTCCAATAGTTCATGGTCGCTGCTCCGTCCAATGCTCGATGAGGCCCGGATTCTAACGCTAGAGCGCTTCCACACCGAGGACTTCCATCACACGAATCGGCTCGGCCCGCCCTTTCACCTGCAGGGTCTCCTCCTTGCCGGTGCGCACCCCGGGGCCGGCCGCCCGCACCGTGGCCTCGCTGGCGGCCACCACGCACTGCATGTCCTTGGTCACCCCCTCCAGGCGCGAAGCCGCGTTCACGGTATCGCCGATGGCGGTGAACTCGATGCGCTTGGCCGAGCCGATGTTGCCGATCACCGCCTCGCCGGTGTGGATGCCCACGCCGATGCCGAACTCGTGCAGGCCGCGGTCGGGAAAGCGCTCGTGCATCCAGGCGCGAAAGCCCGCTGCCGCCTCGGCCATGCCGATCGCGGCGGTCAGCGCGCGCCGGGCGTGGTCCGGATAGGTGTCCAGCGAGCCGAACACCGCCATCACCGCATCGCCGATGTACTTGTCCACCGCGCCGCCGTTGTTCAGGATCGGCTCGCAAACGCGGTTGAAGTACTCGTTGAGCATCTCCACCACTTCGTGCGCCGAGAGTTTCTCGGAGATGGTCGTGAAGCCGCGGATGTCGGAGAACAGCACCGTCACCACCTTGGTCTCGCCGCCCAGGTCGGGCAGCTTGCCCGAGGCCAGCAGGCGGTCGACCAGCTCGTTCGACATGTAGCGGCTGAATGTCTGCCGCATCATCGCGCGCTGGCGCTCCTCGCCGGTCAGGCGCAGCCCCAGCGTCATCAGGAAGGCCGCGGCGATGGCCGCCTGCGGCTCGGCCACCGGCACCACCCAGTCGTGCGGGAAGAACACGAACCCTGGCAGGGCGAGCACGGCGCCCATGCCGATGGCCAGCGCCACGCCCCAGCCGGCATGCAGCCGCAGGAAGTAATGCGTGGCGATGATCAGCAGCGCGAGCACGTACAGCACCTCGACCCACATCGGCAGCGTGCGCGGATAGCGCCCCGAAAGGATGGTTTCGACGATGTTGGCGTGGATCTCGCCGCCCGCCATCTGATCGGCGCCGGCGCCGCGGGAATACGGGGTGAAGTGGCGGTCGGAGGTGCCGGCGTTGTTGGCGGCGATGATCACCACCTTGCCCTTGAGCGCCTGGACCTGCGGGTTGGACAGCGCGTCCGGCGCGAGCAGCGCGTTCATCGACACCGTCGGCACCGTGCCCGGCGGCCCGGAGTAGCCGATCATCAGCTGGCGCGGCTCGCGCGGCACCGTGTTGCCGCCGATCTCCCAGCCCGGCTGCGCGGGATCCTTGCCGGCGGCGCGCAGGGCGAGCTGCATCGCGAAGCTGATGCCGGGCTTGGCCGGGTCCGGATCCATGACCGGGAAGAAGCGCCGGATGTGCTTGTCCTCGTCCGGAAACAGGTTCGCGATCCCCAGATCGTGGATGCCGCCGGGCAGCAGGTAGCGCTGGTCCTCGGGCGGCAGCAGCAGGGTCAGGTCGCCGTTCTTCAGTTCGACCAGGTGCGTGATCAGGATCTTGTTGCCCGAGGCCAGCGCCGCGCGCAGCGGCGTGTCGTAGTTGCGGCTGATCTCGCTGTCGGGCAGGTTGAGCTTCTTCAGCCAGGCCTCGGCGCTCACCTGATAGATGAAGTCCAGGCCCACGGCGCTCGCGCCGGCCTGCGTCAGCACGTCCATGGCGCGGCCGAAGTACGGCGCCCAGAACGCCAGGGGGTCGTCCTTGAGCGCCACCAGGGTGTCATCGTCCATGACCACGAAACCGGTGTGCACGGGCTCGTAGCGCTTGCCGGAGAACACGTGCCAGTAGTCGTAATAGACGTTCTCGGCCGAGCGCAGCCAATCGGTGCGCGCCAGGCCGACCGCCATGGCGCAGGAAGCCAGCACCACGGCCACGTAACGCAGCAGCGTCTTGCGTGCCGGGCTCATTCGCCGACCAGCACGAAGGGCGCCCAGAAGAACGGATGGGCGCGCGAGAAGCTGTAGGCGCCGCTGGTGTAGCGGCCGGACAGCAGGGTCTTCTGCGCCGTGCTGATCGCCGTCAGCGTGGGCATGCCCTGCTTGATGTTGCGGAAAGTGTCGGTCATCAGTGCTTGGGTGGATTTGCTGTCCACGCTCCAGTGGGAAACCAGCAGGGCCTTGGCCCCTGCGTACATGAAGGCGCGCGTGAGTCCCGCGAAGCCCTCGCCATTGTTGGCCTGCACCGACTCGCCCGCGGTGTTGCAGGCCGACAGCGCCACCAGTTCGGCGTTGAGCTCCACGTCCTCGATCACCTCCTTCATGGTGAGCAGGCCGTCCTCGCCCTTGAGGTCACCGACCAGGGTCAGCGCCAGCGAAGGCTGGGCCTCGCGCCGCACCGACGCGCGCCGCCCGCCCTCGCCCTCTTCCTGCGGCAGATCGCTGGCGACGAACTCGCCGCCCAGAAAGCCGTGTGTGGCGAACAGCACGAAGCGCGCCGCGCGCAGGTCGTTCAGCTTGGCGGCGCTCTCCTGCGCCTCGTTGCCGATGTACAGGCGGCTCTGCCCGCCGAGCACACCGGCGATCTCGCGCGCTTCGTCGGCGGTCTCGGCCAGTCGCGGGATTTCCGGCGCGCCGCCGGCGCGCGAGAAACTCACGTTCAGCTGCGAAAGCGCGCGGCTGGTCGCCGCCGGCATGGCCAGGCCGGGGGCCGCGGTGAACACCGGGTCGGCGAACGCCACCAGTTCGACGCTGGAACCCGGGCTGCCCTTCGGGTACAGGCGCTGGGAAGTCAGCGCCGACAGGCTGGGAAGGTAGGCGAAGCGATGCTGCGCACCCAGCCAGGCCAGCGCGCCGTATTCGGCCAGGAAGGGCCGCGCCTCGCTGCCGTCGGCGGCGCGCTGCGCCTGCTCGAAGGCGTTGCGCTCGGCCGCGGTGTAGCGCGTGACGAACATCTCGAAGGGCACGGTGTGCAGCGGACCGTCGCCGACGATGAACACGCGTTCCTTGCCGGCGAACAGGTCGGACACCGGCGCGATCAGGTCGCGATGCAGTGAGTGCAGCAGGTCCGGGGTGATCTCGCGCAGGAACAGCACCGACTCGCCGATGGCGACCTTCTCGATCGAGCGGCGCACGCGGTGCACGCGTTCGGCGATGTCGGCGCGCCGCGTCGAAGTCACCGCCATGCGGAAGCGCTCCTTGGTGACCACGAATATCACGGTCTCCTGCGGCAGCAGCACGTAGGAGACCAGCGCCTCGTCGGGGCGCAGCAGGCGCGCCTGCAGGTCCTCGACGCCGACCGGGCGCGGGTTGGCCAGTTCCATGAAGCGCGGGTACTCGCGCCACAGCCTGTCCTCGGCGCCGGACAGCTCCCTGCCGGCGGCGGCGATCTGCGCATCGTAGCCGGCCACGCGCTGCGCCGCGTCGGCCAGCGTCACCGGCACCGTGGCACGCGCCTGGCGCAGTTGCGCGAGCTGCTCCTGCAGGCGTTCGCGGCTGGCGCGCAGGGCGATGAAGGCCGGCTCGCCCGAGAAGCGCGCCACATCGGCCTGGCGCATCATCTCGGTGAACACGCGGCTCTGGTTGCGCGAGGCCACCGACAGGGCCTCGCGGTCGAAACCGCCCTTGCCATCGATCTTGTGCAACTGCAGCAGGATGCGGATGGTCTCGCGGTAGATCGCCGAGAACTGCGACAGGAACGTGGCGCGCGTTTCCTCGGTGTAGCCGCGCGTCTGCGAATAGAGGAAGTCCAGCGTCTCCACCGATTCCTTGTAGAACGGCAGGGCCTCGCGGTAGCGGCCGCGCTTGGCCAGCGAGAATCCCAGCCGGCTGGCGTTGACCAGCAGTTCGCGCGGATTGCCGGCCTTGCGCGAGATCTCCACCGCGCGCAGGTAGGACGCCTCCGCCTCGGCCACCTTGCCCTGGCGGTCGAGCGCGAAGGACAACGAAGTCAGGGTGGCGGCGGTGTCCGGGTGCTGCTCGCCGAACACCTTCTCCATGGTGGACAGCGCGCTGCGGTGCATCTCCTCGGCCTGCGCGAATTCGCCGCGCAGCGAGAGCGTGATGCCCAGGTTGTTCAGCGTCTTGGCGGTGTCCGGATGGTCGCGCCCCAGGGACGCGCTCTGGATGGCGAGCGCGCGGCGGTACAGGCCATCGATCTCCGAGGTGGCGCCCACCGAACTGCCGGTGCGCGCGCGGATGCGCGCCTCGGAGGCCGAAATCTGCTGGTCGCGGCCGAGTTCCTGCTGCACGTTGGCCAGGTTGTTCAGGCTGGTGGCCACGTCCGGATGGTTGCCGCCCAGCACCTTCTCGCGCACGCCCAGCGCACGCCGGTAGACCTTTTCGGCCTCGGCGAATTTGCCCTGCAGGTAGTACACGTTGCCCAGGTTCGACAGGCTGGTGGCGGTGGTCGGATGCTCGGCGCCCAGCGATTTCTCGTGCACCGCGAGCACTTGCGCCTGCAGGGTCTCGGATTCCTGGTATTCGCCGCGCTGCAGGGCCGCGCTGGCGCGCGCCGCGAGCTGTGCAGCCGCGTCGGCGCCGCCCGCCGCGGCCGCGGCGGGCGCAGGCGCAGGCGCGGCGCCCGGACGGGCACCGGCGTCGCTGAAACGGCCCTGCGCGTCCAGTACGCGCGACAGGTTGGACAGCGTGGTCGCCGTATCCGGATGCTGCTTGCCCTGTTTGGCCTCGAGGATGGCCAGCGAGCGCCGCAGCAGGGTCTCCGCACCGCGGTAGTCCGACAGGCGCTCGAGCACCAGGGCCAGGCTGTTGAGCGCCGCTGCCGTGTACACGTCATCGGGACCGACATGCTTCTCGTACAGCGCGAGCATGCGCCGGAACTGAACCTCGGCCTCGGGATACTTGCCCTGGCGCAGCAACGCGGCGCCCAGCACGTTCAGCGCACGACCGAGATTGGCGTGCTCCCCCGCGTATGCGCGCAGGCCCTCGTCGATCGCCTGCGCGGCCGCCGACTGCGCCGCGGCGAAATCGCCGCGCTGGTAGGCGCCTTCGGCCTGGGTCGCCAGTTCGGCATAGCGGCGGTCGTCGACCTGTCGCGCGGGCGCCGGCTTGCCGGCCGGCGCGCGGGCCGCGGGCTTGGCGCTCTGCGCCAAAGCCGCCAGCGGCCAGGCGAATGCCAGGGCAAGCAACAGGAAACCGGCGTGGCGCAGATGCATTGCCGGATTATAGTGCGCGGCCCGCATGCACAGCGCGCGCGGCGGGCGCGCGCCGGGCCGTTTCAGGCGGGTTTGGCCGGTTTGGAAATCGCGATCAGCAGGCTGCAGGGCGCGTAATCGAGCATCGAGGCGCCGACCGAACCTTTCCACCAGCGCGCCGCGAACGAGGTGTTCTGGTTGTGGCCGAGCACGATCAGGTCCGCGCCGAGTTCCTTGGCGATGCGGCAGATTTCCTCCACCGGCTCACCCACCGCCAGATGGCCCTCGGACTTGTAGCCCTGCTCGGTGAGCGCGCGTATGCCCTCCTCGAGGACGGACTGGGTGCGCTTCTTCTCCTCCTCGAGCAGTTCCTCGGGCACGAAGCCCTCGGTGAGGAACAGGCTGGGCGGCATGGTGGCGACCGCCAGCAGGTGCATCTGCGCGCCGTGGAAACTGGCCAGCTCCGCGCATTCGAGCAGCGCGTGGCGCCCTTCCTTGGACCCGTTGTACGCGAGCAGTATCTTCTCGTACTTCATGCTCCCTCTCCCGGCGCCTTGCGGCGCGCTGCAGTGGTCACTTGGCCAGAAGTCCCAGACGGGCGATGGTAGCGCGTTCTTCCGCAAACGTCTGCGCGCCCCACTTGGCGTACTCCTCGCTCGACTTGTACCAGTACACCTGGTCGAACTGCTGCAGCACCTTCAGGTGCTCGGGGTCGTCGGCCGCCTTCTTGAAGGCGTCGTGCAGCTGGCGCACCAGCCTGGCATCCATGCCCGCCGGGGCCACCAGGCCATAAGGCGAGTAGGAAACGATGTCGTAGCCGGACTCCCTCGCGGTCGGCGCGCCCCATTTGGTGCGCTTCTCGCCGAAGGTCACCAGCAGGCGGAGGGCGCCGGCGTCGACATGGCGACCCCAGCCCGTGGCATCCGACTGCGCCATCACGTGGCCGCCCATCAACGCCTGGGTCGAGTCGGCGTTGCCCTTGAAGGGCACGTGCAGCAGTTGCACCCCCGCCTTGGCCGCAAGCTCCTCCATCAGCAGGTGCGGCGAGGTGCCGGTGCCCGTCGAGCCATAGGAGAACTTGCCGGGATTGGCCTTGGCGAAATCGACCAGATCCTTGACCGTCTTGATCTGCGAGTCCGCCTTGACCACCACGCCGAAGGTGTAGCCGGTCAGGCCGATGATGTAGGTGAAATCCTTGAGAGGATCCCAGTCGACCTTCTGCATGTGCGGGATGCGGAACGCGCCGACCGGCAGCTGCGAGAGCGTATAGCCGTCGGGCTTGGCGGTCTTGGCCATGGTGCCCGGGCCGAGCATGCCGCCGCCGCCGGGCTTGTTCTCGACGATGATGGTCTGGCCGATGTACTTGCCCGCCACCTCGGCGAAGCGGCGCAGGTGGGTGTCGGTCGAACCGCCCGCCGGCCAGGGGCAGATCAGCGTGATCGGACGGGTCGGAAAGTTCTGGCCGAGTGCGGAACCGGCCACGGACAGTGCCGCAGCCGCGAGCGTCAGGCGCAAAGCGGTATTCATGGTTCGTGTCTCCTCGTTTTATAGGGTCACTGCCGTTTTTTCGCCGATTATGCCTCAGTCGTCGCACGCCCGTTGCGGGGCGCGCCGGCCCGCCCCGCAGCCCCGGCCACGGGCGGCGCAGCCCCTGTTTCACGCCCTCCCGGGCGCGCCTCCCCCGCGCGGCTTAAAATCGCGGTTTACACAGGAGGAGTACACCCATGCTGGACGTTTCCCGAGCCGACCTCGTCGCCGGCGTAGCAGGAAGCGGCACCATGGGCCGTGGCATCGTGCAGGTGCTCGCCCAGGGCGGCCTGCAGGTCATGGTCTATGACGCCAAGCCCGGTGCCGCGCAGGCCGCCAGGGACTCGATCGCGCAATCGCTCGCCAAGCTGGTCGAGAAGGGCCGCACCACCCAGGCCGAGGCCGACAAGATCGTCGCGCGCATCACGCCGGTGGATTCCATGCAGGCTTTCGCCCCGGCGCACATCGTGATCGAGGCGGTGTTCGAGAAGCTCGAGCTCAAGCACGAACTGTTCAAGGCGCTCCGAGGCGATCGTTTCCGACACCTGCATCCTGGCCTCCAACACTCTCGCTGTCGGTCACCGCGATGGCCGCGGTGTGCAGGAAGCCCGGCCGCGTGGCCGGCTACCACTTCTTCAACCCGGTGCCGGTCATGAAGATCGTAGAGGTCATCGACGGCGTGCTGACCGAGCCCTGGGTGGGCGAGGCGCTGCTCGGCCTGACCAAGCGCTATGGCCACACCGCCGTGCGCTGCCAGGACACGCCGGGCTTCATCGTCAATCACCAGGGCCGCGCCTACGTCCCGGAGGCCCTGCGCATCCTGACCGAAGGCATCACCGGCTTCGCCGACATCGACCGCATCCTGTGCGACGCCGCGGGCTTCCGGCTCGGCCCGTTCGGCCTGATGGACCTGGTCGGCCTGGACATCGCGCACGGCGTGATGGAGTCCATGTACGCGCAGTACTACGAGGAGCCCAAGTACAAGCCCTGCTACCTCTCGCCGATGCGCGTGGCCGCCGGACTGCTCGGCCGCAAGACCGGCCGCGGCTGGTACACCTACACCAAGGAGGGCCCGGTGGCGATCGCCGAAGCCGCCGTGCCCGCCGCGCGCCCGACCGCCGTCTGGGTGGCGCCGGACGCCGGCTCGCTGAAGGAACTGCTGGTGAAGCTCGGCGCAAAGATCGATGCCGGCGCCCGGCCCGCCGCCGACTCGCTGTGCATGGTCGCGCCGCTGGGCAAGGACGCCACCACCTGCGCGATCGAACTCGGCCTGGACGCCACGCGCACCGTGGCGGTGGACCCGCTGTTCGGCTACGCCAAGCGCCGCACCCTGATGACCACCCCGGTGACCACGGCGGCGATGCGCGATGCCGCGCACGGCCTGCTCGGTTCGGACGGCGTGCCGGTGTCGGTGATCAACGACTCGGCCGGCTTCGTCGCCCAGCGCGTGGTCGCGCACATCGTCAACGTCGGCTGCGACATCGCGCAGATGCGCATCGCCTCGCCGGCCGACCTCGACCGCGCGGTGGTGCTGGGCCTGTCCTACCCGCACGGACCGCTGGCCTTCGGCGACGCCGTCGGCGCGCAGAAGATACTCACCGTGCTGGAAAACATGCACGCCTTCTACCAGGAGCCGCGTTACCGCCCCAGCCCCTGGCTCAAGCGCCGCGCCGGCCTCGGCGTCGCGCTCACCACCCCGGAGAACTGAAATGCTCAACGCCTACATCTACGACGGACTGCGCACCCCCATCGGCCGGCACGCCGGCAAGCTGGCCACCATCCGGCCGGACGACCTGGCCGCCGGCGTGATCGCCGAAGTGGTCAAGCGCAACGCCATCAAGGCCGAGGAGATCTCCGACGTGATCCTCGGCTGCGTCACGCAGGCCGGCGAGGACAGCCGCAACGTCGCGCGCTTCGCCACCCTGGCCTCGGGTCTGCCGGCCTCGGTGCCCGGCGTCACGGTCAACCGCCTGTGCGCCAGCGGCCTGCAGGCCACGGTCGACGCCGCGCGCGCCATCACCTGCGGCGAGGGCGAGCTGTACATCGCCGGCGGCACCGAGAGCATGACGCGCGCGCCCTACGTGATCGGCAAGCCCGAGACCGCCTACGGCCGCGACTCGAAGATGTTCGACACCACCATCGGCTCGCGCTTCACCAACCCGAAAGTCGCCAAGCAGTACGGCGACCAGGCCATGCCGCAGACCGGCGACAACGTGGCCAAGGAGTTCGGCGTCTCGCGTGAACAGGCCGACGAGTTCGCGCTGGCCTCGCAGATGAAGTACGCGGCCGCCGAGAAGGACGGTTTCTACAAGGGCGAGATCCTGCCGGTGGCCCTGCCGGCGAAGAAGAAGGACGCGCCGCCGGTGATGGTCGACGCCGACGAGCATCCGCGCCGCGACGCCACCATGGAATCGCTGGTCAGGCTCAAGCCCCTGTACGAGGGCGGCAGCGTCACGGCAGGCAACGCCTCGGGCGTGAACGACGGCGCCGCGGCACTGGTGGTGGCCAGCAAGGCCTGGGGCGAGAAGAACGGCAGGAAGCCGATGGTGAAGATCCTGTCGGCCGCCTCGGCCGCGGTCGAGCCGCGCATCATGGGTGTGGGCCCGGCCTACGCCATTCCGCTCGCCCTGCAGCGCGCCGGACTCACGCTGAAGGACATGGACATCATCGAGATCAACGAGGCCTTCGCCAGCCAGGTGCTGGCCTGCCTGGCGGTCATGAAGGTGGACTTCAAGGACGCGCGCGTGAACCCCAACGGCGGCGCGATCGCCATCGGCCACCCGCTGGGCTGCTCGGGCGCGCGCCTGGCCATCACGGTGGCGCGCCAGCTCGAGCGCATGAACGGGCGCTACGCGGCGGTGTCGCTGTGCATCGGCGTCGGACAGGGTCTGGCGATGATCATCGAACGGCAAGCCTGAAGGCGCAAGTTACGAATGGGGGAACCCTGCGGTTCCCCTGCGGAAAACACCAGGCCAGGAATGGGGAACCCTACGGTTCCCCATGCCCCTCCCCAACCGAATATCTCCACTGTTCTTCGATCTGTTCAATTTCTCCACTGAATTACTGCCACTTTTTTCTGAAAATCCCCACCTGGTGCGCGGTTTCAGAGGAAATGCTGCCATAGCATTCGGCGTTCCCGAGTGATCGAGACACTGCTGGTGCTGGTCGCGGCATTCGCCGCGGGCTTCCTCGACGCCAGCGTGGGCGGCGGCGGCATGGTGTTGCTGCCCACGCTGTTCGCCGTGTTCCCGACCACGCCGCATCCGGTGCTTATGGGCACCAACAAGCTGTCCTCGACCTTCGGGCTGGCGAACTCCGCCTGGCGTTACACGCGCAGCCTGGCCATGCCCTGGAACGTCGCGCTGCCGGCCGCGGCCGGCTATTTCCTGCTCGCCATCGCCGGCGCCGCGCTGGCGCGCATGGTGCCCACCGCGGTGTTCCGCCTGCTGGTGCCGTTCATGCTGACCGGCATGCTTATCTACGTGCTCACGCGTCGCGACTTCGGCCGCACGCACCTGCCACGCGTGGTCGACCGCGGCGCGCGCTGGGTGGCGTTCGGCGTCGGCGCGGTGCTCGGCCTGTACGAAGGATTCTTCGGACCGGGCGCGGGCGTGCTGCTGATCTTCGCCTTCGTGCGACTGTTCGGCTTCGATTTCCTGCGCGCCACCGCCGCGGCCAAGGTGGTGAACACCGCCGGCTGCGTGGGCGCGCTGCTGGTGTTCGGCGTGCACGGCGAAGTGATGTGGCTGCTGGCCGCGGGCATGGCGGTGGCCAACGTCGCCGGCTCCTGGGCCGGCACGCATCGCCATCACGCGCGGCAGCGCCTGGCTGCGCGGGCTGTTCATCGTGGTGTCCGCGCTGCTGATCGCCAAGACCGCCTGGGATGCCGCCAGACCCTGGCTCGCGCAGTAGTAAAATCCTCGCTTCGATCCACTCGCCGGAGTCTTCCCGATGAACGCCCCTCACCCCTCCAAAGCCCGCTTCGTCTGGGACGACCCGCTGCTGCTCAACGAACAGCTCAGCGAAGACGAGCGCATGGTGCGCGACGCCGCCCAGGCCTATTGCCAGGACAAGCTCGCGCCGCGCGTGACCGAGGCCTTCCGCCACGAGAAGACCGACCCGGCGATCTTCCGCGAGATGGGCGAACTCGGCCTGCTCGGACCGACCATCCCCGCCGAGTACGGCGGCCCCGGGCTGAACTACGTCGCCTACGGCCTGATCGCCCGCGAGGTCGAGCGCGTCGATTCCGGATATCGCTCGATGATGAGCGTGCAGAGCTCGCTGGTCATGGTGCCGATCTTCGAATTCGGCAGCGAAGCGCAGAAGCAGAAGTACCTGCCCAAACTGGCTACCGGCGAGTGGATCGGCTGCTTCGGCCTGACCGAGCCCAACCACGGTTCCGACCCGGCCTCGATGGTGACGCGCGCGAAGAAGGTGCCCGGCGGATATTCGCTCTCCGGCGCCAAGATGTGGATCTCCAATTCGCCGATCGCCGACGTCTTCGTCGTCTGGGCCAAGGAGATCGAAGGCAACGCGCCGGATGGTCCGATCCGCGGCTTCGTGCTGGAGAAGGGCATGAAGGGCCTGTCGGCCCCGGCCATCCACGGCAAGGTCGGCCTGCGCGCCTCGATCACCGGCGAGATCGTCATGGACGAGGTGTTCTGCCCGAGGAGAACGCCTTCCCCGAGGTGCGCGGCCTGAAGGGCCCGTTCACCTGCCTGAACTCGGCGCGCTACGGCATCGCCTGGGGCGCGCTGGGCGCGGCCGAGGACTGCTTCCACCGCGCGCGCCAGTACGTGCTCGACCGCAAGCAGTTCGGCCGGCCGCTGGCGGCCAACCAGCTGATCCAGAAGAAGCTCGCCGACATGCAGACCGAGATCTCCATCGGCCTGCAGTCCTGCCTGCGCCTGGGACGCATGAAGGACGAGGGCGGCGCCGCGGTCGAGATCACCTCGATCCTCAAGCGCAATTCCTGCGGCAAGTCGCTGGACATCGCGCGCCTGGCGCGCGACATGATGGGCGGCAACGGCATCTCCGACGAGTTCGGCGTGGCGCGCCACCTGGTGAACCTGGAAGTCGTGAACACCTACGAGGGCACGCACGACATCCACGCGCTGATCCTCGGCCGCGCCATCACGGGCATCCAGGCCTTCAGTTGAGCGCCGCCGCGCCGCTCCTCACCGCCGACGATCGTGCCATCGCGGCGCTGGTGGCGGCGCGCGAGGCCGCCTGGAACGCGGGCGACGCCGCCGCCTACCGCGACCTGCTGACCGAGGACGCCGACATCCTCAGCGCCACCGGACGTCCGGCACGCGGCCGCGACGCCTTTCTCGCGCTGTTCCTCGAGCAGCATCACGGCGCCTACGCCGGCACGCGAACCAGTCTCAGGCTGCGCCACCTGCGCTACCTGCGCGAGGACGTGGCGCTGGCCGACGTCGATTACCAGATGGACGGCGGCATGCTCGATGCCGCCGCGAGCGCCTCGCGTCGCGGCCTGATGGCCTGGGTGGTGCGCAAGGACGCGGGCGTCTGGCGCATCGCCGGCATACGCAGCATTCCGTCGCGCTGAGACTTCCGGCGCATGCTCCGCATGCTTGAAGTCAGGCGACGCACGCTGGGATTCCTGCGCTGCATCGCCCTGTTGCCGGCGCTTTGCGCGGCGCCGGTCAACGCCCAGCATGCGAACCCGGCGAACGCCGACGCGGACCGCCCCAACGGCGTCTTCCTGATCGCCCGCCCCGGCCTGCTCGACCCCAACTTCAGCCAGACCGTGGTGCTGGTGACGCAGACCCCGGACGACCACACCCTGGGCGTGATCCTGAACCGGCCCGGCAACGTGCCGCTGGCGAAGCTGGTGCCGCCGGGGTTCCCCGCCGCAGGCTATCGCGACGCGGTTCACGAAGGCGGCCCGGTGATGCGCCAGGCGCTGGTCGCGGTCTTCGAATCCGATGTGCCGCCGGCGGCAGCGCCTTCGCGGTGCGCCCGGGCCTGTACCTGTCCATGCATCCGGACAACCTGCGCGGGCTGCTCGAATCTTCCGGCCGCCGCTACCGCCTGTATGCAGGCTTCGCGGGCTGGGCGCCCGGGCAGTTGCAGGGGGAGCTGCTGCGCGCGGGCTGGCTGGTGTTGCCGGCAGACACCGACGCGGTGTTTCGCGAGGACACCTCTGGTCTCTGGAAGGAACTGCTGGACCGCGCCTCGGGTCTGCGCACGCACCATCGTTGAGCATCGCGCAGCCGGCGCCATCGGTGGCGGCGCCATGGCGCCGCCCCGGAAATGAGTAGCCCCGCCGGAGGCGGGGCTGTGGGGTACCCGGACGAGCCGGGCAGCTTAGTGCCTCAGAGGCACGGCTAGTGTGGCGCAAGCCACGGTTCGAACGGCGCGGCACCGGGTCCTTCGGCCCGGTGAGGCTCTCGGTCGGTATCCCGACTGATCGCCGGGAATCCCGCCGCTTTCCAGCCAGGTAACCCGACTGGAATTGCACCGCTCTTTTGAACGTTAGCACCCATGAAGGCGAAGTCAAGACGCGCCAGGCAGAAATTGCGCGCCGGGCGCGCAATGTGCGCAACCTGCGCTGCATTGCGATATACACTTATCCAGCCGCAAGACAGCGGCTCCGCTCGAAGGTGAGTCTCATGCTGCATCGCATACCGATCCTCCTCTGCCTGCTGGTGACGCTCTGGGGTTCCGCCGTCACGGCCCAGACCGCCGCCCAGGCGCCGCAAACGCAGGTCGTGGAGGAAGAGTCCGCCATCTTCCTGGTCGCCCATCCGGCGTTTCGCGACCTGGAATACCGGCAGACCGTGCTGCTGGCCGCGCCCATCCCCACCGGCGGCCACATCGGCGTGATCATCAACCGCCCGACGCAGCGCTCGCTGACCTCGCTGTTTCCCGAGCACGAACCCTCGAAGAAGGTGCTCGACCCGGTGCATTACGGCGGGCCGTTCTCGCGCGGCGCGCTGGTGGCGCTGGTGAAGACCGAGGCCAGCCCCGGCGCGGGCACGGTGCCGGTGATGAAGAACCTGCATCTGGCGTTCCGCGCCAACACCATCGACAAGATCATCGAGCAGAATCCGAACGACGCACGCTACTACGTGGGCTACGTGGGCTGGCGGCCGGGCGAACTCAAGACCGAGGTCGATCGCGGGCTGTGGGCCGTGATCAGCGCGGACCGCGACGCGGTGTTCCGCAAGAACAAGGACATGGAAGGGCTGTGGGAGGAACTGGTCGCGCAGTCACGGCGGATACAGGCTGACCTTTCAGGTCAGACTGGTATCCGCCTTGAAAGCTCGGAACAGGGGGAACGCAGTTCCCCCCGTGCCCCCCTCCTGAACCGGGAGGCGGGTGGAGCTGAGCTACCGCCTGCCTGAACGCCAGCGCACGCTCAGCCTGGAGCTTTGTCGAAGGTAATCGCGCCGTTCCTGCTGTCGACCCGGATGGTGTCCTTGGGCGCGAAGCGGCCTTCCAGGATGGCCTTGGCCAGCGGGTTCTCGATCTCGGACTGTATTGCGCGCTTGAGCGGCCGCGCGCCATAGACCGGGTCGAAGCCGACCTTGGCCAGCTCCACGAGCGCCGCCTCGGACACCTCGAAGCCGTACTCCATCTTCGCCAGGCGTGCCTTGAGGATCTCGAGCTGTATCTTCGCGATCGACTTGATCTGCGCCTCGCCCAGTCCGTGGAACACCACGACTTCGTCGATGCGGTTGACGAACTCGGGCCGGAAGTGGTTCTTCACCTCGGCCATCACCGCCAGCTTGACCACGCCGTAGTCGCTGCCCGACATCTGCTGGATCATCTGCGAGCCCAGGTTCGAGGTCATCACGATCACGGTGTTCTTGAAATCCACGGTGCGGCCCTGGCCGTCGGTCAGGCGGCCGTCGTCGAGCACCTGCAAGAGGACGTTGAACACGTCCGGGTGCGCCTTCTCGACCTCGTCGAACAGGATCACCGAGTAGGGCTTGCGGCGCACGGCCTCGGTCAACTGCCCGCCCTCGTCGTAGCCGACGTAGCCCGGCGGCGCGCCGATCAGGCGCGACACCGAGTGCTTCTCCATGTACTCCGACATGTCGATGCGGATCAGGTGCTCTTCCGAATCGAACAGGAAGTTCGCCAGCGCCTTGCACAGCTCGGTCTTGCCCACGCCCGTCGGGCCGAGGAACAGGAACGAGCCGTAGGGGCGGTTCGGGTCGGACAGGCCGGAGCGCGAACGGCGGATGGCGTCGGACACCAGGCGCACGGCCTCGTCCTGGCCGACCACGCGCTCGTGCAGCTTGTCCTCCATCTTCAGCAGCTTCTCGCGCTCGCCCTGCATCATCTTCGACACCGGGATGCCGGTGGCGCGCGACACCACCTCGGCGATCTCCTCGGCGCCGACTTCAGTGCGCAGCAGCTTGGCCTTGGCCGGCGCGCCGCCGACCTGCTCGGTGGTCTCGACCTTCTTCAGTTGCGCTTCCAGCTGCGGCAGCTTGCCGTACTGGATTTCGGCCAGCTTGTCGTACTGGCCCTTCCTCTGCAGTTCGGCCATCAGCGCACGCAGGCGGTCGATCTCTTCCTTGATGGTCGCACTGCCCTGCACCGCGGCCTTCTCGGACTTCCACACCTCCTCGAGGTCCGAGTACTCCTTGCCCAGGCGCACGATCTCCTCCTCGATCAGCGCCAGGCGCTTCTGCGAGGCCTCGTCCTTCTCCTTCTTGACCGCCTCGCGCTCGATCTTGAGCTGGATCATGCGGCGATCGAGCTTGTCCATGGACTCGGGCTTGGAGTCGATCTCGATCTTCACGCGCGAGGCCGCCTCGTCGATCAGGTCGATGGCCTTATCCGGCAGGAAGCGGTCGGTGATGTAGCGGTGGGAGAGTTCCGCCGCGGCGACGATGGCCGGGTCGGTGATGTCCACGCCATGGTGCAGTTCGTATTTCTCCTGCAGTCCGCGCAGGATCGCGATGGTGTCCTCGACGCTGGGCTCGCCGACCATCACCTGCTGGAAGCGGCGCTCCAGCGCGGCATCCTTCTCGATGTACTTGCGGTACTCGTCCAGCGTGGTGGCGCCCACGCAATGCAGCTCGCCGCGCGCCAGGGCGGGCTTGAGCATGTTGCCGGCGTCCATCGCGCCCTCGGCCTTGCCGGCGCCGACCATGGTGTGGATCTCGTCGATGAAGACGATGGTCGAGCCCTCGTCCTGCGCCAGTTCCTTGAGCACGCTCTTCAGGCGCTCCTCGAACTCGCCGCGGTATTTGGCGCCGGCCAGCAGCGCCGCCATGTCGAGCGACAGCACGCGCTTGTTCTTGAGCGTCTCCGGCACCTCGCCGTTGACGATGCGCTGCGCCAGGCCCTCGACGATGGCGGTCTTGCCCACGCCGGGTTCGCCGATCAGCACCGGGTTGTTCTTGGTGCGGCGCTGCAGGATCTGTATGCAGCGGCGGATCTCGTCGTCGCGGCCGATCACCGGATCGAGCTTGCCGGCGCGCGCGCGCTCGGTCAGGTCCATGGTGTACTTCTTCAGCGCTTCGCGGTTGGATTCGTCGGCTTGCGATTGCACGTTCTGCCCTCCCCTGACGGCTTCGATGGCGGCCTCCAGGGCCTTTTTCGTGATGCCGGCCTGCTTCAGCAGCTTGCCGGTCTCGCCCTTGTCCTCGACCGCGGCCAGCAGGAACAGCTCCGAAGCGATGTACTGGTCGCCGCGCCGGCCGGCTTCCTTGTCGGCCACGTTCATCAGGTTGGCCAGGTCGCGCGAGACCATCACTTCGCCCGGCGTGCCCTCGACTTTGGGCAGCCGGGCGATCGCCTGGCCGAGCGCCGACTTCAGCGCCGCCGGGTTGCCGCCGGCGCGCTGCAGGATGGAGCCGACCGAACCGTCGGCCTGCTCGAGCAGCGCCGCCAGCAGATGCTGGGGCTCGATGTACTGGTGATCCTGCGCGAGGGCGCGGCTCTGGGCATCGGCCAGCGCCTCCTGCAGCTTGGTGGTGAACTTCTCGAATCGCATTGCCTGGACTCCGCGCCGCCCCATGCGGCCTTTGCGTCCAGATGGTGCCGACAGGGGTGCTTTTCAAGCCGCCAGCCTCCAGGAGTGCTGCCCGGCCCCCGGGTTTGACCGGGGTCAACGGCCCCAGGGCCGGGAAGTGGGATGCTGGAACGATTCCTCGGGACCCGATGTGGACACAGCCACACTGTTTCTTTCCATGGCGAGCGCCTCGCTGCTGCTCGCCCTGATCCTGCCGGTCACGGCGCTGCCGCGCGGTGGCGCGGAGTTGCATCTTTGGGTCGGCGCCCTGCTGCTGCAGTCCGGCGCCGATTTCCTGGTTGCCCAGCGCGGCGAACTGAGCCCGCTGGCCACGGTGCTGCTGGCCAATATGCTGCGTTCGGGCGCGCTGGCGTTCGCTTACCTGGCCGTCGCGCGACTGCTCGGCCTGGTCGTGAGCCCCGCTGCAGGCGCTCTGGCCGGTGGCGGGGCAGGCTGCGTGATGGCCGCTTACCTGCTCGACGACCGCATTGCGCGCGCCGCGTTGCTCGGCCTGATCTATGCCGTGCAGGCCGGTCAGATACTGGTGCTGCTGCTCTCGGCCCCGCCCGGCCCGGGACGCGCCCTGCTGCGCCTGCTGGCCCTGGTGGTCGCGGCGACCTGCGCGTGTTCATGCGCACCACGGTGATCCTGCCCAGCCCGGAACTGCTGACACCCTCGCTCCAGCCAGCAGCGGTGTGCAGACCGTGACGCTGCTGACCGGGGTTGCCGCGATCGTGCTCGGCACGCTGGCGTTCTCCGGCATATGCCGCAATCGCTACGACGCTGAACCATGACCCGGCTGGCCACCCGCGACGCGCTGACCGGCATCTTCAACCGCGGCACGCTGATGGACCTGGGCCACAAGTCGGTGTCGGCTGCGGTTCGGGCACGCCAGCCGGTCTCCGTCCTGATGCTCGACCTCGACCACTTCAAGCGAGTCAACGACCGCTTCGGCCATGCCTGCGGCGACCGCATGCTCGAGAAGGTGACGGCCATCGTGGCGGAAAAGCTGCGCGAAGAGGACGTGCTCGGCCGCTATGGCGGCGAGGAATTCTGCGTGGTTCTGCCGAACACCGATACCGAAGGGTGCGCGCATCACCTCGGAACGCATACGTACCGCGATCGAGGCGCATGAGTTCGAACTCGGCACGGCGCGCACCCGCATCACCGTCAGCATCGGCGTCGCCACGCTGGCGCCGACCGGCTCGGCCACCTTGGAATCCCTGGTGATGCGCGCCGATGCCGCCCTCTACCAGGCCAAGCGCCGCGGACGCAATCGCGTCGTGATCGCCGCGCCCGAGGCAAGCCCGGCGCCCGGCGCCGCCGGCGCGCCCTGACACGCTCTCCGGGCCCGGCACCGCGCTACATGGCGCGTACCGTGGCCAGGCCCAGCGCGGTCATGGCCAGGGAGCCGAACAGGTGGGCCGAGGAATGCAGCAGCGCCGCGCCGTAGCGCCCGGCCTCGAGCAACTGCACGGCTTCGGCCGAGAAGGTCGAAAACGTGGTCAATGCGCCGAGGAAACCCGTGATGCAGGCCAGCCGCCACTCGGGCGCCAGCGCCGCATTCGCGGCAAACCCGGCCAAGGCCACGCCGACCAGGTAGCCGCCGACCAGATTCGCCGCCAGGGTGCCCAGCGGCAGTCCGGCATGCAGGGGATTGAGCCAGCTGCCCAGCGCCCAGCGCAGCCAGGCCCCGAGCACCGCGCCCGCGCCGACTGCCGCGAGCGCCAGCGCGCTCACGGTTTGCGCTCCGCCGCGCCGTCGTCGGCCCAGCGCGCCGCGGCGCTGTCGTCGCTCGCGCGCGCCTCGACCCAGCGTGCGCCCTGCGGGGTGTCCTCCTTCTTCCAGAACGGCGCGCGCGTCTTGAGGAAATCCATGATGAACTGGCAGGCCGCGAAGGCCTCGCCGCGATGTCCGCTGGCCACGCCGACGAACACGATCTGGTCGGTGGGCTCGAGCGTGCCGATGCGATGGATCACCGTGCAGTCGAGTACCTCCCAGCGCGCGCGCGCATCCTCGACGATCTGCGCCAGCGCCTTCTCGGTCATGCCGGGGTAATGCTCCAGGGTCATGGTCGAGACGCCCGCGCCATCGTTGACGTCGCGCACGGTGCCGATGAAGGTGGCGATCGCGCCGACCCTGGGGTTGCCGCGCCGCAAGGCGGCGATTTCCGCGCCGGTGTCGAAATCCCCTGCCTGCACGGCGATCTTCATCTCAGCCCCCGGTCACCGGCGGAAAGAAGGCGACCTCGTCGCCGCCGCGCACCGCGCTCGCGGCGGGCTTGATCTCCTGGTTCACCGCCATGCGCACCAGCTTGCCGCCGCCCAGCGCGTCCTGCCAGGCGCCGCCGCGCGCCACCAGGTGCGCCTGCAGGGCGCCCAGCGTATCCACGCCGGCGGGCAGCTCGATCTCCTCCGCACCGCAGCCCAGCTGCTCGCGCAGGCTGGCGAAATACAGCACCTTCACTTTCATCGGTACAGCTCCGAAAAAGGCAGGAATCGCACCCGCTCGCCGCTGCGGATCGCCTGGTTGGCCGGGTTGTCGATCAATCCGTCGGCCCAGGCGGTCGAGGTCATCACCGCCGAGTCCTGGGTCGGGTACAGGTCCAGCCCGCCGGCCGCATTCCAGCGCGCGCGCAGGAACTCGCGCCGCGCGTCGGGCCGGGGCCAGTCGAAATCTGCGCGCGCGTCCAGCGCCCTGGGCTGCACGTCGGCCACGCCCTGGGTGCGCAGCAGGAACGGTCGCACGAAGATCAGGAAGGTCACGAACGAGGACACCGGATTGCCCGGCAGGCCGATGAAGGCCGCCTCGCCGACGCGGCCGAACGCCAGCGGCCGGCCCGGCTTCATGGCGATCTTCCACATCAGCAGCGAGCCCTCGGCCTCCACCGCCGGCTTGACGTGGTCCTCTTCACCCACCGAGACGCCGCCGGAGGTGACGATGATGTCGTTCTCCGCGGCGGCGCGGCGCAGCACCTCGCGCGTGGCATCGAGCCGGTCGGGCACGATGCCGTAATCGTTCACCACGCAGCCGTAGGTGTGCGCCAGGCCGCTCAGCGTGAAGCGATTGGAGTTGTAGATGCGGCCCGGCGGCAGCGGATCGCCCGGCATCACCAGTTCGTCGCCGGTGAAGAACAGCGCCATGCGCACGCGCCGGCGCACCGGCAGCGACTTGATGCCCACCGAAGCCGCCAGGCCGGTGTCCTGCGGACGCAGGCGCATGCCGGCCTCGAGCACCGTGCCGCCGGTGCGGATGTCGCTGCCGCGGCGGCGTATCCATTCCTCGGCATGCGGCGGCTTGCTGACCACCACGTACTCGTCCGCGCCTTCCTTCACGGCGGCGCAGAACTCCTGCATGGCCACCGCGTCGGCGCCCTCGGGGATCGGCGCGCCGGTGAAGATGCGCGCCGCCGTGCCCGCCGCCAGCGGCTTGCCCACCGACCCGGCGGGAATGCGCTGCGCCACGCGCAGGCGCGTGTCCGCGCCGGCCAGATCGGCGGTGCGCAGCGCGTAGCCGTCCATGGCGCTGTTGTCCATCGGCGGCACATCCATGGCCGAGGCCTGCGCACTCGCCAGCACGCGCCCGCTGGCCTGCAGCGTGCTCACCTCTTCGGTCTCGGCCACGGTGCGCGCACCGGCCAGCAGCACCTCGAGCGCCTCGTCGACCGACAGCAAACCCTTGTTCATGCCAGCCCCAGGTGTTTTCAGGATGAAGGCGGCGATCGCCGCGTCGTCGTTCAGGTCCAGCACCGGCAGCGCCGTCTCGACCTTCGCGTCGGTGGCCACCGCCACGATGTTCGCGTCGTTCGGATGCAGCTGCGGCGAATCCACGCAGGGCCGCCACACCTCGAGCTTGGGGATGGGCTGGAACTTGAAGCCTTCGACCAGCAGCAGGTCGCGGGGCGAGAAATGCCGCACCTGCTCGGCGAAGTCCGGCTCCTTCTCGCCGCGCAGTTCGTGCATCAGCACCCAGCGCCGCGAAGAGGTGACCATCACCTCGCTGGCCCCGGCGCTGCGGTGGCGATGCGAGTCCTTGCCCGGCTTGTCCACGTCGAAGGTGTGGTGGGCGTGCTTGATCAGCGACACCTTGAGTCCCTGCGCCGTGAAGCGCGGTATCGCTTCTCGATCAGCGTGGTCTTGCCGCTGCCGGAATACCCGGCAAAGCCAAAGGTTTTCATGCCTGCATTCTACCAGCGCTCCGCCGCCGCCCTATGAGATATACAAGAACGGATATTAAAAATGACGTGAAGCCCGCTCCAGGAGCGGATCTCGAGAATTAGATCTCGAAGATTCAGCGGTGCCCGCGGATACCCGGCACGGCCACGCGGCGACCGGCCGAGACTTCGGCGATCGCCACCTCCACGCCGTACAGGGCGTGCAGCGACGCGGCGGTCAGCACGTCCTCGGGCTTGCCCAGCGCGCACATCCGCCCGCCGGAGAGCAGCGCGACGCGATCGGCGGCCAGGAAGGCGTGGTCCGGGTCGTGCGTGGAGAGCAGGATGCCGATGCCGGCGTCGGCCAGCGCCATGACCTGCTCGAGCACGCGCGCCTGGTTGCCGAAATCCAGGCTTGCCGTGGGTTCGTCCATGACCAGCAGCGGCGTGTCCTGGGCCAGCGCGCGCGCGATCAGCGCCAGCTGGCGCTCGCCGCCCGAGCTGCGCGTGTACACCGCCTCGGCCAGTGGCGCGAGGCCGAGGCGTTCGATGGCCGCGTCGGCCGCCTCGCGATCGCGACGCGAAGGGCCGGCGAAGGCCGGCAGGTGCGCGGTGCGCCCCATCAGCACCACTTCGCGCACCGTGTACGGGAAATAGCCGGCGTGCGCCTGCGGCACATAGCCGATGCGCCGCGCGACTTCGCGCCGCGGCAGGGCCGACAGCGCCGCGTCGCCGAGCAGCACTTCGCCGCCCTGCGCGGGCAGCAGGCCGAGCAGGGTCTTGAACAGCGTGGTCTTGCCGCCGCCGTTGGGCCCGAGCAGGCAGACGATCTCGCCGGCCTGCAGCGCCAGCGACACCCCGCGGCCCACGGGATGGCCGGGATAGCCGAAGGCCAGTTCACGCGCTTCGAGTTTCATGCCCGCGACCTCACTGCCAGCTCCGTCTCGCCGTCGCCAGCAGCCACAGGAACAGCGGCGTGCCGACGAAGGCGGTCAGCACGCCCAGCGGCACCTCGACCGGCGCCACCGTGCGCGCCAGCGTATCGACACCGAGCAGGAAACCCGCGCCCAGCAGCAGCGAGACCGGCAGCAGGCGGCTGAACTCGGCGCCCACCAGCAGGCGCGCCACGTGCGGCACGATCAGGCCGACCCAGCCGACGATGCCGGAGATCGACACCGCCGAGGCCGTCACCAGCGTGGCCGCCGCCACCACCAGCGCGCGCAGCCGGCGCGCGCGCACGCCCAGCGCAGCCGCCTCCTCGTCGCCCAGCGAGAGCACCGTGATGCGCCAGCGCATCAGCCACAGCAGGCCGCCGCCGAGCAGCATGGGCAGCCACACCGCGGCCACGTCCTCGCGGTCGGCGCCCGCCAGGCTGCCGAGCAGCCAGTAGGTTATGGCCGGCAACTGGTTGTACGGATCGGCCAGGTACTTGATCAGTGCGATGCAGGCGCCCAGCAGCGAGCCCAGCACCACCCCGGCCAGCACCAGCACCAGCACCTGGTCGTGCACGCGCAGACTGGCCGCCACCGCGTAGGCGAAAGCCACCGCGGCCAGGCCGCCGGCGAAGGCGAGAGCCTGGATGGCCCAGACGTCGAGCGACAGGAAGATGCCGAGCACCGCGCCCAGCGCCGCGCCGGCCGACACGCCGAGGATGTCCGGCGAGACCAGCGGATTGCGGAACAGGCTCTGGTAGGCCGCACCCGAGGAGGCCAGCGCCGCGCCGACCAGCAGCGCGGCGAGGATGCGCGGACCGCGCACGTTCAGCACCACGGCCTCCAGCGTGGGCGGCAAGCCGTGCTCGCCGCCGCCGACGCGCGCCCACAGCACGGCAAGCACTTCGCCGGGCGTGATCGGATAGCGGCCCAGCGCGAAGGCCGCGCAGGCGAGCAGCAGCGTGAGCAGCAGCCCCGCGCCGACCCAGAAGGCGTAACGCGAGGCCTTCATGCGCGCGCGCAGATCGGCTTCACGGCGCGCCCCGGCGCGCGGGCGCGCGCAACAGCGCATCGAGCTGCGCGGCACTCGGCGCCTGGTGAAGGCGCGCGTAGAAACTCGGCCACCGCCGGCCCGCAGGTCCTCGGGAAAGGCCTGCGGGTACAGCACCTTTGCCAGCCAGCGCAGGCCGATCAGGCGATTGATCGAGGGCGGGAAATCGATCCAGCCATAGGCACGTTGGGCGACAGGTGCACGCGTCCCGTGCGTACGGCGCGCAGCGGCTTCCACAGCGGGTCGTTCCACACCGCCTCGTAGAACGTGCGGTCGATGGTCACGATCGTCCGGATCCCAGGCCAGCACCTGCTCGACCGAGACGCGCACCATGCCGCCCTTGCCCAGCGCCGCGGCATGGCGTTGAGCGCACCGGCGCGTTCCAGCGATTCGACGTTGATGGAACCGGCCGGCCCGGTGTCAGCCCGGCCGGGCCGCGGCCGTAATAGACGCGCACGCGTCTGTCGGCCAGGATCTTCGCGATGCGCGCATCGACCTCTCCGCCAGCATGCGCTCGGCGTAACGCGCCAGTCTCGCCGCGTGCGATCTCGCCCAGCATAGCGCCCAGCTCGCAGGCGCGCGGCATCAGCGCAAAGCTGCCGTCGATCAGCAGGAAAGGGATGCCGGTCTGCGCCTGCACTCGCTCGGCCAGCGAGGCATAGGTCGGACGCACCGCGCCGTAGTCGATCACCAGGTCCGGCCGGGCGGCCAGCAGGGTCTCCACGTTGGCGCTGCCGCCGCGTCCGGTCAGCCGCCCCAGGGTCGGCAGGTCGGCGTAGCGGGCCGGAATGTAGGGCCGCTCCTCGGGGCGGAACGGCGTGGTCCAGCCGAGGATCTACTCGGGGGCCAGTGCGAACAGCAGGATGCTGGCCGGCAGCCCGGCCCGCATACGCGCGCGATCTTCGCCGGCAGCTCGACGCTGCGACCGGCGGCGTCGGTGAAACTGCGCCGGCCCTGCGCGAACGCGCCGGGCGCCAGCAGGCCGGCGAGGCCGGCGCACAGAAACCGGCGCCGCGCCGAGCCTGCATGCGCAATCGACTGCTGGGTGAGACGCTCCAACGGGTGCCGTCCTTCGGATCCGAGAATGGCGGGGCACCGGCGCCCGCCACCTCCGGATCAGGGTTTGAACTCGCCCGGCGCGAAGCCGTGCTTCGCGAGGATAGCCTGTCCGGCCGGCGAGAGCACGAAGCCGGCCAGCTTCGCCGCCTCCGGACGCGCGCCCTTGAGCACGATCAGACCATAGTCGGCGCCCACCGCCAGCGGCTCCGGTACCTGGACGATCTGCAGGGCCGCATTCTCCTGCTTCGCCTGCAGCGCATTTGGTGCAGTAGGTGAGGAACAGATCGGCCTTGCCCTCGGCCACCAGCTGGCCGTACTGGCTGCGATCCTTGGGCGGCGGCGGGGAGTCCGCGCCTCCGGTGAGCTTGAGCGCCTTGTTCTCCAGAACCGCCTGTGCGCCGGCCTGCACGCGCTCGGCGCGCGCGAACAGCGCCCAGGCGTAGTCGCCGCTGGGGTCTGCCTTGGGCGTGGAAATGCCCAGCTTCACACCGGGCTCCAGCATGCGCTCGAGCAGGGTCGCACTTTCCAGCCTGAAGCCCGGCGCCGCCAGCGCGCACAGGCGGTTGCGCGCGAACAGCCGCACGGCCTCGCCGCGCCCGGCCTCCGCCAGGCGCCGCGGATGGCC
>JADJPT010000028.1 GCA_016713125.1 Betaproteobacteria bacterium
CAGACCAGGTCGTGCAGGGCGCGCTGTTCCTTCCTGAAGCGGCCATTGACCGGGAAGGTGCGGGTGATGTCGGCGGCGTAGCCGCGGTACTCGGCGCCGGCATCGATCAGGACCAGGTCGCCGTCGCGCGACTTCGCGTTGTTCTCGCGGTAATGCAGCACGCAGGCATTGGCGCCCGCGCCGACGATGCTGGCGTACGCGGGTTGCGCATCGTGCATGCGGAACACGCGTTCCAGCTCGGCCTGCAGTTCGGCTATTCGTGGATGCCGGCGCGGGCCGCGCGCATCGCGGCGCGATGGGCGTCCACGCTGATGTCGGCGGCGCGCTGCATGAGCTTGATTTCATCGGCCGACTTGAACAGCCGCATCTCGTCAGGAGGTGGCCGAGTTCAGGAATTCCTGCGGCGGCTGCGCACCCTGCCGCGCCTGCGCACGCACGCGGTTGAGCCAGCCGATCGGGGTCAGGTCGAAATCGGCATCGCGGCCCAGGTGGTAATGGACGCGGCGACGGCCTTCCAGCAGGCCGGGGAGGATGTCGTCGATGTCCGGAGATCGGATACGCATCGTCCATGCCCAGCAGCTCGACCGCGCCATCCGGCCCCAGCCGCGGGCCGTCCCAGCCTCGCGCGTTCCGGATCGCGTTCGCGACGGAACAGGATCGCCTCGCCGTGCTTGCGCCCGGGCACCAGCACCAGCACGGCGTCGGGTTCGGCACAGCCGGTCAGGTACCAGAAGTCGGAATCCTGGCGGTACGGGTAATGGGTGTCGCGGCTGCGGATGCGCTCCGGTGCGGCGGGCAGGATCAGATGGAACCATCGCCAGCCGCCTGCATCAGCTGCTGCCGGCGACGCGCCAGCGCCTTGCGGTGGCTCGTGGTGGGCGCGGCCATGCGGACGCCCGCCGCCTCAGTGCAGGCGCTGGCGGCTGCGCGGGCCAAGCGCGCAGTCCGCGTGCAGCAGCAGTACCGCCATGCGCAGGTATTCCTCGATCTCGGTCAGGGATTTCCTCGTCCTGCTCCGGATCCACTTCCTCGATCCGCGCGGCGGTGGGTTGGCCAGGTCGCCCAGGGCTTCCCTTCCCGTCTTCGGACAGGGGCTTGTCGCCGACCCGCCAATCCGAACCCGCCCAGGAACGCACGGCACCACGCGACAACCCGCCGGCACGCACCCACGTCCTCATCGTCGGGCAGCAGCAGCTCAAGCCGAAATCCGCATCGCCCAGCTGCTGCGCGCTGGCGGCGCGCAGCCGGTCGGCATCGCGCCTGGCGTGGGTGCCGGAAGGCCGGGGTCGGCCATCACCGTGGCGATCCAGCTGGCCGGGTCGCCCCGCCCGCCGCCAGCCACCCGCATAGCGCGCCATGCAGTTCGGCGGGGGTGCTGGCCAGTTCCAGCCGGTCGGCGGCGGTGGCCACGTCGGCCGGACCGGCAGCTCAGTTTCGCTCACGGGGATGCGCCTTGATGCAGGGCCGGGCAGTTTAGCAATCCATGCCCGGGCCGGCTTGTTGCCGGCGCCGGCCCGCGCCTACACTGGCCGGATGGGGATCCCGCGCCATCACGCCATCAAGCCTGGCCGGCGCCGCCGCGCCGGTGCCTGCGTCCTCTTCGCTGCTGGACATGCCGTCAGCCACGTGCTCGCACTGCTGGTCGCGTTGTTGGTGCTGGCGATGGCCGGCATGGCGATCGCCGGGCATCGCCGCCGCGATCGCGAACAACGCGACCACCTGCGCGCGATGCGCGAGCGCGAGCAGCGCCTGCGGCTGTCGCTGTGGGCCTCCAACGAGATCTACTGGCAGTACGACCTGGAAAAGCGCGAGCTGGAGCGCACCCGGGTCGAGCCCGACCGCAGCGACGACCTCGCCGTGCAGGTCGACCTGGACAAGGACCACCAGATCCATCCGGAAGACCTGCCGCTGGTGCTGGATCGCCTGCGCGAGTACGTCACCGGCGGCACCCAGATGTTCCTCTCCGAACACCGGATCCTGGGCGAAGGCGGGCAATGGCAGTGGATGCGCGCGCGGCCGCGCGATCGCCCGCGATGAGGTCGGCCACGTCACCCGCATCGCCGGCACCGCGCGCAACGTCACCTCGATCCGCGAGAAGGAACGCGAGCGCCGCATCGCCAACGAGGTCATGCACAACATGGCCGAATCGGTGGCGGTGGTGGATGCCGAGTTCCGCTTCGTCGCGGTCAACCCCGCCTTCACCCGCATGAGCGGCTACGAGGCCAGCGACGTGATCGGCAAGGATGGCTCGATCATCAACAGCGACCAACAGGACGAGGCCTTCTACGAAAAGTCGCGCAAGGCCATGCAACAGCAGGGCTGCTGGAGCGGCGAGATGTGGCAGAAGCGCAAGGACGGGCGCGACTTCCTGTGCGCGGTGCAGTTCAACGCGATCGTCGAGCCGGGCACCCGCAAGCGCCTGTACGTGGTGGTGGCCAGCGACATCACCGATCGTCGCCGGATCGAGCAGGAACTGCGCTACCTGGCCAACTACGACACGCTGACCAGCCTGCCCAACCGCTCGCTGCTGGCCGAACGGCTGTCCCGCGCGATCGTCCGCGCGCGCCGCCAGGGCAGCCGCATGGCCCCTGCTGTTCCTCGACCTGGACCGTTTCAAGGACATCAATGATTCGCTGGGCCACGCCACCGGCGACCGCATCCTGCGCGCAACCGCGCAGCGCCTGCAGGAAGTCGTCGGCGACGGCCATACCGTGGCCCGCATCGGTGGCGACGATTCACCGTGCTGCTGGAGGATCTCTCCAGCGGCGACGAGGCCGAACGCTGTGCACAACGCATCATCGACGCCTTCGACGCACCCCTGCGGCTCGACGACCGCCACGAGATCGCGATCTCGCCATCGATCGGCATCAGCCTCTTCCCCGACCACGCGCAGGTGCCCACCGACCTGCTCAAGCACGCCGACACCGCGATGTACCAGGCCAAGGCGGCGGGACGGCGCACCTTCCTGCGCTACGCCGATGCGATGGACGGCGACATCCGCCGCCGTGCCACCCTGATCGCCGCGTTGCGCAAGGTCGTCGAGCGCGGCGAACTGCGCCTGGTCTACCAACCGCAACTGGTGCTGGCGGATGGCCGGATCGGCGCCGTCGGGGGCGCTGCTGCGCTGGAACAGCCCGGAACACGGCGACATCCCGCCGAGCCTGTTCATCCCGCTGGCCGAGGAAAGCGGGCTGATCGTGTCGATCGGCGAATGGGTGCTGCGCGAAGCCTGCCACACCCTGGCCGACTGGCGCCGCGAGGGCATCGACAACGTGCTGATGTCGGTCAATGTCTCGGCCGTGCAGCTGCTGCGCAGCGACCTGGCGCAGACCGTGCAGCAGGTGCTGCGCGACACCGGCGTGCCCGCGAACCAACTGGAACTGGAACTCACCGAAAGCGTGCTGATGGCGAACGCCGAACACGCGACCGAACGCCTGCAGACCTTCCGCCGGCTGGGCGTGTCGATCGCGGTGGACGATTTCGGCACCGGCTATTCCTCGCTGGCCTACCTGCGCAGGCTGCCGATCACCACGCTGAAGATCGACAAGGCCTTCATCGACGACCTCGGCCGCCCCGGCGACAACGAGGACGCGGCGATCACCACGACGGTCATCGCGATGGCGCATTCGCTCGGCCTGCGCGTGGTCGCCGAGGGGGTCGAGACCGCCGAGCAGCAACGCTTCCTGCTCCAGCACGGCTGCGACATGGTGCAGGGCTACCTGCTGTCGCGTCCGCTGAATGCGGAGGACTGCCTGCGCTTCCTGCAGGAGTGGCCAAAGCAGGTGCCGGCGCGCCTTGACCCGGTCGCATCGCCTCCCTAAGGTGCCCGGATGGACAACCGCGACCTGCATGGCGAACTGCAACGGCTGCTGGTGCGCATCGACCTGCTTGCCACCCGCATGCAGCGCCTGCAGGACGAAAACCGCAGCCTGCGCCAGCAACACGAGCAGATGGCCACCGAACGCGCGCAATTGCTGGCCAAGCAGGAACAGGCGCGCAGCCGCGTCGAAGCGATGATCAGTCGCCTGAAGTCGCTGGAGCAGCACACATGAGCACGCCCGAGAGCGGCAAGAGCGAGCCGGTCAGCATCCGCGTGCTGGACCGCGAATACACCGTCGGTGTCACCGAGGCCGAGCGCGCCAGCCTGACCTCGGCCGCGCGCATGCTCGATGCCCGCATGCGCGAGTTGCGCGGGAGCAACAAGATGGTCGCGCCGGATCGCCTGGCGGTGCTGACCGCGCTGAACCTGGCGCATGAACTGCAGCAGCGCGACGCCGTCAGTTAAGCGCGCAGCGACGGCGACCTGTTCAAGCTCATCGATGCGGCGAATGCCAGGCTCGACGGCCTGCTCGCGTCGAACACGTGAAGGCCTGAACCCCGCGCGACCCGCCGACCGATGGCGCTTGCCAGCGACGACCTCGCGCCTATACTGGTTGCGTCCTCTGCCGTGAGCGACGGCGTGCGCAACATTCGCCTTGTCCCTTAATGACGACCACGGGGGCGTACTGGTTGCCGGGAGTGCAAGTCCGCCCCGAGCGGGAAGCCCGATGGCCGCCACGCGCTCCCACTTGAACCCCGGGTTCAAGGTCGTTTCGCACGCATCGCCACGGCGGAGACATTTTTCCGCGATGTTCGACCCTTCCCTGCAGCACGGCCCGTCCCTCGCGTGAGTTCCATTCCCGACCGCGCCTTCCTGCGCCGCCAGCTTCGCCAACGCCGGCGCGACCTGCCAGCCACCGCGCGCATCGCCGCGGCTGAAGCACTGTCGAATCATTTGCTTGCGCTGCCTTTCCTGCCGGCATCCGGCCTCGTCGCCGGTTACTGGGCGATGGACGGGGAAATCGGCCTGCACGTGTTCCAGTTGCGCTTGCCAGCTGCGCTGACGTATTGCCTGCCGCTGTTGCATGCAGACGACACCTCCGCTTCGCGCCGTGGCGCCGGGCGATCCGCTGGTGACCAACCGCTTCGGCATCCCTGAACCCGACATCGATCCCGATGCCGCCTTGCCTGCCAGCGAGATGGCCATGCTGGTGCTGCCTCTGGTCGGCTTCGACGGGCGCTGCAATCGATTGGGCATGGGCGGTGGCTGGTACGATCGCAGCCTCGCCTTCCGCCGCGACACATCCGCGCCCCCGTGGCTGGTCGGTGCCGGCTTCGACGTGCAGCGCGTCGAAGCGCTGCAACACGAGGCTTGGGACGTACCCCTGGATGCGGTGTGCAGCGAAGTCGCCACCCATCTCGCCGAGCACATCGCATGAGCAAGCCGAAACGCTACTGGATGATGAAGTCCGAGCCCGATGCGTTTGGCATCGATGACCTGGAACGCGTCGGCACCGAACCCTGGAACGGCGTGCGTAACTACCAGGCGCGCAACTTCATGCGCGATGGCATGCGCGAAGGCGACGGGGTCATGATCTACCACTCCAACTGCAAGGTACCCGGCATCGCCGGCATCGCCCGCGTGGCCAGTGCCGCGTATCCGGACGAGACTCAGTTCGATGCGACGTCCAAGTACTTCGACGAAAAAGCCAGTCGCGAACAACCGCGCTGGTTCCTGGTCGACGTGGCCTTCGAACGCAAGCTCAAGCGGCTGATCCCGCTCGAGGAGATCAAGACGCATACCGACCAGCTCGGCGAGGGCTTCGCGTTGACCGCGAAGGGCAGTCGCCTGTCGGTGTTCCCCGTTACCTCCGCGCAATGGGAATTGCTGCTTTCCCTGGAATGACGAGATGAGCGAAGCGAAGCGACTGGCCGCCGTGAAAGCGATCGACTACGTCGAGGACGGCATGATCGTCGGCGTGGGCACCGGTTCCACGGTGGCCCTATTTCATCGACGCGCTGGCGCCATGGCGCGACCGCATCGCCGGCGCGGTCTCCAGTTCCGAGCAGAGCACCGCGCGACTGAAGTCGCATGGCATCGAGGTGATCGACCTCAACGCCGCCGGCACCCTCTCGCTGTACGTGGACGGCGCCGACGAATGCGATCCGCACAAGCGCCTGATCAAGGGGGTTCCCGTTGCCGGTGGAAGTGATCCCGATGGCGCGCAGCCTGGCCGCGCGCCGGATCCTGGCGCTGACCGGCGGCCAGCCGGTCTGGCGCAATGGCGTGGTCACCGACAACGGCAACGTGATCCTGGACGTGCACAACCTGTCGATCGTCGATCCGGTGGGCGTCGAACGCGAACTCAACCAGCTCCCTGGCGTGGTCAGCGTCGGCTTGTTCGCGCGTCGTCCGGCGGACGTGGTGATCATTGGCGGCGAGCCGCCGATCGTGCTCTGAGCGAACGCGCCCCGAGCCTTCGCGAGCCGGATCCGGCGATGCGTTTCAGCATCCTTGCCGCCACCCTCGGGTACGGCTTGTCGATGACTGCCGTCGGCGGCACGCCCGCCGATCCGGTCATGCGTCCGCCCGTGGAACAGCTGCCGCCTCCGCTGCTTCACGCAAAGGAAGACCTGCACGCCCTCGTCGCGCGGCGCGACATGGATGCGCTGCTTGCGCGGGTCCGTCCTGAAACCAAATTGGATTTCGGCGGCGGCGAAGGACCGGACGGATTCCAGTCGGCATGGAACAGCGACCAGGAATCGCGCCAGCGCCTGTGGTCGACGCTGGAAGGGATCCTCGCCTTGCCCGGCGTGGCGCGCGACTTCGATCACGGTGCCGAGTATTGCGCGCCCTACGTGTTTCTGCACCGGCTTGCCCGGTGACCTCGATCCTTCGAAGCGCTCGTCGTCCGGGCTCCGGCGTGGCGATCCGGGATCGCCCTTCGTTATCCGGCACCGTGCTCGCGAGTCGATCATGCGGTGCTGACGGCAAGCGATGATCCCGCCAGCGTGCCGACCCCGGACTGGACCCGGGTCAGGCTCGCCGATGGCACAGCGGGCTGGCATCAATAGCCGCTGGGTCCGCAGCCCCATCGATTTCAGGTTCGTGTTGCGGGTGGACGATGGCACCGACGCCTGGTGGCTCGGTTTCCTGCTGGCCGGCGACTGAGCGCAGCCATCAGGCCGGCGATCAACGCAGGTTGCGGATCGCGTCCAGCGCGATGTGGGGACACTATTAACTTGTCCCGCTTGCGCGGACGGCCCCAAAAAGACAAAACCCCAGCTCGATGAGCTGGGGTTTTGCTTTTATAAAGACCCTGGCGATGACCTACTCTTGCATGGCTTGAGCCACACTACCATCGGCGCGACCGTGTTTCACTTCCGAGTTCGGGATGGGATCGGGTGGTACCACGGTGCTGTTGTCACCAGGGAGAGGGTGGAGGGTCGCCGGCATCGGTTGATGCAGCGCCACGCTCTCAGAGGGTGGGAAGAAGAGTGACGAGCGTTTGTTGCAAGCCGTCAACGTGTTGAGGCCAAGGGTTTCATTCGAGTTTAGTCGAAGCAACTTGAGGTTATATGGTCAAGCCACACGGATCATTAGTACAGGTTAGCTCAACGCATTACTGCGCTTACACACCCTGCCTATCAACCACCTAGTCTTGATGGTTCCTTCAGGGGGCTTGTGCCCCGGGAGATCTCATCTTGAGGCGCGCTTCCCGCTTAGATGCTTTCAGCGGTTATCGCTTCCGAACGTAGCTACCCGGCAGTGCCACTGGCGTGACAACCGGAACACCAGAGGTTCGTCCACTCCGGTCCTCTCGTACTAGGAGCAGCCCCTCTCAAATCTCCAACGCCCACGACAGATAGGGACCGAACTGTCTCACGACGTTCTGAACCCAGCTCGCGTACCACTTTAAATGGCGAACAGCCATACCCTTGGGACCGACTACAGCCCCAGGATGTGATGAGCCGACATCGAGGTGCCAAACACCGCCGTCGATATGAACTCTTGGGCGGTATCAGCCTGTTATCCCCGGAGTACCTTTTATCCGTTGAGCGATGGCCCTTCCATACAGAACCACCGGATCACTAAGTCCTACTTTCGTACCTGCTTGATCCGTCGATCTTGCAGTCAAGCACGCTTATGCCTTTGCACACAGTGCGCGATGTCCGACCGCGCTGAGCGTACCTTCGTGCTCCTCCGTTACTCTTTAGGAGGAGACCGCCCCAGTCAAACTACCCACCATACATGGTCCCCGACCCGGATTACGGGCCCAGGTTAGAACGTCAAGCACATCAGGGTGGTATTTCAAGGTTGCCTCCACCCCGGCTAGCGCCAGGGTTTCACAGCCTCCCACCTATCCTACACAGACGAACTCAACGTTCAGTGTAAAGCTATAGTAAAGGTTCACGGGGTCTTTCCGTCTTGCCGCGGGAACGCTGCATCTTCACAGCGATTTCAATTTCACTGAGTCTTGGGTGGAGACAGCGCCGCTGTCGTTACGCCATTCGTGCAGGTCGGAACTTACCCGACAAGGAATTTCGCTACCTTAGGACCGTTATAGTTACGGCCGCCGTTTACTGGGGCTTCGATCAAGAGCTTCACCTTGCGGCTGACCCCATCAATTAACCTTCCAGCACCGGGCAGGCGTCACACCCTATACGTCCACTTTCGTGTTTGCAGAGTGCTGTGTTTTTGATAAACAGTCGCAGCGGCCTGGTCACTGCGGCCCCCCTCAGCTATTAACCATGGAGGGCGCACCTTCTCCCGAAGTTACGGTGCTATTTTGCCTAGTTCCTTCACCCGAGTTCTCTCAAGCGCCTGAGAATTCTCATCCTGCCCACCTGTGTCGGTTTACGGTACGGTCTGCGTAAGCTGAAGCTTAGGGACTTTTCCTGGAAGCGTGATATCAGTTGCTTTGTCCAATAGGACTCGTCCTTGGTCTCAACGTTGCTCCCCCGGATTTGCCAAAGGGAACCGCCTCAACCATCTCACCGGGACAACCAACGCCCGGCCAACCTAACCTTCTCCGTCCCTCCATCGCACTTACGCGAGGTGCTGGAATATTAACCAGCTTCCCATCGACTACGCATTTCTGCCTCGCCTTAGGGGCCGACTCACCCTGCGCCGATTAACGTTGCGCAAGGAAACCTTGGGCTTTCGGCGTGCGGGCTTTTCACCCGCATTATCGTTACTTATGTCAGCATTCGCACTTCCGATACCTCCAGCAGACTTCTCAATCCACCTTCAACGGCTTACGGAACGCTCCTCTACCGCGCATACCGAAGTATGCACCCCAAGCTTCGGTTTACCGCTTAGCCCCGTTAAATCTTCCGCGCAGACCGACTCGACCAGTGAGCTATTACGCTTTCTTTAAAGGGTGGCTGCTTCTAAGCCAACCTCCTGGCTGTCTGTGCCTTTCCACATCGTTTCCCACTTAGCGGTAATTTGGGACCTTAGCTGTGGGTCTGGGTTGTTTCCCTTTTCACGACGGACGTTAGCACCCGCCGTGTGTCTCCCATGCAGTCTGTCTTGGTATTCGGAGTTTGCCATGGTTTGGTAAGTCGCAATGACCCCCTAGCCATAACAGTGCTCTACCCCCAGGAAGATTCACATGAGGCGCTACCTAAATAGCTTTCGAGGAGAACCAGCTATCTCCGGGTTCGATTAGCTTTTCACTCCTAATCACACCTCATCCCCTACCTTTGCAACGGGAGTGGGTTCGGGCCTCCAGTTGATGTTACTCAACCTTCACCCTGGGCATGACTAGATCACCCGGTTTCGGGTCTACTGCCTGCGACTATGCGCCCTTATCAGACTCGGTTTCCCTTCGCCTCCCCTATACGGTTAAGCTCGCCACAAACAGTAAGTCGCTGACCCATTATACAAAAGGTACGCCGTCACCCTTGCGGGCTCCGACTGCTTGTACGCACACGGTTTCAGGGTCTATTTCACTCCCTTCACCAGGGTTCTTTTCGCCTTTCCCTCACGGTACTGGTTCACTATCGGTCGGTCAGTAGTATTTAGCCTTGGAGGATGGTCCCCCCATGTTCAGACAGGGTTTCACGTGCCCCGCCCTACTCAATTTCATCGACTGAGCCCTTTCACTTACAGGGCTATCACCTTCTATGGCCGGCCTTCCCAGACCGTTTTGTTAAAGCTCAATCGACTTTTGGGCTAGTCCCCGTTCGCTCGTCGCTACTCAGGGAATCTCGGTTGATTTCTTTTCCTACGGTTACTTAGATATTTCAGTTCACCGCGTTCGCTTCCAGCAGCTATGTATTCACTGCAGGATACCCTTGCGGGTGGGTTTCCCCATTCGGACATCGCCGGATCAAAGCTTGTTGCCAGCTCCCCGACGCTTTTCGCAGGCTGCCACGTCCTTCATCGCCTCTGACCGCCAAGGCATCCACCGTGTGCGCTTATTCGCTTGACCATATAACCTCAAGTCGCCTCAAGGTCATGTCGTCGCGAATACAACGTTTACAACTTCAATAAAGCATCTCTCGATGCTCGCCTTAGCCTCTTTCGACACGTCTGGACATTCGTCTCAAACGCTCGTTACGTCCCAAGTTTTCAAAGAACACGAAGCTGGCTTCATGGCCAGAATCGTTTCAAATCTTTAAGTGTGCGCGACATCATCCAAAGTTCTGGTGGGTCTGGGAGGACTCGAACCACCGACCTCACCCTTATCAGGGGTGCGCTCTAACCACCTGAGCTACAGACCCGTTGTTGCGTCTAAGCCAGATGGTGGAGCCAGTCGGGATCGAACCGACGACCCCCTGCTTGCAAAGCAGGTGCTCTCCCAGCTGAGCTATGGCCCCCTAATGCCTAGTTCACGACTGTCGTCGTGAGGCGGGACGCTTTGGATGCAGGTCACTTGTGCGGACGTCTGAGCAATTAGCTGTCTTTAGTCTCTAAAGGAGGTGATCCAGCCGCACCTTCCGATACGGCTACCTTGTTACGACTTCACCCCAGTCATCGGCCACACCGTGGCAAGCGCCCCCCTTGCGGTTAAGCTACCTGCTTCTGGTGCAACAAACTCCCATGGTGTGACGGGCGGTGTGTACAAGGCCCGGGAACGTATTCACCGCAGCAATGCTGATCTGCGATTACTAGCGATTCCGACTTCATGGAGTCGAGTTGCAGACTCCAATCCGGACTGAGAAGGGGTTTCTGGGATTGGCTCACCCTCGCGGGTTTGCAGCCCTCTGTCCTCTCCATTGTAGTACGTGTGTAGCCCTGGTCGTAAGGGCCATGATGACTTGACGTCATCCCCACCTTCCTCCGGCTTGTCGCCGGCGGTCTCCTTAGAGTTCCCACCATTACGTGCTGGCAACTAAGGACAAGGGTTGCGCTCGTTGCGGGACTTAACCCAACATCTCACGACACGAGCTGACGACAGCCATGCAGCACCTGTCTCACGGTTCCCGAAGGCACCAATCCATCTCTGGAAAGTTCCGTGGATGTCAAGGCCAGGTAAGGTTCTTCGCGTTGCATCGAATTAAACCACATACTCCACCGCTTGTGCGGGCCCCCGTCAATTCCTTTGAGTTTCAGTCTTGCGACCGTACTCCCCAGGCGGCGAACTTAACGCGTTAGCTTCGATACTGAGTGCCTAGTTGCACCCAACATCCAGTTCGCATCGTTTAGGGCGTGGACTACCAGGGTATCTAATCCTGTTTGCTCCCCACGCTTTCGTGCCTCAGTGTCAGTGCTGGTCCAGATGGCCGCCTTCGCCACAGATGTTCCTCCCGATCTCTACGCATTTCACTGCTACACCGGGAATTCCGCCATCCTCTACCGCACTCTAGCTCGCCAGTATCCAATGCAATTCCCAGGTTGAGCCCAGGGCTTTCACATCAGACTTAACAAACCACCTACGCACGCTTTACGCCCAGTAATTCCGAGTAACGCTTGCACCCTTCGTATTACCGCGGCTGCTGGCACGAAGTTAGCCGGTGCTTATTCTTCCGGTACCGTCAGAACACTCGAGGTATTAACCCGAATGCTTTTCTTTCCGGACAAAAGGGCTTTACAACCCGAAGGCCTTCTTCACCCACGCGGCATGGCTGGATCAGGCTTGCGCCCATTGTCCAATATTCCCCACTGCTGCCTCCCGTAGGAGTCTGGACCGTGTCTCAGTTCCAGTGTGGCTGATCATCCTCTCAGACCAGCTACGGATCGTCGCCTTGGTGGGCCATTACCCCGCCAACTAGCTAATCCGACATCGGCTCATCTTATCGCGCGAAGCCTTGCGGTCCTCCGCTTTCACCCGTAGGTCGTATGCGGTATTAGCGTAAGTTTCCCTACGTTATCCCCCACGATAAGGCAGATTCCGATGTATTCCTCACCCGTCCGCCACTCGCCACCCAAGGAGCAAGCTCCTCTGTGCTGCCGTTCGACTTGCATGTATTAGGCCTGCCGCCAGCGTTCACTCTGAGCCAGGATCAAACTCTTCACTTAAATTTTTCGGACCGAAGTCCAAATGCTTTGAGTGCAGTCGTCATCCGAGCCCCAAATTACTTTCTTGCATTTGCATGCTTTGAATCTATTTGGTTCTTGGTCGAACGTCTGCAAAAATGGACAACCATCCACTTGCCAGACGCCCGCACAAGTCACCTGCGCACACTGTCAAAGATCGTCGGAATCGGCCTCAGCGCCTCATCCCTTTGCTTCTTCCCTTCGTCGCCAAAGCGTCCGAGGGAGCCGCACATTATAGGGCCGTTTTCGTTGCCGTCAACACCCTGCTGCGATTTTATTTCTTTCTGCTGGCCCGTGTTGGCGCCGCCAGAAGGGTCTTACATTATGGGAGGCTTCGACGTTTTCGTCAACACCTCTTTTCTGCTTCGACCTGCTCTCGTTTAGGTTCATCCAGACACCATTGCGAGGGCCGCGCATTATAGGGGAGAGTCGGAACCCGTCAACACCCCAGCGCCTTATGCTTCGCTTGCCGCGTTTCGTTATCCGAGTCTGCTGCAAGGGCGCGCATTGTGCACGGCAACAACAGATTTGGGAAGGGGCACGAGCGACTTGACGCGAAGTCTCGTCTCCGCAATGGTGCAGCACATTTCCTGGAGCCTCTTTCATGCGCCCCATATCACTGACAGCCTTGATTTTAAGCCTTTGCGCAAGCGGATGCGGCAATGCCAAAGACCACTGGGTAGAGCTGGAAGGCCATCGTTTCCAAGGTGGAAGTCGCAGATAACGACATGGAGCGCGCGCGCGGACTGATGTTTCGCGAATCGATGGACGAAAACAACGGAATGCTCTTCATCCATGACGACCAACAGCCGCTTGCATACTGGATGAAGAACACCAAGATCCCACTGGACATTCTGTATTTCGATAGCAAGCTGCATCTGGTGTCGCAACAGCGTGACGTACCGCCCTGTTCGCTGGGCAATCGCTGCCCCCCCTACCCGAGCCATGCGCCGGCGCTTTACGTCCTGGAACTGAACGCCGGTCAGGCCTCCAAGCTTGGGCTGAAGGACGGCGCTACGCTGACCTTCGGTCCAGACATTCCGCCCGCCGACTGAATCGCCTGGCCGCAGGACTTGTGCCGAAAGCGGGCTGCCCGCAGTCTTGGTGCATGCCAACTGTTTTCTCCCTCCCCGACTGGTCTGCATTGGCCGACCTTGCCGACGATCAGGTACCGCTGCTCGGCAGCGCTTTTGATCACGCGACGAATATCCGGATCTGGATCCCGAAGCCTGCGACGCACTCGTCGAGGCCCATGTGGTGTCGCTGCGGCCAGGAGCTGGAACAGATCGGCAGCAACCCATTGAAAATGCAGGCAATCAATCACCGTCTGTTCGATGAGCTCGGCTATGCCGGCAACCACGCCGAGTACTACGACCCGCGCAACAGTTATATGAACGAGGTCCTGACTCGACGGCTGGGCAACCCGATTTCTCTGGCGCTGGTGCAGATGGAAGTGGCTCGCCGGCTGGGGATTCCACTGGACGGCGTCTCGTTCCCGGGACACTTCCTGGTCCGGCTACCGGTGGATGACGGGGTGCTTGTGATGGATCCGTTCAACCGTGGGCGCCCGTTGAATGCCGACGAACTTCGGCACCGCGCCCGCCCTCACTTCGGCGAGGACGTCCCTGACGAGGCCCTGATGCAGATTCTGAGCCCGGCGCCGCCGCGAGCGATTCTAGTGCGGATGCTGCGAAATCTGCACGCCCTGTACACCGAGAATGGCGACTGGGCGCGGGCGGTGCGATGCACCGACCGGATCCTGCGGCTGGTGCCCGACAACGCTGAAGCCCTGCGCGACCGTGGTCTGGGCTATTCGGAACTGGGTCACCAGGCCGGTGCCCATCAGGATCTGGGGCGCTATCTGCGGCTCAACCCCGGAGGCCGAGACGACGCCGAGGCGGTCCAAGAGGAAGCCGGATCGTCGAGCACGGCCGCGAACGCCAGCGGCTGCACCTGAGCGCTTCGACGGCAACCCGCATGTCGCCGCCTCCGGCCGAATCGGCGCGATCAGACCGTGACCATCTCGAAATCGCTCTTGGTCACGCCGCAGTCCGGGCAGCACCAGGTATCAGGGATTTCCTCCCAACGGGTACCCGGGGCGATGCCCTCGTCCGGCAATCCTTTGGCCTCGTCGTAGATGAAACCGCAAACGACGCACATCCAGGTGCGGTAAGTCACGGGGGCAGCGGTCTCGCTCATCGGCTAATGTCCAGTGTCAGGGGCCTGCGGCATTGTCCCATCCCGCGCCCACCGCCGGAAGCGTGACCGATGAATTTTGCGACCCGGAATACCGATACGACCACCGATCGAACCATCGACAGCGACACGCCCCGTCGCGGCCTGTGGTCGCGCGGCGTCTATCTGATCACGCCCGACGACACCGATACCGGGCGCCTGCTCGCACGTGTGGATGCTGTGCTCGGGCATGCATCGCTGCTGCAGTACCGCAACAAATCCGCTTCTGCCACACTGCGGCGCACGCAGGCCGAAGCATTGCGCGCACGATGCGCGGAGCACGGCATCCCGTTGATCGTCAACGACGACATCGCGCTGGCAAGGGCAGTCGGCGCAGATGGCGTGCATCTGGGCGAAGACGATGGCGATGCAGGCGCGGCGCGGGATGTTCTCGGCCCGGACGCGATCATCGGCGTGTCCTGCTACGACGATCTCGAACGCGCGCGCGTTGTGGCGGCTTCCGGTGCCGACTACGTCGCTTTCGGCGCGTTTTTTCCATCTTCGACCAAACCGAATACCCGTCGCGCCGCGTTCGATCTGCTCCGCGACAGCGTCGACCTCGATCTGCCGCGAGTGGCGATCGGCGGCATCACGCCCGAGAATGCGCGATCGGTCGTCGCTGCCGGCGCAGATCTGATCGCCATGATCAGCGGCGTCTTCGACGCGCCGGACCCGAACGCGGCGATGCGCCTACCGCGCATGCTTCGACTGAACCCACAAACACACCCACTGTACGAGATACCGATGAAGACCGATCGTTCGCACGACCTGTTCGCCCGCGCCCAGACCCTGATGCCCGGCGGCGTCAATTCGCCGGTCCGCGCCTTCAAATCGGTAGGCGGCGAGCCGTTCTTCGTCGAACGCGCCGACGGTCCGTATCTGCATGATGCCGACGGCAACCGCTACATCGACTATGTCGGCTCGTGGGGCCCGATGATTGCCGGTCACAACCATCCGAAGGTGCTGGAGGCGGTGATCGCCACCGCGCGCAACGGCTTGAGCTTCGGCACGCCGAATCCACTGGAAGTGACGATGGCCGAGACCATCACCCGGCTGATTCCGAGCTGCGAGATGGTGCGTATGGTGAATTCCGGTACCGAGGCCACCCTGTCCGCGATCCGCCTCGCCCGCGGCGCGACCGGACGCACGCGGATCGTGAAATTCGAGGGCTGCTACCACGGTCACGGCGATTCGTTCCTGGTCAAAGCCGGCTCCGGCATGCTCACGCTCGGGGTGCCGAACTCGCCGGGTGTGCCGAAAGCACTGGCGGACCTCACTTCGACCCTGCCGTTCAACGATTTCGATGAAGCCACCAGGCTGTTCGACGACATCGGCGGCGAAGTGGCGGCGGTGATCGTCGAGCCGGTGGTCGGCAACGCCAACTGCATCCCGCCGCGCGCCGGCTATCTGCAGCATCTGCGCGATCTGTGCACGCGGCACGGCGCGATCCTCATCTTCGACGAAGTGATGACCGGCTTCCGCGTCGCCCTCGGCGGCGCGCAGGCGGTGTACGGCATCACGCCGGACCTCAGCACCTTCGGCAAGATCATCGGCGGCGGCATGCCGGTGGGCGCCTACGGCGGCCGCGCCGACCTGATGCGCCAGATTGCACCCAGCGGCCCGATCTACCAGGCCGGCACGCTCAGCGGCAATCCGGTGGCGATGGCGGCCGGGCTGGCGATGCTGGAGCTGATCCAGGCGCCGGGCTTCTACGAGACTCTCGACGCGCGCACCGCCGTGCTGTGCGCCGGGCTTGAGGTCGCCGCGCACGACGCCGGAATCCCGTTCACCACCAATCGCGTCGGCAGCATGTTCGGTCTGTTCTTCACGTCCGAGAAGGTCGATACGTACGCCCAGGCCACCGCCTGCGACACCGCTGCATTCAACCGTTTCTTCCATGCGATGCTGGAGCGCGGCGTCTATCTGGCCCCGTCTGCATTCGAGGCCGGATTCCTGTCGATGGCGCACGACGATGCGGTGATCGCCGCGACGCTGGCGCCGCGCGCGCGTCGTTCGCGGACTTGTCGGCCTGACCAGGGATGAGTCCGTTCTCGACAAACGAGTGGATCCACATCGGCGCCGGCGCGATCGCACTGGGTATCGGGCTGACGCCGCTGCTGTCGGTCAAGGGTGGCAGTCACCATCGCCGTTTCGGACGCATGGTCGTGGCGCTGGGTGCGGTGGTATTGGCGACCGCACTCTTCGGCGTGCTCGCTGGCACGGCGCCGACCGCGCTGGTCGCGGTCACATTGACCGCTGCCTACGAATATGTCGGCAGCCTGCGTGCGCTGGCGCTGCGAGGCCGTGCGCCGGGCTGGCCCGATGCCTTGCTGGCCTGCACGGCCATCGTGCTTGCGATGCTGTTGTTGCTGCGCGGCGGGCCGGGTACGACATCATGGCCGCCCGCACTGGCCTACGGCACTTTGGGCTTCGTGATCGCACTGGCGCCTGTACGACCTCTCCGCCATTTCTGGGCGAATGTGTGGATGCGCCGCGCGCTCATCCTGGATCACGGCCTGAAAATGACCGGCTTCTATTTCGCGATGGCCTCGGCCGGCGCCGGCAATCTGCTGCGCGGTGGCGGCCGTAGAACCAGTTGCTGCCCAGTGGGATAGGGCTGGTCGCGATGCTGGCGCTCACCGCCGCGTTTTTCCGCCGGCAGGCGCGTGCGCACCACGCTGCGTCGGCAGCATCCGATACTGCTCTCACCGATCCGAGTCCATCACTCATGCGCCCTGAAACCCTTTCCGTGCATATCGGCAACGAATCCGACCCCACTACCGGCGCGATGGCGCCGCCGATCCATCTGGCGACCACCTTCCTCCACGGCCCCGGCGGCGAACGCATCGCCGGTTACGAATACCAGCGAGAAGGCAATCCGACCAACGACCGTCTACGCGAGACCTTGGCTGCGTTGGAAGGCGGCGAGGATGCGATCACGTTCGCATCCGGCATGGCGGCGATCAGCACATTGCTGGAATGCCTGCCGAACGGCGCGCGGCTGTTGATTCCAGACGATTGTTACACCGGTCTGCGGATGTTCTGCGCCGAATATCTGCCGGAGCGCAGCATCGAGGCGGTGATCGTGGACATGAGCGATCTTGATGCTGTGCGCATCGCATGCAATCTGCATACGGCACTGGTCTGGATCGAAACCCCGTCGAATCCGAAGATGAAGGTCTGCGACATCGCGGCACTGGTGGAGATCGCGCACGCCGCTGGCGCGCTGGCGGTGGTCGACAACACTTTCGCCACTCCGTTGCTGCAACGACCGTTGGCGCTGGGCGCGGACATCGTGATGCATTCCACCGCAAGTATTTCGGCGGCCACAGCGACGTCCTCGGCGGCGCGCTGGTGTACGCGAAACGCGGCGACTTTTCGCCAGGTCGCGCACCGGCTGCTACATCACCAGCGCCACTCTTGCGCCGTTCAGCGCCTGGCTGATCCTGCGCGGCTGCCGCTCGCTGGTGCGCGCATGGCGATGCACTCCGCGAATGCGCGCGCTGTCGCCGATTTTCTTGCTTCGCGGCCCGAGATCGAACCGAGTGAATTACCCCGGCCTCGCCTCGCACCCGAGCCATGACGTTGCCGCGCGGCAGATGCGCGACTTCGGCGGAATGATGAGCATCGAATTGCTCGGCGGGCGTGAAGCGGCACTGTCGCTGGCTTCAAAAGTGAAGGTGTTCACCAACGCCACCTCCCTTGGCGGCTGCGAATCCCTGATCGAACATCGCGCTTCGGTCGAAGGCCCCAACCCGCGCTCGCCGCAGAACCTGCTCCGGATCTCCGGTGGGACCGGAGCATGTCGATGATCTGATCGAGGACTTGCGGCGAGGCGTTGCCGTAGGCCCCTCACCCGACCTTCAGGCATCCTCTCCCGCGACACGGAAGAGGGAAGCGCAACCTCACCACATGCCGGTATTCGCCATCGACGCCCACGGCTCCTGCGGCGGCAGGTTGCCGTCCTGCAGCAGTTCGATCGAAACCAGATCGGGCGAGCGCACGAAGGCCATGTGGCCGTCTCGGGGCGGGCGGTTGATGGTGTAGCCCATCGCCTGCAGGCGCGCGCAGGTGGCGTAGATGTCGTCGACGCGGAACGCGAGGTGGCCGAAGTTGCGCGCGGTGCCGTAGTCCTCTTCCGAGCCCCAGTTGCAGGTGAGTTCGATTTCCGCGCCGGGGGTTTCGTCGGCGGCGAGAAAGACGAGCGTGAATTTTCCGGCCGGGTTCTCCATCCGCCGGACTTCTTTCAGGCCGAGGCCTTCGCAATAGAAGCGCAAGGAAGCGTCCAGATCGCGGACTCGGACCATGGTGTGCAGATATTTCATGTCGGTACTCCGAACGGAAACGTCAGTCGAGAAAGAGGTCGGGAAGGAGCGGACGCGATGCATCGACCGCGTATCCGTCGAAATCGATGACGCCTGCGGCCAGCAGTACTTCATCGTCGATCAGGAAGCGACCGTGGAATCCGGCGGCTTCGCGCACCAGCACCGCATGCGCGGCATCGGCCATGATTTCGGGTTTGCGGCACTGCGCGAGTTCGACGCCGGGAATCATATTGATGGCGTCGGTGGCGATGACCGTGCGCGGCCATAGCGCCGTTGACGGCAACGCCCTGCGGGCCGAATTCCGCAGCCAACCCCAACGTCACGAAGCTCATGCCCATCTTGGCCAGCGTATAGCCGGTATGCGGGGCCCACCACTTCGGATCGAGATTCGGCGGCGGCGCCAGGTGAGGATATTGAGGATTCGGTGCCTGCAGCAGATGCGGCAGACAGGCCTGTGCGCACAGGAAGCTGCCACGGGCGTTGACCTGCTGCATCAGATCGAAGCGCTTCATCGGCGTGTCCAGCGCGCCGCGCAGCCAGATCGCGCTGGCGTTGTTGATCAGGATATCGATGCCGCCGAACGCATCGACCGTGGCCGCGACTGCTGCACGGACCTCGTCTTCTTCGCGGATATCGCACTTCAGCGCGAGCGCGGCGCCGCCTGCGGCTTCCACCGCTTGAGCCGCGCTGTGGATGGTGCCGGGCAATTTCGGATTGGGTACCGACGATTTCGCGGCGATGGCGACATTCGCGCCATCGCGCGCGGCGCGCAGCGCGATGGCAAGACCGATGCCGCGCGAGGCGCCGGTGATGAAAGAAGGGTCTTGCCGGCAAGCGTGGTCATGGTGGATTCGCTTTGAAGCGTGGAAAGCATGCGGGGTCGCCGACGGCGCGCTCATGCGCCACGGAAACATCAGGTGTGGATCCCGGTTGTTTCGATCGCGCAGACACCACCCTGCATACCGCGTCGCAGGCCGAGGCGCATCGTCAGCGGTGGTGCAATCGAGAACGCTCAGCGCCTCGCGCTCCGCCTTGGTGTACATGCGCTGCGCATCGCTTCGTGCCCGCTCGCGATCGCCACCCAGCCATGACAGGGCAAAACACTGCTTTGCACTGCTCGTTGCCCGCGCAGGACACCCATTCGGGACTTTTGAATCCGCGTCCGGCCGTTCCGCGCAGCCGGCCGCAGTCGCCAGCATGAGGATCGGAAGAAAGGACTTCTGTGTTCGCATGGTCGCTCCAGGCATGAGTTCAGGGTTTTGGTCCTTGCCCTTCGTTGTCTTCCCACTTCAACAGCTTGCGCGTGACGAAGCGATAGACCGGCTTGCCGGTGCGGAACCACAGATCGCGGACCCAAGAGCGACGCTTGAGCAGTCGACGCTCGACGGGCGTGATCGCATCGGGACAGTACATGCGTTTGTGCTTGAGCAGATGCCGCAGGTCTTCGCGCGCGAGCAGGCGCATCCAGCGCGAGCGCGGTGCGCCGCAGACCGCAAGCTGGAAATCGATGATCGCCGGCGTGCCGTCGGCCAGCACCAGCCAGTTGGCTTCCTGGCCAGATCGTTGTGCGCCAGCCCACAGCGGTGCAGCGCCTGCGAGGCGTCTGCGCGCGAGCCGGAAATAGGCGAGATCGCCACGCGGCGGACGCTGATACATCGCCGCGCCATCGAGATAGCTCCGGTCGAGCCGTCTACCGTCCCAGTTCAGCAACTGCGGCACCGCCTCGGCACCGAGCACCCGCTGCAGGCCGCGGGCCTCGCGTCGCGCCAGCCACCACGCCGGCAGTCGCAGCCACAGCGGCACATGGGCGAGGTCGCGACGTACGAACAAGCCGCGCGCATCGCGCATCAGGGCGATGCGGCCGAAGCTGTCGGCCTTGAGCGCCTGGAGTTCGATGGCTTCGGAGGACATGGGAGGATAGGCGGTGCGCGTCCAACGCATCGTCATCCGACGAAAGCCAAAGCCGTCGTTCCGGCGAAAGCCGGAACCCAGCTGTTGCTCTGATGCTTGGCGAATGACTGGAAACCGGGTCCCGGCTTTCGCCGGGATGACGGATCTTTACTCTGTCTTCCCGACTCCCACATCCCGCCCACCAAACCCCACCTGCCATAATCGGACCATGACCGGCGCCTGGATGGAAAGCATCACGACTTGGGTTTCCACGCACCCCGTGGCGGCCGGAGGCGTGATCTTCCTGCTCGCGTTCCTGGAAAGCATGGTCGCCGTCGGTCTGCTGGTCCCCGCGCTGCCGCTGTTGTTCGCGATCGGCGCGTTGATCGGGCTGGGGGCATATCAACGGCATGTACGCGATCGCCTGCGCCTCGCTGGGCGCTTTCGTCGGCGATGGCTTCAGTTTCTGGATCGGCTGCGCTGGGAACCGCTTTGCGCGCGCATTGGCCGTTCAGTCGCTATCCGCAGTTGATCGATCGCGGCGAGCGCTTGTTCCGCCGCCACGGCAGCAAGAGCATCATCATCGCCCGCTTCGTCGGTGCCGTGCGTCCGTTCGTGCCGGCGATCGCCGGCATGCTGCACATGCCGTTGAAGCGCTACATCCCCGCCAGCCTGATCGCCGCGATTTTGTGGGCGGTGGCGTTTCTTGCCCCGGGCTGGATCTTCGGGGCCTCGTACGATGCGATCTCGGCGGTCGCCGACCGTCTTGCGCTGGTCCTGTTGGCGCTGGTCGGAGTGTTGGCCCTGGTGTGGGCGGTCGTGCTCTACACCTATCGCTGGTTCGCGCGCCACGCCGATCGCCTGCTGGCGCGCGCGCTGAAATGGACCCGCGCACACCCGCGGCTGGCACGCTATGCCGCGCCCATGATCCAGCACAAGCGTCCGGAGTCCGCTTCTCTGGCGATGCTGGCGATGTGCCTGATCGGTATCGGCTGGGGCTCGTTTGCGCTGCTCGCGGTGGTGATGACGCGTCGCGGGCCGCTGGCGATCGATCAACAGGCGTATGCCGCGATGGCTGCGCTGCGCAATCCGCTGGCCGACCGCTTCATGGCCGCGCTCGCATCGCTCGGCGACCTGCAGGTCCTGCTGCCTGCGCTGGCGCTCGGCCTGGGCTGGCTGTTGTGGCGGCGACGATTCGCCGCAGCACTGCATTGGCTGGCTGCGGTGGCGTTCGGCTTCGCCTTCACCGCCTCCTTGCATTGTCGGTGGAAATGCCGCGCCCGCCGACCGCGCTGGACGGCTTCGGCTTCCCGTCGATCCCGGTGACGATGCTGACCATCGTGTTCGGTTTCTTCGCGGTGCTGATCGCGCGCGAGATGCCGGGACGACAGCGGGTGTGGCCGTATCTGGTCGCCGGCGTGGCGGTGGCGCTACCCGGTTTCGCGCGCCTGTACTTCGGCGCGCACTGGCTCAGCGACATCGTCGGCGGCGCGCTGTTCGGCATTCTCTGGCTGCTGGTGCTCGGCATCGCCTATCGCCGCCACATCGGCCGGTCGTTCTGGATGCGTCCTGTGGCCACCGTGTTCTACGTGAGTTTCGCGATCGCGGCGCTGTGGCACGCGCCGCGATCCATCGACGATGTGCTCGCGCAATTCGCGCCGCCGCTGCCGACCCGCCAATTGGCGACCGAAGACTGGTGGCACCGTGAATGGCAGACATTGCCGGTACACCGCAACGAGCGCGACCCCAGCCGACGCTGGCCCTTGGACGTGCAGATCGCGGGTCCGCTGGCGCCGGTGCGCGCGCGGTTGGAAGCGCAGGGCTGGGTATCGCAACCACAGGCGACGTGGGTGGCGACGCTGGGCCTGCTCGACCCCAAGCGTCGCGCCGCGTTGCAACCGGTGCTGCCGGCGACATTGGGCGCCGAGGCCGAAACACTGCTGATGCGCCGACCCGGCTCACGTCCCGATACGATTCATGTGTTGCGCGTGTGGCGGGCGCCCGCGCTGCTCGACAGCGGCCAACCGCTGTGGATCGGCACCATGCAGACGCTGCGTTTCGTGCGCCCGACACCGGCCTTCGGTCTATGGATGCCTCAGCCCGACGACGGCGAAACGCATGCGCGCGTGAGCGCTGTCCTGAACGATCTGCAGCGCGCCGAATCGGAGCATCCGGACGGTGGCCTGCCGGTGCTGCGGTTGCGCACCGGCAAATAGGATTCAGGGCATCAGCGCGAGCAATCGGTCGAGCCGCGCGTGCGGGTCGCTTTCCTGCAACAACATCTGCCGCTGCGGGTTGCTCAGCGGCAACAACTCCGCCAAGCGCCAACCGACCCATGCAGCATCGTCGAACCGCGACGGTGGCGTCTTCGCGAACTCGCCGCCGGCCTGTTCGATCGCCTGTTGCAGCAGGTTGCCCAGCAGGCCGTGCTCGGGGCGCAGTTCGTCGTCGGGATCGGGCTCGCACCAATCGACATCGGCCACGATCAGACCATTGCCATGCGTCTGCGTCTGGCGCACATGAAAACGTCGCCCACCGCGCACGCGGAGCATCAACAGCCCATCGTTCGTGCCGAAATCCTCGATCCGCGCCTCGGTCCCTACCGCCGCAGGCATCGCGGGGGCACCGGCCTCATCGCCGTCGAGAATCAGACAGATACCGAATCCGGTGCCGTTGCGGCCGCAGTCGCGGACGAGATCGAGATAGCGGGTTTCGAAAAATCCGCAGACCCAGCGATGCGCCGGGCACCAGCACGGTCTGCAGCGGAAACAGCGGCAGCGTATCGACCACGACGCATCACCCCAGCGCAGCGAGGAACCGCCGCGGCGCGCCGTCGAAACCACCGTTCGACATGAACACCACGTGGTCTCCCGGGTGCGCCAATGCGCGCAGCGTGGCGATCAGCGAATCGGCGGTCGGCGCAGTCCGCGCTTCGCCGCGGATCGCCGCGATGACTTTGGTCGCATCCCAGGACAGCTCGGGACGGTGCAGGAACACCACCGCGTCAGCGATCGCGAGCGACGGCGCCAGCGCATCGGCATGCGCGCCCAAACGCATCGAATTGCTGCGCGGCTCCATCGCAACGACGATGCGTGCGCTGCCGACTCGCGCGCGCAGGCCTTCCAGCGTCGTGCGGATCGCGGTGGGATGATGCGCGAAATCGTCGTACACGGTGATGCCGTTGGCAGTGCCCAACACTTCCAGACGACGCTTGACGCTGCGGAACCCGGCGAGCGCGGACATTACGCCCGCAGGATCGACGCCAACCGCATTGCACGCAGCCAGTGCCGCCAAGCCGTTCAAGACGTTGTGGTTGCCCAGCATCGACCACTGCACTTCGCCGACGGCGAGACCGCCACGGAAGACCGCGAACGCACTGCCGTCGCCGTGCAGCAGGCGCGCGCCCCAATCGAAGGCATCGTCGGCCATGCCGTCGCGCAGCAGGCCGAATCGTTCGACCGGCGTCCAGCACCCCATCGCCAGCACTTCGTCCAGACGCGCGTCTTCGCCGTTGACAATCAGGCGGCCGCGACCGGGTACGGTGCGCACCAGATGATGGAACTGGCGCTGGATCGCGGCGATATCGGGAAAGATGTCGGCGTGGTCGTATTCGAGATTGTTGAGGATCGCCACCAGCGGCCGGTAGTGGACGAACTTGCTGCGCTTGTCGAAGAACGCGGTGTCGTATTCGTCGGCCTCGACCACGAATTCGCGGCCGGTGCCCAGCCGAGCGGAGACGCCGAAATCCTCGGCCACACCGCCGATCAGGAAGCCCGGATCGCGGCCGGCGCGGTCCAGCAGGAAGCTGAGGATGGTGGTCGTCGTGGTCTTGCCGTGGGTGCCGGCGACCGCCAGCGTGTCGCGACCGGGCAACACGTACTCGCGCAGCCACGCCGCACCGGAGGTG
>JADJPT010000029.1 GCA_016713125.1 Betaproteobacteria bacterium
CGCCACTCGTGCAGGAGCGCCTGCCCGCCCTGGCGCGGCTCGCCGGGGGATCGGCGATCCGCAGGTGCGCGCACGCGGCACGCTCGGCGGATCGGTCGCCAACAACGACCCGGCGGCCGACTATCCGGCCGCCTGCCTGGCCCTGGGCGCCACCCTCGAGACCGACCGGCGCAGCCTCGCCGCCGACGAGTTCTTCACGGGTTTCTTCTCGACCGCGCTGGCGGCCGACGAGTTGCTGACGGCAGTGCGTTTTCCGCTGCCGTTGAAGGCGGCCTACATGAAGTTCGCCAATCCGGCCTCGCGCTACGCGATGGCCGGCGTGTTCGTCGCGCAGTTCGGCGACGGCGTGCGTGTCGCCGTCACCGGCGCGGGCAGCGGCGGCGTGTTCCGCGCGCACGCACTGGAGCGCGCGCTGCAGGCGAGCTTCGCGCCCGAGTCCCTGGACGACGCGGTGCTCGACGCTGCGGAGATGATCTCCGACCTTCACGCCGGTTCCGCGTACCGCGCCCACCTGGTGCTGACCATGGCGCGTCGCGCGGTGGCCGCGTGCAACGGCGAGGTCCTGCATCGGCCGCTGCGCCACGGCGGCGCGCATGCCTACGAATCCCCGCAGCGGGCGTCGCCAGATGCGCAAGCCTGAGTCCGCGGACGCCGCGCCGAAGCGCATCCTCAGCCAGCCGCTGCGGCGCAAGGAGGACGCGCGCCTGCTGACCGGCGCGGGCCGCTTCGTCGACGACGTGTAGTTCGACAACATGCTGCACCTGGGTACGGTGCGCTCCCCGCATGCGCATGCGCGCATCCTCGGCATGGACAAGGCCGCGGCGCTGGCGGTGCCCGGCGTGGTCGAAGTCGTGGTGCCCGGCGACTACCCGGAGCTGGACACCCCGATGCCCGGCCTGCTCGAGCCCGGCACCCTGGTCAACCCCTATTGCGACCTGCACCTGGACAATCCGCACCATGTGCTGCCGCGCGGCAAGTCCACCCACCAGGGCGAGGCGGTGGCGATCGTCGTCGCCGAATCCCGCCATGCGGCGGCCCTCGGCGCGGCGGCGATGCAGGTGGAATACGAGCCGCTGCCCGCGGTGATGTCGGCCGAGGAGGCCATGGCGCCGGACGCCCCGCGCGTGCACGAGGCGAATCCCAACATCGTCGCCCACCTGAAGATGTCGGTCGGCGATGTGGAGGCCGCCTTCAGCGGCGCCGCCATCGTGTTCGAGGAGCGCCTGTACGCGCAGCGCGTGGCCTCGATGTCCATCGAGGGGCGCGGCGTGGTCGCCTCCTGGGATGCGCTGCGCGAGGAGATGACGGTCTGGGCGACGCACCAGCAGCCCTACCGGCTGCGCGACACGGTCGCGCGCCTGCTCGGCCTGCCGCAGGACAAGGTCAGGGTGCTGTCCGGAGATATCGGCGGCGCGTTCGGCGGCAAGGGCATGTGCCCCGAGGACCTGGTCGCCGCTGCGGTGTCGCGGCGGCGGCGCCGGCCGGTGAAATGGATCGAGTCGCGCTCGGAGAACTTCGTCGGCGCGCACGCGCGCGACCAGATCCACGACGTGCGCGTCGCCGCCGACCGCGACGGCAGGCTGCTGGCCCTGGACGTGAAGCTGATCAAGGACGTCGGCGCCTACAACCACTACGAGATGGTGCAGACGACCAACACCGTCAACCACATGCTGTCGCACTTCAAGGTGCCGGCGTTCCGCGCCGAAGGCTGGTGCGTCTCCACCAACAAGGTGCAGGTGCGGCCGACCCGCGGCGCCGGCCGCCCGGAAGCCTCGTTCGTGATGGATCGCGTGCTCGATTTCGTTGCCGCGCGCACCGGACTCGACCCGCTGGAGGTGCGGCTGCGCAATATCATCCCGGCCGCCGAGATGCCCTACAGCAACGGTCTGACTTACCGCGACGGCGTGAAGATCACCTACGACGGCGGCGACTATCCGCACATGCTGCGCCTGGCCGCCGAGCGGTTCGACTATGCGGGCTGGCGCAGGCGCCAGGACGAGGCGCGCGCGCAGGGACGCATGATCGGCATCGGCATCTCGAGCAGCCTGGAGGCGGGCGGCGTCGGCCCCTGCGAGGGGGCGCGCATCAGCATCGACGAAGCCGGCCGGGTGAACGTGTTCATCGGCGTCAACTGCCACGGCCAGAGCCACGAGACGACCTTCGCCCAGGTGTGCGCCGAGTACCTGGGCGCCGGGTTCGACAGCGTGCGCGTGGTGGGCGGCGACACGGCGCTGATGCGCATCGGTTACGGCACGGGCGCGAGCCGGGTGGGCGTCAACACCGGCAACGCCGTGATGCTGGCGTCGCTCGCACTTCGCGAGAAGGTGCGGCAGTTCGCCGCGCATGTTCTCGCCGTCGGGCCCGACCAGGTGCAGGTCGAGGGCGAGCGCGCGTTCGTCGCCGCCGACCCGGCGCGCGGACGCAGCTTCGCCGAGCTGGCGCGCGCGGCATCGGCCAATCGCGGCATGGCCAAACTGGGCGGCCCGATCCTGACCGCCACCGAGTTCTACTACCCCGACACGGTCACCTGGTCGAGCTGCGTGCACATGGTGGCCGTGGAGGTCGACCCGGACACCGGCATCGTCGGCGTGCTGAAGTACGTCATGTCGCACGACTGTGGCGTGCCGATGAACCCGATGGTGGTCGACGGCCAGCTGCAGGGCGGCACGGTGCAGGGCATCGGCGCGGCGCTCGGCGAGGAACTGATCTACGACGCGTCGGGCCAGTTGCTGACCGGCAGCTTCATGGATTACCCGATGCCGCGCGCGGCCGATGTGCCGCCCTTCGAGATCGAGCACCTGGTGTACCCGACGCCGCGCAATCCCCTCGGGGTGCGCGCGGCCGGCGAGGGCGGGCCGAACTCGCCGCCGGCGGCCTTCGCCGGCGCGGTCGAGGATGCGACCGGCCGGCGCAAACGCGTGACCCGCATGCCGCTGACGCCGCAGCGGGTGTTCGAGTTGCTGCACTGACTATGGGCGAAAGCATGCAGGCGATCCGGGTGCCGCGCTTCGGCGGCGCCGAGGTGCTGGAGACCGCCGTCCTGCCGGTGCCGCGGCCGGGGCCGGGCGAGGTGCTGGTCCGCATCGCCTGCGCCGGGGTCAATTTCTCCGACGTGTACCGGCGCATGGGGCGGGTTCGCGAGGGGCACGCCCCGGATCTGCTGCCGCCCTACATCCCCGGCTCCGAGGGCGGCGGCGAGATCGTCGCGCTCGGCGAGGGTGTTGTCGGCCTGCGCGCGGGAGAGCGCGTCGTCTATGGCCAGATGAACATCGGCAGCTATGCGGAGTACGCGGTGATTCCGGCCTGGCGCGCGGTGCGCGTTCCCGAAGGCATGCAGCTGGAGACCGCCGCGGCGGCGTACGTGCAGGGCTCGACCGCGTACTACCTCAGCCACTGGGTGCGTCAGCTCGGACCGGGGGACACCTGCCTGATCCAGGCGGGCGCCGGCGGCGTCGGCCAGAAGCTGGTGCAGTTCGCGAAGATGCTGGGTGCGCGCGTGCTGACCACGGTCGGCAGTCCGCAGAAGGCGGAACTGGTCAGGGCGCTCGGTGCGGATGTGGTCATTCCCTACCATGAGGTGGATTTCCGCGAGGCGGTCATGGATGCCACGCAGGGCCGCGGCGTCGACGTGGTGTACGACGGCGTGGGTGCCACCACGATAGCGCGCAGCATCCGCAGCCTGCGACGCCGGGGGCTGTGCGTGCTGTTCGGCGTGGCCTCCGGTCCGGTGGACAGTGTGGGCACCCTCGATCTGGCCGAGGCCGGGTCGGTGTTCTTCACGCGTCCGCAACTGCGCCATTACCTGGGCAGCGCGGAGGACATCCGGCGTGCCGCCGCGGCCTTGTTCGAGGCCATACAGGGCGGCCATCTGCGCGTCACGATCCACCGCATCTTCGAACTCGCCGCGGCTGCGCAGGCGCACCAGGCCATCGAGGCCCGCGAGACGCTGGGCAAGATACTGCTGCGTGTCGGCACGCAGACCGGAACGGGGGCGACATCGTGAAGCGTCATGTGGTGGTGGTGGGTGCGGGCATCGTCGGCGCATGCTGCGCCGGGTGGCTGCAGCGCAAGGGCTTCGATGTCACGCTGATCGAGCGCGACCGGCCGGGCGAGGCGACCTCGTTCGGCAATGCCGGTTCGCTTTCGCCGGCGGCCATATTGCCGGTGGCCATGCCGGGCATGCATCGCGACATTCCCGGTTGGCTGCTCGATCCGCTCGGGCCGCTGACGGTCCGCTGGTCCTACCTGCCGCGGGCGCTGCCCTGGCTGCTGCGCTTTCTGCTGCGCGCCAACACCAAGGCGATGTGGCACACCGGCAATTCGATGCGGCCGCTGCTGCGGGATCTGTATGCCTGCTACGAGCCTCTGGTGAAGAACGCGGGCGTGGAAGACCTGATCCGCCGCGTCGGCACGCTGTATGTCTACGATTCCGAGGCCGAGTTCGCGGCCAGCGCCCCGGTGGAACGGATGCGCCGCCAGGTCGGTGCGCGCATCGACGACGTGACCCCGGCCGACATACAATGACTCGCGCCGGGCCTGGCCGATGGCTTTCGCTGGGGCACGCACGCTCCCGAGAACGGCTTCACGCTGAACCCGCATCGCCTGACCAAATCGATCGCCGAGCAGGTGGCGGTCGACGGCGGGAAGCTGCTGCAGGCCGAGGTGCGCTCGCTTGCGAACACGGCGGACGGCCGCGTGGTCGTGCGGACCGTTCGCGCCGGCACGGCAGGTTCGGAGCCCGACGAGATCGACGCGGACGCGGTCGTCGTCGCCGCCGGCGCCTGGTCGCACCGGCTGGCGGCCACCCTGGGGGACCGCATACCGCTGCAGACGCAGCGTGGCTACCACGTCACCGTCGCCAATCCGGGCGTCAACCCGACGCTGGTGGTGAACTGGGTGCGCCCGCGCATCTTCGCCTCGCCGATGGAAATCGGCATGCGCTTTGCCGGGACCGTGGAGATCGCAAGCCTGGAGGCCGCGCCGGACTGGCGCCGAGCCGACGCCCTGCTCACGCTGGGCCGGCGCATGTATCCCGGCATGGATGTTGCTCAAGTTTCGCGCTGGATGGGCCACCGCCCATGCCTGCCGGATAGCCTGCCCGTGATCGGCAGATCGCCACGGGCGAGCAATGTGTTCTATGCCTTCGGGCATGGGCACGTGGGAATGTGCGGTGCTTCCGGCACCGGACGCACAATCGCCGAGCTTGTCGCCGGCGAGCAACCGCAGATCGACATCTCCCCGTTCGGCGTCGATCGTTTCTGAGGGAATACACCATGAAAAGAGTCCTCGCAGCATTCGCACTCATCGCGTTCGGCGCCGCGGCATCCGCGCAGGAGTTTCCCTCGCGCCCCGTGCGCATCATCGTGCCATTCCCGCCCTCCGGGCCCGTGGATGTCGTCGGCCGCATCATCGCCGAGCGACTCTCGGCGCGCTGGAAGCAGCCGGTGATCGTCGACAACCGGCCGGGTGCCGGCACGGTGATCGGCACCGACGCCGTGGCCAAGGCGCCGGCCGACGGCCATACGATCCTGTTCGCGGTCACGGCGCATGCCGTGAACGCCACCCTGGTGCGCAAGCTTCCGTACGACACGCAGAAGGATTTCGCGCCCATCGTGCTTGCCGCGACGGCGCCCAACATCCTGGCCGTGAATCCGAACCTGCCGGTGCGCAACGTGGCCGAGCTGATCGCCTACGCCCGCGCCAATCCCGGCAAGCTCAATGCCGGCTCGCACGGCAAGGGCAACACTTCGCACCTCGCGGCCGAGATGCTCAAGTCGGTGGCCAACATCGATTTCACCGTGGTGCACTACAAGGGCGCGCAGCCCGCGGCCACCGGCCTGATGGCCGGCGACGTGCAGTTCATGTTCGACACCGGCGCGGTGATACCGCATGCGCAGTCCGGCAAGGTGCGCATCATCGGGGTCGCCGGGCCGAAGCGTTCGCCGATCATGCCCGATGCGCCGACCCTGATCGAAGGCGGCCTGGCGGGCTTCGAGGTGGTGTCCTGGTACGGATTCTTCGCCCCGGCGGGTACGCCAGTGCCCGTGCTCGATGCGCTGAACCGCGGCATCAACGAAGCCCTGAGCGACCCGGAAGCCCGAGCGCGCATCGTGAAGTTCAACCTCGAGCCGATGGGCGGCACGCGTGACGAATTCGACCGCACCGTGCGCAGCCAGATCACGCGCTGGGCAGGCGTCATCAAGACCGCGGGCATCGAGCCGGATTGAGGTGCAGCTGATCCCGCGACCCGATGTGGTCGCGGGTGTCCGCCCGGTTGGCGCGCATGGTCCGGTCGGCCATCGGTGAATCGCGAAGGTGTCCGCAGGCGTAACATGCGCGCATGACTACCGTGGAATTCGTACTGAGCAAGGAATATGTCGAGCTGTGCCAGCTGCTCAAGCTGGCCGGCATCGCCGACAGCGGCGGCATGGGCAAGCACATCGTCGCGGCGGGCGAGGTCAGCGTGGACGGCCGGCCCGAGAGCCGCAAGACGGCCAAGATCCGCGCCGGTCAGAGCGTGCTATGCCGCGGCGTGACGATAAGCGTGAAGGCGCCCTGAGCATGGACGGCAGGGATGAGGCGCTGGAACTGCGCATCGTCGAGCTGGAGGCCAAGCTCGCGTTGTCCGAGGACCTGCAGGAGTCACTGAACCTGGCGCTGTACCGCCAGCAACAGCACATCGATCGCATCGAACGCGAACTGCGCGCCCTGCGCGATCAGGTGGAGGCGGCGGGCGCCGCCTCCGAACCGGGTGCGCCGGCGTCGCTGCGCGACGAGATCCCGCCGCATTACTAGGCGGCGGGCGCCCGCGCTGCGCGCCGGGTGCGGGGCGGCTTACTTGTCGTAGGTGCCGGTGCGGTTGCCGTACGACTTGCCAGCCGGTCGGCCGCCGTCGCGCTTGGCGTAGCCGCCCGAACCTTCGCGGCGGGCCGGGCCGCCGGCGGTGTTGCCGCCGGGCTTGCCGTAGCTCTTGGCGCCATACGATTTGCCGGGGGCGCCGCGACCCGCGGGACGCGCGCCGGGGCGTGCGCCGGGACGCGGGCCCGAAGGCTTGGCGAACACGCGCACCTTGGGCTCCAGACCCTCGATGACCGAGACTTCGATCGCCTGGGTGGTGAAACGCTCGATGGTCTTCACCAGATGGTGCTCGCGCACGTTGGCGAAGCTGATGGCCACGCCGTTGCGTCCCGCGCGGCCGGTGCGGCCGATGCGGTGCACGTAGTCCTCGGCCTGGCTGGGCAGGTCGAAATTGATCACGTGCGAGATGCCCTGCACGTCGATGCCGCGCGCGGCCACGTCGGTGGCCACCAGCACCTTCAGTCCGCCGCGGCGCAGCGACTGCAGGGTGCGGTTGCGCGCGCCCTGCTTCATGTCACCGTGCAGTGCGGCGGCCGAAGCCCTGCATGTGCAGGTCCTGGGCCAGCTCGTCGGCCGAGCGCTTGGTCGCGGTGAACACGATCGCCTGGTTCATCTCGACGTCGCGCAGCAGGTGGTTCAGGAGCCGGTTCTTGTGGCCCATGTCGTCGGCGAAGTGCATGCGCTGCACGATGTTCTCGTGGCGCGTCTGCGCGTTGTCGACGGCGATGCGCTGCGGGTCGCGCAACAGCGCGCCGGCCAGGCGCACGATGCCCGGTTCGAGGGTGGCCGAGAAGAACAGGGTCTGGCGGGTCTTGGGGATCTTGGCAATGATGGCTTCGAGGTCGTCCTTGAAGCCCATGTCGAGCATGCGGTCGGCTTCGTCCAGCACCAGCAGCTGCAAGCGCGAGAGGTCGATGCGGCCGGAGTTCATCTGGTCGAGCAGGCGGCCGGGCGTGGCCACCAGGATGTCGACGCCGATCTTCAGCAGGCGGTTCTGCACCGGGTAGGGCATGCCGCCGACCACCGACATGGTCTTGATGCGACCCATGTTGCGGCCGTAGGTTTCGGCGGCCTTGGTCACCTGCATGGCCAGCTCGCGCGTCGGCGTGAGCACCAGCACGCGCGGGCCGCGGCCGGCGACGGCGTGCGGCTGGGTCAGCAGTTGCAGCGCGGGCAGCATGAAGGCCGCGGTCTTGCCGCTGCCGGTCTGCGAGGAGACCAGCAGGTCGCGACCGGCCAGTGCGGCGGGCACGGCGCGCGCCTGCACGGCGGTGGGTTCAGTGTAGCCAGTGGCCTTGATGGCCTGCAGGATGGGCGCGGCCAGACCGAGCGCATCGAAGCCGGAGGTGACGGGTGCGGCGGGGGCGACCGGTGCAGCGGCAACCGGTGCGGCTGCAGCCGGTGCGGCGACGGGCGCGGTTTGCGCCTCGGTGGCGGCCAGTGCGTTGGCGACGGCGGCGGCGGCGAGCGCCGGGGCGGTGTTGGTGGGGCTGGAATTCATGGTTCTGTTTTTCCCGCGCGGCCATTCCGATGGACGCGCTCATGCAACGATTGCGAAAAAGGCAGGCCGTCCGCAAGCGGAAACGGATCACTTCGCAACGCGGGATGTGTGCGCGCGAATCGGCAGGCCAAAACACCGGCACCAACCGAATCGCAATCCTTGATGGGAAAGCCCGTGGGGGCTTGGCAGCAGGAACGCAGCAGGAAGAGTTGTAGCGTTCTTCCGGGGAGGTCAGGGACGATGAACTAGGGCGACGCAGCGGGCCGGAAAAGCAGGCGGTTGTTGCGTCGCACAAACCGAACTATACGCGAGTCGCCGCAAATAGCCAAGCAAAATCAAAGCTCCGCTTCCAGGGGGGCGAAGCGCGGCAGGGTGCGGCCGTCGACCGTCACCTGTTCGGTGAACATGGCCAGCGGGCGCACCCACAGCCCGCGTTCGCCATACAGCGGGCGGTAGACCACCAGCGCTTCGCGCGTTTCGGAGTGCGTGGCCACGCCGAGCACTTCGTAGCGCTTGCCCTTGTAGTGGCGGTAGGTGCCGGTGGCGAGCATCGTGGATGTCCTGTGCGGGTCGGTTTGTCGGGGAACTGGGGATATCCAAGCTTAGCGCGGACAGGCACAGTGGCGGCATGGATGATGAGCAAACGAACCCTGCCCGCGGTGGACGACGTGTACATTGCGCTGGGCACCACGATCAAGGTGGCCGGCAGCCAGGCCGCGTTCCGCGCCGTCGACCTCGATGCCGTGCTGGCGGTGGCCAGGGCGGGGCGCGCTGCCGGCGCCACGCGCGCCGGCGTGGTCAGCGCGATGGGTGCGAACGCGCGCTCGAGCGTGTTCTACAACCGCGTGAAAGGCGAGATGGAGCTGGCCTTGTCGGGCCTGGGCTACGCGAGCCTGGTGTTCGCGCGGCCCTCGCTGCTGGCCGGCGACCGCGAATCGCTGGGCCAGCCGGGTCGCAGCGGCGAGAAGCTCGCGCTGCTGGCGATGCGCTTCGGCGCCTGGTTGCCGGCGAACTACCGGGCCATCGACGCGGGCCGCGTGGCCGGCGCGCTGCACGCGGCGGTCAGGCGCGGCGCGCCCGGCGTGCAGGTGCTGCTTTCGGGGCGGATGCAGGACTGGCGCGATCCGGCGCAGGACACTTGAAGCGGAGGAAGGCATGAGCACACAGGCAGACAAGGCGCAGCGGTTCCAGGCCCTGCACGCGCGCAGCGGCGCGTTCGTGATCCCCAATCCCTGGGATGCGGGCTCGGCGAAGATCCTCGAACGTCTGGGCTACGAGGCGCTGGCGAGCACCAGCGCGGGCTACGCGTTCTCGCTGGGACGGCTCGACGGGCAGGTGGGCCGCGACGAGATGATCGAGCACTGCCGCCAGCTGTGCGCGGCCACCAGCCTGCCGGTCAGCGCCGACCTGGAGAACGGCTATGCCGAGGATCCGCAGGCGGCGGCGCAGACCCTGGTGCTGGGCGCCGAGGCGGGGCTGGTCGGCGGCTCGATCGAGGACTACAGCGGCGACCCGGCCAGGCCGATCTACGACTTCGCGCTGGCCGTTGAGCGCGTGCAGGCGGCCGTCGAGGCGGTGGCGAAGCTGCCGTTCAAGTTCATGTTCGCCGCGCGCGCCGAGAACCTGCTGCACGGCGTGAACGACCTGGACGACACCATACGGCGCCTGCAGGCCTTCGAAGCGGTGGGCGCCGACGTGCTGTACGCGCCGGGCCTGAAGACGCTGGAGGAGGTTCGCCTGGTGTGCTCGGCGCTGGGCAAACCGGTGAACATCAACATGTCCGGCCTGCCGCAGGCCACGGTGGCGCAGATCGGCGCGGCGGGCGGGCGACGCATCAGCACCGGCGGTGCGCTGGCGCGGGCTGCGCTGGGCGCGCTGCTGCGCGCCGGGCGCGAGATGCAGGACAGCGGCAGCTTCGCCTGGGCCGAGGGCGCGGCTTCGGGCGCGGAGTTGAAGAAGCTGCTGGGATGATTCCGGCCTGTAAGGTGTTCACCCCCTGCAGCGACCACAGGTACACATACACGGCAACGAGGGGGCAGGGCATGCAGGTCTACGGAACACTCAGGCTGGTTGCGCTTTCCCTGCTGTTTGCGCTGCTCGCGGGTTGCGCCACGCGCAACGTGGTCTCCGAGGGCGGGGACAGCCGGCTGATGCTGCGCGGCAACGACCCGGTCGCCTACTTCACCGCCAACGCGGCCTTGCGCGGCGATCCGGCCATCAAGGCCGAACACGAGGGCCTGACCTATCGCTTCACCAGCGCGGCCAACCGCGAGGCCTTCCTGAAGGATCCGGCGCGCTACGTGCCGGCGTACGGCGGCTATTGCGCGAGCGGCGCGCACTACGCGCTGAAGTCGAACATCAATGCCGACGTGTTCAAGATCGTCGACGGCAGGCTGTTCCTGTTCGGCAGCCTGCGCTCGAGGCAGCACTGGGAGCTCGACGAGAAGGCCAACATCGCGCTGGGCGACAAGTACTGGGCCGAGGAAACGCGCGACGCGCCGGCGCGCCTGCAGAACTGGAAGCGCTACGTGTTCCGCGTGCCGCACTACAAGACCAACGCCGAGCTCGAGGCGCAGTACCAGCGACGCTACGGCCGGCCCAGCGGTGGCGGCTGAAACGGGCGGCGGGCGCGCGCCCGATGCGCAGCGCGCCATCGCGAAGTACCGTGCGCGTGCGGCCGGCTACGACGCCTCGGCCGCCAACACCATGGATCTGCGCCGGCGGACCGTCGCGCTGCTCGGCCTGCAGCCGGGCGAGACCGTGCTCGACGTGGCCTGCGGCACCGGGCTCAGCTTCGAACTGCTGGCCGGGGCGGTCGGCGCGCAGGGCCGCGTGATCGGCGTCGAGCTGAGCCCCGAGATGGCCGCGCAGGCGCGTCGCCGCATCGATGCGCGCGGCTGGGGCCGGGTCGAACTGATCGAAGCGCCGATGGAGAGCGCGCACATCGACGCCCCGCTCGATGCGGTGCTGTTCAACTACACGCACGACGTGCTGCGCTCGCCGGCGGCGCTGGACAACATCTTCCGCCATCTGCGGCCCGGCGCGAGAATCGCGCTGGCCGGCATCAAGCATCCGCCGTGGTGGCTGTTTCCGGCCCGTCTCTGGCGCCTGCTGAAGGCGCGCCCCTACGTGACCACCTTCGAGGGCCTGGATCGGCCGTGGAGCCTGGTCGCGCAGCGCGTGCGCGGGCTCGAGGTGACGCCGGTGATGTTCGGCACCAATTACATCGCGCACGGCCGCTGGACGCCATGAAGCGCATCCTGGTGCTGTTCCCCAAGGAGTGGGACAAGGTCGAGTTCGCCGGCGAGGGCTATCGCGATTTCGAGTTCGTGTACGCGGGCTTCGACCTGTTCAGCTTTCCGGACAACGCGCAACTGCTGACCTTCAGCGCGCATCGCTTCATCGACCGGCTGGTCGAGCGCTTCAGCCGCGAGCACCTGGACGGCGTGATCAGCAACAACGAGTACTTCGGCGCGCTGATCGCGGCGGTGGTGGCCAGGCGCCTGGGCCTGCCGGGCACCGCTCCCGCGGCGCTGATCACCGCGCAGCACAAGTACTACTCGCGCCAGGTGCAGGCGCGCGTGGCGCCCGAGGCGGTGCCGCGCTTCGCCGTGTTTCCGTACCACCGCGTCGACGCCGGCGAGATCGGCCTGCCCTTTCCGTACTTCGTGAAGCCGGTGCGCGCCACCTTCTCGGTGCTGGCGCGGCGCGTCGAGAACGCCGAGGAACTGCGCCGCCACATGCGCTTCTCGATGCTGGAGACCTTCCTCATCAAGCGCCTGGTGCGCCCATACAACGACCTGGCCGCCGACTACACCGATTTCAACATCAACGCGCACCACATGATCGCCGAAGAGCCGCTGTCCGGCCTGCTGGTCAACCTGGACGGCTACGCGCGCAACGGCCGCATGCATTTCATCGGCATGGTCGACGCACTGCTGTTCCCGGGCACCGACGCCTTCATGCGTTTCGAGTACCCCTCGCGCGTGCCCGAGGCCGTGCGCCGGCGCATGCATGCGCTGGCCACGCGCGTGCTCGAGGGCCTGGGCTTCGACCACGGCTTTTTCAACGTCGAGATGTTCTGGCGGCCCGATACCGGCGAACTCAAGGTGCTCGAGGTGAACCCGCGCCTGGCCTCGCAACTGGCCGGGCTGTACCGTCGTGTCGAGGGCTTCAATCCGCACCGCATGCTGCTCGACCTGTGCACCGGTGCCGAACCGCGCCTCGAGGTCCGCCCCACCGGGCTCACGCATGCCGCGAGCTTCGTGTTCCGCAAATTCGACGGCGCGCCGCTGCGCGCCGAGCCCGACGCCGCGGCGGTGCAACGGGTACGCGAGCGCTACCCGGACGCCGACCTGATGTTCTACTTCAAGCGCGGCACGGCCCTGGCGCGCGAGATGAAATGGCTGGGCAGCTACCGCTACGCGCTGCTGAACATCGCGGCGCCCGACCAGGAACAGTTGCTGCGCAGCTACCGCGAGGTCTGCGCCATGCTCGGCTTCGATGATGCGCAGGCCGCCGTCGCCGCGCCCGGCGACCGGGTCGCCGAGGAGCGCATGCTTTCCAGCCTTGGCGCCGGGCGCTGAGCCGGCGCCGCCGCGCTCAGCGCAGCAGGTCCAGGGATTCGAAGCGCAGGTACAGTTCGCGGCAGATCCAGGCGTCGGCCGCGGCGTAGGCGATCTGCTGCGGGCTGAGCCTGGCGGCCGCCCAGTTGGTGGTCTTGGCGCCCTTGGGCACGCGCAGGCCGAGGAACAATGCGGCCAGGTTGCGCACCCCGGTCTGTTCGAGGCCGTGGCGCCTGGCTACCATGCCAAGGTCGAGCACGCCGCGGTCCTTGAACTCGAACAGCTTGCGCAACTGGGCAAGGTCGCCGGCAATCGACACGCCGGCCTTGGCCAGCGGCGCGGCGAGCATCTCGGCCACCACGGCGTGGGTGGCGCGATCACGCAGCGGGAACAGCCAGACGCAATGCGCGGTGGCCACCTGCACCAGCGCCGGCGGGTAACTCTGCCCGCTGACGAAGGCCGGTCGGGTTTCGGTGTCGAAGCCGGTGGTGCGCTCGGCGAGGATGTCCTCGCGCGCCCGTGCGATGTCGGCGCTGCCCTCCACCAGGCGCACCTCGCCCTCATAACGGGCCAGCGGCAGCTCGAGCAGGCGTTCCTTGGAGATCGAGGCCGGAATGCCGTGGGGCAGGGACATGGTGCCGGCGTTAGAAATACGCCACGCCCTGGGTGTTGACGATCAGCGAATAGACCGAGGAACTGGCGGTCATGAACAGCCGGTTGCGGTGCGTGCCGCCGAAGCAGACGTTGGCGCAGCGCTCGGGCAGGTCGATGCGACCGATCAGCTTGCCCGCGGGGTTGAACACGTGCACGCCGTCGAGGCCGGCGCGGCCCATGCCCCAGCCGCACCACAGGTTGCCGTCGAGGTCGACGCGAAAGCCGTCCGGCGTGCCTTCGGGCCCGGCGTCGATGAAGACGCGCGGATTGGCGAGCTTCTTCCCGTCGACCACGTCGCAGGCCAGGATGCGGCGCGGCACCGAGCGCGACTCGACGACATACATGATCGACTCGTCGGGCGAGAAGGCCAGGCCGTTGGGCATGTTGATGCCCTCGGCCGCCACCGTGAGCGTGCCGTCGGCGTCCAGGCGATAGACGTTGGGCGGCAGTTCCTGCTCGGCCTTGACGCCCTCGTTGTAACCGATGATGCCGAACACCGGATCGGTGAACCAGATCGCACCGTCGCGTGAGCAGACGATGTCGTTGGGTGAATTCAGGCGCTTGCCCTGGTAGCGGTCGGCCAGCGTGACGACGCGGCCGTCGTATTCGGTGCGCGAGATGCGCCGCCCGCTGTGTTCGCAGGTCAGCAGCCGACCCTGACGGTCACGCGTGTTGCCGTTGCCGTGGCCGGAGGGCTTGCGGAACACGCCGCTGTCGCCGGTTTCCTCGTCCCAGTAGTACATGCGGTCGGCCGGCACGTCGCTCCATATCAGGCGACGCTGGTCGCCGAACCAGACCGGGCCCTCGGCCCAGCGAAAGCCGGTGGCCAGGCGCTCGACGCGCGCCAGCGGCAGGCGGTAGCGGGCGAAGGACGGGTCGACTTCCACCACGGCGGGATCGGGCAGGCGCACGTTCGGGCGCCATTCGGAAGCGTCGACGGTGGACGCGGTCTGGGAGGGGGTGAGGGTCGTGTTCATGGGGGCGAACTTTATCAGTCCCGGGCGGCGGATACATGTTGATCCGCTGCAGGGCCCGCAGGCAGGCGGGATTCAGCGCAGCGTCACGGGGTTGCCGCTGCGGTCGAAGGGGATATACCCGGACACCCGGCCGAGCTTGACGGCGTCCACCATGGACTGCAGCGCCGACTCGACCTGCGCTGCGTCCGGGGCGCGTCCGGCGCGTCCGCCGAGGGCGGCCACGAACACCAGCGCCCAGTCCTGGCCGAACTGCCCGGCTTCCGACTGGAGCGCCGAGAAACCGGCAAGTTCCCCGGGGGATTTGTCCACGCACATCAGCGGGGCGAGTTCGCCGCCCAGTCCGGCCGCGTGGCCGGCGCGCTGCTCCGGGGTGCTGTGTTCGGACAGGCCGGCGCCGACGAACACGAACAGCAGGCGCTGGGGTTCGGCCTGCGCGCGCGCCGCGCGCAGCAGGTCGTCGAAGCTGGAAATGTCCATGGTGCGCATCCGCATGAAGTGGCCTGTCCGCAGTGTGACAGTGCTCATGGGGGTGCTGGCAACAGGGTCTTTCAGCCGACGAGCTGCGGAGGAGGAAACATCTCTCAGCGGCGGCTGGCCGCATTCGCCGGGACGATCTCCGGCTTGAAGCGGAACAACTGCGGGTCCGCAGGGTCGATGCTGGCGCGTACCCAGTGCGTGTCGGGCCAGCCGAAGGTCTCGACGCGCGTGAAGTTCTCGAAGACGCGTCCCGTTTTCGTGCTGTAGAGCGGCTTGTCGATGCGGAACAGGTGCGTGTCGCCGTGCAGGTAGGCAACGGGCTTGTCGTAGGTCTCGAGCTCCGCGGCCAGCGCCCGCACGTAGTCGCCATAGGGTGTCCTGGGCTCGGGCAGCGGCTGGCCGCGCGATGAACGGCAGGAAGAAGCGTCCTGGCCGCCGCAGGCCAGAAATTCTCGAAGCCCGGGTTGGCCTGCGTCAGGATGACCAGGCCGCGGCCGCCTTCGGCCCTTGCGGCGGCGAAGGCCTGTTTCATCCATGCGATGTTGGCGGCCTTGCGTTCGGCATGTTCGGCCTGATTGGCCGGCGTGGTTCCGGAATTGTCGTTGCTGCCGATGATGTGCAGGGTCACGAAGGCCACCCCGTTCATGCTCCAGCGCTGGTTCTCGCGGAACCTGGCGTATTGCGGGTCGGCGGATTGCTGCATCACCGGCAGCGTGCGCTGACCCAGGCTGCGGCCTGCGGGGAAGAACAGCGTGCGCACACGCTCGAGCAGCGCGAGCGTGTCGACCTTGCGTGCGGCGAGCGGCGCGCAGTCGGCCCAGTCGTTGTCGCCGGGTGTGAGGATGAACGGGTGGCGCACGCTCTGGAACGAGGTCAGCACGGCCTGGTAGTTTTCCTCTACACATGGCATGGCGGCCTGCGAGGGGTCGCGGTTGTAGGGGCGCGCGTCGAACTGGAAGTCGCCGATATGCGCGACGAAGGCGAGATCGTTCGAGTTCAGCGCCGCGAGCACGCGCTGGTACTCGCGCTCCTGCGCGCGCGTGTAGGGCATGTCGCCGATCAGTGCGAAGTCGAATCCGCCTTCCCGGCTCCCGGCCGGGCCGGAGGATGCGCAGCCGGCCAGCAGCAGGGCCAGCAGGGCGGCAGCGACGATCTTTCCTGCGTGGGCGAGCAGCATGTCTGTCTCCTCGATGCGCCTTCGGTCGGGCGTCGTGCGAGTCAGGATAGCAAACCGCGTTTCGCTTCGGCGCTGAAACATCCTGATACGAATGTCCGGGGGCGAATGTGATCTGGCGCACGGACTGCGGCGTGCCTTGGGCCTAAGGTCGGTGTTCAGGAACAGGACAACCGGGAGAGCACCATGCTGCAGAGCGGAAACAGGATGAGGGTCGTCGCGTTGTGTGTCGCGGCGCTTTGCGCCGCACCGGCGCTGGCCGAGAAGCCCGAAGGCAAGGGCAACAGCGGCAAGCACGACAGGAGCGATCGGTCCGAGCAGCGCGACGACGATCGCGGCAAGTCGCAGGCCTACGACAAGAAGCAGGACAGGTCGAGCGGCGGCGACCGTCACCATTTCGACGACCGGCGGCGCAGCGTGGTGGTCAAGTACTACGGTGACCAGCATCGCGCCGGGCACTGCCCGCCGGGACTGGCCAAGAAGCAGAACGGTTGCCTACCGCCGGGCCAGGCCAAGAAGTGGCAGGTCGGCCGGCCACTGCCGCGGGACGTCATCTTCTACGAACTGCCGCGCCAGGTGCTGGTCGACCTGGGCCCGCCGCCGCCGCGCCATCGCTATGTCCGCGTGGGCGGAGACATCCTGCTGCTCGCCATGGGCACCGGCATGGTGATCGACGCGCTGAGCGGCCTTGCCGGCATGTAGGTTCGCCGGTCGGCGGGGGCTGTCCCGGCCATGCGCCATGCGCATGGCCGGCGAAACTCCCGCTGCGCGCTCGGGGCGCGTGGCTAGAATAGCCGCGTTTCCCTCCGCGAGGCGCGCATGAACGAACTCCCGCTGGGCCCCGACGTGCATCGCACGAGCCAGGCCGTGTCCTGGCCCAACGGTGCGCGCTGCGCGGTGGCCATCACCTTCGATTTCGACGCCGAAACCATGTGGCTGTCGCGCGACACGTCGAACGCGCGGCGTCCCGCGTTGATCTCGCACGGCACCTACGCGGCCAAGATCGCCATCCCCGAGATCCTCGCCCTGCTGCAGGAGTTCGGCATCAAGGCCACCTTCTTCGTGCCGGGCTGGACGGCCGAGAACCACACGGCGCGCGTCGAGCAGATCCTCGCCGCCGGCCACGAGGTCGGCCACCACGGCTACCTGCACTTCTGGCCCGAGCCCGACAAGCCGGCCGAGGAGGAGAAGGAGATCACCGACGGCCTGGAGGCCCTGCACAAGCTGTTCGGCCTCAAGCCCCTGGGCTACCGCTGCCCGGCGGGCGAGACCACCGACCGGCTGATCCCGCTGCTGCAGAAGTACGGCTTCATCTACGACAGCTCGTTCATGGACGACATCCACCCGTACGTGCACAGCGTGGGCGGCAAGTCGAGCGGCGTGGTGGAGATTCCCTGGCACTGGTCGATCGACGACGTGCCCTACACGGTCTACAGCCTGCGCGGCCAGCGCGCCATCCAGACCAACGATCACATCCTGAACATCTGGGAGACGGAGTTCCGCGAGCACCATGCGCGCGGCGCGCTGTTCGACCTGATCATGCATCCGCAGGCCATCGGGCGCCTGTCGCGCCTGGCCATGCTGCGCCGGTTCCTCGCCTTCCTGAAGGGTTTTCCCGGCGTATGGTTCGCCAGTTGCGGAGAGATCGCCCAGCACGTGCTGGCGCAGCAGAACAAGGGAGCGAAGGCATGAACACAGCCGCAGACAAGTACGACCTGGTGCTGAAGGGCGGGCGGGTGATCGATCCCGCCCAGGACCTGGACGCGATCCGCGACGTGGCGATCGCCGGCGGACGCATCGCCGCGATCGAGGCCGACATCGCGGCTTCGCGCGCCGCGCGGACGGTGGATGTTTCGGGTGCCGTGGTGACGCCGGGCCTGATCGACATGCACGTGCACGTGTATCGCCACTTCACCGACTTCGGCCTGCCGCCGGACGACGCCGGCGTGAACGCCGGGGTGACCACCATCGTCGACCAGGGCAGCGCCGGCGCCTGGACCTTCGACGGCTTCAAGGCCTATTGCATGGACCCGGCGGTCAGCGAGGTGTTCTCGTTCCTGTCGGTGAACCTGTCGGGCACGCTGCGCGGCTGCAAGGGCGGGCCGGTGATCCAGAATCCGGACTACATCGACCTCGAGGTCATGCAGGGCTTCATCGAGAGGTTCCCGCGCCAGATCCGCGGCATCAAGGGCCACAGCGATTCGGCCAGCTGGTCGCTGTGGGGCAGCGTGATGCTGCGCCGTGCGCGCGAGATCGCCGACCGGAACAAGCTGCCCGTGTACGTGCACACCGGCGAGCTCTGGAAGACCGACGAGAAGCACCGGCCGGAGCCGCGCTCGGTCATGGAGGAGACCCTGTTCTTCGTGCGCCCGGGCGACCTGCTCGCCCACGCCTACTCCTCGCGCGACGACGGGGTGCTGGGCAAGGGCAAACCCAGCCCGCGCCTGGTGCAGGCGGTCAGGGACGGCGTGCACCTGGACATCGGCCACGGCGTGAACTTCTGCTTCGACACCGCGCGGCGCATGATGGACGCGGGCCTGTATCCGCATACCATCAGCACCGACGTGCACGGCGACTTCGCCACGCACGACAACGACAGCACGCTCGACTACAGCATGGTCGGCACGATGTCCAAACTGATGGCGCTGGGCTTCGACCTGCCCTTCGTGGTGCGCGCCTCGACCTGGAACCCGGCCGGGGTGCTGCGCCTGCAGGACGAGATCGGCAGCCTGAAAGTGGGCACGCGCGCCGATGTCTCGGTGCTCGACCTGGTCGAGGAGCCCTGGGAGTTCCGCGACTGCAACAAGGAAGTGCTGAAGGCCGAGCGGCGCATCGTGCCGCGCCTGGTGGTGCGCGCCGGGCGTGCGCTCACGCCCACCAACCGCCTGCTGCGTGACGTGATGCGGGCACGCGATTTGCAAGCAGCATGAGCCGGACCCATACGATCACCCTCTGGAGATGCGAAAAATGACCAAGTCCCGCCTGTACCCGGCACTCGCCGCGACGTTGTGTATCGCGCTGGGTTTCATCCCTTCGGCGCATGCACAGAGCTTCCCGAGCAAGGCGGTGCGCGTGGTGGTGCCCTTCCCGGCCGGCGGCACGCTGGACAGCCTCGGCCGCCAGCTCGCCACGCGCATGCAGGAGTCGCTCGGACAGCCGGTGGTGATCGAGCCGCGCGGCGGCGGGGCCACGCGTGTGGGCACCCAGGCGGTGCAGAGTTCGGCGCCCGACGGGCATACGGTGCTGTTCATGGCCAACAGCTTCGTGATGGTGCCGATGCTGATGGAGAAGGCGCCCTGGGATCCGCTCAAGGACTTCGCGCCGGTGTCGCTGGTCTCGCGCGTTTCGCAGGTGCTGGTGGTGCACCCGAGTTTCGAGGCCAGGACCCTGTCCGAACTGGTCAAGTTCGCCAAGGCCAAGCCCGGGCAGATCGACTTCGCCTCCTTCGGCAACGGCACCTCTTCGCACCTGGGCGTCGAGCTGTTCAAGTCCATGGCCAACGTGTTCATGGTGCACATTCCCTATGCCGGCGTGGCGCCGGCGCTGCAGAACGTGCTGGGCGGGCAGGTGAAGGTGTTCTTCACCAACATCCCGGACGTGCTGCCGCACATCCAGGCCGGGCGCCTGCACGCGCTGGCCACCTCGGATGACAAGCGCTCGCCGCTGCTGCCTTCGGTGCCGAGCTTCGCCGAGCAGGGCTACAAGGATTTCGCCTCGTATTCCTGGTATGGCATGGCGGTGCCGGCCGGCACGCCCGAGCCGGCGGTGCGCAAGCTGCACGAGGCCGTCGCCTTTGCGCTGAAGGCGCCCGAGGTGCGCGAACGTCTGGGACAGATGGGGCACACCATCCTGGCCGGCGGCCCGGAGGACCTGCGCCGTTTCATGATCTCCGAACAGCAGCGCTACGCTGCGCCGATCAAGCGCTCGGGCGCGAAGATCGAGTGAGCGCCGTGGCGGGCTGAATCGCGCCCGGGGCGGGGGCGTGGAGGCGTAACCAAACTGTCACAGCAGCGTCATCGGCGTTTTGCAGGCGCGGCCGAAACTGGTCGCCATGCACGAGCCGAACGCAGGATTTCCGGACGCGCAGTCGCCGCCGGTGCAGCGCCTGCGCGTTGCGGTGGTGACCGAAACCTATCCTCCCGAGGTCAACGGCGTCGCGATGACGCTGGGTCGTCTGGTGGACGGGCTGCTGGCGCGCGGCCATGCAGTGCAGCTGGTGCGGCCGCGCCAGGCGGGGGACGCGGTGCCGCGTGCGGCGGCAACGGCGAGGCTCGAGGAGGTGCTGGTGCCGGGCCTGCCGATACCGCACTACCGCGGCCTGCAGTTCGGCCTTGCCGGTCCGGGGCGCCTGGCGCGGTTGTGGCGCGGCGCGCCACCCGATCTGGTGCATGTGGTGACCGAAGGGCCGCTGGGCTGGTCTGCGGTCTCGGCGGCGCGCCGCCTCGGATTGCCGCTGACCAGTTCCTTCCACACCAACTTCCACGCCTACTCCCGGCACTACGGCCTGCGCTGGCTGGGTGCGGCCATCGAGCGCCATCTGCGCGGGCTGCACAATCGCACGGCGGCCACCCTGGTGCCTACGCGCGCGCTGGCGTTGGAGCTTGCCGACCGCGGCTACGCTTCGCTGCGCGTGGTGGCGCGCGGCGTGGATACCGCGCTGTACTCGCCGGCACGGCGTTCCGCCGAACTGCGTGAGAGCTGGGGCGTGCAGTCGGGTGCCCCGGTGGTGATGTATGTGGGACGACTGGCGGCAGAGAAGAACATCGACGAGGTGCTGCAGGCCTGGCGTGCGATCAGCACACGCGTGCCGGCGGCACGCATGGTGTTCGTCGGCGACGGGCCGCTGCGTGCCAGCCTGCAGTCGGACTGCCCGGAAGCGGTGTTCGCCGGCGTGCAGAAAGGCGAAGCGCTGGCGACGCACTACGCTTCGGCCGACCTTTTCCTGTTTCCCAGCCTGACCGAAACCTTCGGCAATGTCACCAGCGAGGCGCTGGCCAGTGGCCTGTGCGTGCTGGCCTATGCCCGCGCGGCTGCCGCCGAACTGATCGTCGATGGTGTGAACGGTCGCACGCTGGCACCCGGTACGCCGGGTGCCTACGCGTCCGCCGCCGCCGAGCTGGTCGCCGACCCGGGCCGCATGAGCGCCATGCGCGCGCAAGCCGTCGCCAGCATCGCGCATCTGGACTGGGAGCGCGTGCACGACGCTTTCGCAAGCGTGCTGGCCGAGGTGGTGACGCGCCGCGCGCTGGCGGCCGCCGCGCTCAGGCCAGGCGCAGCAGCGGCTGGCCCATGCGGATCGCCGAGCCCTGATCCAGGTCCGCGCATACTGCGTAGCCCCTGGGCGCGAAGACGATGATGGTCGAGCCATGCTCGAACCAGCCCATTTCCTGCCCGCGGACCAGTTGCGCGTCGCAGGCGATGCGGTTCGGTCCGCGGTAGCGCAGATGCAACAGCACGTCGGCGAAATGCAGCCGGATGCTGGCCACCAGCACGGCCGCCACCGGCACCAGGGTCAAGCGATCTCCGCTGCGCGCGAGCCGCGCGCCGATCACCGCGCGCTCGTTGCGGCAGTAGAGTTTCTCGACGCGCTCGAGCGCCGGAGGGTTCACGTTCCAGGTGTCGCCGGCGACATAGTCCACCCGCTCGACCACGCAGTCGTCCGGCGCGTGGAAGCGGTGGTACATGCTGGACTTGAGCCGCAGCGTTGCGTAGCTGCCGTCGCGGTGGGCCTCGACCAGATCCGGGTCGAGCAGCAGTTCCTCCAGCGTATAGCCGTGTCCCTTGGCCTGGATCAGCCGCGTGCCGGCGACCCGGCCGTGAGCGCCGAGGATGGCGTCGCACGGGCTGGCCAGCACGCGGGGATCGGGATCCACCGTGCGCGCGCCGTCGCGCAGCTCGCGCGTGAAGCAATCGTGCAGGCTGGAGAAGCGCGCTTTCTTTGCGTCGTGCAGGTCGAGGTCGGCGAACAGCCGCCAGACCGCAATCGAAGCGCGGCACAGCAGCGGGTTCTCGATCTTGCTGAAGCGGCCCATGAGCAGCGTCAGCGCGCGGCGCGGGATGCGGTTGGTCAACAGGAAATTCAGTTCGGCGCCGCCCAGCAGGGAGGCGATCGTTTTGCGCAGGTTCATGCACGCTCCGGCCGAGAGGCCGCATATGGGAAGGGGGAACAATGGATACGACCGTGGCGGTAACCGCGCTGGGTGCGCTGGGCCTGGCGGCCGCGCTGCACAAGCTGAAGGCGCGGCTGGAACTCTCGCGCGCCAAGCACCGCTCGCTGGCGGGTCACGCGCGCTTGTCGCGCCGTGTGGCCGGGCTGCTGCCGTTCTACGAGTATGACGAGGAGGCATTCTTCTGCAGCGACGACGCGCCGCCGGAGGTGGCGGCGCGGCGCCGTGCCGGCTTCATGCGCCTGGCCGAGACGTACCGGGTACGCTACGCCGAGACGCTGCGCACGGGCGAGGAGGTGGAGGATGCGCTGTCCGACCTGCAGTTCACCGGCGCCTACCGGGTGCCGTTCCAGTACCGCCGCCATGTGCGTGCCCACCTGAAGACCGGCGCCTTCCTGGCCGCCTCGTCGGGAGTGAGCCTGACCGACCTGGACGGCAATCGCTTCTATGATCTGACCGGATCCTACGGGGTCAACGTGTTCGGCTACGATTTCTACAAGGAGTGCATCGCGCGGGGCAGCGAGCGGGTGCGGGACCTGGGTCCGGTGCTGGGGGCCTACCACCGGGTGATCGCCGACAACCTGCGGCGCCTGCGCACGATTTCGGGCCACGACGAGGTGTCTTTCCACATGTCGGGCACCGAGGCGGTGATGCAGGCCGTGCGCCTGGCGCGTTACCACACACGGCGCTCTCACCTGGTGCGCTTCTGCGGCGCCTACCACGGCTGGTGGGGCGACGTGCAGCCCGGCGTGGGCAACCCGGTGCCCGCGCACGAGACCTACACCCTGAAGGAGATGCATGCCGACACGCTGCGCGTGCTGCGCAGGCGACGCGACATCGCCTGCGTGCTGGTCAACCCGCTGCAGGCGCTGCACCCGAACGCGGCTGCGCCGGCCGACGGCTCGCTGGTGGACAGTTCGCGGCGCGCCGGCTTCGACCGCGAGGCGTACACGCGCTGGCTGCGCGAACTGCGCGAGGTCTGCACCGAGCGCGGCATCGTGCTGATATTCGACGAGGTGTTCGTCGGCTTTCGCATCGCGCCGGGTGGCGCGCAGGAATACTTCGGCGTGCGCGCCGACATGGTCACCTACGGCAAGACGCTGGGCGGCGGTCTGCCGGTGGGCGCGGTGTGCGGGCGTCGCGAACTGATGAAGCGCTATCGCGATGACAGCCCGGCCGACGTGTGCTTTGCGCGCGGCACCTTCAATTCGCATCCCTACGTCATGGCGGCGATGCACGAGTTCCTGGAGCGACTGGAGAGTCCCGAAATCCGCGGCATGTATGAGGGCCTGGACGAGTTGTGGAACGCGCGCGCCGCGGACCTCAACCGGCGCCTGGCGGCGGCCGGCCTGCCGGTGCGGGTGGCCAACCTGTCGTCGATCTGGACCGTGTTCTACACGCAGCCCTCGCGCTACAACTGGATGCTGCAGTATTACCTGCGCGCCGAGGGGCTGGCCCTGAGCTGGGTGGGCACCGGCCGCCTGATCTTCAGCCTGAACTACACGCAAGCGGACTTCGAGGCCGTGGCCGGGCGTTTCGTCGCTGCGGCCGGCGCCATGCAGGAGGACGGCTGGTGGTGGGCGGCGCCGGGGCAGAGCAACAAGTCCATCCGGCGCCGCATCCTGCGCGAGCTGTTCCAGAAGAAGCTGGGCGGCCGCTAGAAGCCGTGGCGGGCGTGCGCCGGGTCGATCAACTGGCCGCGCATCAGGTGGAAAGGCGCCTTGTAGTAGAGCTTGATGTCGTGAAACGGGTCGGTGAGGATCTTGGCGCACCACGCCAGCCCGGCCGCGACTCCTGCAGGAAGAACAGGTGCACCGTGCGGAACAGCAGCCCGCCCAGGCCGAGATACAGCCAGAGCATGGCGACGTTGTTCACGAAGCCGGTCTTGTCGGCGTGCGCCTCGAACAGTCCGAACAGGGTCGGGTCGGCGTACAGGGCCAGCGGCGAGGCGGCCCACAGGCTCAGCAGCACGATCTTGCGCCGCAGGTTGTAGCCGACCTTGATCGCCTCCTTCTGGTCGTGGGTGGCCTGGTTGACCTCGTCGTAGCCCTTGGGTTCGAAGAAGAAATGGCCGACCTGGCGCGTGGTCATGGCCACCAGCCAGGCGAGCAGCGAGGCCTTCACCGGGTCGGTGAACAGCAGGACGTAGGCGCACAGGAAGCTCAGCGCGCTGACCAGGTGCAGGGACTGGTTGATGCGGCTGTGGTGATAGTAGCGATGGTCGTCCCAGCGCTGCACTTTGATGGTTTCGAGGAATCGGTTCATGCGCGCTCCGGTCAGTGGCATCGGCAGGCAGCCTAGGGCAGCCGTGTTACGCCTGCGCGAACGAATTGTGTCCGGCATGTGACTGCGGGCGGCTTGCCTCGCTACAATGCAGGTGATACTCACTTGGAATAATCGCGCATGAACACCAAATCCATATCTACGACGCCGGCAGGCCCTCGCACCTCACTGAAGGTTGCCGTCGGCGGCTTCGGCGCCATCGGCCAGAAGGTCGCCGCACGCCTGGACGAAGGCCTGCCCGGGCTGCAGCTGGTGGCCGTGTCGGCGCGCAACACGGAGCGCGCCGCGGCGGCGGTGGCGAAGTACCGCAATCCGGTGCCCGTGCTGCCGCTGGAAGGATTGGCCGCGGTCGCCGACGTGGTGGTCGAGTGCGCACCGGCCGAAGTGTTCCTGCGGATGGCCGAACCCGCACTGCGCGCGGGGCGCACCCTGCTGGTGATCAGCGTCGGTGCACTGGTGGCGAACCCGCAACTGCGTGCGCTGGCCGAGGAACACGGCGGCACCATCATCGTCGCCACCGGCGCGCTGCTCGGCCTGGATGCGGTGCAGGCGGCGGCCGAGGGCGAGATCCATTCGATACGCATGATCACGCGCAAGCCGCCGGGCGGACTGGCCGGCGCGCCCTACCTGGTGGCCAACAACATCAGCGTGAGCGGATTGAGCGCACCGAAGAAGGTGTTCGAGGGCAACGCCCGCGACGCGGTGATCGGCTTCCCGGCCAACGTGAACGTGGCCGCCGCCCTGGGGCTGGCCGGTATCGGCCCCGAGCACACCATGATCGAGATCTGGGCCGACCCGGCGCTGGACCGCAACACCCACACCATCACGGTGGACGCCGACAGCGCGTCGTTCACGATGTCGATCCAGAACATCCCCAGCGAGAACCCCAAGACCGGCAAGATCACGGCACTGAGCATGATCGCGGCGCTCAGGAAGCTGGGCAGCGCGGTGCGCATCGGCACCTGAGGGCAGGGCAGGCCGGACCGAGGCGCGGCCGCTGAAGGGTGGGCACGCTTCCTGCATGTGATGAGCGCGCGCATTGCGCGATCATCCATGAGGTCTTCGAAATGCCCCTGTTCCGCCCATCCGTGTCGCTGCTCCAGTCCGTGCTGGCGACCTGCCTTTGCCTGCTCCCCGGTTTCGCGGCCGCGCAGGCCGCCGCGGACTTTCCGCAGCGGCCCATGCGCATGGTGGTGCCTTACCCGCCCGGCGGCAGCACGGACATCGTCGGCCGCATCGTGGCCGCCAGGCTGGGCGAGAGCCTCGGCCAGCAGATGATCGTCGAGAACCGCGCCGGCGCCGGCGGCAACGTGGGCACCGATGTGGTGGCCAAGGCGCCCGCCGACGGGCATACGCTGCTGATGAGTTCGGTGACCACCCTGGCGATCGGCGCCAGCCTGTACAGCAAGCTGCCCTACGACGTCAGCCGCGACCTGGAACCGGTGGCCCTGGTCGGTTCGGTGCCGTTCGTGCTGCTGGTCAACGCCGCGCTGCCGGTGAAGTCGGTGCGCGACCTGACCGCGCTCGCCCGCGAGAAGCCGGGCAGCCTCAACTTCGGCTCCGCCGGCACCGGCACCAGCGCGCACTTCGCCAGCGAGTTGTTCAAGTCGCTGGCCGCGATCGACATCGTTCACGTGCCCTACAAGGGCAATGCACCGGCGATCGCCGACCTGATCGGCGGCCAGATCCAGATGATGTTCGATTTCCTGCCTTCGGCCATGCCGCACATCAGGTCGGGCAAGGTGCGCGCGCTCGCCATCTCGCCGGTCAAGCGCTCCGCGGCGCTGCCCGAGGTGCCGACCATCGCGGAGTCCGGGGTTCCGGCCTACGACATGCTCAGCTACTTCGGCGTGCTGGCGCCGGCGAAGACGCCGGCGCGCGTCGTCGCCCGGCTGAACGCCGAGATCAACCGCATCTCCCAGCTGCCCGAGGTGCGCGAAAGCTACGCACGCCAGGGCATCGATCCGGCGCAGGAAACGCCGGACAGGTTCCGCGCCTACCTGCAGACGGAGATCGGCAAGTGGGCCAGGGTGGTCAAGGAGACCGGCGCGCGCGTCGACTGAACCGGCCTGCAAAACACCGGCCCCGATCGGTTGAAGAGCGACCCGAGGCCGCGTAGCCTACGCCTGCGGTTCCGCATGCCTGCGCGAGCACCGCGCAAGGGCCGGTCGCCCACCCTCCGAAGCACGGTCGCATCCGCGATCACTCCCCGCACACCAGAGAAGAGGAATCCTCCATGCAATACAGAACGATCAATTGGGAAGTCCTGCCCAATCCCCTGCGCCCCGAAGAGAAGACCATCGGCCTGCTGACGCTGAACCGTCCCGAGCACCTGAACGCCGTCGACGTCACGATGCGGGTCGAACTCGACGTCCTGCTCGACGAGATCCGCCACCAGAGCCACGTGCGCGCCATCGTCATCACCGGCGCGGGACGCGGCTTCTCGGCCGGCGGGGACCTGCGCTCCGAGGCCGGGCCGCTGGGCGCCGGCGAGCCCGACTTCGACATGGGCAACTTCGGGCCCTACAAGGAACTCGCGCATTACTTCTTCAACGACCTGCGCCACTCCGTGCTGCAGCAGTGCTTCCGCAAGTTCGAGGACCTCGAGGCGATCACCATCGCGGCGATCAACGGTCCGGCGGTGGGCATCGGCCTGGAACTGTGCACGCTGTGCGACCTGCGCTTCGCCTCGGACCGCGCCAAGCTGGGCGAGGTGGCGGTGCCGGCCGGCTTCCTCCCGGAGTCCGGCGGCGCGCGCAACCTGCCCAAGATCGTCGGCGTCGGCAGGGCGCTGGAACTGATCCTCACCGGCAGGATCATCGACGCCACCGAGGCCGAGCGCATCGGCCTGGTCGAGCGCGTGATCCCGCACGACAAGCTGATCGAGGAGGCGATGCAGTTCGCCGGCCAGGTGGCGGCCAACCCCTATCTGTCGGTGCGCTACGCCAAGCAGCTGGTGAAGCACTACTGGAACATGAACCGCACGGACGAAGGCTGGGGTCGCGAGCTGAGCGCGATCAAGGAGATCACGCGCACCAAGGATTGCCAGGAAGGCATCCGCGCGTTCCTCGGCAAGCGCAAGCCCGAGTTCCGCGGGCCGTACTACGACAACTCGCCGTTCTGAGCGCGCAGTGACGACGTCAAAAGTGGCGACCATGATGCATGGTCGCGTGATCCCCGCGCGCGTGAACATCGCGCGCGAGGCGTTGCACGGGGCGCTGGAGTCCGGGCTGGGCGGCAAGCTCGCGCTGCTCGGCCCCAATGGCGGCATCACCTACGCGGAGCTGGACGCGCAGTCCGGCGCGTTCGCCGCCGCCTGTGCCGCGCGTGGCATCGCGCGCGGCGACCGCGTGCTGCTGCGCACCTGGAACTGCATCGAGTTCGCCGTCGCCTTCATGGGGCTGGCCAAGCTCGGCGCGGTGCCGGTGATGCAGAACTCGGCGGCCGGGGCGGCCGATGTCGAATACGTGCTGGGACACAGCGACGCGGTGGCGGCGGTTGCGCTGGCCGAGCTGGCCGGGCCGCTGCGCGAGCTGGGCCGCATGCTGCCCAAGGGTCTGATCGTGGCGCGCGGCGCGGCGCCCGGCGAAGGCGTGTACGAGGACATGATCCGCGGCGCGGGCATGGCGATCGCCGACACGGGCGCCGACGAGCCGGCCCTGATGTGCTACACCTCCGGCACCACCGGGCGGCCCAAGGGCATCGTGCACGCGCATCGCTGGATCATCGGCCGCGGCGACGCCAACCGGCTGCGCATGCCGCACCGGCCCGACGACGTGGCGCTGGCGGCGGGGGAGTGGAGCTTCATCAGCCTGCTCGGGCACAACGTGCTGTTCGCGCTGCGCAACGGCATCACCGGTGCGATCCTCGAGGAGCGCGCCTCGGCCGAGAAGTTTCTCGAGAGCATCGAGAAGTTCAGGGTCACGGTGGCCTATGCGGTGCCGACCATCTACCGGCGCATCCTGGCCACCGAGGGCATGGAGAAGGACTACGACCTGTCCAGCCTGCGCGCCTGCAACGCCAGCGGCGAGGCGCTGGGCGCCGCTCCGCTGGCCGAATGGAAGCGGCGCTTCCGCACCGACATCTACGAGCACTACGGGATCTCCGAGTACCAGATGGTGCTGGGGCAGAGTCCGCTGCTGCCGATCAAGCCCGGCTCGGTCGGCGTGCCCTGGGACGTGGTGGCGGAGATCGTCGACGACGAACTCAGGCCCATGCCGCAGGGCGAGGTCGGCCAGCTGGTGTTCGGCACCGACAACCCCAGCCTGTTCCTGGGCTACCACAAGGACCCGGCGAAGACCGCCGAGGTGGTGCACGACGGCTGGTACCACACCGGCGACCTGGCGCGCCGCGACGAGGACGGCTACTACTGGATCTCCGGACGCGGCGACGACTGCTTCAAGAGCCGCGGCATCTTCATCGTGCCGATCGAGATCGAGAACGCGCTGGCCGAGCACCCGGCCGTCGCCGAGGCCTGCGTGGTGCCGGTGCCCAGCGCGACCGACGGCTACCTGATCCGTGCGGTGGTGGTGCTGCGCGCGCCGCTGACGGCCGCCGACGGGGGCACCGGCGGTTACGCCGACAAGCTGCGCGAGACGCTGAAGTCGCGCATCGCGCGCAACAAGGTGCCGCATGTCTTCGAGTTCGTCGACACGCTGCCGAAATCGGCCAACGGCAAGGTGCTGCGGCGGTCCCTGATCAAGGCCTAGACGCAGGGGAGCGGCCGTCGCGGGCCTCGGTGATATATATTTTCAGGTATATCAATTGACACGCAGGCCGCTCCAGGAGCCGATCTCGAAAAACAAATCTTCGAGATTCAGGCCAGGGCGGTGGGCTGGGGGGCGGTGCGCCTGATGCGCTGCGCGCCGGTGAACAGCAGGTAGTGGCGGCCGCTGGCGCGACCCAGCATGGTGATGCCGATGCGTTTGGCGATGTCGTGGCCCATCTTGGTCAGGCCGGAGCGTGAGACCAGGAACGGGATGCGCATCTGCGCGCACTTGATCACCATCTCCGAAGTCAGCCGCCCGGTGGTGTAGAAGATCTTGTCGGCGCCGTCCTCGCCGTCGAGCCACATCTGGCCAGCGATCGCGTCCACGGCGTTGTGGCGGCCGACGTCCTCGAAGAACATCAGGATCTCGCAGCCTTCGGGCGTGGCCCGGGCGAGCGCGCAGCCGTGCACGGCGCCGGCCTGCTTGTAGATGGTCTCGTGCTTGCGCACCTGCTCGACCAGGGCGAACAGCTGGAAGTCCTCGAGCGCCACGTCCTCGCGCAGGTGGATGCCGTCGATCTCCTCCATCAGGTCGCCGAACACCGTGCCCTGTCCGCAGCCGGTGGTGACGGTGCGGTGCGCCATGCGCGCCTCCAGGTCCGGCACGCCGCGGTGCGTGACGATGGCGCAGGACTCGGTGTCCCAGTCGACCTGGATCTCGGCCACGTCCTCGACCGCGTTGACCAGGCGCTGGTTGCGCAGATAGCCCAGCGCCAGCGCCTCGGGCGCCTGGCCCAGGGTCATCAGCGTGACCAGTTCGCGCTTGTCGAGGTAGAGCGTGAGCGGATGTTCGCCGGCGATGGCCGTGGGCTGCATCTCGCCGCGCTCGTTGAACGCCTCGACCTCGTAGGTCGCCGGGCGGCCGGCCTGCGTGAGCCTGGGACGGGGCTTGGAAGTGTCGGCCATGCCGCGCTCAGCCGCCGATGTAGGACATTTCCACCTTGCGCAGGCGGGCCGCCTCGGGCAGCGCGGTCTGCGCGGTGCGGATCTCCGAATAGCGGTCGCCGCGCGCGCGCCACACGGCGACGATCTCGTCGCGCAGCGCGTCTTCGTCGGCGCCCGCGCGCAGCAGCGAGCGCAGGTCGTGGCCGTTCTGGCCGAACAGGCAGGTGTACATGGACCCTTCGGTGGACAGGCGCAGCCGGTTGCAGTCGCGGCAGAAGGCCTGGGTGACCGAGGAGATCACGCCGATCTCGCCGGCGCCGTCGGCGTAGCGCCAGCGCTCGGCGACCTCGCCGGGGTAGTGGGGATCGGCCTGCAGCAGCGGGAACTCGGCGTGGATGCGGCGCACGATCTCGGCCGAGGGGATCACATCGTCCATGCGCCAGCCGTTGGTGCTGCCCACGTCCATGAACTCGATGTAGCGCACGATATGGCCGCTGCCGCGGAAGTGGCGCGCCATGTCGAGCACGTGGGTGTCGTTGACGCCGCGCTTGACCACCATGTTGATCTTCACCGGACCGAGGCCCGCGGCGGCCGCGGCGTCGATGCCTTCGAGCACCTTGGCGACCGGGAAATCGGCGTCGTTCATGGCCTTGAAGGTGGCGTCGTCCAGCGAATCCAGGCTGACCGTCAGGCGCTTGAGTCCGGCGGCCTTCAGCGCCTTGGCCTTCTTCGCCAGCAGCGAGCCGTTGGTGGTCAGCGTGAGGTCCACATCGAGTTCGGCCAGCATGCCGATCAGGCGCTCGAGGTCGCGGCGCACCAGGGGCTCGCCGCCGGTCAGGCGGATCTTCTTCACGCCCAGGCCGACGAACACCCGCGCGAGCCTGGCGATCTCCTCGAAGGACAGCAACTGCGGCTGCGGCAGGAACTTGTAGTTCTCGTCGAACACCTCGCGCGGCATGCAGTACACGCAGCGGAAGTTGCAGCGGTCGGTCACCGAGATGCGCAGGTCGCGCAGCGGCCGGCCCAGCGTGTCGGCGAACGCGCCGCCCGCGTAATGCGGCGCGGGCGCACGGGCGGGCGGCGCGGCGAGACGAATCGGAATAACCTTTTCCGGCATGGTGTTTTTGCGCTTCTCCAGAGGCGCGGAATCATAGCAGGTGGGGGGTGGCGGCCCTGCACAGTGCGCTATAGTGCGCCCGACCGATCAGGACGACAGGACAGATGCAGGCAACGAAGATTCCGGTCGCCGTCGTCATGCAGCGACGCGCGACGCAGAACCGCTGGCAGAGCGAGGTCTGGGAGCCCCATGCGGTGCTCGCCGACTACGCCGGCGAGGCCGGCGCGCGCCTGCTGCGCGACGACGGCAGTTGCGCGCAGTGGCTGCACGCCGGGCTGGAGCTCTGCCTGCATCGCGACGAGGCCGAAGGCTATTACCTGAACGTATCCACGGAGACACCGAAGATCTTCGTCATGTGGCGCATGGAGCCGGACGGCGCGCAGGCGGGTGCCGGCGAGCATGGCGTGCCGCAGCTGGTCACCGCCAGTTACAACGAGGCCGGCCGCCTGATGGACGGTGGCGAGCGCGTGGACACCGTGGGCATGCCGGCCGAGCTGCTGGCCTGGGTGGGCGAGTACGTGGAGCGCAACTACCGTCCGGAACCGAAGAAGCGGCGCCGTCCGCAGTCTTTCGTGAGTCCGGCGCAGCGCGGCAAGGGTTCGTGATGGCCGGGTCCGGCGGTCCGCCCGACCAGAAGGATCCGGTCGACGCCGCGCGCGGCTTCCTGTCGCGCTGGTCGCGGCGCAAGCTCGAGCGCAAGGGCGAGGAGGGGACGTCGGCCGCGGCGGTCGCGCCTGCCGCTTCGGTCGAGCCGGCCGCGCAAGGCGGCATTGCCTCGCCTGCCGCGCCGTCGCCCGCCGAGACCGCGCCCGAGTTGCCGCCCATCGAATCGCTCACGTCCACCTCGGATTTCAGCGCCTTCATGCATCCGGCGGTGGCGCCGGCCCTGCGCCGCGCGGCGCTCAAGAAGCTGTTCGCCGATCCGCATTTCAACGTCATGGACGGACTGGACACCTACGTCGACGACTACTCGATCGAGGATCCGATCCCCGAGGAACTGATGAAGAAGCTCTACCAGGCGCGGCAGCACGTGTTCAGCAGCGAGCAGAATGCCGCGCTCGATGCCGATGACGAGGCCGCCCGAACCGCGGCGGCAGCCGCGGGCGATGCGCAAGCCGAAGCCTCGACGAGCGCCGACGCAGCGGCGAATGCAGCCAACGAAGTGAACCAGGAACAGGGAAAGGCATGAGCCTCGCCGACAAGACCCTCAAGCTGTGCAACTGCAACGGCACGCTGCCGATCGATGCGAAGGCGCTGGCCGCGGCGTTGAAGTCGGGCCAGCCGCTGAAGATCCACACCGAGCTGTGCCGCAAGGAGATCGCGTCCTTCCAGTCGGCGCTGGGCCAGCCGGAAGTCCTGGTGGCGTGCACGCAGGAGGCGCCGCTGTTCGCGCAGATCGCGCAGGCGGCCGAATCGCGGGCCGAGCTGGGCTTCGTGAACATACGCGAGAACGCCGGCTGGTCGGCCGAGGGCAAGGCCGCCACGCCCAAGATCGCGGCCCTGCTGGCGCTGGCCGCGCTGCCCGACCCCGAGCCGGTGCCCACCGTGGCCTATCGCTCGGAAGGGGCGCTGCTGATCGTCGGCCCGGCCGAAGCCGCGCTGCCCTGGGCCGAGCGCCTGGGCGAGGCCTTCGAGGTCAGCGTGCTGATGACCTCGGCGCGCGGCGGCAGGGCCGGCGCGGGTGCCGAGTTGCCGGAGCAGCGCGGCCAGGCGATGTGGTCGGGCAGGGTCGAGCGCATCGCCGGGCATCTGGGCGCCTTCGAGGTCGAGTGGCTGCAGGACAATCCCATCGACCTCGACCTGTGCACGCGCTGCAACGCCTGCGTGCAGGCCTGCCCCGAGGGCGCCATCGGCTACGCCTACCAGATCGACATGGACAAGTGCCGCGGCCACCGCGCCTGCGTCAAGGCCTGCGGCGCGATCGGCGCGATCGACTTCGCCCGCCCGCGCGAGGGCGCGTTGCGCAAGGAGCGCTTCGACATGATCCTCGACCTGTCGCGCGAGCCGCTGCTGAAGACCCCGGACCTGCCGCAGGGCTATTTCGCACCGGGCGACGACCCGCTCGAGCAGGCGCTGGCCGCGCAGAAGCTGCCGCAGTTCGTCGGCGAGTTCGAGAAGCCGAAGTTCTTCGTCTACAACGAGCGCATCTGCGCGCACAGCCGTTCGGCGCAGCCGGGCTGCAACAAATGCATCGACGTGTGCTCGACCGGGGCGATCTCCGGCGATGGAGACCGCATCAAGGTCGACCCGCACCTGTGCGCAGGTTGCGGCGGCTGCTCGACCGTGTGCCCGACCGGGGCCATCGCCTACGCCTATCCGCGCGTGCCCGACACCGGGGCGCGCGTGAAGGCGATGCTGGGCGCCTATCGCGAGGCGGGCGGGCGCGACGCCTGCCTGCTGCTGCACAACGCCGAGGCCGGGCGCGCGCTGCTGCGCGCGCTGGCGCGCAGGGCCGCGGGCTGCCCGCGCGCGTCCTGCCGATGGAGATCTTCCACATCGCCTCGACCGGCATGGACGTCTGGCTGGGCGCCATCGCCTGCGGCGCCAGCCAGGTGGCCGTGCTGTCCACCGGCGCCGAGCCCGAGGGCTACCTGTAGGCGCTGCGCGCACAGATGGGTCACGCGCAGACCGTGCTCTCCGCATTGGGCTATGCCGGCCGCCACCTGGAGCTGATCGTCGCCGAGGACGTGCCGGGCCTGGAGCGCGCGCTGTGGGCCATGGCGCCGGCGGCGACGGTGGCCAGACCGGCGACCTTCAACCTGGCGGCCGAGAAGCGCGGCACGCTGGATTTCGCGCTCGAGCACCTGGCCAGGCACGCGCCCGCGCCGCAGGAGCAGATCCCGCTGGCGGCCGGCGCACCTTGGGGCACGCTGGGCGTGGACAAGGACAAGTGCACGCTGTGCAAGGCCTGTATCGGCGCCTGCCCGGCCTCGGCGCTGCTCGATTCGCCCGAAGCGCCGATGCTGCGCTTCATCGAGCGCAACTGCGTGCAATGCGGGCTGTGCGCCAACACCTGCCCGGAGGATGCGATCACGCTGACGCCGCGCCTGCTGCTGACGGCGCAGGCCGCACAGGCGGTGGTGCTCAACGAGGCGCAACCGTTCAACTGCGTGCGTTGCGGCCAGCCCTTCGGCACGAAACAGATGATCGACAGCATGATGGGCCGCCTGGGCGCGCATTCGATGTTCGCCGGCGGCGGCGCGCTGCGCCGGCTGCAGATGTGCGCCGACTGCCGCGTGGTGGACATGATGGAAAACAAGAGCGAGGCCTCGATCCTCGACGTGCCGAAGAAACCCTGAGCGAGAAACGATGAGCGACGCCGTACCGATGAGTTTCCTCCCCACGCCGGCGCCGGAGGACCGCGCGCGGGCCGACTTCTACGCGCTGCTCGCGCGCCTGTTCTACGCGCCGCCGGACGATGAGTTGCTGGCCGGCATCGCCTGCGCCGACGAACTCGAATCCGAGGACGCCACCGCCGGCCTGGCGCTGGCCTGGCGCGACCTGAAGCTGGCCTGCGCGGCCAGCGACGAGGACGCGGCGCAGGAGGAATTCGACAGCGTGTTCGTGGGCGTGGGCAAGGCCGAAGTCTCGCCGTATCTGGGCGCCTACGCAGTGGCGGCCGGCAGCGACAATCCGCTGGTGGAGTTGCGCGCGTTCGTCGCCGACCTGGGCCTGGCGCGCCAGACCTCGGTCAGCGAGCCCGAGGACCACGTGGCGGCGCTGTGCGAGGTGATGCGCCACCTGATCCTCGAGCATCCGGGCGACCTGGACCTGCAGCGGGATTTCTTCGCCAACTATGTGTGGCCGGGCGGGCCGGCCTTTTGCGCCGCCGCGGCGGGGTCCGGCTCCGCGGTGCTGTACAAGGCCGTGGCGCGCTTCGCCCTGCGCTACATGGAACTCGAACACTCCGCCTTCGAGATGCAGTAGGCGGGTTTCCGCTGCGACGGTTCAGTCGCCGGCGGGCGCCTTGCCGCGGGCCGTGCTGCGCGCTGCGGTGCGCGGCGCGCGCGCGCCCGGCAGGGCCTCGTCGACGGCGTGCAGGTTGCCGGTGATCGCCGAGCCGTAGCCGGCGAGCGAGGCGAGGATGGCGCGGAACTCCGCGCTGCGCAGCAGGTCCAGCAACTCCGCCACCGCCGGGTCGACGAGGGCCTCGCGATCGCAGGCCAGGTAGTAGCGTTCCGTCAGCAGCGGCAGGAAATCGAGTTCGTACTGCGCCGCCGCGGCCTTGATGCCGTAGCCCGCGTCGGCGCGGCCGCCGGCCACGCGCGCGGCCACGGCCAGGTGGGTGAACTCCTCGTCCAGGTAGCCGGCGATGGCGCGCCCGGACACGCCCACGCCGGAGAGCAACTGGTCGAACTCGACGCGACTGCCTGATCCGCGCTGGCGATTGACGATGCGCACCCCGTCGCGCGTGAGGTCGGCCAGGCTGGAAATATGCTTGGGATTGCCGCGCGCGACCATCAGGCCCTGGGTGCGGGTGGCCAGGCCGATGAGCACATGGCGGCGCGGATCGAGGTAGTCGCGGAAGGCGGCCAGGGCTGATTGCTCCATGCCCTCGGCGACGTGGAAGCCGGCCAGCGCGCACTGGTTCTTGGCCAGCGCGCACAGGCTTTCCAGGCTGCCTTGGAAGCGCAGGTCGAGCTTCAGTCCCGGGCGCTGCGCGAGGCGGTCACGCAGTTCGGCCAGCGCCAGGTCATGGCTGACGCTCAGCGCCAGGCGCGGCCCGCCGCCGGTCTGGGCCAGCACCTGCTCGATCTCGTGGCGCACGCCCTCCAGGCTCTCGGACAGGCGCGCCTGCACCAGTTGCTCGGCCCACAGCAGCTTGCGACCGAATTCCGTGAGCTGCGCGCCGCGTCCCTGACGCAGGTGGGCGAGCGGGCCGCCGAACACGCCCTCCCACTTGCCCATCAGCCCCCAGACGTGGCGGTAGGACAGGCCCAGGCTGCGCGCCGCGCCGGCCAGCGAGCCGGTTTCGGAAACCGCATAGAGGACGCGGAACAGTGCGGCGTCGACGACGTGGTCCTGGCCGGGGCCGGGTTGCCATGCGTACTGCAGATTGACCTTGATCACGGTATGGGCAGCGCGGCCGGCGCGGTTCCTCGGCGGATGGAGCGAATTCCGCATCATGCCGCGCGCCCGGCATGCATCAGGCAATGCCGGATTGCGCAAGCGCGCCGCGCCGCCGGCGCGTTACGCGCACTTTGCGCGGTACAGGTTGTGCACAGCTTGTTCAATCCTCTTGTTGCGGCGCAACACAAGGCGATGCGCAAATGGCAGCGGCGGAGCCGGAAAAATTCATGCGTGGCGCAAAGCACTTCCTTTTTGAAATGCTCTAGAATCGTGCGCATATGCAGGCCCTTGCATAAGTGTCGCGACGAGAAGACAAGCACAAGGAGACCGGGATGTCCCAGACCAAGACAAAACTCAGCAGGCGCAATTTCCTGATCGCAGCCAGCGCAGGCAGCGCAGCAAGCGCGGCCGCGCTGATCGCCGGCAAGGCGCCGCAGCAGTCGCCTGAAGCGTCCGCCAAGGACGGCAAGCGCGGCAGTTCGGGCTACAAGGTCTCCGAGCACATCAACAACTATTACCGCACCGCCAAGGTCTGAGGAGGTACGCCATGCTGCTCACTCGCAGAACCACGTCCGCTACTTCCGCCCCGCAGGCCGCGGGGCGACTTGCGCGCAGCCTCTCGGGCGCTCTCGGCAAGACCATCGATCGTCGCACCTTCCTCAAGCGCTCTGGCGTCACGCTCGGCGCGGGCGCCGTCGCCACGCAGCTGCCGTACAACATGATCGGCAAGGCGCAGGCACAGGACAAGGACGCCGCCGCCAAGGTCGAGGTGAAGCGCACCGTCTGCACACACTGTTCGGTGGGCTGCGCGATCGACGCCGTGGTGCAGAACGGCGTCTGGGTGCGCCAGGAGCCGGTGTTCGATTCGCCGATCAACCTGGGCGCGCATTGCGCCAAGGGCGCTTCGATCCGCGAGCACGGCATCACGCACGATTCGCACCGCCTGAAGTACCCGATGAAGCTGGAGAACGGCAAGTACAGGAAGATCTCCTGGGACCAGGCCTACGACGAGATCTCCAAGAAGCTGCTGGCGATCAAGAAGGAGTCTGGCCCCGACGCGCTGTTCGTGGTCGGCTCCTCCAAGCACAACAACGAGCAGGCCTACCTGATGCGCAAGTGGGTGTCGCTGTGGGGCACCAACAACACCGACCACCAGGCGCGCATCTGCCACTCGACCACCGTGGCCGGCGTCGCGAACACCTGGGGTTACGGCGCGATGACCAACTCCTACAACGACATGCAGAACACCAAGTGCGCCCTGTACATCGGCTCGAACGCGGCCGAAGCGCACCCGGTGTCGGTGATGCACATGCTGCATGCCAAGGAGAACGGCGCCAAGATGATCGTGGTCGACCCGCGCTTCACGCGCACGGCGGCCAAGGCCGACGAATACGTGCGCATCCGCTCGGGCACCGACATCCCGTTCCTGTTCGGCCTGCTGAACGTGATCTTCCAGAACGGCTGGGAGGACAAGAAGTACATCAATGACCGCGTCTACGGCATGGACGCGGTGCGCAAGGAAGTCGCCAAGTGGACGCCCGAGGAGGTCGAGAAGGTCGCCGGCGTGCCGCCCGAGCAGCTGAAGAAGGTCGCCGAGACCTTCGCCAGGAACCGGCCTTCGACCATCGTCTGGTGCATGGGACAGACGCAGCACACCATCGGCAACGCCATGGTGCGCGCCTCCTGCATCCTGCAGCTCGCGCTGGGCAACATCGGCGTGTCGGGCGGCGGGGCGAACATCTTCCGCGGCCACGACAACGTGCAGGGCGCCACCGACGTGGGACCCAACCCGGATTCCCTCCCCGGCTACTACGGCCTGTTGCCCGGTTCGTGGAAGCACTGGGCGCGCGTCTGGAACGTGGACTACGACTGGATCGAAAAGCAGTACGCCAAGGGCATGATGACCAAGCCCGGCATGACGGTCTCGCGCTGGGTCGACGGCGTGCTCGAGAAGAACGAGGGCATCGACCAGGATGCCAACCTGCGCGCGATGATCTACTGGGGCCATGCGCCGAACTCCCAGTCGCGCGGCCTCGAGATGGTCGAGGCGATGAAGAAGCTCGACCTGATGGTGGTGATCGATCCGTACCCCTCGGCGACCGCCGCGATGTGCGGCATGTCGAGGAAGGACGGCGTGTACCTGCTGCCGGCCGCCACGCAGCTCGAGACGCAGGGCAGCTGCACGGCCTCGAACCGCTCGATCCAGTGGCGCGAGAAGGTCATCGACCCGCTGTTCGAGTCGCGCACCGACCAGATGATCATGTACCAGTTCGCGCAGAAGCTGGGCTTCGCCGACCAGTTCCTCGGCAAGAAGGACGGCAAGCAGAACATCAAGCTGGTCAAGGGCAAGGGCGGCATGGACGAGCCCGAGATGGAAGACACGCTGCGCGAGATCAACAAGGGCACCTGGACCATCGGCTACACCGGCCAGTCGCCCGAGCGCCTGAAGGCGCACATGCGCAACATGCATGTGTTCGACGTCAAGACCCTGCGCGCCAAGGGCGGTGTCGACAAGGCCACCGGCTACTCGCTGGACGGTGACTACTTCGGCCTGCCCTGGCCGTGCTACGGCGACGCCAAGCTCAAGCACCCGGTTCGCCCAACCTGTACGACACCTCCAAGCACGTCATGGAGGGGGGCGGCAACTTCCGCGCCAACTTCGGCGTCGAGCGCGAGGGCGTCTCGCTGCTGGCCGAAGACGGTTCGCACTCCAAGGGTGCCGACATCACCACCGGCTACCCCGAATTCGACCATGTGCTGCTGAAGAAGCTCGGCTGGTGGGACGAGCTCTCCGAAGAGGAGAAGAAGGAGGCCGAGGGCAAGAACTGGAAGACCGACCCCTCGGGCGGCATCATCCGCGTGGCGATGAAGAACCACGGCTGCCATCCGTTCGGCAACGCCAAGGCGCGCGCGGTGGTGTGGAACTTCCCGGACGGCGTGCCCCAGCACCGCGAGCCGCTGTTCAGCCCGCGTCCGGACATGATCGAGAAGTACCCGACGCACGACGACGTGAAGACGATGTGGCGCCTGCCGACCATGTTCAAGTCGGTGCAGCAGAAGAACAAGGACGTCTCCAAGCAGTTTCCGCTGGTGCTCACCAGCGGCCGCCTGGTCGAGTACGAGGGCGGCGGCGAGGAGACGCGCTCGAACCCCTGGCTGGCCGAACTGCAGCAGGAGAACTTCATCGAGATCAACCCGCGCGCCGCGAACGACCGCGGCGTGCGCAACGGCGAGTACGTCTGGGTGAGCACCCCGTCCGGCGCCAGGATCAAGGTGAAGGCGCTGGTCACCGAGCGCGTCGACAGCGGCACCTGCTTCATCCCGTTCCATTTCTCGGGCTGGTGGCAGGGGCAGGACATGCTGGCGTTCTACCCGGAAGGCGCCGCGCCCATCGTGCGCGGCGAGGCCGTCAACACGGCCACCACCTACGGTTACGACCGCGTGACGATGATGCAGGAAACCAAGACCACGCTTTGCCAAGTGGCGAAGGCCTAAGGAGACGACCATGGCACGGATGAAATTCCTCTGCGACGCCGAGCGCTGCATCGAGTGCAACGGCTGCGTGACCGCCTGCAAGCAGGAGCACGAAGTGCCCTGGGGCGTGAACCGCCGCCGCGTCGTCACCATCAACGACGGCGTGCCGGGCGAGAAGTCGATCTCGGTGGCCTGCATGCACTGCTCGGATGCGCCCTGCATGGCGGTCTGCCCGGTGGACTGCTTCTACCGCACCGAGGACGGCGTGGTGCTGCACGACAAGGACCTGTGCATCGGCTGCGGCTACTGCTTCTACGCCTGCCCGTTCGGCGCGCCGCAGTTCCCGCAGGCCGGGGCCTTCGGCCTGCGCGGCAAGATGGACAAGTGCACCTTCTGCGCCGGCGGCCCGGAAAAGGACCGCTCCGAGGAAGAGTTCAAGAAGTATGGCCGCAACCGCCTCTCCGAAGGCAAGCTGCCGGCCTGCGCCGAGATGTGCTCGACCAAGGCGCTGCTGGGCGGTGACGGTGATGTGGTCGCCGACATCTACCGCGAGCGCGTGCTGAAGCGCGGCAAGGGCTCCGAGGTCTGGGGCTGGGGCACGGCCTACGGCCAGGGCAAGCCGGCTGCCGCGCCGGCCGGGGCGAAGTCGTGATGCGCGCCGCCATTCTGGCGGTCTCGCTGCTCGCCCTGGGCGCGACCGGCTGCATGGAGGTCGAGCAGACGGCCTCGCCGCAGAAATCCGGCAAGTACCAGGGCAAGCCGGACACCAGGCCCTGGGACAACGCCCCGCTCGCCTACGGCGACGCCAGCTGGAAGCAGGGCGACCGGACGAGCTGGGAGAACCAGATTCGCACACGCAACCTGGCGCAACACGAATACAAGCGCGTGCAGTGAGCGCCCACAGGGAGGCAGCATGATGCAGACCCTTACCGTGCGGGCACGCCTGTTGGCGCTCGCTGCAGCTTTCGCGTTGTCGGGTGCTGCACAGGCCCAGTCGACGCCCGCTGCACAACCCGCTGCGCCGGCAAGCCCGGCGCAGTCGGAAGCCGCCAGCCAGGCGAAGCGCCAGATCGAGCAGCCGGGCAACAATGCGCCGGTGTGGCGCGACGTCCGCTCGGGCGAGTCCAACTACACCACCGCGCAGGGACGCGAGGCTGGCGTGCTGATCCAGCCGCAGGCGCGCTTCCCGGCCAGCAGGTGTCGAGCACGGCCGGTGAGTCCTGGCGCAATTACCGCAACGGTCCGATCACCTTCCTGGGCGGCTGGCTGATCGTGCTGGTTGCCCTGGGGATCGGCGCCTTCTACCTGTGGAAGGGCGCGATCAAGCTGCACGAGGCGCCCACCGGACGCATGCTGCAGCGCTTCGATACGGTCGAGCGCTGGGCGCACTGGACCATGGCGATCAGCTTTTGCGTGCTGGCGGTGTCCGGGCTGGTGATCCTGTTCGGCAGCACGTGCTGCTGCCGGTGATCGGTTACACGCTGTTCGCCTGGCTGACCATGCTGATGAAGTACCTGCACAACTTCATCGGGCCGCTGTTCATCGTCAGCACGCTGTTCTTCGTCGTGCTGTACCTCAAGGACAACCTGCCGAAACTCTACGACCTGGAGTGGCTGGCCAAGGCGGGCGGGCTGGTCAGCGGCAAGCACGTGCCCTCCGGGCGCTTCAATGCCGGCGAGAAATCCTGGTTCTGGCTGGGTGTGGTCGGTCTGGGCGTGGTGATGAGCGTGACCGGGGTGATCCTGCTGTTCCCGAACTTCGAGCAGGTGCGCACGACCATGCAGCAGGCGAACATCGTGCATGGCGCCGGCGCCATCGTGTTCATCGTGATGTCCTTCGGCCACATCTACATGGGCACGCTGGGCGTCGAAGGCGCCTACCAGTCGATGCGCACCGGCTATGTCGACGAGGTGTGGGCCAAGGAGCACCACGAGTACTGGTACAACGACGTCAAGGCGGGCAAGGTCGCGCAACCTGCGACGCCGCCGGGGGGCGCGCCGCAGGTTCAGGTTTGACAGGGGAGACGAGATGAACAGGAACAGCATGATGGTGGCGCTCGCGCTGTGCGCGGGCCTGGCGGCGGGCACGGTGTACGCCAAGTTGCCGGCGGCGGCGCCGCAGACCGATGCGCAGAAGGCCGAGGCCGCGGAGAAGGCCAAGGCGGCTGCAGCCAAGGAGGCCGAGCTGAACGCCAAGTATCAGGAAAAGGCGGCCGCCAACACAAGAAGAACAAGGGCATCGCCGAGCCAAGGCGTGGCGTGGCGGCCAAGAAGAAGTAAGGGCCCGCCGCCGGCGGCGGAAAGGGGCGCCCTGCGGGCGCCCTTTTTCTTTCCGGCGCTCGCGGCAGTTCAGGCCGCGCCCTCGACCAGCACCAGGCGCGAGTTCGTCGAGCGCTTGCGTATCGCCAGCGCGGGGGCGTACTCCGGGCGAGTCGTAGAACTTCCTCGCCTGTTCCATGGAAGCGAACTCCACCACCACCAGGCGTGCAGGTTTCCAGCCGCCTTCCTTGCTCTCGACCGCGCCGCCGCGCACGATGAAGCGACCGCCATAGGCCGCGATCGCACCGGGCGTGAGCTTCTTGTAGTCCTCGTAGGCGGCAGGGTCGGTGACTTCGACTTCGGCAATCAGATAGGCGGGCATGGCGCAGATGCTCCTCGAGTGGTCGTGGCAGGCCGCATTCTCCACGGCGCCGGGGGCCTCAGGCCAACCCGGCCAGGCGCAGCGCCAGGCCCAGCGCGCCGGCCGCCAGCACCAGCTTGACCAGGCCGAGCTTGTAGCGCAGCGTCGCCAGCAACGCCGCCGCCGCACCCGCCGCGCTGATGAGGTCGAAGCGCCCGGCCAGGCCCTGCGGCCAGAACACGTGGTAAGCGAAAAAGCCGGCCAGGCTGACGATCACCCCGACCACCGCGGCGGTAATGCCGGTCAGCGGCGCGGTGAACCTGAGCTGTCCGTGCGTGCTCTCCACCAGCGGACCGCCGAGCAGGATGAACACGAAGGAGGGCAGGAAGGTGAAGAAGGTGACCACCGTGGCCGCCGCCGCGCCGGCCAGCAGCAGATGATCCGGGCCGAACAGCGCCTTCGCCCAGCCGCCGACGAAGCCGACGAAGGCCACCACCATGATCAGCGGCCCCGGCGTGGTTTCGCCCAGCGCGAGCCCGTCGATCATCTGCGTGGCGCTCAACCACTGGTGGTGTTCGACCGCGCCCTGGTAGACGTAGGGCAGCACCGCGTAGGCGCCGCCGAAGGTCAGCAGCGCGGCCTTGGTGAAGAACCAGCCCATCTGCGCCAGCGTGCCCTGCCAGCCAAAGGCCGCCACCAGCGCGCCCATGGCCAGCGCCCCTCAACGCGAGTCCCGCGGCGCCGCAGGCGACCAGGCGCGCGAGGCGGTGGCGCGCATGCTCCGGCGTCGGCGTGTCGTCGTCGATCAGCGCCGGACCATAGCGCCTGCTCGCCGCGGCGTGCGCGCCGGCCGTGGCGAACACCTGCGGCGCGAAGCGCCCGCCCAGCGCGCCGACCAGGCCCGCACCGATCACGATCAGCGGGAAGGGCAGCTGCAGCGCGAAGATGGAGACGAAGGCGGCGACGCTGATGCCCCACAGCGCCGGGTGCTTCAGCGCGCGCTGGCCGATGCGCCAGGCGGCGGCCAGCACGATGGCGACCACGGCCGGCTTGATGCCGTACAGGAAGCCGGCCACCGCCGGCACATCGCCGTGCGCCATGTAGAGCCAGGACAGGCCGATCAGGATGAACAGCGAGGGCAGCACGAACAAGCCGCCGGCCACGATGCCGCCCCAGGTGCGGTGCATCAGCCAGCCGATGTAGGTGGCCAGCTGCTGCGCCTCGGGGCCCGGCAGCACCATGCAGTAGTTCAGCGCGTGCAGGAAGCGGTCCCTCGGAGATCCAGCGCCGCCGCTCCACCAGCTCCTGGTGCATGATGGAAATCTGCCCGGCCGGCCCGCCGAAGCTGAGGAAGCCGAGCTTCAGCCAGAAGCGCAGGGCCTCGGCGAAGGGGCGCGGAGCCGCGCCGGCCCCCCCGCCCCCCGGCGGGGGTTGGGCGCGCGCCCCTTGCCGGCCCCGGCTTCCCCGGGGGGGCTTCCCCCGGCCCCCGCGGGCCTTCCGCGGGGGGGGCCGCCGCCCCCCGCCCCCCCGGCCCGGGCCTTTCCCCCCCCGCGGGGGGGCGCCGCGGGGCCCGCCCCGGGGGCCCCCCCCCCCCCCCCCCGGGTGGGGGGGGGGGGGGGGCGGCCCGCGGGGCTCCCCCCCCCCCCCCGTCCGGGGGGGCTTTCGGGGGGGGGGGGGGGGGGGCCGGGGGGGGCGGGGGGGGCGGCCAACCCCCCCCTTTCGCCCCGGGGGGGGGGGGCCCCCGCCGGGCCCCCCCGCGGGGCGGGTCTTCGCGCGCCGGGCCCCGGGGGGGGCCCTTCGGTCCCGCGCCCCGGGGGAACCCCCCCCCCCGGGGGGGGGCCCCCCCGGGCGGGCGCCCGCCCTCCCCGGGGGGGCGGGGCGCCCCCCCCGGGGGCGGGGGCGGCGGGCGGGTTTGGCGGGCGGGGGGGGGCTTCCCCGGGCCCCGGGGGGCGGCTTCCCTGGGGGGGGGCCGGGGGCGGCCGGCCGCCGGTCGCCGGCGCCATCCACGATCCCCCGCCGCCGCGGGGGGGGCGGCGCCCCCCGGGCCCGGGGGGCCGGGGCGGGGGGGCGGGCGCCGGGGGGGGGGGGGGGGGGGCCCGGGGGGGGGCGGGGGGGGGGGGGGCCGGCGGGCCCCCGGGGGGCGGGGGTTCCGGGGGGGGGGGGGGGGGGGGGGGGGCCGGGGCCGGCCGGGGGGCCCCCCCGGCCCCTCCCCCCCCGGCGGGCCGGGGGGGGGGGGGGGGGGGCGGGGGGGGGCTTCCCGCGGGGGGGGGGGGGCGGGGGCCCCCGGGGGGGGGCCCCCGCCGCCGGGGGGGGGGCGGGGGCCGGGGGTTTGGGGGGCCGGCGGCCCCCCTTCACGAGATTCATTTTCCAAAACCGGCTCCTGGAGCGGATTTCCAGCCAGTTTGTGTATCGATAAAGATACAAATCAGGCGTAACCGACGCTGTGCCGGTCAAGCGACACGGCCTTCACCAGCGCATACACCGGCTTGCCCGGGGCGAGTTCGAGAGCGCCGATCGAGTGGCGCGTGATGCGCGCGATGATGGCGGTGCCGCCCACCGCGATGCGCACATCCGCGCTGGAGCCGGCGTCCCCGCCGATCTCGGCCACCGTGCCGGCCAGGCAGTTCAGCATGCTGATGCCGCGCGGGCGCTCCAGCGCGATCGACACGTCGCGTGCGCGGATGCGCACGCGCACGGCTTCGCCGACCAGCGCGTCGAGATCCGGCGTCAGCAACTCGCCGCCATCGAAGGCCAGGCGCGCCAGTCCGGAGTCCAGGTCCTGCGCGACGACGCGCGCCGAGATCACCGCGCCGCCTTCGTAGCGACCGAGCTGCGGACGCACGTCCAGCGCGCGGCCAGCTCGCCGGCCGGGCCGACGCCGGTGACACGCCCGTCGGAGATCAGCACCAGCGTGTCGGCCAGGCGCGTGACCTCCTCGATGGCATGGCTCACGTAGACGATCGGGATGCCGACCTCGTCGCGCAGGCGCTCGATGTAGTGCAGGATCTCGCCCTTCCTCGCCGCGTCCAGCGAGGCCAGCGGCTCGTCCATCAGCAGCAGCCGCGGGCTGGCGAGCAGTGCGCGGCCGATGGCGACGCGTTGCTTTTCGCCGCCCGACAGACCGTGCGCGCGCCGTTCGAGCAGCTTGTCGAGGTCCAGCAGGTGCACCACCCGGTCCAGTTCCACGTAGCGCTCCGCCGGCGGCGTGAACCAGCGACCGTACAGCAGGTTGTGGCGCACGCTCAGGTGCGGCAGCAGCCGGCCTTCCTGGAACACGTAGCCGATGCGCCGCTTCTCCGGCGGCAGCCAGGTCCGCGCAGCGGAATCGAAGAAGATCTCGCCGCCCACCGCGATGCGTCCGCGGTCGGGGCGCACCAGGCCGGCGATGGCGTTCAGCAGCGTGGTCTTGCCGGAGCCGGAGCGGCCGAACAGCACCGTCACCCCGGCCTCGCTCTCGAAGCGCGCCTCCAGAGTGAAGGCGCCGGCGCGCAGCGCGATGTCGGTTTCGATCTTCATCCGGCAAGCCGCCTGCGCACCGAACGCTGCAGCAGTTCCGAGGCGATCAGGGGCGGCCGCGAGCACGATGGCGATCGCGCACAGGCGCAGCGCCTGCGCATCGCCGCCCGGCACCTGGGTGTAGCCGTAGATGGCCAGCGGGATGGTCTGCGTCTCGCCGGGGATGTTGGAGACGAAGGTGATGGTGGCGCCGAACTCGCCCAGGCCGCGCGCGAAGGACAGCAAGGCGCCGTTGACGATGCCCGGCAGGATCAGCGGCAGGGTCACGGTGAGGAACACCCAGAAGCGGTTGGCGCCCAGCGTGGTGGCGGCGGCTTCCAGCCGGCGGTCGACGGCCTCGACGGACTGGCGGATGGCGCGCACCGCCAGCGGCAGGCCCATCAGCGCGCAGGCCAGCGCCGCACCGGTCCAGCGGAAGGCGAACACCAGGCCGAACTGCTCCTCGAGGAAGGCGCCCACCGGTCCGCGGCGGCCGAAGGCCAGCAGCAGGAAGTAGCCGATCACCACCGGCGGCAGCACCAGCGGCAGATGGACCAGGCCGTCCACCAGCGTTTTGCCGGGGAAATCCCGGCGGCCCAGCAGCAGCGCGAGGGCGAGCGCCACCGGCAGGCTGGCGAGCGTGCTCCAGAAAGCAATCTTGAGGCTGAGCCGGATGATCTCCAGCTCGGCGGGCGTGAGGGCGAACACCCGCCTAGTTTAGCGGGGTGAAGCCGTGCTTTTCGAAGATCGCGCGAGCCTGTGGCGAGGACAGATGCTGCAGGTAGGCGGCGGCGGGCATCCCGGCGCCGCGGATCAGCGCGACCGGGTAGACCACCGGCGGGTGCAGACCGTCGGCAAAGGTGGCGACGATGCGCGCCTTCGGCTCGGCTTGCGCATCGGTCGCGTAGACGATGCCCAGCGGCGCCTCGCCGCGCGCGACGAAGGCCAGCGCGGCGCGCACGCTCTCGGCCGCGGCCACCTGTCCCGCCACCGAATCCCACACGCCCAGCTTCTCCAGCGCGGCCTTCGCGTACTTGCCGGCCGGCACGTGCTGCGGGTCGCCCAGGGCCAGGCGGCCGGTCGGCCCGAGCAACTGGCGCAGCGGAAAACCCGGCGCGATCGTCGCCTTGGCGCTGCTGCCGGTCGGCGCGATCAGCACCAGCCGGTTGCCGAGCAGGTTGCGCCGCGTGCCGGGCTGCAGCGCGCCCTGCTTCCCGACGTAATCCATCCAGTCGAGGTCGGCCGAGATGAACACCTGGGCCGGTGCGCCGTTCTCGATCTGCCTGGCCAGAGCGGAACTGGCGGCATAGGAGGTGGCGGGTCTGGCGGAGGAGGTTCTCGCGTGCTCGGTGTTGACCTCGTCGAGGGCATTCTTCAGGCTGGCGGCAGCGAACACCGTGAAGGTCTGCGCGCCGGCGACGGTGCACGACGCGGCGAGCAGGGCGGCGAGCAGAAGCGGCGGGAAGGACGTGGGAGACATTTCGGCTTGGTCGTGGCGTTAGGCGACGCGCGTCGGGTCGAGTTCGATGCTGCTGGTTCTGCTGCCCGGTTTCAATATGCACGAACATTCATATTTCATCCGGCGGGCGTCGGCCGTAGGATGCCGGGCCGTGTGGGCAGCCAACGGCATTCTACGTACACATACTCGACTGCACGGCATTTCCGGGGAGAACTGACCTGAATACCATGAGCGAGGCCCTGCGCGGTGCGCTGGCATTGATCGCCTCGGGCGACGCCGGCCTGCTGCAGATCGTGCTGCTCAGCCTGGCCGTCAGCCTGTCGGCCGTGGTGCTGGCCACGCTCATGGGCCTGCCGCTGGGCGCGGCCCTGGCGGTCGGGCGGTTTCCCGGCCGTCGCGCGGTGATCGTGCTGTCCAATGCCCTGATGGGTCTGCCGCCGGTGGTGGTCGGCCTGCTGGTCTATCTGCTGCTCTCGCGCGCTGGTCCGCTGGGCTCGCTGGGCCTGCTGTTCACGCCGCAGGCCATGGTGCTGGCGCAGACGGTGCTGATCCTGCCGATCATCGCCGCGCTGTGCCGCCAGGCCGTGGAGGACGCCTGGAAGGAATACGAGGAGCAACTGCGCTCGCTGGGTGCGCACGGCATCGGCGCCTCGCTGACCCTGGTGTGGGACATCCGCTTCTCGCTGCTGACCGCCGTGCTGGCCGGACTGGGCCGCGCGCTGGCCGAGGTCGGCGCGGTGATGATCGTCGGTGGCAACATCGACGGCGTGACGCGCGTGATGACCACCACCATCGCGCTGGAAACCTCCAAGGGCGACCTGTCGCTGGCCCTGTCGCTGGGTATCGTGCTGATTCTCATCGTGCTGGCGCTGAATGCCGCGGCCTACGTGGTCAAGGAAGCCGCGCAGCGGGTTCGGATGAGCGCGCCAGCCGAC
>JADJPT010000030.1 GCA_016713125.1 Betaproteobacteria bacterium
CCGCCGCGCCCGCCCTGGCCGCGGACCGTCACCCGTGCATTCGCCCCCCGAGATCAACGCCACCGGCGGCGCGAACGGCGCGCCGTGCGTGCGCACTTCGCGCGCAAGTGCCGCCATGACCTTGCCGACTTCCTGCGCCTCGCCGGTGATCGAATCGCCGAGGATGGCGGTGGCGATGCCGTGCGCACGGAATACCGCGGCAGCGGCCTCGAGCGAGCGGTGAGCCGTGGCGATCAGGCGGTTCTCAGAGCGCGCGAACATCGGGTCCCCGGGCTTCGGTGTTTCGCCGATTTCGCCGCGAACCCCGGCCTCCAGGCGCGTCTGCACCGCGGCCGGTGGCTGCACCGCGTAGCGCGCGAGGACCTCGAGCGCATCGGCGTAGGTGGTGGGGTCCGCGGCGCAGGGGCCCGACGCGATGTGTGTAGGGTCGTCCCCGGTCACGTCCGAGATCACCAGCGCAAGGATGGGTGCGCGGCAGGCGGCGGCCAGGCGCCCGCCCTGTATTGCCGACAGGTGCTTGCGCACCGTGTTGATCTCCTGGATCGTCGCCCCGCACCTCAGCAGCTGATTGGTGACCGCCTTGAGATCGGCCATGCCGATGCGCTCGGCCGGCAGCGACAGCAGGCTCGACCCGCCTCCCGACACCAGCGCCAGCAGCAGGTCATCGGCCTGCAGCGCCTGCGTCATGGCGAGGATCTCGCGCGCGGCGCGTTCGCCGCTCGCGTCGGGGACCGGGTGTCCCGCCTCGACACAGCGTATGCGCTGCAGCGGCAGCGCATGGGCGTAGCGGGTGATCACCAGGCCGTCCAGTGGGGCGTCGGCGGGCCAGTGGCGCTCGACTGCCGCGGCCATGGAGGCGGCCGCCTTGCCCGCGCCTATCACCAGCGTGCGTCCGCGCGGCGGTGCGGGCAGGTGGGCGGGAACGATGTGCTGCGGATCCGCGGCCGCCACCGCGGCGCGGTAGCTTTCGATGAGTATGTCGCGAGGGTTCATGGTGCGGGCGACGTTAGCAGGCTGCGACGGGTTTGCCAAACGCAGTGCATGGTTGCAGGCCCGCGCGGGCGGCGGCGCGCTCGTCTATGATCCGCGCATGGACTTCGACACGGATGCATGTCTGCTCGGTGCCTACGCGTTGTGGGGGCTGTGCGTGAACCTGGCCTTGCGCGCCTGGCTGCGGCGCGCGGAACGCGGATCCGCGGCGACGAGCGGCGTGGAGCGGAACCTGCTGCACGATCCCTGCGAGATCGCCGCGCTGCGCGGCGGCGCGCAGGAGGTGGTGCGCCTGGCCGCCCTGGCGACTCTGCTGCGCGGTCAGGCACAGGTGCAGGGCGGGCGGCTGCTCGCCGTGGAGTCGCCGACTTTGCTGGTTCACCGGCCGGGCGCGGAACGCGCGGTGCTCGAGGCGTGTGCCACGCCGATCGACGGCACGGCCCTGCTCGCCCACCCGGGCGCACTGGCCGGGGCGCAGGCGGCGATGCACGCCCTGCGCGTGCGCGGCCTGCTCGCCCCCGGGGATGCCGGCAAGGACCGCCGTGCGACCTTCGCGCTGGTGGCATTGGCGCTGGCCGCGCCGGCTGCGCCCCTGCTGCTGCGCTTCGTGCAGGATGGCGGCAGCGTGCTGGGCGCGGTGGGTGTGCTCGGGCCGGCGGCGGCCGGCTTCGCCTGGCAGGCCTGTGCGGACCCGCAGACCGGGGCCGCCGTACGCATGCTGCACGCGCTGGGTTCGACGCATGCTGCGGCCGCCGAGCGGGTGCAGCGCGGCGGCGCTGCGCCGGAGGACGTGCTGCTGGTGGCCGCGGTGTTCGGGGCGCAGAACCTGCCGGAGCCCGCCTGCCCGGCGTTCGCTGCGCTGTTTCCCCTGCCGCCGCCCAGCATTGCGGCCGATGCCGGCTGAGGGCGCGTTGTCGAAAAGTTAAACTTTACTTTCTTTAAATCGGCTCCCTGTGCAGCGTTCCAGGTAGCCGGTTTGCGGTTTTCGGCAAGCTGTGAGGATCAGCGATCCAGCTTCATCATCTTGCGCACGGCCTGGAAAAGGGTGCTGTTGCGGTCGGCCAGCGCGTCGACCACGGTGAAATGGTTGCAGCCCGGCATGGGCACGTCGGTGACCGCCGAGCGCCAGCGCTCGGCGAGCAGCCGGTTCTGACGCTTGAACTCCGAGCTCTCCAGCCCGCCGACCGCCGATACCACCGGCGTGCGCGAGGCCAGCGGCAGGAAGGCCGGCGAGACCTTGAGCGCAGCCGCCTCATCCAGGCGCAGGTCGCTCTTCACCGAGTCCACGTGCACCAGCGGGCGCAGGTCGTAGATGCCGCTCACCGCCACGCCGCCCTTGAACAGGTCCCTGGGCAGGCCCTTGTCGTAAACCGGCCACAGCGCGGCGAGCATCATCGCCGCCAGGTGTGCGCCCGCGGAATGGCCGGCCACATACAGCCGGTCCTGGTCCATGCCGTAATCCTCGGCGTGGTTCCACAGCCAGCTCGAGGCGCGCAGCATCTGCTGCACGATCTGCTCGATCGAGACGCGCGGGCACAGGTCGTAATTGACCGACACCAGCGAAATCCCGGCGTCGACCAGCGCCGGAGCGAGGTAGGAGAAATCCCCCTTGTCGAGGGAACGCCAGTAGCCGCCGTGGATGAACATCAGGCAGGTGCCGTCCCCCTTCCGGGCGGGAAAGATATCGAGGGTCTCGCCTTCGCCCGGACCGTACTTGCGGTCCAGGTAGCAGATCATGCTCGAGCGCGTGCGCGCCGAGCGTTCGGCCCAGCGCGCGAAAATGTCGGCGTACTCCGGCACCAGGGCGCGGTTGTTGTACTCGCGGTTCAGGAAGTCTTGGTCGAACACTTCGGGTCGTCCTTGGTGGGCTGCGTAGTGTGGTGGTGTATAGCCGTCGGGCTGCGCGGCTCAGCCGCGATGCTCGCGCCAGAAGCCCAGCGCCTGCTGCGCCGGTCGGTCCGAGAAGGAGAACAGCACGGTTTCGCTGCGCGTCTCGAAGCGCGCCGGATTCCAGGACGGCACCACGAAAGTGTCGCGCGGCCCGTAGTCGAAGCGCTGCCCGGCGACGGTCACCGTGCCTTCGCCCTCGACCACCGAGTAGATGCTGCCGTCGGTCGAGCGGCAGGGCGCGGAGGCGAAACCGGCCGGCAGCAGCTGGATGAAGCTGCCGATGGTCGGCATGGCCGGTCCGCCGGTGAGCGGGTTGATGAACTGCATCTTCCAGCCGTGGCAGGCGTCGGCGTCCTGGTTGCGCGACAGCTGCGCCAGCGTCTCGCGGCTGCGCTCGTAGGGATAGCTGAAGATCGGCGAGGTGCGCGAGGATGGCAGCGGCCCGAGCGGCACCATGTTGTTGCCGTAACGCACCGTCGAGTCGCCCATCGGCTTGGACACCGGCTGCACCTCCTCCGGGAAGTTCTCGGCGAAGCCGGCGTCGAACAATTGCAGGATCTGTATGTCCAGGCCGTCCATCCAGACCACCGGCTCGCCGTCGGCCGGGTTGCCATGGTCGTGCCAGGTCCAGGACGGGGTGATGATGAAATCGCCGGGGTGCATGGTGGTGCGTTCGCCGTCCACGGCCGTGTACGCGCCGCTGCCCTCGACGATGAAGCGCAGCGCCGACTGCGTGTGCCGGTGGCTGGGGGCGATCTCGCCGGGCAGGATCAGCTGCAGGCCGCAGTACAGGCTGCGCGCGTGATGCAGGACTGGCCGCGCAGGCCGGGGTTCTCGAGGATCAGCACGCGCCGCACGGCTTCGCGCGCGGTGATCAGCGCGCCCGACTCCATGATGTAGGGGCGCACGTCGCGGTATTTCCACAGTGCCGGCACGCAGGGGCTTTTCGGTTGCTGCGGCACCAGGGCGTGCAGGACTTCCCACAGCGGCGTCAGGTTGTCACCATCCAGGCGCCGGTAGAAGTCGGCGCGCGCCGCCGCGTCTGTGGCGGCAGCGGGCGTGGGGGCTGCGGGCTGGGCGCCCGTCCTGGCGGCGGCTTGCATGGGGTCTCCTCCTGCGCATGCACCAGTTGCGATGCCGGAATGCCGTGCGGCGCATGCGGGGACGACGATTCTAGCAAAGCCCCCTGTCGCGGACCCCGCGGCGCAGCGAATCGAAGCGTCCGCGGGTCGGTGCGGCGGTATCATCGGAGCCCCTCAAACGGAGCGGAACCATGGGTGCGGACAAGAAAATCGGCCTGGCGCGCGGCCTGACGAACTACGGCGACTCGGATTTCTCCCTGTATCTTCGTCGATCTTTCGCTAAATCCATGGGATTTTCCAGCGAAATGCTGGCAAAGCCCGTGATCGGGATTGCCGACACAGGCAGCGGCTTCAATAACTGCCATCGCAACATGCCTGAGCTGGTCGAAGCCGTGAAACGCGGCGTGCTGGCCGCCGGCGGCCTGCCGCTGGCGTTCCCGACCGTCTCTCTGGGCGAGGTGTTCCTGTCGCCGACCTCGATGATGTTCCGCAACCTGATGTCCATGGACACCGAGGAGATGCTGCGCGCCCAGCCCATGGACGCCGCGGTGTTGATCGGCGGCTGCGACAAGACCGTGCCTGCCCAGCTGATGGGCATGGCCTCGGCCGACATCCCCGCCGTGCAACTGATCGTCGGACCGATGATGCCGAACATGTTCCATGGCGAACGCCTGGGCGCCTGCACCGACTGCCGGCGCTTCTGGGGCATGCACCGCGCCGGCAAGGTCGACCAGGCCGGCATCGACGAGATCGAGGGCAATCTCGCCGCCACGGCCGGCACCTGCGCGGTGATGGGCACGGCCTCCACCATGGCCTCGCTGGCCGAGGCGCTGGGCATGGCCCTGCCGGGTACGGCAGCCATTCCCGCGGTGCACGCCGACCGGCTGCGCGCGGCCGAGGCCAGCGGCCGGCGCGCCGTGGAACTGGCGAAGAACCCGATCCGCCCCTCGCAGATCATCACCGGGAAATCGGTCGAGAACGCGCTGCGCGTGTTGCTCGCCATCGGCGGCTCGACCAACGCCATCGTGCACCTGACGGCGATCGCCGGGCGCGTGGGCGTGAACATCGACCTCAATCGTCTCAACGTGCTGTCGGATACCACGCCGGTGCTGGTCGACCTCAAGCCCACCGGCCAGCATTACATGTCAGACCTGTACGCCGCGGGCGGACTGGGCGCCGTGTTGCGCGAGTTGCGGCCCCTGCTGCACCTGGACTGCATGACCGTCAGCGGGCAGACCCTCGGGGAGCGTCTGGACGCCGAGCCCGGCTGGGTGGACCGCGGCGTGGTCAAGCCCTTCGATGCGCCGTACCAGAAGGAAGGCGGACTGGTCGCGCTGTTCGGTTCGCTGGCGCCCAACGGCGCCATCCTCAAGCGCTCGGCGGCCGATCCCGGCCTGTTCGAGCGCGAGGGCCGCGTGGTGGTGTTCACCTCGCTGGACGACCTGGCCGCGCGCATCGATACCCCGGAGCTCGACGTGCAGCCGGACGACTTCCTGGTGCTGCAGAACGCCGGGCCGAAGTCGGGCTACGCCATGCCCGAGGCCGGCTATCTGCCGATTCCGCAGAAGCTCGCGCGCGCCGGAGTAAAGGACATGGTGCGCATCTCGGATGCGCGCATGAGCGGCACGGCCTTCGGCACCATCGTGCTGCATGTCTCGCCCGAAGCGGCGGTGGGCGGGCCGCTGGCCCTGGTGCGCGACGGCGACCGCATCCGCCTGTCGGTCAGGGAGCGTCGCATCGACCTGCTGGTGGCCGAGGACGAACTGCAGCGGCGCCGGGCGCAGTGGAAGCCCCCGGTCGAGACGCCGTCGCGCGGCTATGCGCGCCTGTACATGCAGAGCGTGACGCAGGCCGAGCATGGCTGCGACTTTGCTTTTCTCAGGCGCCCTGCGGCGCCTGAGAAAAGCTGAACGCCGGGAACAGGGGAACCGATGGTTCCCCGTGCCCCCTCCTTCAGGAGCGCCGGAGGCGGATGTCGGGGGGGCTGAGGCGGGGGTGCTTCAGTCCTTCTTGGGGTAGTCGTACTTCAGCTCGAACTTGCCTTCGCTGCTGAACGACAGGGTGGCCTTGATCCAGTCGCGCTTGTCGGGCTCGAGCGCGGAGTTCAGGCGATAGACGTTCATCGCCGGCTCGCGCGCGTCGCAGGGCACCAGGTCCTTGCGTACGCCGTCCGCACCGACCACGAAGTAGCGCGCTTCGAACTTGCGCTCCTTGCCGTCGTTGTCGAGCTCGTTCACTTCGACGCCGGCCGTGCGCCAGCCCTGCGGCGCCCCGGACAGCACGCAGTTGGCGATCTCCTGCACGACTTTTTCGGCCGAGGAGCCCTCGGGCTCGGCGGCGGGCCGTGCCTCCTGCCTGGGGGCGGAGGGTGCGGGTTTCTGGGCCGGCAGCTTCAATTGCGCGGCGACGGGGCCGCAGAACGCGAGCAGCGCGACAAGCAGCAGCCCGCGGGTTCCGGAGGGAATAAGTGAGGTGGTTTTCATAGAGGCGAACTATAGCGCGTGGCCCGCCTGCGGGCCAGCGCGGGACGCCGCCCGCCGCCGCCGCGGCGGGCCTTGCGCCGCAGCGTGACAAACCCGGCGGGCCGGGGCAGAATGCTTTAAACCTAATCTATTTAGGCTGGAACAAATTTGCCGACCCTGCCGACCGCGCCGAACGCCGACCGCGAGACCCGCGCCAGCCGCGAAGACCATCGCGCGCTGCGCCTCTGGCTGCGCCTGCTCACCTGCACGCAGCTGATCGAGCGCGAGGTGCGCGGTCGCCTGCGTGCGAGCTTCTCGACCACGCTGCCGCGCTTCGACCTGATGTCGCAGCTCGAGCGCCATCCTGAGGGCCTGAAGATGAACGAGCTGTCGCGCCGCATGATGGTCAGCGGCGGCAACGTCACCGGCATCACCGACCAGCTGGTGCGCGAGGGCCTGGTCGAGCGCGCGGCGGATGCCGACCGGCGCGCCTTCCGGGTGCGCCTCACGCGCGCCGGGGACAAGGCCTTCGCCGAGATGGCGCGCGAGCACGAGGCCTGGGTGGTGGAACTGCTCGCCGGGCTTTCGCGCGCCGAGCACAAGCAGCTTTTCGACCTGCTCGCCAAGGTCAAGCGCCATGCGCTGGACAACGCGGCGGCAAAGGAGCCGGCATGAAGGAATTCCGCACCGAGATGGCGGGGCACGCGCCGCGGCACTTCAAATGGCGCGTCGAGGCCGGGGTGGGCGTCATCACCATCGCGCGCCCGGAACGCAAGAATCCGCTGACCTTCGCCTCCTATGCCGAGTTGCGCGACCTGTTCCAGGCCCTGCAACGCGCGCGCGACGTCAAGGCCGTGGTGGTCAATGGCGAGGGCGGCAATTTCTGCTCGGGCGGCGACGTGCACGAGATCATCGGCCCGCTGACGCGGATGCCGATGCCCGAACTGCTCGAGTTCACGCGCATGACCGGCGACCTGATCAAGGCCATGCGCGCCTGCCCGCAACCGGTGATCAGTGCGGTCGACGGCGTGTGCGCCGGCGCAGGCGCGATGATCGCGCTGTTCTCCGACCTGCGTTACGGCACGCCGGCGGCGAAGGTGGCGTTCCTGTTCACGCGGGTCGGGCTCGCGGGTGCGGACATGGGGGCCTGTGCGCTGCTTCCGCGCGTGATCGGCCAGGGGCGCGCCAGCGAGCTGCTCTACACCGGGCGTTCGATGTCCGGCGAGGAAGGCCTGGCCTGGGGTTTCTTCAATGCGCTGGCTGCGCCCGACGCGGTGCTGGCACAGGCCCTGGAGGCCGCCCGTGGCCTGGCTGCCGGGCCGAGCTTCGCGCACGGCATGACCAAGAAGATGCTGCAGCAGGAATGGGCCGCCGGCCTGGATGAAGCCATCGAAATGGAAGCGCAGGCGCAGGCGATCTGCATGCAGACCGAGGATTTCCGCCGCGCCTACCGCGCCTTCGCCGCCAGGCAGAAGCCGGTGTTCGAGGGCGACTGAGGCGCGCATGGACCGCCACGCGCACCTGCACTGGCCGTTCTTCGAGCCGCACCACGCGGCGCTGGCGCGCCAGGCCGAGGATTGGGCCGCACGCCTGGACTGGGCGCACGCCGCGGACGCCGACGCGGTCTGCCGGCGCCTGGTGGCGGAACTGGGGGCGGCGGGCTTCCTGCGCCACTGCGTTCCCGGCGGCAGCGAGTTCGATGTGCGCGCCATCGCCCTGCTGCGCGAAGTGTTCGCTTTCCACGCCGGGTTGGCCGATTTCGCCTTCGTCATGCAGGGCCTGGGCAGCGGCCCGATCGCGCTGGCCGGCAGCGAGGCGCTCAAGCGCCGCCATCTGCCGCGCGTGGCCGCCGGACAGGCCATCGCCGCTTTCGCGCTGTCCGAGCCGCAGGCCGGCTCCGATGTGGCCGCTCTGGCCACCCGGGCGCGCCGGGACGGTGCGGACTGGGTGCTGGAGGGCGAGAAGACCTGGATCTCCAACGGCGGCATCGCCGACCTGTACGTGGTGTTCGCGCGCAGCGCGCCCGGCACCGAAGCTTCGCCGACGCGCGGCATCTCCGCGTTCGTGGTCGAGGCCGACAATCCCGGACTGCAGATCGCCGAACGGCTGGCGATCAGCGCCCCGCATCCGATGGCCAGGCTGCGCTTCTCGGACTGTCGCGTCCCGGCCGGCAACCTGCTTGGCGCCGAGGGCGAGGGCTTCAAGCTGGCCATGCGCAACCTCGATGTGTTCCGCACCACGGTGGCGGCCGCGGCCGTGGGTTTTGCCCGTCGCGCGCTGCACGAGTCCCTGGCGCACGTGCAGGCGCGGCACATGTTCGGGCAGGTGCTGGCCGATTTCCAGCTCACCCAGGCGAAGCTGGCCGAGATGGCCACCGGCATCGATGCCGCCGCGCTGCTCACCTACCGCGCCGCATGGACGCGTGATGTGCGCGGGCAGCGCGTCACGCGCGAGGCGGCGATGGCCAAGATGCAGGCCACGGAAACCGCGCAACAGGTGGTCGACGCCGCGGTGCAGATGCACGGCGGCCTGGGGGTGCGCAGCGGCCATCCGGTCGAGCGCCTGTACCGCGAGGTGCGCGCACTGCGCATCTACGAGGGCGCCACCGAAGTGCAGAAGCTGATCATCGCGCGCGAGCTGCTGGGCGAGGCGCGCGCCGGGCGCCGGCCGGCATGAGGCTTGCGCGCAGCGGCGGTGCGATGCGCATGGCGGGATTGCGCCGCGCGGCGCTGGGCGTGTGCCTGGCTCTGGCGGGCGCCGCGCCGGCAGCGGCCGGGGAGGCGGCGCGCACCGTGGCCACGCTGTTCGGCCAGCCGATCACCGCCGCCGATGTGAAGCTCGAGAGCGGCGAGCCCCAGGCGGCCGGCCAGCTTCGCCAGCGCGTGCTGAAGGCGACCCTGGAGCGCTTCGTCACCGAGAACGGGCTGGACGCCAGCGAGGCGGACTTCGCGGCCTACGCGCGCTTCGAGGCCGAGTTCCGACGCGCGGACCTCGAGCGTCGCCGCAAGCTGCTGGCGGCGATCGAAGGCGAGCTGGGCGGGCCCACCGCCCCGCACCTGTCCGAGGCGCAGCGCACCCGGCTCGAGCAGCAGCGCGAAACCCTGCGCCAGCTGCAGCGCCACGATGCGCAGCGCGCGGCTGCGCCGCCGGGGCAGGTCGATCAGCGCCGCGTGCTCGGGCCGTGGATCGCCGGCTTCAAGGCCGGCAAGGCGCTCCACGAGCGCTACGGCGGCGTGGTCGGCATGACCAAGTTCGGGCCCGAACCCAGCGGTGCCATCGTTGCCCTGCTGCGCGAACACGAGCAGGCCGGACGATTGCACATCGCGCATGCCGGGCTGCGCGCCGCGTTCTGGGCGCTGGTCGAGCGTCCGCCGCGCGTGACGGCCCAGCCCGGTCGCGTGGATTTCACCTACTACTGGCTCAAGCCGGTGCCCAGGGACTGAGGGGAGGTCCGCATGCCGCGAAATTCGAATCGCAAATCCGCGAATCGCCAGCCCGCAAGCAGCGTGGGGCGCCGCGCCGCGCCCGGCGCTGCGGCCTGCACCGCGCATCTCGACACCTTCGCGCGCGACAACCTGCCGCCGCGCGCGCTGTGGCCGGACCTGATCTTCGAACTGCCGGAACTGCAGTACCCGGAGCGCATGAACTGCGCCGTGGAACTGCTGGACCGCGCACTGCGGCTCGGCTGGCGCGACCGCGTGGCGCTGCGCACGCCCGACGGCCAGTGCACGTACGGACAACTGCTGGCACAGGCCAATCGCATCGCCCGCGTGCTGGTCGAGGACATGGGGCTGGTGCCGGGCAACCGCGTGCTGCTGCGCGGGCCCAACAATCCGATGATGGCCGCCTGCTGGTTCGCGGTCATGAAGGCCGGCGGCATCGCCGTGGCCACCATGCCGCTGCTGCGCGCCAAGGAGCTGACCGAGATCGCCGGCAAGGCGCGCGTCACTCATGCGCTGTGCGACCGGCGCCTGGCCGCGGAACTGCAGGCCGCACTGCCGGCCTGCCCGGAACTGCGTGCCGTCAAGTACTGGTACGCCGACGAGCCCGACGGCCTGGACGCGAGCGCCGCGGCCAAGCCAGGCAGCTTCGACAATGTCGACACCGCGGCGGAGGACGTGGCCCTGATCGCCTTCACTTCCGGCACCACGGGCGCGCCCAAGGGCACCATGCACTTCCACCGCGACGTGATCGCCATGTGCGACTGCTTTCCGCGCTCCTGCCTGAAGCCGGTTCCGGGCGATGTGTTCTGCGGCACGCCGCCGCTGGCCTTCACCTTCGGGTTGGGCGGCATGCTGGCGTTTCCGCTGCGTTACGGCGCCTCCACCGTGCTGATCGAGCGCCTCACGCCGGCGAGCCTGCTCGAGGCCATACAGAAGTTCCGCGCCAGCATCTGCTTCACCGCGCCGACCTTCTACCGGCAGATGGCGCAACTGGCGCGCAACCACGACCTGAAGAGCCTGAAGAAATGCGTGTCGGCGGGCGAGGCCCTGCCCGACGCCACGCGTCAGCTGTTCAAGCAGGCCACCGGCATCGAGATCATCGACGGCATCGGCTCGACGGAGATCCTCCACATCTTCATCTCGCATACGCCGGAATCGGTGCGGCGCGGCGCCACCGGCTACGCCATCCCCGGCTACCGGGCCATGGTGGTGGACGAAACCGGGCTGCCGTGCAGTCCCGGCCATATCGGCCGGCTCGCGGTGCGCGGGCCAACCGGCTGCCGCTACCTCGCGGACCAGCGCCAGACGTCCTATGTCGCCAGCGCCGGGCCGGCGCGCGGCTGGAACATCACCGGCGACGCCTACATCATGGACGACGACGGCTACTACTACTTCCAGGCGCGCACCGACGACATGATCGTCTCCGCCGGCTACAACATCTCCGGGCCGGAGGTGGAAGGCGCGCTGCTCGCGCACGAGGCGGTGGCCGAGTGCGGTGTGGTCGGCGCGCCGGACGCCGAGCGCGGCCAGATCGTGAAGGCCTACGTGGTGCTCAAGCCAGGCTACCAGCGCACCGAGGCGCTGGCCGGGCTGTTGCAGGAACACGCGAAGAACGTCATCGCACCCTACAAGTACCCGCGCGCCATCGAGTTCGTCGACGCGCTGCCGCGCACCGAGACCGGCAAGCTGCAGCGCTACCGACTGAGGAGGCCGCAATGATCCAGGTACTGCAACCCCCGGACTGGGCGCGGCCGCGCGGTTACGCCAACGGCATCGCGGTCAAGGGCGGCACCACCGTCTACATCGCCGGGCAGATCGGCTGGAACGGCCAATGCGTGTTCGAGGCGCACGATTTCGCCGGGCAGTTCCGCCAGGCGCTGGCCAACATCCTCGCCGTGCTGGCCCAGGCCGGCGGGCGGCCCGAGCACGTCGTGCGCCTGACCTGGTACGTGGTCGACAAGCAGGAGTACCTGGCGGCGCTGGCCGAGGTCGGCGCGGCCTGGCGCGAACTGATGGGCCGCAACTACCCGGTGATGGCCGTGGTGCAGGTCGGCGGCCTGGTCGAGGACGCGGCAAGACTCGAGATCGAGGCCACCGCCGTGGTGCCGGAATGAAGGTCCGCATCATCGGCGGTGGGCCCGGTGGGCTGTACTTCGCGGTGCTGGCCAAGAAGGCCTGGCCGGACTGGGACGTGGCGGTGCACGAGCGCAACCGCGCCGACGACACCTTCGGCTTCGGCGTGGTGTTCTCGGACGAAACGCTGGGAAGCTTCCGCGACTACGACCGCGAAAGCTACGAGGCGATCCGCCGCGCCTTCGCCTATTGGGGCGACGTCGACGTGGTCTACAAGGGCGAGACCCTGCGCTGTGCCGGCAACGGTTTCTGCGGCTGCTCGCGCATGACCCTGCTGCAGCTGCTGCAGGCGCGCGCGCGCGAGCTCGGCGTGGCGCTGCACTTCCAGTCCGAGGTCGCCGGCATCGCGGATTTCCCGGACGCCGACCTGATCGTCGCCGCGGACGGCATCAACTCGAAAGTGCGCGAGACGCACCGCGGGCATTTCCGTCCCGCCGTCGACCTGCGGCCCAACAAGTTCACCTGGCTGGGCTCGACCAAGCCGCTGGATGCATTCAAGTACTTCTTTCGCGAGACGCCGCACGGCATCGTGCTCGCGCACTGCTACCAGTACGAGCCCGGCCACTCGACCTGGGTGATCGAGATGAACGCCGACACCTGGGACAACTTCGGCTTCGCCGCGATGGACGAGCCGGCCATGCTGCGGGCCATCGAGGCCGTGTTCGCCGCCGAACTCGAAGGCCATGGCCTGATCGCCAACCGCTCGCTGTGGCGCAATTTCCCGACCATACGCAACGAAACCTGGGTGATGGGCAACACCGTGCTGGTCGGCGACGCCAAGGCCACGGCGCATTTCTCCATCGGCTCCGGAACCAAGCTCGCGATGGAGGACGCCATCGCCCTGTTCGAGGCGCTGCGCGACCGGCGCGGCGTGGGCGAGGCGCTGGCGCATTACGACAGCGCGCGGCGCGAGGACGTGGAGAAGACCCAGCACGCGGCCAACGTGTCGCTGTCCTGGTTCGAGAACATGCCGCGTTACTGGGGCATGGACCCGCGCCAGTTCGCCTTCGGCGTGATGACGCGCTCCAAGCAGATCACCCTGGAGAACCTCTGGCTGCGCGACCCCGACTACGCGCTGGCCGTGTCGCGCTGGTTCGCCGGCAGCGTGCGCGCGCAGGGCTTCGAGGTCGACGTCGACGATCCCGCGCCGCCGGCCTTCCAGCCCTTGCGCCTGCGCGACATGCGGCTGGCGAACCGTTTCGTGGTCTCGCCGATGGACCAGTACATGGCCACCGACGGCATCGCCGGCGACTGGCACCTGGTGCACCTGGGCAGCCGCGCGGTGGGCGGGGCGGGTCTGGTGTACACGGAGATGACCTGCGTCTCGCCGGAGGCGCGCATCACGCCGGGCTGCGCGGGCTTGTGGAACGAGGCGCAGGCCGCGGCCTGGAAGCGCATCGTGGACTTCTGCCACGCGCAGTCCGAGGCCAGGCTCTGCCTGCAGATCGGCCATGCCGGGCGCAAGGGTTCCACGCAGCTGGGCTGGGAGCGCATGGACCACCCGCTGCCGAGCGGCAACTGGCCGCTGCTGGCGCCCTCGCCGCTGCCCTATCTGCCGGTGTCCCAGGTGCCGCGCGAAATGGATCGTGCCGACATGGACCGGGTGCGCGAGGACTTCGTGCGCGCCGCGCGCCTGGCGGTCGACGCGGGCTTCGACATGCTGGAAATCCACATGGCGCACGGCTACCTGCTGTCGTCCTTCCTGTCGCCGCTCACCAACCGGCGCACCGACGCCTACGGCGGCGGCATCGAGCAGCGCATGCGTTTCCCGCTCGAGGTGTTCGCCGCGTGCCGTGCGGTCTGGCCGCCGGCGCGACCCATGGCCGTGCGCCTCTCGGCCACCGACTGGGCGCCTGGCGGCCTGTCCGAGGCCGACCTGCTGACACTGGCGCGCGCGCTCAAGGACGCCGGCGCGGACCTGGTCGACGTCTCCACCGGCCAGGTGGTGGCGGAGCAGCAGCCGGTGTACGGGCGCATGTACCAGACGCCCTGGTCCGACCAGATCAGGAACGAGGTCGGCATCGCGACCATGGCGGTGGGCAACATCACCACGGCCGACCAGGCCAGCACCATCATCGCCGCCGGCCGCGCCGACCTGGTGGCGCTGGCCCGCCCGCACCTGGCCGACCCGTACTTCACGCTGCACGCCGCGGCCTGGCACCAGCATCGGGGTCAGCACTGGCCGCCGCCGTACCTGCCGGGCCGCGACCAGGCCTATCGGCTGGCCGCGCAGGCGCGCGAAGAGTGGCTGGCCGGGCGCCGTGCGCTGCGCCCGGCCTCGCACGAGGTGAAGCCCGGGCTAGGCTGAAGCCCGCGCAGCCGGGCAGGCCGGGCAGGCGCCCGACCGCGGCGAGCGTTCCGGGAGGGAGCGCGATTTCCGCAGATTTGTTGCGCAAACCCCAGCACCGGTGCGGCTTGCCGGGCAGTTCGTGTATCGACAAAGATACATCCGCGGCTTCGCTTAGAATGCAGCCGTGAACCTGCTGCTGCTCTCCAACTCGCGCAAACCCGGCGGCGGCTGGCTGGACCACGCCGAGCCGCTGATCCGCGAAATCCTGGGGGCGGGGCGCGCGCGGATCCTGTTCCTGCCCTTCGCCGCAGTGAACATGAGCTTCGACGCCTACACGAGCATGGCCGCCGAGCGCTTTGCGCGCATGGGCCATGCGCTGTACGGCGCGCACCGGCGCAGGCCGGCCGCGCTGGCCGGCTTCGATGCGGTGGTGGTCGGCGGCGGCAACAGCTTCCGCTTGCTGGCCGAGACCCGCGCGCGCGGCTGGCTGACGGCGATCCCGCGCGCAGTACGCGCCGGCATGCCCTACATCGGCTGGAGCGCGGGCGCCAACCTCGCCTGCCCCACCATACGCACCACCAACGACATGCCGGTGATCGATCCCGGCGGATTCGAAGCCTTGAACCTGGTCCCCTTCCAGATCAACCCGCATTACACCGAACGCAGCCTGCGCGGCCACGGCGGCGAGACGCGCGACGACCGCATCGCCGAGTTCCTCGCCATGAACCCCGGGGTGGCGGTGCTGGGCCTGCGCGAGGGCAGTCTGGTGCGCGTGTCGCCGGGCGCGCGTGGCCCGCGCGCCAGCCTGTTGCTGGGGCCGGGTGCGCGCCTGTTCCGCCATCGGCGCGCGGTGCGCGAACTGCGCGCCGGCGCCAACCTGACGGCTCTGCTAGGCTGAGGGCGTGAAAGAGAAGACGCGCTGCGCCTGGGCCCGCAATCCCCTGGCGATCGAATACCACGACGCCGAATGGGGTCTGCCGGTGCGCGAGGACCGCGTGCTGTTCGAGTTCCTGATTCTCGAGGGCGCGCAGGCCGGCCTTTCCTGGGACACCATCCTCAGGAAGCGCGATCGCTACCGCGAGGTCTACGACGGCTTCGACCCGGCCAGGGTGGCGCGCTACGGCGAGCGCAAGAAGGCCGAACTGATGGCCGATGCGGGCATCGTGCGCAACCGCGCCAAGATCGAGGCCTCGGTACTGAACGCCCGGGCCTTTCTGGCGGTGCAGAAGGAGTTCGGCAGCTTCGCAGAATATGTCTGGGGATTCGTCGACGGCAAGCCGCTGCAGAACCGCCGCCGCGGCCTGGGCGAGGTGCCGGTGCGAACCGAAGTGTCGGATGCGCTGTCCAAGGATCTCAAGAAGCGCGGTTTCAAATTCGTGGGCACCACCATCATGTACGCATTCATGCAGGCCACCGGCATGGTGAACGACCACGTCACGGACTGCTTCAGGCACAAGGAGGTGCAAAAGTGACATTCGCGAGATGCAGGAGCCTGGGACGACTGGCTGCGGCGACGGCGCTGCTGCTTGCCGCCGGCGCGGCCGGCGCGCAGGTCGCCTTCGATGTGAACGGCGTGAAGCTGGGCGACCGCGAGGATGCGGTGAAGAAGGTGTTCCCCGGCATCCGTTGCAAGCCGCTGGAATGGCGCTCGGACGCCGCCGACAGGCGCTGCGACGACGCCAGGATCGCCTTTGCCAGTGTCGAGGCGCGCGTGACCTTCTACCTGAAGGCGGACGCCGTGCAGGGTTTCGACGTGCGTTTCGACAACGCGCACCTGGACCCGGTCACCGACTACCTCAAGCGGCGCTGGGGCAAGCCGTTCTCGGAGGGGCGCGAGACCATTTCACGCAAGAATCAGGATCCGCGCGAGTCCTACAAGGTGCTCTGGGAGCACGGCAAGGATCGCGTGCTCCTGTCCTCCTGTCGACCGGCAAGCGGGTCAGCCTGTCGGGCTCGCGCGGCAACTTCGAGGAAGAGATCTACCGGGTGAAGTAGATCGCGGCCCGGTGCCTGCCCGCGCACCCCACCGATATTTGACATAGATCAGATGCGGCGGGGCCCGGGCTGCTGAAATGGGTGGAGTACACAGGGGGCGACATGTTTGAAGCATCCGAGATCGGTCACAGCATCGACAAGGCGAAGTTCGCGCGCGAGGAACCTAGGCTGCGCGCCGAACTGCTCGACGCGCAGTACGCGCTCAAGGAGTACGGCAAGTTCCCCGTGATCGTGCTGATCGGCGGGGTCGATGGCGCCGGCAAGGGCGAGACCGTCAACATCCTGAACGAATGGATGGACCCGCGCCACATCCACACCGCGGCCTTCGCGCCGCCCTCGGAGGACGAGCGCCAGCGTCCGCGCATGTGGCGCTACTGGATGTCGCTGCCGCCGCGCGGCCGCATCGGCATCATGTTCGGCTCCTGGTACACCGAACCGATCGTCAATCGCGTCTACGGCCTGAGCAGCCGGGCCCAGCTGGACGCCTCGATCGAGGAGATCAACCGCTTCGAGGAGATGCTGGCCCGCGAGGGCGCGCTGATCCTGAAGTTCTGGTTCCATCTTTCGAAGAAGGACCAGAAGAAACGCCTCGAAGCCATCGACAAGGACAAGAAGCGCACCTGGCGGGTCACCAAGGCCGACTGGAAGCAGTTCGAGTACTACGACAAGTTCTTCCGCGTTTCGGAGCACACGCTGCGCCTGACCTCCAACGGCCATGCGCCCTGGGTGGTGGTCGAGGGCAAGGATCCGCGCTACCGCTACCTGACGGTGGGCAAGATCCTGCTCGAGGCGATCAAGAAGCGCCTGGCCGAGAAGCCCGGCTCCAAGGACACGCAGTCGCACGCCGCCCCCATCGTGCGGCCGATCGACAACAAGGACATCCTCAGGCAGATGGACCTCAGCCTGAAGCTGACCGACACCGAATACAAGTCCCAGCTGGAGAAATGGCAGGGCAAGCTGGCGATGCTGGCGCGCGACGAGCGCTTCGTCCGCCTGGGCGTGACGGTCGCCTTCGAGGGCATGGACGCGGCCGGCAAGGGCAGCACCATCCGGCGCCTGACCGGCGCGCTGGATGCGCGCCAGTACCACATCATTCCGGTCGCCGCGCCGACCGACGAGGAGCGCGCCCAGCCCTACCTGTGGCGCTTCTGGCGCCACCTGCCGCGCAAGGGCCGCATCACGATCTACGACCGCACCTGGTACGGCCGCGTGCTGGTGGAGCGCATCGAGGGCTTCTGCTCGGAGGCCGACTGGATGCGCGCCTACGGCGAGATCAACGATTTCGAGGAGCAGCTGGTGCGCTACGACACCGTGCTGCTGAAGTTCTGGATGCAGATTTCCAAGGAAGAGCAGTTGCGCCGTTTCAAGGAGCGCGAAGTCACCCGCTTCAAGCGCTTCAAGATCACCGCCGAGGACTGGCGCAACCGCAAGAAGTGGGACCTTTACCAGAACTCCGCGGCCGACATGATAGAGCGCACTTCCACCGAGATCGCGCCTGGACCCTGGTCGAAGCCAACGACAAGAAGCACGCCCGCATCAAGGTGCTGAAGACCGTGGTGCGGCGTATCGAGCAGGCCATCGACGAGCTGCCGGTGCTGGCCGGCGCACCGGCGCCCGCCGGGAAGAAGCCTAGGAAGCCCTGACGCGGGCCGCTGCGGCGGCCCCCCACCTGCACGATGCGGATCGGCCGGCTGTCGCCGTTCGGCATCTCGAGCCGGCTCTCGCAGCCCGTGCTGCGTCCGAGCAGGGCGCGGCCCAGCGGCGAGAACACCGAGAGGCTCTGCGTGTCCGGGTCGGCATCGCGCGGATAGACGACGCTGACTTCGCGGCGCACGCCCTCCGCCAGATCCTCGTAGAGCACCCGGGAGTTCATGGTCACCACACCGGGGGGCATGCTCGCCGCGGGCAGAATCTCGGCGCTGCCGAGCAGTTCCTCGAGCGCCTCCTGGGCGCTGCCCGGCAGGCGCTGGGAGCGTGGCAATCCGTCGGCCAGTTCGCTGAGGCGGGTGGCGTCGGGTTCGCTGATGCGTACGGTGTCGTTTTGTGTCGTTGCCATGTCAGTCTCTGTGTATGGCCGCGGCCGTCCTTCGTAAAGGGCCTGACCGGCGGCGGGTATGCAAAGTGGTCGGCGTGCGCCCTTACGGCGCGCGTTCGATGGGTGGTTCGAGGCGGCCCGGTAACCGGCCGCAATGTGCGCTCTTGCGAGCGGGCGGCGGGAGTTACCGGGCGACGGGAACGAAGGCCATGCGGGCCTCCGTGCCGGCCGCCTGCACGACCGTGGCGCGCACGACAGCGCTCGCAGGCGCGGGGCGCGCGGTGCGGGGCTGCAGGTACGTGTGGTCGGCGTGCATGATGGCGGTCGTTCTGGTCGATGCAAATGAAAACCGCGGGCAGGTGCCCGCGGCAGGCCGGACTATACCGCAATACCTGCGCGGGTCAAGCCGGTCGCGCTGCGCTCAGGCGTTGTAGATCCAGGGCCGGCGTGCGCGGTCGGCCGCCTGCCAGGCGGCGATCTCCGCCTCGCGCCTGAGCGTGAGGCCGATGGGGTCCAGGCCCTCGAGCAGGCCGGTCTTGCGCAGCGGGTCGATCTCGAATCGGTGCTCGGCGCCCCCGGGTGCGATCACCACCTGTCGCGCCAGGTCGACGGTCAGCGACACGGGGCTCGCGGCGGCCAGCAGCGCGCCGCCCAGGGCTTCCACCACCGCCTGCGGCAGGCGGATTGCCAGCAGCCCGTTCTGGAAGCAGTTGCCGTAGAAGATCTCGCCGAACGAGGGCGCGATCACGCAGCGAAAGCCCATGCCGGCAATCGCCCAGACGGCCATCTCGCGCGAACTGCCGCAACCGAAGTTCACCCCGCCGACCAGGATCCCCGCGCCGGCGAACTGCGGGCGGTTGAGCGGAAACGCCGGGTCGGGGGCGCCGCTGTCGCCATTGCCGCCGGTGAAGCGCGCCATCTCGAAGGCGTAGTCGCCCAGGCGCTCGCGCGGCGTGCGCGAGCAGCGCTCGACGCGTATCACCAGGTCGGTGTCGACGTTGGGCTTCAGATACGCGGCCGCCGGGGCGGTGAGGGTGGTGAATTTCTGCATGGTCGATGCGGCCCGCGTCAGACCGGAAAATCGCGCACGTCGGCGATCTCGCCGGCCAGCGCGGCGGCGGCGGCCATCGCCGGGCTGGCGAGGTGCGTGCGTGCGCCCGGGCCCTGGCGGCCGACGAAATTGCGGTTGGAGGTCGACACGCAGCGCGCCTGCGGCGCGACCAGCTCGCCGTTCGCGCCCACGCACAGCGAACAGCCCGGTTCGCGCCACTGGAAGCCGGCCTCGAGGAACACCTCGTGCAGTCCCTCGGCTTCGGCGGCGCGCTTCACGCCGATCGAGCCGGGCACCACCCAGGCTTCGACATGCGCGGCGACCTTGCCCGAGCGGGCGACCGCGGCCGCGATGCGCAGGTCCGAGAGCCGCGAGTTGGTGCACGAACCGATGAACACGCGATCGACCCGCGTGCCGGCGATCGGGCGGCCGGCGGCGAGACCCATGTAGTCGAGGGCGTCGCGCTTGGGACTGTCGGGGATGCTCGCGTCGACGTCCATCACGTCCTCCGGGCTGGTGCCCCAGGTGATCTGCGGCGCGAGCGAGGACACGTCCAGGCCCACTTCGCGGTCGAAACGCGCGTCCGCATCGCCGGGCAGGGATTGCCAGTGCGCCAGGGCCGCGTCCCAGTCGCGGCCCTTGGGCGCGAGGCGGCGACCCTGCAGATAGGCGTAGGTCTTCTCGTCGGGAGCCACCATGCCGATCTTGGCGCCCAGCTCGATCGACAGGTTGCACAGGGTCATGCGCGCCTCGACCTCGAGCGCGCGCACCGCGCTGCCGGCGTACTCGACGGCGTAGCCGCTGCCGCCGGCGGCGCCGACCCGGCCGATCAGCGCGAGGATCATGTCCTTGGCGTACACCCCGCGCGGCAGGCTGCCGGTGAAGTTCGCGCGCAGGGTGCCGGGCTTGCTCTGCACGATGGTCTGCGTGGCCAGCACGTGCAGCAGCTCGGAGGCGCCGATGCCGAAGGCCAGCGCGCCCAGCGCGCCGTTGGTGCAGGTATGGCTGTCGGCGCACAGCACGGTGGCGCCGGGCAGCGTGAAGCCCAGCTCCGGGCCGATCACGTGCAGGATGCCGGAACCGTCCTCGCCGACGTCGAAGTAGCGCACGCCGGCCCCGGCGCATTCGGCGCGCATGGCGTCGATCATGCGGATCGTCCAGGGCGCGGCGCCGGCGCGACCCGGGTTGGTGGTGACCACGTGATCCGTGCTGCCGATGGTGAGCGCGGGGTTGCGCAGCTTCAGGCCGCGCGCGGCGAGGTCGGGAAAGGCGCGGCTCGAGCTGAGTTCGTGGATCAGGTGGCGATCGACGTGCAGCAGCTGCGCGCCGCCGCCGAGCTCGGCGATGACGTGCGCGTCCCACACCTTGTCGAACAGGGTCATGCCCATGCGCGGCACCGGCGTTTTGTCAATTTACGCAAGCCAATTGCCATGAACCCGGCTCTGCGAGCGGATCTTGCGAAATGAAAGTCTGACTTTCAGCCGGCCAGACCGGGCATGTCGAAGCCCGCCGCCTCGAGTTCGGCGATCACCTGCCGTTCCTGCGCGGCGGCGAGTTCGACCAGCGGCGGACGCACCGTGCGCCATTCGGGGTCCTTGCCCCAGTGCGCGATGATCGCCTTCAGCGCCGGGATCATCGGCACCTTCTGCACGATGTGCCGCGTGGCCGTGATGCCGGCCTGCAGCTGGTCGGCGTTGGCCGCCATCCAGTTGCGGTACACGTGGTCGATCGGGCCGGGGTTGACGTTGCCGGTGGCGGTGATGCAGCCCTTGCCGCCGTTGCGCATGTTGTCGAGCAGGAAGGTCTCGCTGCCGGCGAACACATCGAAGCCGCGTGCGGCGAAGCGGTCGAGCATCGCCTTGGTGTTGTTCCAGTCGCCCGAGGAATCCTTCACGCCGGCGATGGCCTGCGGGTACTTCTCGAGCAGGCGCTCGATCAGGCCCAGGGTGATGGGCACATGCGACACCGGCGGGATGTGGTACAGGTACAACTGCAAGCGCGCGTCGCCGACGCGTTCGATGACCTCGGCGAAGTTGCGGTACAGGCCCTCGTCGGACACGCCCTTGTAGTAGAACGGCGGCAGCATCAGCACGCCGGCGCAGCCCATCTTCACGGCGCCGGCGGTGAGCCTGACCGAGTCGCTCAGCGCGCAGGCGCCGGTGCCGGGCATCAGCGCCGAGGCCGGCACCCCGCCCTTGACCAGTGCATCGAGGAGTTCGAGCTTTTCCTCGACCGACATCGAGTTGGCTTCGCTGTTGGTGCCGAACACGGCCAGGCCCGAGCAGCCGTTGGCGAGCAGCCACTTGCAGTGCGCGACGAACCTGCCGGCGTCCGGCGAGAGGTCCTTCCTGAACGGCGTGACGACCGGCGAGAGCACGCCGGTGATGCGTTTGGCTGCGGCCATGCGGGCTTGCTCCTTTACTGGGGCTGGATGCCGGCTTGCTTGACGATGCGGCGATACACGCCGATCTCGTCGCGCACGAACTTCGCGAATTCGTCCGGCTTCATGGGGTTGGGGATGATGCCGAGCTTGGCGAACTGGTCCTTCACTTCCGGCACCTGCAGCGCTGCGGTGACCGAGGCGTTCAGCTTCTGCACCACCGCGGGCGGGGTGCCGGCCGGCGCCCACAGGCCGAACCACAGCGTCATGTTGTAGGCCGACAGACCTTGCTCGGCGATGGTCGGCACGTTGGGCATGACCTCGGCGCGCGTTCTGGTCGACACGCCCAGCGCGGTCAGCTTGCCGTCCTTGATCAGGTTCAGGCCGGCGTTGATCGGCGCCATGTAGAAGCTGGTGCGGCCGCTCATCACGTCCTGGATGGCGTCCGGCGAGCCCTTGAACGGGATGTGCAGCATCCTGGCGCCGGCCAGGTCGACCACGTACTCGGCCGCCAGGTGGGTGGAGGTGCCGATGCCGGCCGAGGCGAACGGGATGTCGCCGGGCCGGGCCTTGGCCGCGTCGATCAGCGCCTTGAGGCTCTTGTAGGGGCTGTTGCCGGCGGTGACCATCACGTAGGGCGTCATGCCCAGCAAGGCCACGTCGATGGTGTCCTTCAGCGGGTCGTAGGGCAGGCTCTTGTAGATGGCCGGGTTGGCCGCGTGCGACGAGGACTGCACCAGCAGCGTGTAGCCGTCCGGGTCGGACTTGATCACCGCCTGGGTGCCGATGATGCCGCCGGCGCCCGGCCGGTTCTCGACCACCACGGGCTGGCGCATCGATTCGCTCATGTGCTTGCCGAGGATGCGCCCGGCGATGTCGGCGCCCGAGCCCGGGGTCAGCGGGATGATGAAACGTATGGGTTTGCTGGGGTAGTCCTGCGCCGCGGCCAGGCCGCTGGCGGTCAGCAGGGCCGCGCACAGCGCGGACTTGATCAGTGCGTTCATGTCGTCTCCGGCTTCTGCTTTTTTGTCTGGTTTGCGGGTGCTGCGGATGCCTAGGGTTTGCGCGCCGGCTCGACCCGGGCGAGGAAGCCGCGCAGCGCCTGGTTGAAGGCCGTGGGCTGTTCGATGTTGGACAGGTGGGCGGCGTCCTCGACGATCACCAGCTCCGAGTGGCAGATCACCCGGTGCAGGACGATCGACTGCTCGACCGTGGTCGACATGTCCTGGCGTCCGGTGATGATCAGCGTCGGCGCCGCGATCTTCAGCAGCATGGTGGTCTGGATCATGTCGCGCACCGCGGCGGCGCAGCCCGCATAGCCCTCGGCATCGATGGCCAGCAGCATCTTGCGTATCTCGGCCACGGTGTGCGGCTCGCGCGCGGCAAAGGCCGGGGTGAACCAGCGGCCCAGCGTGCCGTCGACCAGCGTGGCGGTGCCTTTGCTGCGCGCCGTGGCGATGCGCTCGTCCCACATCGCGCGTCCGGCCATCGGCGTCTCGCTGGCGGTGTCGCACAGGCCGAGCGAGAGCACGCGCCCGGGGTAGCGCGCGCCGACCTGCTGCATCAGCATGCCGCCGATGGACAGGCCGGCGCAGTGCGCCCGGTCGATCTTCAGCGCGTCGAGCAGGCCGATCGCATCGTCGGCCAGCTGCGCCAGCGTGTACGGCCCGGGCGTCACGCTGGTGCCGCCGTGGCCGCGCTTGTCGTAGCGCAGCACGCGGTAGCGATCGGCCAGCGCGGGAACGGTGCGATCCCACATCGTGTGGTTCGACATCAGGCTGTTGGCGAGCAGCACCACCGGCCCGTCCTGCGGGCCGTCGAAGCGATAGGCGACTTCGAGGTCGCCGACTTTGATCTTGCCGGTCATGCGTGCGTTTCCTTTCTCGTCACATGTAGAGGCGGGCGATGTCCTGCACCGATTGCGCCTCGGGGTACTTGTAGAGCACTTCGAGCCAGCGGTCGCGCACGTTCTTCAGCCCGCGCAGGTCCATGCCCAGGGCATCGGACTCCTCGATCGCCAGGGTGATGTCCTTGACTACGTGCTTGGGGAAGAAGCCCGGCGTGAAATCGCCGCGGAAGGCCATCGCCGCCTGGATGCGCAGCGCCTTGGAATCCGCGGTGCCGGTCTGCATGGTGGCCAGCACGGTTTCGCCGTCCAGCCCGGCCTTGCGCGAGAAGAACAGGCCTTCGATGGCCGCCAGCACGTTCTGCGTGACGATGATCTGGTTGACCAGCTTCGCGCGCTGGCCCTGGCCCGCGGCGCCGAAATGCACGATGGTCTTGCCCATCGCCTCGAGCAGGGGCTTCGCAGCCTCGAAATCGGCCGCCTCGCCGCCGGCGAGGATGGTCAACCTGCCCCCGCGTGCGCCCTTCACGCCGCCGGTCACCGCCGCGTCGAGCGCTCGCAGGCCCTTGGCTGTTGCGGCCGAGTGGATGCGCTCGGCCAGACGCGGGCTCGAGGTGGTCATGTCGATCAGCAGGGCGCCCGGCGCGGCCTTGGCGAGCACGCCCGCGGCGGAGAAGTACACCTCTTCGACGTCGCTCGGCGCGCTGACCATGGTGATGACCGCCTGCGCGCCCTGCACCGCCTCGGCGATGGTCGCGGCGTAGCGTGCGCCCTTGCCGACCAGTGGCTCGGCCTGCGCCTTGCGGCGCGAGCAGGCCGTGAGCGTGTGTCCGGCGGCGATCAGGTTGGCGGCCTGCGGCAGGCCCATCATTCCCAGTCCGACGAAAGCGATGTTCATGTTCAATCCACCTTGGCGCCGGAGGCTTTCACGATCGGCGTCCAGCGCGCGACCTCGGCGCGGATCATCTCCGCCATCTGTTCGGCGCTGCCCGGGATGATGTTGTATCCCAGGTCGGTCATGCGCTTGGCGAACTCCGGCGCGCGAGCGCCCTTCACCGCCTCGGCATTGAGCCTGGCGATCACCTCGCGGGGCGTGCCGGCGGGTACCGCCAGGCCGAACCACACGCCGGACTCGTAACCGGCCACGCCGGCCTCGGCGATGGTGGGCAGATCGGGCAGCGAGGGGTCGCGTCGCGCCCCGGTGGTGGCCAGGGCCTTCAGCTTGCCGCTCCTGATGTGCGGCAGCGCGGAGGGGATGTTGTCGAACATCAGGTTCACCTGGCCGGCGATCAGGTCGGTCACCGCCGGGCCGCTGCCCTTGTACGGGATGTGCTGGATGTCGACCTTGGCCATGTGCTTGAACATCTCGCCCGACATGTGGATGGAAGTGCCGTTGCCCGAGGAGGCGTAGGTGATTTTGCCGGGGCTGGCCTTGGCCAGGGCGATGACTTCCCTGACCGAGCCGGCCTTCACGCTGGGATGCAGCGCCAGCACGTTGTTCAGCGAAACCAGCGGCGCCACCGGCACCAGGTCCTTGTTGGGGTCGAAGGGCATCTTCGAGTACAGCGCCGGGTTGATGGCCTGGATGCCGCTGGTGGTCATGAACAGGCTGTAGCCGTCGGGGGCCGAGCGGGCGACATCGGTGCCGCCCAGGTTGCCGCCGGCGCCGGGCTTGTTCTCCACCGTCACCGTCTGGCCCAGGGTCTTGGACAGCTCGTTGGCGATCGCGCGCGAGGCAATGTCCACGGCGCCGGCCGGCGGAAACGGGCACACCAGGCGCACGGGTTTGGACGGGTAGCTCTGGGCAGCGGCGACGCCGGGCAGCAGTACGGCACCGAAGGTGATCGAAGCGGCGAGCGCGACGGGGGTGGCGAGGAATTTCCGCATGAAACCTGTCTCCTGGGATCGTGTTTGTTCTGGCGAGGGTCGCAATTATAGGCATAGCGGGGCTGTGCGCCGCGCGCATGGGGGGCGCGGTCGCGGCGCGGTAAACTTCGCCGCCATTGTTGCCGGGGTTGCCATGTCGGACGTCTCACGGGCGGTGAATATCGCCGATCTTCGCCAGCGCGCGCGCCGCCGCCTGCCGCGTGCGATCTTCGATTTCTTCGATGGCGGCGCCGAGGATGAAATCACGCTGCGCGACAATCGCGCGGCCTGGGAGCGCGTGCGCTTCGCCCCGCATGTGCTGCGCGACGTCTCGAAGATCGACATGTCCTGCGAGATCCTGGGCGGCCCGGCCCGCATGCCGCTGGTGATCGCCCCTACCGGCGGCACGGGCATCGGCTGGCCGGGCGCCGACCTGGCCACCGCGCGTGCCGCGGCCGAGGCCGGCATCCCGTTCACGCTGTCGACCACGGCGACCGCGACCATCGAGGCGGTGGCCGAGGCGAGTGCAGCCGGTCGCCGCTGGTTCCAGCTCATGTTCTCTATGACCAGGCATTCGCCGACAAGCTGGTGGAGCGGGCCTGGGCGTCCGGTTACGAGGCCATGGTGGTGACCGTGGACCTGCCCACCGGGGGCAAGCGCGAGCGTGATGCGCGCAACCGCTTCGCGCAGCCGTTCCGGCCGGGCATCGGACAGATGCTGGAGGCGCTCACCAAGCCGGACTGGTCCTGGCGCATCCTGGCCAACGGCGGACTGCCGCAACTGGAGAATCTGCGCGGACTCACCCGGCGCAGCGACGAGTCGCTGGCCACGCTGGCCTCCTCGGTGGGCCAGCAGCTCGATGCCTCGTTCGACGAGCGCGGCCTGGCGCGGCTGCGCGCGATGTGGAAGGGCAAGCTGGTGGTCAAGGGCGTGACGCGCGCCGACGACGCCGAGCGCATCGTCGGCCTGGGCGCCGACGCGATCTGGATCTCCAACCACGGCGGTCGCCAGCTCGACGGCGCGCCGGCCACGCTGGATGTGCTGCCGGACATGGTCGAGGCGGTCGGCGCGCGGGTGCCGGTCATGCTCGACGGCGGCGTGCGGCGCGGTTCGGACATGGTGAAGGCGCGCGCGCTGGGCGCCCAGTGCGTGTGCGCCGGCCGGCCCACGCTGTACGGCGCCTCGGCGGGCGGCTACCCCGGCGCGCAGCGCGCGCTCGCCATCCTCGCCGACGAACTGCATCGCTGCATGCAGTTGACCGGCGCGCGCAGCATGGCCGAGATCTCGCGCGACCTGGTGCGGCCGTGAGCGCCGCGCTGCCGGTCCTGGTGATAGGCGGCGGCATCGGCGGGCTGGCCGTCGCCCTGACGTTGGCGCGCAAGGGCCTGCAGGTGCATGTGATCGAGCAGTCTGCCGAGTTCCGCGAGATCGGCGCCGGCATACAGCTGGGGCCGAACGTATTCCGCATGTTCGAGCTGCTCGGGTTGACCGAGGCGGTGCGCGAGATCGCCGCGTTTCCGGACAACCTGGTGATGATGGACGCGCTGACCGGCGCACAGGTGGCGCGCCTGCCGGTGGGCGCCGAGGCGTTTCGCGCGCGATTCGAAGGCCGGCCCTATGCGGTGATCCATCGCGCCGACCTGCACGGCGTGCTGCTGGCGGCCTGCCGGCGCGAGGCCAACATTCGACTCTCGGTCAATGTGCGCGCGATGGGCTACGAGGATCTCGGCTCGCGCGTGCGCGTGCCTCTGGAGGGCGGGCAGGCACTCGAGGGCTGCGCGCTGATCGGCTGCGACGGGCTGTGGTCGCGGGTGCGCGAGCAGCTGCTGGCCGACGGCAAGCCGCGCGTCTCCGGGCATATCGCCTACCGCGCCGTGCTGCCGCGCGCCGAGGTGCCGGACGAGCTCTGGCAGAACAACGTCGTGCTGTGGGCCGGGCCGCGCACGCATCTGGTGCACTACCCCCTGCGGCGCGGCGAGCTTTACAACCTGGTGGCGGTGTTCCATAGCGACCGTTACGAGGAGGGCTGGGACGTCTACGGCGACCCGCAGGAACTGCGCACGCGCTTCGCCGGCGAACGGCCCGAGGTGCAGCGGCTGCTGGAGAAGATCGACGTCTGGAAGATGTGGGTGCTGTGCGACCGCGAACCGGTACGCCACTGGTCCCGGGGGCGCGTGACCCTGCTCGGCGACGCGGCGCATCCGATGCTGCAGTACCTCGCGCAGGGGGCCAACATGGCGATCGAGGACGCAGTCGTGCTGGCGGCCTTCGTCGAGCTGCACGGGCGCGATTTCGAGCGCGCGTTTCGCGACTACGAGGACGAGCGCTACCTGCGCACCGCGCGCGTGCAGATCACCGCGCGCTATTACGGCGACATCTATCACGCCGCCGGCGTGGTGCGCGAGCTGCGCAACCAGTGGCTGGCGCCCGCGGATCCGCCGGCCCCGCCGGGCCAGGCCATGGCCTGGCTCTACGATGGCATACGCGTACCGGGAGCGAAACGTGCCGGCTGATGCGCGCAAGCGCGGCGCGCGCGCGGTAATGCGTCACGCCGCTGACGAATTCTTGCCCTTGCTGCCCGGGCGCGCTGCTGACGCTTTCTTGCCTTTGCGCCGACGAGCGGGCTGGCGCGCCGTCGGACCGTGCCCGTAAGCTGCATCTCATGACGCAATCGATACCCGTACCTGTTTCCGAGTTTCTCAAGCGTGCTCGTCGCGAGCTGCTCGACGTGACCAACACGCTTGGACTGCGCGATCCCCTGGGCGCGTTGATGGGTCTGGCGCAGGCGGCACCGGAAGCGCCGCGCACACGCGCCCTGGCGGTGGCGGCGCACGCCATCTTCAACGGCTCGGGCGACCTGCATGATCATCACTTCCAGGCGCTGGCCCTGCGCGCCCTGGTGGTGTTGTGCCGGCTCGAGGAGGAGCACCTCAGCGGCCGCTACACCGGCGAGGAATGGGGTGAAGCGCTGAAACTGGTCGCCGCACCGGGAAGCTAGCGCGGCGCGTCGGCCGCAATCCCGGCGGAAGCGGAATCCGGGCTATTTCAGTCGTGCACCTTCGCTGTCGAAGACGGCGACATCCACCGGGATGCCCTGGCGCACGCTCTGTGACACCGTGCAGAACTCCTCGAACTGCTCCAGCACGCGATCCAGGTGCTGCAGCGCCGCCGCCGGCACCCCCAGCTTCAGCGCGACCGAGATGCGCAGCACGCGCAGCCGGTTCTCGGCATTGCGGCCGATCTCGGCGCTGACCTCGGTGGTGATGGGCTCGGGAGCCTGCTTGAACTTGCGCAGCGCGAACAGCAGGCTGTCGGACAGGCAGTTGCCGACCGCGGCGGCCAGCAATTGCGAAGGATTCGGGCCGGCATTGCCGCCCAGCGGCGGGGGCTCGTCGCCGATCAGCGCGGGGATGCCCTCTCCGAAGCCGATGGAGAAGCGATAGTCCTGTTGCTGTTCCAGCGTGACCTTCACGGTGCCTGTCATGGCCTGTCCTTGCGGTGATTGCGGGTGCCGGGTGCGCGCTCAGAGCGCATTCAGCGGGATCTTCAGGTAGCGCATGCCGTTGCCTTCGGCCGGCGGCGGCTCGCCGGCACGGATGTTCACCTGTATGGAAGGCAGGATCAGGGTCGGCATCTCCAGCGTCTTGTCGCGCGCGGTGCGCATGGCGACGAACTCGGCCTCGGCGATGCCGTCGCGCACATGGATGTTGTCGGCGCGCTGCTCGGCCACGCTGGTCTCCCAGCGCACGGCGCGGCCGGCCGGCGGATAGTCGTGGCAGACGTAGATCCGCGTCTGCGGCGGCAGCGCCAGGATGCGGCGCACCGAGGCGTACAGGGTGCGGGCGTCGCCGCCGGGAAAATCGCAGCGTGCACTGCCCACATCGGGCATGAACAGCGTGTCGCCGACGAACACCGCGTCGCCGATCAGGTAGGCCGCGCAGGCCGGGGTATGCCCCGGCACGAACCACACCTGCGCATCCAGATTGCCGATGCGAAATCGCTCCCCGGCGGCGAACAGGTGGTCGAATTGCGTGCCGTCGGCACGGAACTCCGGTTCCAGGTTGAAGATGTCGCGGAACACTTTCTGCACTGTGCGGATGTTCTCGCCGATGGCCAGCTTGCCGCCGAGCTGCGAGCGCAGCCAGGCGCCGGCCGACATGTGGTCGGCATGCGCGTGGGTTTCGAGGATCCACTCGACCTTCAGGTCATGCTCGCGCACGAATGCGACGATGCGCTCGGCCGATGCGGTCCGCGTGCGGCCGGACTTGGGGTCGTAGTCGAGCACCGGGTCGATGATCGCGCAGGCCGAGCCCGGCGCCTCGTACAGCACGTAACTGATGGTCCAGGTGGCGGGATCGAAGAAGGCCTGCACAAGCGGGTTCATCGTCACCTCCGGACGATCAGTTCTGGCCGCGCAGCCGGGATTCGGTCGCCTGGGCGCAGGTCTTGACGCCGAGCTTCTTCAGGATCAGCTCGAGCGGGCAGAAGCCGCTGAAGCCGAACTGGAACAGGTTGGCGCCGACGAAGGCGGTCAGCCAAAGCCAGTTGCGGCTGTGGAAAACGGGGCTGGCGTCGGCGCCCAGCGCCAGCGATGCGAGGATCACGGTGCCGGCGAAGATGCGGATGATGTTCTCGGTGTTCATGTTGCCTCCTGGGGTTGCGGGGCCGGGTTGGCCGGGTTGGCGAGTTTGCGCCGCATGACGGCGTAATAGAGCACGGGGATCACGACCAGCGTGAGCAGCGTCGAGACCAGGATGCCGAAGATCAGCGCGATGGCCAGTCCGTTGAAGATCGGATCGTCGAGGATGAACAGAGCGCCGATCATTGCCGCCAGTCCGGTGAGCACGATGGGTTTGGCGCGCGTCGCCGCGGAGTCGATCACCGCGCGTTCCAGCTCCATGCCCTGCGCCACCTGCAGGTTGATGAAGTCGACCAGCAGGATCGAATTTCTCACGATGATGCCGGCCAGCGCGATCATGCCGATCATGGAAGTGGCGGTGAACTGCGCGCCCAGCAGCGCATGCCCCGGCATCACGCCGATCACGGTCAGGGGGATCGGCGCCATGATCACCAGCGGCACGACATAGGAGCGGAACTGCGCAACCACCAGCAGGTAGATCAGGATCAGCCCGACCGCGTAGGCCAGGCCCATGTCGCGGAAGGTTTCGAAGGTGACCTGCCATTCGCCGTCCCACTTGATGGCGTACTCGGCGTAGGGGTCGTCCGGCTGGCGCACGAAGTACTCGCCAAGACTGCCGCCCTGCGGCGCGGCGAGCCGGCCGATGGCATCGCGCATCGCGAACATGCCGTACAGCGGACTGTCCAGGCCGCCGGCCATGTCGCCGAGCACGTAGACCACCGGCAGCAAGTCCTTGTGGTAGATGGTCTGCTCCCGCTCGGCGGGCGTGGCCTGCACCAGTTCAGACATCGGCACCAGCGTCCCGTCGGCCGCGCGCACGCGCAGCTTCATCAGCGAGTCCAGGCCGGCCAGCTTTTCGGCAGGCAACCTGATGCGAACCGGGATCTCGTACCTGGCCGATCCGGTATGCAGCGGCGTGACGTCCTCGCCGGCCAGCGCGGCGCGCATGGTGCGCACCACTTCGGCCTGCGCGACGCCGAGCGAAGCCGCCTTCTGGCGGTCGATGCGCAACAGCAGTCGCGGCGCAGTCTCCTCGACGGTCGAATCGATGTCGGCGATGTCGCGTGTCTGCTCGAATATGGCGCGCAACTGCTGCGCGGCCTTCTGCTGTCCGGCGTAGTCCGGGCCGTAGACTTCGGCGACGATGGGCGCGAGCACCGGCGGACCGGGCGGCACTTCCACCACCTTGACCGTGCCGCCATGGCGGCGCGCGATCTCCACCAGAGCCGGGCGCACGGCGACCGCGATCTCATGGCTCTTGCGGCTGCGATGCGCCTTGTCGACCAGGTTGACCTGCAGGTCGCCGAGTTCCGGCTGCGCGCGCAGATAGTACTGGCGCACCAGTCCGTTGAAGTTGATCGGCGCGCTGGTGCCGGCATAGGTCTGGTAGTCGGTGACTTCCGGCACGCCGGCCAGGTGCGCGCCCATCTCCTGCAGGACGCGCGAGGTGTCCTCCAGGGGCGTACCGACCGGCATGTCGAGTACCACCTGGAACTCCGATTTGTGTCGAAGGGCAGCATCTTCAGCACCACCAGGCGCACCCCCGGCCAGCCCCACGGCGAACAGGATCAGCAGCAGGACGGCGATGAGCATCAGCTTGCGCGCCCGCCCGCCGGCCGCGCCGCGCAGGAACGGGCCGATGGCGGCCTGCGCCAGGCGGGCGATGCGCGGGCTTGCGGCGTGCGCGTGACCGGCCTCAGAACCCTCGTTCCCGGTCTTCCCTGTCGAGCATGCGCGCCGCCAGCCAGGGCGTGACGACGAAGGCGATGGCCAGGGAAATCAGCATGCCGATCGAGGCATTGATCGGGATCGGGCTCATGTAGGGGCCCATCAGCCCGGAGACGAAGGCCATGGGCAGCAAGGCCGCGATCACCGTGAAGGTGGCGAGGATGGTCGGTCCGCCGACCTCGTCGACCGCGCCGGGGATCAGGGCGGCCAGCGGCCCGCCATGCAGCGCGCGATGGCGGTGGATGTTCTCGACCACCACGATGGCGTCGTCGACCAGGATGCCGATCGAGAAGATCAGGGCGAACAGCGAAACCCGGTTCAGGGTGAAGCCCCAGGCCCAGGAGGCGAACAGCGTGGCCGCCAATGTCAGCAGCACGGCGATGCCGACGATCGCCGACTCGCGCCGGCCCAGCGCCATCCACACCAGCACGACCACCGACAGCGTGGCGAAGATGAGCTTCTGGATCAGCTTCATCGCCTTGTCGTTGGCGGTTTCGCCGTAGTTGCGCGTCACCGTCACGCTGACGCCCTCGGGCAGCACGCTGCCTTTCAACTGCTCGAGGCGGCGGATCACCTTCTCGGCCACGTCCACGGCGTTCTCTCCCGGCTTCTTGGAGATCGCGATGCTGACCGCGGGATACTCGCCGGCGCGTGTGCCGTGCCGGACGTAGCGGCTGGGCTGTTCGGGTCCGTCGCTGACCTTGGCGATGTCGCCGATATGCACCGGCTTGCCGTTCTGCCGGCCGACCACCAGCCCGGCCACCTCGGCGGCCGAAGCGAGAAAGCCGCCGGTCTCGACCAGGGTCTCGCGATTGCCCTGCACCAGGCTGCCCGATGGCAGGCTGACGTTGGCGGACAGCAGCGCGCCGCGGATATCCGTGATGGCGACGCCGGAAGATTGCATGCGTTCCGGATCGAGAAGGATGCGCACGCTGCGCTGCGGTCCGCCGATGGTCTGCACCACGCGCGTGCCGGGCACGCGCTTGATCTCGGACTCGGCGGCGTGTGCGACGCGTTCCAGGTCGTAGGCGCCGCGCTCGGGATCCGCCGTCCACAGCGTGGCCACCACGATGGGCACGTCGTCGATGCCCATGGGCTTGATGATCGGTTCGCCGACGCCGAGATTGGGCGATATCCAGTCCTTGTTGGAGTAGATCGTGTCGTACAGGCGCACCAGCGACTGCGTGCGGTCCTCGCCGACCTTGAATTGCACGGTCAGCACGGCCATGCCCGGCCTGGATACCGAGTACACGTGCTCGATACCGGCGATCTGCGACAGGACCTGCTCGGCCGGCCCCGCCACCAGGGCCTCGACGTCTCGGGCGGAGGCGCCGGGGAACGCGACCAGCACATTGGCCATGGTCACGTTGATCTGCGGTTCCTCCTCGCGCGGCGTCACCAGCACGGCGAAGATGCCCAGCAGGGCGGCCACCAGCGCCACCAGCGGCGTGAGCTGCGAGGCCACGAAGTAGCGGCTGATGCGGCCGGAAATGCCCATGCGATCCATCAGGGCTTCGCCGCGCCCTGACGCTTGAGGGCAGCCAGCGCAGCGACCGGGTCGAGGGCGACCTTCTCGCCGGGGGCGATGCCGGCCAGCAGCTCGATGCCGTCATCGCCGGCCGGCTCGCCCAGGCGCAGTTGCCGGAAGCGGATCACGCCCTGGGTGTCGACCACATAGGCGCCGGCGACCTCGCTGCGATGGACCACCGCGCTGGCCGGAATCACCAGCTTGCTGGCCTTGCCTGCGGTGAAATGCACACGCGGGCGAACTGGCCCGGATAGACTTCTTTGGGGCCGTCCGGCAACTCGATGCGCACCTGCGTGGTGTGGGTGCGCGGATCGGCCGAGGGCAGGATCACGATACGTGCGGCCGGCACGCGTTGCGCGAGGGCCGGGATCTCGACGCTGGCCGTCGCCCCGCCGCGGATATCGGCGATCCTCGCCTGCGGCACGTAGGCCACGGCGCGAAGATCCTTAGGGTCGTACATGCTGAACAGCGGCTTTCCGGGTTGCGCCATCTCGCCCAGTTCCGTGAGTCGTTCGGCCACCACTCCGGCATAGGGCGCCGTGATCAGCGTGTGACCCTGCACCGTCACCGCCTGCGAGGTCGAGGCGCGCGCCGCGGCCAGCTGTGCGCGGGCGGCGTCGTAATCCGCCTGCGCCTTGTCCAGCGCGGCCTTGCTGATGAAGTTCTGCGCGACGAGCTTCTGCGTGCGTTCCAGGCTGGCGCGTGCATTGCCGAGGTCGGCCTCGGCCCGTGCCGTCTGCGCCCGGCCTGCGGCCACGCCCTGCGCGGCTTCCCGCTCGTCGATGCGTGCCAGCACCTGGCCTTTGGTCACCGCGTCACCGGCGTTGACGCGCAACTCGACCACCCGGCCGGCAACCTGCGCGGCCAGCGTGGCTGCGCGGACCGCCTCGATCACGCCGTCGGCCGCGTAGGTCCGCCCGACCTCGCGTATCTCCACCGCCGCGGTGGCCAGGTTCTGCGCTGCGGCAGGGGCGACCGCCGCGGCGATGAGCAGCGCGAGCGAAGCGGGAAGCAGGCGGCTGATGTTCATCACGTTCCTCGTCTGCTTCACGCGGCGATGCTGCGTTCGACCCATTGGCGGAACTCGCGCGCCGGCAGCGCGCCGCTCATGCGCGCGACCTCGCGTCCGGCCTGGAACACCGC
>JADJPT010000031.1 GCA_016713125.1 Betaproteobacteria bacterium
GCTCTACACCGGAGCGGTGACGGTCAGCACCAGCAGCCTGCGCGGAGACTGGACACAGGTTTCCGGAGGTTCGGGCTTCTCCAATGGCGCGGCCGACGATGGAGTTGCGACGATCAACTTCGTCAATGAGTCTTCGGTGGTGCTCAGCCTCCGGCATACGTATGCCGGCACCTCCAACATCAATGTGGTCAGCGATGCCATCGTGGAGTCCGAGGATCTCAGCATCACCTGGGCACATGCGGGTTTCGTGTTCACGGACGGCTCCGCGCAGCATCTCGCCAACCAGACCGCGGGTGTGACCTCGCCGGTGTATTTGCTGCGCTCCGTGCAAAGCACGGGCTGCGTACCCGGAGGCACCTGCGTCGGGGCCTGTGCTGCGAATCCGGATTTCGAGAACGGTGCCAGCAAGGCGGTCGATCTGGCGTTCGAATGCGAGAACCCCAGCGCTTGTGCGGGTGGCACGCTGACCTTCACCAATAACGGCGCAAGCGCCATCTCCGCAAACAATGACGTGGCCAGCATAGACAACATCACCAGCTGGACCAGCAAGAGCCTCACCTGGGGCGCCAACGCGACCGCGAGTTTCACCTTCGCCTATTCGGACGTCGGGCTTCTGAAACTGCATGCGCGCTACGCGCTTTCGCCATCGGGCGAGTATGTGAAAGGCTCAAGCGCTGCTTTCGTGGTGAAGCCATTTGGCTTTTCGGTGACCGGCATCACGCGTAGCGACAACTCCGCCAACCCGGCGGCCGCAAATGCCAGCGGGGCGAGCTTCGTGAAAGCCGGTGAGGCGTTCAAGCTCACGGTGACCGCTGTGAACCAGAGTGGAACTGCGACGCCGAACTACGGCAAGGAAACTCCCGCGGAAGGCGTGACGCTCACCGCCAGCCTGGTGCCTGGGCTGGGTCTCACGGACAATCCTGCGCTGAGCAACAACACCATCGCCGGCGGCTCGTTCAGCGCAGGCGTGGCGGCCGTGTCGAACGTGTCCTGGGGCGAGGTAGGCATTATCACGTTGAGCCCCGCGGTTGCCGACAGCGACTACCTCGGTGCGGGCCAGGTTACCGGTACCACGTCGGGCAATATCGGTCGCTTCGTGCCGGATCGGCTCACGTTACTGGGTTCGCCAAGTCCGGCGCTGGTCAACCGTGTGGCGGCAGCTTGCGCGCCGGCTTCCGCCTTCAGCTATATGGGTGAGGCTCTGGGACTCGAGTTCACCCTGGAGGCGCAGAACGCGGCCGGGGCGCGTACGCGCAACTACCGCAGTTCGGGCGTCGCCGCGCAGAATTTTGCCAAGTTGGATTTCTCCAACTCGACGCAGTTTGGTTTCGGGGCGATTAGCGGGGTCACGAACCTGACGACGCGGGTTGCTGAGGGCGTAAGCACGCCGCTGCGTTACTTTGTCAATTACCCGACCTGGGTTGATGGTCAGGGGGCGGCGGCAACCGGCCCGAACACACAGGCGCGGCTGCGCGTTGCAGCGCAACAACAGCGGTCCGACCCCGCAGGACAATCCAGATGGCCCGTATCTCGGAACGCAGATCGGTATCCGCGCCAGCGACGCCGACGGCATCACGCTGTCGGCGCCGGACCTGGACCTGATCGCCGGGGGCGGCAACGATCACAAGTCGTTGGGAGTGACGACCGACCTGCGCTTCGGGCGCTTGCGTTGCCAGAATGCCTCCGGCTCGGACAAGCTTGCACTGCCCATGTTCTTCGAAGCCCAGCACTGGAACGGTGCGGCATTCATTCGCAATGCCGACGACAGTTGTACGGCGGTGTCCTCCGGGGACGTGAGCTATTCCGGGTATCGCAATCTTTTGCAGGCGGGTGAAGTCGGGAGCCCGACCGTCACGCCGATCGCCGCCGGACTGGGACGACTGTTGCTGCCCAAACCGGCCGGTGGCGATGGAAACTATGTGGGAGGCCTGAACGTCCTGTTCGATCTGTCGACGACAGGATACGGCCACCTGCTGGGCAATTGGGCGAGCGCCGACGGCGACAGTGTCGCGACCACCGCTTATGACGACAACCCCTCCTGCAGTGCGACGTTCGGCCTCTATGGCTCGCAACCCCGCCAGTTCATCTTCTACCGAGAAAATTACTAAGGCTGATGGCGGAAATGCTTTTACTTTTTGTCCGACAGGGGGCCCATGGGTGGGTGTGGCCCGGCGAATCAACAGGGATGATGTCAGAATTCGAAAATTCATTGACAACAAATGCTTATTTGTTTAATTTCAAGTCGATTCCCTTGCTTGGCGGGGCGCCTGTGAACTGGCTTTCGAGAACCCGGCGCGAACCCGGCTGGCTCGCGGTATCTCTTTCGCAGACTGCGATCGGGTACGCGCATGCGCGGCGTACCGGCGAGGGCGCCTGGTGCGTTTCCTTATGCGGTTCGCGTGCCGTGGGTCCGCAGGGCTTGGAGCAAGTCGGTCGCGCACTGAATTTCGGGCGTTTCCAGTGCACGACCATGCTTGATCCGGGCGAGTACCAGATGCTTCTCGTCGAAGCCCCGAATGTGCCGCTCACGGAAATGAAGGCGGCAGTGCGCTGGAAGGTGAAGGACATGATCGACTTCCATCTCGACGATGCGACGATAGACGTACTGGATATCCCCGAGGATCCGTCCGGGGCGAACCGCGCCCATTCGATCTACGCGATCGCCGTCAAGAACGAAATCGTGCAAGCCTGCATCAAGCGTTTCGAGGACGCTCACCTGCCGCTCACCGTGATAGACATCGTCGAGACGGCGCAGCGCAATCTCGGCTCTCTTTACGAAACCGAGGAGCGGGGCGTGGCGATGCTCTATTTCGCCGAGGAGTACGGGCTGCTCACGATCACCCGGGGCGGGGAGCTGTACCTGTCGCGCCGTCTGGAGATCGGAGCGAGGCAGATACTCGGCGCGGACGGTGAGCAGAGGGACGACTTGTTCAATCGCATCGTGCTCGAATTGCAGCGTACGCTGGACCATTTCGATCGGCAGTTCCGCTACGTGTCGATAGCCAAGCTCATGCTGGGACCCGAGCGGGCCGAGAGCGGCATCGAAGCGTTCCTGCGCTCCAATCTTGATCTCCCGGTCGAGGTCGTGCGCCTGCCCGAGGTGCTTAGATTCGAGGCTGGGACGGAACTTGATCGTGAGGGCGAGTGGCGCATGTTTCACCTGCTGGGCGCGACGCTGCGCACCGAGTCGAAGGTACCTTAAGGCACTGCCGTGAGCCAGCAGATCAATCTCTACAACCCTATCTTCCTGAAGCAGGAGAAGCATTTCTCCGCCAGGACGATGTTGCAGGCGACCGGCGTAGTGCTGCTGGGCGCGGCGGGCGTCTGCGCATATGCCTGGTATCAGGTCGCCAGCATCGAGGGGCTTGCGGAGGACAGTCGAAACTCCCTGAAAGTGCAGCGTGACCAGCTCGTGAAACTCGGTGCTCAGGTCGCCTCCAAGGGCCACAGTCGAGCTATCGAGCTCGAGATCGAGCGGACGCGCGTACAGGTGAACGATCGTCGCGCGCTGCTGGCTTCGTTGCAGGGAGGGGCGCAGGGCGGAACGGAGGGGTTCTCGCGATATCTTGCCGCGTTCGCACGTCAGACCAGTCGGGGTGTCTGGCTTACCGGACTCAGCATGAGCGGCAACGGACAGGATCTCAATGTGAGCGGTCGGGCGCTGCACGCCGACATGCTCCCGGGTTATCTGGACGCATTGGGCAAGGAAGATGTGATGCGCGGGCGTCAGGTGATCGAACTCAAGTTGTCGGCGCATGTGCAAGATGCAGGAAAGGCCCCTGTACAGCAAGGCCCGGCACGTTACGTCGAATTCACCCTCAGTGCGCCCATGCGCAAAGGCGCCGAGGCGTTCGCGATGCCGGCGGGCAAGGCTGCGTCCAAGGGGGCCTCGTGAAGCGCATCCTCATGCAGTACGCCGAACGCATCGACGCTGCCAGTCTGCGCGAAAGGGTCGGAATTTTCACGGCCGTGCTTTTCGTGATGCTCTTCATTGTCGATAGTGCGATCCTCGCGCCTTTGCTCGACAAGGAACGGAAGCTGACGCGAGAGAACGCGCAGCGGCAAGCCGAGGCGCTCGTCATCCAGCAACAGGTCAAAGCCCTGGTGCGCGCGCGCGACGACAACCCCGACGAGCGCAATCGGCGCGTACTGGCGGAGCTCAAGCTGGAGAGTGGCAGGCTCGAGTCGTCAATTCTCGAGCAGAGCCGGCGTTTCACGCCGCCGGAGCGCATGCGCTCGGTTCTGCAGGAAATGCTCGAGCGCAATAGCAAGCTGCAGTTGGTCGAGTTCAAGACCCTCGCCGTAGCACCGCTCGCGGAATCCGGGGGCGACAAGGCACGCGCGCCCGAAAGGCGCATCTTCCGTCATGGCGTCGAGCTTACGCTCAGCGGCAGCTATCTGGACCTGCACGCCTATCTGACGGCTCTCGAGAAATTGCCCACGCAGTTGTACTGGGGCAAAGCCGATCTGGGCGCCAGTTCCTATCCGACCGCCACCCTCAAGCTCACGGTGTTCACGCTGAGCCTTGATCCGGCATGGATGGTGGTATGAGTCGCTGGCTGATTGGCACGTTGTGTGCGATGTTCGCGCTGTTCGACCCGGCGGCGGCCGTTGCTCAAGCCGGTCTGGTTGATCCCACGCGCCCGCCTAACGTGGTTGATGCCGGCTTGCCGAGCGAAGCCACGCCCGCGGGGATGCAGTTGCAGTCTGTGCTCATCGCACCGGGCCGACGTATCGCGGTCATTGATGGGCGGACCGTCGCGCTTGGCGGCAGGCTCGGGGAGGCCAAGATCGTGCGCATCGATGAAGCCTCGGTTACCCTGCTCATCGGACAGGAGAAGCAGGTGCTTCAGCTGCTGCCCGAATCCGCAAAGAAGACCGTGCGCCGGCAGGCACGAAGGACTGAACGATGAACGTACGTCACATACTTCTGCTTGTTGCGCTGGCCGGATGCGCCGAAGCGCCGCCCAGACCGACGGAGATCAATCCCAGCATCCGCGCCGAGCTCGACAAGGCCGCGGCACCGCGACCTGCGCCTTCACAGCCTCCGAGCTTGGAGGAGGCGATGCTGCCGCCATTGCGCATGGAGATGCCGGAACTGCGTGGCCAGCCCATCGATGCGAAGTTCGACCTCACGGTGAGCGAAGCGCCGGCGCCGCAGGTGTTCATGTCCCTGGTTTCCGGCACGCGCTACAGCATGCTCGTGCATCCCAGCGTTGCGGGAAACATTTCGGTCAATCTGAAGGACGTCTCGGTACGCGAGGCGCTGGAGGCGATCCGCGACCTGTACGGTTTCGACTACCGGATCGACGGCACGCGCATCTTCATCCAGGCGACCGGTCTGCAAACGCGCATGTTCCGCGTCAATTACCTGCCAGGCCAACGGCAGGGATCAAGCGACGTACGCGTGCAGTCCGGTTCTGTATCCGACAGTTCTTCGGCGACATCCGCACCAGTGCCTGCCACAGTCGGTTCTCCGACTCCCGGCACGCAGGCCGGAGGCACGCCACGACCCGGACAGCGCGCCCTGGAGAGCAGTCGGGTCACCACGCAGACATTCTCCGATTTCTGGCGTGATCTGCACTCTGCGCTGTCGACGATCGTCGGCGCTGGCGAAGGAAGGCAGATCGTGGTCACGCCGCAATCCGGCGGGGTGGTGGTGCGCGCCATGCCGGCCGAGTTGCGCGCAGTCAACCAGTATCTTGCGGAGACCCGGCTCTCGGTGGAGCGCCAGGTGATGCTTGAGGCCAAGATCATCGAAGTCACCCTGTCGGATGCCTATCAGTCGGGCATCAACTGGTCAGCTTTCCGGAATTCGGGGCCCAATATCGTGGCTGGCCAATCTTCCAACGTGACCGGCCAGACCTCCCTTTCCGCGCGCGGCGGAGACCAGGCCAGGCTGTCAGGCGGCGGGCAGACGGTGAACACCGCGGATCGAACGATATCCACGGTCGCCTCCGCACTGGCAGCAACCAATCCGGCCAGTGCGGTTTTCGGCCTGGCGCTGCAGACTTCGAACTTTGCGGCGCTGCTCCAGTTCCTGGAGTCGCAGGGCAATGTGCAGGTTCTTTCCAGTCCGCGTGTGGCGACGCTGAATGCGCAGAAGGCGGTACTCAAAGTCGGTACCGACGAGTTCTTCGTCACCAACGTAGCCACAGTGACCACGACCACCGGTACGACTACGCAGCAGACGCCGACCGTGACCGTCGCGCCGTTCTTCTCCGGGATCGTCCTCGACGTCACGCCCCAGATCGACGACGCGAGCAACATCACCTTGCATATCCATCCGTCGGTCAGCGAGGTCACCGAGAGCCGACGTGTCGTCGATCTGGGAGGGACGATACCGTCGATCACCCTTCCTCTTGCCAAGAGCACCGTCAGCGAGACCGATACGATCGTGCGCGTCACCGATGGGAACATTGTTGCGATCGGCGGACTGATGAGCGTCGACGTGCGCGACAACCGTGGCGGTTTGCCGGGCGCGGAATCTCCGCTTTTCCGGAATACCAATCGCCAGTCGCGAAAGCGCGAACTGGTGATTCTGCTCAAGCCGACGGTCATCCAGGGCGAGCGCGGCTGGGAGCAGGATGCGCGCGAAACGCGCCAGCGCATCGAGTCGTATTACCCGGCGCAGCCGTCACGGACGGCGCCACAGTGAACTATCTGAGCCATTTTGGTCTGCGTGAGCCGCCCTTCGGCATCACGCCTGACACCAGTTTTTTCTACGCCGGGCGCTCGATACAGGAGGCGCTCAACACGCTGATCGTCGCTGTCGCCAACGGTGAGGGATTCATCAAGATTACTGGCGAGGTCGGGACCGGCAAGACACTGCTGTGCCGCAAGTTGCTAGCATCTCTCGGCAGCGGGTGGGTGTCGGCATACCTTCCCAACCCGAACCTCGAACCGCGCACCCTGCTGTTCGCCTTGGCCGCCGAGCTGCGCCTGTCTCCCGATGCATCGCTCGATCAGTACCGCCTGATGGGCAGCATCAACAAGGTCCTGCTCGACTGCGCCAGGGCGGGCAAGCGGGTGGTGCTGTGCATGGACGAAAGCCAGGCTATGCCACTCGAGACCTGGAGGCGGTGCGCCTGCTGACGAATCTGGAGACGGAGAAGCGCAAGCTCCTGCAGGTGGTGCTGTTTGGCCAACCAGAGCTCGACAGGAAGCTGGCTACCGAGTCCATACGTCAGCTGCGCCAGCGGATCACGTTCCAGCATCGCCTTATTGGTCTGGCGCTCGACGAGGTGGCGTCATACGTCAACTACCGGCTGGTCATAGCGGGATATGCGGGCCAGCCTATGATCGACCATCAGGCGGTCCGCGCTCTGCATCGCGCCAGCCGAGGCGTGCCACGCCTGATCAACATACTTATGCATAAGTCGCTGCTCCTTGCGTATGGCGAGGGCAGCCGATCCGTCGAACGGCGTCATGTGCAGGGCGCAATCCACGACACGCCCGCCGCGGGACCGCGCAGCCGCTGGTCATGGCTGAAGCCGCCGTTCTTCCGCGCCTCGGATTGAGGGCGCAATCGCAGTGAGCCTGATCAACAAGATGTTGCAGGACCTTGATCGCCGTCAAGGAGGGGCAGATGTGGCGGACGCCACGCCTCGAAGCACGGTAAGGGCCGTGCAACCTGCCGAGCAGCGACGCGAATGGTTCTGGCGCATCGTGGCCGGGCTGATGCTTATCGCCGTCGGCTGGGTGGTCTGGATCGCCTATCAGCTGCGTCCTCACCCGGTAGCGACCGACCTCGCCTTCAGAGCGGCCGAGGAGGCGCGGCGCTCCCGGGCTGGTGCTCCACTCCCTTCAGTGCCTGCTCCGGTGATTGCTGCGCCTGCTGCAGCTGATTCACAGCTGGCGCCTCAGTCATTCGAAACGTTTCGTCTCGCGACCGCGATCGAAAGTCCCATTCGCGAGCCGGAGCAGCCCAGGCCCCGCGTCGGATCAGCAGCACCTGCCAAGCCGGGTGCGGTAAAGCCTTCTGTCGCACCTGCGCCCGCTTCCGCGGTTGGCGCCGCGCCGAGTGCAAATGTGCCCAAACCGGTGGAATCCGTGCAGGTACGCGCCGGCGCGGCTGCCAAGACCGCGCCGGAAGCACCCGCGGCGCGCCCTGCGGCCAACCCCGGTCGTGTCGAGAAGAGAGATATTGCCAAGAGCACCTTCGAGCGCGCGGAACAAGAGTTCCGGCGCGCGATTGGCGCCCTGAACCAGGGTCATTCTGCGGACGCGGAAAGTGCACTCCTCAGGGCGATTGGTATCGATCCTTCCCACGTGCCCGCCCGGCAGGCACTGATCGCACTGATGCTCGAGCAAAAGCGCGTGGATGTCGCGCGGCGCCTGTTGCAGGACGGGCTGGCGCTGAATCCTGCGCAAGCTCAGTTCGCCCTGGTGCTCGCACGCATCCTGATCGACAGCCGGGACCATGCAAATGCGCTCGCCGTGCTTGCCGGCGCCTCTGGGCCGGGTGCGACCAATGCCGAGTACATGGCCATGCTCGGTACGGTTCACCAGAGGTTGGGAATGCATCGGGAGGCGGCGGAGGCGTTTCGCGCGGCCGTTCGACTGGCGCCTGCGACGGGAACCGCATGGCTGGGCTTGGGGATTTCCCTTGAAGCCCTGGATCGGCGCGCAGAGGCGGTAGAGGCGTATCGCCAGGCCGCGACTTCCGGCGTGCTGCAGGCAGAACTGCGAGCCTACGCAGAGGGGCGGGTCAGGCAAATAAAGCAGTAATCCCGGGGACTGGGAGTCGCCTAGCAGCCCGAAGGTTCAATCTGTTCCAGCCGGTAGCCGTAGTTGTAGACCGGCACTACTCTGAAGCCGGTTTCCGGCCGCAAGTCGAGCTTCTTGCGTACTTGACTGACATGCGTGTCCACGGTGCGAGTTGCCAGATCTCCACTCTGTCCCCAGACAGCTTCCCGCAGATGGCCGCGTGACATCAGGCGCCCCATATTGCGGAAAAGCACGACAGCGAGGTCGTACTCCTTGGGTGTCAGTTCGATCAGCACGCCATCGCGCCGGATCTCGGCACGCTGCGTATCGATTTCAAAAGGCGGAAAGCTGAGCTGCTTCTGCTCCTGCTGCGGGTAGGCGCGCCTGAGCAACGCATTCACGCGCGCCAGCAACTCCTGGCGCCGCGCCGGCTTGACCATGTAGTCGTCTGCGCCGGTCTCAAGCGCATAGACGATGTCTTCCTCCGAATCGCGCACGGTGACGAACAGCACCGGCACCGACTTCGATACGTTGCTGCGTATCCACTTCAGCACGTCGGCACCGGAAACATCGGGAACCTGCCAGTCAAGGACGTGCAAGTCGAAGCTTTCGCGACCGGCGTAACGCATTGCATCCCGCCCGTTGGAGAATGTGTGCACATCGTGACCTGCGTCGGCCAGCCAGCGTTTCAGCAGAGCCAATTGATCGGGGTCGTCTTCTAGAATCGCGATGCGCAAACCCATTCCTCCGGCAGTACGACGGCAAAACCCATGATTTCTTGCTCTTGCCGGTGGATGATAAGCCGAATCCGCGTCAGCGAGAAATCGCACGAGTTTCGACGTCAGGTCAATTGCGGCAGATTCTTGTCAAAGCGCACACCGCTGACCGGCGGGGTCATGCGCAACCTGCCGGTCCCGCAGGCGTGCGCAGGCCGTCAAGTGGCGGGCCCCGGCGTCGATGCAATGCAGGGCCAGCGGGGAGCGGCATACGGTTGCCTGGGGCGTACGACCCGGGATCCAGGAAAGTTCGTTGCCAAGGCGAGGGGTTTGCAGGCCGCAACAAAGACTTAAACTAAGTGTGTGCGCACACTTACGTTTCTTCCTCAGCAAGATGAAGGTCGCAAGAGGCGGGTATTTGTCGCGCCTTGACTAAACAACGGAATTCCCACATAATTTTCGGTTCCGCTGGAGGGGTGCCCGAGTGGTTAAAGGGGGCAGACTGTAAATCTGTTGGCCTTGCGCCTACGTTGGTTCGAATCCAACCCTCTCCACCAGATGCTTTCGGAGGTTCGGAGGCGAGGGAAAAGCGGAGCAATTGCGGCAAATGTGGCAGGTGAAGAAACGGCGATGCACTCGGGCGGGTGTAGCTCAATGGTAGAGCAGAAGCCTTCCAAGCTTACGACGAGGGTTCGATTCCCTTCACCCGCTCCAAAGAATTCGCCCATGTAGCTCAGTGGCAGAGCACTCCCTTGGTAAGGGAGAGGTCACGCGTTCAATCCGCGTCATGGGCACCAAGGCGACAGGCGAAGTCAAGAAGACTCAAGGCAGCTTTTCGATTCGCACCAGGCACTGAAACTCCACTCGGGAAATATCATGGCAAAGGGCAAATTCGAGCGTACGAAGCCGCACGTGAACGTGGGGACGATCGGTCACGTGGATCATGGGAAGACGACCTTGACGGCGGCGATCACGACGGTGCTGTCGAAGAAGTTTGGCGGTGAGGCGAAGGCGTACGACCAGATTGACGCGGCGCCGGAAGAGAAGGCGCGCGGGATCACGATCAACACGGCGCACGTGGAGTACGAGACGAAGAACCGTCACTACGCGCACGTGGACTGCCCTGGGCACGCGGACTATGTGAAGAACATGATCACGGGTGCGGCGCAGATGGACGGTGCGATTCTGGTGGTGTCGGCGGCCGACGGTCCGATGCCGCAGACGCGCGAGCACATCCTGCTGGCGCGCCAGGTGGGCGTACCGTACATCATCGTGTTCATGAACAAGGCCGACATGGTGGACGACAAGGAGTTGCTGGAACTGGTCGAGATGGAGGTGCGGGAGCTGCTGTCGAAGTACGAGTTTCCCGGGGACAAGACGCCGATCGTGATTGGATCGGCGCTGAAGGCGCTCGAGGGCGACAAGGGCGAGCTTGGGGAAGTGGCGATCATGAAGCTGGCCGATGCGCTGGACAGCTACATTCCGACGCCGGAGCGGGCGATTGACGGTGCGTTCCTGATGCCGGTGGAAGACGTGTTCTCGATCTCGGGTCGCGGCACGGTGGTGACGGGGCGAGTGGAGCGCGGCATTGTCAAGGTAGGCGAAGAACTTGAGATCGTCGGTCTGAAGGCGACGGCGAAGACCGTGTGCACGGGCGTGGAGATGTTCAGGAAGCTGCTGGACCAGGGTCAGGCGGGCGACAACGTGGGGGTGCTGCTGCGCGGCACCAAGCGCGAGGAAGTCGAGCGTGGGCAGGTGCTGGCCAAGCCGGGCTCGATCAATCCGCACACGAAGTTCGAGTGCGAGGTGTACGTGCTGTCGAAGGAGGAGGGTGGTCGTCACACGCCGTTCTTCAACAATTACCGTCCGCAGTTCTATTTCAGGACGACGGATGTGACGGGGGCGGTGGTGTTGCCGGAGGGCACGGAGATGGTGATGCCCGGGGACAACATCAAGATGGTGGTGACGCTGATCGCACCGATCGCGATGGAGCAGGGACTGCGCTTCGCGATCCGCGAGGGCGGCAAGACCGTCGGCGCCGGTGTCGTCGCCAAGGTCATCGAGTAAAGCAGCAAATGCGGGGCCGGAAGGCGGCCCCGCATGGCATCACAGCAGGCCAATAGCTCAACTGGCAGAGCGTCGGTCTCCAAAACCGAAGGTTGGGGGTTCGATTCCCTCTTGGCCTGCCAACAGATTACGGATCCGGCGACATTAACGATGACGATGGCAGATACGATCAAGCTGGTGGTGGCGGGATTGCTGGGGGTGGCCGGCATCGTCGGGTATTACCTCCTCGGGGAGGCGGCATTCATTGTCAAGCTCCTCGCCGTCGTGGCCGGCATCATCGCGGGCTGCGCCGTTGCATGGACCACCGCGCCCGGCCGGCAGTTCGTCGCATTTGCGCTGGATTCCGTGACCGAGACCAAGAAAGTCGTCTGGCCGACGCGCAAGGACACCATGCAGACGACCGCAGCGGTGTTCGCCTTCGTGGTGGTGATGGCGGTGTTTCTCTGGGTGAGCGACAAGACTCTCGAGTGGGTCCTGTACGACTTGGTCCTGGGGTGGAAAAAGACATGAGCGCAAACGTGAATACCTCTACGGGCAAACGCTGGTACGTGGTGCATGCCTATTCCGGCTTCGAGAAATCGGTGCAGCGTGCGCTCGAGGACCGCATATCCCGCGCCGGAATGCAGGACATGTTCGGCAAGATCCTCGTTCCGGTGGAGGAGGTCGTCGAAATGAAGGGCGGCCAGAAGCACATGTCCGAGCGCAAGTTCTTCCCGGGCTACGTGCTCGTCGAGATGGAGATGAACGACGACACCTGGCACCTCGTCAAGAACACCAACAAGGTAACCGGGTTCGTCGGCGGCACCGCGACGCGTCCCTCGCCGATTCCGCAGCGCGAAGTGGACGCGATCATGCAACAGGTGCGCGATGGCGTGGAAAAGCCCAAGCCCAAGGTGCTGTTCGAGGTCGGCGAGCTGGTCAGGGTCAAGGAAGGCCCGTTCACCGATTTCCAGGGCTCGGTCGAGGATGTGAACTACGAAAAGAGTCGTTTGCGCGTTGCGGTCACGATTTTCGGTCGCTCGACTCCGGTCGAGCTCGAGTTCGGTCAGGTGGAGAAAGCCTGAACGGAAGTCAGCAGTCGTTGCAACTTAACGGGGAGAGCGCTGCACCTTAGGGCTGCGGAGCTCGCCAGAACCCACTAGGAGAGCCACTATGGCAAAGAAGGTCATCGGCTTCATCAAGCTGCAAGTGCCCGCGGGCAAGGCGAATCCCTCGCCTCCCATCGGCCCGGCGCTCGGCCAGCGCGGTCTGAACATCATGGAATTCTGCAAGGCGTTCAACGCCCAGACGCAGAAGGTCGAGCCGGGCCTGCCCCTGCCCGTGGTGATTACCGCCTATTCGGACAAGAGCTTCACCTTCATCATCAAGACCCCGCCGGTCTCGGTCCTGATCAAGAAGGCCGCAGGTCTGGACAAGGGCAGCGCCAAGCCGCACACCGACAAGGTCGGCAAGATCTCGAGGAAGCAGGTCGAGGAGATCGCCAAGACCAAGATGCCCGATCTCACGGCAGGTGATATCGAGGCTGCCATGCGCACCGTCGCCGGCTCCGCCCGGTCGATGGGCATCATCGTGGAGGGAATGTAACCATGGCGCACATTTCCAAGCGCAAGCAGGCGTTCGCCGGCAAGGTTGATCGGACGAAATCCTATCCGGTCATCGACGCGATGCAACTGATCAAGGACACCGCGACCGCCAAGTTCGACGAGTCGGTGGACGTGGCGGTGAACCTGGGCATCGATGCCAAGAAATCCGATCAGTCCGTGCGCGGATCGGTCGTGCTGCCCGCGGGCACCGGCAAGAAGGTTCGCGTAGCCGTGTTCGCCCAGGGCGACAAGGCGGCGCAGGCCAAAGAGGCTGGTGCCGACGTGGTCGGCTTCGAGGATCTCGCCGAGCAGGTCAAGGCCGGGAAGATGGACTTCGACGTCGTTATCGCCTCCCCCGACGCGATGCGCGTGGTCGGTCAATTGGGCCAGATCCTCGGTCCGCGCGGCTTGATGCCGAACCCCAAGGTCGGCACGGTCACGCCGGACGTGGCGGGTGCGGTCCGGAACGCTCGAGCCGGTCAGGTGCAGTTTCGCGCCGACAAGTCCGGCATCGTGCAATGCACGATCGGACGTGCCTCGTTCTCGCCCGAGCAACTGCGTGACAACCTGGCTGCACTGGTCGAGGCGCTAAACCGCGCCAAGCCTTCGAGCACCAAGGGCGTATACCTCAGGAAGCTGTCGGTTTCAAGCACCATGGGCGTGGGCGTCAAAGTCGATGTCGCAACCCTGGCGGCACAACAGCAAGCGTGACATAGCGCGGCGCAGCCCGGGTCAACCGATGGCTGCGCCGGATTCAAGAAGCACAAGGCTTTGGGCAGCTGCCCCTCGCGAGAGTGGCAGCCGTCTAAGACCGTAGGGGCCGAAGGGGCTGCAAGCCCGGAGGCTTAATCGCATTTCACCCTACGCAGACGGCGTACCCCAAGACAGGATGCAACAAGTCCTGAAGAAAGGTCGCCGGACAGGGCGCGTGAGACACATTGCGCGCCCTGCTGGGTGGACCGGTGCAGCGATGCCGGTCCAATTTCGCAACAGTAGACCAGGAGGTTAGACCTTTGGGCTTGAGTCTGGAACAGAAGCAAGCGGTCGTCTCGGAAGTCACCGCGCAGCTTGCGAATGCGCAGGCGGTGATTGTCGCGGAGTATCGCGGCCTAGACGTCGCGAGCGTGACGGACCTGCGTTCCAAGGCGCGCAGCTCGGGAATCTACTTGCGGGTGCTGAAGAACACTCTCGCGCGTCGCGCCGTAACCGGCACGCCGTTCGAGAAGCTCGCCGACCAGCTGGTCGGCCCGCTGATGTACGGCATCTCGCAGGATCCCGTGGCCGGCGCCAAGACGCTGTCCGAGTTCGCCAAGGGCAATGACAAGTTCGTCATCAAGGGCGGTGCGATGCCCAATTCCCTGATGTCCGCTCAGGACGTCAAGGCGTTGGCCACCATGCCGAGCCGCGATGAGCTCATTGCCATACTGCTCGGCACCATGCAGGCGCCGGTGGCGAAGCTCGCCCGCACCATGAACGAGGTGCCGGGAAAGTTCGTGCGTACGCTCGCTGCAGTCCGCGACCAGAAGGAAAAACAGGCAGCGTAAGCGCCGTTTTTCCGACCTAACGATTCTTCAGGAAACATTTTTTCGGAGTTGAACATGGAACGTGCACAGATCCTCGAAGCAGTAGCAAACATGACCGTCCTCGAGCTCTCGCAGCTCATCAAGGACATGGAAGAGAAGTTCGGCGTTTCCGCGGCTGCCGCTGCGGTTGCCGTGGCCGCCCCGGCCGCTGGTGGCGGAGCCGCCGCAGCCGCCGCAGAGCAGACCGAGTTCTCGGTGATCCTGACCGCCGCTGGCGACAACAAGGTCAACGTCATCAAGGCGGTACGCGAAATCACCGGCCTGGGCCTGAAGGAAGCCAAGGACCTGGTCGATGGCGCGCCGAAGCCCGTCAAGGAAGGCGTGTCGAAGGCCGACGCCGACGCGGTCGTCAAGAAGCTGACGGACGCCGGTGCCAAGGTCGACGTCAAGTAAGCAATGCAGCAGGCCGGCGGTGCGGGACATGTTCCCGTTCCGCCGCCATTGCCGGTACAGAGTGCAAAGCCAAAACGCGATTCACCGCTGCGCCTCCCGCGCGAGGCCGCGTTTTCGCTTTGTCCTCTGCAGCAGAGAAGTCTTCTCGCAGTTCCGTCGCATTTCCGTGATTGGGAGCATCCATGAGCTATTCCCTGACCGAGCGTAAACGCATCCGCAAGAGTTTCGCCAAGCGTGCCGCGGTGCTTGATGTACCGTTCCTGCTGGCCACCCAGCTCGAGTCCTTCACCGCTTTCCTGCAAGCCTCGACCGCCGGCGAGTCGCGCAAGAACGAAGGCCTGCAGGCAGCGTTCACCTCGATCTTCCCGATCAGCAGCCATTCGGGCAACGCGCGGCTGGAATTCGTCAGCTACGCCCTTGGCGAACCTCCGTTTGACGTCAAGGAGTGCCAGCAGCGAGGCCTGACTTACGCGAGCATACATGGGCGAGATTCCGCTCATGACCACCACCGGCTCGTTCGTCATCAACGGCACCGAGCGCGTCATCGTTTCCCAATTGCACCGTTCGCCGGGCGTGTTCTTCGAGCACGACCGTGGCAAGACGCACTCTTCCGGCAAGCTGCTGTTCTCGGCCCGCGTGATCCCCTACCGCGGTTCCTGGCTGGACTTCGAATTCGATCCGAAGGATTACGTCTACTTCCGCGTTGACCGCCGCCGCAAGATGCCGGTCACGATCCTGCTGAAGGCCCTTGGCTATACCCCCGAGCGCATCCTGGCCGAGTTCTTCGCGTTCGACACCTTCCACATCGAAGCGAACAACGTGCGCTTCGACCTGGTGCCCGAGCGCTTGCGTGGCGAGGTTGCGCGTTTCGATATCCTCGACAAGTCAGGCAAGCTGATCGTCGCCAAGGACAAGCGCGTCACCGTCAAGCACATCCGCGACATGGATGCCGCCGGCATCAAGAAAATCGACGCCCCGGACGAGTATCTGCTGGGCCGTACGGTTTCGCACAACGTGGTCAGCGAGGACGGCGAGATCGTCGCCAACGCGAACGAAGAGATCACCGAGACCCTGCTGGCCAAGCTGCGCGAGTCGAAGATCGCGACCATCCAGACCCTGTTTACCAATGACCTGGATCAGGGGCCGTACGTCTCGCAAACGCTGCGCATCGACGAAACCGTCGACATGAACGCAGCGCGCATCGCGATCTACCGCATGATGCGTCCCGGCGAGCCGCCCACGGAGGACGCTGTCGAAGCGCTGTTCAACGGCCTGTTTTTCGCCGAAGAGCGCTACGACCTGTCTTCAGTGGGTCGTATGAAGTTCAATCGCCGCATCGGCGCACCCAGCGAGTTCAGCTGGCAACTGCGCCTGAAGAACCTCGCCCTGCCCAAAGAGGCAGAGGAGGCGGTGCGCACCTACTTCAAGAACGCTCCCGAACTGCACCTGAACAAGGTCAGCCTGGAAGGCATCGAAAGCGAAGCCAAGGCTCAGGAATTCGTCGACAGGATGTTCGCCGACCTGAAGTCGGCGGGCGTCGACAAGCAGAAGCTGGACGTAAAGATCGAGCCGCGCCTGACGTTGTCGCCCAAGGACATCGTCGAGGTGATCCGCATCCTGGTGGAGCTGCGCAACGGCCGGGGCGAGATCGATGACATCGACCACCTCGGAAACCGTCGCGTGCGTTCGGTCGGCGAACTTGCGGAGAACCAGTTCCGCGCCGGCCTGGTGCGCGTGGAGCGCGCCGTGAAGGAGCGCCTGTCGCAGGCCGAGTCCGACAATCTGATGCCGCACGATCTGATCAACGCCAAGCCGATCTCGGCGGCGATCAAGGAGTTTTTCGGCTCCTCGCAGCTCAGCCAGTTCATGGACCAGACCAACCCGCTGTCGGAGATCACCCACAAGCGCCGCCTGTCGGCCCTCGGACCGGGCGGCCTGAGCCGCGACCGCGCGGGCTTCGAGGTGCGCGACGTGCATCCGACGCACTACGGTCGTGTCTGCCCGATCGAAACGCCGGAAGGTCCGAACATCGGCCTGATCAACTCTCTGGCCCTGTATGCCCGCACCAACCGCTACGGGTTCCTCGAGACCCCGTACCGCAAGGTGGTCAACAACAAGGTCACCGACCAGATCGAGTTCCTGTCGGCGATCGAGGAAGGCAACTACGTGATCGCGCAGGCAAACGCCGCGATCGACAAGAACGGCAAGCTCACCGATTCGCTGGTGTCCTGCCGCAACAAGAACGAGTTCGCGCTGTCGGCGCCGGAGAACGTGCAGTACATGGACGTGGCCCCGGCGCAGATCGTGTCGGTGGCGGCTTCGCTGATCCCGTTCCTCGAGCACGATGACGCAAACCGTGCGCTGATGGGCTCGAACATGCAGCGTCAGGCGGTTCCCTGCCTGCGCCCGGAGAAGCCGCTGGTCGGCACCGGCGTCGAGCGCACGGCGGCGGTCGACTCCGGCACCTGCGTCATCGCGTTGCGCGGTGGCGTCGTTGACTACGTCGACGCGACCCGGGTGGTGGTGCGCGTCAACGACGACGAGACCATGCAGGGCGACGTCGGCGTCGACATCTACAAACTCACCAAGTACACGCGTTCGAACCAGAACACCAACATCAATCAGCGGCCGATCGTGAAGAGCGGCGAGAAGATCGCCCGCGGCGACGTGGTCGCCGATGGCGCCTCCACCGACCTGGGCGAACTCGCGCTGGGCCAGAACATGCTGGTCGCGTTCATGCCCTGGAACGGCTACAACTTCGAGGACTCGATCCTGATATCGGAGCGCGTGGTGGCGGAAGACCGCTTCACCTCGATCCATATCGAGGAACTGACGGTCGTTGCGCGCGACACCAAGCTCGGCTCTGAAGAGATCACGCGCGACATCTCCAACCTGTCCGAGGGCCAGATGGGCCGTCTGGACGAGTCGGGCATCGTCTACATCGGCGCGGAAGTCGAGGCCGGCGACGTGCTGGTCGGCAAGGTCACGCCCAAGGGCGAGACCCAGCTGACGCCCGAGGAGAAGCTGCTGCGCGCGATTTTCGGCGAGAAGGCCTCGGACGTGAAGGACACCTCGCTGCGCGTGCCTTCCGGGATATCGGGCACAGTCATCGACGTGCAGGTGTTCACGCGCGAAGGCATCGAGCGAGACAAGCGCAGCCAGCAGATCATCGAGGATGAACTGCGGCGCTACAAGACCGACCTCGCCGACCAGATGCGCATCGTCGAGGCCGACACCTACGAGCGCCTTGAGCGCCTGTTGATCGGCAAGACGGCCAACGGCGGGCCGAAGAAGCTCGCCAAGGGCACCAAGATCACCAAGGCGTACCTGGAGACGGTCGAACGCTACGACTGGTTCGACATTCGCCTCGCCGCCGAGGATTCAGCCGGTCAGGTCGAGTCGCTCAAGGAGTCGATCGCGCAGAAGCGTCACGAGTTCGACGCCGCCTTCGAAGCCAAGCGCAAGAAGCTCACCCAGGGCGACGAACTGCCCCCGGGCGTGCTGAAGATGGTCAAGGTCTACGTGGCGGTGAAGCGTCGCCTGCAGCCTGGCGACAAGATGGCCGGCCGCCACGGCAACAAGGGTGTGATCTCCAAGATCACCCCGATCGAGGACATGCCGCACATGGCTGACGGCACGCCGATGGACATCGTGCTCAACCCGCTCGGTGTGCCTTCGCGGATGAACGTGGGCCAGATTCTCGAGACGCACCTGGGCTGGGCCGCCAAGGGCCTGGGACTGAAGATCGGTGAATTGATCAAGCAGCAGGCCAAGGCCGTCGAGATGAAGAAGCTGCTTACCAGCATCTACAGCTCGAGCGGTCGCGAAGAGACGGTCGAACAGCTTTCCGACGACGAGGTCGTGCAGCTGGCGCACAACCTCGAGAAGGGCGTGCCCTTCGCGACGCCGGTGTTCGACGGCGCATCGGAAGCGGAGATCGACGGCATGCTGAAGCTGGCGGGATTGCCCTCGACGGGGCAGGTCACGCTGTTCGACGGCCGCACCGGCGAGGCGTTCGACCGCACCGTCACGGTCGGTTACATGCACGTCCTGAAACTGCACCACCTGGTCGACGACAAGATGCATGCGCGTTCGACCGGACCGTACTCCCTGGTCACCCAGCAGCCGCTGGGCGGCAAGGCGCAGTTCGGCGGTCAGCGTTTCGGCGAAATGGAAGTCTGGGCGCTGGAGGCGTATGGCGCCGCCTACACGCTGCAGGAGATGCTCACGGTCAAGTCCGACGACATCAACGGCCGCACCAAGGTCTACGAAAACATCGTCAAGGGCGACCACAAGATCGACGCCGGCATGCCGGAGTCGTTCAACGTGCTGGTGAAGGAAATCCGTTCCCTGGGTATCGACATCGACCTCGAGCGGTACTAAGAGTCACTGAGGAGCACGCATGAAGGCACTTCTCGAGCTGTTCAAGCAGGTCCAGCAGGACGAAGAATTCGACGCGATCAAGATCGGGCTCGCATCGCCCGAGAAGATCCGTTCCTGGTCGTATGGCGAGGTCAAGAAGCCGGAGACAATCAACTACCGCACGTTCAAACCCGAACGTGATGGCCTGTTCTGCGCGAAGATCTTCGGGCCGATCAAGGATTACGAGTGCTTGTGCGGCAAGTACAAGCGCTTGAAGCACCGCGGCGTGATCTGCGAAAAATGCGGCGTCGAAGTGACGCTGGCCAAGGTGCGCCGCGAGCGCATGGGCCACATCGAGCTCGCCAGCCCGACCGCGCACATCTGGTTCCTGAAGTCGCTGCCGTCGCGTCTGGGCCTCGTGCTCGACATGACGCTGCGCGACATCGAGCGCGTGCTGTACTTCGAAGCCTTCGTGGTGACCGATCCCGGCATGACGCCGCTCAAGCGCTGCCAGCTGCTGACCGAGGACGACTACCTCGCCAAGGTCGAGGAGTTCGGCGACGATTTCTCCGCGCTGATGGGCGCCGAGGGCATCCGCGAACTGCTGCGTTCGATCGACCTGAACCATGACATCGAGCAGCTCCGCAAGGATCTCGAGGCCACGTCGTCGGACGCCAAGATCAAGAAGATCGCCAAGCGCCTGAAGGTGCTTGAGGGCTTCAAGAACTCCGGCATCAAGCCCGACTGGATGGTCATGGAGGTGCTGCCGGTGCTGCCGCCGGAACTGCGCCCCCTGGTTCCCCTCGATGGTGGCCGATTTGCGACTTCCGACCTGAATGACCTGTATCGCCGCGTGATCAACCGTAACAACCGCCTCAAGCGCCTGCTGGAGCTCAAGGCCCCGGACATCATCGTGCGCAACGAGAAGCGCATGCTGCAGGAGGCCGTCGACTCGCTGCTCGACAACGGCCGTCGCGGCAAGGCCATGACCGGCGCCAACAAGCGCCCGCTGAAGTCGCTGGCCGACATGATCAAGGGCAAGGGCGGCCGTTTCCGCCAGAACCTGCTGGGCAAGCGCGTCGACTACTCCGGCCGCTCGGTCATCGTGGTCGGTCCGCAGCTCAAGCTGCACCAGTGCGGCCTGCCGAAGAAGATGGCGCTCGAGCTGTTCAAGCCCTTCATCTTCAACAAGCTCGAACTGCTCGGCCTGGCCACGACCATCAAGGCCGCCAAGCGCCTGGTCGAACAGGAAGTGCCCGAAGTCTGGGATATCCTGGAAGAGGTGATCCGCGAGCACCCGGTGATGTTGAACCGTGCGCCCACGCTGCACCGCCTGGGCATCCAGGCCTTCGAGCCGGTGCTGATCGAAGGCAAGGCCATCCAGCTGCATCCGCTGGTCTGTGCGGCGTTCAACGCCGACTTCGACGGCGACCAGATGGCCGTGCACGTGCCGCTGTCCCTCGAGGCGCAGATGGAAGCCCGCACGCTGATGCTGGCCTCCAACAACGTGCTGTCGCCCGCCAACGGCGAGCCGATCATCGTCCCGTCGCAGGACATCGTGCTGGGTCTGTACTACGGCACCCGCATGCGCGTGAATGCCAAGGGTGAGGGCATGGCCTTCGCCAACCTGGCTGAAGTTTCGCGCGCCTACGAGTCGCGCCAGGTCGATCTGCTCGCCCGCGTCTGGGTGCGCATCAAGGAGTACGACGTCGCCGAGGACGGCGAGAAGACCGAGAAGATCACGCGTTACGAGACCACGGTCGGCCGCGCGCTGCTCTCGGAGATCCTGCCGCCGGGCCTCGCGTTCTCGACCATCAACAAGCCGCTGAAGAAAAAGGAAATCAGCAAGCTGATCAACGCCTCGTTCCGCCGCTGCGGCCTGCGCGAAACGGTGATCTTCGCCGACAAGCTCATGCAGGCGGGTTTCACGACCGCTACGCGCGCCGGTATCTCGTTCGGGGTGCAGGACATGGTGATCCCCAACGTCAAGCAGGACCTGATCGCCACGGCGCAGGCCGAGGTCAAGGAGATCGAGAGCCAGTACACCTCGGGCCTGGTGACCATCGGCGAGCGTTACAACAAGGTGGTCGACATCTGGGGCCGCGCCGGTGACCAGGTCGGCAAGGAGATGATGAAGCAGCTCGAATCCGAGTCCGTCATCGACCGCCACGGCAAGAAGGCCAAGCAGGAGTCGTTCAACTCCATCTACATGATGGCCGACTCCGGCGCGCGCGGTTCCGCGGCGCAGATCCGCCAGCTGGCGGGAATGCGCGGCCTGATGGCCAAACCCGACGGCTCGATCATCGAGACGCCGATCACGGCAAACTTCCGTGAAGGCCTGAACGTGCTGCAGTACTTCATCTCGACGCACGGCGCGCGCAAAGGCCTGGCCGACACCGCGCTGAAGACCGCGAACTCGGGTTACCTGACCCGTCGCCTGGTCGACGTGACCCAGGATCTGGTGGTGACCGAGGACGATTGCGGCACCTCCAACGGGGTGTCGATGAAAGCCCTGGTCGAAGGCGGCGAAGTGGTCGAGGCCCTGCGCGAGCGCATCCTCGGCCGCGTGCTGGCCACCGAGCTGCTGCATCCGGAGACCCAGGACATCCTGTTCGACGCCGGTACGCTGATCGAGGAAGACCACATCGAGCGCATCGACGAACTGGGCATCGACGAAGTCAAGGTCCGCACGCCGCTGACCTGCGACACGCGTTTCGGGCTGTGCTCCAAGTGCTACGGACGCGACCTCGGTCGCGGTTCGCTGGTCAACGTCGGCGAGGCGGTCGGTGTGATCGCCGCGCAGTCGATCGGCGAGCCGGGCACGCAGCTGACCATGCGCACCTTCCACATCGGCGGTGCTGCATCGCGTACGGCGATGGCCAACCAGGTCGAAGCCAAGTCCAACGGCACGGTGCGCTTCACCCCGCTGATGCGTTACGTCACCAACGCCAAGGGCGAGAAGGTCGTGATCTCGCGCTCCGGCGAAGTGATCATCACCGACGACAACGGCCGCGAGCGCGAGCGTCACAAGGTGCCGTACGGCGCCACTCTGATGTCCTCGGACGGAACCGTGGTCAAGGCCGGCGCGCAGCTCGCCTCCTGGGACCCGCATACCCGCCCGATCATCACGGAGTACGCCGGTACGGTGCGCTTCGAGAACGTCGAGGAAGGCGTCACGGTCGCCAAGCAGCTGGACGAGGTCACCGGCCTGTCCACGCTGGTGGTCATCGACACCAAGCGTCGTTCGACGGCGATCACCAAGGGCGTGCGCCCGACGGTCAAGCTGCTGAACGAGAACGGCGACGAGGTGCGCATCGCCGGCACCGATCACGCCGTGAACATCACCTTCCAGGTGGGCGCGGTCATCGCCGTGCGTGACGGCCAGCAGGTGCACGTGGGCGAAGTTCTCGCGCGTATCCCGACCGAATCGCAGAAGACCCGCGACATCACGGGCGGCCTGCCGCGCGTGGCCGAGCTGTTCGAAGCCCGTTCGCCGAAGGACGCCGGCATCCTCGCCGAGGTCACCGGCACGGCCTCGTTCGGCAAGGACACCAAGGGCAAGCAGCGCCTGGTGATCACCGACCTCGACGGCGTGCAGCACGAGTACCTGATTCCCAAGGACAAGCACGTGCTGGTGCACGACGGCCAGGTGGTGAACAAGGGCGAGATGATCGTGGAAGGTCCCGAGGATCCCCACGACATTCTGCGCCTCAAGGGCGTCGAGGCTCTGGCGCGCTACATCATCGACGAAGTGCAGGACGTCTACCGACTGCAGGGCGTGAAGATCAACGACAAGCACATCGAGGTGATCGTGCGCCAGATGCTGCGTCGCGTGGTGATCGCCGATCCGGGCGATACCACCTTCATCCGCGAGGAGCAGGCGGAGCGCGCCGAGGTGCTGCAGGAGAACGAGCGCGTCGAGAAGGAAGGCAAGAAGCCGGCGGTGTACCAGTACATGCTGCTGGGCATCACCAAGGCCTCGCTGTCGACCGATTCGTTCATCTCGGCGGCCTCCTTCCAGGAGACCACGCGCGTGCTGACCGAAGCCGCAATCATGGGCAAGAAGGACGGTCTGCGCGGTCTGAAGGAAAACGTCATCGTCGGCCGCCTGATTCCGGCGGGTACCGGCATGGCGTACCACAACATGCGCAAGCAACAGGCAGCGGAACCCGCGCTGCCCGAGCTGGCGCCGGCGGAGGAAGCTGCGCCGACGGAAGCCGCGCCCGCACAGTAGGGACGGTTGCCGGAGGCGTAACCGGAAAGGGCGGCTTCGGCCGCCCTTTTCTTTTCTATAATCGGCGCATACCGGGGAGATGGACATGGGAAGCGTGCGGGAACTGACGGGCATCACGGACACGGAACGCGCGGCGCGCGTCGATCTGGCGGCGGCGTTCCGCCTTGCGGTGCGGATGGACATGCATGAAGGGGTCTGCAATCACTTCAGCCTGATGCTGCCTGGCTCGCGCGACCGTTTCCTGCTGAATCGATACGGGCTGCACTGGAGTGAAGTCAGCGCTTCCAACCTGCTCGAGCTGGATGCCGACGGCCGCATCCTGTCCGGCGAGGGCGAGTTCGAGAAAACCGCGTTTTACATCCATTCGCGCATCCACCTGGCCAACCCCAACGCGGCCTGCGTGCTGCACACCCACATGCCCTACGCCACGGCCCTGACGCTGACCCTGCCGGGCCGCCTGCAGATGGTCGAGCAGAATGCGCTGCGTTTCGTCGGCGACATCGCCTACGATGACGAGTACAACGGTCTGGTGGTCGACAACGCCGAAGGCGACCGCCTGGCGCGCGCACTGGGCGACAAGCGCGTGATGTTCCTCGCCAACCACGGCGTGATTGCGGTCGGGCCGAGCGTTGCCGAGGCCTTCGACCTGCTCTACTACCTCGAGCGCGCCTGTCGGCTGCAGGTGCTGGCCCTGTCCACCGGGCTCAAGCTGCGGCCGATACCCGAGAAAGTGCAGCACGACACCTATGCGATGCTGCTGGCGCAGAACGCGCAGTACGCAAACGCGCATTTCGATTCTCTGAAGCGATTGCTGGACAGGGAAGCGCCCGGCTACGCAGGCTAGAGCGTGATTCGCGACGCCCGCGCGGCCGACCTCCCGGCCATACAGCCGATCTATGCCCACCATGTGCTGCACGGCCTGGCTTCGTTCGAGGAGACGTCGCCGGACGCGGCGGAGTTGCGCCGCCGGTTCGACGAGGTGCGAGGGCGCGGCCTGCCTTACCTGGTGGCGGAGGCCGACGGGTGCTGCTCGGTTACGGCTGCAACCTGTTCCGCACGCGCTCGGCGTATCGCCACACCCTGGAAGACTCCATCTACGTGAAGCCTGGCATGGAAGGCCGCGGTGTGGGCCGCGCGCTGCTCGCGGCGCTGATCGATCGCAGCACGGCACTCGACTATCGGCAGTTGATCGCCGTGATCGGCGACAGCGGCAATGTCGCCTCCATCGGATTGCACGCCAGCCTGGGCTTTGCGCATGCCGGCGTGCTGCGCGCCAGCGGCTTCAAGTTCGGGCGTTGGGTGGACACGGTGCTGATGCAGCGTGCGCTGGGTGCCGGAGACGCGAACCCGCCCTAGAGCGGCTCCGCTGCGGCTCCGGGCACCGGCGGGAATTCAGCCCGCGAAGGTGAAGCGCCTGGGCGGGCTGGCCACCGTGCAGCCGGCTTTCAAGCTTGCCCCGGCCGAACCGCAGGGCTTCATGGCCGCGGCCAGGCGCGCGTTGTCGCGCTCGATCTCGGCTTGAACCTGGGAGCGCAGCGCCTGCATTTCGGCGGGCGGCGTGGTCGAGCGCGCAATCGCCTCGGGAACGCGCGGCAACTCGGCCGGCGCGACGCGCGCAACCTGCGCATCGATCGCCAGCCGGCCGCCGCCCAGGGCGAACTCGAGCCCTGCTGCGACGTCGATTGTTCCGCCGGGCGCCTCGAGTCGCAGGTCCAGGGCCGCGCCGGTGCTGCCGACCGCCGCCTGCATCACGATCTCCGGCGCCTGCAGCGTCAGCGTGCGCGGCGCGGCGGCGGCCACCACCACGGGTGCGGCGATTTCGATCTTCTGCGTGGCCTGCAAGGTGACCGAAGTCGTGGCCAGCAGCGCCGCCAGATCCTGCGCGCCCAGAGTCTGCGCGCCGGAATCCTCGGCTGCGCCCCACAGCGCGTCGCCCAGATTGGCCGGCGTGCCGGTCGAGCCGGCGGCAACCTTGATCGTGGTCGGGTCGAGCAGCAGCATGCCGTCCCGGCCCTGCGGTGCACGCGTATCCACCCTGCCCGTGAAGACCAGCGTGCGCAGGCCGGAGACCTCGACCTTGCCGCCGTCGCCCGAGCGAGCGCCGCCGCGCGCCTCGATCGCGGCAGCAAAGTGCATCACGTCCTGGGCGATCAATGCCACCTCGCCGCCATGTCCCTGCAGCGGGGCGCTGACGTCGATCAGCGCCATCGAAGCCACCAGCGCATCGTCGGCCGAGCGCAGCGCCACGCGTCCGCCGTCACACGCCAGCGCGCCGCCGCGCGCCTCCAGCGTGCCCGCCAGATGCACGAACTCCTCCGCCGCCAGAGAGATCTCGCCGCCGCGGCCCGTGCTGCCCGCGTTGGCTTCGATCTTCGCACCCGCCGCGACCTGCGTCTGACCGGCGGACTTCAGGGCCACGCGTCCGCCGTCACCGGCGCCCGCTGCGGAGGCATTCAGCACCCCCGACTGCTTGACGAGAAAGGCGAACACCTTGCCGCTGGCGTTCAGCGTGCCCAAGTTCAGCGGCTGATCCTTGGGCGCACTGACTTCCACCTGTATCGCCGGGAAGGCGCTGTCGACCAGGCGCACCGTGCTGCCGGCGGCGAGCACGATCTCGCCCGACGGCGCGCGGATCACGCCGGTGTTCTCGATCTGCGGCGCGACCAGCGCGACGCTGCCGCCCACCGGCGTGACGATCTCGCCGTGGTTCGCCACCCGGCCTTCGCTGCCGTTGCCCGAAAAGCGCAGCCGGCCGGCGAGAAAATCGGCGTCCGAAAGGTGCAGTGAGGACGCCACCAGGCCGGCCACGTCGATCTGCGCGCCGGCACCGAAAGTGATGCCGCTCGGGTTGATCAGGAACACGCGCCCGTTGGAACTGAGCCGGCCGAGGATTTCCGAGGGATTGCCGCCGGTCACGCGGTTGAGCACGGCGGACAGCGCCGACTGCTGAACGAACCGCGTCAGTTCGTCGGCGCGTATCGAAAACCCCTGCCACTGGATGATGGTGCCCGGGGTGTTGGTCACGGTGAGCGCGTTGCCCCGGGTCTGGAAGCCGGCCTGCCCGGCGGTGACCGTGGGGCCGACCGGGTTCGCGGAGACGGCACCGGCGAACGCCAGCAGCACGGCCAGGGCGCTGCGGCGCATGGCGGTCCTGGTGTCGGCGGAACAGCCGGCATGCCGGCGAAGAGCGGATTTCAAGGCGTACCTCCCCGGGTTCGCGCTTGATTGCAGGCGAAAAGTATACCTCGTCGGGCTAGGCGGCCGCGCCCGGCACGACGACGACCTTGCCCTTGACCTGGCGGTTGGCCATCATCTGCATGGCTTCGGCGGCGCGCTCCAGGGGGAAGGTGGCCGAGACATGCGGTTTGAGCTTGCCCGCCCGATGCCAGGCGCCGATCTGCGCGATGCCCGCGGCGAAGGCCTTGGGCTCCTGCTTGGCCCAATCACCCCAGAACACGCCGACGATCGACGAGCCCTTCAGCAGCGGCAGGTTCAGCGGGATCCTGGGGATCTCGCCGGCGGCGAATCCGACCACCAGCAGCCGTCCGCGCCATGCCGTGGAGCGCAGCGCAAGTTCGGTGTATGGACCACCGACCGGATCGTAGACCACGTCCACGCCGCGTCCACCGGTCAGCGCCTTGACGCGCTCACGCAGGTCCTCGCTCGCGTAGTTGATGAGTTCATCCGCGCCGTGCTGCTTGCACACGGCGAGTTTTTCCGGGCTCGAAGCGCAGGCGATCACGCGCGCGCCCAGCGCCTTGCCGATCTCTATCGCGGCGATGCCCACGCCGCCCGCGGCACCCAGCACCAGCAGGGTTTCGCCGGCCTTCAACTGGGCGCGGTCGCGCAGCGCGTGGTCCGAGGTGCCATAGGTCAGCACGAAGGCCGCGGCGTCCTCGAAGCTCATGCCCTCGGGCATCGGCGAGCAGCGGCTGGCCTCGGTCTTCACCTCTTCGGCAAAGGCGCCGAAGGTGGTGAAGGCGATGACGCGGTCGCCGGGCTTCACGTTGTCGACGCCCGCGCCCACCGACTTCACCACGCCGGCCATCTCGCTGCCGGGCGAGAAGGGCAGCGGCGGCTTGAACTGGTACTTGTTCTGGATGATCAGCACGTCGGGGAAGTTCACGCTCGCCGCCTTGACCGTGACGACGACCTCGCCGGGGTCGGCGACCGGCGCCGGCACGTCCTCGACGACCAGCGATTCCGGCGGACCGAACTGCTTGCAGAGCACTGCCTTCATGGGCGTTTCGCAGAATTCCTGTGAGGGAGGTCAATGATAGCCTACGATTTCCGCGCACCAGGAACCGCGCAAGGAGACACGCATGGCCGACCTCATCCTGCACCACTATCCCGCCTCGCCGTATGCCGAGAAGGTCCGCGCCATCCTCGGCTTCAAGAAGCTGGCCTGGAAGTCGGTGATCATCCCGATGGTGATGCCCAAGCCCGATGTGCTGGCCCTGACCGGCGGCTACCGGCGCACGCCCATCCTGCAGATCGGCGCAGACATCTACTGCGACTCCGGGCTGATCGCACGCGTGCTGGAGCGCGCGGCGCCTTCGCCCACCCTGTTTCCCTACGGCGACGACATCGTCACGCACGCGCTGGGCCATTTCGGCGAGGCGGTGCTGTTCAACACCGCCGCCGTGCTGGCCTTCGCGGGTTCCGGTGTCAGGGCGCACATGCCGGACGCCTCGCCGCAATTCCTCGACACCTTCCGCAACGACCGTGCCGCCATGCGCAAGGGCGGCAGCGTGCGTCGCGGCCCGCCCGCCGAATGTCGCGCCGCCATGCTTCACTTCCTGCCCATGCTCGAAGCGCAGTTCCGCGACGGGCGTCCGTTCCTCACCGGCGCCTCGCCGTGCAACGCCGATTTCTGCGTCTACCATCCGCTGTGGGCGGTGGCCCGCACGCCTGGCGTGCGGGCGATCTTCAATCCGTTTCCCAGGGTCGACGCCTACGTCGATCGCATCATGGCCTTCGGCCACGGCAAGCCGGCCGAGATCAGCAGCGCGAAGGCACTGGAGGTCGCCAGGACGGCGACGCCCGCGCCCGTCGGCCGCGGCCTGGCCACCGAACTCGAAGACTTGGGGATCGCGCTCGGCCACAGCGTGGACGTGTTGCCGGTGGACTACGGCTTCGATCCGGTGCGCGGCGAGTTGCTGGATTGCTCGGCCGACGAGATCGTGGTGCGACGCACGGATTCGCGCGCCGGCACCGTGCATGTGCACTTCCCGCGCGTGGGCTACGAGGTGCGCAAGGCGGTATGAGGAAAACTTGCCGTTTCAGGCAAGCAAACTGACAGGAAATCGGCTCCCGGAGCCGATTTCCTGAAACAAAAGTTCAACTTTCTCGGCGCCGCCTCATTCCGGCCGGACACCGGCTTCCTGCACCAGCCGGGTCCATTTCTCGCGGTCGGCGCGCACCTTGGCGGCGGTTTCGTCCGGGCCGATGGCCGTCGGGATGTAGCCGGCCGGCTCGAATTTCGCGCGCACCTCGGGCATGCGCATGATCTTGACGATCTCGGCATACAGGCGATCGATCACCGGGCGCGGCGTGCCGCCCGGCGCCCAGAAGCCGAACCAGGTGCTGGATTCGAAATCGCCCAGCCCCTGTTCGCGTACCGTGCCGATCTCGGGAAGTGCGCTCACACGCTCCGTGGTGCCCACGGCCAGCGCGCGCAGCTTGCCGGCGCGCACGTGCGTGATGCCCGGCACCGGCTGGTCGATCAGGATCGACACCTGCCCGCCGAGCACGTCGGCCACCGCGCCGGCGCTGCCCTTGTAGCCGATGTGCTGCATGTCCAGGCCCGCCAGCTTGTTCAGCAGAAGTCCGGTCAGGTGGCCCGTGGAGCCCACGCCCGAGGAGGCGTAGAACACCTTGCCGGGATTGGCCCTGGCCCAGCCGATCAGGTCCTGGATGCCGCGCACCGGCGCCTGCGGATTCGACATGATGTAGTTCGGCGAGATCAGCGTGATCGCCACCGGCGTGAAGTCCTTCTCGACGTCGTAGCGGCGTTCCTTGAAGAACAGCGGGTTCAGGATGAAGATCTGCGGCGCGCCGACCAGCAGCGTGTAACCGTCGGGCGCGGATTTGGCGACTTCCGCCGCGCCGATCTGCGCCGATGCGCCGGGCTTGTTCTCCACCACCACCGACTGGCCGAAGGCCTCCTGCAGCTTCTGTCCGACCGTGCGGCCGGTCAGGTCCGTGGAGCCGCCGGGGCCGTAGGGCACCACCAGGCGCAGCGGTTTGGAAGGATAGTTCTGTGCGTTCGCCTGCGCGGCGATAGCCAGGGCGAGCAGCCCCGCGATGATGCCTGCTTTCGATTGCATGTCGTCTCCTCCACCGCCTGGGGCGGTTGTCTTTGTGTGGGTGCTGCGGGCGTTGCGACTACGATTGACGGCTGGCCTGTCCTCCATCGATGGTCAGGATGGTTCCGGAAGTGTAGGCCGAACGCGGCGAAACCAGGAAGGTCGCCGCCCAGGCGCATTCCTCGGGCGTGCCCGGTCGATCGAAGGACAGGCCCTTGAACAGCTCCGTGTAGCGCTCGGCGTCGCCCAGTTGCGACGCCGCCATCTGCCGGTACAGCGAGAGCAGCCGGTCGGTGGAAATGGGGCCGGGGTTGATGCCCAGCACCCGGATGCCGTCGGCGTGCGAGACGCCACCCAGGGTGCGCGTGAAGGCCATCAGGCCGGCATTGCCGGTGCTGCCGGCGATGTAGGCCGCGTTCAGTCGCTCGCCCGCATTGCCCAGGATATTCAGGATCACGCCGGCGCCGGCCGCCTTCATCTGCGCGTAGACCGCGCGCGTCAGGTTGATGTAACCGAACACCTTGAGGTCCCAGGCGCGCCGCCAGGTGTCTTCGTCGACGGCAAGCAGGTCGCCGCCGGGGATGGCGCCTGCGTTGTTCACCAGAATGTCGAGCGGGCCGCCGCCGTGCACCGCCGGCTGCGTCGCCCATGCGGCCAGCGCTTCGGCCGCGCCGCGCTGCGACAGGTCGGCTGCGCGCCACAGCACCTCCACGCCGTGCCTGGCGCCGATCTCCTGCGCAGCAAGGGCGAGCTTTTCGCCGTTGCGCGAGGCGATCATCACGCGGCAGCCCTCGGCCGCCAGCGCCTCGGCGGTGGCCAGGCCGATGCCTTTGGACGCGCCGGTGACCAGCGCGCGCTTGCCTTTCAACTGCAGATCCATGAACCACCTCTCGATGCGGGGGCGAAACTTGGTTAGTCTTGGCGTCGCGCACTGCTGCGCGCGACGAACAATCAGACTAACGTTAAACGGGGGATCTTTCCATGCCCATGCTGACTACGGACGACGGCGTGAAGCTGTACTACGAGGAAACCGGCAGCGGCACGCCCATCGTTTTCGTGCACGAGTTCGCCGGCGACTGGCGCAGCTGGGAACCGCAGGTGCGCTACTTCGCGCGTCGCTATCGCTGCATCACCTACAGTGCGCGCGGCTACCTGCCCTCCGAGGTGCCGGAGAACTGGGAGATGTACTCGCAGGAACGCTGGCGCGACGACATACGCTGCGTACTGGACGCACTCAAGATAGCGCGTGCGCATGTGGTCGGCCTGTCGATGGGCGCCTTCGCCACCCTGCACTTCGGTCTCAAGTACTGCACCGCGGGCGAGAAATCGCGCGCCCTGTCGCTGACCATGGCGGGCTGCGGCTCGGGCGCGCACCCTGCCGTCTTTCGAAGCTTTCAGAAGGAAGCGGCCGGCAACGCCGACGCCATCCTGCGCGAGGGCATGGGCCGTCTGGCCGCCACCTACGGACACGGCCCGGCGCGAGTGCAATTCCTGAACAAGGATCCGCGCGGCTTCGACGAGTACGTGAAGCAGTTCGCCGAGCACTCGGCGCAGGGTTCGGCCAACACCATGCGCGGCTACCAGGGCCGCCGGCCCTGCATCTACGAACTGAGCGCCGAGATGGGTGCCATCGACGTTCCCGCACTGGTGATGACGGGCGACGAGGACGAGCCCTGCCTCGAGCCTTCGCTGCTGCTGAAGCGCGCCATCCCCAAGGCCGGACTGGTCGTATTCCCCAGGAGCGGGCACGGCATCAACCTGGAGGAACCCGCGATGTTCAACCGCCACCTCGACGAGTTCCTGCACCAGGTTGAGGCCGGCCGTTGGGATGCGCGCGACCCGCGCGCCGCCGTACCCTCGGTGTGGGGGCCGGGCGGCAGGCCGGCGATGGCCTGACGCCGGCCGGGGCGCCGCCGACGCGTCGGCCGGCTTACTCGGGCTGTATGTTCGCCGCGCGCACCATTTCGCCGACCAGCTCGACCTCGGCGCGCAGCGCGGCGGCGAATTCGGCCGGCGTGCTGGCCACCAGTTCGAATCCGCGGCTGGTGATGTGCTTCTCGGCAAACTCGGGCTTGCGCGCCACGTTCGCCATGTCGCGCTGCAGGCGCTCGACCAGCGCGGCAGGGGTGCCGCCCGGGGCGAAGAAACCCAGCCACACCGAGGCCACCGCATACGGGAAGCCGGATTCGGCCGAGGTCGGCAGGTCGGGGAACGCGGCCATGCGCTTGGCCGCGCCCAGCGAGAGCGCCTTCAGCTTGCCGGCCTTGATCAGCGCACCGGCCTGCGCGGCGCTGGCCACCGAGAACATGGTTTCGCCGGCGACCACGGCGGTGGTTGCCGGGGCGATGCCTTTGTAGGGCACGTGCAGGAATTTCACGCCCTCGCGCTTGCCCATGGTTTCGAACAGCAGCTGCGGCTGCGAGCCGTTGCCGAACGAGGGTAGGCGACCTTGCCCGGCTCGCGCCTCGCCAGTTCGACGAGTTCCTTCAGGGTGTTGGCCTGCAGCGAAGGGTGGGCAAAGATGATCTGCCCGCCCTGCGCGATCATCGACACCGGCGCGAAGCTCTTGTCCGGGTCGTAGGGCAGCTTCTTGAACAGGAAGCGGTTGCCGACCACGGTCGGATTCACCGTCGCCATCAGGGTGTGGCCGTCGGGCGCGGCGTTGGCGACACGCTCTGCGCCGATCAGGGAGCCCGCGCCGGGCACGTTGTCGATCACCACCGGCTGGCCCCACAGCGTCGAGAGTTCCGGTGCCATCGCACGCGCCAGCACGTCCACCGTGCCGCCGGGCGGGTAGGGCACGACGATGCGCACCGGCTTGGAGGGAAAATTCTGCGCCTGTGCCGGCGGCACGGCCGCCATCAGGGCCGCGGCGCCAAGCAGGGCCAGCAGGCGCCTGCGCGAGGTGGTCGGAATGTGCATGATCGTCTCCTCCTGGATGGGTACGGTGCTTACAGCGCGTCCGCGGTCGCCAGCACGGCGACCGACTGGCTGGACGCCGGCACGCCGCCGTTGCCGTTGACCACGGCGGTCTTCACGCCCGGCACCTGTCGCTCTCCACAGTTGCCGCGCAACTGGCGCACGGCTTCGATGGTGGCGTAGGCGCCGTACATGTTCGGGTGCACGCAGGACAGGCCGCCGCCGTTGGTGTTGACCGGGAAGCGTCCGCCCGGGGCGATGCCGCCGTTGTCGACGAAGGCGCCGCCTTCGCCCTTCTTGCAGAAGCCCAGGTCTTCCATGGCGAGGATGGTGTTGATGGTGAACGCGTCGTAAACCTGCGCCATCTGCATGTCCTTGGGTCCGAGGCCCGCCATCTCGTAGGCGCGCGGCGCGGCCAGCGCGGTGGGCGTCACGGTGCAGTCGGGCATCTCGGCCGAGCCGCGGTGGGTCACGGCGGTGGCGTTGCCCAGCACATAGACCGGCTTGTTCGGCAGGTCCTTGGCGCGATCGGCGCGCACCAGCACGAAGGCCGCGCCGCCATCGGTGACCAGGCAGCAGTCGTGCACGGTGAAGGGGTCGGAGAACATGCGCGCCTTGAGGATGTCCTCGACGCTCAGCGGATCGCGGGCAAAGGCCTCGGGGTTGAGCTGCGCCCACTTGCGCGCCGCCACCGCGACTTCGGCCAGCTGCTTTCTCGTGGTGCCGTACTGGTACATGTGCCGCGCGGCCATCAGCGCGTAGGAGGAGGGCGGATTGACCGGCGCGTAAGGCGCTTCCCAGGGGTTGGGGTCCAGCATCATGCGCGCGCGACCGCGATCCTTGCGGCTGAAGGTCGAGGTGCGCTGGTTGTTGCCGTAGCAGACCAGCACGGCGTCGCACTGGCCGGACACCAGCGCGAACATCGAAGGCAGCAGGTGCGCGATGAAGGCCGAGCCGCCGATGTTGGTGCTTTCGACGAAGCGCGGCTGGATCTTCAGGTACTCGACCACGTTCAGCGGCCACATGGCGGCGTCGAGGTTGGCGGTGGCCAGCCCGTCGATGTCCTTCATCTTCAACCCGGCGTCTTCGACCGCGCGCCTGGCGGCGCTGCCCAGCATCTCGATGTTGCTGTAGCCCGGGGTCTCGCCGCCGCCGAAAGTGCCCACGCCGACGATGGCCACGCTGCCCCGCAGATCCTTGAGATTCATGATGCTCCTTGTGCCTTGCTCGAACGAAGATTCATTGTCGCCCGAAACGACGCCATACGCGCGCCGGGGCACGGCCCGTTTCGCCCTGCGGGCGGGGTGGCCGGTCGGCGCTGCGCCGCGCATGGCGCGAGTCCGCGCGGCCGGGCACAATCTGCCTCCCGTCACGCGACCCGAATCCGGAGCAGGCATGCACAACTCCCCGCTGAACATCCGCGCCATCCGCGTGCGTCCCGTCGTGGTGCCCATGAAACTGCCGCTGCAGACCGCCAGCGGCGCGGTGAGCACGGCGCCGCTGGTGCTGATCGACATGGAAACCACCGCCGGCATCACCGGTCGCGCCTATCTGTTCGCGATCGGCCGTCCGTTCCTGAAGCCCATCGTCGCGCTGGTGGAGGCGATGGCGGAACTGCTCGTGGGCGACCCCGTGGCCCCGTTCGAGATCGAGAGAAAGCTGCGCCAGAAGCACGCGCTGCTGGGTGTGCACAACATCGTGCTGTTCGCCATCGCCGGCCTGGACATGGCGGCCTGGGACGCGCATGCGCAGGCGCTCGGACTGCCGCTGGTCACCGCGCTGGGCGGGCGGCCGCGTCCGGTGCGCGCCTACAACTCCAAGGGGCTGGGCATCATGCCGGTCAAGGCGCTGGGCCGGGAGGCCGAAGGCCTGCTCAAGGAGGGCTTCTCGGCGGTCAAGCTGCGCCTGGGCAGGCCGGAGGCGCGCGAGGATCTCGCCGCGATCCGCGCGGTGAAGAAGGCCATCGGCGCCGAGGCGACCCTGATGTGCGACTTCAACCAGGGCCTGACGGTCAACGAGGCGATCCGGCGCGGCCGCATGATCGACGACGAGGGCGGCATGCACTGGATCGAGGAGCCGGTGCGCGCCGACGACTTCGAGGGCATCGCGCGCATCGCCGACGAGGTCGAGACGCCGATCCAGATCGGCGAGAACTTCATGGGTCCCGAGCAGATGGCCCAGGCGCTGGAAGCGCGCTGCTGCGATTTCGTGATGCCCGACGCGCAGCGCATCGGCGGAGTCACCGGCTGGATGCGCGCCGCCGCGCTGGCACAGGGCGCCGGGCTGGAGATGAGTTCGCACCTTTTCTCCGAGGTCAGCGCGCACCTGCTGGCGGTCACGCCGACCTGCCACTGGCTGGAGTACGTGGACTGGGCCGACCCGGTGCTGAAGGCCCCGCTGGAGGTCAAGAAGGGCCACGTCATCATCCGCGATGAGCCCGGCAGCGGCGTGGCGTGGGACGAGAAGGCGGTGAAGAAATATCTCGCCCGGTAGATCTCCGTCAGGCAGGTGCGGCGCAGCATGGCGGGGACGGCTTGCCGCGCCGGCGCAAAGCCCTTAGGCTGGCGCTCGCTCAGGGAATCCCGCCGCGCATGTTCACACGCCACCACCCCCACTGGCCGCCGGGCCTGCCCAGGTCGCTGACCCTGCCGCAGACCAGCCTGTACTACAACCTGCAGGTCAGCGCGACACGCTACCCGCGGCACGCGGCGATCCACTACTACGGCCGCGACATCGACTACGCGCAGCTCGATCGCGAGGTCTGTGCGCTGGCCGGCTGGCTGCAGCAGCGCTGCGGCGTGCAGCGGGGTGACCGGGTGCTGCTCTACCTGCCCAACAGCCCGCAGTTCGTGATCGGCTACTACGCCATCCTGCGTGCCGACGCAGTGGTGGTGCCGGTCAATCCCATGAACCGCAGCGAGGAGTTGCGCCACTATGCGCAGGACGCCGGCGCCAGGGTCGTGCTCGCGCTGCAGGAGCAGTGGCCGGAGATCGCGCCGTTGCTGGGGGGTGCGGACCTCGCACACTGCCTGCTCGGCGCCTGCGCGGACTACATCGACCCGGACACCGACCTGCCGCTGCCGGATACGGTGCGCGCCGCGCGCCGGCCTGCACCGCACGCGGGCGTGGTGTTGTGGGCCGAGGCGCTGGCCGCGGAATGCCCGCCCGCACCGCATCTCGCCGGCTTCGACGACCTCGCGGTGATGCCCTACACCTCGGGCACCACCGGCAAGCCCAAGGGCTGCATGCACACGCACGGCAGCGTGCTGGCCACCAGCACCGGCGGCGCGGTCTGGCGTGCGGTGACCACCGAGACCGTGGCCTTCGGCGTGCTGCCCATGTTCCACGTCACCGGCATGCAGGCCGGCATGAACACGCCCATCCAGTGCGGCTGCACGGTGGTCATCATGACGCGCTGGGACCGGCGCTGCGCGGCGCTGCTGATCGAGCGCTGCCGCATCACCACCTTCACGGCCATCACCACCATGATGGTCGACTTCCTGTCCAACCCGCAGCTCGCCGAGCACGACCTGTCTTCGCTGACGTTCCTGGGCGGCGGCGGGGCTGCCATGCCGGAGGCCCTGGCGCACAAGCTGAAGGAGGTGCTCGGCCTGGAGTTCGTCGAGGGCTACGGCCTGTCCGAGACCATGGCGCCCACGCATGTCAACCCGGCGCAGCGGCCCAAGAAGCAGTGCGGCGGCATCCCGTTCTTCGCCACCGACGCGCGTGTGCTGAACCACGATACGCAAAGCGAATGCGGGGTCGGCGAAGTCGGCGAGATCGTGGTGCGCGGCCCGCAGGTGTTCAAGGGCTACTGGAACGACCCGCGCGCCACCGCCGAGGCCTTCATGCAATGGGACGGCGAGACCTTCTTTCGCACCGGCGACCTCGGCTACTACGACGAGGACGGCTATTTCTTCATCACCGACCGGCTGAAGCGCATGATCAACGCCTCGGGCTTCAAGGTCTGGCCGGCCGAGGTCGAATCCATGCTCTACGCGCACCCGGACATACAGGAGGCCTGCGTGATCGCCACGCGCGACGCCTACCGTGGCGAATCGGTGAAAGCCGTGATCGTGCTCAAGGTCGCGGCGCGCGGGCGGGTCGAGCCCGGGCACATCATCGAATGGGCAAAGTCGCGCATGGCCGCCTACAAGTACCCTCGCGTGGTCGAGTTCGTCGACGCGCTGCCGCGCACCGGCACCGGCAAGGTGTTCTGGCGGCGGCTTCAGGAGCAGGAATACGCGCGGCTGGCGAAGCCCGCGGCCTGAGCGTTAGAATCCGGCCCATGCGCATGATCCTGGTTCGCCGCTGCATCGTGACCCTGGCCGCCCTGGCCTGGCTGCTGGGCGCTGCCTGGCATGGCAGCATGGGCGTCCGGACCGCGATCGCCGCCACCGGCATCGAGGTCTGCACATCGCACGGCGTGAAGCGCGTGCCGGGCGGTGGCGAACCGGCCTCGCCCGCCAAGTCCGCGCCGGCGCAATGCCAGTTGTGCGCCGCCTTCTCCGCGCCGGGTGCCACGGCCGGGTACGTGCCGTTCGAGCCCCAGTCGGCCACCTCCGAATCGGTTCTCTGGCACCCGGTGAGCGCCGCCGTCCGCGCGACGCACCTCGCCGACCTCGCCTCGCGCGCGCCCCCCGCGCGCTGATCGCTTCCGGGTCCTCCCGGACACACCTGACGCCAGCAGTGCGCCGCGCAGGCATCTGCGTGCCCGGCGCGCTCGATGGACCCCTTGCCTCGCCTGCGCGCGTCGCTGCGTTGCTTCGCAAGTGACGGTGCATGCCGATGTCGAAGCCATCGACTCCAATGCCGGCACACGTGATTGAATCCCCGACACCACAACGAAGAGGAAGCACCATGAACGAGAAACTCAAGACCCTGGCGATCGCCTGTGCATTGGCGATGTCCGCCTCCTTCACCGCGCACGCCCAGCCGGGCGCGCTGAAGATCGAGAAGCCCTGGGCGCGTGCCACCGCACCGGGCGCCGCGGTGGGCGGCGGCTATCTGACGGTGCACAACCCGGGCGCCGCCGCCGACCGCCTGGTTGCGGCCTCCAGCCCGGCCGCTGCGCGCATGGAACTGCACGAGATGGCCATGGAGAAGGATGTCATGAGAATGCGTGAGGTCAAGGCCATGGAAGTGCCGGCCGGCGGCAAGCTCGAGCTCAAGCCCGGCAGCTACCACCTGATGTTCATGAGTCTGAAAGCACCCTTCAAGCAGGGCGACAAGGTGCCCGTGACGCTCAAATTCGAGAAGGCGGGCGAGGTGAAGGTCGAACTCGCGGTGGAGAGCATGGGCGCCGGCATGAGTCATGGCGCGGGGCACGGGTCCGCCAAGGACGGCGCGCACGGCACGCACGGCGCGATGAAGAAGCATTGATCAACACTGACGACAGGAGAATGCGATGAAGATGATTGCCAGGTTTCTGGTGTTGCTTGCCGTTCTGGTGGGTGGGCTGTCCGGCGTCGCCGTCGCGCAGGACAAAGCGCCGCTGTTCATCAACCTGACTTCGGACGACGCGCACAGGGCCAGCATGGGCCTGATGTTCGGCAAGAACCAGCTGGAGCGGGGGCACAAGCTCACAGTGTTCCTGAACGACCGTGCGGTGAATGTCGGGTCGAAGGCCAACGCCGCCCGTTTCGGCGAGCACCAGAAGATGCTCGCCGAGCTGATGGGCAAGGGTGCGACCATCCTGATCTGCCCGTTCTGCATGAAGCATTACGGGGTCAAGGAGGGCGACCTGCTCGCCGGCCTCAGGATCGGCAATCCGGAAGCGACCGGCGCTGCATTGTTCGAACCGAATGCGCGCTCCCTGACCTGGTAGACGACGAGCCGGCCAGGTACTGAGCTTGCGCATGCGCGCGAACCGGTTGATGCGCGGCACGATGCGCCGTTGGGCGATGCTGGCCCTGGCGCTGTTCGTGCTCGACGCCATCGGGCCCGCGCTGGCGGCGCTCGCCGGAGCGCCGCAGAAGAGCCATTTCGTCGAGATCTGCAGCCGCGACGGCATGAAGCGCGTCGTTGCGGCGGATCTCGCGGGAGATCCCGGCAGTAATGAAACCGGCTTCAGATGCCCGATGTGCGTGCTGCACGCCGGGCATGCCGCCATCGATGCGCCGCGCATCGATGCGTTCCGGCTGGAGGCGCCGTTCGCGGAGCGCCCGGCCGCGCGCCTGCACCCGCGCAAGCCGCAGCAGACCCTGCCCCTGCCGCCGCCGCGCGGCCCGCCCCGGCACTCCTGACACGTTGCCTTGCGCTCGACCGGGACTCTGTTCCGGTCATGCGGCGCCCGCGCGCGGGCGCCGATGCCAACCATTCAGGAGTCGCTCATGCAGTTTCTACGATTGTTGTTGCGCGCCCTCACGGATCTGAACTTCGTGCTGGTGCTCGCGGTATTCCTCTTCTTTGCGTCCGTGGCGCTGAACAAGGCCCAGGCGCAGCAGACCCTGCCCGAGGTGAAGGTCACCGACCGGCAGATCCTGCCCAACGAACGCCTGCCTCTAGACACCGAGATCAAGACCGGCAGCCGGCTGGGCATCACGGCAAGGGAAACGCCGGCTTCGGTGACGGTGGTCGACCGGCAGAGCATCGAGGCGCGCGATGCGCGCGATACGCAGGAGGCCCTGCGCGCGGCGCCCGGCCTCACTGCCGCCGCCCCACCCGGGGGGGCCGGATTCGTCAGCATGCGCGGCTTCAACAGCAGCCAGATCACGCAACTGTTCAACGGCATCTCCGTGCAGTACGACGTCATTGCCGCACGCCCGGTGGATGCCTGGCTGCTCGATCGCATCGAGGTGATCGGCGGACCCTCCAGCTTCCTGTTCGGCGCAGGCGCCGTGGGCGGGGCGATCAATTACGTCAGCAAGGTCGCGCAGCGCGAGAAGGGCGTGCACGACTTCTACGCCGCGCACGGCTCGTTCAACACCAATCGACTGTCCTACGGCTACAACGGCGCGCTGGGCGGCGACCAGGCACGCAACTGGGTGCGGCTCGATGTCAGCCACCAGGATTCCGACGGCTTCGTGAAGTCCTCTGGTCCGGTGTCGACGTGTTCTTCGTGCTGTCGGGTTTCCTGATCGGCGGCATCCTGCTCGACAAGCGCGGCGCGCCCAACTACTTCGAGGTCTTCTACCTGCGCCGCGTGCTGCGCATCCTGCCGCTGGCCTGGCTCACCGTGGCCCTGGTGTTCTTCGTGCTCCCGGTCGCCGGGCTGCTCACGCCCGCGCAGGCCAGCGCCGTGCCCATGCTGTCCTACCTGCTGTTCGTCAACAACTTCTGGACTTCGGTCGGCGTGCCGCCTTCGACGCTGCTCTCGCCCATGTGGTCGCTGGCCATCGAGGAGCAGTTCTACCTGGTGGCGCCGGCCCTGGTCTGGTTCATGGGCCGCCGCCATCTCGCCCTGCTGCTGCTGACGGTGGTGCTGGCCTCGCCGCTGCTGCGCCTGTACAACCCCTGGGTCTCGGCCTGGGATTCCACGCTGTGCCGCCTGGACGGGCTGGCGATGGGCGTGCTCACCGCGCTGCTGGTGCGCGATGCGCGATGCGCGCACTGGCTGGCCGCACGCGCATCCCGCCTGGCCGGCATCGCGGCGGGTGCGTGGCGCTGGCGCTGGGCCTGGCGCTGGCCGGGGAGCCGGTCTCGGCGCACCTGAAGCTCTCGCTGGGCGTGAGCCTGAACTCGCTGGCCGCCGCCGCGGTGATCGTGCACCTGCAGGTGAACCCGGGCACCTTGCTGGCACGCTCGCTTTCGGTGCGGCCGCTGGTGACCTTGGGCCTGTGGTCCTACTTCCTGTACCTGATGCACATGCCCATGCTGTTCCTGGCCGCCTGGTCGGGGGCGGGCGGAGCATGGCGCCCGCTGCTGGCGCTGCTGTACTGCCTGGTCGGCGCCTGGGCCTCGTGGCGCTGGATCGAGTCGCCGCTGATCCGCGAAGGGCGCGCGCAGGACTACCTCCCGGCCGCGGCGCGGGCCTAGCGGCCGCCATGCTGCACCGCGCCTTGACGCGCGGCTGTCACTGCCTTGCAATGGGACCAGCGTAGGTTCGTGCCTGAACGAAGCCGGTTCACCGAACGCCCGCGCCCCGCTCGCCCCCGCCGGCCCAGTCCTGCCCCGCCGATCCCATGCAACCCGGCGGCGCCGGACTCCCCTGCGGCCCGCCTGCC
>JADJPT010000032.1 GCA_016713125.1 Betaproteobacteria bacterium
CATGCCAGCCTGGAGTGCCGCGTGGTCGACACGCGAATGGTGCGCAAGTACTGCTACTTCGTCCTCGAGGTGGTGCAGGCCTGGGTCGATGCGGGCGTGAAGAATCCGCGCACGCTGCACCACCGCGGCTGGGGCGCCTTCATGGTCGCCGGGGAAACGATAAAATTACCGTCCCGCATGCGATAGCCGCACCAGCCTCGACCGGAACCGCCGCGGGCTCAACCCCGTACCGCGCCTGCCGGGAGGAGGGCCTATGTGCACGGCGACCTCGCGGTTACCTGCGCCTGCTGGGCGACCGGACGATTTCCGCGCACTGAGCGGAAGGTGCGGCGAGCTGTCTACCTACCGGCACTTTACCACAGCCCGATCGGACTGGTGCGACAGCTGCTCGAACTCGGCGCCGACCCCAACGAGAATCCCGGCGACGGTTTCCCGCCGCTGTTCTGCGCGCTCGGCAGCAACCACGAGGATCGCGAGGAGCGCGTGGCGCTGCTGCTGGATTTCGGTGCCGACGTGCAGCAGCGCGGCGTGAACGACTACACGCCGCTGCACTACGCGGCCACCCAGGACCAGGCCGACTGCGTGGCACTGCTGCTGGCGCGCGGCGCCGACCCGCAGGCGCGCACGCGCATCGACCACTGCGCCACCCCGCTCGAGGAGGCCGAGTTCTTCGGCCACGCCGCCGGGGCCAAGGCGCTCAGGGCGTGTACGGCGGACGGAGGCGCGAGATGATCCGGCACATCGAGCGGCACCGCATTCACCGCACCGGCTGGCTGCGCGCCGCGGTGCTGGGCGCCAACGACGGCATCGTGTCCACCGCCAGCCTGGTGCTGGGCGTGGCGGCCGCCGGCGCCGACCTCAAGGCCATCCTGGTGGCCGGTGTGGCGGGGCTGGTGGCAGGGGGCATGTCCATGGCGGCCGGCGAGTATGTCTCAGTGAGTTCGCAATCCGACACCGAGCGCGCCGACCTCGAACGCGAGCGCAAGGGGAACTGGCCGCCGACCCGTGCACGAGCACGAGGATGGCGGCGATCTACGTCGGGCGCGGCCTGGACGAAGTGCTCGCCGCGCAGGTGGCCACGCAGCTGATGGCCCACGACGCGCTGGGCGCGCATGCGCGCGACGAACTGGGCATCAGCGAGATCCTGCCCGCGCGGCCGGTGCAGGCGGCGCTGGCCTCGGCCGCCACCTTCGCGGTGGGCGCCGCGCTGCCGCTGGTGGCCGTCGCCCTGGCGCCCGAGGCCTTGCGCATGTGGGCCGTGGCCCTGAGTTCGCTGGTGTTCCTCGCGCTGCTGGGCTCGCTGGCGGCGCGCGCCGGCGGCGCTGCAGTGATTGTGGCCGCCGTGCGCGTGACCTTCTGGGGCGCGCTGGCCATGGGCATCACCGCCGGCGTGGGCGCGCTGTTCGGCGTGGCGGTGTGAACCGCAACAACCCGACGTTGCGTGCCGCGGACTTTCAATCTGAATGACGAACTCGGGAAGGAGCAGGACATGTTCGGATTCTCCCTGCGTACGCAGATCGACATCGACGCCCCGCCGGCACGCGTATGGGCGGTGCTGATGGACTTTCCCGCCCATGCGCGCTGGAATCCCTTTGTGCGCTCCATCGAGGGCGAGGCGCGCGTCAGCGCGCGGCTTGCCATCCACCTGCAACCGCCAGGCGACGGTGGCGGGATGCGCTTCCGGCCGGTGGTGCGCGTCCTCGAAGCGCAGCGCGAGTTCCGCTGGCTGGGGCGCCTGGTGCTGCCCGGTCTGTTCGACGGCGAGCACGCGTTCCGGCTCGAGCCGCTGCCCGGCGGCGGCACGCGCCTGCACCATGGCGAGGATTTCTCCGGTCTGCTGGTGCCGCTGTTCGGCAAGTCGCTGGAGGGCGGCACGCGGGCGGGTTTCGAGGCCATGAACGCGGCGCTAAAGCGCGAGGCCGAAGGCGGCTAGAAAAGCATTCCGGAAACTTTGCACCTCGTGCCTTCCGCCTCTTGAGCGGCACGATTTTCAAACATTCATTCCAGGAAATTGGCTCTTGGAGCGGGTTTCCGGGTAGTTTGTGTATTGGTAAAGATACATTCCCTGCAACCGGACTTCAGGCCGGTGCGCGCCCGCGCAGCGCCAGCAGCGGCCAGGCAAAGGCCGCCGCCGCGGCGCCGAAGCCCAGCGCGATGCCCAGCAGATTGGCCCAGTCGACCCAGTAGGCCAGTTCCGACAGCGAAGAGCGCGTGGCGCCCGGCACCAGCAGGAAGGCGGCGACGGCCACCACGATGCCGGCCAGTGCGGCCGGAACCAGGCCCGCGCGCCAGCGTGCCGACGGGCGGCTCAGCGCATAGCCCGCCAGCGCGATCCACGCCAGCGCAGCCAGTGCCGGCACCGGCCCACGCTCAGCGCGATCTCCCACAGGATGTTGAGGACCAGCCAGATTTCGTACATGCGATTCTCCTCGGCGTTCGCGTCGCGTTCAGACCCGGCCCTTGAGCACGGCCAGGTAGGCCGGCTTGAGCATGCGGTACTTCATCAGCCAGGCGAAGTAGCTGTCCTGCAGCGGTTCGATCATCGGCAGCGAGGGCGTCAGGCGGCCTTCGTAGTCGAACTCGATCAGCATGGCCGAACCCTCGCGCGTGATCAGCGGGCAGGAGGTGCCAGCCGTCAGATTTCTCGCCCGGCACGCGTCCGGCGATGGCTTCGACCAGGTTGTGGGCGACGATCGGCGCGCTCTTCTTGACGGTGGCCGCCGTCTTGCCGCGCGGCGTGCCGTTGATGTCGCCGATGCCGAACACGTTCGGGAAGCGCCGGTGCCGCAGGGTCTCCTTGTCGACCTCCAGCCAGCCGCCCGCCGCGAACGGCCCTTCCTTCCAGGCGAGGTCGCTGTTCTTCACCGGGTCGGGCGCGCGCATCGGCGGCACCACGTGCAGGAAGTCGTAGGGCAGTTCGGACTTCGCGCCCTCGGGGGTTGCGAACGTGGCGCGTCGCGCGCCGATGTCGACCGACACCAGCTTGTGCGAGTACTCGACACCGATGCCCAGCGTCTTCCAGCGGGCCAGCACATTGTCGTTGACCGGCTTGACGCCGAACACGTTGCCCAGCGCCGAATGGAAGACGATCTTCGACTTGTCCAGGGTGCCGGCCTGGCGCACGCGGTCGCGCAGCATGAAGGTCATCTTCAGCGGCGCACCGGCGCACTTCAGGGCGTGGCGGGCAGCGTCATCAGCGCGTCGCCGCCGCGCCCGGCGTACTGCTGCATCGCCGCCCAGCTCGCCTGCGCGGCCTGCGGAGGCCGGGACACGCTCGCCAGGCCGTTGCTGCCGATCGCCGCCACGTCCATGCCGCCGATCTGCGCGTGGTCAGGTGCAGCCCGGTGGGCACCACCAGGAAGTCGTAGCGTATGCGCCTGCCGGAGGCCGTCGTCACCGTGTTGGCGGCCGGATCGAAGCCGGCGACCATCTCGCGCATCCATTCGGCGCCGGCGGGCTGGAAATCGGCGTTGCGGTCGCGCACCTTGTCCACCGGCCATACCCCGGTGGCCACCAGCGTGTAGCCCGGCTGGTAGTTGTGCTCCTCCTTGGCGTCGATGATGGTGATCTTCGCGCCATCGAGCATGCGGCTCAGGCGGTTGGCCACCGCGATGCCGCCGAGGCCGCTGCCGGCGATCACGATGTGCGCACCGGTCTTGAACGCGGCCCGACCCGGGGTGCTTGCGGCGAACAGCCCGGCGGCCAGGGGCGCGGCGCCCAGTGCGGCCAGCCAGCGCCGGCGCCCGGGGTCGGCCGGCGGGCCTCCGACCGGTTTCGTGTTCTTCAGGCTCATGTCGACTCCTCCTGCGAAATTCAGACGCCCGATCTGCGCACTGCGGGTATAAACGCCTGATCGTCACATTCTCACGACCATCGATCACATGCTCCCACCCGATTCCTTGCCCGATTTGATCCTGCTCAATGCTCGCGTGCATACCCTGGATGCGCAGCACGGAACGGTCAGCGCCCTGGCCGTGCGCGGCGGGGTGATCACGCATGCGGGGGAGAGCAAGTCGCTGCTCGCCTTGCGCGGGCCCGGCACCCGCGTGCTCGACCTGGCCGGCCGCACCGTGGTGCCCGGCTTCTACGACGCGCACCCGCACCTCGACCGCATGGGCCTGCGCGACCTGTGCGGCGTGCAGATTGCACATTGCAGGTCGGTGGCCGAGATCTGCGCGGCGGTGCGCGAGGCCGCCGCGCACACCCCGCCGGGCGAATGGATCGTCACCCTGCCGATGGGTGCGCCGCCCGAGGATTACGTGTTCGAGCCGGGCCAGCTGCAGGAAGGGCGCTTTCCGAACCGCGAAGACCTCGATCGCGCCGCGCCCGACCATCCGGTCTACATCCGCTCGCCCTGGGGCTGGTGGAGCCGCCTGCCGCTGCCCTCGGTGGCCAACAGCCGCGCGCTGGCGATCGCCGGCATCGGGCGCGACACGCAGGCGCCGAACAAGGTCGAGATCGTGCGCGACGCCGCGGGCGAACCCACCGGGCTGTTCCTCGAGCGCAACTGGGCGCCGATCCTCGAGTACACGCTGTTTGCGTGCGTGCCGCGCTTCACCTATGAAGACCGCTACGCCGGCCTGCGCCATGCCGTGCGCGTCGCCAGCGCGGTGGGCATCACCGCCGGCTTCGAGGGTCATGGCGTGACCCCGCAGGTGATCGACGCCTACCGCAGGCTGGAGGCGGCCGGCGAACTCACGCTGCGCATGCAGTTGCCGCTCTCGGTGCCCAGCGCGGCCTTCGGCAACCGCAAGGTCGCCGAACTGTTCGAGCACTGGGCGCCGCGCCTGTCCGGACGCGGCAGCGAGGCGGGCAGTGCCGGCCTGCTGCGCGAGGAGGGCCTGTGCCTGGACGTGGCCGACCCGACCACCGCGCAGATCATCGCGCGCGGCTATCCCTACGAGCAGTGGGCCGGGCATTTCTATCAGTCGCTGCCGCACGAGCGGCTGGTGGCCCTGGGCCTGGAAGCCGCCCGGCGCGGCCTGCGCGTCTGCACCCTGGTGTGCTACGAACTGGAGCGCGTGCTGCGCGCCTTCGAGGAGATCGACGCACAGGTGTCGATCCGCGAGCGGCGCTGGGTGGCGGTGCACGTCACCGAGGCCACGCCCGAGCAGATCCGCCGCATCAAGGCGCTGGGGCTGGTGGCCACCGTCACGCCCAATTTCATGTACATGGCGAAAGACCGCTTCAATCTTCAGGCGCTGGGCGCGCGCGGCACGCCGATCCGGCAACTGCTCGACGCCGGCATCCCGGTGGCGCTGTCCACCGACGGCGTGCCGCACTCCATGCTGTTCGCGATGTGGGAAGCCCTGGCGCGCTGGGACAACGACGGGCGGCAGTCCCTGGGCGAGAGCGGGCTGACGCGCGAGGAGGCGCTGCGCCTGGCCACCGTCGCCGGGCACTGGCTGGGCTGGGACGAGAACACGCGCGGGCCGCTCGCGCCCGGCATGGCGGCCGATTTCGCCGTGCTGGCCGAGGATCCGCTCACCTGCGATCTGGCGCGCATCAAAGGACATCGTCGTCGAGCGCACCTTCGTCGCCGGCCGCCAGGTGCACGGGCCCGATGTGCAGGGACCCGGGGCGCAGGGCAGGGCGCGCATGAGTCGCACGGATCGCTACGGTCTGCCGCTGTCCACCGAATCGGACGCGGCGCGCGACGCCTATGTCGAGGCCATCGACCTGTTCCTTGCCGCGCAGCCCGGCATCGAAGCCGCGCTGGAGCGCGCCTTTGCCGCCGACCCGGACTTCGCGCTGGCGCACGTGCTGCTCGCGCGCCTGCACCAGGTGTACGGGCGCGGCGAGCAGGCGCGCGCCGCCATGCAGCGCGCCGAGACGCCGGCCGCGCCACTCACGCCGCGCGAGCGCGGCCATGTCGCGGCGCTCTCCCGGCTGGTGGCCGGCGATGCGCCGGCGGCGCTGGCCGCCATCAAGGCGCACCTGGCCGAGTTCCCGCGCGACGTGATGGTGCTGCTGCCCTGCGCGGGCGTGTTCGGCCTGTTCGGCTTCTCTCCGGGCATCAAGGGGCGCGAGGCGGCGCTGGAAGCCTTGCTCGCCGGTTACGCACCGCATTACGGCAAGGACTGGTGGTTCCTCGGCGCGCTGGCCTTCGCCCAGGGTGAGCTCGGAAAGATCGACCTCGCGCGCGCCAACATCGAACGCTCGCTGGCCGGCAACCCGCTGAACGCCAATGCCGCGCACATCCGCACCCACGTCGATTACGAGGCCGGCGAAGTCGTCGCCGGCCTGCGCTGGCTGGAGGCGTGGTTCGCCGGCTATGCGCGCGCCGGACTCATGCACTGCCACCTGGGCTGGCACGTCGCGCTGTGGAACCTCGACCTCGGGCCATCGCGGGGCGCCTGGCTCGCCCTGAGGAAACGCATGTGCAGCCGGGCGGGCCCGCGCAGGATGCGCCCGCGCGCGAGCGGGCCGGCGCCTGGGGGCCGGCACTCAATGTGCTGACCGATTCGGCGGCCTTCCTGTTTCGCGCCGAGCTCGCCGGCGAAGCGCGCCATCCCGAGCGCTGGAAACAGGTGGCCGAGTATGCGCGGCAGAAATTCCCCAGGCCCGGCATGGGCTTCGCCGACATGCACGCGGCACTGGCCTATGCCATGGCGGGCGAGGGTGCGGCCCTCGAGCAACTGATCGCCGATGCGCGCGGGCCGATGGCCGACATGGTGGCCGCACTGGGCCGCGGCTTCGGCGCCTGGGTCGCGCGCGACTGGAACACCGCGGTGGAGATCCTCGAACCCGTATGCGCCGAACACGAACGCATCGGCGGCAGCCGCACGCAGCGCGACCTGATCGAGTACGCCCCTGTATGCGGCCGCGCGGCACGCCGGGCGAAGCGTCGCGCGCCATCGCACGCGGCCCCTGCCGGCGGCGCTCGAACGCCTGTTGATCGCAGGCGACTGACTGTCGGTATAGTCCGTCCAACAGCCACGCCCATGCGGTGCGGGCGTGGCGCAGGGGTGTTCAACCAGGGGAGGTGAGGCCATGTCACGCAATCCGGGGTTCCTGCAGCCTGTCGTCGCAGTCTTTGCGCTCGTTGCCGCCTTGTGGACCGCTCCAGCGGCTGCACAAGCCTATCCCGCCAAACCGGTGCGCATCGTGGTGCCCTTCGGCGCCGGCGGGGTGACAGACATCCTCGCGCGCATCCTCGCCGAACGCATGAGCGCGGGCTGGGGTCAACCGGTGGTGGTCGAGGCGCGTCCCGGCGGCAACACCATGGTCGGCACCGAACTGGTGCTCAATGCGCCGGCCGACGGTTACACCTTGCTGATGGTCACGCAGAACCACGCCGCCAATGCCGCGATCTACCCGGACCTGCGCTGGGATCCGGTGCGCGACTTCAGTGCCGGCGGCCTGTTCGCGCGCACCGTGCCGTTCCTCGCCGTGCCGATCAATCTGCCGGTGAAGAATGTCGCGGAGTTCGTGGCCTACGCGAAATCACAGCCCGGCAAGCTCGACTACGGGCATTCGGGCGTGGGCTCGCCGCCGCACCTCTCGTTCGAACTATTCAAGCGCGCGACGAAGATCGACGTGCAGCCCGTGCCTTACAAGGGCAATGCGCAGATCATGACCGACCTGCTCTCCGGACGCCTGACCGCCGTGCTGCTCTCCGAGGTGACCACCGCGCCGCATGCGCGCGCCGGCAAGATCCGCCAGCTCGCGGTCATGGACGCCAAACGCACGCGCGGCTTCCCCGATGTGCCCACCATCGTCGAGGCCGGCTATCCCGAGGCCCAGGCGCAGTCCTGGTTCGGCATCGTCATGCACGGCAAGACGCCGCGCGACATCGTCAAGCGCGTGAGCGACGAGATGGAGAAGGTGTCCCGGGGCGCCGACCTGCAGGAGAAGCTCGACAAGTCGGGCGCCGAGCTGTCGTTCCTGAACCACCAGGACTTCGATGCCCTGATCAAGAAAGACGTCGCCACCTGGACCCGGGTGGTGAAGGAAGCGGGGATCAAGCCGGAGTAATCGGAGACCGTAAAACTCCGCCCATGCCGTCCGCTGCGCCGGCACCCCGCGCTCCCCTCCTGCCAAGGAGGGGCGGCGCGAAGCGCCGGGGTGGTCGAGGGTTCGCTTACTGCGCCTTGATCCCGGCGTCGCGGATCACCTTGCCCCATTTGTCCTGCTCGGCGCGGATGTAGGCCACGGCCTGCTCGGGCGTGCCGCTCATCGGTTCGGCGCCCAGTTCCTGGAAGCGCGTGATGATCGCGGCCTTGGTGGTCATCTTGTTGATCTCGGCGTTCAGAAACGCACCACCTCGGGCGGGGTCTTGGCCCGGGGCCAGCACCGCGAACCAGCCCAGCACCTCGAAGTTCTCCAGCCCCATGCCGGTCTCGGCCACGGTGGGCAGGTTGGGCATCAGTGCCGAGCGCTTGGTGCTGGTCACCGCCAGCGCCTTCATCGCGCCCTTCTTGATGTGCGGCGTCATGATGGCCACGTTCTCGAACATCATCGGCACGCGGCCCGAGAGCAGGTCGGGCAGCAGCGCGCCGCTGCCCTTGTAGGAGGCACGTGCACGATGTCCACGCCGGCCATGCGCTTGACCAGTTCCCCGCTCAGGTGCTGCGCGGTGCCGGGGCTGGAGGAGGCGTACTCGTACTTGCCCGGGCTCTGCTTGAGCAGCTTGATCAGCCCGGCGAAGTTCTCCACGGGGATGCTCGGATGCACGACGAACACGTACGGCGTGCTGCCCACCAGGCCCACCGGTACCAGCTCGCTGTCGGCGTAGGGCAGGCTGCTGTACAGCGCGCTGGCCGTGCCGTAGGTGCTGGGCACCACCACCAGGGTGTGGCCGTCGGGGGCGGACTTGGCGACCACGCCCACGCCGATCGAGCCGCTGGCGCCCGGGCGGTTTTCCACCAGGAAGGTCTTGCCGGTCTGCGCGCTCAGTTCCTGCGCCACCAGCCGGCCGATCACGTCCGTGGTGCCGCCGGGCGGGAAGCCGACCACCAGCTTCACGGGCTGGGTGGGGTACTGCGCCTGGGCCGCGGGCGCGAAGGCCAGGGCCAGTGCGGACAGTGCTGCGGACAATGCGATTGCGGCACGGCCGCGCGTATGCGTAAGCATGGTGTCTCCTCCGGGTTGCTGTTGTAGTGGCCCCTCGCCGGCTGCGCGGGGGCGGTTTTGTGCGCAGCTTACCGCAGGCGGGTGCCCGGCAGGGAGCGCCGCGCGAAACGCCGCAGGCGGCGGGACTCCCGGGCGCTGCAAGGCGTGGAAGGTGCGGGGCGTGGAGGGGTGTTATTTGCGCTTGGCGTCATACCTGATCGCGTCCGCGGCCGAGTTGCCCCGGGTGCCGAAGGTGTCGGTATCAGGATTGCGCTTGCTGGCCGTCGCCGAGGCGCCGGCACTGGCCGCGCTTCCCGAGCCCGGGAAGGTGCCGGGATTCACCAGCGGCCCCACGGGTTTTTCGGCCTGGGGCGGCGATGCCGGCAGCTGCGCGACCCGCCGGACCAGCGCGGCGGCGCGACCCGGTAGCTCGCCGCTTTCTGCGCGACCAGCACGGTCCAGCCGCGCCTGCAGTTGCGGGTTCTGCGGCGTGCTGCGCCAGGGCTGGTAGAAGGTTCAAGGTAAGAAAGCCGCGTCGCTTTAACTCGACAGGCGCGTCTCTCCAGCGGTTAGAGCGCCAGTTCGCGGCGGCGCACGAAATCGGCATCGTTGAGCGCCTCGAGGTTGTTGCCGTAGGTGGCCTGGTGCTGGCGCAGCGCAATCTCGCGCTCCTCGAGGGGGCCGGCATACGCCAGCCCGCAGATGCTCATCAGCAAAGCCGCGATCAAGCTGCGCATGATCAACCTCCCGCCCCGTAACCGACCGGGGCCAGATCCCTGTACTTCGATTTGTCCATGCAATCCTTCTGCGTTGCATCCGTGCAGGTGCGATCGGCCGGTGCCGCGACGGCCGGCGTCGCGCCCGGCAGGCTGACCCCGCCCAGGCTGATCTGCGAGCGGTGCGTGATGCCCACCAGGATCAGCATGGCGGCGAGGAAGAAGCACAGCAGGCCGGGTGCGGTGCCGGTGAACAGCAGGCGGCTGGCCCCCGCGCCGTGCTCGAGGTTGAAGGCGCCGTCGGCACCGATCAGGAACAGCGCGAAGCCCACCGCGGCCAGTGCGAAGGCTCCGGAGAAGGCCACCAGGATCATGGCCTGCTTGTTGGCCACCAGCTTGATGTTGATCGCCGCCTCGATCGCGTAGGCGCGCAGCACCGACTTCTCCAGCGATGAACCATCGACGCTGGACATCGCGGCGATGGCCCTGAGGTCCGCTTCGTTCAGCTGCGTGGCGGAGAGCGCCGACCACATCACGTAGCCGGCGGCCACCAGGCTGACCAGCACCACGAACAGCGCGCCCATCACGATGGCCATCTTCTGGCGGCGCGTCAGGCCGCGCAGGGCGGTGTCGTTGGCGGTCGGGCCGTTCGGTGTCGTCGGTGTCGTCGTTGTCTCGCTCACAAGGCGTCTCCCCGCATCGCCCGACTGCCGTGCCGGCGCGAGGAGGAAGCTTCTGCCCGGGCGGCGCGCACGTCTAACGCAGAGTTTCGATGCTTATCTGTATTGCAGATGTCAGGCTCGAACCGAGGCCGCGCCGATTCCGCCCGATCCGGTCTGGGTACACTGTCGCCTCCCCAGACCCGCAAGGATCCCGCATGCGTCGCGCCCGCCAGTGCCTGCCCGTCGTCCTGTTTGCCGCCCTCGTCCTCGCGCCCGCAGCGGCACAGGCGCAGGCCTCCGCGCCGCTGGCCGAGCAGCTGCAGCTGCGCAAGCAACTGCACGCGGCGCGCTCGGCGAAGCGCCCGGCGGCCGAGGTGGCGCGACTGCAGCAGGCCTACGAGAACGCGGTGGTCGGCGACATGCGCACGCAGTGCGCGGGCGAGCTGCGCGAGTACGCGCAGGCGGCCGGCGGCGGGGCGCGCAACCGCGATGCCTTTGCCCTCGGCTACGTGCTGAACTACGTCGATGCGCGCCTGGGCATGCGCGCCGAGGGCTACGACGAACTGTTCTACTTTCCGTACGACCGCAGCTTCCTCGAGAACCACCTGCAGGGCGTGCAGAGCGAGTCTGGCGCGGCCTGGATGCAGCCCGAGGCCGTGCGCGCCGCTTTTCCGCTGCGCATCTGCCTGACCAAGGCGCGCATGCGGCAGGTGGAGGCGGGCGGCGCACAGGTCGCGCTGTGGCCCGTGCGCGGCGCCGACGGAAGCACGCGCACGCTGAAGGAGTGGATGGCCGAAGCCGATGCGCGGCGCGACAGCTGGCGCGCCGCGAAGAGCTACCCGGGCACGCCGGGCAGGGCGTTCGCCGCGGCCGTACCGGCGTCCGCGCCGGTCGCGCCGACCTCGGGCTCCGCGATCGCCGTCGCCGCCTCGGCCGCCGTGGCGGCGCCCGCACCTTCCGCACCGTCCGCACCTGTCGCAAATTCGGCCCCGCCCCCCGCGGTCGCGGCCATCGACCTGCCGCCGCAGGTGGCATCCAAGCGGGCCATCAACGGCATGCCGCCGCTTCTTTGATTCGCGTCCCGATCCCGATCGGCCGGGGCGCCACCTGAGTTTTCGCGGCCAACGGTTGCGCGCATCGTTCGCGCAGCCCGCGGTGCGCGGCCTGCAGTGGTCCGGCGGCTGCGTGGACGGGCGCATGCACGGCTCGGGCAACGTGCTGGGCGTCGACTACGAGAAGCAGCCGTTCTTCTATTACACGGGGCAGATCGAACGCGGCCTGCGCACCCAGGGCACGCTGTACGACTTCGAGCGCCGCAACGGCCGCTTCGTCGGCCTGCGCACCGTGCTGTCCAACGGCCAGGCACAGCCGCCGGCCGAGATGCCCTTCCTCGACATGCCGCGTCCCTTCCTGCTGGCGATCGACGACTGGCAGCGCCAGATCAGCGGCGAGAACTTCCTCGCCTCGCTGGGCGCGACCTGGGCGCCGGGTTATCGCCCGCCGGTGGCCGCGCAATCGGCATCGGCCCCGGCATCGTCCGGCGGCGCGCCGCAGGCGGGGTACGCGGGTGCGCCGGGTTCGGCCTCGGCGGCCGATTGCAGCAGCGAGATCCGCGAACTGCAGATGGCCTCGCAGCGCTGGGGCGGCAACGCGAACGACGTCGCCGCGCGCCTGGGCCAGATGCAGAAGGCCATGTTCCAGGGGCGCTGTTCCGCGCACCCGGAGGCGCGCGCCTACATCGCCAGCGCCGAACGCATGATCGGCTACGGCGGCAATCCCTCGGGCGCCTCGGGCGCGGCACCGCAGCCGCGCGCCGGCGCCTCGGCCGGGCAGTCGCCCTCCGGCACCAGCGGTTCGGCCGCGAAGCAGAAGCGCACCCACGTGCCCGAGGCCATGGCCCACCAGTGCCTGCGCGTCGGCCAGGATGGCGGCGTGAGCAACGGCTGCGCCTTCGCCATCGAGTATTCGTACTGCGTGTTCCGGCCCAAACCCGGCTCCAACTCGGCGGCCTTCAACTGCGAGCAGCAGAGGTTCGGCAGCTGGCAGATCGGGCCGCACGGCCGCGCCATCATGCACGCGGCCGGCGAGCGCACCTACTTCTTCGGCTGCCGTTACGGCGCCTCGATCAGCAAGCCCGACGGCATCTCGCCGGCCGACGTGCGCTACGAGCCCAACCGCGGCGCGGTCGGGCGCTGTTCGGAGTGGGGCGCGCGCTAGCCCGGAGCCGTGCCGCTACTGGTTCTCGATCTTCGCGTTGGCGATCACGCGCTTCCACTTGGCCGATTCGCGCCGGATCTGCTCTTCCGGCGAGCCGCCCACCGGCTCGGCGCCCAGGGCGTTGAAGCGCGCCACCACCTCGGGTTCCTGCAGGGTCTTGTCCACCGCCTCGCGCATCGTCGCGACGATCTGCGCCGGCGTGCCCTTGGGAGCGACGATGACGAACCAGCCCACCGACTCGAAGCCCGGCACCGCGCTGGCCAGCGTCGGCAGCGTCGGGCTGAGCGACCATTTCTCCGCGTTGGTGACGGCGAGCGCGCGCAGCACCCCGGACTTCACGTGCGGCGTCACCGAAGGCATTTCGCTGATCATGAACGGGATGGTGCCGCCGATCAGATCCTGGATCGCCGGCGCGCTGCCCCTTGTAGAACACCTGGTTGAACTTGAGCTTGCTAAGTTCCTCGAGGGACACCACGGCCAGGTGCGCGGCCGAACCCTTGCCGGGGATGCCCACCGGGATGGGATCCTTGGCCTCGCGGGCGTACTTCAGGAACTCGTTGGCGTCCTTGATCGGCAGCTTGGCGTTCACCACCAGCACGTTGGTGATCCGCGAAACGAAGGACACCGGCGCGAAGTCGGTCTCCGGATCGAACTGCATGTCGCGGTACAGGTGCTTGTTGATTGCCATCGGTCCGGGCGTGCCGAGCAGGAAGGTGTAGCCGTCCGCCGCTGCGCGCGCCACCCCGAGTGCGCCGATGTTGCCGCCGGCGCCGGCCTTGTTGTCGACGATCACCGGCTGCTTCAGGCGCTCGGACAGACGCACCGCGACCAGGCGCGCCTGCACGTCCGCGGCGCCGCCCGCGGGAAACGGAACCACCAGTCGGATCGGCTTGTTCGGCCACGGATCGTTGGCGCCGGCCGCGGTCGAAACCATGACGGCCAGGCAGGCCGTCAGGAAGTGTCTCTTGTTCAATGTCTCCTCCGGTATGTCGTTGTGTGCGAGGGCCGCGGCGAGATCGCCGGGCTGCCTTTCATCCGTCGTGTGCGGAATTCGTGGCGGACGGATGTTGGCGGACTCGACAGCAGCTTGTCAATAAATCAAAATGATATTTTGCCCAGCAAAATATAAACCGATGACATTCTCCGTTTCGCTGTTCCACGCCGCCACGCCGCTGGTCGTGCCCTACGTCTCTTCGCTGGGCGTGACCGCAAAGATCGACAGCGTTTTCGCACTGGTGCGACTCGCAGACGGCCGCACCGGCTGCTCGGAGGTCACGCCGATCGCCGGCTACAACGAGGAATCGCTCGAGGAGATCTGGGCGCAACTGAACCGGCTCGCGCAGTCCGTCGTCGCGCTCGAGCCGGAGCTTGCGCTGCAGCGGGTCGCAGACTGTGCCGCGGATGCGCCCTACGCGTGCAGTCCGCTGGCGGCGGCGCTGGAAGAGGCCCTGGGGCGCCTGCCCGATCCGCTGGCCGGGGGCGCGGCGCCGATCGCGGTGATCGCGCCGGTCCTGTCGCGCCACATCCCCGACGTGCACGCCGAGGTCGCGGCGCTGGTCGCCGCGGGATACACCACGCTGAAGGTGAAGGCCGGCATGGACTTCGAGCGCGACCTGGTGCGCATCGCCGAGGTGCGCCGCAGCGCCGGGCGCGCCGCGCGCCTGCGCATCGACTTCAACGGCGCCTACGACGCGCAGACGGCATTGTGCTTCGTCGCCCGGCTCGACCCGGCCGGCATCGAACTGATCGAGCAGCCCTGCGCGGCGGAAGACTGGGAGGGCAACCTGCGCGTGGCGCAGGCGACGCCGATCGCCACCATGCTCGACGAAAGCATCCGCGGCATCGCCGATGTGCGTCGCGCCGGGGCGCTGGGCGCGTTCCGCTTCTTCAAGATGAAGCTGGGCAAGTTTCCGACCCTGGCCTCGATCGAGGACGCCTACGCGGAGGGCGAGGCGCTCGGCATGCACGGCATCCTCGGCAACGGCGCGGCCACCGATGTGGCCTGCCGCCTCGAGGCGTGCATCGCCGGCCGGCACCGCGAGCATGCCGGCGAGATGAACGGTTTCGCGAAGAACGTTGTGCAGTACCTGCGCACGCCGCTTTCCTGCGTGCAGGGCGGCATCGAAACGGGCGCGCTGCCGGAGAATCGCGTCGACGCCGAAGCGTTGCGCCGGCGCGCGCTGCGCAGCGCCGAATACGGAACGCACGAACAGGTCGGCACGCCTTGAGGCTCATTTTCCGCTAAGCAGAATATAATTCTGCAAATTTGACATCGATTCTTTTCATCGCAGATACTTTGACCACGAGGAGTTCCACCCCATGCCACGCCCACGTTCGAATCCGATACCGAAATCCGCACCCGCCACGCGCGGCGGCAAGCCCGCGGCCGGCGACCGGCAGTTCGTGATCGCGCTGGCGCGCGGACTGGACGTGCTGCGCGCGTTCAGCGCCGGCGAGCAGTGGCTGGGCAACCAGGAGATCGCCGCGCGCAGCAAGCTCACCAAGCCAACCGTTTCGCGCCTGACCTACACGCTGACCCGGCTGGGCTACCTGAACTACGACGAGACCACGCGCAAGTACTGCATCGCGGTCGGCGTGCTGTCGCTGGTGCAGCCGATCCTCAAGCGCGTCGAGCTGCGCCACCTGGTGCGCCCGCTGATGCAGGTCTACGCCGACAAGGTGAACGCCGCGGTCGGCCTGGGCACGGCCGACGGGCTGGACGCGCTGTCGCCTCGAAGTGTGCCGCGGCGCGGAAGCCGTGACCGTCAGGCTGGACCCGGGCTCGCGCATCGACATCGCCACCAGCGCCATGGGTCGCGCGCTGTTCGCCGCCATGGGCAGCGAGCAGCGCGAGGACGTGCTGCAGCGCTGCGAGCAGCGCGACCCGAAGAACTTCAAGCGCATCGAGCGCGGCCTGCTCAATGCCGTGGACGACGTGCGCGAGCGCGGCTTCTGCATGTCGGCCAGCGACTGGAGCCCGGACGTCAACGGCGTGGGCGTGCCGCTGCGCCTGGAGCAGGCCGGCATGGTGTTCGCGCTCAACTGCGGCGGCGCCGCCTGGACGCTGCCGCTGCGGCGCCTGGAGACGGAGGTCGGCCCCGGACTGGCCGCGTTGGGCGAAAAGATCGCAGGGTCCAGGCTCAGCCTGGGATGAATCAAGCCGGGCGCGTCGCGCCCGAATACAACGAGAAAGAGAGGAGCCGCATGAAGCTTTATTTCAAACCCACCTCACCGTATGCGCGCAAGGTGCGCGTGGTCGCCGTAGAGGCCGGTCTGATCTACCGCATCACCACCGATGAGCCGCCGCTGCGCGACGCCTCGACCGAGTTCTGGCGCGTCAACCCGACCGGCATGATCCCGGCGCTGATCACCGATGACGGCGACGTGGTTGTCGAATCGAACGTCATCTGCGAGTACATCGACACCCTCAACCTCGGCCACAAGCTGTTCCCGAGCGTGCCGGTGCAGCGCTGGCGCGCGTTGAAGCTGAACTCGCTGGCCGACTCGGTGATCGGCGCCCACGTCACGCGCGTGCGCGAGAACTGGCGGCCCGAGGCCACGCGCGACGCCAAGATGATCGAGCTGGAGAAGAATCGCGTGACCAGCGTGCTCGATGCGCTCGAAGCCGACGACCTGATCGACGATCCGCTCAACATCGGCCACGTCACGCTCGGCTGCGCGCTCAGCGTCAGCGACCGGCGCTTCCCGAAGGAGGACTGGCGCAGCAGCCATCCCCGGCTCGCCAAGTGGTACGAGGCGTTCAACAAGCGCGAATCGATGACCTCCACCTACGCGGAATGACCATGAACATCCCACAGGAACGCCAGGCGCTCGTGCGCGACGTGATGGAGAAGGTCCGCGCCATCGGTGAAGCCGGCATCGACCGGAACTCGCTGGCACGCATCAAGGACGAAGTGCTGCGCCTGTCGGCGCGGCGCGATCTCTTCCCCATCGAGGAGTTTCCCGCCGTCGAGGCCGGCACCAGCAGCATGTACCGGCTCTCGGAGGACGCGGACCACCGCTACGCGCTGTATGTGTCCTGCCCCGCGCAGGGGCGGTCCACCCCGCCGCACAACCACACCACCTGGGCGGTGATCGCCGGGGTGCACGGTCGCGAGCACAACAAGCTCTACCGGCGGCTGGACGACGGCAGCCAGGAGGGCAAAGGCAGGGTGGAACTGGCCAATGAACTGGACATCGTTCCCGGCAAGGCGCTGGCACTGATGCCCGAGGACGTGCATTCGATCCACCTGGGCGAGGACGGACCGCACCTCAACCTGCACGTCTACGGCATGAGCATCGAGCACGTGCACCACCGCACCGCGTTCGACATGAGCGCCGGCACCAGCAAGACCTTCCCCGCGGCCAAGGGCGTGAAAACCGCGCAAGGCGCGCTGTGACGGGCAGGATCTCGCCCGGCGAACTGCTGGGGCTGGACCGCGACGGCGCGCAGCACGCGGTGATCGACGTGCGGGAGGAGGGCGCCTTCGTCGGCGCCCACCTGCTCAAGGCCTCGACCATTCCGCTGCGCCAGCTCGAAACCGTGCTGCCTTCACGCGTCCCGGTGCGCAGCTGCACCGTGGTGCTGTGCGACGAGGACGGCACGCTCGACGCCCTGACCGCCGCCGCGCGCCTGCAGGCCTGGGGCTATACCGACGTGCGCGTGCTCAACGCCGGCATCGCCGGCTGGAAGCTCGCCGGCCAGCCGCTGTACTCGGGCATGCACACGCCGAGCAAGGCCTTCGGCGAGGCCGTCGAGCTGGGGCTGCACACGCCCAGCATCCCGCCGGCCGAACTGGCGCGGCGCCAGCAGGCCGGCGAGCCGCTGGTGCTGATCGACTGCCGGCCGCACGACGAGTACCTGAAGGCCTCGCTGCCCGGCTCGATCAACATTCCCGGCGTCGAGCTGTTCTATCGCTTCTCGAGCGTGGTCACCGATCCGAAGATGCCGGTGGTGGTGCATTGCGCCGGACGCACGCGCAGCATCATCGGCGCGCAGAGCCTGCGCGATGCGGGCGTGCCCAACCCGGTGTGCTCGCTGGAGAACGGCACCATGGGCTGGCTGCTGGCGGGGGCAAGCGACGGTGCAGCCCGGCATCCCGCCGTCCGGCTTCGACGCGCCGCCGCAGGGCGTCGAGGCGGCGCTGGCGCTGGCCGAACACCTGCGCGCGCAGCATGCGATCGCGCTCGTCGACGCCGCGCAGGTCGAGGCCTGGTGCGCGCCCGACGCCGTGCAGACCACCTACGTGGTCGACGTGCGCACGGCCGAGGAATACCGCGCCGGCCATCCGGCCCGCGCCATGCACGCGCCCGGCGGACAACTGCTGCAGGCCACCGACAAGTACCTGGTGGTGCAGAACGCGCGCGTGGTGGTGGCCGACGACAACGGCGCGCGCGCCACGATGGCCGCGGCCTGGCTCAAGCGCCTGGGCTGGAAAGAGGTGTACGTCTGGCCCTTCGGGCGCGAAACCCTGCAGCTCGCCTGCGGCCCGGAACCGCGCCGCTACTACGCCCTTGCCAACCTGAAGGTGCGCGAGATCGGCGCGGCGCGGCTCGCAGCGTTGAGCGGCGAGGGCGCCGTCGAGATCCTCGACCTGGACACCAGCCTGGAGTACGAGAAGGCGCACCTGCCCGGAGCGCGCTTCGCCAAGCGGCGCTCGCTGGCCACGGCGCTGGCCGGCCTGCCGGCCGGTCGGCCGGTGGTGCTCACCTCCTCGGACGGCGTGATCGCGCGGCTGGCGGCCGCCGAGTGCGGCATGCCCGACAGGGTGAGCGTGCTCGAAGGCGGCAAGGCGGCCTGGATCGCGCAGGGCCGGCCGGTGGCGAGCGGCGCGGAATCCATGCTCGAGACGCCCAACGACGTCTGGCGCAGGCCGGTCGAGGCGCCGGGCGACCCCGTGCAGAACATGAATCAGTACCTCAGCTGGGAAATCGGCCTGGTCGAACAGATCCGCAAGGACAAGACCGTCCGCTTCGCGCTCTGAGCGCACCGGCTTCCAATACCGCAGTTCTCTTCACCCCATTCAATCGAGAGGCATCATGATCGACGTCCATTACTGGCCCACGCCCAACGGCAAGAAAATCACCATCATGCTGGAGGAGTGCGGCCTGCCGTACCGCATCGTTCCGGTGAACATCTCCAGCGGCGAGCAGAAAATGCCCGAGTTCCTCAAGCTCAACCCGAACGGCCGCATCCCGGCCATCGTCGACCACGCCCCGCAGGGCGGCGGCGAGCCGGTGGTGGTGTTCGAGAGCGGCGCGATCCTGCAGTACCTTGCGGAGAAGGCCGGCAAGTTCTGTCCCGCCGACCTGCGCGGTCGGTATGCGGTGCATCAGTGGCTGATGTGGCAGATGGGCGGCCTGGGCCCGATCGCCGGGCAGACCAGCCACTTCCTCAACGCCGCGCCGGAGAAGATCCCCTACGCCGTCGACCGCTTCGTCAAGGAGACCGCGCGCCTGTACGGCGTGCTCGACGCGGTGCTCGCGCGCAGCGAGTACGTGGCCGGCGCCTATTCGATCGCCGACATGTCGATCTACCCCTGGGTGGTGCCGTTTGCGCGCCAGGGCCAGGACATCGCCAATTTTCCCGCCGTACAGGCCTGGCTGGCGCGCGTGGGCGAGCGCGCCGCGGTGAAGGCCGGCATGGACGCCGGCAAAGAGCTGCGCAAGTGATGGGCCGCCTCGCGCAGTGGTGGCAGGGGCTGTTCGCCGGCCGGCCGGAGGTGTCCGGGGCCGCAGGCGAAGTTCCTGCGCAGAAGCAGGGCGAGCACAACTGGGGCACGACCCTGCTGGTGTTCCAGGTGGCCACGCTGGGCGTACTGCTCGGCGCGCAGCCGGCGCGCGCGCAGGAGTACCCGGCCCGGCCGGTGCGCCTGCTGGTGGGCTTCGCGCCGGGTTCGGCCACCGACATCGCGGCGCGCGCCATCGCCGAGCGGCTGCGCGAACTGACCAAGGCCACCTACATCGTCGAGAACAAGCCGAGCGCCGGCTCGCTGATCGCGATCCAGGCGCTGAAGGCCAGCGAGCCCGACGGCTACACCCTGATGCTCAGCGCCGGCAGCGCGCTGGTGCAGAACCCGGGCATACGCCGCGACCTGCCCTACGATCCGATCCGCGATTTCACCCCGGTGGCGCACGTGTTCAAGCTGCACGGCGTGCTGGTGGTCAACCCCGGCCTGCCCGCGCACAACCTGGCGCAGCTGGTCGAGCACCTGAAGAAATCGCCGGGCAAGCTGAGCTACGGGTCCTCGGGCATGGGCATGGCCAACCACCTGGGCATGGAGTTGCTGATGGCCAGGACCGGCACCGAGATGACCCACGTGCCCTACAAGGGTGACAACCAGGTGGCGGCGGAAGTGGTGGCCGGGCGGCTGGACGTTTCCATCCAGACCCTGTCGACCGCCATGCCGCTGGTGAAGGCCGGCAAGCAGCGGGCGCTGGCCGTGCTGAGCACGCGCCCGGTGTCTTTCGCCCCGGGCGTGCCCAGCCTGACCGAAGCCGGCGTCGCCGGGCTGGACGCGCTGGACCCGTTCACCTTCGTCGGGCTGGTGGGCCCGGCCGGCATGCCGGCCGAGCGCGTCAGGCGCATCAACGACGCGGTGAACGAAAGCCTCAAGGCGCCGCAGCTGGCCGCCCGGCTCGGCGAGATGGGCTTCGAGCCCGTCACCGACACGCCGGAAGGCTTCCGCCGCTACATGGTCCAGGAACTGGCCAAGTGGCGCGAGATCGGCACGCGTCTGAAGCTGCAGTAGGTCAGCGCTCAAGCCGCCATCGCCAGCCCTGAAGCCCGCTGCAGCAGCACGCGGGAGTAGGGGTTGGTGGGCTTGGCGGACAGGCGTTCGGCGCTGAGCGCGGCGGCCAGGCCGTTCTGCCGGCCGCGCAGGGCGGCCTCGATCAGCGTCAGGTCGAACACGTCGCGCTGCGCGTGGCTGCCGCCGAAGCGGTGCGTGATGCCGCGCACGTTGCGCAACAGCTCGATGCAGCGCAGGTAGTCGCCGGCGCCGAAGGCCTGGATGGCCAGCGCCGCCGGGTGGCCGACCTCGCGCGTGAAGGCCGCGTTGTCGCCGGGGCTGCGCATCGCCGCGCGCTGCGCCTCGATCACCGCATGCGCGGCCTCGTCGCGGCCCGCGCCCACGTAGGCCATCATGGCGTGCACGTCGTTGAAGGCGTAGCCACCCTCGTGCTTCGCCGCCTGCCAGTCGTCGGCCAGGGTCTGCCAGCGCTTGCCCGCCTCGATGCCGCGCAGCTGCATGCGCCACAGCATGGCCGAGGCGTCGATCATCTCCATGGCCAGCGCCGAGCGGTTGCCGCGGATCGGTCCGTCGTACAGCGCCAGCGCCTCGGCGTGCTCGCCGCGGTCGAGGTGGAACAGCGCCAGGTGCCACCAGTTGTGCACGGCGAAGAAGCTCTCGTGCGACCAGGCCTCGGGGTTGGCGCGCATCCAGGCGATGCCGTCGGCCTGGCGCGACTGCATCTCCATCACGTGCGCCACGGCGTGCTGCGCCCAGCTGTCGCGCGGCTCGATCTCCAGCGCGCGGCGGCCCTGCGACTCGGCCGCACCGTACTCGCCGCACTCCTCCAGGCCGAAGGCGTGCATGCCCAGGAGCGCGTGGTAGCCGGCCTGCGTGCGCGTCCAGGCGGGCAGGGCGCGCGCGATGCGGTCGCGCAACATGCGCGCATCGCCGCGGAAGAAATCCACCTGGTGGCCGACCTGCAGGGCCAGCCCGTCGCGCGGGTATTCGATGCTGAGGTCCTCCAGGCGGCGCGAAGCCTCGCGCCAGCGGCCCTCGGACAGCGCGCTGGCGGCCTCGAGGTGCATGCGCTCGCGCTCGTTGCCCGGCAGCTCTCGCGCCGCATCGAGGATGCCGCGCGCCGCGGCGGTGGCGGCCGGCTCGGTGGACAGCAGGTACAGCCAGGCCTTGAACACATGCGCCATCAGGAAGCGCGGGCTCTGCGCGATCGCCGCGTCCGCGGTGCCGATCGGGTCGCGCAGGTAGCAGCGCAGGTCCCGGTTGGCGGTTTCGTAGAGCTCCAGCGCCCCGGGGGTGGCGCCGCTGGTCAGATAGCCGGCCGAGTCTTTCAATTGCATGGTGCGTCCTCTCCTGTTTCGAACGATGGGGCAGCGCACCCTGCGCGCCCCGTGCAAGTTCTACGCGGCATTCTCCGCGTCGGATGTGCGCTGGCGAGCGGAATTACCCGTCTGAAACAAAAGAGATACACGCGGGTACATCCGCGCGTGAAAAGTGTGCATTACCTCACAGGTCATTCTGCCGCGGCGGGCCGCGCGGTATGCTCGCGGCATGCCCACCGTTCAACCCGCCCGCGTTTCAAACACCGCCTTCGGCGAGCAGCTGCGCGCCTGGCGCATGCGCCGCCGCCTGAGCCAGCTCGCGCTGACGGCTGGGTCCGGGACGGAGAAGTGATGCTGCGCCTGCTCAAATGGCTGCTCATCGCCCTGCTGGCCGCGCTGCTGGCGGCGGTGGTGGGCGTGGTCTGGTATTCCCGGGCCGTGCAGCCGCAGCTGGAGGGCGAGTTGCGCCTGGCCGGCCTGCCGGGGCCGGTGGAGGTGCGCCGCGACGCCGAGGGCGTGCCGCACATCCGCGCGCAGCGCGAGGCCGAGGCGCAGTACGCGCTGGGCTTCGTGCACGCCCAGGACCGGCTCTGGCAGATGGAGGTGAACCGCCGCGTCGCCGCCGGGCGGCTGGCCGAGATCCTCGGCGCGCCCGCGCTGGACGCCGACCGCTTCCTGCGCACCCTGGGCGTGCGCCGCGCGGCCGAGGCGCAATGGAAGAACCTCGATGCGCCCACGCGCGCGCTGTACACGGCCTACGCGGCCGGCGTGAACGCGTACCTCGCGCAGCGCAGCGGCCCGCTGCCGCCGGAGTTCCTGCTGACGCGCGCGCCGGCGCCCGAGCCCTGGTCGCCGGTCGATTCGCTGGGCTGGATGATCATGATGGCCTGGGACCTGGGCGGCAACTGGGGCAACGAACTCATGCGCCTGCGCCTCGCGCAGCACGGCCTGGCGCAGGCGCGCATCGCCGAGGTCCTGCCGCCGTACCGCGACGACCCCGCGCCCGTGGTCGCGGATTACTCCACGCTGTACCGCCAGCTCGCGCCGCAGGCCGCGGCGCTGTCCCTGGCCTGGAACGCCACGCCAGGCTATGTCGAAGGCACGGGCTCGAACAACTGGGTGGTGGGCGGCGCGAAGAGCGCCACCGGCAAGCCGCTGCTGGCCAACGACCCGCACCTGGGGCTGTCGGCGCCCGCGCTGTGGTACTTCGCGCACCTCGAATCCGCCGACGGCCTGGCGGTGATCGGCGCCACCCTGCCCGGGGTGCCCGGCGTGATCCTCGGCCGCAACCGCAGCATCGCCTGGGGCTTCACCAACACCGCGCCCGACGTGCAGGACCTCTACATCGAGCAGCTCGACCCGAACGACGCCACGCGCTACCGCACGCCGGAGGGCTGGGCGGCCTTCGAAGTGATCGAGGAGCGCATCGCGGTGAAGGGCGCGGCCGAGGTGAAGCTGAAGGTGCGCGTCTCGCGCCACGGGCCCATCGTCAGCGACGGCGGCCATGCGGCGATCACGCGCGCGGCGCCCAAGGGCCACGCCATCGCCTTCGCCTGGACCGCGCTCGCCCCGGACAACCTCACCGCCGCGGCCGCGCCGCGCCTGAACCGCGCGTCCAACTGGGCCGAGTTCCTCGCCGCGCTGCGGTTCTTCCACGCGCCGCAGCAGAACGTGGTCTACGCCGACGTGGGCGGCAACATCGGCTTCATCGCGCCGGCGCGCATCCCCGTGCGCAAGCCCGAGAACGACCTGCGCGGCCTGTACCCGGCGCCGGGCTGGGACGCGCGCTACGACTGGGCCGGCTGGATCCCCTTCGACGAACTGCCGCGCCGCTACAACCCGGCCGAGGCCCAGGTGGTGACGGCCAACCAGAAGATCGTCGAGCCCGGCTACCCGCACCACCTCACCTACGAATGGGCGGTGCCGTATCGCGCCGACCGCATCGAGGCGCTGCTGGCCGCGCAGCCGCGCCACACGCTGGAGGGCTTCGCGCTGATGCAGGCCGACACCGCCTCGCTGGCCCTGCGCGAGGTGCTGCCGCTGCTGCTGCGCGCGCCCGCCGCCGGCGAGGCCGAGCGCAAGGCCGTGGCCCTGTTGCGCGGCTGGGACGGGGCCATGCTGGCCGAGCGCGCCGAGCCGCTGATCGCCACCGCCTGGATGCGCGAGATCGCGCGCGGCGTGTACGCCGACGAATTCGGCCCGGCGCTGTTCAAGGCCTATTTCGACCAGCGCCATGTGTTCCTGCGCAATGTGCTGTCCGACGCCAACGGCCAGGGCCGCTGGTGCGACGACGTGGTCACGCCGGCACGCGAGAGTTGCGACGCGGTGGTGGCCGCGGCGCTGACGCGCGCGCTGAACGATCTGGCCGCGCGCTACGGCAGCGACCCGGCCGCCTGGCGCTGGGGCGAGGCGCACGCCGCGCGCTCCACGCACCGGCCGTTCTCGCGCGTGGCGCAGCTGGCGAAGTGGTTCGACGTGCGCGTGCCCACGCCGGGCGACACCTACACCGTCAACGTCGGCCGCCACACCATCCGCGACGAGGACGAACCCTTCGTCAACCGGCACGCGGCCAGCCTGCGCGCGCTCTACGACCTGGCCGACCTGGAGAACTCGCGCTGGATGCACTCGACCGGGCAGTCAGGAATCGTCTTCTCGCCCTGGTACCGCAGCTACGCCGAACGCTGGGCCGCCGTGCGCTACATGCCCATGCGCATGGACGCGCGCGCCGAGGCGGGCACGCTGAAGCTGGTGCCGCGCTGAGGGAGGGGCGGTTTCAGCGCGTGATACGTTTATGTGCAATACGTGATACACTACGGCATGCGTAAGACCGTCAATGCCCGCATTCCGCCGCGCGTGGAGCAGAAGCTCGCCGAGTATTGCGTCAAGCAGGGCGTGACGCGCTCGGAAGCTCTGGTACGCGCACTCGACAGCTATCTCGATGCAAGCGGCGAAGGCATCAACGCCTATGCGCTGGCGGCCGACCTGATCCCTGAGCAGGGCGTGGCGACGATTCAATCGGAGAACGTACGCGAACTGGCCCGCAAGGCCTTCCGTGGCACGCGTTCTCGTTGACACGGGCGCGATCGTCGCGCTGATCAATCGGTCGGATCGGCATCATGCGGCCATGGCGGCATGGTTTGCCACGATGCGC
>JADJPT010000033.1 GCA_016713125.1 Betaproteobacteria bacterium
GCGGCACGCTGGACATCGCGGTGAGCACGCGCTCGTCGCGCACGCCCTGCTCGCGGATGCGCTCGACCATGCGCGCACGCGTGCGCTGCGAGGTCATGCCGATGCCGGCGAACTGCTTGGCGTCACGCACCCGGTGCACGCCCCTATTTCGCCATCCAGCCGCGCACCAGGTCGAGCTGGGCGTGCTGTGTGAGATCGATCTGCAGTGGCGTGACCGATACGCGCCCCGAGGCCACGGCGTGGAAATCGGTGCCCGGCCCGGCGTCGGCCGCATCGCCGGCCGCGCCGATCCACCAGATGGTGGCGCCGCGCGGGTTGGTGGTCTTCACCACCGGCTCGGCCTTGTGGCGCTTGCCCAGGCGCGTGACCTCGATGCCGGCCGGCTCGGCCACGTCGGGCACATTGACGTTGAGCAGCACGGGCTGGCGGATGGGCTCGCGCTTGAAGCGCTCGACCAGCTGCGCGGCGATGCGCCCGGCGGCGTCGAAGTTCTTGCCGTCGTGGCTGGTCAGCGACATGGCGATCGAAGGGATGCCGAGCAGGTAGCCTTCGGTCGCCGCGGCCACGGTGCCCGAATAGATGGTGTCGTCGCCCATGTTGGATCCATGGTTGATGCCCGAGACGACGATGTCCGGCGTGTGGTCGAGGAAGCCGGTCACCGCCAGGTGCACGCAGTCGGTGGGCGTGCCGTTCACGAACCAGTAGCCGTTGGCCGCGCGGCGCACCGTCAGCGGCCGGTCCAGAGTCAGCGAATTCGAGGCGCCGCTGCGGTCGCTCGCTCGGGCGCCACCACGGTGATCTCACCGAGCTTTCCCAGGTGCGCGGCCAGCGCCGCGAGGCCGGGCGCGAAATAGCCGTCGTCGTTGGAAAGAAGTATGCGCAAGGGAGCGGTCCGGTGCGGCAGGCCCGGTGCAGGATGCAAAGGCATCCGGAAACCCATGCGGCCCGCCTGAAAACGTGCCTGATTTTAGCATGAACACCCCGGTCGCCGAGCCTGTCCGCGCGCCCCGCCCGGCCCGGCCGCAACCGACTATTCTTCAAGATTTATTTCACGAGATCGGCTTGCAGAGCGGCTTTCCGGACAATCCGAATATTGTTTCTGATATATTGCCGGGCATCCAAACCGGGAGACCACCATGGCCAAGCGCCCCGCCCTGCCCCTGAGCGCCCGGTTGCGCGCGCAGGTGGCCACCGCCCTCGTCGAGCGCATCGAGCAGCTGGGCATGACGCAGAAGGACACCGCGGCCCTGCTCGGCATCGCCCAGCCGCAGGTCAGCAACCTGAAGAACGGGCGCACCGCGGGCTTCAGCCTGGACCGGCTGATCGACCTGGCCGGACGCGCCGGGCTCAGCGTGCGGCTGACGCTGGCGCGCCCCTATCGAACCTGAGCCGGACCGGCCGACCCGCGCCGATCCACACCCATCCGCAGCGCGAACCGCCGCGCCCGGCGGCGAAACGGCGATTGCGCGGCACGCCGCCGCCGCGAGACACTGGGCCCGCATGTACGCATCCGTGTTTTCCACTCTGAGGCTCGACAAGCCCGAGCCGCACGTGCTGGTGGTCAGCCTGAACCGCCCCGAGGTCGCCAATGCGCTGAACACGCAGATGGGCCAGGAGCTGCGCGAGCTGTGGCTGGGCCTGACGCGCGACCCGGGCGAGACCCGCGCCGTGGTGCTCACCGCCGTGCCGGCCAAGGCCTTCTGCGCCGGTGGCGACCTGAAGGAACGCAACGGCATGACGGTCGAGGCCTGGCAGCGCCAGCACGAGATCTTCGAGGAGATGTACTGGACCCTCATGGAACTGCCGGTGCCGGTGCTGGCCGCGGTCAACGGCCATGCCTATGCCGGCGGCCTGGAAATGGTGCTGGCCTGCGATTTCGCCTACGCGGTGCCCGAAGCGCGCTTCGCGCTGACCGAGGTCAGCATCGGCATCATGCCGGGCGCCGGCGGCACGCAGAACCTGCCGCGCGCGGTGGGCGAGCGGCGCGCCAAGGAGATCATCCTCAGCGCACGGCCGTTCACGGCGCAGGAGGCGCACGAATGGGGCGTGCTGAACCGCGTGGTGGATGCCGACTCGCTGATGGAGCAGGCGCTGGACACCGCGCGCGCCATCGCCGCCAACGCGCCGCTGTCGGTGCGCCAGGCCAAGAAGTCGGTGCACTACGGGCTGCAGATGGACCTGCGCACCGGCCTGCGCTACGAGATCGAGGCCTACAACCGCATGGTGCCGACCGCCGACCGCCAGGAGGGCATCCGCGCCTTCAACGAGAAGCGCAAGCCGCAGTTCCGCGGCAAGTGACGCGTGGCGAAGGCCGGGCGGCGCCGGCCATCGCCACCGGCCGCGCTCAGGCTGCCAGCAGGTCGAACATCTCGGTGACATCGTCCAGCTTCTCGAGGTTCAGGATCAGGTCGATGACCTGATCGACCTTCTGCGTCTTGATCCGCGAGTACGAGGCGTTGATGCGGAACTTGTCGACCAGATCCTCGCGGCTGGCCGGAAACTCCTTGCTGCCGCGGCGCCGGCACCTCGACGGTGTAGCGCTGCCCGCGGGCCGCGATCTCGACGATCGAGCTCCAGAGTATGGGTACCGTCCCGGAACCGATCGCGGAGCGCACGTAGTTTTCGAACTCCGGATGCTCCTCGAGCTTCACCTTGGGCACCAGGGCGCGAATCCTCGGGTCGTTGAAGGTCTCGGGCAGCTGCCACGCGGGGCTGGGCTTGTCGCCGTGGAAAACCGCCAGCGCGAAGTTGAAGCGGATGAAGAACTGCGCGTCGGCGAAGGTGTTGACCTCGACGCCCATGCGGTTCGGCGTCTGCATCAGGCGATCGCCGCGCACCACGATCTCCGTGATCTCCGCCGGATCGATGCGATGCTCGCGCACCAGCTGACAGATGCCCTGGATGCCGGCGTGGTAGATGTAGCAGGTGGGATAGAGCTTGTAGCGCACCTGGTCCAGGTGCCAGTCGCGCCCCAGGCCGTCGAGCAGGTTGCCGACATTGAAGACCGGCGAGGCGACGATGTTCCAGTAGCCGAACTCGCCGTCCAGGATGGTGGTGTCGCCGGTGAAGCCGCGCCGCGCCGCCAGCGCCGCCACGGTCGCCAGCTGCGCGGTCCAACCGGTCCACGCGTTGTACTTCGCCATGATCGCGGGGCCGGGCATGTGCTGCCACTTCATGATCGCGAGCACCGGCGAACTGGCGCCGGCGATGCCAAGGGCATGGCAGAGCTGCGACTGGTCCAGCCGCAGCAGGCGTGCGGCGCCGGCCACCCGCCGAAGATCGACGAGGCATACGTGAAGCGCGGATGCTCCTCGTAGTACGGCGGTTCGTCCTTGACGATCTTGTGCTGCGCGAAGGCGCTCATCGAGCGGCCGCCGACCTCGTTGGCCAGCGCCAGGGCGAGGATCAGGTCCTTGCCCGAAGAATGCGCACGCTGCGCGATGGCCAGGCTGGGCGGGATCACATACGGCGCGATGTGGCCCGAGATCGGCCCGATGATGTCGTAGTCGAGCGCGTTCATCAGCTCGCTGTTGCCGAACGCCGCCTGCGGGCAGGAGGTCCTGCCGGCGCCGATCAGCACCGCCTCGCCGTTGCCGCCGAACTCCTCGATCATCTCCAGCGCGATGCGCGCCCGGTCGGTGATCGTGCCGGCCAGCGCGCAGCCGATCAGATCCAGGCACCACACGCTTGACCTGCTCCACCGTCTCGGAGGGCAGGTGCGCGAACTCGGTGCCGAGGACCGACTCGGCCAGCCGCCCGGTGACGTTCTCGTAGGTGGCGTGCGCGCCCATCACTCGGCCCTGGCGCCGGAGACCCTGACCAGATCGACCCAGAAGTTGCGCTGGTCGGCCACGAACTGCTCGAAGGCCTCGGCCGAGGCCGGCGGATCGATGTCGTAACCGGAGCCCAGCAGCTTGTCCTGGATCTCCGGCTTGGTCAGCGCCGCCGCGAAGGCGCGGTTCAAGGCCTGCAGTACATCGCGCGGCGTTCCCTTGGGCGCGACCATGCCGAACCACACGTTGGCCTTCTCGAAATCCTTCACGCCGATCGTCGCCAGAGCCGGGCCGAGCAACGCGGCCTCGGAAAGGGCCTTGGGCGGCGTGGTGTTGGACACACCCAGCGCCCGCAGCTTACCGCCGCGGATCTGGCTCAACACCGCCGGCAGCGGCTGGAAGGCGAAATCGACCTGCGCCGAAACCAGCGCGGTGATCATCTCCCCGGCGTTCTTGTACGGAATGTGGTCGGCCGTCGCGTTGGCCTGCCGCGCGACCAGCGCCCCGGCCAGGTGCGCCGTGGTGCCGTTGCCCAGCGAGTTGTAGCGCAGCGCGCCGGACTTCAGGCTGGCGAGGAACTCCTGCGCGTTGGCGACCTTGCTCTGCGCCGGCACGACCAGCACGTTGGAGGTGCTGGCCAGCTTGATGATCGGGCTGAAATCGGCCACCGCATAGGGCAGGTTGTTCTGCATCGCGGGGTTGACGCCGAAGGTGGCGCTGCCCGCCACGCCGATGGTGTAGCCGTCGTTCTTCGCGCGCGCGATCAGCGTCGTGCCCAGCGAGCCTCCGGCTCCCGGCTTGTTCTCGACGACGACCGGCTGGCGCAACTGCGCCGAAACTTCCGGCCCGAGCATGCGGGCGAGGATGTCGTTGGCCGAGCCGGGCCGTACGGCACGATCAGCGTGATCGGACGCGACGGAAACGCCGCCCCTGCGCGTATGCGCCCTGCACGCCCAGCGCGGCCGCGACCGATGCCAGCGCCAGCGCGCCGCGTCCCAGCAGTTGACGAATGCGGGAGCGCGGCGCGGCGCGGCCCGCGGTCGTGCGTATGTGTGTCGATTTCATGCTTGTCGTCTCCGTTATGGTTATCCGGGCCTCGTGCGGCAGGCGGTCGTGCGGAGTGTTGTGGCAGCCACCGCCGCCGTCAACGCCGCACCGACTGGCGTTTGCAGAGCGAAAGCTTACAGCGCGGGCAGGCCCGCGGCAGGCATTCCATGGCGGAATACATAAGCCGACAAAATGAATTCGACAATCATGCCCCGTGCCTCTATCTTCATCCCGCCTTCGCCGCGCCAGACGGCAGCCGCACAACAGGCCCCCACAGGAGACAAAGCATGGACATGAAAGTCAGCAACATCCCGGCCGAGCGCCAGAAGCTCGTCGACCAGACCATGGCCCGCGTCGCGCAGATCGAGCGCACGCACGGCGTCACGCGCGAAGCAGTGAACATGATGAAGGACGAGCTCATGCAGCTCGCAACGCACAAGCACCTGTTCGTGGTTCCCGACGAGTTCCAGCCCGCCAAGCGCGGCACCTTCAAGGATTTCGTCGCCTATCGCCTGAACAAGGACGACGGCACGCCGCGCGCGCTGTACGTTTCGCTGGCGCTGCCCGGCAAGTCCAGCCCGCCGCACAACCACAACAACTGGGCGATCCTGGTCGGCCTGGACGGCGTGGAAACCAACAAGCTCTACAAGGTCGATCCCAAGGACGGCTTCAAGCAGATCGACCAGATCGACGTCGGCCAGGGCGTGGGCGTGGCGCTGATGGGCGAGGACATCCACAGCATCCACGTGCAGGGCCGCGGCGACGAGCCGGTGTGGCAGCTGCGCTTCTACGAGCGCGCGCTCGAAGACCAGACCGACCGCGTGCAGTTCGACGAGAAGGGCAACACCGAGCTGTTCCCGCCGAACCCGAACACCAAGGACGCCGCGCAGGGCTGAATCCCGGCCGATCCGGGCAGGGTTCCGGGGCGCGCCAAGCGCCTGCGGCGCCTCCCTGCTCGCGCCCCAGCGGCGCAACAGCACATCACCGACCGCAGCCGTCCGCCCCGCGAGGGGCGGCGGGCGGCCTCTTGCACACTTCAGGAAACAGACATGAACGCACACACCATCAATCGCGGCGTACCGCGCCCTCTCATCCGCCTGGCGGCGGCCCTCGCCGGCCTGACGCCGGGAACGCGTCGTGGCGCCAACCCGTCATTTCGGTCCGGCCGCCACCTTGTTCGCCACACGCCCGGCTCGCCAACAGCCTGGATCGCCTGCGCACCTGCGCCAGCTAGGCGGCCGGTGACGCGCGCGTTCAGAGCCTGCCCTACGATCCGCTGCGTGACTTCGCTTCCGTCCTCGAGCAGTGCCGCAGCCCGGCGCGCAGAACGGTCCGCCGGTGGGCGGGGGCGGGCGCGGTGGACTGATGGCCTCGATCGCCCCCCGCGCGCTGCAGGCGCAGATACTCGCCGGCGCCGACCTCGCCATCCTCGACCCGCGCGAAGAAGGCGCGTACTCGGTCGCGCCGCACCTGTTTCATTCGGTCAACCTGCCGCTCTCGCGCCTCGAGCTGCGCATCGGCGCGCTGCTGCCGAACCGCGGCGTGCACATCGTGGTCGCCTCGGCGGCCGGCGACGGTCTCGATGCGCGCTTGGCGGCGCGACTGGCCGAACTGGGCTACCCGCGCGTCGAGGTGCTGGCCGGCGGCGTGCAGGCCTGGCAGGCCGAGGGGCTGCCCGCCTTCACCGGTTTCAACACGCCCAGCAAGGCGTTCGGCGAATTCGTCGAACACGAGTGCGGCACGCCCTCGATCGCAGCCGCCGAGCTCGCCGCCTGGCAGGCCGAGGGACGCGACATGGTGATCGTCGACAGCCGCACGCCGGGAGAACACCAGCGCGGCACCATCCCGGGCTCGATCAGCACACCGGGCGCGGAACTGGTGCTGCGCGCCGGCGAACTGGCGCCCGACCCGGGCACCACCATCGTGGTGAACTGCGCCGGGCGCACGCGCAGCATCATCGGCGCCCAGTCGCTGATCAATGCCGGCGTGCCCAACCGAGTGGTCGCGCTGCGCAACGGCACCATGGGCTGGAAGCTCGCCGGATTCGAGATCGAAACCGGCTCGACCCGGCGCGCGCCCGCCCCCTCGCCCGCGGCGCTGGCGCGCGCGCAGGCCGCCGCGGCGCGCGTCGCGCAGCGCCACGCCGTGCCCACCGTCGGCTGGCGCGAGGTGGAAGCCTGGCTGCGGCCTGACGCGGGGCGCACCTGCTACCTGTACGACGTGCGCATGCGCGAGGAGTACCTTGCCGCGCATCCGCGCGGCGCGGGCCATGCGCCCGGCGGCCAGCTGGTCCAGGCCACCGATACCTACGTGGCGATGCGCAGCGCGCGCATCGTGCTCTTCGATCCCCTGGGCGTGCGTTCGGCGATGACCGCAGCGTGGCTGCGCCAGATGGGCTATGCCGGCGCCTGCGTGCTCGACGGCGGCGACGCCGCGATCCCCATGCAATCCGGCATGCCCCGGTCCGCCGCCGGGCCTGCCCGACCGAGCCGCCGGCGATCAGCGCGGAGCCGAACTGCACGCACTCGGCAGACGCGCCACCGTGATCGACCTCGGCCCCGGCAAGGACTACGTGGCCGGCCACGTGCCCGGCGCCTGGTGGACGGTGCGCGCCCGACTGGCGCAGTGCCTGGCGCGGATCCCGGCGGGCGACACGCTGGTGCTGGTCTCGCCCGATGCGCTGCTGGCGCGGCTCGCTTTTGCCGAAGCGCGCGCCCTGCACCGCGGCCGGGTCCTGGTGCTGGCGGGCGGCAGCGCGGCCTGGAAGCAGGCCGGCCTGCCGCTGGAATCCGGCGAGGCGCGTCTCGGCGGCCCGATCGACGACGCCTTCGTGAAGCCGTTCGAAGCGAAGGATCGCGACAAGGCGATGCAGGACTACCTCGACTGGGAGGTCGACCTGATCGACACCGTGCGCAAGGACCCTTCGGTGGTCTTCAGCCTGAGCCCGGCGCCGACGGCAGGCTGACTGGCGTACTGCCGTACTGCCGTACTGGCGTGCGGGCGGGCGCACGGCGTTCCGCTGCGGCGCTGGACGGCACGCACGCGATGCGGCCAAATGGCGCGATGAACCTGCGTCAGATCGAGGCCTTCGTCGCCATCTTCGAACAGGGCAGCGTCACGCGCGCCGCGGAATCCCTGCACATCACGCAGTCCGCGGCCAGCCGCCTGGTGCTGCGCCTGGAGCAGGAGACCGGCTTCGCGCTGTTCGTGCGCACCCGCGGCCGCCTGCTGCCCACCGAGGAGGGCAAGGCCTTCCACGCCGAGGTGCAGCGCAGCTTCACCGGCCTGCGCGAGATCGAGCAGGTGGCGCGCCGCATCCGCGACATCGGCACCGGCACCCTGCGCATCTGCGTCATGCCCACGCTGCAGCAGGGCGTGCTGCCGCAACTGGTGACGCGCTTTTGCGCCGAATACACCGGCGTGTCGGTGATGTTCGACGTGCAGTCCTATCGCGACGTGCTGCAGGCCGTGCTGCGCGGCACGGCGGAACTCGGCTTCGCCACCCTGCCGGCGGAGGACGACAACCTCACGGTGACGCCGATCGCGCGCAACGCGGCGGTTTGCCTGCTGCCCGCCGGCCACCCGCTGGCCGCGCGCGCGCGTGTGCGCGTCGAGGACCTGCGCGACTGCGAATTCATCAACGTGCCGCGCGCGCGCTTTCGCGACCGCATCGACGCGTTGTTCGAGCAGCGCGGCGTGCAGCGCCGCCTGCGCATCGAGGCGCGCACCATCCTCGCCGCCGCCGCGCTGGTCGCGCAGGGCGCGGGCGTGTGCATCGTCGACCCGTTCAGCCTGGAGGCGCTGAACGACCGGCGCGTGGTGGCGCGCCCGCTGGTGCCCGTGCTGAGCATCGAAGTCGGCGCGCTGCGCAGGACCAGCCAGCCGCTGTCGCTGGTCGCGCAGCGCTTCCTCGACTACTGCACGGGCGCGCTGCGCGCCGCACCGCGCCGGCGCAGGAATGCTGCAGTGGACTGAGTGCCGCCGGGCCTCGAATACTGCCACTTTTTCTCGAAATCCGTTGTCTGCAGCGGGATTCCAGGCTGATTACTGCCACTGCCCTATGACGACGCAGGCCCGGCGGGTGATTCAGGACCGCGACATGTTTCGCTCCCGGAAGGTCGATCGGAGGGTCACGTATGGTCACGCCGTGACGCAGCGATTATAGTGAGCGTCCCGTCCCACAGCGCAGGAGCACCGCCATGAAATTCGAAAAGGACCAGCCGGCCGAATTCCGCCACATCGACGACATGGAATGGGAGACCCTGCGTTTCCCCGGACAGCACAGCAAGATGCTGTTCCATCCGCGCCCGGAAGACCCCACCCAGCCCAACGCCGGCTTCGTGCGCTACGAGGCGGGCGCCCACCACCCGCTGCACCGCCACGATTTCGCCCAGGTCTGGTACGTGCTCGAGGGCACCTTCAAGATCGGCAAGCGCACCTGCGGACCCGGCACCATGATCCGCTACGCCGACCCGCACTACGAGGACGACCTGTCGACCGAGACCGGCGGCCTGATGCTGTTCGTCCAGTACCAGGGCCCGACCACCGGCAAGGGACCGATCTACGACGGGCGCTTCAACATGGAAAAGCGCAAGGACCTGTCCGAAGAGAACCTGGCCGTCTGATCCCGGCCATGCGCCGCGCGGCGCTGCGCAGCGCCCTGGCGCTGCTGGCCTGCGCTGCCGCCGCGCTGCCGGCCGGCGCGCAGGCGCAATCGGCGCAGTCGGCGCAGTCGGCGCAGACCGCGGCCGGCGGCCGCGGCGCGGTGGTCATCGAACTCAAGGGTTTCCTGCGCACCGAGGTGGTGGCGCAGCTGCGGCAGGCGCTGGAAGGCGCGGATCGCGAGCGCTTCCCGGCCGGCGCCATCCTGCTGCTGGACAGCCCCGGCGGCGAAGCCGAAGTCGGCATGCAGATCGGGCGCATGGCGCGCGCGGCCAACGCACACGCCTTCGTGCGCGGGCGCTGCGCCAGCGCCTGCGTGCTGATTCTGGCCGGCAGCGTGCTGCGCGCGGCACCGACCGGCGCGGTCGGCCTGCACCGCCCGCAACTGGCGCTGCGCCCGCGCAGCGGCCCCATCGTGCCGCTCGAAGCCGGCGACAGATCCGGCAGCGATCCGCGCGCCGTCGCACTGCTCGACGAGGTGCAGAAGCGCATGCAGGCCTACCTCGAGGAGATGGGCATGCCCGGGACGCTGTGGGAGGCCATCATGGCGGTGCCCGCGGGCGGCACGCGCTACCTCACGCGCGAGGAACTGAAGTCCTACGGCCTGCTGGGCTTCGACGCCGATTACGCGCGGATGCGCGCCGGCAGCGCCGCGCGCCGCCTGAACCTGCCCGAGGAAGAGTACGCGCGCCGCACGCTGGACACGCAGAACCGCTGCGTGGACGCCGCCCCGGCGCAGAGCGCCACCGAGTTCGCGCGCTGCTACCGGCGCACGCTGGAGGCACCGTGAACGCCGCGCCCCTGTTGCGCCGGTTGCTGCTGACCGGCTTCGCACTGTCGGTTGCCGCCGCGCCGCCGGCACAGGCCGAAGACGCGCTGAAGATCGGCTCCAAGCGCTTCACCGAGTCGTACATCCTCGGCGAACTGCTGCTGCGCACGGCCTCGGGCGGCGGGCCGGCCGTGCACAAGCCGGGGCTGGGCAATACCGGCATCCTCTACGAAGCGCTGCGCAGCGGCGCGATCGACGTCTATCCGGAGTACAGCGGCACCATCGTGCGCGAGATCCTCAAGCGCGCCGACCGCCCGGCCTCGCCGAGATCAATCGCGCGCTGGCCCCGCGCGGGCTGGCCGCCTCGCTGCCGCTGGGTTTCGAGAACAGCTATGCGCTGGGCGTGCGCGAGGCGCTGGCCGGCAAGCTCGGCCTGCGCAGGATCTCCGACCTGGCCGCGCATCCCGGGCTCAAGCCCGGCCTGTCGCAGGAGTTCCTCGCGCGCCGCGACGGCTGGCCGGGACTGTCGCGCGCCTACGGCCTGGCGGCGATCAAGCCGGTCGGCCTGGAACACGGGCTGGCCTACGAGGCCATGGCGCAGTACCGCATCGACCTGATGGACCTGTACACCACCGACGCCAAGATCGAGCGTTACGCGATCCGCGTGCTCGAGGACGACAGGCGTTACTTCCCGAGTTATGCGGCGCTGCTCCTGCATCGCAGCGACGCGCCGCAACGCCATGCCGCGCAATGGCGCGCGCTGGCCACGCTGGAGGGCCGCATCGATGCGGCGCGCATGCGCGCCATGAACGCCGCCGCCGAGCTCGACGGGCGCAGCTTCGCCGAGGCCGCGGCGCTGTTCGATGCCGCGCCGGCGGACGTTGCCGACGATGCGGCGGCCGAGGCCGCAGCGCCGCGCGGCCTGCTCGACGCGCTGTTCGCGCCCGACCTGCTGCGCCTGACCCGCGAGCACCTGCTGCTGGTGTTCGGCGCGCTGGCCGCCAGCGTGATCGTCGGCGTTCCGCTGGGCGTGGCCGCGGCGCGCCGGCCGCGACTGACGCAGCCCATCTTCGCCCTGGTCGGCGTGGTGCAGACCATCCCCTCGCTGGCGCTGCTGGCGTTCCTGATCGCCGCGCTGGGCGCCATCGGCCTGCTGCCCGCGGCGCTGGCGCTGTTCCTGTACGGCCTGCTGCCCATCGTGCGCGGCACGCACGCCGGCATGCTGGGCGTGAGCGAAGGGCTCAAGCAGGCCGCGCTGGCGCTCGGCCTGACGCCGGCGCAGCGCCTGCGCTACGTCGAGTTGCCGCTGGCACGCCTGCCGCTGCTGGCCGGCATCAAAACCTCGGCGGTGATCAACGTCGGCACGGCCACCATCGCGGCCTTCGTCGGCGCCGGCGGCTACGGCGAGCGCATCGCCTCGGGACTGGCGCTGAACGACAGCCGCATGCTGCTGGCGGGCGCCCTGCCGGCGGCCGCGCTCGCGCTGGCCATTCAGGGAGTGTTCGAGCTCATGGAACGGCGCTGGAGGCGCGGCGCGCCCGCATAGCCCATTTGCGCGGCGGCGCGCGGCCGGCGCTCAGAGCGCCGCGCTGCGAAAGCCGCAGAAGATGTCCGCGCGTTCCGGCTTGTAGAAATTGCGCCAGGTCCGTCGTATCAGCCGCGCCGGCGTGACGAAGCTGCCGCCGCGCAGCACGCGGTGCTCCTCCGCGAACCAGGGCGCGGAATACTCCTTGTACGGATCGGCGGAGAACTGCGGATAGGGCGCGAAGCGGCTCGCCGTCCATTGCCACAGCGCGCCCGGCGCGAAATCCGCCGGATGCAGACTCGCGGCGCGCTCCCATTCCGCCTCGCCGGGCAGCCGACGGCCGGCCCAGCGGCACCAGGCCTCGGCCTCGTGGGCGCTGACGTGCATGACCGGTTCGTCGCCGGCCAGCGGCTCGAGGCGATCGAAGCGGCGCACCTGCCAGCCATCGCCATCGCGCTGCCAGTAGCGCGGATGCGCGAGCCGCAGTCCCTCGCGCAGGGACCAGCCGGCTTCGCTCCAGCAGTCGCGTCGCGCATAGCCGCCGTCGGCCACGAAGGCGGCGAACTCGGCGTTGCTCACCGGCCGGCGCGCGATGGCGAAGGACGGCAGCTCGATGTCGTGCGCCCACTTCTCGTTGTCGAACACGAAGCCGCTGCGCGGCGCCGCGCCCAGCCTGCAGGTCCCGGCCGGGATCTCAAGGTCGGACTGCGCCTGCGGCATGGCCGCCGGGCCGCGCGCGCCCGTCGGCGCCGGATACCCCAGCGTCTGCCAGGTGTAGGCATAGGCCTCGTTGTGCATGTCCTGGTGCAGGATGCCGAGCTGCACGAAATAGGCAAGCGCGTCGTCGGGCGCCTGTGCGCCCACGGCCGGCTTCGACGCCTCTAGCGCGGCGTGCACGCCTTCGAGCACGCGCTGCAGGTAGGCCTGCGTGGCCGCCAGGTCCGGCAGCGGCAGCGACCAGCGCGTGTCGTGCGCGACGCGCGCCGAATCGTAGAGCCGGTCGGCGCCGGGCAGCATGGACGCAAGCGCGAAATCGCCGTCGCGGTGCAGCCAGAACTCGTGGAACCACGCCAGGTGGCCCAGCTCCCAGAGCGGCGGATTGACGATCGACAGCAGCGGCACCTGCAGGCGCGCGCCGGCGGCGCAGGCCAGCAACGCCTGCGTGCGCGCCTGCGTCTCGCGCAGCCAGGCCTGCAGGACTTCGGCCGGCGGGTGCGGACGGTACAGGGAAAAGTCGGGCCACTCGGGGCGCCGCGCCGCGGCTGCTATATTGATCATCTCTACGCCATGAACACGCCGTGAACGCACTGCGCATCCTGATTGTAACGCCCGCCCCGCCGGGCACGCGGCACGGCAACCGCACCACGGCGCTGCGCTGGGCGCGCCAGCTGCGCGCACTCGGCCATCGCGTGCAGATCGCCACGCAATGGACGAACGCGGGGCGCGGCGGCGCACGCCACGACCTGCTGATCGCGCTGCACGCGCGACGCAGCCACGCTTCGCTCGCCGCCTGGAAGGCCGCCCATCCGCAGCGGCCCGCGGTGCTGGTGCTCACCGGCACCGACCTGTACCGCGACATCCGCAGCGATGCCGAGGCGCGCGCATCGCTGCGCCTGGCCGACCGGCTGGTGGTGCTGCAGGCCGAGGGCCTCGCCGAACTGCGCCCCGCGCTGCGCGCCAAGGCCTGCGTGATCCACCAGTCGGTGCCGCCCGGCCGCCGGCACGCGCCGCCGAAGTCCTATCTGCTGGTCAGCGTGCTGGGCCACCTGCGCGAGGAGAAGGACCCGTTCCGCGCCGCGCTGGCGCTCTCGCACCTGCCGGCGCACAGCCGCGTGCGGGTGGTCCACCTGGGCGGCGCGATGAGCCCGCCGTACGCTCGTGAGGCGCGCGCGCTGATGCGCGGCGAACCGCGCTATCGCTGGCTGGGCGAGCTCGGCCACGCGCAGGCCATGCGCTGGCTGGCGCGCAGCCATGCCATGGTGATTTCCAGCCACATGGAAGGCGGCGCCCACGTGGTGTCCGAAGCCATCGCGCTGGGCGTGCCGGTGATCGCATCGAAGGTGTCCGGCAACGTCGGGCTGCTGGGCGCCGAGTATCCGGGCTACTACCGCGTCGGCGACGAGCTGGCGCTGGCCGCGCTGCTGTCGCGCTGCGAGAACGAGCGCGGCTTCCTGGACGCGCTGGGCCGCGCCGTGCGCGCTCGGCGCGCGCTCACCGCGCCGCGCGCCGAGCGGCGCGCGCTGCAGGACCTGCTGCGCGGCCTGCCGCGACGATCGGCCGCCGATGCCTAGGCGGTCACATCATGCCCGTAGATCCACTCGATCTTGTAGGTGTGCTTGGACGGGTCGGTAAAGCGCTGCAGCGCGTAACGGAAGTTGCGCTTCACCTGCGCCAGGGGGGAATGCAGGTGGTTCTCCACCGAGCGTGCGCGCGCCAGCAACTGCACGCGCGCGGTGCGCTCGCGCCGCTCCGCCTCGTAGGCCTTCAGCGCAGCGGGCACGTCCCCCGGATGCCGCGCCAGGCTTGCCGCGACGGCATAGCCATCCTCGATGGCCATGCACGCACCCTGCGCCAGGTAGGGCAGCATGGGGTGCGCCGCGTCACCCAGCAGGGTCACGGCGCCCTGCGTCCAGCGCGGCAGCGGATCGCGGTCCAGCAGCGCCCATTTGAGGTAGCGATCGGATTTCGCGATCAGCTCGCGCACCGTCGGATGCCAGTGCTTGTAGCGCTCGATCAGTTCGTTGCGGTCGCCCTCGAACTTCCACGATTCCGAACGCCATTCCGGCGCCTCGCACATGGCCACCCAGTTCACCAGCTTGCCGCCGCGCACGTAGTAGTAGATGAAGCTTGCTCCGGGGCCGAACCAGACCACCATGTCCGGGGAGATGGCGCCCGGCGGCATGGCCTCGGCGGGCACCAGGCCCCGCCAGCAGACGTTGCCGGTGAAGCGCGGCGATTCCTCGCCCATCAGGGCGGCGCGCACGACCGAATGCACGCCGTCTGCGCCGACCACCGCGTCGCTGGCGAGTTCGCTGCCGTCCTCGAGCACCACGCTGGCGCCCTGCGGGCCGATGCGCACCTTGCTGCACTTGGCGCCCAGGCGCACATGCTCGGCGGGCACCGCTTGCTGCAGCACGCGGTGCAGGTCGGCGCGATGAAAACCGTAATAGCCCGCCCCATAGGCCGCGTGCAGCGGCCCCTTGAGCCGTGTCGAGGACAGCACGCGGCCGCTCTTCCAGCTGCGGATCACGTGGCTGCCCGGTTCGAAGGCGACGTCGAGCACGGCTTTCTCCAGGCCCAGTGCACGCATCACCTTCATGGCGTTGGGGCTGAGCTGAACGCCGGCGCCGATCTCGCCCAGTTCGCCGGCCTGCTCGAGCACCGTGACTTCGCAGCCGTGCTTGAGCAGTGCGGCGGCCGCGGTGAGACCACCCAGCCCCGCGCCGACCACCGTGACCTTGAGTTTGCCCGTCATTTCGGATTCCTCGTGTACCAGTTGATGAAGTTGAGCGTTCGCGCCCAGGCTTCCTGCGCGGCCACCGGCCGGTAGGCGGGACGGAAGTCCTCGTCGAACGCGTGCGGCGCCCCGCCATAGCGGAAGATCTCGTGGACTCTGCCGGCGGCGTCCAGCGCGTGCTCCAGCGCATCGACGTCGGCCGCCGGCACGAAGCGGTCCGCCGTGCCGTAATGGGAGAGCAGCGGGGCGCGCAACTGCGCGACCCGCTCCAGCGGCGCGATTCCATTGCCCTTGCCATCCGGGGCGTTGCGCACCGAGCCGTAGTAATTGACCACGGCTGCAACGCCGTCGAGAGTGCAACCGGAAAGCATCGCGTAGGTGCCGCCGATGCAGAAGCCCAGCACGGCGATGCGTCCGGAATCGACGCCCGGCCGGCGGCGCAGGCCGTCGAGCGCGCGCGCCGCAGCCTCCAGCACGGCGGCTTCCGACAACGAAGCCACCGCCTGCAGGATGGCCGCCGGCGTGGACAGATCGGGCGGGCGACCCGCCTCGGCGTGATAGTCCACCGCCTGCACCGCGTAGCCCTGACCGGAGAGCCTCGCGGCGACGCGCCGGATGTATTCGTTGACGCCCGCGATCGCCGGCAACAGCAGCACACCCGGCGCGGCCGCCCCGCCACCGGGTGCGGCCGTATACAGGTCGTCGGCAGCGGTCATTGCGGCGCCACCCCGGCGTCTTTCAACAGCTTCTGCCAGAGCAGTATGTCGCCCTTGATCTGCTCGGCGAGCTGTTCGGGCGAACCGCTCGTCAACTGCATGTTGTTGAAGTTCGCCATGCGCGCGCGAAACGCGGGGTTGCGCGTGATCTCATTGATCTCGCGCGAGAGCCGATCGACGATCGGCTTGGGCGTGCCGCCGGGCGCCACCACCCCGAACCAGAAGGACAGGTCGTAGCCGGCCAGCCCGGACTCGGCCATGGTCGGCACGTCGGGCAGCGAATCCAGGCGCTGCGAACTGGTGACCGCCAGCAAGCGCACCTTGCCGGCCTGCACCTGCGGCAGGAAGGCACCGCCGTCGAAAATCATGCTCACCCTCCCGTTGATCAGGTCCGGCAGGGCGGTGGTCGTGCCCTTGTAGGGCACGTGCAGGATATCGATGCCAGCCATGCTCTTGAAGGTCTCTCCGGCGATGTGCAGGGAGCTGCCGTGGCCCAGCGAGGCGAAACTGAGCTTGCCCGGATTGGCCTTGGCATGGGCGATCAGCTCCTTGACCGACTTCACCGGCAGATCCGCATTCACCATCAGGAACAGCGGCAGCTGGAAGGTCATCGCGATCGGACTGAAGTCCTTCACCGGATCGTACGGCAGCTTCTTGAACGCGCTGGCGTTCAGCGCCAGGCTGGAGACGCTGGCCAGCAGCAGCGTGTAACCGTCGGCCGGCGACTTGGCCGCCGCCTCGGTGCCGATGATCAGGCTGCCCCCGGGCTTGTTCTCCGCCACCACCGGCTGCCCCACGCGTTCCGACAAGGCCTGGCCCAGCGTCCGCGCGTAGGTGTCGGCCATGCCGCCGGGCGGATAGGGAATGACGAACTTGATGGGTTTGGCGGGGTAGGCCTGGGCCCCGGCTTCCTGTACACCGAAAACAATCAGTGCACATGCGCTCAGCACGCAGGCCGTGGTCCAGCGCTTCAGGTGCGGCAGTTTCGCTTTCAGCATCTTGTCTCCTCGGGTTCGCCGGTTGTTCCGGTCATTCTTGATTGGGATGCATGCTCGATCATTTCGGGGAACCGGCCTATCCGCTGCCCGCCCCCCGCACCACTTCGACGATGTGCCCGGCCTGCGCCGCGGAAGCGAACGCCTCGCCTCGCCAGGCCACGTGACCGTCGGGTCTCACCAGCACCAGCCGGCACTGATACGCGGCCCGGGCCTGCGCGTGGTCCAGATCGACCACGGCGAGCGGCAGGCCGCACGCCGCGGCGGCCTGCGCGAGCGCGTCGTCTGACGCCTGTGGCGAACCCAGGCGCAGCAGCACGAAACCGCGCCCGTACAGGTCCAGCGTCGAGCGGTCCTCGGCCAGCCAGACATGCGGGGCGCGCGAGCCCGGACGCGCGGTCTGCGTGTAGGTCGAGACCTCGTCGGGCGGCGGCGGCGTGCCGTCGGGCACGATCACCGGCGAGCCTTCGTAGACGTAGCCCAGGTGGATGCCCGGGGCGAACCACTCGCGCTTCATCATCGCGGTATAGCGGTCGCCGAAATCCTTGCGCGCGCGATCGCCTGCCGCACCGGGTGCGAACACCTCCGGCGAGGGCTTCGCATCGCGCGGCGAGAGCATGCGCTTCAGGTTGCCGGTGGCCTCGTTGACGTTGCGCACCGCCACCGGCTGGCGCTCGATGCCGTAGGCGTCGAGCAGGTGCGGCCCGGCCCAGCCCTCGATAGTGGCGGCCAGCTTCCAGCCCAGGTCGACCGCGTCGCCGATGCCCATGTTCATGCCGAATCCGCCGGTCGGCGAGGTCAGGTGTGCGGCGTCGCCGGCGATGAACACGCGGCCCTCGCGGTAGCGCTCGGCCACCAGTTGCCTGCGCACCCAGGGCAGCACCGACTCGATCTCGAATTCGAACGGCTTGCCCATGGCGCGCACGATGGCGGCGCGCACCTCCTCGTCGGTGGGCTTGCGCCGGGTGGCGTCGCCGACCAGCGAGAAGCGCCAGCGCGCGCGCCCGTCGATGGCCACCAGCGTCGCCCAGGTGCCGTCGGGACCGATGAAGATGTAGCGGTACCCCGGCTTCTTGTCGTGCAGCTTCTCCAGACCGTCGCAGCGGAAGATCACGTTGGTGGTATAGGTGAGCACCGGCGAACCGTGCATCGGGATGCCGACCGCCTCGCGCACCGTGCTGCCGCCGCCGTCGCAACCCACCAGATAGTCGGCACGCAGGGTTTCCTCGCGCCCGCTGCGCAGGTCCTTGAGCCGCGCCGTGACGCCCTCGGCATCCTGCGTGAAGCCGAGCAGCTCGACCTCGTGGCGCAACTGCGTGCGAGGATACTGCGCGGCAAAGCGGCGCAGCACCGGATCGAAGAAGTCCTGCGGACAGCGCTCGCCGCGCGAGTAGGTGCTCTGCGCGATGGGCGGGTCGTCCTGCGGGGCGGGAAAATGCTCGCGGCCGAACTCCCAGCCGGTCAGCGAATTCACCCAGGCACAGTCCTGCGGGTAGGCGCGGTTGTAGCCGGCGGCATGACCCAGGGCACGATGCCCCAGCGCCGGCAGAACTCCATGGTGCGCGCGCCGACGAAATCCATCTTGGGTTGCGTGATGCCGCCGTCGCCGCGCTCGACCAGCGTGCAGGCGACGCCGCGCCAGCCCAGCTCGCCGGCCAGCGCCAGGCCGACCGGCCCGCCGCCGACGATGAGCACCGGTGTGCGCACCGGCGGGCTTGCGGCGTCGGTCCGTGCAGTCGCCATGTCGCGCCCTTCAGTACCTGCGCGGCGCGAGGTCTTCGGCTTCCGCCACGCGCAATGTCATGTCGCCGACGCGCTCGATGGCGATGCGCACGCTGTCGCCGGGCCGGATCGGGCCCACGCCCTCCGGTGTGCCGGTGGCGATCACGTCGCCGGGGTTCAGCGTCATCACCGAGGAGATCAGCTCGATCAGCGCGGCCACGTCGACGGTCATGTCGCGCGTGTTGGCGCTCTGCCGCAGTTCGCCGTTGACCCACAGCTGGTTGGAGAGCGCCTGCGGATCGGGCACCTCATCTGCGGTGACCAGCCAGGGACCCAGGGGCGTGAAGGTGTCGAAGGATTTGCGCATCGGCCGCTCCTCGGCGGGCTGGCCGGGCTCCAGGCGCATGGTGATGTCCATCAGGCAGGCATAGCCGAACACGTGTTCGAGCGCCTGCGCGCGCGGAATGTTGCGGCCGCGCCTGCCGATCACCGCGGCGAGCTCGCTCTCGTGGTCGAAACGGCGCGTGGAGCCGCGCGGCAGCAGGATGGTGCTATCGGGGCCGCACACGGACGAGGAGGTCTTCAGGAAGAAGCCGATCTCGTTGGCCGAGTTGCCGGGTTTGGTCACGCCGCGCTCGCCCAGTTCGCCAACGTGCTTGCGGTAATTGGCCGGGGCGGCGATCAGCGTGCCCGGGAAACGGCACCGGCGCGAGCAGTTTCACCGCGGCGCGCGGGATAGGCGCTGCGCCCGCGCGCGCCGCGACGATGCGCGGCCGCACCTCCTGCCACTGCGCGATCAGCCGCGACATGAACACCGGCGGCCAGCCGTCCGCGAGGCCCGGCACCGCGGCGCTGACGTCGTAGAGGAGATCGTCCTCGACCACGGCGACGCGCTGCGCATCGCCGCCCTGCTGGAATACCGCAAGCTTCATGTAGGCCCATCCGGAATCGAATGCAGAATGGGGCGCAGCATCGCCCCCGGGCGCGCATCGCGTCAATCCCCGGATGCGGAACAAACGCGTGAAGAAGGGGGGACTGCGGCTTTCGCGTTATCCTCGACCGATGCACCAGGCCTTCCACCTCGACACGCGCACCCTGCTGATCACCGGCATCACGGTGGCGACGATACTGATCGGGGTGCTGTTCGGCCTGGCGCGGCGCCAGGAGGGCATGCAGGCGCTGCGCCTGTGGGGCTGGACCATGCTGGCCTTCGAGACCGGGCTCGGCCTGGTCACGCTGCGCGGCCTCCTGCCGGATGCGCTCTCCATCCTGCTCGCCGACGCCCTGCTGTTCGCTGCGGCGCTGCTGGCGATGCGCAGCGTGCGAAGTTTCGAGGGCCGGCCCGCGCCGGACCCGCAAGGCTGGCTGATCGCCGGCGCCGGATGCCTGCTGGCAGGCTACTACGTCGTCGTCGCCCCGCACGAAACCGCGCGCATCGTCGCCTTCTCGTCAGTGTTCGCCCTGCTGCTGGCGCGCGTCTCCATCCACCTGTTCCGCAGCTTGCCGGATTTCGACCGTCCGCCGCAGGCGTTCACCGCCACCGTGCTGGCGCTGTTCGCCGCGCTGTCGACCGTGCGCGCAGTGGCCACGCTTCTGCATGACCGCCCCGTCGACGACATCCTCGCGCCCGACCACCTGCAGTCCCTCTCGGTGCTCGCGCAGATGGCCGTCACGCTGGCTGCGACGCTGGGGATCCTGTGGATGGAGATCCATCGGCTGCAATCGCGTCTGTTCGCGCTGGCCACGGTCGACGGCCTGACCGGTATCCTGAACCGCCGCGCGCTGATGGATGCCGCGCGACGCGAGATTTCGCGCTGCGCGCGTTCGGGTGAGCCGCTGGGTGTCGCCATGCTGGACCTGGACCACTTCAAGCGCATCAACGACCGCTATGGCCATCCGGTCGGCGACCGCGTGCTGCGCGCCTTCGCCGATACCTTGCGCGGCGTGGTGCGCCCGCACGACGTCCTCGGCCGTTACGGCGGCGAGGAGTTCGTGCTGGTGATGCCCGCCGCCGGCCTGGACGCCGCCGTGGCGGTCGCCGAGCGCTGCCGGCAGGCCATCGCGGCGCTGAACCTGGAGTCCGACGGCAACGGCATCAGCTTCACGGTGAGCGCGGGAGTGGCGGTATACAAGGCCGACGGCGAGGATATCGAAGCCCTGATCGCCGCCGCCGATGCCGCGCTGTACCGGGCCAAAGCCGGCGGCCGCAATCGCGTGGCCGCCGCCGTGGGCAGTTCGGGCGCGATCTGCTAACTTGCGCCTTTCCCCCACTCCGGAGTCGCCGAAATGCCCGCCTCACCCATGCCTCTGCGCCATGCCGCAGTCCGCCATGTACTCGCCGTGCTGCTTGCCGCATCCAGCGCCCTCGCGCTGGCGCAGAACCCCGCGCCGAAAGCCGATCCCGCCTTCCAGCCCTCAGTGGGCCAGCCCGGCAAGGACGTCGTCTGGGTGCCCTCTCCCCAGCTGGTCGTGGACCGGATGCTCGACCTGGCCAAACTCACGCCCAGGGATTTCCTGATGGACCTGGGCTCGGGCGACGGGCGCACGGTGATCACCGCCGCCAGACGCGGCGCGCGCGCGCTGGGCATCGAGTACAACCCGAACATGGTGGAGCTGTCGCGCCGCAGCGCCAGGCAGGCCGGGGTCGAGGAACGCGCGGAGTTCCGCCAGGCGGACATCTACGCCACCGACTTTTCTCAGGCCACGGTCATCACCATGTTTCTGTTGCCTGACATCAACGTCAAGCTGCGGCCGAAGATCCTGCGCCTGAAGCCGGGCACGCGCATTGTCTCGAACACCTTCACCATGGGTGACTGGCAGGCCGACGAAAGCGCCGAACTGGTCGGCCAGCCGGGCTGCGATTCTTCCTGGTGCACGGCCCTGTTCTGGATCGTGCCCGCCCAGGTCTCGGGCACCTACCGCATCCCGCAGGGGGAACTCACGCTCGCGCAGGAGTATCAAATGCTCACCGGCACCCTGCGCACCGACACCGGCAAGACCATGAACATCAAGGGGCGCGTGCGCGGCGAGGAAGTGAGCTTCACGGCCGAAGGCCGCGAGTACCGCGGCAAGGTGGCGGGCACGACACTGCAGATGCGCTGAACCCGGCGCTGAACCCGGCGGCGCGGCGCGCACCGCACCACATCGCGCGTGCCGCGCCGGACGTTCAGCCCAGCGCCTGCCGCAGGATGGCCTCCAGCGGCGGATTGTTCGGCATCATGGTGCCGTTGACTTCCAGTGTCGGCGTGCCCACGCCGCCCTGATGCCTGGCCACCTGCAGCTTGCCCATCAGTTCCTCCATGCGCGCCGGGTCGGTGTCGACGAAATGCTCGACGAACGGGATGCCGTTGGCCTCGAACTTGTGGCGCAGCTCCACGCAGTAGCCGCAAGTGGTGAGCGAGTACATCACGATGCGCGCGTTCGAGAAATCCCTGCCTTTGAATTCTCCGGGCACGCCGGACACGTGGTCGGCCCGGGCGGCTTGCGGCCGCAGCCCGGACAGCACCGGCGCCAGCGTGACCACGGCGGCGGCCACCGCCATCGCGAGCAGGCCCTTGAATATCGTGCCGCCGTAGCGCTTCGGCTCGGCGTACAGCACGAGCCCCGGGCGCGGCAGCGGCGCATCGGCTGAACTCACCTTCGCGTAGTAGACGCCGCAGGCCGGGCACTGCGTGTCCGGCGCCGATTCGTTGAGCTTGCGCGCGTAGCCGCACTTCGGACAGTTCATCGCCCTCCCCTCCCTCCGGTAGCCGCTACTGGCGGGCCGCCCGCACGTACTCCAGCGAGGCCTTGAGGATCTCGAGATCCCTGGCGTAGTCGGCGGAATCGCTGCGGTTGATCTGCACCCACTCGCGGGTGCTGGCCAGCCCCTTGGGCTGAAACGCCGAAACATCGGCCCGCGAGAACTGCAGCTCGGTGGCGACCGCAGCGGGCAGCCGGATTCCGACGCCGCCGTTGCTGACGCAGGCGAACATGCGCTTGTTGACGAAGTACGCAGAGAGGCCCGCCATCTGCGCGCCGACCACGCCCGGCAGGCCGAGCAGCAGGGCATCGAGGGCGGCCTTGTGGGCGGCGTCCAGTTCAGCGGTCGACATGTTCTGATGCCCCCAGCGTTGCGAAGAACCGGCGAACATCTTAAACCACGCCAGAAATGCAAAAGGCCTCCGCGAGGAGGCCTTTCTTGAATCCTGGTCGGGGCGAGAGGATTTGAACCTCCGACCACCTGCACCCCATGCAGGTACGCTACCAGGCTGCGCTACGCCCCGAGAGCGCGAATTATAGCAGAGGGGTGGGACTCAGGCGCCCGCCGGATCGCTCAGGCCGTCGAGGATGGCGCGAAGTTCGACGCGCAACTCGGCAGGATCGAGGCCACCGGCCGCCGGCCGCGCGGCAAGCGCGGCGGCCGAAGCGGCCATGGCCGAATTGCCGGAAGACTCGGCACGCGCGGCTTCCCGCGCATGCGCGTAGAAGTCGTCGAGGCGGTTGCGCGCCCCGCTGATGGTGAAACCTTCCTCGTAGAGCAATTCTCGGATGCGGCGAACCAGCAGCACTTCATGATGCTGGTAATAGCGGCGGTTGCCGCGCCGCTTGACCGGCTTGAGCTGGGTGAACTCCTGCTCCCAGTAACGCAGCACGTGCGGCTTGACGCCGCACAGCTCGCTCACCTCACCGATGGTGAAGTAGCGCTTGGCCGGGATCGGCGGAAGGTCAACCTTCTTTCGGCTCGGTTCCATCGCGGGTCTTCTCGACCAGGGCCTTCAGCTTCTGGCTGGCGTGGAAGGTGACGACACGGCGCGCACTGATGGGAATCTCCTCGCCGGTCTTCGGATTGCGGCCCGGGCGCTGCGGCTTGTCGCGCAGCTGGAAGTTGCCGAAGCCGGACAGCTTGACCGATTCGCCGCGCTCCAGGGCGTCGCGAATCTCCTCGAAAAAGGCCTCGACCATGTCCTTGGCTTCACGCTTGTTCAGGCCGACCTTCTCGAAAAGCAGGTCGGCGAGTTCGGCCTTGGTCAACGTCATGGTCATCCCTGAATTTCTTTTTAAGAACGGAGGCTTGCGTCGAATCGGCGTTGCAGGGACTCGACTGCCCGGGCGATCGCTGCGTCGGCGTCCGCATCCGTGAGGGTTTTCTCAGTATCTTGCATAACTATCCGAAACGCAAGGCTTTTTTTCCCTTCGGGCAGGCTTTTGCCTTGGTAAACGTCGAACAGCCGCACCCCCTGCACGATGGGATGCTTTTCGGCGAAGATCGCATCAATCAGGGCCTGGGCCGGCAGCCCGGAATCGACCAGAACGGCGAGGTCGCGGATCACAGGGGGGAAGCGCGACGGGTGGGCGGCGCGCGGCACGCCCAGCGACTGCAGCGGCGCCGCGTCCAGCTCGAACAGCACCACCGGCTGGGGCAGTTCGAAGCGTGCCTGCCACTTGGGATGCAGTTCGCCGATCCAGCCGACCTCCTGCCCGTCGAGCAGCACGCGGGCGGCGCGTCCCGGATGCAGGGCCGGATGCGGCGCAGCCTCGAAGCGCGCCTGCAGCGGCGCCACCAGCGCTTCGAGATCGGCCTTCAGGTCGTAGAAATCGACGCCGCGCGTGGCCGCGCCCCATTGCTCCTCGAGCGCAGGGCCGAAGGCGGCGCAGGCCACGCGCATGGGCTGGCGTATCCCGGCGACCGCCAGCTCGCCCTCCGCCACCGCGGCGTCGCGCAGGTAGGCGCGACCGATCTCGAACACGCGCACGCGCGACTGCTTGCGCGCCACGTTGTAGCGGATGTTGTCGACCAGGCCGCCGATCAGCGTGGAACGCATGACCGACTGGTGGCTGGCGATCGGATTTAGCAGGCGGATCGGGTTCGCGTTGCCGCCCAGCTCGGCTTCCCAGTCGGCATCGACGAAGCTGAAGTTGACGACTTCCTGGTAGTCGGCGGCGGCCAGCAGGGCGCGCAGTTCGTGCAGCGAGCGCTGCGACTCGGGCTGCGTGCGCATGGCGGCCACGGCGCGCGGCGGATTCGCCGGGATGCGCTCGAAGCCGTAGACGCGCGCGACCTCCTCGATCAGGTCCTCCTCGATCTGCAGGTCGAAGCGGAACGAGGGCGGGGTGACCACGAAAGCCTCGTCGCCGCCTTCGGTGTCGCGCGCGAAGGCCAGGCCCAGGCGCGTGAAGATCTCCGCCATCTCCTCGGCGCGTATCGGCACGCCGATCACCTTTTGCGCGCGCGCGACGCGCATGCGCACCGGCGCGCGCGCCGGCAGGCGCTCGACGCGGTCCACGCAGGGGCCGGGCTCGCCGCCGCACAGCTCGAGCACGAGTTCGGTGGCGCGCTCGATGCCGGCGACGTTGTTGTCGAAATCCACGCCGCGCTCGAAGCGGTGCGAGGCGTCCGACGAAAAGTTGTAGCGCCGCGCCCGGCCGGCGATGGCCTCGGGAAAGAAGAACGCCGCCTCGAGAAAGATGTTGCGCGTGTCGAGTTCCGCCTTGGTCGAGTCGCCGCCCATGATGCCGGCCAGTCCGATCGGCCCGGAGGCGTCGGCGATGCACAGCACCGACCCGTCGACGTCCACGGTCTGCTCGTTTAGCAGCTTGAGCTTCTCGCCCTTCACGCCCCAGCGCACATCGATGGCGCCGGAGAGCTTGTCCAGGTCGTAGACGTGCAGCGGGCGGCCCATCTCCAGCATCACGTAGTTGGTGATGTCGACCAGTGCCGAGATGCTGCGCTGGCCGGCGCGCTCCAGGCGCTGCTTCATCCACTCGGGCGTGGGCGCCTTGGCGTCCACGTTGCGGATCACGCGCCCGGTGAAGCGGCCGCAGCCCTCGACGGCGCTGATGCCGAACGGATGCCGTGCCTCGTTCTGCGCCGGGATGGTCGGGATCCACGGCGGCGTGAGCCGCGCTCCGGTCAGCGCCGCGACCTCGCGCGCCACGCCGAGCACCGACAGGCAGTCGGCCTTGTTGGGCGTGAGCTTGATGGTGATGCGGTGGTCGTCGAGGGCCAGCGTCCTGCGCACATCCTCGCCGACCGTCGCCGCCGCACCCAGGTCGAGCAGCCCGCTATGGTCCTGCGACAGGCCGAGCTCGCGCGCCGAGCACAACATGCCGCGGCTCTCGACGCCGCGCATCCTGGCGACCTTGATCTCGAAGGGCTTGCCGTCCTCGCCGGGCAATTGCGCGCCGACGGTGGCCAGCGGCACCTTCATGCCGACGCGCACGTTGGGCGCGCCGCAGACGATCTGCAGTGGCTCGCTGGCACCGGAGTTCACGCGGCACAGCGAGAGTTTGTCGGCGTTCGGATGCTTCTCGACCGACAGCACCTCGCCCACCACGATGCCGGAGAAAGGCGGCGCGACCGGCACGCACTCCTCGACCTCGAGGCCGGACATGGTGAGCAGGTGCGAGAGCTCTTCGGTCGTCAGCGACGGGTTGACGAGCGTGCGCAGCCAGGACTCGGGGATCTGCATTGGGGGCGCCTAGGAAAACTGTTTCAGGAAGCGCAGGTCGCCGTCGAAGAACAGGCGCAGGTCGTCGATGCCGTAACGCAGCATGGTCAGGCGCTCGAGTCCCGAACCGAAGGCGAAGCCGATGTAGCGCTCGGGATCGAGCCCGAAATTGCGCACCACCGTCGGATGGACCTGCCCGGAGCCGGAGATCTCCAGCCAGCGGCCCTTCAGCGGCCCGTCGCCGAACTGCATGTCGATCTCGGCGGAAGGCTCGGTGAACGGAAAGAACGAGGGACGGAAGCGCACCTGCAGATCCTCGGTCTCGAAGAAACGCCGCAGGAAATCGACGTACACGCCCTTGAGGTCGGCGAAGCTGATGTCCTCGGCGATCCACAGGCCCTCGACCTGGTGAAACATGGGCGAATGCGTGGCGTCCGAATCGACCCGATAGGTGCGGCCCGGCGCGATGACCTTGATCGGCGGCTTGTGCTGGCGCGCATAGCGCACCTGCATCGGGCTGGTGTGCGTGCGCAGCAGCAGCGGCAGGCCGGTGGCGTCCTTGTCTTCGATGTAGAAGGTGTCCTGCATCGAGCGCGCCGGATGGTTCTCCGGGTTGTTCAGAGCGGTGAAGTTGTACCAGTCGGTCTCGATCTCCGGGCCGTCGGCCACGTCGAAGCCGATCGAGCCGAAGATGGCCTCGATGCGCTGCCAGGTACGGATCACCGGATGGATGCCGCCGCGTCCGCGGCCGCGCGCGGGCAGCGTGACGTCCAGCGCCTCGCCGGCCAGGCGCGCCGAGAGCCTGGCGTCGGCCAGTTCGGCACGGCGCGCGTCCAGCGCGGCCTCCAGCCTGCCCTTGGCGGCGTTGATCGCCGCGCCCGCGCTCTTGCGTTCCTCGGGCGCCAGCGCACCCAGGGATTTCAGCAGTGCGGTGAGCTCGCCGGACTTGCCCAGATAACCGGCCTTGGCGTTCTCGAGGGCGGCAGGGTCGGCCGCGGCGGCCAGATCGGCCAGCGCGCGCGCGACGATTTGATCGAGGTTTGTCATCGGATGAAGACCGCGCAGAAACGAAAAGCGAGGGCCATGCCCCCGCTTTTCATCGCTGCGTGCGTCGCGGTCAGGCCGCGATGCTGGCCTTGATCTGGCCGGCGAGCTTGGCGAACGCCGGCTTGTCCATCACGGCGATATCGGCCAGCATCTTGCGGTCGATCTCGATGTTGGCCTTCTTCAGCCCGTTCATGAAGCGGCTGTAGGTGATGCCGTGCTCGCGGGCCGCCGCGTTGATGCGGGCGATCCACAGGGCGCGGAAGGTGCGCTTCTTGTTGCGGCGGTCGCGATAGGCGTACTGCCCCGCCTTCATCACCGCTTCCTTGGCGATGCGGAATACGTTCTTCCTGCGGCCGCGGAACCCCTTGGCGAGGTCGAGGACTTTCTTGTGGCGCGCGCGCGCCGTTACTCCACGCTTGACTCTTGGCATGTTCTCTCTCCCTTAACCGGCGTAAGGCAGCATGGCGCGGACCGAGGCCATGTTGGCTTCATGGACGCCGGTCGTCCCGCGCAGGTGACGCTTGCGCTTGGTCGGCTTCTTGGTGAGGATGTGGCGCATGTTGGCCTGGGCGCGCTTGATGCTGCCTGAGCCGCGCACCTTGAAGCGCTTTGCAGCGGACTTCTTGGTCTTCATCTTGGGCATGACTGCTCCTTTTCTAGCCTGACGCCGGGTGGCCCGCTGCGCGGACGCTTGATACCCGGACATCACTTGTCGGCATTCCGGGGATGTTTTCCCGGCGCCATTTGCGCCTGCGACGCCTGCCCGACGTCGCGCGCGAATCCGAACTGCCCGCCGGCCTCAGGACTGCGTGGCCGGCCCTTCCGATGCTGCCGCCGCTGCTGCCGCCGGCTCCGTCGCCGGAACTGCTGCAGGCGCCGCAGGCCTGGCGCCGCCGGCGCCGCTTCCTTCTTCGGCTTGGCCGCGACCGGCTTGATGTCCTCCTTCTTCGGCCCCAGCACCATGACCATCTGGCGGCCTTCCATCTTGGGGAACTGCTCCACCACGCCCACCGGCTCCAGGTCGGCCTTCACCCGCTCCAGCAGGCGGATGCCGAACTCCTGGTGCGCCATCTCCCGACCGCGGAATCGCAGCGTCACCTTGGTCTTGTCTCCCTCTTCGAGGAAGCGCGTCAGGTTGCGAAGCTTGATCTTGTAGTCCCCCTCATCCGTGCCGGGGCGGAATTTCACTTCCTTGACCTGGATCTGCTTCTGCTTGAGCTTCGCTTCGTGGGCCTTCTTCTGCTCGCGGTACTTGTACTTGCCGAAGTCCATGAGCTTGCAGACGGGGGCACGGCGAGAGGCGCGATCTCCACGAGATCGACTTCCTTCTCTTCGGCCAGGCGCATGGCCTCACCGATCGAAACGATACCAAGCTGCTCGCCCTCTTCGCCTACGAGGCGTATCTCGGGGGCGGTGATCTGACCGTTCAGGCGCTGCGCTTTGCTGTCGACTGTGGCGATGGGTGTTCACTCCTCTGCTGGCGGCACGTTTCCGGTCGCCGCACTGACCGTCCGCGCCCCCGTGGGCGCGAAAAAAATCAGGCCGTGCTCGCCGCGTTCATCTCGCTGTGGAGACGTGCGATGAAGGCCTCCAGCGGCATTGCGCCGAGATCCTCACCGCCGCGCGTACGCACGGCCACCGTTCCAGCCTGCTTTTCCTTGTCCCCGACCACCAACTGGTAAGGGAGCTTCTGCAAGCTATGTTCTCGTATTTTATAGGAAATTTTTTCGTTTCGCAAATCGGCCCCGGCCCGGAATCCAGCCGCGCGCAGGCGCGCGGCCACCGCGCCGGCGTACTCGGCCTGGTTCTCGGTGATGCTCATGACCATCACCTGCTCCGGCGCCAGCCAGAGCGGGAAGGCACCCGAGAAGTTCTCGATCAGGATGCCGATGAAGCGCTCCAGCGAGCCGACGATGGCCCGGTGCAGCATGACCGGCACGCGCCGGGTGTTGTCTTCGGCCACGTACTCCGCGCCGAAACGCCCGGGCATGTTGAAGTCAACCTGCATGGTGCCGCACTGCCAGACCCGGCCGATGGCGTCCTTGAGCGAGTACTCGATCTTGGGGCCGTAGAACGCCCCGTCCCCCGGGGACACCTCGTAGGCACAGCCGGAGCGCTCCAGCGCCTGCATCAGGGCCGCCTCGGCCTTGTCCCAGAGCGCGTCCTCGCCGATCCGCTTGGCCGGTCGCGTGGCCACCTTGTAGACCACCTCGGTAAAGCCGAAGTCCTTGTAAACACGCTGCAAAAGCTCGGTGAACGCCACGCATTCGGGCAGGATCTGGTCTTCCGTGCAGAAGATGTGGCCGTCGTCCTGAACGAAACCGCGCACGCGCATCAGCCCGTGCAGGGAGCCCGAGGGTTCGTTCCTGTGACAGGCGCCGAACTCGCCCAGGCGGTAGGGCAGGTCGCGATAGCTCTTCACCCCCTGGTTGAACACCTGCAGGTGGCCGGGACAGTTCATCGGCTTGATCGCGTAATCGCGGTTCTCGGACGCCGTGGTGAACATGTTGTCCTTGTAGTTCTCCCAGTGCCCCGAGCGCTCCCACAGGCTGCGGTCGAGGATCTGCGGGCAGCGCACCTCGTGGTAGCCGTTCTCGATGTAGACGCGGCGCATGTACTGCTCGACCTGCTGCCAGATCACCCAGCCCTTGGGATGCCAGAACACCATGCCCGGCGCCTCGTCCTGCATGTGGAACAGGTCGAGCTGCTTGGCCAGGCGCCGGTGGTCGCGCTTCTCGGCCTCCTCGAGCATCTTGAGGTAGGCGTCCTGCTCCTCCTTCTTCGCCCAGGCGGTGCCGTAGATGCGCTGGAGCATCTCGTTCTTGGAATCGCCGCGCCAGTAGGCACCGGCCAGCTTCATGAGCTTGAACACCTTGAGCTTGCCGGTGGACGGCACGTGCGGTCCGCGGCACAGGTCGGTGAACTCGCCCTGCGAATACAGCGACACGTCCTGGTCGGCCGGGATCGAGGCGATGATCTCCGCCTTGTAGACCTCGCCCTGCTTCCTGAAAAAGGCCACCGCCTCGTCGCGCGCGAGCACCGAGCGCGCCACCGGCAGGTCGCGCTTAGCGATCTCGCCCATGCGCTTCTCGATCGCCGCCAGGTCCTCGGGCGTGAACGGGCGCTTGTAGGAGAAGTCGTAATAGAAGCCATTGTCGATCACCGGGCCGATGGTGACCTGGGCGTCTGGAAACAGCTCCTTCACGGCGTGCGCCAGCAGGTGCGCGGTGGAGTGGCGCAGCAGGTCCAGGCCTTCGGCGTCGCGCTCGGTGACGATGGCGAGCTCGGCATCGGCCTCGATGCGGAAACTGGTGTCGACCAGCCGGCCGTTCAACTTGCCGGCCAGGGCGGCCTTGGCCAGGCCCGGACCGATGGACTGGGCGACTTCCGCCACCGAGACGGGAGCGGGGAAACTTCTGACGGATCCGTCGGGAAGGCGGATGTCTGGCATGTCGGTTCTCTTTTCGATGGGCAAAAAAAAGTGCGGGCTAGCCGCACTTTTTCTTCTTTCCGTGACGAACTCACAACTGCGGCTAGGCAGGCTCCGTGGAGGTGGGCGTGCTAGTTCGGGTCGTCATGGAATTCCTCGTCAAGTATTCTGGTAGGCGCGATTGGACTCGAACCAACGACCCCCACCATGTCAAGGTGGTGCTCTAACCAGCTGAGCTACGCGCCTGGGGTTCCCCCGGTTAGCAACCCGAGGGGGGCGAATTCTACAACGCCGGTCATCTTATTGCCACATGCTTTAACTAGGCTGCAAGCCGCCGCTTGAACCCGGGCCGCAGGCAGTGGTCATATGCAGGCACGCGGGCGCAAGCACGCGAAACCACGGCACCACCCGCGACAGTCAGCGAGGAGTGAACGAATTGGACCTGATTCTCTGGCGCCACGCCGAAGCCGAAGACGGCTTGCCCGACCTCGCGCGCAGGCTCACGCCACGCGGACACAAGCACGCCGAGCGCGTCGCCCAGTGGCTCTTGCAGCGGCTGCCGGCGAAGTTCACCGTGCTGGCCAGCCCGGGCCGAAGCGCACCCAGCAGACCGCCCTTGCGCTGGGCGTGCCGGTCAAGACCGTGCGCGCGCTGGCTCCCGGGGCCTCGGTGGCGCAGATCCTGAATGCGGCCGAGTGGCCGGACCGCAAGGGTGCCGTGATCGTCGTCGGACACCAGCCCGAACTGGGCCAGGTGGCGGCCTACCTGCTGTCCGACAGCGAAGGCGACTGGACGCTCAAGAAAGGCGGCCTGTGGTGGCTGACCAACCGTGTACGCAATGACGAAGCCCAGGTGGTGGTGCGCGCGGTGGTCGCGCCGGACCTGGTCTAGCCCTTCGCTGTCAGGCGATCTTCGCCAGTTGCGCGGCGCGACGCTCGGACACCGCGCTGACCTGCAGGCGCATGCCCACCGCCTTCCAGACTTCGGCTTCCGAAACCAGCGCGTCGGCGGTCAGCGGGTTGTCCTCCAGCCACTCGCGCGGCAGTTCCAGCGCGTAGCCCGCCGTATCGCTGGACACGCGCAGCGGCGGCAGCGGCGCCTCGCTGCGGCTGCGATGGATCAGCGCGGCCAGCCGCAGGGCGAAGACCAGCGTCCAGTCGGCACCCTCCAGCCCGAGGTCCTGCACCTTGGAGAGCTTGCCGCGGTGGGCGAGCACTACGCGCGCCAGCCGCTGCTGCTCCATGCGCGAGAATCCCGGCATGTCGGCGTTCTGCAGCACATAGGCCGAATGCTTGTGGTACTGGGCGTGGGCGATCGACAGGCCGATCTCGGTCAGGCGCGCCGCCCAGTCGAGCATCTGGCGGTCGGCGTCGTCGGCGGCGTCCTCGCCGCCCTCCGCCGGCGGCACCAGCGCGTCGTAGATGCGCAGCGCCAGCTGCTGCACGCGCCCGACCTGCGTCGCGTCGACGCGATAGCGGCGCACGAACTGCGCCACCGTTGCCTCGCGCATGTCGGTATGCCGCACGCGGCCCAGCAGGTCGTAGAGCACGCCGTGGCGCAATGCGCCGTCCGACAGGCGCATGTGCTCCAGGCCGAGCTCACGGAACACCGCCAGCATGATGGCCAGACCGCCGGGCAGCACCGGCGCACGGTTGGGCCGCAACCCGGGCAGATGCTCCGGATCCGCGGACTCCAGCTTGATCAGCAGCGCGCGCAACCGCTCCAGGCCGTCCAGCGTGATGCCATCCTCCGCGTAGCCGTGCATGCGCAGGATGTCCTCGAGCGCGCGCGCCGAGCCCGAGGAGCCCACCGCCTCCTGCCAGCCGGCGGCGCGGTAGGTGCGCACGATGCCGGACAGTTCCTGGCGCGCCGCGGTCTCGGCCGCCTTCATGCCCTGCTTGTCGATGCGGCCGTCCGGAAAGTACTTCAGGCTGTAGCTGACGCAGCCCATGTACAGGCTCTCGGTCAGCTCGGGCTCCAGGCCCGTGCCGATGATGAATTCGGTCGAACCGCCGCCGATGTCGACCACCAGCCGCTTCTGCCCGCCCGAGGGCAGCGAATGCGCCACGCCGAGGTAGATCAGGCGGGCCTCCTCGCGGCCGGCGATCACCTCGATGGGGAAGCCGAGCAGTTCGCGCGCCTCGCGCAGGAACTGCGGGGCGTTCCTCGCCACGCGCAGTGTATTGGTGCCCACGGCGCGCACCGCCTGGCGCGGAAAGCCGCGCAGGCGCTCGCCGAACCGCGCGATGGCCTCAAGGGCGCGCACCTGCGTGGCGCGGTCGATGCGCTTGTCCGCGGTCAGCCCGGCGCCCAGGCGCACGACCTCGCGCAGCGAATCGAGGGGATAGATCTGGCCGTCGTCGACGCGGCCGATGGCCAGGTGGAAGCTGTTGGAGCCGAGGTCTACCGCGGCGAGCAGGTTGGGTGCGGGCATGGGGCGACGGTAGCACCGCGGCGCGCGCGCGGCAATGCGCACCAGCGTCGCGCTCAAGAGCCGATCGCCGACCTCTCGAACTCCGCAGCCGAAACGTGCCGCACATCGGCGCCCTTGACTGCGTAGATCACCTGTTCGGAGATGTTCTTGGCATGGTCGCCGATGCGCTCCAGCGCCTTGGCGACGAACACGATGTCGAGCGCGGCCGAGATGGTGCGCGGGTCCTCGATCATGTAGGTGATCAACTGGCGCAGCACGCCGCGAAACGCCTCGTCCACCTCCAGGTCGCGCTGCGCCATGTCGGCCGTGCCTTCGGCCTGCATGGTTTCGATCGCCGCCAGCGAGGTGCGCAGCATCACCAGCACCATCTGCGAGATGCGGCGGATCTCGACGTAACGCGGCAGCAGCGCCCGGCCGTTGTCGAACAGGTGACGCGCGTACAGCGCGATCTTCTTGGCCTCGTCGCCGATGCGCTCCATGTCGGTGGTGGCCTTGATCAGCATCATCAGCAGGCGCAGGTCGGACGCGGCCGGCTGGCGTCGCGCGATGATCTGTCCGCACAGGCCGTCGATGCGCAGTTCCAGCGCGTTGATCGCCGACTCATGGCGCACGATCTGGTCGATCAGGGCCTGCGAGCCGCTGCCCAGTGACTCGATGGCGTCGACCACCTGGCGCTCGACGCGCACGCCCAGCTCCAGCACGCGGTCGCGCGCCTCGTTCAGCAACTGCTCGTATTCACTAGATGTATGGGGGGGGATGCTGCTCACGCTGCGCTCCGGGTCGGGTTTGACGCAGCACAAAGGTAGACTGTCCATGTGACAGTACGATGATGGCTGGAATGAATGTCACCGAAACGTCACACACGGAAGCTAAGCTTTTGAATTTTAAGAAGCCGACCATGCGACACACGGCAACTTCCGAACACTTCCTGAACCGCGAACTGGGCATCCTGGCGTTCAACCGCCGCGTTCTGGCGCAAGCCGCCGACGAGGCCGTGCCGTTGCTCGAACGGCTGCGCTTCCTCACCATCGTCTCCTCCAATCTCGACGAATTCTTCGAGATCCGCGTCGCCGGGCTCAAGGAACAGATCAAATTCAAGGTGCGCGACGCCGGCCCGGACGGCCGCGGACCGGCCGAGGTGCACGCGCTGGTGACGGCCGAGGCGCGCAACCTGGTCGCCGAGCAGTACAAGCTGCTGAACGAGGTGCTGCTGCCGGCGCTCGAGAAGGCGGGTATACGCTTCCCGCGCCGCGCCGACTGGACCGGTGCGCAGCGTCAATGGGTGCGCGACTACTTCTTCCGCGAAGTGCTGCCCGTGCTCACACCGCTGGGGCTGGACCCGGCGCACCCGTTCCCGCGCGTATTCAACAAGAGCCTCAATTTCGCCGTCGAACTAGAGGGCAAGGACGCCTTCGGGCGCAGCTCGGGCGCTGCCATCGTCCAGGCGCCGCGCGCCCTGCCGCGCGTGATCCGCCTGCCGGTCAAGCCGGGCAGCGGGGAGTACGAATTCGTGTTCCTGTCCTCGGTGCTGCATGACCACGTGGGCGAACTGTTCTCCGGCATGCACGTGCTGGGCTGCTACCAGTTCCGCGTGACGCGCAACTCCGACCTGTTCGTCGACGAGGAGGAGGTCAAGGACATGCGCATCGCGCTGCAGGGCGAACTGCTGCAACGACATTTCGGCGCCGCCGTGCGGCTCGAGGTCGCGGACAACTGCTCGGAGCGCATGACCGAGTTCCTGCTGCAGCAGTTCGGCCTGGAACCCGAGGACCTGTACCGCGTCGAGGGCCCGGTGAACCTGTACCGCATGCGCGAAGTGCCCGATCAGGTCGACCTGCCGGCGCTGAAGTTCCCGGCCTTCCAGCCCGGCCTGCCCGCGCCGCTGGAGAAGAGCGGCGACATCTTCGAGATCATGTCGCGCCAGGACATCCTGCTGCACCACCCCTACCAGTCGTTCACGCCGGTGATCAATTTCATCCGCGCCGCGGCGGTCGACCCGCAGGTCATCGCCATCAAGCAGACCGTGTACCGCACCGGCACCGATTCGGAACTCATGGAGATCCTCATCGACGCGGCGCGGCGCGGCAAGGAAGTCACCGTGGTGGTGGAGCTGATGGCGCGCTTCGACGAGGAGGTGAACCTGAACTGGGCCACGCGCCTGGAAGCGGTGGGGGCGCACGTGGTCTACGGCGTGGTCGGCCACAAGACGCACGCCAAGATGGCGCTGATCGTGCGCCGCGAGGAAGGCGCCGACGGCGTGCGCAGCCTCAAGCGCTACGTGCACGTGGCCACCGGCAACTACCACCCGCGCACCGCGCGTCTGTACACCGATTTCGGCCTGATGACCTGCAACGAGGACATGTGCGCCGACGTCAACGACATCTTCAAGCAGCTCACCGGCCTGGGCCGCGCCGGCAAGCTGCGCCACGTCTGGCAGTCGCCGTTCACCCTGCACAAGCGCGTGGTGGCGGCGATCCGCAACGAAGCCAGGCTGGCCGCCGAGGGCAAGCCGGCGCGCGTGATCGCCAAGATGAACGCGCTGCTCGAGCCGCAGATCATCGAGGAGCTTTACGCCGCCTCGCAGGCCGGCGTGAAGATCGACCTGATCGTGCGCGGCGTGTGCGCGCTGCGTCCCGGCATTCCCGGTCTGTCGGAAAACATCCGCGTGCGCTCCATCATCGGCAGGTTCCTGGAACACTCGCGCATCTTCTGCTTCCGCAACGACGGCGCCGACGACGTTTGGCTGTCGAGCGCCGACTGGATGGACCGCAACTTCTTCCGTCGCATCGAGCTGTGCTTCCCGGTGCTCGACGCGGCGCTCAAGCGCCGCGTGCTGCGCGAGGGCCTGCTTCCCTACCTGGAAGACAACTCGCAGTCCTGGGAAATGGACGCGCAGGGCGTGTACCTGCGCAACCGGCCGCGGCGCGGGCGCCTGCGCTCGGCGCAGGACGAACTGTTGTTCACGCTGGCCACGCCGACGTGAACTTCAGGCGGCGGCGCCGAGGTAGTGGCGGGCGTAGCGGGATTCGACGTGGGCCAGGGACAGGAAGACGAAGAAGTCGGCGGTGTTGAACTCGGAATCCCAGGCCGGTTCGCCGCACACCCAGGCGCCGCAACGCAGGTAGCCCTTCAGCAACGGCGGCAGTTCTGCCTTGAGGCCGTCGTCCAGGCCCTCCAGGGGCAGCGGGCAACGCGGGAACACCCGATACTCGAGCGGGGCCAGATGCGTGGCCGAGAGCGTGCGCGCCACGCGCGCCGCGGCCACCCCGCCGTCGGCCATGCTCATGCTTGCGCAACCGGCCAGGTAGGTGCAGCCGCGCTCGGCCATGAAACGCGCCAGTCCGTTCCACAGCAGCAGGATCACCGCGCCGCTGCGATGCTCCGGGTGGATGCAGGAACGGCCGATCTCCAGCATGCGCCCGCGCAGCAGCTGCAGGCGCGTGAGGTCGAACTCGGATTCGGAGTACAGGCAGCCGATGCGCCGCGCCGCCTCCGGCGCAAGCATGCGATAGGTGCCGATCACCTCGCCGCCGGTCTCCTCGCGCACGATCAGGTGTTCGCAATAGGGATCGAAGATGTCGTGGTCCACACCCGGCGTGCGCGAGGGCAGCCGCGCCCCCAGTTCCTCGGCGAACACCCGCCAGCGCAGCGCCTGGGCTTCGCGCCGTTCGGCCTCGCTGCGCGCCAGCGCCACCGTGTAACGGGGTTTGCCCGCGCGCCGTGCCCCGCCGGGTGCGAGCAGGCTGTCGTCTATCCGGTCCATGCGCATTCTCCTTGTCCTTGGAATCGCAGCGGACTCTAGGCAGGCGCGCGTTACGGCGCGGTGACACGCATGTGAAGCCTCGGTGACAGTCATGCGCCTGCGGCACGCGTGCTACATTCGCGCCACCCCATCGAGAGCCAGTCCATGGAAAGTCCGCACAAGGGCAAGACCGGCTTCACCCGCCTCGCCAACGCGACGCGCTATTCCGCCGCAGGCCTGGCCGCCGCCCTGCGCAACGAGGATGCGTTCCGCGTCGAACTGATGTTCGCCGCGGTGATGGTTCCGCTGGGTCTCTGGCTGGGCCCCGGTGGCACGGGCAGAGCGCTGCTGCTGGGCAGCGTGCTGCTGGTGTTGATCGTCGAGCTGCTGAATTCGGCCATCGAAGCCGCGGTCGACCGCATCTCGCTCGAGAACCACCACCTCGCCAAGCGCGCCAAGGACATCGGCAGTGCCGCGGTGATGCTCGCACTGGTCAACGTCGTCGCCGTCTGGGCCCTGGTGCTGCTGGTCTGAATCCGCAGCTCTGATACGGCGGGTCAGGTGCCGAGGGTCTGATGGCGCGGCGGCACGCCGGCCGCCGGTTCACGCAAACTTCATGCAAGCGTCACGCCGGCTTCACACGTCTCGCTCAGTCTGCGCCTCTCATGGACACCGCCGAACTGAGCATCTCCGAGCTGGCCCCGCAGCGCGCGCAGTTGCGGGTCGCCATGGTCACCGAAACCTACCCGCCCGAGGTCAACGGCGTGGCCCGCACCATGGGGCTGATGGTCGACGGGCTGCGCGCCCGCGACCACGCCGTGCAGTTGATCCGCCCGCGCCAGGGCAGCGCGGACCGCGCCGAGAACGGCGCCAACTTCGAGGAGTTGCTGCGCCCGGGCATGGCGATCCCGCGCTACGCGCAGCTGCGCATGGGGCTGCCTGCGCGGCAGGCGCTGCTGCGCGCCTGGGCCCTGCGCCGGCCCGACGTGGTGCACGTGGCCACCGAGGGGCCGCTGGGCTGGTCGGCGCTGTCCGCGGCGCAGAAGCTGCGTCTGCCGGTCACCTCCGATTTCCGTACCAACTTCCACGCCTACAGCCGGCACTACGGCGCCGGCTGGCTGACCCGGCCGATTGCCGCGTACCTGCGCAAGTTCCACAACCGCGCCGAGTGCACGCTGGTGCCCACCGAACAGATGTCCGCCGAGCTCGCCGCGCTGGGCTTCGAGCGACTGCGCGTGGTGGGGCGCGGCGTCAATGCGCAGACCTTCCATCCGGACAAGCGCAGCGAGGCGCTGCGCGCACGGTGGCAGGCCGGCCCCGACACCCTGGTCGCGCTGTGCGTGAGCCGCTTCGCCGCCGAAAAGAACTTCCCGCTGCTGATCGAGGGCTACAAGGCCATGCAGGCGGTGCGCGGCGACAGCCGGCTGGTGCTGGTCGGCGACGGACCGCTGGCCGAGGAACTGCGCAACGCCGGCGTGGGCATCGTGGTGGCAGGTCGCAAGGTGAACGGCGAGCTGTCCATGCACTACGCCTCGGCTGACGCCTTCCTGTTCCCCAGCACCACCGAAACCTTCGGCAACGTCACGCTCGAAGCCATGGCCTGCGGCCTGGGCATCGCCGCCTACGACTACGCCGCGGCGCGCCAGTACCTGCGCCACGGCGAATCGGCGCTGCTCGCCGCCTTCGACCAACCGGCGGACTTCGTCGCGCAATGCGTGGAACTGGCGCGCGACCTGCCGCGCGTGCGCGCGCTGGGCGCCGCCGCCCGCCACATTGCCGCGGAACTGTCCTGGGAACGCGTGGTCGGCGATTTCGAACACGCGTTGCTGGAGGCCATCGACGTGTCCGCAGAGCGCGCACGCGCCAGGCAGGCCGCATGAGCCGCCTGCACGCCACGCTGCTGCGACTGCGCGACTGGGACGTGCAGGTGTGCCTGAGCTTCAATCGCGCCAGCCGTCTGCACCCCCGGCTGCTGCTGTTCCGCGCCGTCAGCTGGCTGGGCAACGGCGTGCTCTGGTACGCATTGATGCTCCCCCTGCTGCTGCAGGATCCGCTGAACGCCTTCGGTCCGGTGATCCACATGGCCGGCACCGCCCTGGCCGCGATGTTCACGTACAAGCTGCTCAAGCGCGGCACGCTGCGGCCGCGCCCGTACCAGGGTGCACCAGCACATCGCCGCGGGCGCCGCGCCTCTGGATCAGTTCAGCTTCCCCTCCGGGCACACCTTGCACGCGGTGGCCTTCTCCATCGTCGACTGCGCGCACTATCCGGCCCTCGCCATCATTCTGCTGCCCTTCACGCTGCTGGTGGCCGCCTCGCGCATGGTTCTGGGCCTGCATTACCCCAGCGACGTGCTGGCCGGCGCCCTGCTCGGCGGCCTGATCGCCAGGCTCTCCTTCCTGCTCTAGAGCAGGCTGCCCGGTAGCACCAGCCGGCCGCGCTGCCAGACCTGCAGCGGGTCACCGCGCAGGCTGCTGCGCGCGGGCTCGGCGGCGCGCAGCGGCCGCTTTCCCTCGAGCAGCGCGTCGATGTGCGCAAGACGCAGCGAGGTCTCGCGCACGTAGGCCTCGAAGCGGCGCCCGGCGCGCCGATCAAAGCCGCGCGCCACGGCCAGCGACAGGCGCGGCAGCGGCGAGGCGCGCAGAAGGCGGTCCGCGCCGGCCAGCAGCCCGACAGCGCGCCCGGCCAGCGCCGTCGCGCAGTCGAAGCGCTGCGCGACGAAATCGGCCAGCACGCCGCGCTCGGCGCTCAGCACATCGCCGGGCGCGCTGAACAGCGCGGCGCCCAGGTGATGGTCCATGGCCCATTCGCACAGCGCATGCGTGGCATAGGGCAGCGGCGCGATGCGCCGCTCGCTCTCCGGCACGAAATGGTGGTGCGCGACGATATCGGAGAGCAAATGGCTGGCGTAGCCGAGCGCGATGGCGCGCTCCTCGTCGCAGGTGCAGCCCTGCGTCACGCGCGCCAGCGTGCGCCAGCGATGCGTGCCGCGAAAGGCTGTTGTCGAGAGTGCGCGTCCGGTCAGAGCAAGATCGGGCAGGCAGGCGCCGGCCAGCACCAGTCTCGGCAGGCGCAGCGCCGCGCGGCGAAAACCCGCATCGGCCAGCGGGATCGCCAGCAGCAGGTACTGCGCGTAGAACAGATGCGTGGCCAGGCCCCAGGCCAGCGCGTCGCCGGCGAAGAGCGCGAGCGGCAGACCGAGGCAGAGAAGACGCGAGCGCACGGGGCCTGACTTTGCGCGCCGCGCGTGAAGCGCAGATGACCGCGCCGTGAAACTTGCGTGACCCGGCGCACCGCTCGCGCGCGGCGGCGGCGGACCGGCTAGATGCGCGAGGCGCGCAGCACGCCGGACACCTCCTTGACCACGGCCAGGGCGCGGCGCAGCTGCGCGAGGTCGGCGACCTCGAAGGTGAAGCGCATGTACGCCAGGTCCTGCTTGGACTGCGTGTTCACCGCCGTGACGTTGATGCGTTCGCGCGCCAGCGCCTCGCCCACGTCGCGCAGCAGGCCCTGGCGGTCGTTGGCCACCACCGACATGTCGACGCTGAACACGCCGGCGGCCTTGTCGCCCCAGCCGGCCTCGATCAGCCGCTCGGGATGCTGGTTGGCGAGGTTCTTCAGGCTGGGACAGTCGTCGCGGTGGATGGACACGCCGCGCCCGCGCGTGACGAAGCCCTGGATGGGATCGGGCGGCACCGGCTTGCAGCACCTGGCCAGTTGTGTGAGCAGGCGGTCGATGCCCACCACCAGGATGCCGCTGTCGCCGCCGGAGCGCGGCTTGTGCTGCACGGCGATCCCGGCTTGCGCGGGCGGCGCCTCGGCGGCGGCTTCGCCGCGCACCAGCGGGCGCAGCGCGATCTGCAGCTGGCGCGTGCCGATCTCGTCGCGCCCCACGGCGGCGAACAGGTCGTCGGCCTTGTCGAAGCCCAGGCGCCCGGCCAGCGCGTCGAGCTTGGCGCGACCCTCGCCCTCGCGCGCCATCTCGCGCTCGACGATGGCACGGCCGGAGGCGATGGTCTCGGTCAGCGCCTGGGTGTTGAACCACTGGCGCACCTTCTGGCGCGCGCGGTGGCTCTTCAGGTAGCCCAGTTCGGTGTTCAGCCAATCGCGCGAGGGCCCGCCGGTCTTGGCGGCGACGATCTCCACGCGCTGGCCGTTCTTCAAC
>JADJPT010000034.1 GCA_016713125.1 Betaproteobacteria bacterium
GCGATCCGCATCGCCAACGACACGGTCTACGGACTGGCGGCCGGCGTGTGGTCGGCCGACGCGGGCGCGCGCGCAGAAGGTCGCGCGCCGGCTGCGCGCCGGCCAGATCGACATCAACGGCGGTCCGTACAACTGGGCCGCCCCCTTCGGCGGCTACAAGCAGTCGGGACATGGGCGCGAAGCCGGGGTGTACGGCCTGGAGGAATTCCTGGAGTACAAGTCGCTGCAGCTGAAGGGCTGAAGAAGCAAAAAAGGCGGAAGGTCGCGAACAGGGGGTGCGGGCCCTCCCGTTCAGGGCCCCCCGCACCCCGAATCACATTGGAGGCAGGTGATGGGCGTCAAACAATTGTTCGATCTCGGCGGCCGCGTGGCGCTGATCACCGGCGGCTCGCGCGGGCTGGGCCTGCAGATGGCCGAGGCGCTGGGCGAAATGGGCGCAAAGATCGCCATCAGCGCGCGCAAGCAGTCCGAACTCGATGAGGCGGTGGCGCACCTGGCCGGGCTGGGCATCGCGGCCACGGCCTTCGTCTGCGACATCGGCAGGCGCGAGCAGATCGCGCCGCTGGCCGACGCCGTGCTGGCGAAGTTCGGCAAGGTCGACATCCTGGTCAACAACGCCGGCGCCACCTGGGGCGCGCCGGCCGAGGACCACCCCATCGAGGGCTGGGACAAGCTGGTCAACGTCAACCTGACCGGCGCCTTCATCCTCTCGCAGCAGATCGCGAAGAAATCCATGATCCCCGCCGGCTGGGGCCGCATCCTGAACACCGCCTCGATCGCCGGCCTGACCGCCAGCGACCCGCGCGTGGTGAAGACGGTGGCCTACAACGCCACCAAGCACGGCCTGGTCGGCCTGACGCGCCAGTGCGCCGCCGAATGGGGCAGGTACGGCATCACGGTGAACGCCATCTGCCCGGGCTTCTTCCCCTCGAAGATGACGGCCGCCACGCTGGACGCCGAAGGCGCCTTCCTGCTCGCCGGCACGCCGACCGGGCGGCTGGGCAACGACGAGGACCTCAAGGGCCTGGCCGTGCTGCTGGCCTCGGAGGCCTCGCGCCACATCACCGGGCAGGCCATCGCCGTCGACGGCGGCGCCACCATCCTATGAGCAAGACATGAGCAAGACTTCGCCCTACAACCTCGAGTTCGCCCGCGAGTACCAGAAGAAGATCGCCTTCGCCGAACACCTGGGCTTCTACATCGAGCACCTGGAGGACGGCATGGCGCGGCTGTCGTGCGCGCTGCGCCCCGAGATGACCAACAGCTGGGGCATCGCGCACGGCGGCGTGATCCTCACCCTGCTCGATGTGACGCTGTGCATGGCCGCGCGCACCCAGCACCCGGACTCGGGCGGCGTGATGACCATCGACATGAGCACCTCCTTCACCAACGCCGGCAAGGTCAAGCTGCTGGCCGAGGGCCGCGTGCTGCGCCCGGGCCGCTCGGTGATCTTCACCGAAGGCGAGGTGCGCAACACCGACGGCACCCTGGTGGCCAAGGGCATGGCCACGGTGCGCGCGCGGGACGCCGAAAAGAAGACCGCGGAGAAGTAGCCGAACCCCGGCAGGCGCCTTCGACGTCCCGGAGGGATGGCAGCAATCGGCCTGGAACGCCGCACCAGGCGGAGACTTTGCCGAAAAAGTGGCAGTATTGACCGGGCCGCGCCCGGTCCGCTTCAGGCGCCGCCGGCCGGCTTGTCGTAGCGGTAGTCCGAAGGGTTCAGCGCCGCGGTCATCCGCCAGTAGTCGACCAGCCGCCACGGCGAGACCGCGGTCACCCGCCCGGCCTTGTTGCGGTACCAGTTCTTCACGCCCTTGTGCGTCCACACCATGCGCGCATGCGCCTCGTCGACGCGGCGGTTGAACTCCTCGTACACCGCCGGGCGCACGTCCATGGCCGCATGCCCGCCCTCGATCAGCTCGCGGATGCACTGCATGGCATAGCGCACCTGGCATTCGGTGTGGAAGAACATGCTGCCGCCGTGCGACAGGATGGTGTTCGGCCCCTGCATCAGGAACATGTTCGGGAAGCCCGGCACCGTGATGCCCAGGTGGGCGCGCGGATTGTCCTCGCCCCACAGCGCGCGCAGGTTCACGCCGCCGCGGCCGGTGATCTCCATGTCGGCCAGCATGCGCGTGGCCTGGAAGCCGGTGGCCAGCACGATGGCGTCGACCCCGTGGCGCACGCCCTGGCCGTCGACCACCGCCCCCGGCTCGACGCGCGCCACGCCGGCGTCGCACAGCGCGACGTTGTCGCGCTTGAGCATCTTGTACCAGCCGTTGTCGCGCAGCATGCGCTTGCCGTAGGGCGGGTAGGCCGGCATGGCCTTGGCGAGCAGGTCGGGCCGCTCGGCCAGCTCGGCGTGCATGTGCGCGAGCAGGCGCTCGCGAAACGCATGGTTCTCGGCGTTCAGCGAGATCTGCGGGGTCGGCCACTCGGGGTCGACCTGCAGCATGCTGTACAGGCCGTCGCCCGAGGCCCAGAACAGCAGGAAGCGGTACCAGTTGCCGAAGTAGGGAACGTTGGCGCAGGCCCACTGCATGCCGGCGTTCACCTCGGCGTGGTACAGCGGGTGCGGCAGGCACCAGTGCCGGCCGCGCTGGAACACCGTGAGCCTGTCCACCAGCGGCGCGATGCTCGGCCCGGCCTGCATGCCGCTGGCGCCGGTGCCGATCATCGCCACGCGCTTGCCGCGCAGGTCGGTGCCGTGGTCCCAGCGCGCGGTGTGGAAGGCCGGGCCGCCGAAGCTGTCCAGCCCGGGAATGTCGGGGATCGCCGGGATGTTCAGCTGGCCCACCGCCGGCACGAAGGCACGGCCCTCGAGCACCTCGGTCCTGCCGGCCGCGTCGCGTGTCGTGACCCGCCACACGGCGCGCGCCTCGTCGTAACGGGCGGCCAGCACTTCGGTGCGCAGGCGGATGTGCGGGCGCAGGCCGTACTTGTCGGCGCAGTGCTCGAGGTACTGCCAGAGTTCGTCGCGTTTGGCGAAGTGGCGCGACCAGTCGGCCTTGGGCTCGAAGGAATACGAATAGAAATGGTTGGGGATGTCGACCGCGCAGCCCGGGTAGCTGTTCTCGTACCAGGTGCCGCCCACCGCATCGCCGCGCTCGAGGATGGTGAACGGGATGCCGGCCTCGCGCAGCTTGATGCCCATGCACAGGCCGGACAGCCCGGCGCCGACGATCAGCACGTGAAAGCCTTCGCGCGCGCCGGCCGGCAGCGGGCGGCGCCAGTTCACGCTGCGCACGTCGCGCTTCTCCGCGCCCACCTCCTCCATCATCATGGCCACGTAATCGTCGGCCACCAGTGCGCCCACGCCGACGCTCATCAGGCGGCCGAACATGGCCGGGGAGAGGTCCGCCGGCCCGGGCTGCGCCGCGCCGGCGCGCGCCTTGAGCGTGGCCACCAGGCGCTCGCGGATCTCCGCGCACAGATCCGGCGGCAGTTGCTGCATGTAGCTCCAGGCGCCGCTCACGTGCGGGCGCGCGCGCTCGAGCAGGTCGGTGTCGCCGGACAGCTGGGCCTGCACCATCAGCTGCGGCACGCTGTCGGCCTGTTCGAGCGCCGCGCGCAGCGCGGCCTCGTCGGCCACCGCGCGGCGGAACTCCGCCTGCGTGGGCAGCGCGTGCACGGAACGGTCTTCGCTCGGGACTGCGGTCGTCATGGCGTTCTCCCGGCCGGGCCTCAGGCGGCCCGCCCGGTGTCCTGCTCCGCGGCCAGCACCTTCTCGGCCCAGCGCGTGTTGATGTTGCCGGCGACGAAATCCGGGTTGCGCAGCAGCCGGCCGAGGAAGGGCAGCGTGGTGTGCACGCCCTCGACCGCGAACTCCGCGACGGCGCGCTCCAGCGCGGCCACCGCCGCGGCGCGGTCCGCGCCGTGCACGATCAGCTTGCCGATCATCGAGTCGTAGAACGGCGGCACCAGGTAGCCGACGCCGCAATGCGTGTCGACGCGCACGCCCGCGCCGCGCGGCTCGTCCCAGCGCGTGAGGCGCCCGGGCGAGGGGCGAAAGCCCTGCTCCGGGGACTCGGCGTTGACGCGCACCTCGATGGCGTGGCCGGCGATGCGCACGTCGGCCTGCGTCAGGCCGAGCGGCGCGCCCGAGGCGATGCCGATCTGCTCGCAGACGATGTCCAGCCCCGTGACCATCTCGGTCACCGGATGCTCCACCTGGAGGCGCGTGTTCACCTCGAGGAAGTAGAACTTCCCGGCGTCCTGGTCGACGATGTACTCGACCGTGCCGGCGTTGCGGTAGTTGGCCGCCGCGGCCAGCATCACGGCGCTGGTGCAGATCTCGGTGCGCAGCGCCTGGGGCAGCAGCGCGGCCGGCGCCTCCTCGATGATCTTCTGGAAGCGGCGCTGCACCGAGCACTCGCGTTCGCCCAGGTGCAGCACCCTGCCGTGGTGGTCGGCGAGGATCTGCACCTCGATATGGCGCGCGTTGGCGATGTAGTGCTCCATGTACAGCGTGGCGTCGCCGAAGGCCGCCTGCGCCTCGGCCGAGCCGGTCTGGAACGCGGTCTTCAGTTCGGCGTGGTCGCGCGCCACCTTCATGCCGCGCCCGCCGCCGCCGGCCGCGGCCTTGAGCAGCACCGGAAAACCGACCTCGCCGGCCAGCGCGGCGGCGTGTTCCTCGGATTCGACCCGCGTCGAGCCCGGCAGCACCGGCACGCCGCATTCCTCGGCGAACTGGCGCGCCGCCAGCTTGTTGCCCATCAGGCGCATCGAATCGGCCTGCGGGCCGATGAACACGATGCCGTTGGCGGCGCAGGCCTCGGGGAGCTCGGCGCGCTCGGACAGGAAGCCGTATCCCGGGTGCAGCGCGTCGCAGCCCGCGGCCATCGCCACGTGCACCACCTTGTTCACGTCCAGGTAGCTGTCGCGCGACGGCGGCGGTCCGATGCAGATGGCGCGATCGGCCAGCCGCGCGGCCAGGCTGTCGCGATCGGCCTCGGAGACCACCACATAGGCCTCGATGCCCAGCTTCCGGCAGGCGCGCAGGATGCGCACCGCGATCTCGCCGCGGTTGGCGATCAGGATTCTGCGTAGCGGTTTCATCCCCGCCCCTACATCACGAGGTGGAACTGCCTGACGTCCTTGCGGCTGGCCACCTGGCGCACCAGGTCGACGATGGAGCCGGCGGAATCGGTGAGCGACAGCGGGCCGGCGGCGCGCAGCGACTGCAGGTGCTCGGGCATGAACAGGTACTCGAGCAGCATTTCCTCGTCGGAGGCGAACGGGCCGTTGTCGCGGCGGAAGCGCTCGAGCACCGGCTCCACGGTCAGGCCGGGGCGCTCGGTGATCGGGCGGATGCCGGTGCGGTTGCTGACCTCGTCGAGCAGCCTGGCGCTGACCGTCGCGGGCGGCGCGCCGTAGTAGCCCAGCACCAGCTGCTCGACCTCCTTCAGCGTGACCTTGTAGCGGCCGTACAGCACGTTGAGCATGGCCTGCGTGCCGATCACCTGCGAGAACGGCGTCACCATCAGCGCCCAGCCCAGGTCCTCGCGCACCACCTGGATCTCCTCGAACACCTCCTGCAGGCGATGGCCCAGGCCGAGCTGCTCGAGCTGGGCGCGGAAGTTCGACACCATGCCGCCGGGCATCTGGTGCCGGTACACCGAGGGGTCGTATTCAGCCGGCACGCCGACCGGCTTGCCGTGGCGCTCGGCCACCGCATAGAAATGCTTTTCGATCTCCGCCGTGGCGGCCGGGTCGACGCCGGTTTCGTAGCCGGCCTCGGCCAGGTGGCGCAGCATCGAGCCGGTGGCCGGCAGCGAGGCGCCGTTGGCCAGCGCGCGCGTGGCCGTCCAGATTCCGTCGGCGCCGGCCGCAACCGCCTCCAGGTTGGTCGCCGGGCCCAGGCCGGTGATGCAGTGCGAGTGGCAGTAGAACGGACGCCCGCCGGCCACCGCCTTCATGGCCGGCAGCAGGGTGCGCACGCGCTCTGGCGTGAGCACGCCGTTGGGGTCCTTGAGCACCAGCATGTCGGCGCCCAGCGCGTGCAGCTCGCGCGTCTTCTGCACGAAGTGCTCGTCGGTGTGCGCCGGGCTGATCGAGTACACCACCGCGCCCAGCACCTTGCCGCCGGCCTTGTGCACGGCGCGGATCGGCACCTCGAAGTTGCGGATGTCGTTCAGCCCGTCCATCAGGAAGAAGCGGTCGATGCCGCCGGCGCAGCAGCGCTGCAGGTACAGGTCGAGCACGTCGTCGGGCATCAGCGCCTTGCCGACGCTGAAGCCCAGGCAGATGCTGATCATCTGCAGCGGCGTGTTCGGCATGCCGGCCTTGAGCAGGCGCAGGCGCTCCCAGGGGTCCTCCTTCAGGTAGCGCACGCAGGAGTCCATGATCGCCGTGCCCATGCACTCGATGGCGTCGTGCCCGGCGCGATCGAGCACCGGCAGCATGGGCAGCATCATGGCGGTGGTCATGCGCGTGGCCCACATCGACTGCTGGCCGTCGCGCAGCGTGGTTTCGGTGACTGCGACCTTTCTCGCCATCTCGTTCTCCGCGGCCGCTTTCAGGCCGGTTCCACGTACATCAGCACCTGGCCGTGCTCGACCAGCGTGGCGTCCTCGACCAGGATCTCGACCACCCGGCCGGCGCAGGGCGCGGTCACGCCGGTGAACATCTTCATCACCTCGATCAGGCACAGCGTGTCGCCGGCGGCGACCTGCGCGCCCGGCTGCACGAACGGCGGCTGGTGCGGGGCCGGGCAGCGGTAGAAGGTGCCCACCGAGGGCGCCTTGACCGCGGTGAGGCCTTCGCGCGCGGCGGCGCGCGCCGGGGCGGCCGGGGCCGCGGCGGTGACCGGCGCGGGCGCCTGCACCGCAATGGGGCGCGCGCCGGGGCGGCGGGCGCCGCGGGCGCGAAGCCCTGCGCGCCCATGCCGCCGCTCTTGCTCACCGCGAGCCGCACGCTGCCGACTTCCAGCCTGAGGTCCTGCAGATCGGAATCGAGGAAAACCTTGAGGATTTCCTGGATCTCCTTGATGGAAGGTTCCATGCCGATTCTCCGTTTGCCGCCGTTGGGTTGCCGCCGCGGGATTGCTTGCGCAGCCTCGGCGACGCGCTGCAACATGCCGCTGCAACGTCCGCCGCCACGCATGCGAGGGGTCTCGTTCGATTGTCTGCGCCCCCCATGCACGGGTCAAGCAGACATGCGAATCTTGCATGGCCGTTTCGCACAATTGCCGATTCGCACGATCGTGCAACGCGTTATGCTAGGGGACGATTCACTGAGGAGAGACCAGATGAAGACCATTACCACGCTTGCATTCGTCACCGCCGCCCTGTTCGCCGGCGCTTCCGCCCTGGCGCAGGACATCCGCGTCGGCAACGCCACCGCCAAGGACACGCAGGCCGCGGCCAACGACAAGCTCGCCGAACTGATCACCAAGTACTCGAACGGCAAGCTGAAGGCCACCGCGCACCACGGCGAGTCGCTGGGCAACAACCAGCAGATGATCCGCGCGCTGCAGGCCGGCTCGGTGCACGGCATGGTGTTCCCGGCCGGCTTCCTCTCCCCGGTGGTGCCGGAACTGGCCATGTTCGACATGCCCTTCCTGCTGCCCGGCGCGCCGGCCGGCATCACGGCCTTCGCCGCGCAGAGCAAGGCCGCCTCGACCATGAAGGGCCTGGCCGAGCAGAAGGGCGTGCGCATCCTCGGCTTCCACGGCATCGGACCGCAGAGCTTCCTCACCAACTTCCCGGTCACCAAGCTGGCCGACATCCAGGGCAAGAAGTTCCGCGTCATCTTCTCGGCGCCGCGCGTCGGCGCCTACAAGGATTGGGGCGGCGTGGCGCGCCCGATGGAACTGGGCGAGGTCTACACGGCCCTGCAGCAGAAGACCCTGGACGGCATGGAGAACCCGCCGGACGTGATCTTCAAGATGAAGCTGCACGAGGCCGCCCGCTACTACACCGTGACCGAGCACTTCGCCTTCGTGTCGAACGTGATCGTCAGCAAGAAGTGGTACGACAGCCTGTCGCAGGACCTGAAGAACGCCGTCGACAGGGCCGGCGCCGACACCATCAAGTTCGCCGACGTCGCCTACACCAAGTCGCAGGGCGACAGCCTGGAGGCCATGCGCAAGGCGATCACGGTGACCAACATGCCGGCCGCCGAACTGCAGAAGATGAAGGAACTGGCGACCAAGGGCGTGTGGGAAGCCATGAAGGCCGACCCGCAGCGCGGCCCGATCGTGAAGATGCTGTCCGAAGACGTCGCCCGCTTCACCAAGAAGTAAGCCCGCGCCGGGGGCACAGCGCATGCAGGCGGAGGAAGACAGAATGCGCGACAGCGGGCGCCCCGCCGCGGCGGGGTCCGCCCTGCCCGGCGCCTTCCAGGGGCGCTTTCGCTTCGTCGACCGCGCGGTGCAGGCCACGGCCGCGCTGTCCGACCAGCTCTCGGCCTTCATCTGCGCCTTCCTGATCGTCGTCACCACCGCGGCCATGCTCATCTACCAGGCCGGCATCGCCATCGCCTGGCTCGACGACCTGCTGCGCATGCTGCTGATCTGGCTGGTCTACCTGGGCACGGTGTCGCTGTGCCTGCACAACGACCATATCGCCATGGACGCGGCCTACCTGCGCTTTCCCGCCGGCCTGCGCCGCTGGGTGGACATGCTGGTCGCACTGCTCGGCATCGCGCTGTGCGGCTTCGTCGCCAAGATCGGCTACGACAGCTTCCGCCAGGCGCTGGAGTTCGGCGAGCGGCTGGGCAGCGGCGACCTGCCCTCCTGGCCGCAGGACCTGGTCATCCCGGTGTGCTTCGGCCTGATGGCGGTGGCCTACGTGAGCCATCTGCTGTCGGTGATCCGCGGCCGGCAGGTGCGCGCGCCCAGCGAAGCCGAGCGCGCCGCCCAACTGTAGTCACTGCAGGACACACGCATGCTGACGCTGATCGCCCTCGGGGCCTTCGTGCTGCTGATCATCGGCATCCCGATGTGGATGATCTTCCTCGCCCTGGCCATTTCCGGCATGGCCTGGAAGGGCGTGTCCATGGAGGTGGTGGTGCAGGGGCTGACCGGCTCGATCAACAAGCTGGTGCTGCTCTCGGTGCCCGGCTTCATCTTCGCCGGCGGGGTGATGGGCCAGGGCGGCATGTCCAGGCGCCTGATCGAATGGATCTCGGCCCTGCTCGGCCGCGTGCCCGGCGGCCTGCCGCTGACCACGGTGACGGCCGCCGAGATGTTCGGCGCCATCTCCGGCTCGAGTTCGGCCACCGTGGCCGCGCTGGGCAAGATCCTCTATCCGGCGCTGCTGAAGAACGGCTACGGCGAGAAGTTCTCGCTCGGCCTGATCACCTCGTCGGGCGCCATCGCCATCATCATCCCGCCCAGCATCACCATGATCCTGTTCTCGGTGATGACCAACGCCTCGATCGGCTCGCTGTTCCTGGCCGGCTTCCTGCCCGGCGTGCTGGTCGGGCTGTGCGCCGCGGCCTATTGCGTGTGGTACGCGCTGAAGAACGGCATCGCCGACGGGCGCGAGTGGAGCCTGGCGGAGATCGTCTCCACCTCGCGCGCGGTGGTCTGGACGCTGGGCGCGCCGGCGCTGATCTTCGGCGGCATCTACGGCGGCTTCATGACGCCGACCGAGGCCTCGATGGCGGTCTCGGTGTACGCGGTGGCGGTCAGCGTGTTCGTCTACCGGGAGCTGAGCTGGGCGCAGGTGTGGAACATCACGCGCGAGACCGCCCTGCTCTCTGCCAAGGTGTTCATCATCGTCGCCGCCTCGGGCGTGTTCTCGTGGATCCTGACCGCCGAGCAGGTGCCGCAGAAGATGGTGGCGACGATCACCGACCACGAGCTCTCGCCGGTCATGATCCTGCTGATGATCAACGTGGTGCTGCTGATCGTCGGCATGTTCCTCGACCCCAACTCGGCGATCGTGCTGTTCACGCCGCTGCTGTGGCCGATCGCGCAGCACGCCGGCGTCGACCTGATCCACTTCGGCATCATCTTCACGGTCAACCTGGCGATCGGCATGTTCTCCCCGCCCTTCGGCCTGAACATCTTCGTCAGCTGCAGCATCTTCAAGGTGCCCTCGGCGCGCGTGATCGCCGGGCTGACGCCGTTCTTTCTGGTCTACCTGGTCGCCCTGGCGATCATCACCTACGTCCCCGCGCTGTCGCTCTACCTGCCGCGCCTGCTGATGAACTGAGGACCGCCATGCACCCCTTCACCATGCCCGCCGAGTACGTCGCCCGCGCCATCGCCCGCGAGGGCCGCGCCCACACCTGCGAGAGCTTCGACCCGGCGAAGACCGCCCTGCTGGTGGTCGACATGCAGAACTACTTCATGACCGCGCCCTACCTGGGCGCCTGCCCGATGGCGCAGGGCGTGGTGCCCAACGTCAACCGGCTGGCCGCGGCGATGCGCGCCGCCGGCGGCAGCGTGGTGTGGATCCAGAACCTGGCGCCCCGCGAGTCGGAACAGAGCTGGTCGGTGAACCGCGAGCGCTACACGGCCGAGGGCGTGGAGCTGCGCTGGGCCTCCATGCAGCGCGGGCACCACGGCTTCGAGCTCTGGCCGGCGCTGGAGGTGCGGGAGGGCGACGCGCGCGTGGTCAAGCGCCGCTACAGCGCCTTCGTGCAGGGCTCCTCGGACATCGAGAACGTGCTGCGCGACCGCGGCGTGGACACCATCATCGTCACCGGCGTGGCCACCAACGTGTGCTGCGAGTCGACGGCGCGCGACGCGATGATGCTGAACTACCGCACGCTGATGGTCGCCGACGGCTGCGCGGCCGCCACGGACGCCGAGCACGCCGCGGCGCTGGGCAGTTTCTACCTGTTCTTCGGCGACGTGCAGAGCACCGACGAGGTCATCGCCAGGCTCAGGCCCGCCTAGGGTCGGTGGCAGCATTTCCCCTGAAACACCGCACCAGGCGGTGACTTCCGGGAAAAAGTGGCACTATTTGAGGATCTGCGGCGCGGGCCGGTCGAGCAGCCTGCGGCCGCTCCACAGCCAGGCCAGGCCGCCGGCCTGCACGGCCCACAGCAGGCCCAGGCCCCAGACATAGCCCTGCGTGCTGTAACCGGCCACGCCGGCCACCTGGGTGGCCGGCCACAGCGCGATGATCACGCCCACCGCCCACTGGCCGAAGAAGGCGCCGACGAAGGTGCAGGTGTTCAGGAAGGTGTTGACGCGGCCGGCCAGTTCCTGCGGATAGCGGCGCGAGGCGATGGCGTGCGCCAGCGTCGCGCCGGTGCTGGAAAAGCAGAACAGGGTCCACACCGCCACGCTGGCCGCCGGCAGGCTTCGCGTCAGCCCGAGCAGCAGCACCAGCAGGCACAGCGAGCCGCTGGCCACGCCCAGCGCGAACACCGGCAGCACCGGCTGGCCGGCGCGCGCGCGCGCGTCGGCGATGCGCCCGAAGAACAGGTAGCCGAGCACCATGCCCATGCCGGCGGTGGCCAGGGTCTGCGCGATGCCGATCGGCGTGAAGCCGGCCACGTCGCGCAGCCAGGTGCCCATCCACAGCGAGAAGGTGGCCGCCGCGGCGCACTGGCTGCTGCCGATGGCGATGGCCAGGCGCCGGAAGGCCGGATCGCCGAGCACGCGCCCGAGTTCGGCCAGCTGCAGCATGAAGGGCTTGCGCCGCGCCTTGACCGGCGCCTCGGGCACCGCGAACCAGAGCAGCACCGCCACCGCCAGCGTCACCGCGGCGAACAGCGTGAAGATGCTGCGCCAGTCCCAGACGCGCAGCGCGAGCTCCAGCGGGATCGACACCGACATGGCGCCGAAGCTGCCGGCGGCGTAGGCGATGGCGATCATCACCGCGGTGCGCTGCGGCGGATACCAGATCACGAAGGCCTGGAAGGTGCTCATCAGCGCCGCCGAGGAGCCGATGCCGATCAGCGCGCGGCCCAGGAACAGTCCGCCGAAGCCCTCGGCGCCGGCGTAGATCAGCGCGCCGCCGGCGGCGAACAGCATCAGGCAGGCGTCGACGCGGCGCGGCCCGAGGCGGTCGAGCAGCACGCCCAGCGGGATCTGCAGCAGGCCGAAGGTGATGAAGTAGGCGGCGGTCAGCAGGCCGAGCTCGGCGGCGCCCAGGCCGAATTCCTCGGCCAGGCGCGGCCCCAGCACCGCGTTGACCGAACGGTACATGTACGACAGGAAGGTGCCGGCCAGGAACGGCAGGCTGATCTGCAGCAGCAGGTTGACGCGCGCGCGGCCCGCTTCGCTCATGCCGCGATCCCGGCGTAGAACGCGTCCAGCGCGGCGTTGAAGGCCTGCGGCTGCTCTAGGTTGCTCAGGTGGCCGGCGCGCGGGATGGCGAGGTATTGCGCGCCCGGGATGCGCGCCGCCATGGCCTGCGAGATGGCCGGCGGGTACAGGGTGTCCTCGGCGCCGGCCAGCACCAGCACCGGGCCGCGCAGGTCCTCGAGGCGCGCGCCGCGATCCTGCCGCACCGAGGCCTCGACCGTCTTCAGGTAGGACTCGCGATGCAGCGCCGCCATCGCCGCCACCAGCCGCGGCCAGGCCTGCGGCACGGCATGCGGCGAGAGCAGGCCCCGGGCGAGTTCCTCGGCCACCTGCGGCGGCTCGCGCCCGCCGGCGAAGGGTGCGCGGCGTCCGTCCACGAAGGCCTGCAGTTGCCGCTCGCTCAGCCCGTCGAAGCCGGGCTGGGTGTTGGCCAGCACCAGGCTGGCCACGCGTTCGGGACGGCGCAGGCCGTAGTTGCGCGCGATGCGCCCGCCCATCGACAGCCCCACCAGGTGCGCGCGCGGCGCGCCGAAATGCTCGAGCACGGCGTCGACGTCGGCGCAGAAATCCGCGGCGAAATCCAGCCCGCCGGCGCAGTCCTCGCTGTCGCCGAAGCCGCGCAGGTCCGGCGCGCAGACGAGGAAACGGTCGGCGAAATGCGCCAGCTGCTCGTCCCAGTGGCTGCGGTGCCCGCCGATGCCGTGCAGGAACACCAGCAGTTCGCCGGCGCCGGCATGCGTCAGCGCCAGGCGGGGTGCGTTGCGGGTGATCGAGTGCCGGGGTGCAGAGGTCGCGCCGTACAGACTGTCGCTCAAGTCTTGGGAACCTCGAGCCCGCCCAGGTAGAAGCGGTTCCAGGTCGGCGCGATGATCAGTTCGTTGACGCAGGTGCGCGCCGGCATCTCGGCGACGAACAGGATGGCGCGGCCCAGGTCTTCGGACTGCGCCATGCGCGCGCGCTGTTCGGCCGAGGGCGGCACCGGGCGCTTCTCGAGGATCGGCGTGGCCACCTCGCCGGGCAGGATCGAGGTGGCGCGTATGCCGTGCATGCATTCTTCGCAGTTGATGGTCTCGGACAGCGCCAGCACCGCGCGCTTGCTCGAGTTGTAGGCCGGACCGGTCAGCGTGCTCACGTAGCGCCCGGCCCAGGAGGAGACATTGATGATCAGGCCGTCGCCGCGCGCGCGCATGCCGGGCAGCACCGCGTGGCAGCAGTAGAACAGGCCGGAATAGTTGATGCGCACCACCTCGTCCCAGTCGGTCAGCGAGACGTCCTTCAGGCTGCGCCTGGGCACGTTGATGCCGGCGCTGTTGACCAGGATGTCGATGCGCCCGTGCTTCTTCTCGATGGCGCGCGCCGCGTCGCGCACCGCGTCCTTGTCGCCCACGTCGAGCGGCAGGGCTTCGGCCGCATTGTCCTTGCCTTCGCCGCCGGCCCGCTGCACCTCGGCCAGCGCCCCGGCCAGCGTGGACCGGCTGCGCCCGCTGAGGATCACGGTGGCGCCGGCGCGCGCCATCTCCACCGCCCCGGCCAGGCCGATGCCGCTGCCGCCGCCGGTGACCCAGGCGATCTTCCCCGCGAGCGAGCCGCGCATCTCAGCGCTTCCCGTACTGCGCCTTGCCGAACAGGTTTTCCTTCTCCTTGTCGGTGAAGGTCTGGCCGGGCTTGCGCGCATCGGCCAGCACCAGCAGCGCGCGCTGCACGGCCGGTCGCGCCAGCAGCTTGTCGCGCCAGGCCTTCACTTTCGGGTACTCGGCGATGTCCACGCCCTGGCGCTCGGGAAAGCGCGTCCAGGGCATGATGGCCATGTCGGCGATGGTGTACTCGTCGCAGCCCACGTAGGCCGACTCGGCCAGCCGCCGCTCGAGCACGCCGTACAGGCGGTTGGCCTCGTTGCGGTAGCGGTTCATCGCGTACTCGATCTTCTCCGGCGCGTACTGCAGGAAGTGGTGCGCCTGGCCGAGCATGGGGCCGAAGCCGCCCATCTGGAACATCAGCCAGGACAGCGTCGACCATTTCTTGGCCAGGTCCTCGGGCAGGAAGCGGCCGGACTTGGAGGCCAGATAGATGAGCATCGCGCCCGACTCGAACATCGAGATCGGCTTGCCGCCGGGGCCATCCGAGTCCACCATCGCCGGCATCTTGTTGTTCGGCGAGATCTTCAGGAACGCGGGCTTGAACTGCTCGCCGGCGCCGATGTTGATCGGATGCACGCGGTACGGGATGCCCGTTTCCTCGAGCATGATGTGGATCTTGTGGCCGTTGGGCGTCGGCCATGTGTACAAATCGATCATGCGATTCTCACCAGTTGTTTTCCGAAGTTCCTGCCCTGCAGCAGGTCGATGAAGCCTTGCGGGGCGTTGTCTATGCCTTCGACGATCGACTCGCGGTATTTCAGCTTGCCGGCGGCGATCAGCGCGGCCAGCGCCTTGATGCCCTCGGGGTAGCGGCTGGCCCAGTCGAACACGATCATGCCCTGCACCTTGATGCGGTTCACCAGGATGGCGCGCACCATCTTCATCGCGTAGGGCTCGGTGCTGTTGTAGTCGGAGATCATGCCGCACAGGACCATGCGCGAGAACGGGTTCATGCGCGCCATCACGGTGTCCATGATCTCGCCGCCCACGTTCTCGAAGTACACGTCGACGCCGCCGGGCGCGGCGGCCTTGAGCTGCTCGCGCAGGTTTCCGGCCTTGTAGTCCAGGCAGGCGTCGAAGCCCAGCTCCTTGACCGTGTACTCGCACTTGCCCGGTCCGCCGGCGATGCCGACCACGCGGCAGCCCGCGGCCTTGCCCAGCTGCCCGACCACGCTGCCCACCGCGCCCGAGGCGGCCGACACCACCAGGGTGTTGCCGGCGCGCGGCTGGCCGATCTCGTACAGACCGAAGTACGCCGTCAGGCCCGGCATGCCGAGCACGCCCAGGTAATACGACAGCGGCGCGCGCTTGCCGTCGACCTTGTTGAGCTCCGTGCCGCGCGCCACGCCGTGGGTCTGCCAGCCCAGTTGCGTGAGCACGTGCTCGCCGGGCTTGAAACCCGGGTGCTTGGATTCCAGCACCTCGCCCACCGTCTGGCCCTGCATGACCTCGCCTATCTCCACGCCCTTGGCGTAGCTCTTGGCGTCGCTCATGCGGCCGCGCATGTAGGGATCGAGCGACAGCCACAGGTTCTTCACCAGCACGTCGCCCTCGTTGAGGGCCGGCAGCGCGGCCTCGACCATCCTGAAGTTGCCCGGCTCGACCCAGCCCTGCGGCCGCGAGGCGAGCGTCCAGGCGCGTGAAACGACCGCGGCGGCGGCCATCTCAGGCCACCTTGTCCAGCGCCGCGAAGCGCTCGAGGTGGTGGTCGGCGTCGCCGAACTGCTGCGCGATCATGGTCAGGCGGCGGAACGTGTGGCTGACCTTCATCTCCTCGGTCATGCCCATGCCGCCGTGCAGCTGTATGGCCTCCTGGCTGACGTGCCGGCAGGCGTCGGCGATGCGGATCTTGGCCGCCGAGATCAGGCGCTTCCTCTCGCCGGCGTCCTTCTCGCTGTCGACCCTGGCGCAGGCCATGCAGGCCATCGAACGCGCCTGCTCCCAGCTGATCACCATGTCGACCATGCGGTGCTGCAGGGCCTGGAAGGCGCCGATCGGCACGCCGAACTGCTTGCGCGTCTTGATGTACTCGAGCGTGGCGTCGTTGGCGTACTTGATCGCGCCCACCGCCTCGGCGCACAGCAGCGCGGTGGCGAAGTCGACCACCGCCTCGATGTGCGCCAGGCCCTCGCCCGGCTTGCCGATCAGCGCATCGGCGCCCAGCTGCACGCCCTTGAAGCCGACGTCGGCGGCGCGCAGCTCGTCGATGGTGCGGTAGGCCTTCATGCTCACGCCGGCCGCCCTGGCGTCGACCAGGAACAGGCTGATGCCGCGGTCGCCGTCGTTCGAGGTGCGCGCCGACACCACCAGCTGGTCGGCCTGCGGCGCGCCGATCACCACCTGCTTGACGCCGTCCAGCGTCCAGCCGGCGCCCGATTCTTCGCCGCGACCTCGACGTGCGCGAGGTCGTAACGCGCCCCGGCTTCGGTCTGCGCGTAGGCCATCTTTCAGTTCGCCCGACGCCACCGCCGGGAGGATCGCCTTCTTCTGCGCCTCGCTGCCGGCGCGCGCGACGAACTGCGCCGCCGTCACGGTCGGCAGGTAGGGCTCGACCACCAGGCCGGCGCCCATGCATTCCATGACGCTCATCAGGTCCACGGCGCCGCCGCCGAAGCCCTCGTAGTCCGGCGAGAACGGCAGGCCCAGCAGGCCCATCTCGGCCAGCGTGCCCCACACCTCGGCGCTGTAGCCCTCGGCGCTGGCGACGTACTTGCGCGTCTCGAAGTCGTAGTCCTTGTCGATGAAGCGCTTGATCGAGTCGGCGAGCAGCTGCTGCTCTTCGTTGTAATCGAAATTCATGTCTGTGCCTTTCCTACAAACCCAACGACATCTTGGAAATGATGTTGCGCTGGATCTCGTTCGATCCGGCGTAGATGGTGGTCTTGCGCGTGTTGCAGTAGCGCGGCGCGAGCGAGGCCGCGAACGCATCGAAGCCGTCGTCGGCCTGCAGCGGCTTGAACGGCTGCGCCTGCGGCCCGACCGCGTACATCATGAGTTCGGTCAGCGACTGCTGGATCTCGGTGCCCTTGATCTTCAGCATCGAGACGTCGGCCCCCGGCGGCTGGCCGGTGCGGCGCATCTGGTCGAGAAAGCGCAGGTTGGTGATCTCCAGCGCCATCAGCTCGACCTCGACGCGCGACACCTTGTCGCGGAAGCGCGGGTCGTCCATCAGCGACTTGCCGTCCTTGTTCTGGCGGGCGGCGAAGGCCTTGAGCTTGGTCAATTCGCGCTTGGAGATGCCCACCCGGCCGGTGTTCATGCGCTCGTGGCCGAGCAGGTACTTGGCCACCGTCCAGCCCTTGCCTTCCTCGTGCACCAGGTTCTCCACCGGCACCCTGACGTTCTCGAAGAACACTTCGTTCACCTCGTGGCCGCCGTCCATCAGGATCAGCGGGCGCACGGTGATGCCCGGGGTCTTCATGTCGATCAGCAGGAAGGAGATGCCCTCCTGGCGGATCGCGGCGGTGGAATCGGTGCGCACCAGGCAGAAGATCCAGTCGGCGTAATGGCCCAGGGTGGTCCAGATCTTCTGGCCGTTGACCACGTAGTGGTCGCCATCGCGCACCGCCTTGGTCTTCAGCGAGGCCAGGTCCGATCCCGAGCCCGGCTCGGAGTAACCCTGGCACCAGAACAGGTCGCCGTTGTAGATCGGCGGAAGGTGGCGCTTCTTCTGCGCCTCGGTGCCGAACTTGTGCAGCACCGGTGCGCACATCGCCAGGCCGAACGGCACCAGCGGCGGAGTGCCGGCGTAGCCGCACTCCTCCTCGAAGATGTAGCGCTGCACCACGTTCCAGCCCGTGCCGCCCCATTCCTTGGGCCAGGCCGGCGCGACCCAGCCCTGCTTGGCCAGGATGCGGTGCCAGCGCAGCAGGTCTTCCTTGGAAAGGTGCTCGTGATCGCCGACCTTGTCGCGCAGGTCGGCCGGCAGGTTGGCGGCGAGCCAGCCGCGTACTTCGTCGCGGAAGGCGAGTTCCTCGCCCGAGTAGCTGAGATCCATGAGGTGCTCCTAATGAGATGCCGATGCTGAGATGCCGATGCGGGATGCGGGTTCCGGTGCGCGGGCGGTCTTCGCTGCGGGCCGCCTTGGGGGCACGTAGTTTAGCGGAGCGAGAAGTCGACCACCATCCGGCCGGTGACCTTCGCCGCGATCAGGTCCTCGAACACCTGCGGCAGGGCGTCGAAGGCGATCGGACGCGCGATGCGCGCCAGGTGGCGCGGCCGCAGGTCGGTGCCCAGGCGCCCCCAGATGCGTTCGCGCAGGGGGATCGGGCTGTTGGCATACACGCCGATCAGGCGCACGCCGCGCAGGATGAAGGGCAGCACGCTGCCCTTGAACTCGATGCCGCCGGCGTTGCCGAACGAGGCGATCACCCCCTCGCGCTGCATGGTCCGCGTCAGCCAGCCGAGCTGCTCGCCGCCCACCGAGTCGATGGCGCCCTGCCACATGGGCTTTTCCAGCGGACGGGTGCCGAACTCGAAAGTCTTGCGGTCGATCACCCGGCTGGCGCCCAGCTCGCGCAGGTAAGGCTCGGCCTCGGGTTTGCCCGACAGCGCCACCACCTCGTAGCCGCGCGCCGACAGCAGGTCGATGGCGATCGAGGCCGCCCCGCCGGTGGCGCCGTTGACCAGCACCGGGCCGTTGCCCGGCGCCAGGCCGTTGTGCTCCATCAGGTCGATGGACAGCGCGGTGGTGTAGCCGGCCACGCCGATCGCCATGCTTTCGAACGGCGACAGGCCGCCGGGCAACTTGATCAGCCAGTCGCCCGGAAAGCGGTTGATCTCCTGGTAGCCGCCGTCGTGGTCGGCGCCCAGGCCCGAGCCGTGCGCGATCACCGTGTCGCCGGGCGCGAAGCGCGCGTCGGCGGACTCCAGCACCTCGGCGCACACATCGATGCCGACGCTGACCGGGAAGCGGTTGGCGACCTTGGCCTTGCCCAGCGCGGTCAGCGCGTCCTTGTAGTTCACGCTGGCATGCAGCGCCCGCACCACGACGTTGCCCTCGTCGAGGTCCTCGCGCCGCATCTCGGCGAAACGTCCGAGGCCGAACTTGCCGCCCTCGAACACGCGGTAGGCGCGGATGGTCTGGGTATCGCGGGTATTCATCGCTTGCCGTCTCTCTTCTGGTTCAAATTCTGGTTCAAACTATGGTGACGCCGCCGTCGGCGACGATGCACTGCCCGGTCATGAAGGCCGCCGCCTTCGAGGCGAGGAACACGGCGATGCCGCCGATGTCCTGCGGCTCGCCGATGCGCCGCAGCGGCGTGCCGGCCTCGCGCGCGGTGCGCAGTTTCTCGTCCTCCCACAGCGCGCGGGCGAAATCGGTCTTCACCAGGCCGGGCGCGATGGCGTTGACGCGCACGTTCTTCGGCCCCCACTCGGCGGCCAGGTTCTTGACCAGCATGTGGTCGGCCGCCTTGGAGATGCCGTAGGCGCCGATGATGGTGTTGGCCTTCAGGCCGGCGATCGAACCGACCATGATCACCGAGCCGCCGCCGCGTTCGGCCATGCCGGGGATCACCAGGTTCGACAGCCA
>JADJPT010000035.1 GCA_016713125.1 Betaproteobacteria bacterium
CGCCTTCCAGTCGCTGACCGGCACGCGCATGCTGCAGGTGCCCTACAAGGGTGACCCGGCGGCGATCGCCGACCTGGCCCAGGGCCGCATCAAACTGCTGTTCTCCACGCCGGTGGGCGTGGCCGGCTTCCTCAAGGAGGGCCGCATCAAGGCCCTGGCCACGCTGCTGCCGCGCCGCAGCCCGGCCATGCCCGAGGTGCCGACCATGGCCGAGGCCGGACTGCCCAGCTTCGCCATCAGTTCCTGGGGCGGCCTGTTCGGTCCGGCCGGGCTGCCCGCCGAGGTCACCGAGCGCATCGCGCGCGAAGCCAACGCCGCGCTCAAGCGCCCGGAGGTGCTCGAAGGCCTGAACCGCCTGAACGTGGTGGCGCAAGGCTCGACCCCCGAGGAGTTCACTGCCTTCGTGCGCGAGCAGCACGCCGCCTGGGGCCGGGCGGTCAAGGACGCGGGCATCCAGCCGGACTGAGCTCCGGCAGGAGAAAGTTCAACTTTTGTTTCCGGAAACCCGCTCCTGGAGCGGGTTTCATGGCAATCGAGTTGTCGGATCGGACAACTTCTCCCGGCTACGGGGCGGCCAGATCGGCGGCGTAGCGGGTGAGCATTTCTTCCTGGGACTCGCGCGTGCCGCTGCCGATCTGGTCGTGCAGCATCTCGCCCATGCTCGGCAGGCGCGAGCGCTCGATGCGGCTGGCCTCGCTCCACAGCGCCGAGCGCATGAAGGCCTTGGCGCAGTGCAGGTAGGCCTCCTCCACCGCCACGCGTATCGCCAGGCGCGGCTTGCGCGCCTCGCCGGCGAAGTGCGCCAGCGCCCCGGCGTCGGTGGACAGCGTCGCCGCGCCGTTCACGCGCAGCGTCTCGTCGACGCCGGGAACCATGAACAGCAGGCCGATGCGCCCGGTATCGATGATGTTCTCCAGCGTGTCCAGGCGGTTGTTGCCGCTGGCGTCGGGGATCAGCAGCGTGCCGGCATCGGGCGCGCGCACGAAGCCCGGGGCGCCGCCGCGCGGCGAGGCGTCCATCCAGGCAGCGCGCGGCTGGCGCTGGAGATCACCACGAAGGGCGACAGGGCGATGTAGGCCAGGCAATGACGGTCAAGATGGTCGAGCTGCTTCCTGGCCGAGCGCTCCTTGGCCGGGCCGTACACGGCGCAGTTGCTCCAGCGTGGTGATGTCCATGGGGTTTCCTCTCTGCGTTCGTTGGTGGCGGGCGTGCGGTGCGCGCGGTCCGCCGCTGCTACAGGCGAACCCGGGGCGGCTTGCCGGTGCCCCTGGCCAGGCGTCCGTCGTCCACCGGCCTGCCCAGCACCTGGCGGATCGGGAACACCCCGGCCCAGATCGGCAGCTTGTAGTCGGGCTCGTCATCCACCGGCCCGCCGCTGCGGACCTTGGCCGAGCCCTCGTCGATGCGCATGCCGATCACCGTGGTGGCCTTGAGCTCCTGCCGGCTCACCGGCCGCAGTTCCTTCCAGCGCCCCGGGTAGAGCCGCTCGACGAAGTTCTCCATCTTCAGCAGCTTCTCGGCCGGGTCCTCGACCTTGTACGGCTTGCCGAACAGGATCACCGAACGGTAGTTGATCGACTTGTGGAAGCCCGAGCGCCACCACCAGGCCGTCGACGTGCGTGACCTCCAGGCAGGCCTCGGCGCCGCGCTCGAAGGCGAGCAGCATGCGGCTCTTGGAGTTGCCGTGCCAGTACACGTGATCGCCCTCACGCCAGTAGGCGGTGGGCATCACCACCGGTTTGCCCTCCAGCACGTAGCCGATGTGCGCGATGAAGCCCGCGTCGAGGATGGCGTAGGCCGTCTCGCGGTCGTACAGCCCGCGCTTGGGCAGGCGCTTCACGCGGCTGCGTGCGGTCTTCTTCAGGTCGGCCATCGCTGCTCCCTCAGGAATAGGTCACCGCATGGGCGCGGTCGTTGCGCTCCAGGTGCGGGATGTTGTTGAAGCTCACGCAGTGGATCGCGCGCGCATTGAAGCGGAACTCGGTCACGCCGCTGTTCCTCGCCTGCAGGTTCATCTCGACCACCATGCGCGGCGACAGCCCCAGCACCGTGCCCAGCGCCGCCGAGATCGGCCCGCCGGAACTCACCACCAGCACCTGCTCGGCGCCGCCGGCGCGCGCCTCGTCGAGCACGGCACGCACGCCGGCGACGAAGGCCTCGTAGGGCAGATGGCCGGGCGCGCTCATGGCGCCGTCGGCCCAGGCGGCGAGCGCCTCGCGCAGCAGCCTGAAGTGCGCGCCGGTCCGCGCTCTGCTTCGCTTCGCGCAGGCGCTCCGGCGGCAGGTGCGCGGCCAGCAGCAGCTCGGCCTGGTACTCGTTGAGGCCCGGGCGCACCTCGGGGGCCTGCGCGTAGCCGGCGGTCTCGGCGATGCCCTGCCAGGTTTCGCGATGGCGGCGCAACGTCCCGGTGTAGACGCGGTCGAAGTCCCGGCCGCGTTCCGCAAAATGCTCGCCCAGCCAGCGCGCCTGCTGCCAGCCGAGTTCGGTGAGGCGGTCGTAATCGTCGGTGCCGAAGGCCGCCTGCCCATGGCGCACCAGCGTCAGCGCGCCCATCCCTCAGCCCCCGCGCGGCATCAGCCGAACTGCGCCGGCAGCCACAGCGCGATGCCCGGGAAGAAGGCCAGCAGCGCGATCAGCGCGAACAGCGCGGCGACGAACGGCAGCGTGCCGATGATGACGTCGTTCAGCGAGCCGCTGCGCCGCAGGTTCTGCACCACGAAGAGGTTCAGCCCGACGGGCGGCGTCACCAGCGCGGTCTCGATCAGCACGATGACGACGATGCCGAACCACACCGGGTCGTAGCCCAGCTTGAACATCACCGGCGCGATGATCGGGATGGTGGTGATCATCATCGACAGGGTTTCCATGAAGCAGCCCAGCACGACGTAGAACACGATCACGGCGAGCAGCATCCCCGTCGGCGAGAGGCCGAGGCCCTCGATGAAACCTGTGAGCGCGGTGGTCAGGCCGATCGCCGAGATGACGAAGTTGAGGAAGTAGGCGGCGAGGATGATCAGCATCACCATCGCCGTGGTCTTCATCGTGCCCTCGATGGCCTCGCGCAGCATGTTGATCGACAGCCGTCCCTTGACCCACGCCAGCCCGAGCGAGGCGACGACGCCGAGCGATGCGGCCTCGGTGGGGGTGGCGATGCCGGCATAGATCGAGCCGACGACGACGAGGAAGATGCCGAGCGGCGGCAGCAGGTGCACGAGGCCGGCGAAGCGCTCGGCCCAGGTCGCCGTGACGCGCTTGCCGCCCCAGGCCGGACGCGCCAGGCAGAGCACGACCACCACCGACATGAACAGCAGCATCAGCAGCGCGCCGGGCAGGATGCCCGCCAGGTAGAGCTTGGGCACCGAGGTGTTGGTCAGCACCGCGTAGATGATCATGTTGATCGACGGCGGAATCAGGATGCCGAGCGTGCCGCCCGCCGCCAGCGTGCCGAGGAACAGGCGCTCGTTGTAGCCGAAGCGGCGCGCCTGCGGCAGCGCGACGGTGCCGACGGTGGCGGCGGTCGCCACGCTGGAGCCGGAGGTGGCGGCGAAGATGCCGCAGGCGGCGATGTTCGAATGCATCAGCCCGCCGGGCAGCCAGGACACCCAGTGGATCAGCGAGCCGTACATGCGCTCGGCGAAGCCCGAACGCAGCAGGATCTCGCCGAGCAGGATGAACAGCGGCACCGACACCAGCAGGAACTCGTTCGACGCCGACCAGGCCACCTCGCCCATCGCCCGCACCAGCGGCAGCTGGGAGAACACCGCTTCGAGGACGAGGCCGAGCACGCCCATCGCCGCGGCGACCGGAATGGCGAGCGCCATCAGGACCAGCAGCACGACCAGCGTGGTCGCGATCATTCCGGCTTCCCGGCGGTTTGCGGCAGTCCGCCGGCGCGCTCGAGGCCGCGCGCGTATTCGGCTTCCTCCTCGGCCTCCTCGCGCACGCTGCGCGCGCCCAGCAGCTCGTTCACGCCGCCCCAGTCGCCCGCGAACAGCAGGCCCAGCGCGTGAGCAGCAACAGCAGCGTGACGAGGAACAGCACCAGCCCCGCCACCCACAGCGACTGCGGGATCCATATCGGCACCTTCAGCGCGCTGTTGGACTTCGCCGACAGCGACCAGGACGTGGCCAGCACGTCCCAGCTAGCGCGCGAGGTAGGCGACGAACACCCCCAGCGCGACCAGCGCGAGGATGTCGAGCACCGCGCAGGCCTTCGCGGGCAGGAGCTGGTACAGCGCATCGACCCGCACGTTGGCCCGGCGCAGCAGCGCGAAGGCGAAGGCCCACGCGCTGCCGATGGCGAAGGCGTATTCGGAGAGGACGCCCCCGCCACCGAGAGACACCGTGAAGATCTTCCGCGCGATGACGTCCACCGACACGGTGATCGCCGCCGCGAGCAGCAGCGCGCCGCCGGCCCAGACCGCGCGCAGCCGGAGCCAGTCGGCCGCCTCCAGGGCGCGCTGCACCGGCGAGCGCCGGCGCCGCCCTCAGGCCGCGCCTTCCTGGCGACGACGCCGACCGTCTTGCCGATGGTCTGGTTGAAGTCCGCCACGCAGTCCGCGCTGCAGCGCGCGGCCCACTTCGGGATCATGGTCTCGGTGACGATCTTCTTCAGCATCGCCATGTCCGCCGCCGAGGGCTGGGTGACCTTGAGCTTGCCCTTGGTGCCGATCTTGCACTCGTCGCTGCCGGCGTTGCAGGCATAGCCCTGCTCGGTGTGGTACGAGGCGGCGTCCCAGATCGCCTTCTCCAGGCCCTTGACCTCGGTCTCGATCAGGCTCTGCACGCGCTTGTCGAGCTTGGCGAAGGATTTCATGTTCACCGCATAGGCGATCTGCCCCCACGACACCGGCAGCGCGACCAGGTGCGTGCTGACCTCGTTCCACTTGGCCAGGTTGCCCGACAGCGTGCCGGTGATGCCGCAGTCCACGGTCTTGTTCTGCAGGGCCGGCACCACTTCGCCGAACGCCATGGTCACCGGCGTGCCGCCGAGCGCCTGCACCAGTTCGGACTGCGAGCGGCCCGCGGCGCGCACCTTCTTGCCCTTGATGTCGGCCAGGCCCTTGATCTCGGCGTTGCAGTAGAACACCTGCGCCGGATAGGTCCCCACGCCCAGCAGCTTGACGCCGAACTTCTGGAACAGCTTGGTGTACATGGCCTTCGAAGCGTCGGTGGCCTTGCGCGCGGTGTCGAAGTCGGTCAGCAGGCCGGCGATGTCGATGGCCTCGTTGGTCGGGTCGTCGGAGGCCAGGTAGGCCAGCACCGTGGCGCCGATCTCGAGCGCGCCGCTGCTCATCAGGCGCAGCACCTCGGGGCCCTTCAGGCCCATCTCGTTGAAGCCCTTGATCTCGGCGGTGATCGCGCCCTTGGACTTCTCGTTCAGGGTCTTGGTCCAGAACGGGACTTCGAAATCCTTGTACGGCGCGAGGCTGGAGATCGAGCCCACCACCTTCAACTGGGTCTTGGGCAGGTCCTGGGCCTGGACCGGCGCGACGGACAGGGCGAGGGCGGCAAAGGCCGCGGACAGGGCGGCGGACGACGAGACTTTCATGGCTTCTCCTGACGAGACGGGATGAGGTGCCCTTGCGGACAAGCAATCAGGATGCCATGAAATCCCAGGGCATGGATAGCTGCACGCGCCGCCCTCCCCGCCTCAGCGGGACGACCTAGCGCTGGTCGTAGTCGACCGTGAGCCGGTCGCTGCGCGGATGCGCCTGGCAGGTGAGGATATGACCGCGCGCCAGTTCGGCGGCGTCGAGCACGAAGTTGCGCGCCATCTGGACTTCGCCGGACACCAGCCGGGCGCGGCAGGTCGAGCACACCCCGGCCTTGCAGGCGTAGGGCAGGTCGGCGCCGGCCTGCAGCGCCGCGTCGAGGATGGAGACGCCCTCGCGCGGCACGCGAATGGTGCGTCGCTGGCCGTCGACGATCACCGTGACCTCGGCGCCCGGCGGCACGACTTCCCTGCGCGGAATGTGCGGACGGTGCGGACGGTGCGGACGGTGCGGACGGTGCGGACGGTGCGGACGGTGCGGACGGTGCATCGCTGCGCGGCGCGGCGGCGCCGGCCGCCGCGAAACGCTCCACGTGCACGCGCGCCTGTGGCACGCCGGCCGCGGCCAGAGCGGCGCAGACGGCGTCGATCATGCCCTCCGGTCCGCACACCAGCGCGGCGTCGATCTCCTGCGCCGGCAGCAGCGTGGCGAACAGCCGCGCGCATTTCTCGCCGTCGAGGCGGCCGTTGAACAGTTCGATCTCCTGGTGGTCGCGCGACAGCACGTGGTGCAGCGTGAAGCGGCCCAGGTAGCGGTCCTTCAGGTCTTCGAGCGCCTCGCAGAACATGATCGAGGACAGGTGCCGGTTGCCGTAGACCAGCGTGAAGCGGCTGCCGGGTTCGCCCGCCAGCACGCTGCGCGCGATCGACAGCAGCGGCGTGATGCCGCTGCCGGCGGCGAACGCGACGCAGTGCCGGCGCGCGGCGGGGTCGATCTCTACGCCGAAGCGGCCGTCCGGCGGCATGACCTCCAGGCGGTCGCCGGCCCGCAACGCGGTGTTGGCCCAGTTCGAGAAGCGTCCGCCCTCCACCGCCTTGATCGCCACGCGCAGCGCGCCTTCGTCCAGGCCCGCGCAGATCGAGTACGAGCGGCGCAGGTCCTCGCCGCCGATCGTGCGGCGCAGGGTCAGGAACTGGCCCGGCCGGTAGCGGAAGGTCTCGGCCAGCGCCGCCGGCACCTCGAACTCCAGCACCACGGCGTGCGGGGTTTCCTTGCGCACCGAACGCAGCTTCAGTTCATGAAACCGCGGGGCGCTCATATCGGCTTGAAATAATCGAAGGGTTCCATGCAGTCCAGGCAGCGGTACAGCGCCTTGCAGGCCGTCGAGCCGAAGGCCGACAGCCGCTCGGTGTGCGTCGAGCCGCAGCGCACGCAGGGCACGCTGCGGCCATGCAGGGTGATGCGATGCGTGTCGCTGCCCGCCTGGCCCATGGGCGGCGCGATGCCGTAGTCCCTGAGCCGCGCCCTGGCCGCCTCGGGCATCCAGTCGGTGGTCCAGGCCGGGGCCAGCTGCGTCTTCAGTTCCACGCGGCCGTAGCCTTCGGCGCCGAGCAGCGCGCGCACGTCGGCCTCGATGGCATGCATGGCCGGGCAGCCGCTGTAGGTGGGCGTGATGGTCACGATCACCGCCTCGCCCTCGAAGGCCACGTCGCGCACGATGCCCAGCTCGACGATGGAGATCACCGGGATCTCCGGGTCGGGGATGCCGCCCAGCAGCTGCATCACGCGCTCGCGATCCGGGCCGGGACCACCCGTCGCGATCGGCGGCTTCACCATTGCGCCCCCGGATAGGCGCGCTGCAGGTACTGCAGTTCGGACAGCAGGTGGCCGAGGTGCTCGCTGTGCCGGCCAAAGCGCCCGGTGGACAGGAAGCCGGTGTCGGCCGGGCGCGCCAGCGTGGCCTCGGCCAGCACCGGCTCCACCGCCTGCAGCCAGCCCGCGCGCAGCGTCTCGCTGCGCGGCGCGATGCCGGCGGCCTCCAGTTCGGCCTCGCCCGCGTCGGCGGCGAACAGCTCGTGCGTATACGGCCACAGCAGGTCGAGCGCGGCCTGCATGCGGCGATGCGAGTCGTCGGTGCCGTCGCCCAGGCGCAGCATCCAGTCGGCGGCGTGCCCGTAGTGGTAGCGCGATTCCTTGGCCGACTTGGCGGCGATGGCGGCCAATTCCGCGTCGCGCGAGGCGCCCAGCGCCTTCCAGAGCTCGCACTGGAAGGCGGCGAACAGGAAATTGCGCGTCAGCGTGAAGGCGTAGTCGCGCGTCGCGCCCACCTGCGAGACCGGCTCGCCGTTGGGCAGTTCGCACAGCGTGTAGTTGCGGAACCCGGGCACGTCGCGCAGCATGGCCAGCGCATCCTCGTCGCGGCCACGACCCTCGAGCGCGCCGGCATGCGTGAGCAGCATGCGCGCCTGGCCCATCAGGTCCAGGCCGACGTTGGCCAGCGCGATGTCCTCCTCCAGCACCGGCCCGTGCCCGATCCATTCCGCCATGCGCTGCCCCAGCACCAGCGAAGAACCGCCAAGACGCAGCAAGTAATCGAAATGGTGAGACGAGCAGTTCATTTCATGGGCAAGGAGAAGAGATCGGGAGGGTCTATCTAGGCAGCACGCCGGGGGGGTACGGGGGGTGAGGGAGGGCCCCAGGCGGCCGCAGGCCGCGAGGGAGGGGCCCTCACCCCCTGTTCCCGGCCTTCCGCCTTTACATATGATCCACTTCCTTCGGCAGCGTGTAGAAGGTCGGATGCCGGTAGATCTTGTCGTCGGCCGGGTCGAAGTTGCTGGCCTTGTCCTCCGGGTCCGAGGCGGTGATCGCCGACGAGGGCACCACCCAGATCGACACGCCCTCGCCGCGCCGCGTGTAGACGTCGCGCGCGTTCTGCAGCGCCAGCTTCGCGTCCGGCGCATGCAGGCTGCCGACGTGCTTGTGGTCCAGGCCCTGCTTCGAGCGGATGAACACCTCGTACAGCGGCCACTCCTGCCTGTCGCTCATGCGGCCTCCTGATGCGCTTTCCGGCGCTGCTTTTCGGCGTGCGCCATCGCCGCCTCGCGCACCCAGGCGCCTTCGGCGTGCGCGCGCACGCGCGTGGCCAGGCGCTCGCGGTTGCAGGGGCCGTCGCCGTTCACCACCTTCCAGAAATCATCCCAGTCGATCGGCCCGAAGTCGTAGTGGCCGCGCTGCGCGTTCCACTTCAGCAGCGGGTCCGGCAGCGTGAGGCCGAGCAGTTCGGCCTGCGGCACCGTGGCGTCGACGAACTTCTGCCGCAGGTCGTCGTTGGAGACGCGCTTGATGCCCCAGCGCATCGACTGGCCCGAATGCTGCGAGTCGCTGTCGTGCGGGCCGAACATGGCGAGCACCGGCCACCACCAGCGGTCCAGCGCGTCCTGCGCCATGCGCTTCTGCGCCGGCGTGCCGTTGGCCAGCGCGAGCATGATCTCGTAGCCCTGGCGCTGGTGGAAGGACTCCTCCTTGCAGACGCGGATCATGGCGCGCGCATACGGCCCGTACGAGCAGCGGCACAGCGGGATCTGGTTCATGATCGCCGCGCCGTCCACCAGCCAGCCGATCGCGCCGATGTCGGCCCACGACACGGTCGGGTAATTGAAGATCGACGAATACTTGGCCTTGCCGCTGTGCAGTTGATCGAGCAGCGTGTCGCGCGACACGCCCAGGGTCTCGGCCGCGGCGTACAGGTACAGGCCGTGGCCGCCCTCGTCCTGCACCTTGGCCATCAGGATGGCCTTGCGCTTCAGCGTCGGCGCGCGCGTCAGCCAGTTGCCCTCGGGCAGCATGCCGACGACTTCCGAATGCGCGTGCTGGCTGATCTGGCGGACCAGCGTCCTGCGGTACGCCTCGGGCATCCAGTCGCGCGGCTCGACCTTGCGGTCGGCGGCGATCCTGGCCTCGAATTCCTGCTCCTGCGCGCCCTGTTCGGCGGCGGCCACGGCCCTGGGTTGCTGGCCGGGGATGTCCATGCTCTGCGTGTACATGGCGGCTCCTGGAATGCGCCGCGGCTCGCGGGGACGCCGGGTGCGCCCAGGAAATGATACGGATTTCTTGAGAAACGTCAACGAATCTGTATCATTTGACGCATGCCGCGCACCGCCCCCGCCCCCGCAGCCGCCCCCGGATCGCGCAGCGCACAAGCGCTGATCGCGCGCTTCCGGCGCGCCGGCAACCCGCGCGCCGCCGCGCTGATCGTCACCCTGTACGGCGACGCGATCGCGCCGCGCGGCGGGCGCGCCTGGCTGGGCGCGATCGCCCGTCTGCTCGAACCGCTGGGCATCTCCGAGCGCCTGGTGCGCACCGCCGTGTTCCGCCTGGTGCAGTCCGGCTGGCTGCGCGGCGAGGCCTGCGGCCGGCGCACCGATTACGCCCTGAGCGAAGCCGCGGCGGCCGAATCCGCGCAGGCCGAGGCGCGCATCTATGCGCGCGCCGCGCCGGCCTGGGACGGGCTCATGCGCGCCGCGCTGCCGCTGCCCGGCACGGACGCGCGCGCCCGCGAGGCGCTGCGCCGCCGCCTGGCCTGGCTGGGGTATGGCGAACTGCCCGGCCCGCTGTGGATCCACCCTTCGGCTTCGCCGCCGGCCGACGCGCACCTGCTCGCGCTGTCCAGCGCCGCGCTGCCCGCGACACAGTCGCGCGCACTGGCCGCCTCGGCCTGGCCGCTGGATACGCTGTCGCGCGCCTGGGGCGGGTTCGCGCGCCGCCATGCAGCCCTGGCCGACGACGCGCAGCACGCCACGCCCGCCCAGGCTGCGCTGGCGCGCCTGCTGCTGATCCACGAATACCGCCTGCTGCTGCTGCGCGACCCGGGGCTGCCGGCCGGGCTGCTGCCGGAAGGCTGGAAGGGCGAGGCCGCGCGCGCGCTGGCGGCACAGGCCTACACGGGACTGTGGCGCGCTTCGGAAGTGCAGTTGCGCGAGACCCTGGTGTGCGCCGATGGCAGGCAACCGGCGCTGCTGGCGCGTTACGCGCGCCGCTTCACGGACTAGGGTGTCGGACTTACGGACCGCAAGGGCGCGTCGTCAGCCGGTGCGACCCGGCGGCGGAGGCGGCTGTATGCCGGGCGGCGGCGGCGGATAGGCCACCGGCGGCGCGGCCGGCGCACGCGGGGCGGCGGCCGGCGGCGCGGTGCGCGCGCCTTCCCTGCCCGACTCCCATCGCCCGGACACCGGCACGCGGTTGCCCTTGGCGTACATGCACTGCTGGTAGCCGAAATCGTAGCGCTGCTGCAGGCTGCGGCCGGACATCTGCCCGCTGCCCGCCCCTGCGGCCGTGCCCACGATCAGGCCGGCCCCGGCACCCGCGCCGGCATTGCCGCGCCCGCCGATCAGGGCACCGGCCACGGTGCCGACCGCCGCGCCGATCGCGGCATTGCGCACGGTGTTGTCGGTGGACACCTGGTTGGGGGTGTTGCCGCCGATCTGCGCGCTGGCGTACTGCCGGCACTCGGCCTCGTCGAGGCGGAACTGCTCGAAATTCTTGCCGGTGCCGGGCAGCACCAGCACGCCCGGTCCATCGGGCAGCGTGGCGCAGGCCGCCAGCAGCAGGGGCGAAACCAGCATTGCGCGGGTGGCGGTGCGCATGCGCTCAGCCCGGCGCCGGATGCGGCGAGACTTTCTGCCAGCCGCCCGGGCAGTCCTTCACGTACGGGTAGTAGGCGCTCGCCTCGCGGCAGTAATACCACCAGGCCTCGGCCGGCGGCGCGGGATTCTGCACCTGCGCGCCCTGACCCTGCTCGATGTAGACCGGCGGCGCGGCAACCACCGCGGGCGCGACCAGCATCGGCGGGTAATACGAGGGATAGTAGTAATAGCGCGGCGGCGGATACCAGGCGCGCCCGTAAGGCACGCCGATATACACGCCGAAGCGCACGTTCGGCCCGCCATGTCGATGGCCGCGGTCGGCCTGCACCGCGCTGCTGGCGAATGCCGCGGCCAGCGCGATGCCCAGCGCGGCGACGCGCGCGACACGGCTGCGCTTCACGGCGGATTTCGGGTCGGTAGTGGTGTCCATGGTTCAGCGTAGCAAGGAACGCCGCGCGGACCTGGCTGTTTTGGTAACAAAGTGTTTCGGCGCGTCCACATTCGGCGCGCGCTCGCCGCGCCGCAGCCGCGGCTAGAGCAGCGAGGCCAGCCGCCAGGTCGGGATCAGGCCGTCGTGCGCGCTGTGCTCGACCGAGACCCCGCCGGACACCAGGGCCGCGTCCAGCCCGCAGGCGAGCGCGCCGCGTGTGTCGGTCTCCAGCTGGTCGCCGATCATCAGCGCATTGCGCGTGCCGACGCGGCGCACACCTTCCTCGAAGATCGCCGCCTGCGGCTTGCCCAGCGCGACGAAGCGCGGCGGCGCCCGCCCGTGCAGGCGCGCCGACAGCGCGGCCTCGATCATCACCGCGATGGCGCCGGCCGTCAGGCCCAGCGCGCCCGGCGCGGTCGGATACACCAGGTCCGGGTTGGGCAGCACCAGGTGCACCGGATCGCCGCGCTCCAGGCGCGCGAACAGCGCGGTGAGGATCGCGTCGATGTCCTGCGGAAACGCAAAACCGGTCTCGTCGGCCACCACCAGCACCGCGCAATCCTCGCCGGGCCGCACCACCACGCCACCGGCCCGTTCGACGTAGCGCGCGCTGTCCGGCGGACCGAGCACCGCGCAGGGCAGCCCGGCCAGCGCGTGCGCGGCGAAATGCCCGGCCAGCAGCGAGCCCGAGGTCACCACCCGCGCGGCCGGGATCTCCAGACCCAGGCCGCCCCAGCGCCGCGCCGCGGCCTCGGGCAGGCGCGAGGCGCCGTTGGTCAGCACGCACCAGGGTTTGCCGCGCCGCTCGAGTTCGGCCAGCAGTTCGCGTGCGCCGGGACGCGCGCCGGCCACGTCGACCAGCACGCCGTAGGCGTCGAGGAAGAAGGCGTCGTAGCGCTCGACCAGCGCGGCGATCTGCGTGGGCCGGCCCATCGCGGCGAGCGCTCAGCCGGCCAGCAGGAACTCGCGGACCGGCGCGATCTGCGCCTCGCTCATCAGCGTGGGCGCGTGGCCCACGCCGGCGAACTCCACCAGCTGCGCGCGCGGCCCGCGCGTGCGCATCTGCTCGGCGGTGTCGCGCATCAGCAGGTCGGACTGCGCGCCGCGCAGCAGCAGCGTGGGTGCGCGTATCGCCTCGTACAGCGGCCACATCTCCAGGTCCTTGTCCGGCATGCTGCGCCTGAAGGGCTCGGCCAGCTTCGGGTCGTAATGCATGCGGTAGCCGCCGTCCGCATTCGGGCGCAGCACCACCTCGGTGAGGAAGCGCCACTGCGCATCGCTGTGCGGACCGAAGCTCGCGCTCACGAAGCGGATGTACTCCTCGGCCTTCTCCAGGTTCGGAAACTGCGGGTTCATCCCGACGTAGGTGCCGATGCGCTCCAGCGAGACCTTGGTGATCACCGGCCCGGCGTCGTTGATCACCAGGCGGCGCACCGGCGTGTGCGGCTGCGCGGCCAGCGCCATGCCGATCAGCGCGCCCATCGAGGTGCCGACCCAGTCCACCTGCTCCACGTCCAGGCGCGCGATCAGCGTCACCATGTCGGCAACGTATTGCGGGATCTGGTACAGCATGGGGTCGGCCAGCCAGTCGGAGTCGCCGCGCCCGGCCACGTCCGGGCAGACCACGCGGTAGTGCGCCGACAAGGCGCGCGCCAGTTCGTCGAAATCGCGCGCGCAGCGCGTCAGGCCGTGCACGCAGACCAGCACCTTCGGATTGCGCGGGTCGCCCCACTCGCGATAGGCGATGCGGTGCAGGCCCGCGGTGGAAATGCATTGCACGCGACCGGTACGGGCATCCATGTTCATGCGTCCCTGATTTTGTCCTGCAGTGTGTCCTGCCAAAGTCGTTTGAGCGCGGCGCGCAGCCTCTTCCCGCACCGGCGGGCAGGCGGCTCGCCGGCATGCGCGCCATGCGCTCGGTGCGCAGGTTCGCGCCGCGCACCGCCCAGCCGCGCTCGACGTAGCGGCGGCGCTCGGCCGCGGTCTCGGCGACCGGGCTCTCGTCGTACCACAGCCATTCGGCGGCAAAGGCCAGCGCCAGGTCCTCGAGTACCGCGTCGACGCGCGCATCGCCGGGCGCCAGCAGTTCGAGCGCCCCGGCCTGCCAGAGGAAATAGGTGTGCGCATGCGCGTCGGCCGCGTAACCGGCCCAGCCTTCGCCGCGCGGCACGCAGACGAACGCCAGCGCCAGCCGCGCGTCGCCGCCCGCGCATTCGAGGTGAAAACCGGCGTCCTCGGCCGGCGGCAGCGCCTCGCTGTCCTGCTCGAGCAGGCGGCCGTTCTCGATCACCGCGCGGCCGCGCAGCGCCTGCGCATGGTTGGTCCATTCGGCCTCGACGCGCAGTTCGGGAAACTCGGCCGAGGCGGTGGCGAAGGCCGGAAACGGCAGGCCGCCGTCCACCTTGAAGCGGAACGCCAGCGCCGAACCCTCCAGCGTGTCCTCGTAGCCCGGCGCCTGCGGGTCGCGCACCAGCAGCTGGCGCACGCGCTCGCGAAAGCCCGCCAGCAATGCCGCGTCGCCGCTCACCCTGATCTGCGCGTCCATGCCCTTCGTCATGGCGCGCATGCTAGCAGACGCGCGCCGCGCACTCCCCCGGCACGGGCGGCGCGCGGCTGCGCCAGTAACGCGGTTCGCTGTGGCGCAGCGCCGACACGCCGGCGCCCTGCGCGTCCAGCCTGACCTGCACCGCGCCGTCGCGGTCGGTGCGCGACACGCGCGCGCCCAGCGCCGCGTAGCGCGCCAGCACCTCGGCCTTGGGATGGCCGAAGCGGTTGCGATAGCCCGCCGCCACCACCACCTCGCGCGCGCCGACCGCGGCGAGGAACTCCGCCGTCGACGAGGTGCCGCTGCCGTGGTGCGGGGCGAGCAGCACCTGCGCGCGCAGCGCCTGCGGTTCGCGCGCCAGCAGGCGCGCTTCCGCGGCCTTCTCGATGTCGCCGGTCAGCAGCATGCCGCCGCCTGCGCCTTCGCCGGCCGCGACGCGCAGCACGCAGGACAGGTCGTTGATGCGCACGCCGCGGGCCTCGTGTTCGTTCGCCGCGGGATGCAGCACCTCGAAGCGCACGCCGTCCCAGTCCCAGCGCTCGCCGCGCAGGCAGGGCCGCTGGCGCGGCGCGAACGACAGCACCGGATGGCCGGCCGGCAGCGAACTGAGCAGTTCGCCGACCTCCAGGTTGTCGAGCACGCTGATCGCCCCGCCCGTGTGGTCGAGGTCGTTGTGCGTCACCAGCATGCGGTCCAGCCGCGGCACGCCCAGCGCGCGCAGCACCGGCAGGATCACGCGCTCGCCGCTGTCGGCCTCACCCCAGGCCGGACCGGCGTCGTAGAGCAGGGCGTGCGCACGCGTGCGCACCAGCACCGCCAGGCCCTGGCCCACGTCCAGCGTATCGATCCAGGCCTCGCCGTGGGCGGGCCGCGGCGGGACCACCAGCACCGCGGGCAGCAGCAGCGCGCAGCCCAGCCAGCGCGCGGGCATGCCGTGCGGCGCGAGCATCCACAGCACCCCGGCCAGGGCCAGCGGCACCGCCCAGGGCGGCGGCGCGGCCTGCTGCCAGACCGCGGCCGGCAGCCAGGCGCACCACACCAGGAACACCATCAGCGCGCGCATCAGCGCGGCGGCCAGGTGCAGCAGCGCATCGATCGGCAGCAGCGCCGCCAGCAGCGCCAGCGGCGTGATCACCCCGCTCACCAGCGGGATCGCCACGGCGTTGGCCAGCGGCCCGACCAGCGACACCTGGCCGAACAGCAGCAGCGCCGCCGGCGCCAGGCCCAGGGTGATCGCCCATTGCGTGCGCCCCCATTCGTGCAGCACCGCACCCAGGCGCGCCATCGGTGTGACAGGGGTGGCCGGCGCAGCGTGCGCCGGGTGCCCCGCGTGCGCCGCACCCCAGCCGTGCGCCACGTAGAAGATCAGGCCGACCGCGCCGAACGAGAGCCAGAAGCCGGCCGCCAGCACCGCCCAGGGATCGAGCAGCAGCACGGCGAACAGCGCCAGCGCGAGCACGCGCACGGGAGCGGCGATGCGCCCGGCCCACAGCGCGGCGGCGACCACCGCCACCATGAAGCAGGTGCGCTGCGCCGGCACCGCGAAGCCGGCGACCAGCGCATAGCCGAGCGCGGCCAGCACGGCGGCGACGGCGGCGGCCTTGCGCGCCGGCAGGGCCAGCGCCAGCGCAGGCGCGCGACGCCAGCCGAAGGACACCAGTGCCGCCACCAGCCCGGACACCAGGGTCACGTGCAATCCGGAAATGCTCATCAGGTGCGTGACCCCGGTGCGGTTGAACACCATCCAGTCGCCGGCATCGATGGCGCGCTGGTCGCCCACCGCCAGCGCCACCAGCACCCCGGCCGCGGTGGCGCGCGCGCCCGCGGCGGCCGGCGACTCGCCCGGCACCGGCTCGCCCAGCACGCGCAGGAAGCGCTCGCGCACCGCGCCGCGCGCGCGCTCGATGCGGTCGATGAAACCGTTGCGCCGGCCGAGCTTCTGCGCCGCGCCGCGCGGTCCCGGCGGCCGCACGTAGCCGGTGGCGCCGATGCCGCGTTCGAGCAGCCAGGCCTCGTAATCGAAGCCGTGCGGGTTCACCCCGCCATGCGGGTGTTTCAGGCGCACGGTGAAACGCCAGCGCTCGCCCGGCTGCACGCCGCCGCCTTCCTGCAGGGCGTCGGGCAGGTCGTCCAGGCCCGGGACCAGCACACCGCGATACCAGGACAGCAGCACGCGGCGCGGCAGGCGCGCGCCGCCTTCGACCGCCTCGACCTCGAACTCGAAGCGCAGGCTGCGTTCGCCCGCCGCCGGCAGCCCGGCGACCACCCCGACCACCTCGAGGTCGCGCCCCTCCTCGCCCGGCGCCAGGCGATCGTCCATGCGCCATTGCGCCCAACCGGTGGCCCACAGGGCGCCGGCCAGCGCGGCACAGGCCAGCAGCAAGGCCGTGCGCCACAGCCCGCCGCGGCCGAAGGCCAGCAGCAGCGCGCAGACCGCCACGGCCGGCACGCCCAGCCACAGCCAGCCGGCGGCCGGCAACACCGCCTGTCGCTGCAGCCAGCACACCCCGAGCAGGAAGCCGAGCACCGCAGCCGTCATGGGGCCGCCAGGAACGTAGAATGAGAGGTTCAACGTTTCTCCGGGTGTTTGGCTGACCGCGCACCCTCCCCACCGGCCCATGCCGCGCAAGCTCTTCCGCAAGTACCTGCCCTCGCACGAATCGATCCGCGGCAACCGCTGGTTCGCGCGCTTCGGTGCGTTCCTGCACCACCACAACCTGTGGCATCTGAACCGCGACTCGGTGGCCGGCGGCGTGGCCGTGGGGCTGTTCGCCGGTCTGGTGCCCGGCCCGCTGCAGATGCTCACCGCCGCGCTGCTGGCGGTGCCGCTGCGCGTGAACCTGCCGGTGGCGCTGCTGTGCACGCTGTACACCAATCCGTTCACCATCGTGCCGCTGTACATCGTCGCCTACGAATACGGCAGCCTGTTGCTCGGCCACAGCGGCAAGTTCTCCGACGTGCAGCCCTTCGTCATGGACTGGATGCACCTGTTCGATTCGCTGCGCGCCATGGTCGACTGGACGCTGGCGCTGGGCCCGCCGCTGCTGGTCGGCCTGGTGGCGCTTGCCATCACGCTGGCGGGGGCCGGATACTTGCTGGTGAAGATCGGCTGGCGCATCCACGTGTCGCTCGCCTGGCGCGCGCGCCGGCAGCGCCGCGCCGACGGCACGCCGCCCCACCTCCACCCCGCACCCCCGGCCCCGTGAACACCTCCACCGCCCTGTTCGTACGCACCTGGATGGCGTTCCGCTGGCCGTTGCTGGTGTTCCTGGTGGTGATGCTGATCGGTTCCTTCGGCTTCTGGATCGTCAGCGACTTCAAGGCCTCGCTGCTCGACTGCGTCTACATGACCTTCATCACCGTGGCCACCATCGGCTTCGGCGAGACCATCGACCTCGCGCACTCGCCCGGCGGGCGCATCTTCACCATGGCGGTGGCCACCGCGGGCATCGCCACCGTCACCTACACCACCTCCAAGCTCACGGCCTTCATCCTCGAAGGCGAACTGAACACGACCCTCAGGAGAAGGCGCATGCAGGACCGCATCGATGCCCTCAGGCAGCACTACATCATCTGCGGCACTGGCCGCGTGGGCGGCAACGTCGCCCACGAGTTGACGAGCACCGGCCGGCACTGGGTCGCCATCGAGGAGAACGCCGAAGTGGTGGCGGCATTCCGCGAGAAATACCCGGATGCCCTGCTCATCCACGGCGACGCGCAGGACGACGAACTGCTGGTGCGCGCCGGCGTGGAGCGCGCCGCCGGGGTGTTCGCCGCCACCGGCGACGACGGCAGCAACCTGCTGATCACGCTGTCGGCCAAGCAGCAGAACCCCGGGGCGCGCGTCGTCGCGCGCTGCCACGAGGTGCGCAACATCGACAAGCTCAAGCGCGTGGGCGCCGACGCCATCGTCTCGCCGGACTTCACCGGCGGCATGCGCATCGCCTCATCGATGATCCGGCCCTCGGTGGTCGGCTTCCTCGACGAGATGCTGCGTTCCGAGCACCGCCTGCGCCTCGAGGAAGTCGCGGTGCCCGAGGGCTTTGCGCCGCGCGCGCTCGCCGAGGTGGTGGCGCCCTCGCGCGACCACATCCTGCTGGCGGTGAAGGTCGGCACGCAGTGGGAGTTCAACCCGGCCGGCGAGTTCATGCTCGAATCCGGGCAGATCCTGGTGGCCATGGTCAACCCGCAGGGGCGCGACGCGCTCGAACGGCTGCTCGGTCGCCCCGCCGCATGACGCACGAGGAGTTCAACGCCGCCTTCCGCGCCGGGCGGTGCGCGTCGACGTGGAGCGCAAGCTGGCCGCGCAGCTGGTGTCGGGGCGCATGCTGCTGCCGGTGTTCCTGCTGCCAGTGCTGGGCATCGCCATCGCGCTGGCCCTGGTCGGCCACTGGATCGCGGGACTGGCGCTGTTCGTCGCCGCCTTCGGTTTCCGGCAGATGGTGCGCAACACCGCGCCGGGCTTCGTGCTCAGGCAGGCACTGGCCGATGCCGCGTTCTACAATGGGGCGCTGCGCAACGGCGTGATGACGGTGACGGTGGTCGAGGCCGGGCCGGCCGCGCACGCCGCGCAGAACGACGCACCCGGCCCTTCCGACACCACGGATTCCCCACGCACGTGAAAACCCTTGCCGCACTGTTGATCACGCTTGCGCTGCCGCTGGCCGCCCTGGCGGGCGAACCCGGCTATGCGATCCGCGACCTCGAACTGCGCGCCGAACCGCGCAACGAGGCGCCCGTGATCGCCAAACTGGCGCGCAACGGACGCTACGAGCTGCTGCAGAGGAAGCAGGTCTGGGCGCAGATCTCGGCCAACGGACGCGAGGGCTGGGTGCTGTTCTTCTACCTGGCGGTGGGCGAGGCGCCCCAGCCGGGCGCGGGACGCGAACTCGGCGGCGCGCTGGGCCTGGCCACCGGCCGGCCGCAGGGCGACATCACCGCGGTGATCGGCGCGCGCGGCCTGACCGAGGAACAGCTGAAGGCGGCGCGCTTCGACGCCGGGGAACTCGCCCGGCTGGAAGCCCTGCGCGTCTCGCGCGACACCGCGCAGGCCTGGGCGCGCGAAGGCGCCCTGAGCCCGCAACAGGTCGAGGCGCTGGCCGCGCCGGCCTCGACGGCCGGTGATTCGGCCGCCCCCAACGACACGCCCCCGGGCAGCGCGGCGGGAGGATGAACATGCGCCGCATCGCCCTCCCCCTGATCTGCGCCTGCGCGCTGAGCGCGCTGTCATGGGCGTCGAGCGCGCAGGACCTGCCCGGCTTCCTGCGCCGCATCGTGCCCAACCTGAACCTGCCGGGCACCCAGCCCGAGCCCGCGCGCCAGCAGGCGCAACCGCAGCAACAGGTGCGGCAGCCCGGCATGTTCGGCGACACCTCGATCGAGGAGGAGATCGCCATCGGCCGCCAGCTGGCCGGCAACCTGCTCGGCGCCGCGCCGCTGATGAAGAACGACGTGGTGCAGGCCTACGTGAACCGCGTCGGGCGCTGGGTGGCGCTGCACAGCGCGCGCCCGGACCTGAACTGGCATTTCGGCGTGCTCGACACGCCGACGCTGAACGCCTTCGCCATGCCCGGCGGCTATGTGTTCCTCACGCGCGGCCTGTACGAGACGCTCGCCAGCGAAGCCGAACTGGCCGGCGTGCTGGCGCACGAGATCGGCCACGTCACGGCCGGCCACCACCTCAAGGTGTTCAAGCAGAGCAGCATGCTGGGCGCGGTCAGCGGCCTGGTCTCGCAGGCGCTGGCGCAGAGCCGCGGCAACAACCAGATGGTGCAGAACCTGATCGGCAACGGCGCCGAGGCCCTGGCGCGTGGCCTGGACAAGGACGCCGAGTACGAGGCCGACCGCATCGGCGTGGTACTGGCCGCGCGCGCCGGCTACGAGCCCTACGGCCTGCCCTCGGTGCTGCAGAGAATCGGCCGGGTCAACCCGAAGGACAGCAGCGTGGCGCTGCTGTTCAAGACCCACCCGTCGCCGGCCGACCGCCTCGAGCACCTGGGCGACGCCATGGGCATGAACTTCGAGCGCTACGCCGCCAACCGCGCCAACGCCGAGCGCTTCCTGGCCACCCCCTAGCGCCAGGGCGCGACAGGGGGTTCACAACCGGGATTCTTCGTAGTCCAGCTCTTCTTCCAGGTGGTGCAGCACGTCGTCCGAGATGCGTCCTTCGCGCCACAGGCGGATCAGCTCGCCGCGCTCGGCGCGCACCGCGGCCAGGCGCAGTTCGCGACCGTGCGCGATGTTGCGGTCGAGTTCCGCGGTCGGCGCCAGCGCGGGCGCCATGCGGTCGGCGAACTCGGCGCGGATGCGTGTCGCCAGCGCCTCGTCCACGGTGTGCGCCTCGACGTGCCGGTCGATCTCGCCGAAGGCCGCCTCGCCCATCGCCAGTCGCGCGCGTCGCAGCTCCACCTCGCTGTCCACGTCACCGCCAATGTTCACGCGCCGAATGATGGGCGCCAGCGTCAGGCCCTGCACCACCAGCGTGGCGAGGATCACCGCGAAGGTCAGGAACACGATCAGGTCGCGGTATGGGAAAGGCTCGCCGCTCTGCACCGTGAGCGGCAGCGCCAGGGCCGCGGCCAGCGAGACGATGCCGCGCATGCCGCACCAGCCGATGATGAACAGCTCGCCGGGCGCCGGCGCCGGTTCGGCGGCGCGCACGCGCGCGCTGAAGAAACGCGGCGCGAGGATCGCCGGGTACACCCAGGCGAAGCGCACGCCGATCGCCACCAGGCTGACCACCGCGGCATAGCCGGCCAGCTGCCAGCCGGTCTGTCCTGCCAGGCGGCCGACCACCGCCGAGAGCTCGATGCCGATCAGGATGAAGATCAGCGAGTTCAGCAGGAACACCGCGATGTTCCACACCGAGCGCGCCAGGATGCGCATCTCGGCCGAGACGATGGTCGGCGAATGCCGGCCGCGATAGATGCCCGCGGCGACCACCGCCAGCACGCCGGAGGTGTGCACCGATTCGGCCAGGATGTAGGCGGTGTACGGCACCGACAGGGAGAGCAGCACTTCGATGAAGGCGTCGCCGAGGTGGCGGTGCGCCTTGACGAACAGCCAGCCCATGGCCAGGCCGATCAGGATGCCGCCGGCCGAGACGGCGACGAACTGCACGCTGGCGTCGGCCAGCGAGAACACGCCGGTCAGCACCGCGGCCACGGCGAACTTGTAGATCACCAGGCCCGAGGCGTCGTTCACCAGGCTCTCGCCTTCCAGCACCGTGACGATGCGCCGCGGCATGTTCAGCCGCGAGAGGATGGCCGTCGCCGCCACCGCGTCGGGCGGCGAGACGATGGCGCCGAACACGAAGGCCGCCGCCCAGGGGATGTCCGGGACCATCAGCTTGAGCACCGCGCCCACCGTCAGCGTGGTGACCAGCACCAGGCCGATGGCCAGCAGGCCGATCGGACGGATGTTGGCCTTGAAGTCGCGCCACGAGGTGAGCAGCGCGGCCTGGTACAGGATCGGCGGCAGCACCAGCACCAGCAGGAACTGCGGATCGAACTCGAGCTGCGGCAGGCCCGGGATGAAACCCAGCAACCCGCCGCCGATCACCAGCGCGATCGGATAGGGCAGGCGCGCGCGCCGCGCGGCCCAGCCCAGCGCGACGCAGCACAGCAACAGGAAGACGACGACTTGCAATAGGTACATGTTGTTCGGGACTTGTGTTCGGGACGTTCGACGGGATCGGGACGCGGGCCGTGCGGCCGCGTCCGGTCAGACTAGGATGCGGGCCGCAGTATGCCCTCTTCCAGCCGCAGCACGCGTTGCGCGCGCGCGGCAATTGTAAGATCGTGTGTGACGATCACGAAACTGGTGCCGTGCGATTCGGACAGCGCCACCATGGTGTCGAACACCGCGTCGGCGGTCTGCGTGTCGAGGTTGCCGGTGGGCTCGTCGGCCAGCACGCAGGCCGGCTGGGTGACCAGCGCACGGGCGAAGGCGGCGCGCTGGCGCTCGCCGCCGGACAGCTCGCCGGGCACGTGCGCGAGCCGCGCGCCCAGGCCCACTTCCTCGAGCATGGCGCGCGCGCGTTCCAGCGCCTGGCCGCGCGGCATGCGCCGGATCAGCAGCGGCATGGCCACGTTCTCGAGCGCGGTGAACTCGGGCAGCAGGTGGTGGAACTGGTAGATGAAGCCCAGCGATTCATTGCGCGCGCGCGGCCGCGCTCGGCCTCGTCCATGGTCGACAGGTCGCGGCCGTGCAGCTTGACGCTGCCCGAGCTCGGCACGTCCAGCCCGCCCAGCAGGTGAAGCAGCGTGCTCTTGCCCGAGCCGCTCTTGCCGACGATGGCGATGCGCTCGCCGCCGCGCACGGCGAGGTCCACGCCGGACAGCACCGGCACGGTCAGCGGGCCCGAGACATAGGTCTTGGCCAGCGCGTTGCAGGCCAGCACCGGCACGGCGCCCGCCTCACTCATAGCGCAGCGCCTCGGCCGGGTTGACCCGCGAGGCGCGCCAGCTCGGGTACAGCGTGGCGACGAAGGACATGGCCAGCGACACCAGGCCGATGACGATCACGTCCCGGAGCTGCACGTCGGAGGGCAGGTCGCTGATGTAGTACACGTCCTTGGCCAGGAACTGGATGCTGAAGGCGCGCTCGATGGCCGGCACCACGGTGTCGACGTTGAGGCCCAGCGCCACCCCGCAGGCCAGGCCGATCAGGGTGCCGATCACGCCGATCAGCGCCCCCTGCACGACGAAGATCTGCAGGATCGAAGCGGGCGAGGCGCCCAGCGTGCGCAGGATGGCGATGTCGGCCTGCTTGTCGGTCACCACCATCACCAGCGTCGAGACGATGTTGAACGCGGCCACCGCGACGATCAGCGTGAGGATCACGAACATCACGCGCTTTTCGATCTCCACGGCGCGGAAGAAGTTGGCGTGGCTGCGGGTCCAGTCGGTGGCGTAGGTGTTGGCGTCGAGCTTGGACATGATCTGGCGCGCCACCGTGCGCGCCTCGAACAGGTCGTCCAGCTTCAGGCGCACGCCGGACACCGCGTCGCCCATCTGGTACAGGCGCTGCGCGTCCTCGAGGTGGATCAGCGCCAGGCCCGAGTCGTACTCGAACATGCCGATCTCGAAGATGCCGGTGACCAGGAACTGCTTGAGGCGCGGGATCACCCCGGCTGGCGTGACCTGGCCCTGCGGGGCGATCAGCGCCACCTTGTCACCGGTGACCACGCCCAGCGTGCGCGCCAGGTCGGAGCCGAGCACGATGCCGAACTCGCCCGGCTTCAGGCTCTCCAGGCTGCCCGAGCGCATGTGGCGGCCGATCTCGGCCACGCGGTCCTCCATCCCGGGCAACACGCCGCGCACCACCGCGCCGCGCACCGACTGCCCGTTGGCCAGCATGCCCTGCGCGTTCACGAACGGCGCCACGGCCTGCACGCGCGCATGGCCGGCGGCGATGTCGGCCACCGCCTTCCAGTCGGCCAGGCGGTTGTCGGCCCCGGAGATCTGCACGTGCGAGGCCACGCCCAGGATGCGCGTGCGCAGTTCCTTCTGAAAGCCGTTCATCACCGACAGCACGACGATCAGCGCGGCCACGCCCAGCGCGATGCCCGCCATCGAGATCAGTGAAATGAAGGAGATGAAATGGTTGCGGCGCTTTGCGCGGGTATAGCGCAGGCCGACGAGGAGTTCGTAACGCACGGTGCGGCGAGGATACTACAATGGGGCGCATGGACGACGAAGCCCGCGCATCGCTTGCGCGCCTGATCCGCGCCCAGCGCGTCGCCGCGCTGGGCACGCTGCGCGCCGGCGCGCCGCTGGTGTCGATGGCGGCCTACCTGCCCGAGCCCGATTTCTCCGCGTTCTGGCTGCGCGTCAGCCGCCTGGCCTGGCACACCCAGGACATGCTGAGCGACCCGCGCGTCTCGCTCGCCATCATCGAGACCGACGACGGCCGCGCCGATCCGCAGACCCTGGCGCGCCTCACCCTGCGCGGCAGCGCCGCGCCGCTGGCCGAGGCCGGTGCGCAGTCGACGGCGGAATCGGCGGCGCAGTTCAAGCGGCTGCGCGCGGCCTGGCTGGCGCGCTTTCCGGAGTCGGCGATCACTTTCGAGCTGGCCGATTTCGCCTTCTGGCGCCTGACCCCCGCTGACGCGCGCTACGTGGCCGGGCTGGGCCGCACGCACAACCTCTCGGCCGAGGCGCTGCGCGCCCTCGCCGCATGAGCCCGGCCCTGGCCAAGGGCCTGGCCTTCGGCTTCCTGCTCGCCGCCACCGTAGGCCCGATGTGGATCCTGTGCCTGCGCCGCACGCTGGCGCACGGCCGGCTCTACGGCTTCGTCTCCGGCCTGGGCGTGGCCAGCGCCGACGCCATCTACGGCTTCATCGCCGCGTTCGGCCTGACCGCGGTCTCCGGCTTCCTGCTCGCGCAGCAGTTCTGGTTCTCGCTGCTGGGCGGCGGCTTCCTGGTGTGGATGGGCGCCGGCATCCTGCGCAGCGCGCAACGCCCGGCGGCGCTGCCCGCGACCGAAGCCGCGGCGCGCGGTGCTTCGGGCCTGGCCGCGGCCTACGCTTCGACCCTCGCGCTGACGCTGACCAACCCGGCCACCATCCTGGCCTTCGTCGCCATCTTCGCCGGCCTGGGCCTGGCGCAGAACGCCAGCTACACCGAGGCCACGCTGGTGGTGGTGGGCGTGGCCATCGGCTCCTGCGCCTGGTGGCTGCTGCTGACCCTGGGCGCGGGCTGGCTGCGCGCGCGCCTGCACGGCCCGCGCGGCCCCGCGCTGCTGCGCGCGATCAACATCTTCGCCGGCGCCTCGATCCTCGCCTTCGGCGCTGTCCAGCTGGGAACGCTGGCGGTAAAATAGTGGACGGATATCCAGCTGCACCAGCCGTTCCCGCGTTTCCTCCAAGGCCCCCGATGCACCGCGTTCCGACCCTCGTTTCGATCCGCAGCCGCTGAGCGCAGCATGCCCGCCCTCGCCGCCGACCTGCTGGACGCACCGCTCGCCATCGTCGACCTGGAGACCACCGGCGCGCACGCCGGGCACGACCGCATCACCGAGATCGCGGTGATCGAGGTCGAGGGCGGTGAGGTGCGCAACGAATGGAGCACGCTGGTCAATCCGCAGACCAGCATCCCGGCCTTCATCCAGGCGCTGACCGGCATCAGCAACGAGATGGTGGCCGGCGCGCCCAGCTTCGCCGAGCTGGCCGAGGAACTGCACGCGCGCCTGGCCGGCCGCGTGATCGTCGCGCACAACGCGCGCTTCGACTACGGCTTCCTGAAGAACGAGTTCGAGCGCCACGGCCTGCGCTACAACGCGCGCACGCTGTGCACCGTGCGCCTGTCGCGCAAGCTCTACCCGGAGCACAACCGCCACAGCCTGGATGCGCTGATCGAGCGCCACAAGTTGAGCTGCGAGGCGCGCCACCGCGCGCTGGGCGACGCGCAGGTGCTCTGGCAGTTCATGCACGTGGCGGCGCGCGACCACGGCCTGGACGCGGTGGCCGAGGCGGCGCGCGCCATCACCAAGCAGGCCACGCTGCCGCCGGCGCTGGAGCGCGCCGCGATCGACGCCATCCCGGACGCGCCCGGCGTGTACCTGTTCTACGGCGAAGGCGATGCGCCGCTGTACATCGGCAAGAGCATCGCCATGCGCACGCGCGTGCTGCAGCACTTCTCCGACGACGTGCGCTCCTCGCGCGAGATGCAGATGGCGCGCGAGGTGCGCTCCATCGACTGGATCCGCACCGCCGGCGAACTGGGCGCGCTGCTGAAGGAGGCCGAGCTGGTCAAGCAGCGCCTGCCGGCCTTCAACCGCCAGCTGCGCCGCGCCAGCGGCCTGTGCACCTTCACCTTCGAGCCGCAGCGCGAACCCGGCCAGGCGCTGCGCCTGGTGTCGGGCGCCGAACTCGAAGCCGACAGCACGGCGCACTGGCACGGCCTGTTCCGCACCAAGCGCGCGGCCACCGAGGCGCTGCGCAACCTGGCCGACCTGCACGGCCTGTGCCTGCAGACCCTGGGCTTCGAAGCCGGCAAACGCAGCCCGGCCGGCGGCAGCGCCTGCTTTCGCCACCAGGTGCGGCGCTGCGCCGGCCTGTGCGCGGGCAAGGAGACCCTGGCCCAGCACCACGCGCGCCTGGCCGCGGCGCTGGCCGGCCTCAAGCTCACCGCCTGGCCCTGGCGCGGCCCGGTGGGCATCGTCGAGGAAGACCTCGAACGCGAGATGAGCGAGGTGCACGTGGTCGACCACTGGTGCTACCTCGGCACCGCGCGCAACGAGGAGGAGGTGGCCGGGATCCTCGAGCGCCATCGCCGCCTGCGCGGCCTGGCGCGCTTCGACATCGACCAGTACAAGCTGCTGCTGCGCCACCTGGGCGCCGGCTCGCGCATGAAGATCGTGCCGCTGGCCGATGGCCGCAACACCGACGCGCCGGACGCCGCGCTGCCCTGCGCGGCCTGAGATGCACTGCACCCTGCTGATCCCCGGCCTGCTGCCCGCGCACGGGCCGCTGGCCGAAGAGGCCGCGCGCGTCGCAGCGGAGTTGCGCCTGCCCGCGCTCGAACGCCTGCTGGCGCGCGGCCGGCGCAGCGAGCAGGCCGGCCTGGGCATGGAGCGCTGGCTGCTCGAAGCCTGCGGCGCCGAAGAAGACGCCGAACTGCCGGCCGGCGCATTGAGCCGCCGCGCCGATGCGCTGACCGGCGCGACGCATGCAGGCGCCGCAAGCGACGACACCGCGGTATGGATGCGCGCCGACCCGGTGCACCTGCGCCTGAACCGCGACCAGCTGCTGCTGATCCCGGCCTCGATGTTCGGCGTGCAGCGCGCCGAAGCCGAACGCCTGGTCGAAGCGCTGAACCGGCACTTCGCCGGACAGCTCAGTTTTTTCCCGCTGCACCCGGAGCGCTGGTGCGTGCGCGTCGAGGCCGGGCTCGCCGATGCGGCCGGCGGCCTGCGGACGCACACGCTGGCCGAAACCGCCGGGCGCGACGTCAACCCGCGCCTGCCCGCCGGGCCGCAGGCCATGCGCTGGCACCGCCTGCTGAACGAACTGCAGATGCTGCTGCATGCCGAAGCCGTGAACGACGAACGCGAGGCGCGCGGCGAACCGGCGGTGAACAGCGTCTGGCTGTGGGGCGCGGGCGCCCTGCCCGCAAACCTCGCCGCGCCCTGGCAGACCATCACCGCCGAGGATGCGCTGGCGCGCGGCCTGGCGCAGGCCTGCGGGCTGCGCCACCGCGAGCCGCCGGCCGATGCGCGGCAATGGCTGGAGCGCATGCCCGAGGCCGGCCGCCACCTGCTGGTGCTCGATGCGCTGCGCGCCCGCTGGCGCTGGGCGACCTGGAAGTCTGGCGCTCGCGACTGGAATCGCTGGAGCTGGCCTGGTTCGCGCCGCTGCTCGCCGCCCTGCAATCCGGGCGCATGGGCATGCTCACGCTGGCGGCCTGCGACGAAACGCAGGGCGTCGAGATCGAGACCACGCGCAGCGACCTGCGCCGCTTCTGGCGCCGCGTGAAACCCTATGCGAGCGCGCTGTGAAGCCGACCCTGAAGCCCGCCCTCGGCCACGGCCTTGACTATCAGGTGGCAGCATTCCTGCCCTGCATACCGCATGAATGCTTGAACATGCGAACAATAATGGCAGCATTCAAGGGGCGTGAACCATGAGCATCGTGGTCCGCCCGGTGCCCGAGGCGGCGCGCATCGCGCTGCTGCGCGACGGCCTGCATCCGGTCATGGCGCGGCTGTACGCGGCGCGCAAGGTGCGCTCGGCGGACGAACTCGAAGCCGACCCGGCGCGCCTGATCCCGCCGGCCGAGCTCGCCCACGTCGACGACGCCGCGCGCCTGCTGGCCGACGCCATCGCCGCCGGCCAGCGCCTGCTGATCGTCGCCGACTACGACTGCGACGGCGCCACCGCCTGCGCGCTGGGCCTGCGCGCGCTGCGCGCCTTCGGCGCCACCGTCGATTACCTGGTACCCGACCGCTTCACGCTGGGCTACGGCCTGTCGCCGGAGCTGGTCGATCTGGCCGCGCAACTGAAGCCCGACCTGCTGATCACCGTCGACAACGGCATCGCCAGCGTCGAGGGCGTGGCGCGCGCCAACGCGCTGGGCATCGCCACGCTGATCACCGACCACCACCTGCCGGGCGCCGAACTGCCGGCGGCGGCCTGCATCGTCAACCCCAACCAGCCGGGCTGCGGTTTCCCGAGCAAGAACCTGGCCGGCGTGGGCGTGATGTTCTACGTGATGCTGGCGCTGCGCGCCGAGCTGCGCCGGCGCGGCGCCTTCACGCCCGAGCGCTACCCGAACGGCGAACCCAACCTCGCCGCGCTCACCGACCTCGTCGCCCTGGGCACGGTGGCCGACGTGGTGCCGCTGGACGCCAACAACCGCATCCTGGTCGGCCACGGCCTGAAGCGCCTGCGCGCCGGCCAGGCCAAGGCCGGCATGGACGCGCTGATGCGCATCGCCGGGCGCGAGCCGCGCGCGGCCAGCGCCTTCGACTTCGGTTTCATCATGGGCCCGCGCCTGAACGCGGCCGGGCGGCTCACCGACATGCGCACCGGCATCGAGTGCCTGATCACCGACGACCCGGCGCGCGCGGCCAACCTGGCGCAGGAACTCGACAAGCTCAACCGCGAGCGGCGCAAGATCGAAGCCGACATGCTGCTGCAGGCCGACGCCGCGACGGCGTCCCTGCTCGACGCCGCCGAGAGCGTGCCGCTGGCCGATGCCGAAGGCGCGCCGGCCGGCGCCGGGGTGGCGCTGTTCCATCCGGACTGGCACCAGGGCGTGGTCGGCATCCTCGCCTCGCGCATCAAGGACCGGCTGCACCGCCCGGTGATCGCCTTCGCACGCGCCGGCGACGCGGCGGCCGACGGCGCCGGCATGCTGCGCGGCTCGGGCCGCTCGATCGCCGGCCTGCACCTGCGCGACTGCCTGGACCTGGTCTCCAAGCGCGAACCCGACCTGATCGTGCGCTTCGGCGGCCACGCCATGGCCGCCGGCCTGACGCTGCGCGAAGCCGACTACGCGCGCTTCGCCGCCGCCTTCGAGGCCGCCGCCGGCGAGCTGCTGGCGCCCGCCGCGCTGACGCGCACGGTGGAGACCGACGGCGCGCTGGAGAGCGCCTACTTCTCTCTGGAAGTCGCGCAGATGCTGGAGAACGCCATCTGGGGGCAAGGCTTTCCGCCGCCGGTGTTCTGCGATACATTCGCCGTCGAGTCGCAGCGCATCGTCGGCGAGAAGCACACCAAGCTGCGCCTGGCCAAGGACGGCCGCCGGCTGGAGGCGATACGCTTCAACGCACTCGACGCCCTGCCCGCGCGCGTGCGCGTGGCCTTCCGCCTGACCGTCAACGAATACAACGGCATGAAGAGCGTTCAGCTGAACGTCGAGCATGTCGAAGCCGCCTGAACCTTCACCCTGAGAATTCCATGCATACCGCCACCCTGCCCCGCCCCGCCGCCACCCTGTTCGCCGGCCTCGCCGCCGCGCTCACCGTGCTCACCGCGCTCACCGCGCTCACTCTCAGCCTGCCGGCCCGCGCCCAGGTCAACGCCGGCCCCTACGTGCCCTCGCCCGACAGCGCGGTGGCCGAGATGCTCAAGATGGCCGGCATCACGCCCAAGGACTTCGTCATCGACCTCGGTTCGGGCAACGGCAAGATCGTGCTGACCGCGGCCAAGATCTACGGCGCCAGCGGCTTCGGCGTCGAGATCCAGGACAACCTGGTCAAGGAATCCAACGAGGCGGCGAAGAAGGAAGGCGTGTCCGAGCGCGTCAAGTTCATCACCCAGGACCTGTTCAAGACCGACATCTCGCGCGCCACGGTGCTGACCATGTACCTGCTGCCCGACACCGTGAACATGCTCTCCGACAAGCTGCAGAAGGAGCTCAGGCCGGGCACCCGCGTGCTCTCGCACGACTACGGCCTGAAGGACTGGCAGTACGAGGAGTACAAGCAGTACGACCTCGAGGAGAAGGTCAACATCAGCGGCGTGAAGACCACCATCATCTACCTGTACGTGGTGCCGGCGCGCGTGGCCGGCAACTGGAACGTCAAGCTGCCGGCGGCGGTGAGCAAGCAGGCGGTGACGCTGAACCTCACGCAGAAGGTGCAGGCCGTCACCGGCATGGCCAGGGTCGGCGCGCGCGAGGTGGCCTTCATGGACATGAAGCTGCGCGGCACCGAGATCTCGTTCAAGCTGCCGGTCGAACCCAACGGCAAGCCGCTGGCCTTCACCGGCACCATCAAGGGCGGCAGCATCGAGGGCCTGGTCGACACCGGCAAGGCGCGCACGCCGTGGAGCGCCACGCTGGCGGCGAAGTAGGCGCGGCGATGGAGCGCAAGAAGCTCAACAACGCGAAGCTGCGTTCGGCCGGCTACGACGAGCGCAACCAGGTGCTCGAGCTGGAGTTCTCCGACGGCAAGGTGCTGCAGTACACCGGCGTCTCGCACACCGTGGCGCGCGGGCTGATGTCGGCGCCCAACGCCTGGGCCTACTACGAGGACCGCATCGCCGAGGACTACTCCTCGCGACGCGCCTAGGCCCGGCCTTGGCCCTCAAGGCCACCATCTTCAAGGCCGCGCTGCAGGTCGCCGACATGGACCGCGGCCACTACGCGGACCACGCGCTGACCATCGCGCGCCATCCCTCCGAGACCGACGAGCGCATGATGGTGCGCGTGCTGGCCTTCGCGCTGCACGCCGACGAGCAGCTGCAGTTCGGCGGCGGCGTCTCGACCGAGGACGAGCCCGCGCTGTGGCGACGCGACCTGACCGGCAGCATCGAACAGTGGATCGAGGTCGGCCTGCCCGACGAGAAGCGCATCCGCCGCGCCTGCGGCCGCGCCGGCGAAGTGTTCGTCTACGCCTACGGCGGCCACGCCGCCGAGCTGTGGTGGAAGCAGGTCGGCGCCGAGCTCGCGCGCAACGCCAACCTCACCGTGTGCGTGCTGCCGCAGGAGGCCACCCGCGCGCTGGCCGGACTCGCCCGGCGCAACATGCAGCTCAACTGCTCGATCCAGGACGGGCAGGTGTGGCTGGGCGACGGCGCGGAGACGGTGCAGCTGGAGCCGGAGGCGAGGCAGAAGCCGGCGGGGGGGTGAGCGGCGGGCGGGGTCGATGCGCTCGGCGCGGGTCTCGGCTTCGTTCACTTGTACGCCGTGACTTTGTTGTCGTCGCGGGTCAGTAACTGCATCAGCTTCGGGTGGATGAAGAGCTTTTCCTTGCCCGCCTCCTGCTCTTTCAGCACGCCGATGTCGACCAGTTGCTTGAGATAGACCGACGCCGTCTGGCGCTTGGCGATGCCCCGTTCGGTGAGGCTGCCGATTCGACAATACGGCATTTCGAACAACAGGCTCACCAGTTCATGGCTGTACACCTTCGGCAGGCGGGCGCGCACATGCGCGGCGGTCTGCTCCGACAAGGCGCGAATGGCCGCGATCTTCCCGGTGGTCCAGCTTGCCGTCTGCTCCACGCCCTTGAGGATGTACAACAGCCAGGACTCCCAGTCCTGCTCTCGCGTGACTTGCAGCAGCAGGCGGTAGTAGTCGGCCTTGTGGTTGATGATGTAGCGGCTCAGGTACAGGATGGGCAGGGTCAGCAGACCCTCCTCGATCAGGAACAGGCTGTTCAGCACACGGCCGGTGCGGCCGTTGCCGTCGGTGAACGGATGGATGGCTTCGAACTGATAGTGGCCGACCGCCATGCGGATCAGCGGATCGAGTTCCGTTTCGTTGTGCAGGTAGCGCTCCCAGTTGGCCAGCAGGTCGCGCAGCAGGGCCTCGCCCTCGGGGGGGGTGTAGATGGTTTCCCCGGTTCGATCGTTCCTCAGTGTCGTGCCCGGCGTGCGGCGGACCGACATCTCGACGCCCTTGATCGTCGTGCACACCTGTTCCGCGGTACGGGTGCTGAGCGGCCTGCGCCTGAGCGCCTCGAAGCCCTCGAACAGCGAGCGGCTATAGCGCAAGGCCTCCTTGGTCGCCGGGTTGGCCTGGGCTTCGTTGCCGACATGCCGGAACAGCTCGTCTGCGGTCGTGACGATATTCTCGATTTCCGAACTGGCGCGCGCTTCGAGCAGCGGCAGGGTGTTGATGAGCATCGCCTGGTTGGGGATCAGCTCTGCGGCCTGCTTCAGTTCGGCCAGCGCCGCGCGGGCGGTGATGCAGGCGCGCAGCACTGCGCGGGTCTCCACGTCGGCCGGCGGCGGCAGCCCAGGCAACGCGTTATACGGCCGGTCGGGCTGCCAGCCCTTGGCGCTCATGTTCATTTTTTGCAATTTCTTCGACATGAGAGGGACTGTATGTCGATGCCATCGACATGTCAACACAATATGTCGATATTTTTCCTTTTTATCTACATGTTTGCCGGATGTGTCGATGGCGCGAACACCACCGGGAAACGCCCAAAGTCAGGTTGGTCCCGGCTCCTCACCCGCCTCCGCGCACACCTCCCGCACGCAGCCGCGCAGCCAGCGGTGCGCGGGGTCGGCGTGCTGGCGCGGGTGCCAGAGCAGCGAGACGGTGAACTCCGGCGCGGCGAACGGCAGCGCAAAGCTGTGCATGCCGGCGCGCAGCTTGCCGGTGTGCCGCTGCGGAACGCTGGCGACCAGGTCCGAATCGCGTGCCAGGGCCAGCGCTGCCGAGAAGCCGCCGACGATCACGGCCACCTCGCGCTGCAGGCCCAGCGCCTGCAGCGCGTCGTCGATCGGCCCGCCCTCGGCGCCGCGCCGCGACACGCCGATGTGCCGTGCCGCGGCATAGCGCGCGGCGCTGAGTTCGCCCTCGGCCAGCGCATGCCCCTCGCGCACCACGCCGACGAAGCGGTCGCGGAACAGGGCCTGCACGCGCAGCTCGGGGCCGGCGGCCTCGCCGAGCACGCCGGTGTCGAGGTCCACGGCGCCCTCGCGCAGCGGCGCGCTGTCCTTGTCGGTCTTGGGCACGAAGCGCAGCCGCACGCCGGGCGCCTGCGCGCCGACGCGCGCCACCAGGCGCGGGCCGAAGTTCTCCACGAAGCCTTCGCGCGTGCGCAGCGTGAAGGTGCGCACCAGCTTCTTCAGGTTGACCCTGCGCGCAGGGCGCAGCGCCGCTTCGGCCTCGAGCACCAGCTGGGCTACGCGCTCGCGCAGCTCGAGCGCGCGCGGCGTGGGCACCAGGCCACGGCCGGCGCGCACCAGCAGCGGGTCGCCCATGGTCTCGCGCAGTCGCGCCAGCGCCCGGCCATGGCCGAAGGGCCGAGCCGCAGGCGGCGCGCCGCGCCCGCCACGCTGCCCTCGGCGAGCAGCGCATCGAGCGTGACCAGCAGGTTGAAGTCGGACGCGACATGCGCGCACCGTAGCACGATCCGCGCATGACATGGCGCTTCATGCATGTATTTAGTGCAATGTCTGCGCCTTCGCCATCCAACGCCCGGGGCTAGGCTATGCCCACTCCCGCTCCGGGATCGTTCGGAGGATGAAAACCATGCTTAAACAAGCCATTGCCGTACCCACCACGGCCCCCGCCACGTCCGCCTGGGCGCTGGCCAGCTGGCCCGCCCATGCTGCTCGCCGCGCTCGGCACCAGCATCGCCAACGTCGGCCTGCCGACCCCTGGCGCAGGCCTTCGACGCCGCCTTCCAGGACGTGCAGGTGGTGCTCGCCTACCTGCTGGCCGTCACCACCCTGATCGTCGGCGCCGGCCGGCTGGGCGACCTGGTTCAGGCCGCCGGCGGCTGATGCTGGCCGGCATCGCCTTGTACACGCGGCCTCGCTGCTGGTGCGGCCTCGCGCCCACGCTCGGCTGGCTGGT
>JADJPT010000036.1 GCA_016713125.1 Betaproteobacteria bacterium
CGCCCGGTTCAGTGCGCCGCGCGCGCGATCGCCGCGCGTCCGGCGATGCGGCCGTAGACCAGCGCACGCAGCACCGCCACGGCGTTGGGCGCGCTGCGGTGGAAATGTCCGGTGATCTCGCCGGCCGCGTACAGGCCGGGGATCGGGCCCTCGCGGCCCAGCACGCGCGCCTCGGTGTCGGTGGCCAGGCCGCCGAAGGTGTAGGCAATGGCGCCCTCGATCGGCCAGGCGTAGTACGGCGGCGTGGCCAGCGCGCAGGCCCAGTTGGATTTGCGCGGTGCCAGCTCCGGCGCCGTGGCCAGCCCGTCGGCGCACGACGGATCAAAGCCGGCCGGGTCGCCCGTGCAGGCCGCGTTGTAGGCAGCCAGGGTCGCGGCCAGTCCATCGGGATCGATGCCGGTGATCGCCGCCAGGGCCTGCGGCGTGTCGGCGACGATGGGCGGCAGTTCGGAACGCACGGCGCGCTGCCAGCCCTCGATCGACTGCAGGCGCGCGTCCAGCACCACCCAGGCCTTGCGCCCCGCGGCGGCGAAGTGGATCTGCCGCGAATAGTGTTCCCAGGTCTCGTGCATCAGGCCGGCGCCCTCGTCGAACAGCCTCCGGCCCGCGCGATCGACCACGATGCCGTAGGGATAGACCAGCACCACCGGCGCGGAGGCGCGGGTACGCGCATCCACCGGCTCGCTGTGCATGCCCGACCAGTCGCCGGCGCGCAGTGCGCCGAACTCGAGCGCCATGCGGATGCCCTCGCCGGTGTTCCACGCCGAGCCCGGCGAGATGGGCCGCAGGCGCTCGGCGCTCGGGCCCAGATGCTCGCGCAGCATCTGCGGATTGCCCTGGAAGCCGCCGCTGGCCAGCACCACCGCCCGCGCGCGCAACGCCAGCGCATTGCCGTCGCCGCGCTCGACGCGCACGCCGCCCGCCGATCCGCCCGGGCCGCGCAACAAGGATTCGGCGCGCAGGCCGTAATGAAATTCCACGCCGGCCTCGCGCGCCGCGCGCGCGAGCGCCGCGACGATGGCCGCGCCCCCGCCCACCGGCTGGATGCGCGGCGGACCGGAACTCAGGTAATAGCCGGGCGCGTGGAAGGCCACGCCGTGGCCCTGCGCCCAGGCGGCTGCGGCCGGTGCTTCCTCCGCCAGTCGCTCGTAATACTCGCGATCCGTCTGCTCGCCGCAGGCCAGCATGTCGGCGACGAAATCCGGGGCCGTTTCGTCGACCGACCTGAGCCGCATGTTGGACGGGCTCCAGCGCGTACCGCCGCCGGCCTGTGTTTCATCCGTGCGCTCGATCAGCGCGATGCGCGCGCCGGGCTTCGCCTCGGCGGCGCTCAGTGCGGCGGCCAGCCCCGCGGCGCCATGCCCGACGACGACCAGGTCGCAGTCATCGCGTTCACGCATCACGCCATCCGGGGCCGCACCGCGGGCCGGCTCAGTTGAACTTCAAGTTCGCGGCCTTGATCAGCGCCGCGTTGCGCGCCTGGTCTTCGCGCAGGAAGGCGTCGAACTGCTCGGGCGTGAAGATGCGGTTGTCCTGGCTGAGCGTGGCCCAGCGCGCCTTGATCTCCGGCGAGTTCAGCGCCTTGACGGTCTCGGCGTGGATGCGGGCGACGATGTCGCGCGGCGTCTTGCCCGGCACGCCCATGCCGACCCAGAACGGCTGGGCGGAGTTGGCCACCCCGGCCTCCTCGGTGGTCGGCACGTCCGGCATGCCCGAGGTGCGGCGCGGCGAACTGACGGCGAGGGCCAGCAGGCGACCGTCCTTGACCATCGGGATCACGTTGCCGATCGGGCAGAAGCAGTAGTCCACGCGCCCGCTCAGCGTCGGTCAGCGACTCCGGCGTGCCCCTTGTAGGGAATCGAAGTCACGTCGATGCCGGCCGACAGACGGAAGCGCTCGGTGGTCAGGTGGGTGGCGCTGCCCAGGCCGATCACCGCGGCGTTCATCTTGCCCGGGTTGGCCTTGGCGGCGGCCACCAGGTCCTTGACCGTCTTGTACGGGCGGTCGGCACGCACGGCCAGCGCGTTGGCGATGTCGGCCAGCACGGTGATGCCGGCCAGATCCATGGCGACGTCGAAGGGGATGTTGGGCACCGTGATCAGGGCCACCGTCCAGGACGAGGACATCACCAGCAGGGGTGTAGCCATCGGCATCCGCCTTGGCCACCGCGTTCATGCCGATGGTGCCGGAGCCGCCCGGCCGGTTCTCGACCACGAAGGTCTGGCCGGTTTGCGTGCCGAGCACGGCGGCGAGCGCGCGCGCGGTAACGTCGGTGCCGCTGCCCGGCGGCAGCGCCACGATCACCTTGACGGGTTTGCTCGGCCAGGCCTGGGCCATGGCGATGGGTGCGGCGACGCAGAGCGCCAGCCCCGCAAGAGCGAGTCGGGTAATACGCTTCATCGTGTCTCTCCTTATGATTTTATGGGTGCTGCAGCCTGCATCTTGGTCCAGATTGCCATCGGTGTCATCGGCAATTCGTCGATCGCCGCACCGATCGGCGCCAGCGCGTCGTTGATGGCATTGGCGATCGCCGCCGGTGCGCCCAGGTAGCCGGCCTCGCCCGAACCCTTCTGTCCGAACTCGGTCAGCGGCGAAGGCGTGCAATGGTCGACGATGTCGACATGCGGCACCTCCATGCTGCTGGGCATCAGGTAGTCCATGAAGGTCTGGCTGGCCAGCTGGCCGTTGTCGCTGAAGGCGAACTTCTCGTACAGCGCCGCGCCGATGCCGTGCGCAATGCCGCCGTAGGTCATGCCGTGCACGATGTCCGGACTGATCATGGTGCCACAATCGTGCCCGCAGACGTAGCGCGTGAGCCTGGGCTGGCCGGTCAGCGCGTCGATCTCCACCAGCACCACGTGCGCCTCGAACGAGTAGCACGGATACATCTGGATGCGTCCGTCCGGCGTGGGCAGGCCGCCGCCGGTGGGCACCTCCCAGACGAACTTGGCCTGCAGGCCCGGCTCGAGGTCCTTGGGCAGTTGGTGGAACTTGCGGTGCGCGATCTCCACCAGCTGGTCCCAGCTCAGCATGCGCTTCGCGTCGCCCTTCACCGCCACGTTGCCCTCGCGGTATTCCAGGTCCGCGACGGGTCTCTGCAGGTTGTGCGCGGCGATCTTCAGCAGCGCGGCCTTGATCTTCTTGGCCGCCCCGGCGGCCGCGCCGCCCAGCATGATGGCCATGCGGCTGCCCACCGGGCTGTTGGAGGGCAGCGCGTTCAGCGATCGGCGTGGACCACGCGGATGCCGGCCGGGTCGCGCTCGAGGATCTCGCCGATCACGGTCGACACCAGGGTCTCGTGGCCCTGGCCCGAAGTCGAGGTGTTCATCACCCCGGTGACCGCGCCGGACAGGTCGACGCGCACCAGGCAGGAGTCCATCCAGGTGGTGGTCTCGTTCTTGGCGTTGAACAGCGGTTCGAACGAGGAATTGCCCCCGGAGGGCTCCAGGCAGGTGGCGATGCCGATGCCGGCCAGCTTGCCGGACTTGCGCGCCGCGTCGCGCGCGGCCAGCAGCTGCGGGTACTTGGCCGCGGCCAGCGCCAGGTCGAGCACGGTGTGGTAATCGCCGCTGTCGTAGGTGGTGCCGCTGGGGATCAGGTAGGGGAACTGGTCCTTGCGGATCAGGTTCTTCTTCCTGAGCTCGATGGCATCCATGCCCAGGTGGCGCGCGATGCGGTCGATGGTCGACTCGAGCGCGTAATTGGTCGGCGACTGGCCGAAGCCGCGCACCGCCTCCTGCGCCGTCTTGTTGGTCAGCACCGAGATCGGCTCGTACTCGACGCTGTTGATGCGGTACGGGCCGACGATGGCGCCCACCGGCTTGCCCAGCTGCAGCGGCGAACGGCCGGCGTAGGCGCCGACGTCGTCGAGCGCGCGGATCTTCAGCGCGCGGATGGTGCCATCCGAATCGAAGGCCGCCTGCATGTCGAAGATGCGGTCCGGGCCGTGCATGTCGCCGCCGCGCATGTTCTCCAGGCGATCCTCGAGGAAGCGCACCGGCATGCCCAGCTTCATCGCCAGGTAGCCGACCAGGATGGTGTGCTTGATGCCGCGCTTCACGCCGTAGCTGCCGCCCACGTCGACGTCGAAATGCACGCGCACCGCGTTGCCCGGCAGCTTGAGCGCCTTGGCCAGCTGGTCCGGGTACTTGGGCATCTGGATCGAGGCCCAGACATCCAGCAGTCCGGTGCCCGGATCCCATTGCGCGGCCACGCCGAAGGTCTCGATCGGCACCGTGGCGTTGCGCGCCCAGCGCACGCGGAACGCCAGCCTGTGCTCGGCCCTGGCGAAATCCTCCTCCACCGGGCCCCAGACGAACTTGCGGCGATACAGCACGTTGCTGCCGTGGTCCGGGTGCACCAGCACCGCGCCGGGCTCGATCGACTTCTCCGGATCGAGGATGTAGGGCGTGGGTTCGTAGTCGATCTCGACGCGCTCGGCCGCGTCCTCGGCCAGCGCGCGCGTGTCGGCCACCACCGCCACCACCCATTCGCCGGCGTAGCGCACCACGTCCCCTGGCCAGCGGGTAGCGCGTCACCTTGGGCGTATCGACGCCGACCATCATCGGTTCGACCGCCGCGCACAGCTCCGCGCCGGTCAGCGCGTAGTGCACGCCGGGCAGGGCCAGCGCCTTGTCGGTGCGGATGGCCTTGATCCTGGCGCTGGCATGCGGGCTGGTGACCAGGGCGACGTGCTTCATGCCCGGCAGCGCGATGTCGGCCACGTAACGTCCGCGCCCGGTCACGAAACGCGGGTCTTCCTTGGTGCGGCGCTTCCTGCCGATGTAGCGGAAACCGCCGGGGCCGGCGTTCGAGGCGGGCGCGCTCATGCGCTCCTCCGCTTGGCCGCGGCGATCTGCACCGCCTCGACGATCTGCTTGTAGCCGGTGCAGCGGCACAGGTTGCCGCCGATGGCGTCGCGTATCGCGTGCTCGTCGGGCGACGGGTTGGCTTCGAGCAGCGCGTGGGTGGCCACGATCATGCCCGGCGTGCAGTAGCCGCACTGCATGGCGTGCGCCTCGCAGAACGCGTCCTGCAGCACGCCCGGCGTGCCGTCGGGCCGGGACAGGCCTTCGATGGTGGTCAGGCTGCAGCCGTCGGCCTGCACCGCGTACATCAAGCAGGAGCGCACCGGTTCGCCGTCGAAGGCAGCACCGAGCAGGCGCCGCAGATACCGTGCTCGCAGCCCACGTGGGTGCCGGTCAGGCGCAGCGTGTCGCGCAGGAAATCGACCAGCGACAGGCGCGCCGGCACTTCCGCGCCACCGCCTTGCCGTTGATCTGCAGCGTGATCGGATAGGTTTTCTCGCTCATGCCGCCGCCTTGTTGGTTTGCAACGCCTGGTCGCGCGCCGCCGCCAGCACGCGCGCGATCAGCACGCGCGCCAGGTGGCGCCGGTATTCGCCGCTGGCGTGCAGGTCGCCTTCGGGGTCGATCAGTCCGGCCACCGCGTCGGCCGCGCCGGCGATCGCCGCATCATCGAGTCGCATGCCGACCAGCTGCTCGCCGACTTCGGGCAGCGCGTGCGGGATCGGCGAGACGCTGCCCACGCCCATCACCGCGCGCGTGCAGCGGCCTTCGGCGTCGAGCGCCACCTGCGCGCAGGCCGAGGCCAGCGCAAAGTCGCCGTGGCGCATGCTGATCTCGTCGAAGGCGCTGCCGGTGCGCGCCTCGGACCAGATCGGGAAGCGGATGCGCGCCAGGCACTGCTCGGGCGCGATCGCCGTGACCATCGGCGCCAGGAAGAACTCCTGCGCCGGGATTTCGCTGCCGCCGGAACTGTCGTGCAGCTCCAGCGTGGCGTTCAGCACGCTGGCCACCAGCGGGATCTCCGCCGAGGGGTCGGCGTGCACGATCGAGCCGCCGGCGGTGTTGCGGTTGCGCGTCTGCACGTGGCCTACCCAGCGCAGGGCCTGGATCAGCAGCGGCAGGCGCGCGCGCACGCGCGGGTCGCGCTCGATCACGCACTGGCGCACGGTGGCGCCGAGCACCAGTTCATCGGCCTCGGCCGACAGGGCCTGCAGCTCGGGCACCCGGTAGATGTCGACCAGCCGGGCGGGCCGTGCCAGGCGCATGGCCATCATCGGCACCAGGCTCTGGCCGCCGGCGATCAGCTTGGCGTCCGGACCGTGCTCGGCGAGCAGCGCGCAGGCCTCGGCCAGGGACTCGACGCGTGTGTATTCGAAGGGGGCGGCTTTCATGCCGCGCATGATGCCCCGGAACGCCGCCGGGCCGCCTACCGTCGAGTCTGATTTTTCCCCCGGCACGCAGAGCGAAACGCCGGCCCGGCACAGCGAAACGCCGTTGCTGCACTGCAGCTACGTATTAAAATGCCTGCATGACCAGTGCTTTGAAGCTGTTCCAGGGCCGTTTCGGCCGCGTCGCCCTGCTCGACTCGGACAAGGACCTGGTGATGCATGCCCACCCCCAGTGCCATGTGCTGATCAAGGCCGAGGGCGCCGACACCTCGTTCCAGGTGCGCGAACGCCTGCTGCCGCTGACCGAGGAAACGCTGGTGCTGGTCAACGCCTGGGAGCCGCACGCCAAGGTGCATCGCGGCACGCACGAGCGCTCCACGGTCCTCGCCCTGTACATCGAGCCCGAATGGCTGGGCGGCATGGACCGCAACCTGAGCGTCAGCGGCCTGCAGGGCTTCTTCCCGCGCCCCTGCGTGCGCATCCCGCCGCACGTGCGCGCGCTGGCCGACCGGCTGATCGCCGGGATGTACGCGCTGAACGATGCCCCGGCCTCGGCGGAGGCGCATGCGCGCTGGGAGATCGCGCTGTACGAGCTGATGATGTCGGTGATCTACGAGTTCTCCGGCTGGCGCGACCGCATGGAGATCTACCGCGCCAGCCTGAACCGCCTGGCCGACCCGCGCATCAACCGCGCGATCCGCTTCATGAAGCAGCACCTGGACACCGCGCTGTCGTTCGACGAGCTGGCCCGGCTGTGCAACCTGTCGCGGCCGCATTTCTTCTACCTGTTCCGCGAATGTACGGCGGTCTCGCCGGCGCTGTACTTCAATGCGCTGCGCATGGAGTCGGCGTTCGGCCGCCTGGGCGGCGGGGACACCTCGATCAACCGTCTGGCCGAGTCGCTGGGCTTCTCCGAACCCAACCATTTCACGCGCTTCTTCCGCCAGAACCTCGGCATCCCGCCCTCCGAGTACCGGCGCACCGTGGAACTGCTGTCCTGAGCGGCACGCGCACGACGCGTTCGCGCCCGCCGGTGGCGCCCCCCCGGTAAATGCCGGAAAATGCAGTTTCCTTCCCCTGGTTGCCCCCCCACATGAGCTCCAAGACCTCCCCCGCGGCCCTGCCCGCCAACATCGACGACACCCTCAAGCTGCTGACTTCGGCCGATTACGTGGCCGACCGCAGCCTGGCGACCTCGGTGTTCCTCGCCCTGGCGATGAAGCGCCCGCTGTTCCTCGAGGGTGAGGCCGGCACCGGCAAGACCGAGATCGCCAAGGTGATCGCCGGCGCGCTGGGCCGCGAACTGATCCGCCTGCAATGCTACGAGGGCCTGGACATCGCGCAGGCGGCCTACGAGTGGAACTACTCGCGCCAGATGATCGAGATCCGCCTGGCCGAGGCCGCCGGCGAGAAGTCCAAGGACAAGCTGGCCGCCGACATCTACTCCGAGCGCTTCCTGGTCAAGCGCGCGCTGGCCCGCGCGCTCGAGGGCGCCAAGGGCAGGGCCCCGGTGCTGCTGATCGACGAACTCGACCGCACCGACGAACCCTTCGAGGCCTACCTGCTCGAGGTGCTGTCGGATTTCCAGATCACCATTCCCGAGATCGGCACGCTGAAGGCCGTCGAGCCGCCCATCGTGGTGATCACCTCGAACCGCACGCGCGAGATCCACGACGCGGTGAAACGCCGCTGCCTGTACCACTGGGTCGATTACCCGGACGCGGCGCGCGAGCTGGCCATCCTGCGCCGCAAGGCGCCGCACGCCGCCGATCGGCTGACGCAGGAGGTGGTCGCCTTCGTGCAGCGCCTGCGCACGGTGGACCTGTTCAAGCTGCCCGGGGTGGCCGAGACCATCGACTGGGCCAACGCGCTGGTGGCCCTCGACAAGCTGGCCCTCGACCCGCAGACGGTCAACGACACGCTGGGCGTGCTGCTCAAGTACCAGGACGACATCGAGCGCATCTCGGGCGAGGAAGCCGCGCGCATCACCGCCGAGGCCAAGTCCGCCGCGGCGGCCTGAGCGCCGCAGGGCAACCATGCTCGCCATCCCCGACGCAGGCGGCGGACGCGGCAAGCTCGCCGAGAACGTCATGCACTTCGCGCGCCTGCTGCGCGGCGCGGGGCTGCGCGTCGGCCCGGACCGGGTGATCGACTGCATGCGCGCCATCGAACTGGCCGGCACCGCGCGGCGCGACGACTTCTACTGGACCATGTCCTCGGTGTTCCTTTCCAAGGAGGAGCAGCGGCCGATCTTCGACCAGGCCTTCCAGCTGTTCTGGCGCGACCCCAAGCTCACCGAGAAGATGATGCAGGCGCTGCTGCCGCAGACCTACGGCAAGACCGGCCGCGAGGAGCAGGAGCAGAGCCAGCGGCTGACCGACGCGCTGTTCAACCAGCCCAAGCGCGAGGAGGAGCAGCCCGAGGAAGAGCAGAAGGTCGAGATGGACGCCAAGCTCACCTTCTCCTCGCGCGAGGTCCTGCAGCGCATGGACTTCGACACCATGTCGGCCGCCGAGCTGGCCGAAGCCAAGAAGATGCTCGCGCAGCTGCGCCTGCCGCTGCCGGAAATCCGCACGCGGCGCTTCGCCGCCGACGCGCGCGGCCACCGCATCGACCTGCGCGCCACGCTGCGCCTGTCGATGCGCGAGGGCGGCGACATCATTCCGCTGGTGCGCACCGCGCCCAAGACCCTGCATCCGCCGCTGGTGGTGCTGTGCGACATTTCCGGTTCGATGAACCCCTATGCGCGCATGTTCCTGCACTTCCTGCACGCCATCACCAACGACCGTGACCGCGTGCACACCTTCGTGTTCGGCACGCGCCTGACCAACGTCACGCGCCAGTTGCGCCACCGCGACGTCGACGTGGCCATGACGCGGGTGGCCGACGCGATCAAGGACTGGTCCGGCGGCACGCGCATCGGCGGCTGCCTGCGCGACTTCAATTTCCGCTGGGGCCGCCGCGTGCTCGGCCAGAACGCCTGCCTGCTGCTGGTCTCGGACGGCCTGGACCGCGAGGCCGGCGAGGGCCTGTCCGAGGAGATGGAGCGGCTGCGCATGTCGTGCCGCTACCTGATCTGGATGAACCCGCTGCTGCGCTACGAAAAATTCGAGGCGCGCCCGGCCGGTGTGCGTGCCATGCTGCCTTACGTGGACCGCTTCCTGCCGGTGCATAATCTGAAGAGCCTGATCGACCTCGCGAAAGTCATGAACGAGCCGGCGCGGCGATCGAACTGAAACAAGCAGAACTGGAGAAACACGAATATGGAGATGTCAGGCGTACAGCTCATCCCGGCCCCGCAGTCCGCGACCTGGGCCGCCCTCAACGACCCCGAGATCCTCAAGGCCTGCGTGCCGGGATGCGAATCCATCGAGAGCACGGGCGAGAACGAATACGTGGTGCTGATGACCGCGCGCATCGGCCCGGTGGCGGCCAAGTTCAAGGGCAAGCTCGCGCTGGCCGACATCGTCGCGCCGGATTCCTATTCGATCGCCTTCGAGGGCCAGGGCGGCGTGGCCGGATTCGGCAAGGGCGGCGCCAAGGTGCAGCTGGAGAGCGTCGAAGTCGACGGCAAGCCGGGCACCAAGCTCACCTACCAGGTCAAGGCCAGCGTCGGCGGCAAGCTCGCGCAGATCGGCTCGCGCCTGGTCGACGCGGCGGCCAAGAAGCTCTCGGAGGATTTCTTCAAGGCCTTCAACGTCAAGGTCGCCAGCCTGAACCCGGCGCCGGCCGAGGCCGCCGCGCCCGCGCACGACGCCCACGGTGCGCATGACGATCACGCGCCGCACGACGAGCACCACCCGGAGCCGGTGGCCGACGATCCGGACAAGCCCAAGGTCGCCGACTCGACCCTGCAGTGGCTGGCGGCCGGCGCGCTGGTGGTGTTCATCGTCGCGCTGTTCGCCCTGTTCTGAGCGCCTGAGGCGCACCGCCCGCCGATGAGCCGCGCGCTGTTCCGCGAGGACGCCTACCTGCGGCGCTGCACGGCGCGCGTGGACGCGGTCCACGCGCCGGCCGCCGAGGGCCAGGGCCACGCGGTCGAACTCGAGGCCACGGTGTTCTACCCCACGGGCGGCGGCCAGCCCGGCGACACCGGCGTGCTGCGCCTGGCCGACGGGCGCGAGCTGCGCGTGACCGACACGCGCAAGGGCGAGGGCGAAACGCAGATCCTGCACCTGCTCGAGCCCGGTGCCGCACCGCCCGCGCCGGGCGACTCGGTCGAAGCCGAGATCGACTGGGAACGCCGCCACCGCCTGATGCGCTTCCACACCGCCCTGCACCTGCTGTGCGCGGCGGTGCCCGCCCCGGTGACCGGCGGGCGCATGGCCGAGGACAAGGCGCACCTGGATTTCGACATCGAGATGGAAAAGCTCGACAAGGACGCCATCGAGGCGAAGCTCAACGCGCTTGCCGCGGCGGGCCTGGCCTGCAGCGCGCGCTGGATCAGCGACGCCGAGCTCGACGCCAATCCGCAGCTGGTGCGCACCATGTCGGTGGCCCCGCCGCGCGGCACCGGCGAGGTGCGCCTGCTGGAAGTGGCCGGCATCGACCTGCAGCCCTGCGGCGGCACGCACGTGCGCAACACCGCCGAGATCGGCCGCCTGCAGGTGGCGCGCATCCGCTCCGAGGGCAAGCGCAACAAGCGCGTGACCCTGGTCTTCGCCGACTGAACGGGCGCCCGCCAATCGGGCACCGCCTGCCGTTCGTCCGCCTTCCGGGCGCAAAGCGGAAATAGTTCCTCAACACGCGCGCCGCCCGCGCCTAGCATGGCTCTCACGTTTTCTGACAATTCGCGAGGCAGGCATGGGAGGACCCGACATGGTCGCACTGGCACGCAACGAGGCGGCGCAGGCAGCCGAGCGCGCCGAAGCCGTATTCGTCTACGCCGAGCTGCGCGGCTTCACGGGCATGTCGGAGATGCTCGAAGCCGGCGTGGTGCTGGAACTGCTCGAGGCGTTCCACGCCTTTCTGGAGGCGCGCTGCGCCGCGCAGGGCGGCCGGCTGGTGCATCGTTTCGGCGACACCGCGCTGCTGGCGTTCGGCGGGACCGGCGACGCGGCGCGCGCGGTGCGTGCCAGCCAGGATGCGCTGCAGGCCTATGCCACGCTGGAGTCGGCCTGGCGCGAGGCCTACGGCCTGCACACCGCCATCTCGCTGGCCCTGCATCGCGGCGCGGCCGTGTTCTCCCCGGGACAGGCGATCGGCGATTGCGTGAGCCTCGCCAACCGGCTGCTGCACCGCGCACGCGCCGGCGAGTTCGTGTTCTCGACCGCCGTCCTCGACGCGCTGGTCGCCGACGGCGTGGAACTGGACGCCGAGCCCCTGCCGCCGGTGGAGATCCCGCCGCGCCCGCCGATGCGCATCTACGGCGTGCTGCTGCCCGAGCGACTGGACTTCACGTAGCCGCCGCCTGGCGCACGGCGTCGACCAGTGCTTCGGGCGGCTGGGCGCCGGAGACGCCGAAGCGGCGGTCGATGATGAAGAAGGGCACGCCGCTGATGCCCAGTTCGCGCATGCTGCGCTCCTCGCCGGCCAGGCGCGCCGCGCCCGCTTCGTCGGCCAGGGCCGCTTCCACCGCCTCGCGCTGCAATCCGGCGGCGGCGGCGATACCGAGCAGCACCTCGCGATCGCCGGTGTCTCGCGCCTCGAGGAAGTAGGCGTGGAACACGGCCTCGACCACCGCTTCGCCGCAGCCTTCGCGCTGCGCCAGGTCGATCAGCCGGTGCGCGAGGAAGGTGTTGGGCGTGCGCTGCATGCGCTCGAAGGCGAACTCCAGGCCTTCGCCGCGCGCCTCGCCGGCGACGCGCGCGTCCAGCGCCTGCGACTTTTCCAGGCTGCCGAACTTGGCGCGCCGGTACTCGGCGCGCGGCACGCCTCGGCCGGCATGTCCGGATTGAGCTGGAAGGGCAGCCAGCTCACCTGCACGTCGAACTCCGGCTGCAGTTCGGCCAGCGCCTTCTCCAGCCTGCGCTTGCCGATGTAGCACCACGGGCAGATGACATCCGACACCACGTCCAGCCTGATCTTCTTCTTCTCGCTCATGCGGCTTGCTCTCTCGTTTCCGCTCAGGGCTTCTTCGCGGGGATGGTCCAGAAATAGGCCACGCGGCCGTTCACCTCGAGCTTCTTGTCCGGTGCCCAGTCGCCCATGTCGAACTGGTGCGAGACGATGCGGGTGCCGGGCTTCAGCTCGGCCCACAGGCGCGGGCGCAGCTTGAGGTTCAGTTCGGGCAGCAGGTACAGTGTGATCACCGTGGCGTTGCGGAAATCGGCCTTGAACAGGTCCTCCTGGCGGAACTGCACCAGCTTCTCGACGCCGTTCTTCTTCGCGTTCTCGTTGGCCTCGCGGATGCGCTCGGGGTCGATGTCGATGCCGGTGGCGCGCACACCGTACTTCTTCGCCGCGGTCACCGCGATGCGTCCGTCGCCCGAGCCCAGGTCGAAGAGCACGTCGCCCTTCTTGACGTCGGCCAGGCGCAGCATGTCCTCGACCAGGCCCTGCGGGGTGGGCACGTAGATCACGTCGGGCATGCGCGCCGCGGGCTTGCCCTGGGCCTGGACGGCCGCGGGCAGGATCAGGGGCATGCAGAAGGCGGTCGCGAGCAGCGCGCGGCCCGCGAAGTGGTGCAAGGCGTTCATCCGATCGCTCCAGGCAGGGGGGATGCGCGAGATTATGCCTGCGCCGGGGCGGCGCCCGGGGCGACTCAATCCCCGGCGATCGTCATGTTCTCGATCAGGATGGAGCCGGACTGGCGCGAGCCGCGCACCAGGCTGTCCTTGCCCACCGCGACGATGGACTTGAACATCTCGGCCAGGTTGCCGGCGATGGTGATCTCTTCGACCGGGTACTGGATTTCGCCGTTCTCGACCCAGTAGCCGGCCGCCCCGCGCGAGTAGTCGCCGGTGACCAGGTTGATGCCGTGGCCGAGCAGCTCGGTGACCAGCAGGCCGCGGTGCATCTTCTTCAGCATGGCGCGGAAATCCAGCGTGCCCGGGCGCACGATCAGGTTGTGGTTGCCGCCCGAACTGCCGGTGGAGCGCATGCCCAGCTTCCTGGCCGAATAGCTGCCGAGGAAATAGCCGTTCAGCACGCCCTTGTCGACCACGCTGCGCTCGCGCGTGGCCACGCCCTCCTCGTCGAACGGGGAACTGGCCATGCCCTGCTTCTGGTGCGGGCGCTCGTCGATGCTGACCAGCGGCGAGAACACCTGTTTGCCCAGCGAATCGGTCAGGAAGGTGGATTTGCGGTACAGGCTGACGCCGGACACGGCCGACACGAAATGGCCGATCAGGTAGGTGGCCAGCGGCGCCTCGAACAGCACCGGCGCCTGGCAGGTGGCGATCTTGCGTGCGCCCAGGCGCGCCAGGGCGCGTTCGCCCGCGTAGCGTCCGAGGGCCTCGGGCTCGGCCACGCGTGCGGGCACGCGCGAGGCGCTGTACCAGTCGTCGCGCTGCATGAGCCCCTTGCCCTCGGCGATCATCGAGCAGCCCAGCGAATGCCGCGAGGTCGGAAAGCCGCCCATGAAGCCCAGGCTGTTGGCCAGCACGAACTGCGAGTGCTGGGCCGAGACCGAAGCGCCCTCGGAATTCTTCAGCCTGGGCGAGAGCGCGAACGCGGCGTCCTCGCAGCGCCTGGCCAGCGTGATGGCGTCTTCGGTGGAAAGGTGCCACGGGTGGAACAGGTCGAGGTCGGGCTGCTCGCGGGCCAGCAGGTCGGCATCGGGCAGGCCCGCGGCATCGTCCTCGGCGGTGTGGCGCGCGATGGCCACCGCGGCCTCGACGGTCTGGCGCAACGCCAGCGGCGAGAAATCCGAGGTGCTGGCATGGCCGCGCTTGGCGCGCGGGCGTTCGCCGAACTGCACCGAGACGCCCAGGCCCTTGTCGCGGTTGTGCTCCAGTGTATCGACGGCGCCCTTGCGGACGGTGACCGACAGGCCGTAGCCCTCCGACACGTCGATCTCGCAGCCGGTCGCGCCCAGGGCGCGCGCGTGGTCGAGGGCCGACTGCGCGAACTCGCGCAACTGCGCCTGCGTATAGGTAAAACGGCTGTCTTTTTTCATGTCGCGCTATCATAACAGCGCCATGAACGACGAAATCCTCAGCAAGACCAAGAAGAAGCAGCAGATGCACGCCCTGCAGGCCCTGGGCGTGGAACTGGTGGAACTGTCCAGGGAGCGGCTCGCGCAGATCGAGCTGCCCGAGCGCCTGATGATCGAGATCCGCGAGGCCCAGCGCATCACCAGCCACGAGGGCCGCCGACGGCAGATGCAGTTCATCGGCAAGCTGATGCGCGAGACCGAGGAGGAACTCATCGCCGCGGCGCGCGAGCGGCTGGCGGCCTGGAAAGGCCTGTCCAAGGCCGAGACCACGCGCATGCACACCATGGAGCGCTGGCGCGATCGCCTGGTGGCCGACGACGCGCCGCTGACCGAGTTCCTGCAGCTGCACTCCGGGCGTCGACGCGCAGACGCTGCGCAACCTGATCCGCAACGCGCGCAAGGAGCACGCCGAGGGCAAACCGCCGCGCGCCTTCCGCAGATCTTCCGCGTGGTGCGCGAGACCCTGGAAGGCCGCACGTGAGCCCGGCGACCCTGCAGCTCGAGTTCCTGCTGCGCGCGCGCATCGAACTCGCGCCGGTGCAGGACCTGGGCGACGCCCCGCTGGGGCGCAGGCGCATCATCGCCATCACCGGCGGCAGCTTTGCCGGCCCGCGCCTGTCGGGCACGGTGCTGCCCGGCGGCGCCGACTGGCAGCTGATCCGGCCCGACGGCGTGGCCTGGGTCGAGGCGCGCTACACGCTGCAGACCTCCGACGGGGCGCTGATCTACGTGCAGAACAGCGGCTACCGCCATGGGCCGGCGCCGGTGATCGCGCGCCTGGCGGCCGGCGAGGACGTCGACCCCGCGCTCTACTATTTCCGCACCGCGCCCTGGTTCGAGACCGCGGCGCCCCAGTACGACTGGCTCAACCGCAGCGTCTGCGCGGCCAGCGGCGCGCGCCGCCCCGACTGCGTCGAGCTCGACGTGCACCTCGTCAACTGAAACCCCGGGACCGGCACCATCCATGACCCAGAACACCGCATTGCGCATCGGCCTCGTTTCGATCAGCGACCGCGCCTCGGCCGGCGTCTACCGCGACGAAGGCATTCCCGCGCTCAAGGAATGGCTCACGGCGGCCATCGCCGCCCCGGCCTGGCAGGACGAGACCCGGCTGATCCCGGACGAGCGCCCGGTGATCGAAGCCACGCTGAAGGAACTGGTCGACCAGGCCGGCTGCCAGCTGGTGCTGACCACCGGCGGCACCGGCCCGGCGCTGCGCGACGTGACCCCCGAGGCCACGCTGGCGGTGGCCGACAAGGAGATGCCCGGCTTCGGCGAGCAGATGCGCCAGATCAGCCTGAAGTTCGTGCCCACCGCGATCCTCTCGCGGCAGGTGGCGGTGATCCGCTTTCGCCGCGACGCGCAGCCGGCGGCCGGCGCGCTGATCATCAACCTGCCCGGCCAGCCCAAGGCGATCCGCGAAACGCTGGAAGGCCTGCGCGACGCCGAGGGCCGCAGCCTGGTGGCCGGCATCTTCGCCGCGGTGCCCTACTGCATCGACCTGATCGGCGGGCCGTACATCGAGACGCGCGAATCGGTCTGCAAGGCGCGTTCCGGCCGAAGAGCGCGATTCGCCCGAAAAGTTGAACTTTCATTCTGTGAAACCGGCTCCTGGAGCCGGTTTCACGCCAATCAGCTTGCCTTTCCGGCAATTCCCCTGCCGGACGCCTGACCCTGAACCAGGCCGCGTACAGGGCCGGCACGAACAGCATGGTCAGCACCGTGGCGACCACCAGGCCGCCCATGATCGCGTAGGCCATCGGCCCCCACAGGATGCTGCGCGTCAGCGGGATCATGGCCAGCACGGCCGCCGCCGCGGTCAGCACGATGGGCCGGAAGCGGCGCACCGCGGCCTCGCGGATGGCGATCCACACCGGGTTGCCGGCTTCGATGTCCTGCTCGATCTGGTCGACCAGGATCACCGAGTTCCTCATGATCATGCCGGCCAGCGCGATGACCCCGAGCAGCGCGACGAAGCCGAACGGCTGGCCGAACAGCAGCAGCGCGGCGGCGATGCCGACCACGCCCAGCGGCGCGGTCAGCACCACCATGAAGGTGCGCGAGAAGCTCTTCAACTGGACCATCAGCATGGTCAGCACCACCGCCACCAGCAGCGGCATGCCCGCGCCGATCGAGGCCTCGGCCTTGGTGTTCTCCTCATAGGCGCCGCCGATGTCGATGCGGTAGCCCGGCGGCAGCGCGGCACGGATCCCGCCCAGCGTCGCGTCGACCGCCTTGCTGACCTCCGGGGCCTGCACGCCGTCGATGATGTCGGCGCGCGCCGTCAGCGTGAGTTCGCGCGAGCGGCGCCAGATGATGGGCTCCTCCATGGTCTCGACGATGCGCGCCACCTGCGCGAGCGGCACGCTGCGCCCGCCGGCGGCCGGCACGCTGATCTCGAGCAGCGACTCCAGCGAGCGGCGCTCGGCGACCGGGGCGCGCAGCAGCACCTCGATCAGCCGGTCGTTCTCGCGAAAGATGCCCAGCGGCACGCCGGAGATCACGCCCGAGGTGGCGCGCGCCACCGACTGCGAGGACACGCCCAGTGCGCGCGCCTTCTCCTGGTCGACCTCCAGGCGCAGCGCCAGCACGCGCGTGCCCCAGTCGGTGTTGACGTCCACCGTGTGCGGGTTGGCGCGCAGCTTGTCGGCGATCTGATCCGCGATGGCTTTCAGCTGCGCGGTGTCCTCGCCGATGACGCGGAACTGCACCGGATAGTTGACCGGCGGACCCAGCGGCACGCGCTTGACGCGCCCGCGGATGCCCGGGAACTCCTCCTCCAGCGTTTTCTTCATGCGCTCGACCACGCGCTCGCGCCCGGCGATGTCGCGCGTCAGGATCAGGGTCTGCGCGAAGTTCACGCGCAGGATCTCCTGCGAAAGCGAGAGGAAGAAACGCGGCGCGCCGTTGCCGACGAAGCTCACGTAGGTGATCACGTCCTTGTCCTCGGCCAGCCTGGCCTCCAGGCGCGCCACCTCGCGCTCGGTGGCGGTGATCGAGGCGCCTTCGGGCAGCCACAGGTCGACCATCACCTCGACGCGGTTGGAAGACGGGAAGAACTGCTTCTCGGTGAGTTGCATGCCCATCACGCCGAGAACGAAGGTGGCCGCGGTGGCCGCCATCACCGTCTTGCGATGGGCGATGCACCAGTCGATCAGCGCGCGCAGCCGCCGGTAGAACGGGGTGTCGAACACCTCGTGGTGGCCGCCCTCGCCGGCCTTGCGCTCCTTCAGCAGGTAATAGCCGATGTAGGGTGTGGCCGTCACCGCGGCCACCCAGGAGATCAGCAGCGCCATGGTGGTCACGGCGAAGATCGCGAAGGTGTATTCGCCGGTGGTCGACTTGGCGGTGGCGATGGGCAGGAAGCCGGCCGCCGTGATGATGGTGCCCGAGAGCATGGGAAAGGCGGTCGAGGTATAGGCGTAGGTGGCCGCGCGCAGCCGGTCCCAGCCCTCCTCGAGCTTCCTCGCCATCATCTCCACCGAGATCATGGCATCGTCGACCAGCAGTCCCAGGGCGATGATCAGGGCGCCGGTGGAGATGCGGTGCAGGTCGATGCCGAAGAAGCGCATCGCCAGGAAGGTCGCCGCCAGCACCAGCGGGATGGTCAGCGCCACCACCAGCCCGGTGCGCCAGCCCAGCGACAGGAAGGACACCAGCAGCACGATGGCCACGGCCTCGAGCAGCGAGTTCATGAACTCGCCCACCGAATCCTTGACCACCGCCGGCTGGTCGGAGACCTGCTCGAACTCGATACCCACCGGCAGCTCGGACTTCACCCGCTCCATGGTGCGCCGCAGGTCGGTGCCCAGCTGCAGCACGTCGCCGCGCGGCGTCATCGACACCGACAGTGCGATGCCTTCCCTGCCGCGCGAACGCAGCTTGGTCTGCGGCGGATCGGCGTAGCCGCGCGACACCGCGGCGATATCGCCCAGGCGCAGGGTCTGGCCGCCGGCGCGCAGCAGCAGGTCGGAGACGGCCTGGACCGAGTCGGCCTGGCCGCTGACGCGCAGCGCGACGGCGCTGTCGCGCGTCTCCACGCTGCCCGGGCTGACGATGGCGTTCTGCGTGGCCAGCGCCTGGGCGATGGCCTGCACGTCGATGCCCAGGCTGGCCAGCTTCTTGGACGACAGTTCGACATAGATCTTGTCGTCCTGCACGCCGACCAGCTCGATCTTGGACACGTTGGGCAGGCGCAGCAGCTCCTGGCGCACGCGCTCGACGTGGTCGCGCAGCTCGGAGAGCGTGTAGCCGTCGCCGGTGAAGGCGTAGATGGAGCCGAACACGTCGCCGAACTCGTCGTTGAAGAACGGCCCGACGGCCTCGGCCGGCAGGGTGTGGCGGATGTCGCCGAGCTTCTTCCTGACCTGATACCAGATCGCCGGCACATCCCTGGCGGCAGCCGTGTCGAGCAGTTCCAGCGTGATCAGCGATTCGCCGGGCTTGGAGTAGCTGGTGGTGAGCTTGTAGTACGGAATCTCCTGCAGCTTCTTCTCGATGCGGTCGGTGACCTGGCGATCGACCTGCTCGGCGGTGGCGCCCGGCCACAGCGTGCGGATGACCATGGCGCGGAAGGTGAAGTCCGGATCCTCGCGCTGGCCGAGCTGGAAGTACGCCGCCACGCCGCCGATGGCGATGACGATCAGGAAGAACAGGGTCAGTTCGCGGTACTTGAGCGCCGCGGCCGAGAGGTTGAAGCCGCCGCCGGAGTCCTGCACGGGTTGGTTCATCGCGCGCTCACTTCGCCGCCGGCTTGGCGGCGCCCTTGCCGTTGCCTGCAGCCCCCGCGTTCGCGGCAGCGGGCTCGATCACGCGCACCTTCTGACCGGCGTGCAGCAGTTGCGCCCCGGCCACCACCACCAGGTCGCCCTCGGACAGGCCGGATTCGATCAGCACGCGCTCGCCCGCCAGCCCGCCGGTCCTGACCGGCTGCAGGCGCACGGTGCCGGACTTCTCCACCACCCAGACTTGCGGCGTGTCGCCGCGGCTGTACAGCGAGGAAACCGGCAGCTGTATGCGCGTATCGCGGTTGGCCGCGGTGGCGATGGCGCGCGCGCTCATGCCCAGCTCCACGCTGGCGTCGGCGTCGACGATGGTGACGCGCGCGGCGAAGGTGCGGGTGGCCGGGTCGGCGGCGGGCGAGATCTCGCGCAGGCGCCCGCTCCAGCGACGCCCCGGCAGCGCGTTCAGCTCGACCGCGTAGCTGCCTGCGGTCTCGAAGGCGTCGCGCTGCGACTCCGGGCACCGCGACGAGCACTTCCAGTTCGCCGGGCGCGCGCCCGCCGGTCTGCCTGGCGCCGGCGTGCGCGCCGACCCGCGCCAGGCGCGCCACGGTCTGGCCGGCGGCCAGCACCTGTCCGGCCTCGGCTTCGATGGCCGTGATCACGCCGGCGGCATCCGCCGTCAACACCGCGTAGCCGGCCTGATTGCCGACCTGGCGGGACTGCGCGCGCGCCGCTTCCAGACGCGCGTCGGCGGTGTCCAGCGCGCTCTGGCGGCGCTCGAATTCGGCCTGGCTGATGAAGTTCTTCTCGCGCAGGTCGCGGTAGCGCTTCAGGTCGGCGGCCGCCAGATTGCGGTCGGCCTCGGCGCTGGTGACCTGGGCGCGCGAAGCGGCGACGGCCAGTTCGAGGTCGCGGGGATCGAGCCGCGCCACGGCCTGCCCGGCGCGGACGATGGAACCGACCTCGACCAGGCGCTCGGTCATCTTGCCGCCGACGCGGAACGCCAGCCGCGTCTCGTAGCGGGCACGCACCTCTCCGGCCAGTTCGATGTGCCGCTCGGCGCTGGCGGCGTCGATCTTCTGCACGCGCACCGGACGGATGTCCTCGGGCTTGGGCGGCGGCGGCTTGCCGCAACCGGCGAGGGCCAGGGCGGCGAGCGCGGCAACGAAGGCGGGCGTATGGCGTTTCATGGTGTTCGGCTCCGGTTCACGTCTTGTTCTTCTTTGCGGTCGATCGCGCGGGCGCCGCTGCGCCCTCCCAGAGCGCGACCAGCGCCTGCGAGAGCTGGCGCTCGAAATCGATGCGGAACACGCGCAGGTCGGGATGGTCGAGCGCGTCGACCAGGCAGGCCGGCGGATCGGCCAGCTGCCACAGGCCCAGCATCAGCGCATAGCAGTTCATCAGCAGCGCGGCGCCGCTGCCGCGCGGCAGCGCGGGATAGGCCAGTTCCAGACGCGCACCCAGCGCAGACAGGCGCACGCCGATGCCCAGCTTGAAGTCGATCGCGACCTGCGCGCCGACGTTGGTTTCCAGCATCGCGCGACAGCCGGCGGCCAGCGGCAGGAACTCCGGATGTTCGCGCAGCCAGGCAACCACCTGGCGCGCCACGCCGCGACCGGTGACGCTGCGCGCCGAGACCGCTTTCTCTATGGTGTCGAACAGCTGCTGCGTGCGCTCGGCGTGCACCGCGAGCAGCACTTCCTCGCGGGTGCCGAAGTACAGGTAGACGGTACCCTTGGCCAGTCCGGCGCGGTGCGCAAGCTCCTCCACCGAGAACTCGCCCAGCGGCTTGCGATGCAGCAGCACCTCGGCGGCGCGCATGATCGCCGCGCGGCGCTCGGACTTGTCCTGCGGGGCGACGGCGCGCGTGCGCTGGCGGACGGCGGTATGTGTGGCGGACATGGTTAATGACCAGCGGTCAGTTCGCCGCGCAGTCTAAATGACCGCCGGTCAGCGGTCAACGCGCGGCTAGAATGCCGGCATGAAAACCGACCTGCCCGAAACCCTGGAAATCGAAACCGGCGCGCGGCCCGATGCCGCCGTGATCTGGCTGCACGGCCTGGGCGCCGACGGCCACGACTTCGAGCCCATCGTGCCCGAGCTCGGCCTGCCGCCCGGCCTGGCGCTGCGCTTCGTGTTCCCGCACGCGCCGATGCGCCCGGTGACCATAAACATGGGCATGCGCATGCCCGCCTGGTATGACATCCTGCAGATGGGCGGCGGCGCCGAGGACGCCGAGGGCATCCGCGCCTCGCAGGCGGCTCTGGAAGGTCTGATCGCGCGCGAATGCGCGCGCGGCGTGAAGCCGGAACGCATCGTGCTGGCGGGATTCTCGCAGGGCGGCGCGGTCGCGCTGCAGACCGGCCTGCGCCATGCGCAGGCGCTGGGCGGCATCATGGCCCTGTCGACCTACCTGCCGCTGGCCGCCACGCTGCAGGCCGAGCGCAGCACCGCCAACCAGACGATACCGCTGTTCATGGCGCACGGCAGCCAGGACCCGATGATCAACATCTCACGCGCGCGGCAATCGCTGGCGGCCCTGGAGACGCTGGGCTACGCCGTCGAGTGGCACGAGTACCCGATGCAGCACAGCGTCTGCGCGGAGGAAATCGCCGACATCAGCGACTGGCTGGTGAAGATCCTCGCCTGAAACGCTCGCAGACGGCGGCCTTCCCCCGTTCCGCCGGCCGCCCGTCTATCCTTCCCGGATCATCTCCCGGTACCTGCCGATCTCGTAGTCATCGCCCTTGTCGGCCAGGCCCTGGGGCAGGAACATGTGGAAGCGCTCGCCCTGCTCGGACTCGAGCTTCTGGCCCGGCACGAAGACCCCAGGACGCAGCACGATGCTGACCTCGCCGCCCTCGGCGTCGGCCGTGCGCAGCAGCACCCCCGACTCGGTGGCCAGCCCGGTGTCGAAACTCCAGGCGGCAGGCTGCTTGGACAGGGTCTGTATGCCCACCCGCGCCTGCGCGCTGCCGCTCTTGGCCAGGCGCCGCACGATGCCCACCACCCAGTTGTTGCCGCCTTCGGGCTGCAGCGCCAGCAATGCCCCGACCTTCAGCCAGTCGCCCTTGACCTGCGGCACCACGGCGCCGAAACCGCCGGCACTCACGTTCTCGACGATCCAGCTCTCGGCCTCGCCCGCATCCAGTGCCGCGGCCGGCGCGCCCAGCGCACCCAGCAGTCCGGGATAGCCGTGCACCACCGACAGCCGCGACTTGACCGCGTGCCGCGGATGCTTGCGCTCCGGCGGCTCGGTGGCCCAGTACAGCGCCAGATGGCCGAGCACCTCGAGCACCAGTTCGGGCTCGTAGCTTCCGCCCAGATTCATGTTGGCCGGCACCTGCCCGGTCGATTCGATGCGTCCGCTCAGTTCGCGCAGTTCGGCCAGCGCGCGCGCCGCGCCGAAGCAGCGCAGCGTGGGAGAGGCCTGCGGCACGCGCACCAGGCGTTGCGGCGCCATGTTCTGCGCGATGTCGACCCAGTAGGCCGTGTCCGGCGAGGGCGCCGTGGTCAGCGTGCACTTGGCCGCGAAGTCGCCGATCATGCGCTCGGCCAGTTCGACTTCGAGCGGCAGCAGTGCATCCGGGGAACTGGCGCTGAACACCAGCCCCTTGAGGAACTCCTGCTGGGGCGTCGAATCACCCGCGATCCCCGGATAGACGGTCACCGTGGTGGTGGCCACCCCGCGGAACTCCGCAAAGCCGTAGACGCGGTTGAAGATGCCCCACACCGCCATGTCGATCGGACCATAGCGCATGTGCATCCACTTGATCTGCTGCGACAGGCAGCGCAGGGTGCGCACCAGCATCAGGGGCAGCATGGACTTGGCCGCATCCACGCCCTTGGCGCCCGAGACGAACTGGTCGACTGCCTTGGCGAACGCCCGTCCGGCCTGGCTCCAGTAGCCGTGGATGGCGGCCCACAGCCGCATCTCCTGGAACTTGGAGGGACGCGCCGCCGCCAGGTAGTCACGCGCGAGCTTCCTCACGCGCGACTGCCCCGCCTCGTCGATCTGGAGCAGCAACTGCATGCGCTGCTCCGGCTTGAACCCCTCCGCCGAGGACACCGATTCGAACCAGTCGGACAATTCCTCAAGCGCCTTGAACGGATCCTGGGCAGGCAACTCATCTAGGATGCGCCGCGCCTCCCTGGGGTCGGCCATCGGATGGTCCGGCTTGCCGCCGCCGAACAGCTTCAGCATGTGCTCTCCCTGAACTTTTTCCGCGGCGGGCTTATCATCGTGTCCGGGATCGGACCTTGCCGCGAACCCCGGATGATCCTACGCCAGCCGCTTCGAGGCAACGAAAAGCGGCGGCGGTGCGTGCCGGGGATGGCGGCGCGAATCGAGCCACCACGAACTTCCTGCCCCGAGAATGCGTTTCCTGATCGTCGACGAATCCGCGCAGGCGCGCCGCGAACTGGCGGCGATGCTGAACGCCCGCTGGCCCGAGGCGCGCTGCGAGTGGGATCCGCGCGCCCAGGGCGACCCGCGCGAGCAACTCGCGCGCGGCGGCTATGCCGCCGTGCTGCTCGACTCGGAGCCCGGCGGCGCGGACGGCATCGCCTGGGTCGCCGCGATACGCCGCAACCCGGACGCGCCCCCGGTGGTGCTGCTCACGGCGCGCGGCGGCGAGTACCTGGCGGTCAAGGCCATGAAGGCCGGCGCGGCCGATTTCATGCGCAAGGACACCCTGGACGCCGAACGGCTGGTGCGCTCGGTCGAGGAAGCGCTGACCGAGCAGGAGGCGCAACGCCTGGACCGCACCAGCCCCGGGACCAACCCCGCGTTCCTGCGCACCGTGCAGGTCGACGCGCGCAAGATCGGCCTGCCGGCCGAGGATGACACGGTGCTGGTGCCGGGTTACCGCGTGTTGCGCATGATCGGCGAGGGCGGCATGGCCAAGGCCTATCTGTGCGAGCGCGCGCACGACGGGCTGCAGCTGGTGCTCAAGGTGCTCGATCCCTCGCTGCGCAGCGACGAGGTGTTCCTGCAGCGCTTCGTGCGCGAGTACAAGCTGATCGCCTCGATCGAGAACGAGCACGTGGCGCGCATCTTCGACCAGGGTTTCACCGGCCAGCACGCCTACATCGCGATGGAGTATTTCTCCGGGGGCGACCTGAAGGCGCGGCTCGCGCAGGGCGTCACCTCGCTGGGTGCCCTGCGCATCGCCAGCCAGATTGCCAAGGCGCTGGACGCGATCCACTCGAGCGGCATCATCCACCGCGACCTCAAGCCGCAGAACATCCTGTTCCGCGACACCGGGCGCCTGGCCATCGTCGATTTCGGCCTGGCCAAGGACATGAGCGTCGAATCGACGCTGACCCAGCACGGCGAGATTCTCGCCACGCCACGCTACATGAGCCCCGAGCAATGCCTGGCCACGGGCGTGGACCACCGCTCCGACCTGTACAGCCTGGGCGTGATCTTCTTCGAGATGCTGACCGGCAACCGCCTGTACGAGGCGGAGAGCGCCGCCGGGCTGATCTACCAGCACGTGCACGGCGAGGTGCCGCAGCTGCCGGGGCGGCTGTCCGGCTACCAGCCGATCGTCAACCGCCTGCTCGCCAAGCAGCCCGAGGCACGCTTCCAGAGCGCGCGCGAACTTTTCGCTACCATTGCGATATGAGCGCCCCTGCCCCCCTGACGCCCGCCGCCGGCGACCCCAACCCCGGAGAGCGCCAGTACCTGGACCTGCTGGCCCATGTGCTGGCGCACGGCGCGCAGAAGACCGACCGCACCGGCACCGGCACACGCTCGGTGTTCGGCGCGCAGATGCGCTTCGACCTGGCGCGCGGCTTTCCGCTGCTGACCACCAAGAAGCTGCACCTCAAGTCGATCATCCTGGAACTGCTGTGGTTCCTGTCCGGCGACACCAACGTGCGCTGGCTGCAGGAACGCGGCGTGTCGATCTGGGACGAGTGGGCCGACGACAACGGCGACCTCGGCCCGGTCTACGGCTACCAGTGGCGCCACTGGCGCACACCGGACGGACGCGAGATCGACCAGATCCGCCAGGTGCTCGACTCGATACGCAGCAGGCCCGATTCGCGCCGCCACATCGTGACCGCCTGGAACCCCGCCGACGTCGACAGCATGGCGCTGCCGCCCTGCCACGCGATGTTCCAGTTCTACGTCGCCGACGGCGCACTGTCCTGCCAGATGTATCAGCGCAGCGCGGACCTGTTCCTCGGCGTGCCTTTCAACATCGCCTCTTACGCGCTGCTCACGCTGATGGTCGCCCAGGTGTGCGGGCTGCGGCCCGGCGAGTTCGTGCACACGCTGGGCGATGCGCATCTGTATCTGAACCACGTCGAGCAGGCCGGGCAGCAGCTTGCGCGCGCGCCGCGCGCCTTTCCGCAGATGCACCTGAACCCGGCCGTCGCCGACCTGTTCGCCTTCGGCTACGAGGATTTCACGGTCGACGGCTACGATCCGCACCCGGCCATCAAGGCGCCGATCGCGGTCTAGGCTTTCCCCGAAAAAAAACGGGCCCGCCGTTCGGGGGAATCGGCGAGCCCTCGGGGGAGAAACCGGATTGGAGCGGATGGGACGTGCAGCGCCCTACAGCACGCCGACGCTCCAGAGGCGCAGGGCGTACACCACGCCGGTCAAGGCGAAGGCATAGACGATCAGGTCGGCCAGCAGGCCCTGGGTGCGATGCGTGGTCCACAGCCGCGAGAACCAGGCCAGCACGCCCAGCACGACCAGCGTGCCGAACGCCGCAGTGCCGCCGGGCAGGCCGTGGCCCAGCCAGCGCGCCAGCCAGCCGTCGTGGGACACCACCTTGTAGATGGTGCCGCCTATGCCAAGCATGACCATGGACACCAGAGCGAAACCGAACAGCGTCTGGAACAGCGCGCTGGGTTCGGCCTTGAGTTTGATCTGTTGCTGCATGTCTGACTCCCCTGAGAGTTCGAGCAAACGTGCCGGATTCGGCCTTGCGCGACGATTACCTGCGCGATTACCTGCGCGATTACCTGCGCTTGGCGTCCAGGTCGCGACCGATGCGGTTGCCGACGTAGGCGCCGGCGCCCGCGCCGGCCAAGGTGCCGATCGGATTGCCGGTCAGCGCGCTGCCGGCCAGCCCGCCGACCACGGCCCCGGATACGGTGCCGATCTCCTGCTTGGTCGGATTGCCCGAGCAGCCGGAGAGCAGGCCGGCCAGCAGCACGGCTGCGATGGCGGATTTCACGACTTGTTGGCGTTCTGACTGCATGGTTTTCTCCTTGCGATGTGCGTTTACGCCCATCCTTCCGCAAGGCCCGTGCCAACCGGACTTAATGCATTCCGCTCAATGCCTTGGAATGCGTTCGTGAAATAGTTCCGCGTGCCGAAAACGGCATGAAGCGTCGCCTGGACACGACGCCTCCTGACAGTTCATGACAATGTGCTTGATGCCTAGGGACTTTTTCTGTCGCCGGACGGCGACAGCTGCGACGAGACCGCGCCAACTACTCGGCGGGCTTGAACATTCCGGGCTCGAGCGCATGGCGCTCGAGCAGGCGGTAGAACTCCGTGCGGTTGCGTCCGGCCAGACGCGCCGCCTGCGAAACGTTGCCGGCGGTCATCTTCAGGATGCGCACGAGGTACTCGCGCTCGAAAGTGCGGCGCGCCTCGTCGAGCGGAGTCAGCGAACGGTCGCCCGCATCGATCGCCTGGCGCACCAGCGAGGCCGGGATCACATCGGTGGTGGACAGGGCCACGGCCTGCTCGACCACATTGAGCAGCTGCCGCACGTTGCCCGGCCAGGGCGCCGCGATCAGCAGCTCCAGCGCCTCGGGCGAGAAAGCCTGCGCGCGCTTTTCATAGCGCGCCGCCAGGCGCTGCAGGAAATGTCCGGCCAGCAGCGGGATGTCCTCGCGCCGGTCGGCCAGCGGCGGCACCGCCAGGCGCACCACGTTCAGCCGATAGAACAGGTCCTCGCGAAACTCGCCGGCGGCGATGCGCTCCTCCAGCTTGCGGTGCGTGGCGGACACCACGCGCACGTCGATGGGCAGCGACTCGTTGGAGCCGACCGGACGCACACTGCGGTCCTCCAGCGCGCGCAACAGCTTGACCTGCAGCGCCAGCGGCATGTCGCCGACCTCGTCGAGGAACAGCGTACCGCCCTCGGCCGCCTGGAACAGGCCCTGCCTGTCCTGGGTGGCGCCGGTGAAGGAGCCCTTGCGGTGGCCGAACAACTCGGACTCGAGCAGCCCTTCGGGAATCGCCCCGCAGTTCACCGCGACGAAGGGCCGCGCCGCGCGGCGGCTGGCGCGGTGGATGGCCCGCGCGATCAACTCCTTGCCCGCGCCGCTCGGCCCGAGCACGCAGACGCTGGCGTCGGATTGCGCGACCAGCCTCGCCTGCGAAAGCAGGTCCTCCATGGCGGCCGAGCGCGTGATGATCTCCGCGCGCCAGCCGCCGGCCTCGCCCGGCGCGCCGGGCGCCAGGCGCAGCGCGTCGGCGACGGTGTCGGTGAGCACCTTGCTGTCGAACGGCTTGGTGAGGAAGCCGAACACCCCGCGCCTCGTCGCCGCCACCGCTTCGGGGATGGTGCCGTGCGCCGTGAGGATCACCACCGGCATGGAGGGGGCGCGCCGGTGTATGGCGTCGAACAGCGCCAGGCCGTCCATGCCGCGCATGCGCAGGTCGGTGACCACCACCTGCGGGCGCGACACCTCGAGGCTGGCCAGCGCCGCCTCGCCGGATTCGACGGCGGTCACCGCGTACCCGGCCGAGCCCAGGCGCATGGTGATCAGTTGCAGCAGGTCCGCGTCGTCGTCGACCAGCAGGACGCGGGGGGAATCTTCGTTGGCTTTCATGGTGCGCACTCCGTTCACATAGGACGCGCGCAGGCGCGGCGCCGGATTCATCGGACACGCTGGCGCATGCGCTCTTCGCGTTCGGCGATCGAGCGTTCGACCGCTTTCAGGGCTTCGAGTTGCTGGCGCAGCAGATCGTGCCTGCGCGCCTCCTCGCGCATGGCGCGCACACGCTCGGCGACCTGGGCATGCAGCAGCGCACCCAGCCGCTGGACCGCGTCGCGCGCGGCTTCGGGCGCGACGCGAGTCGACGGTTCGAGCAGGGCCAGCGCGCGCGCGTCGTCGCGCAGCGCCGCCGCGGGCTGCGCGTGCAGGCCGCCCAGGCGCACGCGCGCAAGCGGGCTGGCCTCCGTCTTGTAGTCCAGCGCGGCCTGTGCGAGTTCGCGTTTCTGCGCGTCGGCGGGCAGGCGCACCGTCGCGGCCAGATAGTCCAGCAGTTCCGCGGCGCTCGCCGCATCGGGGCCGGCGACCGGCAGGCCGGCACACCCGGCGGCCAGCAGCAGCGGCAGCGCCAGCGCCAGGCACAGCGGCCGCAGCAGCCGCCGGATCGGCCGGTTCATTCGGGAAGCTCCGCATGCCTGGGCAGCACGACGCGGAAATGCCCGCCCTCGCCTTCCACGACGCTGATCGCTCCGCCGTGCGCCTGCACGAACTCGCGCGCGATCGCCAGCCCCAGGCCGCTGCCGGCGACGCGACCGGCGCCCTGCGCGCGCCCCTGGAAGAAGGAGTCGAATATCGACTCGCACTCCTCGGCGGGCACGCCCGGACCGCTGTCGATCACGTCGACGTGCACGGCGCCGGATTCGGCCGCCGCGACCACACGCACGGCGCCGCCGTCCGGGGCGAACTTCAGCGCGTTGCCCACCAGGTTGTCGAACACCGTGCGCAGTTTCTCGGCATCGCCCTCGACGACCAGCGGTGGCACCTCGAGCGCAACGCTCTGGCGACGCGCGGTGGCCTCGAGCAGGTGCGCGTCCGTCACCTCGCGCAACAGGGCATCCAGCCTGACCTCGCTGCGATCCAGGCTGGCGGCGGCGTGCAGCGCGCGCTGGTAATCGAGCAGTCCCTCGATCATGCGCTGCAGCTTGATGCTGTTGTCGCGCAGGATGCCGACCACCTTGCGCTGCGGTGGCTCCAGCGGCCCGCCGACCTCGTCGTGCAGCAACTCGGCTCCTTCGCGCAGCGAGGCGAGCGGGGTCTTCAGTTCGTGGGACACATGGCGCAGGAAGCGGTTCTTCTGCTCCTCGAGCTCGGTCAGGCGCCTGCGCAGCCGGTCCAGGCGTCCCCCAGGTACTGCAGATCCTGCGGCCCGTCGACGCGGATCGGGCGCGCGAAATCCGCGCCGCCCAGCTGGCGGATCGAGGCATCGAGCTGGCGGATGGGCCGCGCGATCACGCGCGTCAGTCCCAGCGCCAGGGCGAGCGCGACGGCGATGGTCACGAACAGCAGCGTGACCGCCTGCTGGCGCACGCCGTCGGCGGACCGGCGCAACTGCTCGACCTCGCGGTCCGCCACCAAGTAGCTGATCGCCAGCACCTCGTAGGCGCTTTCGGCCAGTCCGCTCGCCAGCTTGCCCACCTGCCTGGCATCCGGGCGGCCGCGCGGCGCGGCGGTCAGCAGTTCGTACAGTCGCTGCTCCTGTTCGATGGTGCGCGTCAGGGCCACCAATTGCTCCTCGTCCAGCGGCAGCTGGGACAGTTCCCCCGACACCTGCTTGAAGCTGCGCCGGATGCGCGCGTAGTCGGCCGCCAGTTCGGCGTCGGCGAGCACCAGGTACTGCTGCGCCACCCGCTCGATCGAATTGATGCGGTTCACCAGCGAGCGACTGCCGCGCGCTGCCTGCGCCGCGTTGAACACGGCGTTGCGCGCCTGCGCCGCCAGGCGCTCGGTGTTCCAGGCCGAATACAGCAGGGCACCGGCCAGCGGCAGCGCCACGGCGAGGAAACCGGCAACGAGCAGCGTGAGGAAGGAGCGCGGGTAGCTGAGCGCGGGCTGTGCTGCGGTCATGCCGCCTATAATCCCACCATGTCGAACGAGAGCGTGAGCAAGAAAGTCACATCGGGCGCGGGTCGGCCGCGCGTGGCCATGATCGCGGCAGTGGCCGCCAACGGGGTGATCGGCGCCGGCAATCGAATGCCGTGGCATCTGCCCGAGGACCTGCGCCATTTCAAGGCCGCCACGCTGGGCCATCCGGTGATCATGGGCCGCAAGACCTGGGAATCGATAGGTCGCCCGCTGCCGGGCCGGCGCAACGTGGTGGTCAGCCGTCAGCGCGACCTGCAACTGCAAGGCGCGCAACTCGCCGCCTCGCTGCACGACGCACTGGCGCGATGCGCCGACGTCGACGAGGTGTTCGTGATCGGCGGCGGCGAGCTGTATCGCGAGGCGCTGCCGCTGGCCTCACGCATCGTGCTGACCGAGATCGCGCAGGCGTTCGACGGCGACACGCGTTTCCCGGCCCTCGACCCCGGGGCCTGGCGCGAGACCACGCGCCAGGCGCAGACCTCCGCAGAAGGCCTGCGCTTCGATTTCGTTGAGTACGAACGCCGCTGATCGAGATTCGACAGCGGCCGTGCGATCAGGGCTTGGCCGGATCCTTGACCAGGAAGGACCCGGTCACGGCGGCACCGCCCGCGGTCTTCATGTCGAACGAGGAGATCACACCCTTGCCGTTGGGTCCCACCGGCAGTCCGTGTGCGTTGCCGCTGACCGAGCCACCGGGCCCGCTGCCAGTGAGCTGCACACCCTTGTCGGCGAACTGCACCAGGCCCACGCTGCCCACCGAGCAGGCGAAGGCGCAGCCGCTCCAGCTGCGGCCCTGACCATCGGTGATGCCCAGGCTGTAGCCCGTGAGGTTGCCGTTGTTCAGGGAGATCGACACAGAATTGAGCGACCCGCCCAGCGTTCCGGTCTCGGTGATGAACGGCGTGTGGGCCATCGACGCCGTATAGCTGCCGGAAAGGCTCTGCACGACGCCCGGCGGCGTACCCTGCGCGCCCATGAAGTGGAAGAACTGCGCGGCGCGCGAGCCGCTGTTGTCGACAATGGCGCCACCGGAATACACCCCCCACTTGACCTCGACGGCCTGGCCGTTGTCGAGCAGTTCCAGCCTGCCCGAATGCACAGCCGCCGCCCCGGAACGGGCATAGCGGAAGCCGTCGGCGCTCGACAGCAGCGCCATCTGTCCGTCAGCACCGAACAGCACCTGGTCGCCACCGACCGAGACACGCAGCGCTCCGCTGCCCAGGATGCTGCCGCTCTTGTCGCCGCCCACCCCCGCGTAGCCCGCGGGCGCCGCCGTGAGCGCCTGGCCCGCCTGCGCGAAAGTCAGCGCGCCGTCTGATGTGGTCTGCACGTACTCGACGCGCGTTGCGGTCTGCGTCGCACCGCCGGTCGATCCGTTCGACCCGGCCGCACCATTTGCGGTCTGCGTACCGCGCCGGTCGCCCGAGGCCGACTCACGCACCGCGCGCTTGTCGTCCCTGCCCTGCTGCTGCGAGGTTGCACGCATGAATGCCGGAATGCTCTCCAGCCGAATCGGCGCAACGCCCGGCTGGAGTCCCGCGAAGCCGACCTGATTGACCTCGAGGTTGAGCCGACCCGACGGCGTCTCGACGAAAGTGGAACCCGCGTTGACCTTGTTGTAGGTGCCCGGCACACCCGCGGCGACCTCCCCGGGCGAGGGCGATGCGATGAACACGGTCTCGTGGTCGGTGCCACGTATGCCAATCGTGGCATTCGGCGTGCGGATCAAATAGTTGGTCTTGGTGGTGCGGCCGATCACGCCGGTCAGGGTGCGGAAGCCTCCGCGCAGCAGGCCGAGCACGCTCCGCTCGGTGCCGTCCTCGCTCCCGTTGTAGCGGTAGGTGTCGATCAGAAGCTGCGAATCCTGGCGCAAGGCGATGAGTCCCTGGTCGGACATGCGCAACTGGGCGCTCGCGCCGCGGCCCGTGACCACGGTGTCGCCTTCGTTGAGTTCCACGCCCTTCTGCGCGGGTCGCGAACTGCCGTCGCGCAGGATCACGCGGGCCTCGCCGCTGACAAACTGCACGAAGCCCGCCGCGGCCTGCACGCCGGTGGCCATGCAGAAGGCAACCGCGAAGGCAGCGACGCGCAGCGCAATGGAAGGAACGGTGCGGACGGTGCTCATGAACATGCTCCCTGGTCGGCAGGCGGCGATCCTATTCCGTCGCGCGTCCCATGTCCGTGAAAAAAGTCGCGTGCGCCGGCTCCGCTTCAGCGGAAATCGCGACGCACCGTGACAGAAACCTCGTAGCGCTCGAAATCGTTGAGGCTGACATTCGAGTCGTTGCGCGTGTAAGCCATCTGCGGCCGCAGGCTCCAGTCGCGGGCCACCTGCCAGTTCAGCCCGATCGACAGGTCGTACTGCAGGTCTTGCCGCGTGGTCAGGAACAGCGGGTTCTGCTGCTCATAGGTCGATTTCTGCACAGTCGCGGTGGCGAACCAGTCGGCGTCGGCGCGCAACGCACGCTGCACGCCCGCGCGCACGCCCCACAACCTGCGGTCGCCGTCCGAGCGCCCGTCGGTGGCGACCTCGTCGCCGCGGAAGGCGCTCGCATAGGCGAAGGTGCGCGTCGACTCGTCCAGCACGCGCACGGCGCCCGCCCCGTACATGAACAGGTTGGAACTGTTGGCGCGCGTGGCCGCCTGGACGTAGCGTATGCGCGAATCCTGCCCATAGACCGAGAACTGCGTGCGCGCATCCAGCGTGTGCCTGCGTGCGTCGGTACGAAGCGTTGTCCAGCTCGTAGTCATTGCGCCCACCTGCGGGCGCAGGTTGTCACGCTCTCCCGCGTATTGCAGGCCACCGCGATAGTCGACGTTGCGGTAATCGAAGGTGTCGGCCTTGAAGTTGGCGCGCTGGCGCAGGTCCGCACCGGCGATTGCGCTGTACCCGGCACCCAGCTCGTAGGCCGCATCCACGCCACCACCCACCGCGAGGAAGGCGTCGGCGCGCTTTACGGCGGTCGATGCGAGCGTGAAATTGACGCCGAACAGCGGCACATACAGCGAACCCTGCGAGGTCGAGCTGTTGACGTTGCTGTCGTTGCCGAAGCTCGCGTCCACATGTCCGGTAAGACGCAGTCTGCGGCCTCGTGTGCGCTGGTCTATCGCCGCCAGGTAGCGCTCTATGGTCGTCCGCGCCCCCGGCGGCGGATCGAAGCGCATCACGGATTCAAATTCGGTGCGCGCACGCTCCATGTCGCCCAAGGCGAAGTACGCGCGCCCCATGTCCAGGCGCGCGGCGGCATGGTTGGGACTGACCGCCAGCACCCGCTCGAACACCAGAGTGGCGAGGTCGGCACGCCCGGAGTCCAACGCAGCCACCCCCAGCAGGTAGTCGAAGTCCTCGCGACCCGCCTGCGCAAACTCGTGCGGCGAAAGCAGGCGCCAGGCCTCGTCCGCCCTGCCCGCGCGCAACAGTTGTTCGGCGCGCGCCATTTCCGGCGCGACTCCGGGAAGGTTGGCTTGCGCATGCGCCAGTCCGGCACAGGCGCACAGCGCGATGGCGAGGCACCGCAATGCGCACAGGCGTAGTTCGGTAAGCATGGGTCGAGCCGATTCCATGGTGCGAATCCTAGCTCACAACCCTATTTCATCAATACGTTATACTGAATATATGAGGTAAATTCTTGAATTTGAGCGGCATTGTTGCGTGTATGCAACAAATCAAAAAACCGCCGCTGGCGGCACAGACGTTGTGCCCGGGTCCGGCGATCAGCCCTGGCGCACGCAGTCCACGAAGTAGCACACCCCGCCGGCGCCCGGCTCTTCGACCAGGCCGTGGATATCGGACTCGAAACCCG
>JADJPT010000037.1 GCA_016713125.1 Betaproteobacteria bacterium
TGCTGATCCCGGGCGCGGCCGGCGCGGCGCTGGGGCCGCGGCTGCTGCGCTGGTAGCGCGCGTCCCGCGCTAGAGCATCTCCAGCGGCTGCGCGCTGCGCGGCGGTGGGAAGGCGCGATCCAGCGCGGCCTGCAGTTCGGGCGTGAGCCTGAGGTCCAGGGCCGCGCGGTTCTCGAGGACGCACGCGACGCTGCCGCTCTTCGGGATGGCGATCACGCCGTCCTGCGCCAGCAGCCAGGCCAGCGCGAGCTGCGCCGGCGTGCAGCCGGCCTGTGCGGCGATCTGCAGCAGCGCGCGGTTGTTCAGCATGCGCGCCTGTTCCAGCGGCGAATAGGCCATCACGCTCACGCCGCGCTCGCGCAGCCAGGGCAGCAGGTCGAAGGCGATGCCGCGGCGCGTGAGGTTGTAGAGCAGCTGGTTGGTCGCCAGCTTGGGTCCGCCGGGAGCCGCCCACCATTCGCGCATGTCGGCGAGGTCGAGGTTGCTCACCCCGTAGTGGCGGATCTTGCCCGCGCGCTGCAGCGCCTGCAGCGCTTCCAGGGTTTCGGCGAACGGCGTGCCGCCGCGCCAGTGCAGCAGGTAGAGGTCGATGCGGTCGGTCTTCAGGCGCGCCAGGCTGGCCTCGCAGGCGGCCAGCGTGCCGCGTCGCGTGGCGTTGCCGGGCAGCACCTTGCTGACCAGGAAGACTTCGTCGCGCCGGCCGGCGATGGCTTCGGCCACCAGTTCTTCGGAGCGCCCGTCGCCGTACATCTCGGCGGTGTCGATGAGGCGCAGGCCGGCGTCCAGCCCGGCACGCAGCGCGGCGAGCTCTTCGGCGCGCCTGGCGCGCGCGTCGCCCATGTTCCAGGTGCCCAGGCCCAGCGCGGGCACCGCCTCGCCGCCGGGCAGCACGACGCTCTTCATGGCCTGTGGCGAGCTTCGCTCAGCCCGCGGCCGGCACCTTGCAGCCGGTGAAGGTGGTCGGCGGGTCGCTCAGTGCGGCGTTCTGGCCGTCGATCTCCAGGCTCACGCGTCCGGCGGTGTAGCGGTTGCCGGCGCCTTTCTCGAGTCGCAGTTCGCGCTCGGGCAGGATCAGCCAGACGGCGCCGCCCTCGAGCGTGCGCACATAGAAGCGCTTGCCGCCGTCGCAGCGGTACTCGGTGGCGTTGCCCGGTGTGCGGTTGACCTCGCGCGTGTCGCCGCTGCCGAACGGCCAGACGGTGACGTTGCTGCAGGAGGCCAGCAGGGGCAGGGCGAGCGCGCAGGCGGCGCGGCGCAGTCCGAAAGCATTCATCGTGGCGTGTCCTGTGGTGTAGCGGTCGCGCATGATGCCAGTCCCCGGGGCATCCTGCGCGGCTCAGGCCCCCAGCTGCTCCGCCAGCTGGCCGAAATCGTCGGCCACCAGCGTGTGCGCCGGATCGGGCACGGGATCGGCCGGTCCGCCGGGCCCCCATTCGGCCGGGCGGCGCACGAAGGCCGTGTGGTAGCCGCAGGCCAGGGCCCCGTTCAGGTCGTGATTGTGGGCGGCGACCATCATGATCTCCGACGGATCGAGCTGCAGCCACTTGGCCGCGGTCAGGTAGGCCTCGGGGCGGGTCTTGTAGATGCCGATCATTTCGCAGGAGAGGATGGCGTCCCAGACGATGCCGTTGCGGCGTGAGACGTCGATCACCAGCGAGGTGGTCAGCAGCGTGAACGAGGCGACCACGTATTTGCGGCGCAGGCGCGCCAGCGCGGCGGCGAAATCGGGCCAGGCGTCGAGCGCGTGCCAGGTGCGCCAGATCGCATCGCGATCCGCGGCGTCGAGCGCGCCCAGGCCGAACTCGCCGACGATCTCGTCGAGCACGCGGCGATGCACGTCGTCGAAGTTGAAGGCCGGTTGCACCTGTCCGCCGATGGCCTTCAGCGACCGGCGCCGGTACTCGTTGACCACGGCGTGCCAGTCCGCTTCCAGGCCGCGGCGTGCGCCGGCGGCGGCAAACGCACGCGTGAGTCCGCCGTGCCAGTCTAGGACGGTGCCGCCGGTGTCGAAAGTCAGTGCCTTGATGTGCATTGCATTGCTCCGCTTCCGGGGCCTGCGCCCCTGGGTTGTCAGGCTTACGCCGGCGCGGCGGCGTTGCGCGGCGTGCGCAGCCTGCCCGCGCGGCGCAGCAGTTCGACCACGATGACGATGTTCAGCAGGTTCCAGCCGATGCCGTTGGCGAAGGCCGCGTCGTAGGAGCCGGTCAGGTCGAAGATCGCACCGGACATCCAGCCGCCCAGGGCCATGCCGAACAGCGTGGCCATCAGCACCGTGCCCACGCGCGCGCCTGCCTCCTGCGAGGGAAAGTACTCGCGCACGATGATGGCGTAGGCCGGGATGATTCCGCCCTGGAACAGGCCGAACAGCGCCGAGATGATGTACAGCGAGGTCATGCCGTCGAACATGAAGAACAGCAGCAGCGCGAAGGCCTGCAGCGTGGAGTTCAGCAGCAGGGTGCGCAGCCCGCCGATGCGGTCGGACAGCCAGCCCGAGGCGAGCCGGCTGATGATGCCGCATCCCAGCATCAGCGAGAGCATCTGCGCGCCGCGTCCGGCGCCCAGGCCGAGGTCGCTGCAATAGGCCACGATATGCACCTGCGGCATGGACATGGCCACGCAGGTGGCGGTGCCGGCGATGCACAACAGGACGGTGAGCGTGGTCGGGGTGAAGCCCAGCGGCCGCGCGGCCTGGCCTGCGAAAGTGCGGCCATGCCGCGCCTGCGCGGTGTCGTCCGGGGTCTCGGCCGAGAACGCCGGCGGACGCGGGCGCATGATCAGCGCCAGCGGCAGCATGGCCAGGAAGCAGAACACCGCCACGCCGTAGTACGTGGTGCGCCAGCCCACGGTGTCGAAGAAGTGCTGCAGTATCGGCGGCCACAGCGTGCCGGCGGTGTAGTTGCCGCACACCACGATGGCCACCGCGATGCCGCGCCGGCGCGTGAACCAGTGCGAGATGTCGGCCACCAGCGGCACGAAGGTCGCCGAGGTGCCGAGCAGGCCGATCAGCACGCCCTGCGCCAGCGCGAAGACGACGAAGCTCTGCGCCGAACCGGCAATGACGAAACCGATGGCCAGGGCGACGGCGCCGCCGTACAGCGGCACCATCACGCCGTAACGGTCGGCCAGCTTGCCCATCAGCACCCCGCCCAGGCCGTAGCCGACCATGGTCAGCGTGTAGGGCAGGGAGGCGATGCCGCGCGTCACGCCGAACTCCTGCTGCACCAGCGGCAGCACCACGGTCACGCCGTACATCCCCACGCCGCCCAGGGTCATCAGCGCCAGTGCGGCCCACAGACGCGCCCAGGCGTAGGGCGATTCGACCGTGTGCGCGGGATTCGTCGAGTGGCGGGCGGCGCTCAAAGTGGGCTTTCGCGGCGGGCTGTCGCAGCCGGCTACCGGTTGGTGGGCACCGAGATGCAGACCGGCCGCACGTAGCTGGCGATGCCGCCGGGGATCATCAGGCGCTTGCGCGCGGCCTCGCACTGCTCGAGGGTCTCGAAGGGCATGCGCACGTTGAAGTTCTGGCCGTTGCACTGCTGGCCGGACACCACGGGGCCGGCGCAGCCCTCGATCAGGATCAGCAGGAAGAAGGTGAGGTTGGAGGTGAGCATGGTTTTACCGTTTTTGCTTCCGGGAAGAGGCGCAATTGTCGCCCCTTTGCCCCCTGCAGTGGATCAAATCCTGTCAGGCCCTGGCCCAGGAGTCGCGCAGCGTCACGGCGCGGTTGAAGACCGGGGCGCCGGGCCGGCTGTCGATGCGGTCGGCGACGAAATAGCCGTGGCGCTCGAACTGGAAGCGGTCCTCGGGCGCGGCCTCGCGCAGCGCGGGCTCGAGACGGGCCGTGATGGTGCGCTTGGCGGCCGGATTGAGGTCGGCGAGGAAATCGCGTTCCGCGCCCGGCTTCTCGGCGCTGAACAGGCGGTCGTAGAGCCTGACCTCGGCCGGGTAATCGTGCCGGGCGCTGACCCAGTGGATGTTGCCCTTGACCTTGTAGGCGTCGGCGCCCGGCGTGCCGGATTTGCTGTCGGCAAGGTACGTGCAGCGCACGCTGTCGCTGGCCGCGTCGTAGCCCAGGCATTCGATGACGAAGCCGTAGCGCAGCCGCACCCTGTTGCCGGGGAACAGGCGGAAATAGCCTTTCGGCGGGGTCTCGGCGTAGTCCTCGCGCTCGATCCACAGCTCGCGCGAGAAGGGCACCGAGCGCTTGCCCCAGTCGGGCTTCTGCGGGTGGTTGGGCACTTCGCAGAGCTCTTCCTGCCCCTCCGGATAGTTCTCGATCACCAGCCTGACCGGGTCGAGCACGGCCATGCGGCGCGGCGCGACTTCGTTGAGGTGCTCGCGCATGCAGTCTTCGAGCACGCCGTAGTCGATCCAGGAATCCGAGCGCGACACGCCGATGCGCTCGGCGAACAGCCGGAAGCCCTCGGGCGTGTAGCCGCGGCGGCGCGCGCCCACCAGCGTGGGCATGCGCGGGTCGTCCCAGCCTTCGACGTGTTTCTCGTTGACCAGCTGGATCAGCTTGCGTTTCGAGAGCACCACGTTGGTCAGGTTCAGGCGCGCGAACTCGATCTGCTGCGGCAGCGGATTGGCCAGCAGCCCGCCTTCGGCCAGGCGCGCCAGCAGCCAGTCGTAGAACGGGCGCTGATCCTCGAACTCGAGCGTGCACACCGAGTGCGTGATGCGTTCCAGTGCGTCCTCGATGGGATGCGCGAAGGTGTACATCGGGTAGATGCACCAGGTGTCGCCGGTGCGATGGTGCTCGGCCTTGCGGATGCGGTAGATGGCAGGGTCGCGCAGGTTGATGTTGGGTGAACCCATGTCGACCTTGGCGCGCAGCACCATGCTGCCTTCCGCGTGCCGGCCCTCGCGCATCTCGCGCAGCAGGTCGAGGTTCCCGGCCGGCGGCGTGGCGCGCCACGGGCTGTCCTTGCCCGGCTGCGTGAGGGTGCCGCGGTTGGCGCGCATCTCCTCGGCGCTCTGCCGGTCGACGTAGGCGTGGCCGGCCTGCACCAGGTACTCGGCCGCTTCGTACATGTGGTCGAAGTAGTCCGACGCGTAGTAGAGGTGCTCGCCCCAGTCGAAGCCCAGCCAGCGGACCGCGTCGAGGATGGAGTCGACGTACTCCTGCTCCTCCTTCTCCGGGTTGGTGTCGTCGAAGCGCATGTGGCAGGCGCCGGCGAACTCGCGCGCCAGGCCGAAGTTCAGCAGGATGCTCTTGGCATGGCCGAGGTGCAGGTAGCCGTTGGGTTCGGGCGGGAAGCGCGTGCGGATCTTTGCCGCGTCGGGCGGCGACCCGGCGTGCGCGCGTGCCGGGCCGGGCCGGCCGCCCCAGGTGCGCGCCGCCCACTTGCCGGCGGCGAGGTCGGCCTCGACGATGTTGCGGATGAAATTGCTGGCCGGTGCGTTGCTGCCGGCCTCGTGCTTGCCGGCTTCGGGCTTGCGGGTGTTGGGGGCTTTGGTGTTCACCCCGGCATTTTAACCGAGGGGGCGTGCCGCGCTCAGTTGGCGGTGATCTGGTTGCTGCGGATGACCTCGGCCCAGCGCGCGTTCTCGCTCTTCAGGTGCGCGGAGAACTCGGCCGCCGTGCCGCCCAGCGGCGTGGCGCCCAGCGAAAGCAGTTGCGCGCGCATCTCCGGGGTTTTCAGCATGCGCTGGATGTCGGCATTGAGCCGGTTCACCACCTCGGCCGGCGTGCCGGCCGGCGCCACGATGCCGTACCAGGAACTCACGTCGAAGCCCTTGAGGCCGGACTCGGCCATGGTCGGCAGGTCGGGCAGCACCTCGGAGCGTTGCGCGCTGGTCACCGCCAGGCCGCGCAACTGCCCGGACTTGATCGGCTGGGCGGCCGAGGGCATTACGTCGAAGATCATCTCCACCTGGCCGGCGATGGTGTCGATCAGCGCGGGCGCGCTGCCCTTGTACGGCACATGCACCAGGTTCACGCCGGTGGCGTTCTTGAACAGCTCGCCGATCAGGTGCTGGAAATTGCCGTTGCCGGAGGAGGCGTAGGTCATGCCGGGTCTGGACTTGGCGAGCGCCACGAGCTGCGCGATCGAATTGACCGGCAGCTTCGGGTTGACGGCCAGCACGCCCGGCGTGGTGGCGACCAGGCCGACCGGTGCGAAGTCGCGCAACGCGTCGTAGCGGATGGTGGCCTTGTACAGGCTGGGGTTCACCGCCAGCGCGCTCATCGAGCCGGTCAGCAGGGTGTAGCCGTCGGCGGGCGACTTGGCGACGACTTCCGTGCCGATCATCGCGCCCGCGCCGGGCCGGTTCTCGATCACCACCTGGGCCTTGAGCGGGCCTTCCGACAGCCCGCGGCCCACGGCGCGGCCCACCAGGTCGACCGCGCCGCCGGGCGGGAAGGGCACGACGATGCGGATCGGTTTGGCGGGCCAGGCGTCGGCCTGCGCCTGCACGGCGAGGGGCCACGCGAGCAGGGCGGCGGACGTGGCGGCGAGTGCGACGAGCGTGCGGCGTGCGGTCATGGCGTGCTCCGTGGGTGGCGGTCGGTGGTGGTGCGGTGTTCGGTGTGCGGTGCGGCGCTCAGCCCCGGCCGCGCGCGAGCGCCACCAGGCGACGCGTGAGCGGGTGGTCGGCCTCGCCGAGCCGGCCGATCACCGAGAAGTGGTTGTCGCCGGGCGAGAGCAGCAGCTCGGCGCGATGGCCGCGCGCGGCCATCGCCTCGCAGTACTCGGTGCTCTGGCGCACGTAGCCCGAGGTCTCGGCGGCGCCGACGGCGACCACCAGCTCGACGTCGGTGTCCAGCGGCGGGTTGCGCAGCGTGCTGGTCTTCTGCACCAGCACTTCGTCCAGGCCCATGTCGAGGTAGCGCGGATGGTGGCGATGCGGCTCCATGTCGTGCGAGCCGCTGATCAGCAGCGCGCCCTGCACCGGCGTGCGCGCCAGGCCCTCGCGGCGGAAATCGTGCGTCAGCGTCATGCCGGCGAGCTGCGCGCCAGAGGAATGGCCGGCCAGCACGACGCGCCGTCCGCCCTGCGGGGCCAGCGTGCGGCAGGTCCAGGCCACCACCTCGCGGGCTTCGCGCATGATGTCGAGCATGCCCACCTGCGGGAACAGGTCGTAGCCGGCCACCACGGTGGTGATGCCCTCGGCCACCAGCGGTTCGGCGACGAAGGCGAAGGCTTCCTTGGACTGGTTGCGCCAGCCGCCGCCGTGGAAGAACAGCACCACCGGGCCGCCGGGCGCGCCGGCGTAGACGTCCACCAGCTGGCGCGGACCCGGGCCGTAACGCACATCGCGCTCGCCGGGCAGGCTGGTGCGCAGCGGCACGCTGCGCTCGGCGCGCGCCTTGAAGTGGGCATCGCCGTCGGGCACCGCCGCGCGATTGTCGAACAGGCGCACCATCTGCGCGGCGTCCAGGCCGCGCCACAGGGCCGGGCCGGCGGCCGCCGGCGCGACCGGCTGTCCGGTGTCGACGCCGTAGTCGACGAAGCCGTGCGCGCCGGTTTTGGTGCCGTCGACGAAATTGACGATGCGCTCGGGCGAGCTGTGGATGCCCAGCATGCGCAGGGTGCGCGTGCCGGGGTTGCCGAACACGTGCGGGATGTTGGGCGGCAGGGCCACGATGTCGCCGGCGGTGAGCCTCTGCGCCTGGGCTTCGCGGCCTTCGAGGTAGACCGTGGCCTCGCCCTCGATCACGAACAGGGCTTCGACGTAGGGGTGCCAGTGCATGCGGGTCATGTAGCCCGGTTCGCAGGTCTGGATGCCGGTGAAGATGGGCACGCCATCGCCGCCGACCAGTCGCCGGTAGCTGGCCAGCGGGCCGAAGTTGACGTCGGCCTGTTCGGCCAGGCGGGCGATGCGTGCTTCGGTCAGCGTCTGCGTGTCCTGCATGTGAACTCCTTGAATCCGCGGCGACCGCATCCGCTCATGCGGCCCGCCTCGCCCGGTGGAACTGCGCTGCCGCAATTTCCATACAAATCCGCAAAACTGTCAAGCACGCGCGCGGACCGGCGGCGGGGCGGCCGGCGCAGGGGCTGGTGTATAGTTTTTGCGGCTTTCGCCACACCCCCCCCGCCACCGCAACGATCACGATCCGCCGGAATCCGCAGATGCAGCAGAAGTCGGCCACGCGCCAGCAGCGCGCCGCGCAACGCAGGTCCGAGATCGTCTCGGCGGGCGCGAACTGTTCCTCAGCCAGGCCTACAGCCAGGTGAACGTCGAGCAGATCGCCGCCGCCGCCGGACTGTCGCGCGTGGCGATCTACGGCTACTTCCCGTCCAAGCAGGAGATCTACTTCGCCATCCTGTGCGCCGACGCCGACCAGCTCGTCGAGGGCTTTCGCGCCGCCTACCGCCCGGAGCGCGGCCTGGACGCCAACCTGACGCGCCTCGCGGCGGCCTACGTGAAGTTCCTGTCCAGCCACCCGGAGTATTTCCGGCGCTTCTCGTGGTTCTACCTGCCGGGCCGCGAGCAACGCCTCTCGCCGCGCCACGGGCGCACCATCGGACGCCGCTTCGCCGCGGCGCGCGGCATCATCGAGGACTGCCTGAGCAATGCCGTTGCGCGCGGCGAGATCCCGGCCCAGGACTGCGGGCTGGCCGCTGCGGCGATCTACGCACAGTGGCTGGGACTTGCCTACCTGCGCGTCGCCAGCGACTCGGCCAGCGGGCGCATCCCGATGGACCATCGGCGCATCTCCGCGTGCGCGATGCAGCTGTTGCGCGGCGGCCTGCGCACCCCGGGCGGCGGCGGGAAGCCGGCCGGATCGCGCACCAGGCGCCGCGCCGCAACGATGTGAATTGCGAATCGCGCGCCGAAACCGGCGCGCGCTGCGTGTACCATCGGACGCTCCATACCTTCATTCGCGCGAGGCGCATTCCCATGGGCCATGGCAAGGACGTGCCTGCCGCCGCCAGGCGCATACGGGCGCAGCGCGGCACGCAACTGCGCTGCCGCGGCTGGAAGCAGGAGACCATCCTGCGCATGCTCGAGAACAACCTCGAGAACGGCGAGCGGCCCGAAGACCTGGTGATCTACATGTCGGCGGCCCGCGCGGCGCGAGACTGGGAAAGTTTCGAGCGCATCGTCGCCGTGCTGAAGGACCTGCATGACGACGAGACCCTGGTCATGCAGTCGGGCAAGCCGATCGCGCGCTTCCGCACCCATGCGCGCGCACCGCGCGTGATCATGGCCAACGGCCTGGTGGTGGGGCGCTGGACCGACGAGAAGACGGTGTACGAACTGGAGAAGGCCGGGCTCACCATCACGCCAGGCATGACGGCCGCGGCCTGGCAGTACATCGGCAGCCAGGGCATCCTGCAGGGCACCTACCAGAGCTTCGCCGGTGCGGCCGAGCGCTTCGGCGGCACGCTGGCCGGCAAGGCCATCCTGACCGCGGGCTGCGGCGGCATGGGCGGGGCGCAGCCGCTGGCCGGCAAGCTGGCGGGCGCCGCCATCCTGGTGGTGGAGGTGAACCCCGCGCGGCTGGAGCGGCGCATCGCCACCGGCTACCTCGATCGCATGACGCATTCGCTCGACGAGGCGCTGGCCTGGATGGGCGAGCTGCAGGCGAAGGGCGAGGGCGGTTCGGTGGGCCTGGCCGGCAACGTGGCCGAGGTGCACGAGGCGCTGCTGGCGCGCGGCTGGCAGCCCGACGTGGTCACTGACCAGGTGACCGTGGACCCGCGCCGCGGCTACGTGGCCGCGGGGCTGACCAGCGCGCAGATGGAGGCGCTGGTGAAGGCCGACCCGGATGAGGCGCTGCGTCTGGGCAATGCCACCCTGGTGCGCCACGCCAAGGCGCTGGTCGAATTCCGCCGCCGCGGCGCGCTGGTGTTCGAGTACGGAAATACCCTGCGCATGCGCGCCTCGGATGCCGGTTACGGCGAGGCGCTGACCCTGGATTCCTTCGTCACCCTGTTCATCCGCCCGCTGTTCTGCCGCGGCATCGGCCCGTTCCGCTGGATCGCGGCCTCGGGCGACGCGGCCGACATCGCCGCCACCGACGCCATCGCCGAGCGCCTGTTTCCCGATGGGCACATGCTGCGCAAATGGCTGGTGCTGGCCAAGGAACACGTGCAGTTCCAGGGTCTGCCGGCGCGCATCGGCTGGCTGGGCCACGGCGAGCGCAGCCGCTTCGCGCTGGCGGTGAACACGGCGGTGGCCAGGGGCGAGATCTCCGCGCCCATCGCCTTCACGCGCGACCACCTCGATTCGGGTTCGGTGGCCAGCCCCTTTCGCGAGACCGAGAAGATGGCCGACGGCAGCGACCCGATCGGCGACTGGCCGGTGTTGAACGCGCTGCTGGCCTGCGCCAACGGCGCCGACCTGGTGGCGATGCACGCCAATGTCGGCCGCATGATGAGCGCCGGGCAGACGGCGATCGCCGACGGCACGCCCTTCGCGGCCGAGCGACTGCAGGCGGTGCTCGACGGCGACACCGGCATCGGCATCGCGCGACACGCCGATGCGGGCTATGCCGCGGCGGCCGAAGCCTGCGCGGAGTTCGGCGTGGGCCTGCATCTGCCGGGCATGCCGTGAGCGGCGCGCGCGTGGCGGGCCGCGAACTCGGCCGCGAAGACCTCGAAGCCGCCGTGCTGGGCGGTCTGCTGCTGTCCTCGGGCGGCACCGGCGTGGCCTCCTCGGCGCGCCATCGCGGCCTGGGCGAGGATGCGCTGGCGCGCGGCAAGGTGCGCCTGCTGCCGCTCGAACAGTTCGCCGCGGACGACGCGCTGCTGGTGGCCACGGCGGTCGGCGCGCCCGGTGCGGCCGGCGCGCGCACGCGCCCGCAGGACGCCATCGACGCCGCCCTCGCCCTGCAGGCGGCCTGCGGGCGCAGGCTGGCCGGCGTGATGGCCAGCCATGTGCCCGGCATGTACACCTGGACCATCGCCGCCGGCCTGGGCATCCCGCTGGCCGACGCGGCGACCAACGGGCGCGCGCATCCGACCGAGCGCATGGGCGGCATGGGCCTGGCCGCCGATCCGGCGGCGACGATCTGGCAGGCCGGACATTCGGCCGGCGGGCCCGGCGAGCCGCCGCTCTCGGTGCTGGTGCACGGGCATCCGAACCGCACTTCGCAGGTGCTGCGCGCGGCCGCGGTGCAGAACGGCGGGCTGATCAACGCCGTGCGCGGGCCCTTCGATGCGGACTTCGTCAGGCGGCGCGGCGCGCCGGGTTCGATCAGCTTCGCACTGGGCCTGGGCGAGGCGATGCGTGCCGCGCAGGGACCGGCGCGTGTCGCCGCGGCCGCGGCCTTCCTCGGCGGCGAGGTGCTGATCGAGGGCGAGGTCGCCGCGAATGCCGTGGCCTATGCAGCCGGCTTCGAGGTCGGCACGCTGACGGTGCGCGCCGGAACCCGGCGCGTGACGCTGGGCGTGTACAACGAATTCATGACCGCCGAGGAGGACGGGCGGCGCATCTCGAGCTTCCCGGATTTCCTCGGCAGCCTCGATCCGGCCAGCGGCGATCCGGTTTCGATCATGATGCTCAAGCCCGGCACGCCGGTGGCCATCGTCGCCGCGGCGCGCGCGCGCATCCCGCTGGGTGCGGGCGTGTTCGACGCCTCCGTGTATGCGGAAGCCGAGGCCGCAATGGGCATGGAACTTGCAAAATTCGCGTTGTCGTCACACGCAGCACCAGAACAATGAACCCCAGGAGGGAACCATGAAACGTCGCACATTCACCGCACTCGCATCGCTGGTCGCCGTCGCCACGGTCTTCGCCGCGCAGGGCATCGCGCCCGCGCAGGCGCAGGACGCCTCGGCCTATCCGTCCAAACCGATCCGCATCGTGATTCCCTTCCCGCCGGGGGCGCCACCGACATCATCACGCGGCGCATCGGCGGCGAACTGACGAAGAAATGGGGCCAGCCCGTGATCGTCGAGAACAAGCCCGGCGCCAACACCGTGATCGGCACCGATGCGGTCGGCAAGGCCGAACCCGACGGCTACACCATCCTGATGACCGCGCCTTCGGGCCTGGTGCAGCTGCCTTCGCTGTTGACCAAGCTGCCCTACGATCCGGTCAACGACTTCCAGGCGCTGACGCAGATCGCCGAGGTCGCCACGGCGCTGGTGGTGCCGGCCGAACTGCCGGTGAAATCGGTGAAGGAACTCGCCGAGTACCTGCGCGCCAACCCGTCCAAGACCGCCTATGCGAGCCTGGGCCTGGCCAGCACGCTGCACATCTACGGCGAAGCCTTCAAGCGCGCCGCCAAGGCGGACAGCACGCACATCCCCTACAAGGGCGACGCCCCGGCGATGACCGATCTGGTCAGCGGCCGCGTGCAGTACATGTTCAACAACCCGGTGTCGGCGATCAACTTCGCCAAGCAGGGCCGCGTGCGCATCCTCGCGGTGACCGGCGACAAGCGCCTGCCCGCGCTGCCCGAGGTGCCGACCATGGCGCAGGCCGGCTTCCCCGGCTTCGAGACGGTGGGCTGGTTCTCGTTCTTCGTGCACGCCAAGGTGCCGCGCCCGGTGGTCGAGAAGCTGCATGCGGCGCTCTCCGAGATCATCCGCGCGCCCGAGATGAGCGAGTTCCTGAAGGAGCGCGGCACCCTGCCCACCGGCATCGGCCTGCAGGAGTTCGCCGGCAAGGTCGCGGCGGAGCGCCGCGAGTGGGCGCGGCTGATCCGCGACAACGACATCCGCCTCGAGTAGGCGAGGGGCTGCACGCATGGGCACACCGGGCTTCCTGAAGCGGCTGTGGGGCGGCGGCGCGGCCGCCGACGCGCGCGCGCGACGGCGGCCGACCAGCGCGCCGCCAGGCGCGTGATCGCGCACTGCCATGCGCTGCTCTCGGAGCGCGGCGAGGTCTCGGGTGCGCGCCTTGCACTGGAGGCGCTGGATGCCTGGAGCGCCCTGGGCGATACGGCACAGGGCCTGTTCTTCGACCTGCTGGTGGCCGAGTTCTCGCCCGACCCGCAGCGCGTGGCGCGCGCCGCCGACGCGTATCGCGAGACCCCCAGCCAGGAGAACCTGATCGGCCTGCAGCAGGCGGTGGAGCCGCCGCGGCAGGAGCTGTTCCGCCGCCTGAACATGGCCAGCGGGGGAACCGCCCGGCTGGTGGGCATGCGCAAGCGCCTGCTGCGCGACCTGCGCGAGCAGCGCGAGTGGCAGGGCATCGAGGCCGACCTCTCGCACCTGCTCTCGTCCTGGTTCAACCGCGGCTTCCTGACCCTGCAGCGCATCGACTGGCGCACCTCGGCGCTGGTGCTGGAGAAGCTGATCCACTACGAGGCCGTGCATGCCATCCAGGGCTGGCACGACCTGCGCCGCCGGCTGCAGGGCGATCGCCGCTGCTATGCGTATTTCCACCAGGCGCTGCCCGAGGAGCCGGTGATCTTCATCGAGGTCGCGCTGACGCGCGGCCTGAGTTCGCGCGTGCAACCGCTGATCGAGCCGGACTCACCGGTGGTCGAGGCGGGCGAGGCCGACAGCGCGATCTTCTACTCGATCACCAACTGCCAGGAAGGGCTGCGCGGCGTGTCCTTCGGCAATCTGCTGATCAAGCAGGTGGCCGAGGACCTGGGGCGCGAGTTCCCGCGCCTGAAGGTGTTCGCGACGCTTTCCCCGATACCCGGGTTCCGGCGCTGGCTGGCCGGCGCTGCGAAGGCGAAGGGCGCCGATCCCGCGCTGGGCCCGCTGCTCGAGCGCCTGCAGGCCGTCGACTGGCACACCGACAAGCCGCTGGCGGCCGAGGCGCAGAAACGCCTGGCGCCGCTGTGCGCGCACTACCTGCTGGAGGTGAAGCAGGGCCGCGAGCCGCTCGATCCGGTGGCGCGCTTCCACCTCGGCAACGGCGCGCGGCTGGAACGGCTGAACTGGCTGGGCGACGTGTCCGAGGCCGGCATGCAGCGCTCCTTCGGCATGATGGTGAACTATGTCTATCGCCTGGTGGAGGTCGAGGCCAATCACGAGGCCTACGCCCAGGCCGGGCGCGTGGCGGCCTCGGGCCGCCTGCTCTCGCTGGCGCGCGAGTCGGCGCGCAACGTGAAGAGCGCGAACCGGGACGAGCAGGCCGAAGCGAAGTCCTGAGCCGCGCGGCCGCCTCGGTATACTTGCCCCCACGGCCTGTGCCGGTCCCTGAGGGGGGAGCATGCTGATCAGCAATCTGGAGTTGGTGCCGGGCCGCCGCGTGACGCGGCACCTGGGCCTGGTGCAGGGCAGCACGGTGCGCGCCAAACACGTCGGCAAGGATCTGTTCGCCAGCCTGAAGAACATCGTCGGCGGCGAGCTCAAGGCCTATACCGAGCTGCTGCAGGAATCGCGCGAGGAAGCCACCCAGCGCATGGTCGCGCAGGCCGAGGCGGCCGGCGCCAATGCCATCCTCAACGTGCGCTTCGCGACCTCCTCGATCACCGCCAGGGCGGCCGAGATCTTCGCCTACGGCACCGCGGTCGTCCTGGAGTAAGCCTGCCGTGGGCGTGCTGGCCGAGTTCTTCGACCTGATCGTCTTTGCGGTCCTGTTCCTGCTCGGCTTCTTCGTCGGGCGCTGGAACGAGCGCCGCCACTACGCCTCGCTGCGCAGGCGCGAGGGCGAGTTCGGCGACATCCTGGTGTTCTCCAACCGCTTTCCGCCCGCCGCCGCGGGGCGCCTCGACACCGCGCTGGTGTCGGGCAGCGCGGTGATCTCCGAGGACTACTTCAAGGGCCTGGTGGCCGGGCTGTACAGCCTGATCGGCGGCCGCGTGCGTTCCTACGAATCGCTGATCGACCGCGCACGGCGCGAGGCCGTGCTGCGCATGAAGTCCGAGGCGCGCGCGCGCGGCGCGGGCATGATCATCAACGTCAAGTTCCAGACCTTCGCGATCGGCGGGCGCAACCCGAACTCGGTCAAGGGCGTGGAACTGCTGGCCTACGGAACGGCGCTCTCCGCGCGGGCGCAGGCGGGCGCCGCCGCAGCCGCGCCGGGCTGAGGGGTCGCGCCGCACGGTGGCCGAGTACAGCAACCCGCAGCTGCCCGAAGAGGTCAACAACAGCGACACGCGTCCGCTGCGCAGCTTTCTGGTGCTGGCCTCGGCGACGCTGGTGTTCGCGCTGGCCGCCGCGGCGCTGCTGGCCTTCTTCGGCGGCAGCTTCGCGCGCTATCTGCCCTACGCCCTGGAGGTCCGCCTGGCCGAGCCCTACGCGCGGCGCATGGCGCCCGGCGACGCCGTGGTCGAAGGCTATCTGCAGGGACTGGCCGCGCGGCTCTCGCCGGGCATGGACCTGCCCGCCGGCATGCAGATCCGCGTGCACTACATCGACGAACCGATGGTCAACGCGTTCGCCACGCTGGGCGGTCACGTCGCCGTGTATCGCGGACTGCTCGAACGCCTGCCCGACGAGAACACCCTGGCCATGGTGCTGGCGCACGAGATCGGGCACGCCGGGCACAGGCACGCCATCGCCAGCCTGGGCCGCGGCGTGGCCTTCGGCGCGGCGGTGTCGGTGGTCTCGGCGGGTGCCGGCAGCCGCGTGGCCGAATCGGTGCTGGGCAACGCCGGGCTGCTGACGCTGCTCAGCTTCAGCCGCAGCCAGGAGGAGGAGGCCGACAGCGCGGGGCTGGCGGCCCCTGCTGCGCGCCTACGGCCATGCCGGCGGCGCTTCGGACACCTTCAGGCTGCTGCGCGAGGCGGCGGGCGAGCGCGGAGGGCGCGAACCGCCGAAGTTCCTCAGCACCCATCCGCTGGGTGCCGAGCGCATCGCGCGCCTCGAAGCCCTGGTCGCGCGGTCCGGCCGTCCGGCCGACGGGGCGCGCACGCCGATCCCGGAAGCGGTGCGCGAAGCGATGCG
>JADJPT010000038.1 GCA_016713125.1 Betaproteobacteria bacterium
CTTTGTTGATGTGCCACTCGCCGATGCTCGGCCTCTCCGGGGGCGTCCCCAGCTTGGCACGGTTGTCGGTCTGCGCGCCAACGGTGTCCCACACTGCCTGATTTCCGCCGTGGTGGCGGCTCACCTTTGCCGGACTTTACTGTCGCGTTGTAATCCTCGCTCAGGGTGCCTTGCTCCTGCGAGACTTCGCGACGACGCATGTCGATGGTCGCGGAGGCCTGCGTTTCGTTCGAACTCACCCGTGCCGCAATGTCGTTGCCAACGGCTTGCCCCGGTGTGGCGCGCTGGTTCGACTGGCGCTCCCGGATCGTACTGTCATTCGTGGCTGCCTGGTTCCGCAGCGCGTTGGTGTTGCCCGACCTGTTGGGTTGGTCGAAATCCTCGCGCAGCGCCGACGATGTCCAGCCAAGCAGTTGGGGCAGGGGGCGACTCGGCGCCAAGGGGCTGTCGCCGGGGACGAACTGACTGCCGACCTCACCGCCTTTGGCGTAGCCGAAGGCGATCTCGGTGACGGCGCGCTGCAACTTGATCGGATCGTCCTCGCGAAGCAGGCCGCGCTCCGATAGCCTGCGTGCTGCGTAGTTGGTGAAGTCGGTCTGGGCGCCGCTGCTCCACTCGCGCATGAATTGCGCGGCCCGCGTGAGTTCTTTGGCTCGACCGTAGGCATTCTCGCTTGCGGATTGATGATCCATCGCTTCGCGATATGACGAGTCGAAGCCGGACGTCGAACCTGTCTTGCTGCCCCTGCGCCCATTGGTAGGCATCGGAGGAGCGGAACTCCTTGACGAGTGCAGTCGCTTCCGACAGTTGTGCGGTCTCGACGGCCTTGCGTGCGTAGTCGTAGGCGCTTTGGAGCCGTTGCTGGTCGACCTGTCGGCCCTTCAGTCTTCGCCTGCGCGCCAATCTCCGTGAAGGGGATCCTGGCGCCGACCGAGGCAGATGCGGCAACGCTCTTGCCAACAATCGAGTCTTCACCCAATCCCAGTCGCCGGTTGACCTCGCGGGCCACCGAGTTCAGTTTCTGGATCTGCGTCGAGGTGGATCCGCCATCGGACGTGGTGCTTGCGCCGGATCGTTGTTGTGAGCGGTCGAAACTTTCCTGGATGCCGAGCGCACGGGTTAGCGCACTGGCTTGGCTGCGCTGCATGGACTCGCGCTCGGACCGGGCGAGGGTTTCCGCCTCGCGCGCGTTTTCCGTGAGGGCCGTGGCCTGGCGCTCGGTGAAGGTGAAGGTCGTTGCCAGCCGGCTCAGGGTGGCCTGGTAGCGGAATACCCCGGCGTCGGGGCCGGCGCCCTGAATGGTCGTGCCATGGGCATCGCTCGTCGTGGACATGAACGCGGAGGATCGGGTCGGGCCGCGTTGCTGCTGGTCGAAGGAGACCATGTCCTGGCTGACGTTGCCCTTGCTCGTTGCGCTTGACTCGCCTGAAGCTGTTGACTGGATCGCTCCGACGCCCGTCACGGCCTGAAAGGCGACTTCGCCGCCCTTGATGATCGCGGTGGCGATGATCGGGATCGAGATCACCATGTAGCCCGCCACGGCCTGGTCGGAGATCGCGCCGTGGTAGATGCTGGACGCGGTATCGAGGGCCAGACCCTGTGTCGCCGCGCCCATGCGCGCCGCGGCCTCGAGGTTCTTGGCGCTCGCCAGGGTCGCCACGTAGTTGAGGATTGCGTAGAGCGGCGGCCAGAGCTGGATCCAGACCAGGCTCAGCACGAAGCTCTTGAGCGCCAGCCCGAGGCCTTTGCCCTGGGCTAGCAGGAACAGCAGGAAGACGAACGGGAAAACCGCATAGATGATCGCCTCGATCACGTTGCGGATCAGGGGCAGGGCCTGTTCGGCGACCTTGCCCATGGTCAGGAACGACGAGTTGATCGAGGCCGTGGCATTGGCGCGGGCGGTCGCGATCATGACCGAAGCCGGGTCATTGATCTTCTGGCCGACGATGCTGCTCGTGTCCTGCACCAGGTTGATCATGATGTTCTGGCGCAGGAGGTCGCTCGCGCCTTGAGCCGCGGTCGCGATTCGCGTCTTGTAGTAGGCCTGCTCGATCTGGCTGTCGATCACGCCCTGAGCGGCGGTGGGATCAAGCGACGGATTCAACTGGAACGCGAGCATCGCGCGGGCGCGGGCCACTTCCGCCGGCAGGCGGTTGGCGAGATAGGTGTAGACGTTGGGGCAGGTATCGACCTGCACCGGGTTGCCATAGGTCGAAAACCGCGCCGGATTCGGGGTCCCCATCAGCGCCCAGATGTCGGTGCTCTGGGAGAAGGCCGCCGGATCGATGGTGCCGTCCTGCAGGTCGTAGAGCGTGCAGTTGTAGACGTACGCGATCAGGTCGGTGCGCAGCTGCGGGTCGGCTATGTTGGCTCTGCGGGAGGCCTGAATCAGCCGGTTGCCGAACATGACGCCGTTCTTCTGATAGGCAAGTTCGGAGGGCAACTGCGCGTTGGTTGCCGGGATCACCTGGAACGCGGTCTCGAAGAACCGCGTCATCACGTCGCCCACCTTGCTCGTGTAGTGGCCGAAGAAGGCGACGCCGATCGGAACATTGCCGACCACGACCGGTGTCTGGCTGCCCAGTTTGTCGACGATCACCACATCGGCCTTGGGGAGGAAGAGGGCGTAGTAGAGGAACATGAACCCCATCAGCCAGCCCCAGCCGTGGAAGCGCCCCGGCGTGAAGAGTCCCGCGAAGGCCGCGACCAGGACGCCGGTCACCGCGACGGTCTTGATGAGGCCGAAATAGTCGTCGCCGCCCATGATGGCGGCGATGGCGTTGAACACCCCGGTCAGGGTATCGACGTTGCCGTAGGCATATATTTCAAACATAACTACGCGAACATGGATGCGCGAAGGTCCCCCGGGGGGACGGTGCCCGCCCGGCCGGCGTCGCTAGGAGCCGCGAGCGCCAGAATTGGCGCTGAAATCGAGCATCGACTTCACCGCTGCCGGCATCGAGCTCCAGAGTTGCCGCTCCAGGGTCTGCAGATCCTGCGTCATGGACGACACCGAGCGCACCTTGGCGTACGCAGTCTGTTTCTCGGTCAGCAGTTGCCGCTGGGCTTCCTGGGCGTTGCCCCTCAATGTCTCCACGTACTGCTGCTCGATCGCGGTGCGCTTCAGGCTTTGCGAGAGCGCAGATAGGGCCTGCCGGATCGCCCGGTTGAGGAAGGTCTCGGCGTAGTCGAGCGCGATCACGTCCTTGTAGGTTTCGATCAGCGTCTCGGCGGTATTGGAGCCGGGCACCGCGTTGGCGACCGCCAGCATCTTGTAGACGGGTTCCGTCGTGTTGTTGATGAAGCCGATGTCGGCGGCGGTCTGCGGCGTGCGCGTGGCGATGTTGTCGGACATGCGCCGCAGCCGCTCGGACACCATGCGCGTGTAGGGTTTGGCGGAGACGGTGGTGCGGGTGGGATTCAGGCACTCGGCCGGTTCGTCGCAGACGTAGACCTCGATATCGACGTTGCCTTCCGTGGCGGAGGCGCCGCGCCCGAGCAGCAGATCGCGCAGGCCCACGATGCTCGGTTCGACGTAGCGGGGCATCGCGCCGCTGCCGTCGTCCGCCGGGGGATAGAGGATCACGGTGCCGATCACGCTCATGATCAGTTCCTTCTCCTGCTGGCTGATGGTGCCGCCGACCTGGTTGAGCGCCAGCCAGATCACGTTGCCCTTCACGAAGGTCGCGTTGCGGATATTGGGATCGCCGGAATTGGCGGCGCTCTTGACCACCGCCGGGGCGTTGGTGGCACAGGTGAAGCGCGCATCGGCGCGGTCGGTGACGCTGCCCAGGTACTGGGCGATGTTCGCGCAGCCGCTCTGCACCGAGTTGTCGTATTCGCCGACGACGCCGTTGACCAGTGACTGCGCGGCCTCGCAGGAGTTGATGTTCATCGCGTTGATCTTGTTGATCTGGTCCTGCAGCTCGGTGAGGAGCTTGTCGATGTCGGGGGAGATCGACTGGAGCGCCAGTTTGAAGGCGTAACCCACCGCGTTCGAGCCGATGTTCTGCAGGAGCGCCACGAACTGCTGCTTGTTGATGAAGGAGAACGCGCCGCCGAAGAGATCGATGCCGCCGCAGCCCGCCCGCAGGCTCGGCAGCTGCGCATTGACGAGCGGGTAGTTTCGTCCCGGCGCGCGCATCATCAGGCTGCCGCCGGTGTAGAGGTTCATCGCCTGGCCGCGGAAGGCGCCGGGCGAGGTGACATTGCCCAGCGCACCCAGATCGTTGAACATCGTCTGCATCTCGGCATTGAGATCGGCGGGCCGGCTGGCCATCGGTGCCGTTGCCAAGGCTGCCGCGAGCAGGCAGGCCATGAAGCGTTTCGGTCGAGTGGTCATCGATAGTCCTTTCAATCCTGGCTAAAGCGGGGCTTCGCGCGGGTCCTGCGCAAGTGCTGCGATGCGCTCGAGGAGTTCCGTCAACGCCATCACGCCGAAACCCACGGGGCGAATCTGCCGTTTGGACGGTGCGGTGAGGTAGAGCGCCGGCACCATCGATGCGTTGAGGCGTGACGCGATGCCGTTGTCCATTTGAGGGTTCGGGTATTCCGGCAGGCCGCGGCCGTCGAGGCTCACGGGGAAGACGGTCATCCCGAACTCCTGCTCGAAGCGCTTGAGTATTGGCGCGAAGCGATGGCAGTACGGGCAGTCGCTCCTGAAGATGAAAAGCAGGCCATGGGTCGAGGCAAGATTCCGGACCACCTGTGCTTGCCGAGCCTGTTGCTGTTCATCGAAGGCGCCGATCGCCATCGCGTTGGTCGGGCGGCCGGTGAGCCCGTAGTCGAGCTCGGGCACGGTCCACACGAGGCGCTGCCAGCGCTCCGCGAACACTTCGGACTTGTTCATGACGAAGCGCTGGTAGCGCATGTAGGCGACCAGATTTGTATCGGTCGGGTTCATGACGGCGACGCGCTTCAGCTCATCGAGGCGCTGTTGCATCGCCTCGAATTCGACCAGCTCCTGCGGGCGGCTCGGCGGGGGTGGGGCGGCCTTGGGCGGCTTCACGGAAGGCGATGGTCTCGTCGGCGGGTTGGGCGGCAACAGGCAGGGCGGCGAGGCACAGTGCGGCAAGGGAAAGAAGGGTTCGCATGCTGGTCACCGTTTGTCCGGAAAGCGGCCGTCACGGCAGTAGCTCAACTGATAGACCAGTTCCTTGTCGTCGCGCTTGGTCTTCTCCAGCACGTCCTTCTGGCGTGTCGTCACTTCCAGCCGGCTGCAGCCTGGCTGGGGCAGGGCGTGCAGCGCGCGCACGTCGATCTCTATCGGGGTGCTGGAATCGAACTTCTGGCGGACGTAGGCGGAGGATTCGCCAATCAGAACGCCGTGCGCCGCCCCCTGTTCGATCGCCCGGATCAGGAGCGGCTTGATATCGGTGACCTGCAGGCGTGCAGAGGGCTGAGCCCATGCACCGTGAGCGCAAACAAGGGACGCGAGGCTGCAGCCGAGAATGATGGTCGAACGATTCATGGGCTGTAGTAGCTGTTGATTTTCTGTTGGGCGCGGGCGCGCATGGCGCCCACGTCGGGGAGCGTCGGCGCGATCTCGGCGTAGAACTCCGCCAGGTTCATCCGGGAGAAGTCGAGCGCCTGCAGTTGTCCCACGGTGAAGCCACTGCAGTCCGGGCTTTGCGGGCCGCCCCAGCCGCGGCCCAGTTGGCCGCGACCCTGTTCGTTCAGGATGCGGGCAAGGCGCGAGTTGAAACAGCAGTAGGACTCGGTGGTCTCGACGCACAGGCGAATGATCGGCAGGCGCGACGAGCAGTAGCTCCCCACGCCGTGGCAGAGCCGGTTGTCGCGCTTCATGGCGAGGATCTGCTCGGCCTGCTCGCAATCGAGGATGCCCGAGAGCTGGATCGCCAGAATGGCGATGGTCCAAGGGCCGGGTACCAGCGACTGGACGAACAACTCCACCGAAAGATCGCCAGCAAGAAGGCCAGCAAGCGCGGAGGAGCCGCCGCCCGCCCCGAAGAGCGCCTCGAAACCAGCGATCACCATGTCCGGTGCGTCGGACGCGAACAGCGCGTCGAAGGTGTAGCTCGACCCCACAGCACCCATCACCTGACCGCCCGCGCCGAGGATCAGGTTCAGGTTGGAGAACAACGAGCTGCTCGACCCCGCGCCCTTGCAGCAGTTGACGAGGCCGAAGAGCTTCTTGCGGCAGCGATTGTCATAGCCCTGAAACACGGCCAGGGTGCTTGGGTCCACGTACTTGCCGGCCTCCCGCTGCACTTCCATCGCGGTGACCATCTTGGCGAAATCGGCGTCCGGTGCGTTGCCGGTGTCAAAGCACTTGCCGTCGAGGCAGAACTGCTGGCCACCGCAGTTGGTGATCGTCGAGGTCGAGCCGCTGGACACCCGGCATTGCCAGGTCTGCTCGTAGAGCATGCAGGCGCCTTGCTCGTTCGTGTCCACGCAGCGCGATCCGATCTGGCTGCAGCCGCGGTTTCGCAGCGGCTGGCAATCGTCGGTCATGGCCTGTGACACACAACTGTATTGCGCGCGGTAGCGCCAGCAATCGCGGTACACCGGATAGCCGCCGATGTTGCGGGTCTCCGGACCTTCGACGCAGGATTCGGAGGCCTTCTGACAATCGGCGGCGTGAACGGAAGACGCCGCCAGGACGAGCATTGTCAGGAGAACGCGCAGAAGAGACGCAGCTTCATTGCGAGCGCGCCTCCAGCGCCGCGCATTGGTTGTCCCAGGAATCGGTGAAGCTCACCGTGGTGGGCATGGCGAAGGTGCTCACGCCATAGTAGCTGGTGCCCTGACAGGGGTTGTAGAACCACGCCCCGATGGAACAGTTCGCCCCGAACAGGACTGGCTGTAGTAGGTCTGGTAGCAGAAATAGCCGTCAATCCGGGACGGCCCCGGCGATTGTCCGATCTGCGTGTTGAGTGTTCCGGGAACGTATTGCGAGCCCAGGTCCATGTAAACGGCGCCGCTACCCTTGGCAAGGGTGAACACATGCATCAGATAGTTGTTTGCGCCGCAGGTGAAATCGAACGCGAGGTAGTCGATACAGGCCGGGCAGGGGTCCGCGGTCACCCGCGTCAGGAACTGCCCCGGCGAGCAGCCGGGCGTCTGGATCGGTGTGACGATCAGGACTTTGTCGCAGGTCGTGTTTTCGATGGTGCGGTACTGGTGGCAGATCAGCGTCTCGAAAATGTCCGGGCTTGTCACCGTCTGCACAGTGCAGCCGCTGTAGGTGCCGGCGAGGTTCCCGGCAATGGCCTGCGGGTCGGCGGTGATGGTCCGGGCGCGCGTGAGCAGCGGATCGCTCGCAGTGATGCTGTAGTTCGGGCGCCGGGACGGATTGGTCTGCGAGAAATCGATAGCATTGCAACCCTGCTCGCCAAACCCGCCGGCCGCGCCGGGGCCCCCTGCGCAGCCGCCGGCCCTGGCTGAAGCCGGGGTGCCCAGACCAGGGGCTGCCGAAGTAGGAGGCCTCGGGAGGAGCAGTGGTGTAGTTGGGGACGGTCGATTGCGCGGTACTCCCGCTGATCTGGCCATGTGCCGCGGCGTTGCCGCTTCTGCCCAGGGCGGCACCCTGATTGAAGGCGTCAGACAGCGACTGGGCGTGGGCGGACCAGGAGTGCATGGCGAACGCCGCGACGAGGCAAAGGACGATGCGGAGGACCATCACGATCCCCGCAGCCGTCTGAGGATGGGCTCGGCTCGTGGCGCCGCTTCCGGCCCGCGGCGCATGATGGCCTCCAGCGCGTAATCGAGGCTGACATCACCAGCGACGCTTGCGAAGCCAGCGGGCGTTACGCATCCGGAGCCGCAGCTGCCTTCCGCGTCGTTACCGGTGGCGTCGTTCAGCGTGAGCACGAACGTCGGCGCCTGGCGCACGGCGAAACGCGTGAACGCTTCCGGATCGATGACCCACGCGACATTCCGCTCGCCGATCAGCTCGCCCACCATGGCAACGGTTTGCCGCATCGACTGTGACTTGAGGCCGCGGAGCACCAGCACGGCGCCCGCCCGGGATGCCTGGTCGGTGAGCAACTGCAGGCTTGCCCGCGGCATGTCCAGCGTGATGAAGATTCGCAGGGGTACGGGGGGAGTGCCGGTTGCGGCACCGGCGTTCGGGAGTTGGAACTTGCTCCTTGCAATCGCCTCGATGTCGATCGCGCCGCGCTGCGGATTCACGCGCGGTGGCTGGGGGATCGGCTGCGAGCCGATGCGCTCGGCGCCGGGGAACGGATTCGCCTTCAGTGCGCGATCGATGTCCTGCGGTGTCGGCCACTGGGGAGCCTGTGCCAGGGCAATGCAGGGCAGGAGGCAGGCAAGCGCCCAGAGGGCGACGCGGTCAATATGCCCCGGCACAGCAATTCCTCTTCCGAAAGATCTGGTAGGAGAAGTCCTCGCCCGACACAGGAAAGGATTTGCCGGCCCCCCAGAACATGGTTGTGCGCCCGTACGGCTGGCAGCATTGGCCGGCGTCCTTCTGGGTGTTGGGGACGGGGTAGACCATCTGCAGCTTGTAGTGGGTCTTGTCCATGATCGGCTGCATGTAGTAGCCGCACAGGCCCGCCGGCCCCGCGCCGTCGAAGGTGGCGAGTTGCCGGTGCATCTTGGCGGTCATGCGCTGGGTGAGGAGGGTGGAGGCCTGCACGCCGCCGATGTGGGTGGCGACATGGCCGGTCATTGGATAGATCGATCCCTGGCAGCCGGCGCACCAGAAGAGGCTCGCGATGCCAAGTCCGGCGGTGGACGCGACACAGTCGGCGGCACAGGCGGCTTTGGCCGGTGCGTTGGCGAAGAGAACCGCCTCGGGATTGAGGATGGCGGTCAGTTCGCCATCCGCCCACAGCGGATCGACTTCGGTGAGATAGACGAGATCGAGCGAGCCCTGCTCCAGACACGGAAAGTCGAGCAGCACTTCGAGCCAGTAGAGGATGGGATTGGTGTACCAGTGCACATGGTAGAAGCTGTTGCGTGTCTGGCTGTCATGACCCACCTGGGCGCCGCGCGGGACTTCGATGCCCGGATCGATGGTGATGCCGCCCAATCCGACCATGCAGAACGGTGTGCGGGTCACATCGACCAGGCGCACCGGCTCCCAGAAGCCGATCGACACGCCGATGCGCGGCGGATTGCTGCAATAGCAGATCGGCGTGGACGGATTGCCGATGTCATCCTGCCCGTCGGAAAGGATCGACGCGGTCCCGATCGTGAGCGGGAAGACACAGCTCCAACAGATGTCGGTGATCGGGTTCATGAAGCGGCCGTGGCAGGTCGGCCCGGCGGCAACCGGCCCCGCCACCGCGAGGCAGGCGAGGAGGAGGGCGATGGCGAGGAATCGATTGCCGAATCTCATCGCAAGATCTCCTCGATGCTTAGCTTCTTGCCTTCCTGCGAGACGAGCGCCGGCACGTGGCGGATGCCGAGCTTCTCGGTGAGCGCCCCCTGCTGGTCGTAGAACACCGGGCGCTTCCACCGGCGCATCAGATCGAGGTATGAGCCTCCGGTCAGAATGACCTTCACCTTGCCACCGCGCTCATCGAGAATTTTGCTGGCGCGGCCGACCTGAGCGGGGTCACGCGCATCGATGAACAGAAGCGCCTTCGAGAGCGATACCGTGTCGAGCGGGTTGACCCTGGTTCCCGGTGGGACGATCACCTTGCCCTCCGCGTCGGCAATGGCGTAAGGCACGACGATGCTCGGGTCGTAGTAGAAGCTGCGTGCTTTGATGGTCTTCGTGATTCTTTCGACAGGTGCAGGCTGCTCGATGCCGCGCTTCACGTTGGCTTGCGTCTCGCGTTGAATGCGGGCGAGTACCCCGGTTGCCTCGGCTTCGCGAAGCTTCGAGAGAATCACTTCGAGGAGACTGGGCTCTGCGATCGGGTACACCGGGCCGATGACACCAAGGTCCTGGGCCCGGGCGACGAACGAGAGCAGCATCGCGAAGACGACCAGTGCCGTGCGGGCATGGCCGACGGAATGACGACGCAGTTCAGAAGAGCGCATGGGCCCGTCCGATGATCTGGTCTTCGGAAACCCAGCCCGTCAGCTGGTAGCGCGAATCGAGGCTGTCCGGGTGTGGCGCACGCACGTAGTAGCGTCCGGCGGGCAGTACCCCGGTGGGGCCGGAGTTCGAGCGGCACGCCCTGACGGCTCACGGCCTTCGCCTGGCCGACAGGCGTGGCGTTGACGAAGAAATCCCGATCCGCGCGCGTGACCGTATCGCCGGACATGCCGGCAACGATCTTCACGAAGGTGACGCCGGCCGGATAGGGGCCGCCGCCATGCCAGCGAAACGCGATGTACTCGCCGCGCTGCGGCATCTCGCCCTTGTGGATCAGGAAGAATCGGTGGGGCAGGCTGGGCGAGGCATTCAGGCCGAAGCCGTAGTGCGCCTGAAAGACGGCAGCGGCGACGATCAGCAGCAGGTAGGCGATTCCCCAGTTGCGTAGGTGCTTCGGATCAAGCCTCACCCGGAAGGCATCGCGATCGAACCGGTCGAGGAAGGGACGCTGGAGAAACAGATTGCGCATCAATTCTCCTAGAGGCCCAGGCGCCGGCGCACTTCCGGCGTGAGATCGGGAAGCAGCGGCGCCGGGCCGACGACGGCCCCGCGCGCGAGGATGAGACAGCGGCACTCATCGGGGAGCGACTGGATCAGGCTGGTCACCTCAAGGCCGAAAGCGGCTGCCCGCTGGAGCGCCAGGGCACGGTCTTCAACGGTGGCGTCGCGTTTCACCAGCACCGTGGCGACCTGGGTTTCCTTCAGCCGATACAGCTCACCGACATCGAGGACGGCCAGTGCGGGCACGCTCTGGGGAGCGAACCACAGCGCGTACGCGCCGATGAGAACGGCGCTCAGCAGCGCGTTGCCGACGACCAGAATGGATGCGATCCGGAGGCTCACGATATGCCCCGGTCGCGCAATACCGCATCGATCGCCTCCGAGACGGTCATTCCGGCCGCGCGCTTGTCGTTGATGGCGTTGAAGTCCTCGGCGCGGCTGGAAAAGAGCAGCAGGCTGTGCGGATCGACGATCAGCCGGCCGATGCCGTTGCCGACCGGCGAATGGATGAAGATCTCCGAGTACGCGCCATGCTCGGTGCGCAGCGACTGGAGGAGCCGCTTCATCGCATCGTCCATCGTGAGCTGGCCGAGCTTGTCCATCATCTCGATGGATTCCGCTTTCTGGCGGAGCAGGAACATCCAGTCGGAGTTGTCGAGCGCGGCCTTGGCCGCGGGGTTGCGGTAGTAGTCGTCCACGCCTTGAGTGGCCGACATGAAGGCGCCCTTGTACTTGCGCGCCCGGCGGTAGCCTGCCTCGATGAATTCGGCGGTGGCGCCGCCCGAGAGCAGGTCCCAGGCTTCGTCGATGATGACGATCTTCTTGCGGTCGCGGCTGAAGTACATCTCGCGGGTGATGCGGTACATCATGATCAGCAGCACCACGGTCTGCAGGTCCTTCTTCGCCTTCAGTTCCTCGAGTTCGAGGACGATGAAGTCGGCGCTGAAGTCGATGGTCGCGTCGGACTCGAAGTACTTGCCGTAGGCGCCGTCAACCGTGTAGGGGTGCAGCATCGCTGCCAGGTCCTTCAATCGCCGGTCGTCGTCGCGGCTTTCCTCGTCGAGCCGGCCGGTGGCGAGCAGCGCGTGAATGTCGGACACCCGCATAGTGTTGCCCTTGGCCTTCCAGACCTTCTTGATCGCCGCCCCGAGCGTCGAGTACTGGAATCCGTCCAGCGGCTCGCGCGGCGAAACCATCTGGGCGAGCAGCGGTTGCAGGAGTTCCATGTCCTCGTCGATGTCCTGAACGAGGGTGAACGGGTTCAGCGACAAGGCCGCGTTCTCGGTGAATTCGATGAAGCTGCCGCCGAAGTTGCGGCAGGCTTTCTCGTAGGAGCGGCCCACGTCGATGATCCAGACGCGGGCACCGGTGCCCAGATACGCGGCGGCGATCTCGTTCAGAAGCAGCGATTTGCCGGAACCTGAGGTCCCCGCAATCGCGACGTTGTAGTTGCCGGCCGGGTTGTCGTAGACATCGAGCTGCATGATCTGGCCGCGACGACCTCCGAAGAGGAGCACCGGTGTCCCGGTTCCCTGCCACTCGGCGATCAAGGGCGAGAGGTGCACGGCGTTGGACGAAGTCTTCGTCGTGACGCGCTTCATGCGCTTCACGTCCGCGTGGAAAGGCACCGACATCGTCATGGGCAGCGACCCGATCAGCGCCTGCGTCATCATCATGGTGTCGTTGGTCAGCTCGAACCCGCGCGCCCGGAAGATCGACCGCGCCGCCTGCTCGGCGCGATTAATCTCATCGGCGGGTGCGAACAACGCGACTTGGTGCACGAGGTCAACCAGTTGCTGGCCGGCATCCAGGGCCTTCAGCACGATGTCCCAATCGGCCTTGCGCTCCTGCAGATCCGGGAGAAAGCGGGCCATGTAGCTCGTGGCGTTGGTCGTGGCGCGCGCTGCCTTGAGGAAGGCCCAGTTGCGCGTTGACTCCACGTCGAGCACTTTCACGCCGAGGGTCAACATGAACGGGCAGGGGTACTGGAGGGTGCTCTGATACAAGTCGCCAATCAGGCTCCCCATGTTCCAGAGCGCGAAGCGGGGCGGAAATGACCGCACCGACAGGAGCCGCAGCTCGCTGCTGCTCGTCTCAGCAGGGTTGTAGAGATCGATGCCGGTCTGCCGGATCCGCATGCGGGTCGCGCGGTCGATGACCTGATCGCGAAGCTCCCGGCCCTCGTCGTAGATGAGCGGAAGACAATCGCCTTTCTGGCGATGCGGATCGATCAGCGCGGAGACCCAATTGACCAGATCGGCCGCCGTCCAGGCCCTTGATGGAAAACCTGCCGCATGCAGGGTTGCCCGGGCGCTGTCACGCAGGAGCAGCAGATCGTCGAGGCGCGAGAGATCCTCAGGTTTGCCCGAAATCGAAATGCTGACCACCAACCGGAAGTCCCCTCCGGCACATCGTCATCGGGCTGACGAAGCGCGGCATAGCGCGCGAGCGGGCCGCGAATGGCAGGACTCGCAAAGAGGTGGAACTGGATGCCGGTTCCCGGCGGTGATGCGGCATACAGCGCGGTCAGGACGCGCGTCATCTCCTCGTCGGCGCCGGACTGGGGCCGCACCTCCAGGCAGAAGCCCAGCGAGTCGCGATTCACGAACACCTGGCGGTCGTCGAGGTACGCGCGGTAGGGCAGCCATTC
>JADJPT010000039.1 GCA_016713125.1 Betaproteobacteria bacterium
CGTGCCCAGCTGCGCGGCATCGGCGCCCAGCGCCAGCAGCGCGGCGATGCCCGCACCATCGGCCACCCTGCCGCAGGGCCACCAGCGGCAGCCTGACGAGTTGCGCCAGCCTGCGCACCAGCACCAGGGTGCTGACTTCGGAAGGCGCGGGATGCCCACCCGCCTCCATGCCCACCGCCACCAGCGCATCGACGCCGGCGGCTTCGGCCTTCTGCGCGTGCGCCGGCGTGGTCACCACATGCAGCCAGCGGGTGCCGATGGCGCGAAAGCGCGGCAACTGTTCCTTCGGCCCGCCCTGCGAGGCGATCAGCACCGGCGCGCGGAACGCGTGCGCCAGGTCGAGGTACTCGGCCGCGCGCGGGTTGTAGAGCGGGATGTTCACCGCCCAGGGTCGCTGCGTGCCGGCCTGCATCTCCTGCAGCGTGCGGCGGAAATCCTCGACGCGCATCGGCCCGGCCGCCACCACGCCCAGGCCGCCGGCATTCGACACCGCCAGCGGCAGCGCCGAAGACGACGAAGCCCAGCTCATGCCGCCCTGGATGATGGGATGTGCGATGCCGAGCATTTCGGTAATTCGCGTTTTCATGGTCTGGTTCGGTCTTTCAATTCGAGTGCGCGGGCCTGGTCGCTGAGGCGTTGCAGCATGTCCATCAGGGCGCTGCGCTCTTTGGGACTCAGCACCGAGAGCCAGGCTTCGCTGCGCGCCAGTGCATCCTCGTAGACCTTGCGGTACAGGGTCCTGCCGGCGCGCGTCAGTGTGAACTGCTTGCCGCGCCCGTCGCGATCATCGGCCTGGCTGGCGATCAGGCCGCGCTCGATCAGCCCGGCCACCGTGCGGCTGGCGTAACTCTTCTCCAGGCCGGCGCCGCGCGCCAGTTCGTTCAGCGACAGCGGCGCGTAACCGCCGAGCAGCGCGATCGCACGCCATTCCAGCAGGCGCAGGCCGAAGCGTTCCTGGTAGCGCTGCTCGGCCCAGCGCGCCGACAGGTTGGCGAGCACGTGCAGGCGGTACGAAATGAGATCCCGGATCCCCTCGGCAGGCGATGATTCCACGCGAAGATTGGCTCCCTGAGCCGGGTTGCGGATAGATAGTTGCTAACGTAAACTATTCACCTCCCAGCGTCAATCGCGCCACCCACGCCACCCACGCCCCTGACGTCCATGGCCGCCCCCGCAGACGTGATCCTGTGCGAATGCTTCGCCCGCGACGGGTTGCAGCACGAGCCGGCGTTCATTCCGACCGAAACCAAGCGCGCGCTCATCGAGCGCTTCGCGGCGCTGGGCTTTGCGCGCATCGAGGCCACCTCGTACTCCAACCCGAAGGTGGTGCCGCAGTTCGCCGACGCCAGCGAGCTGCTGCGCGCGCTGCCGCGCCGCGCCGGCGTGTTCTACAAGGCCACCTGCGCCAACCTGCGCGCGGTCGAGCGCGCGCTGGCCGACGCCGACGCGGGCTGCGGCGCCAACGAGATCAGCCTGCTGGTCTCGGCCAGCGAGGCGCACACACAGAAGAACCTGCGGCGCAGCCGCGAGGAGCAGTGGCGCAACGTGTCCGAGATGGCGGCCGCGGCGCGCGGGCGCTTCCGACTGATCGGCACGGTATCCGTGGCCTTCGGCTGCCCGTTCGAGGGCGCCGTCGACCCCGGCGTGGTGCTGGCCGACGCGGCGCGCTTCCATGCCCTGGGCGTCGACCACGTGGCACTGGGCGACACCACCGGCATGGCCACGCCGCGCACGGTGCGCGCCCTGTGCGAACGCCTGTTGCGCGAACTGCCGCAGGTGACGCCGGTGGCGCATTTCCACGACACGCGCGGCACCGGCCTGGCCAACTGCATGGCGGCCTACGAGGCCGGGGTGCGCTGCTTCGACAGTTCCTTCGGCGGCGTGGGCGGTCATCCGGCCAGGGTGAAGTACGGCGGCGGGCACACCGGCAACGTGGCCACCGAGGACCTCGCCAACCTGTTCGAGTCCCTCGGCGTGGCCACCGGCCTGGACCTGGATGGTCTGCTGGCGACCGCCGAGTACTGCGAACAGGTGCTGGGCCGCGAACTGCACGGGCGCGTGACGCGCAGCGGTTTGCATCCGGGGCTGCGCACTGGCTGAAGCATCGCGCATAATCGGGGCCATCCCGACTTCAATACGGATTTGCCGTGGCCGAACACCTGCGTCCCGTCCTCAGCAGCCTGCCGCTGGCCGTTGCCGCCGACATCGTTGCGCGCGCCATCGAATTGCGCCGCGCCGCGGGCCTGCTGCCGCTGGCCGTCGCCGTGCTCGATTCCGGCGGCCACCTGGTGGCCTTCCAGCGCGAAGACGGCAGCGGCGTGCTGCGCTTCGACATCGCCTGCGGCAAGGCCTGGGGCGCGCTGGGCATGGGCATGTCCTCGCGCCAGATCCGCGACCGCCTGGCCGCCCGCCCCGCTTTCCAGGGTGCGCTGGCCGCGGCGTCCGGCGGTCGCTTCGTCCCGGTGCCCGGCGGCGTGCTGATCCTCGACGCCGCCGGCAATGCCATCGGCGCGGTGGGCATCAGCGGCGACGCCTCGGACAAGGACGAGTACTGCGCGATCGAAGCCGTGAAGGCGGCCGGCTGCGGCGCCGACCCCACGGAGCCGAATCCCGCCGGGCGCGAAGCCGGGCTCGAGCGCCGGGCAGCACGTTTGCATCACCCATAAAACCAAGGAGAGAACGACATGCACAAGACCAAGCGCATTTCTTCGCTGTTGTCCGCAGCCGTGCTGGCGGCCGCCGGCCTTGCCGCACTTGCCCCCGCCGTGGTGCAGGCGCAGGCCTTCCCGAACAAACCGCTGCGCCTGGTGATCCCCTTCCCGCCCGGCGGCCCCACCGACGTGTACGGACGCGCCTACGCGGCGCGCCTGTCCAGCGCGCTGGGCCAGCCGGTGATCGTCGACAACAAGGCCGGCGCCAGCGGCGCGATCGGCGCCATGGACATCAAGCGCAGCGCGCCCGACGGCTACTCGCTGATCTTCGGCACCGCCTCGACCAACTGCCTGTACTCGCTGCTGCAGGCGGCGCCGCAGTACGACCCGGTGACCGACTTCTCGCCGGTCGCCCTGGTCGGCGGCTCCTCGCTGGTGATCATCGCCTCGGCCTCGCTGCCGCCCACCCTGAAGGAGATCGTCGATTCGGCGCGCAAGGAACCCGGCAAGCTGCAATACGGCTCGCCCGGCACCGGCACGCTGATGCAGCTCACGGTCGAGCGCATGCGCCGCGAGGTCGGCAACGTCGACATCCTGCACGTGCCCTACAAGGGCAGCGCGCCTTCGCTGCAGGCGCTGATGGGCAGCCAGATCGCGCTGTCGATCGACACCCTGGGCCAGGTGGTGTCGCACCACAAGGGCGGCAAGATCCGCGCCGTCGCGCTGACTGCGGCCAAGCGCTCGCCGCTGCTGCCCGATGTGCCGACGCTCGACGAGGCGATCGGCACCAAGGGCTTCGAGGCCTCGCTGTGGAACGTGGTCGCCGCACCGGCCGGCACCCCGGCCGCCGTGATCAATGCGCTGTCCGCGGCCACCAACAAGGCCATGGGCGACGCGGCGCTGCGCGAGCAGTTCGCCAGCCAGGGCATCGACGTCATCGCCAACTCCACGCCGGAAGGCGCGCTGGCCTACATCAAGGCCGAGCAGCAGCGCTGGAAGCCGGTGATCGACGCGGCCGGCATCCGCAACCAGTAGGCAACACGGGGGCGGCGCGCTGCGCGCCGCCCCCGGTTCGCATCGCCCCGCCCGCATGGCCGCGCATTGCTGAATCCCGCCGCACCGCGGACGCCGCCGGGCCCGCCGCCCGCCCCGCTGCATACACACGTGCACTCGCTGCGCCTCGCCTCGGGCGCGGAGGCGCTGGCCGCGCGCGTGCGCATCGCGGACGCCGGCGGCCGGCGCGCGACCGGCTACGGCTTCACGCTGAACGACGAAGCCATCGTCGCGCGCGACATGGCGGCCTGGGATGCGCTGGCCATCGCGCGCGGCCTGCCGCTGCACGCGCTGTTCGGCGCGCAGCCGCGCGCCACGATCCCGGTGTGCGCGGCGCCGGCAGCCGAGGCCCTGCTGCTCGATCCCTGGCGCTGCCTCACGCTGGAGGAACTGCGCCGCCGCGCGACGGCCGCGCACGGACCGGTGGCGCTGCTGGCACCCAACGCGCATCCCTGGGAACTCGCCTGGTGCGCGGCGGTGGCCGCCGGCCTGCCGCGATCCGCGCCGTGCGTGGTGGCCGCCGGTCGCAGCGGCGAGCTGGTGCTGTGCGAGTCACCGGGCCACGGCCTGGACTGGTCGCTGGAGCCGGGCTGGGCACGCTTGAACTGGACAGGGGAAGACTGAATGCGCATCGCCTTCATCGGCGCCGGCCGGCTCGCGCTGGCCTTTTCGCAGGCCCTGGCCCGCCAGGGCCTGGAGGTCGTCGCCGTCGCCAGCCGCACGCGCGCCTCGGCCGAAAAGCTCGCCGCCAGGGTGCCGGGCTGCGTCGTCATGGAGTCGCAGGCCGCCGCCGACGCCGCAGAACTGGTGTTCATCAGCGTGCCCGACGATGCCATCGCGCCGGCGGTGGCTGCGCTGCGCTGGCGCACCGGCCAGGCGGTCGTGCATTGCAGCGGCGCCACCGAAGTCGCCGCCCTCGCGCCGGCGGCGGCGGCCGGCGCACGCATCGGCGGCATGCACCTGATGCAGACTTTCGCCGATCCGGAGGCCGCGCTGGCCTCGCTGCCCGGCTGCACCGCCTCCATCGAAGCCGAGGAGCCTCTCTACGCCGCGTTGAGCGCGCTGGCCGTGCGCCTGGGCTGCGTGCCGATGCGCCTGCCGCCGGGCGCGCGAGCGCTGTACCACGGCGCCGGCGGCTTCGGCTCGCAGTTCGTCAACGCGCTGCTGGCCGAAGGCGTGGCGGTGTGGAAAAGCTTCGGCGCCGATCCGGCGCAGGCGGAGCGCTCATTGCTCTCGCTGCTGAAGGGGACGGTGGCCTCGATCGAGCGTTCGGGCATCGCCGGCAGCATGGCCGGGCCGGTGTCGCGCGGCGACATCGGCACCATCCGCCGCCACCTCGAAGGTTTCCGCCGGCTGGAGCCTTCCACCTTCGCGCTGTACCGCACCCTGTGCGCGCGCACCGTGCGCCTGGCCGCGCAGGCCGGCAAGCTCACGCCGGCGCAGGTGCAGGCCTTCGAGTCGCTGCTGGCCGAAGATCCGTGAGCGTCCAGAGTTGCTGGATTTGACGACGCAATTGACCGGAAACCCGCTCCAGGAGCGGGCTTCGCAAAACAAAAGTTCAACTTTCAGAGAGAGCACATGAGTCAGGGCGGATTGCAGGGACTGCGCGTGATCGAGATGGGGCGGTTGATCGCCGGCCCCTTCTGCGGGCAGCTGATGGGCGACCACGGCGCCGAAGTCATCAAGATCGAGCAGCCCGGCGAGGGTGACCCGATGCGCAGCTGGGGGCGCGGCAAGCCGGTGTGGTTCCCGGTCATCGCGCGCAACAAGAAGTGCATCACGCTGAATCTTCGCTCGGCCAGGGGGCAGGAGCTGGCGCGCCGGCTGATCCTGAAGGCCGACTTCCTGCTCGAGAACTTCCGCCCCGGCACGCTGGAGAAATGGAACCTCGACTACGCCAGCCTGCGCGAGCTGCATCGCGGCCTGATCATGATCCGCGTCTCCGGCTACGGACAAACCGGGCCGTACGCCGGGCGTGCCGGCTACGGCTCGATCGGCGAGGCGATGGGCGGCATGCGCTACCTGGCCGGCGACCCCTCCACCCCGCCTTCGCGGGTCGGCCTGTCGATCGGCGACGCGCTGGCCGCCACCTTCGCCTGCCTGGGCGCGCTGACCGCGCTGAACCACCGCCACCGCACCGGCGAAGGCCAGGTGGTGGACAGCGCCATCTACGAGGCGGTGCTGGCCATGATGGAGTCGACGGTGCCCGAATACACCGAAGCCGGCGTGATCCGCGAGCGCACCGGCTCGATCCTGCCGAAGATCGCGCCCTCCAACGTGTACCGCACCGCCGACGGGCAGATCCTGATCGGCGCCAACCAGGACAGCGTGTGGCGCCGCCTGGCCGAGTGCATGGGCCGGCCCGAACTGGGGAGCGACCCGCGTTTCGCCGACCATGTCGCGCGCGGCGAGAACCAGGCCGAGATCGACGCGCTGATCGAGGCCTGGACCGTGACCCTGCCCACCGCACAGGTGCTGGAGAAGATGCACGCCGGCGGCGTGCCGGCCGGGCAGATCTACCGCGCCCCGGAGATGATCGCCGACCCGCAGTTCGCCGCGCGCGAAGCGCTGGTCAAGGTCGCCCACCCGGTGTTCCAGAATCTGTGGATGCAGAACGTCGCCCCCAAGCTCTCGGGCACGCCGGGCGAAGTCGCCTGGCCCGGCCCGGAACTGGGCCAGCACAACGAGGAGATCTACGGCGGGCTGCTGGGCCTGGGCGCCGCCGAGCGCGCGGCGCTGCAGGCCGAGGGCGTGATCTAGGCGCGCCTCAGGCCGGGTGGCGCTGGATGTACTGCCTGGCGATGATCATGCGCTGCATCTCGTTGGTGCCCTCGCCGATGCACAGCAGCGGAGCGTCACGATACAGCCTTTCCACCACGAATTCCTTCGAATAGCCGTAGCCGCCGTGGATGCGCATGGCCTCGTGCGCGTTCTCGAACGCGGCCTCGGTGGCGAAGTACTTGGCCATGCCGGCCTCCATGTCGCAGCGCTCGCCGCGGTCGTAGATCTCCGCGGCGTTGCGCACCAGCAGCCGCGCGGCCTCGGCGCGCGTGGCCATCTCGCCCAGCTTCAGCTGGATGGCCTGGTGCTCGCAGATCGGCTTGCCGAAGGTCTCGCGCTGCTGCGCGTAGCGCGTGGCCTCGTCCAGCGCGGCCCTGGCCACGCCCACGCCGCGCGCCGCCACGTTGATGCGCCCCAGCTCCAGCCCGCCCACCGCGTTGTGGAAGCCGCGCCCCTCCTCGCCGCCGATCAGGTTGGCCGCCGGCACACGGTAGTCGTCGAACACCAGTTCGGCCGAATCGATGCCCTTGTAGCCCAGCTTCTCCAGCTTGCGGCCGGCGGTGAAGCCCGGACCCTTCTCGCACAGGAACATGCTCATGCCCTTGTGGCGCGGCTGCGCTTCCGGGTCGGTCTTGGCGAGGATCGCGAAGCACGCGCCCTGCAGGCCGTTGGAGATCCAGGTCTTGGTGCCGTTCAGCACGTAGTGGTCGCCGTCGCGCACCGCGCCCTAGGCGGATCGCCTGCAGGTCGGTGCCGGCGTTCGGCTCGGTCAGCCCGAGGCCGCCGCGCAGTTCGCCCGAGGCGAACCGCGGCAGGTACCTGCGCCTGAGTTCCTCGCTGCCGTAGCGCTCGACCAGCAGCGCCATCATCAGGTGCGAATTGAAGATGCCGGTCAGCGACATCCACACTTCCGAGATGCGCGCGACGATGCGCCCGTAGAGCTCCGCAGAGAGCCCGAGGCCGCCGTACGCCGGGCTGATGGTGGCGCCGAACAGGCCGAGCTCGGCCATCTGCGCGACCATCTCCGCGGGCCAGGTGTCCTCGTGCTCGAGCTTCATCACGTGCGGCCTGACCTGGCGTTCCAGCCAGCGGTCGATGGCCTCGAGAATCTGGCGCGCTTCGTCGGACTGCGGGCCGACCGCGTAGCGCGGCCGCCCGGACGGATCGGATAGGGTCATGGCTTTTCCTTGCAGCGGGATCAGTAGTTGGCGCGGGCTTCGAGCGTATTGCCGCGACGCATGACCAGCATGCTGCGGTCGAACTCGCAGACCACCTCGCCGCGCTGGTTGTGGCCGCGCGTGCGGATGGAGACGATGCCCTGGTCCGGGCGCGACTTCGACTCGCGCATCGCCAGGACTTCCGATTCGCCGGTCAGCGTGTCGCCGACGAACACCGGGCGGGGCAGGGTGATCTTCTCCCAACCGAGGTTGGCGATCGCCTTCTGGCTGGTGTCGGAGACGCTCATGCCGACCAGCAGCGACAGCGTCAGCGTGCTGACCACCAGCGGCTGGCCGAACTCGGTGTGCCTGGCGTACTCGGCGTCGAAATGCACCGGGTGCTGGTTCATGGTCAGCAGCGTGAACCAGGTGTTGTCGGTCTCGGAGATGGTGCGCCCGGGCCGGTGCTCGTAGATGTCGCCGACCTTGAAGTCCTCGTAATAGCGCCCGAAGCGCTCGCGGTAGCGGTTCTCGCCCACCTGCACCGATTCGCCTGCCATGCCGCCTCCCCATGTCGCGCGGCCCGGACCCGGGCCGGTTGAATTGTCCGGACAATAGTAGCAGAATCGTCCGGCCATGGAAGCCCGCCCCGCCCCTGCCGCGCACACCGCACACGCTTCGGACACGTCCCACACTTCGGACGCCGCGCCGTCGCTGGCCCCGCTGCCGCTGGCCGGCATCCGCGTGCTGGCCGTCGAGCAGTACGGCGCCGGCCCCGCCGGCACCTCGTACCTGGCCGACCTCGGCGCCGAGGTCATCAAGATCGAGAACCACAAGCGACGGCGGCGACGTCGGCCGGCAGGTCGGGCCGCACTTCTTCGGTCCCGGCGACAGCCAGTTCTTCCAGACCTTCAACCGCAACAAGCGCTCGATCGCGCTCGACCTGCAGACGCCCGAAGGCCGCGCGGTGTTTCGCGACCTGGCGCGCAGCGCCGACGGCGTGACCGACAACCTGCGCGGCGACCTGCCCGCCCGGCTGGGCCTGACCTATGCCGATCTCGCCGGGGTCAATCCGCGCATCGTCTGCTGCCACCTCTCGGCCTACGGGCGCGAGGGCTCGCGCGCGGCCTGGCCCGGCTACGACTACCTGATGCAGGCCGAGGCCGGCCACCTGAGCCTGACCGGCGAGCCCGACGGCCCGCCGGAGCGCTACGGGCTGTCGGTCGTCGACCTGATGACCGGCCTGGCCCGGCTCGTTCGCGCTGCTCGCCGGCATCAACGCGCACGCGCCACCGGACGCGGGCGCGACATGGACACCAGCCTGTTCGACCTGGCGCTGTTCAACCTGAACTACCCCGGCACCTGGTACCTGAACGGCGGCACGCTGACCGGCCGCGAGCCGCGCGGCGCGCATCCCTCGCTGGTGCCCAGCCAGCTGCAGCGCACCCGGGACGGCTGGATCTTCGTGATGTGCAACAAGGAGAAGTTCTGGGCGGTGCTGGCCGAAGCGCTGGGCCATCCGGAGTGGAGCACCGACCCGCGCTACGCGGACTTCCCGGCACGCCTGGCGCAGCGCGCCGAGATCACCGCCATGCTGGATCGCGAGTTCTCGCGCGACACCACTGCCGCCTGGCTGGCAAAGCTCGCCGGCCGCGTGCCGGTGGCGCCGGTCAACGACGTGGCGCAGGGCCTGGACAATCCGTTCGTCGCCGAACGCGGCAGCATCCGCGACTACGCCTACCCGGACGGGCGCACGGCGCGCCTGCTGGCCAATCCGATCCGCGTCGGCGACGCCGAGCTGCCGGCGCGCGCCGCGCCCGCGCTGGGCGCCGACACCGACGCCCTGCTCGAAGGCCTGGGCTACGACGCGCAACGCGTCGCCGCGCTGCGCCGCGCCGGCGTGGTGGGATGACGCCGGCCCCATGAAACAGCACCGTTACGAACAGATCGCGCGCGAGCTGTCGGCGCGCATCACCTCGGGCAAGGTGGCGGTGGGCGAGGCGCTGCCCACCGAGGCTGCGCTGTGCGAGCGCTATGCGGTGAGCCGCTACACGGCGCGCGAAGCCCTGCGCCTGCTGCGCGAAGCTGGGCTGATCACGCGCCGGCGGCGCGCCGGCAGCACGGTGGCCGCGGCGCAGACGCGCGGCGCCTTCAGCCTGCCGGTGGGCTCTTCGGACGAGTTGTTCCGCTACGCCAGCGGCGTGCGCATGGTGATCGAACGCCGCGAACCGCTGCGCGCCGACGCGCGGCTGGCGGCCCTGCTCGGCTGCCGGCGCGGCCAGGCCTGGACCGCGCTGCACGGCATCCGCCGCAGCGGCCCGCGCGCCCGGCCGGCCTGCGTGATCAGCGTCTACCTGCACGCGGCGCTGTCCGGGCTGGAGCGGCGCATCCCGGCCGGCGGCGCGGTGATCTACCCGATGATCGAGGCCGCGCTGGGCGTGCGCATCGCCTGGATACGCCAGCGCATCGAGGCCGCACCGCTCTCGGCGGACGACGCCGCGCGCCTCGGCGTGCCGGCGGGCAGCTGCGGCCTGCGCGTGCTGCGCTACTACCACGACGCCAACGAACGCCTGCTGCAGTGCTCCGATTCACGCCACGCCGGGGCACAGTTCGCCTACGAGATGCGGCTCAGACGCGACTGAGTCTCGACGCGCAGGCCACCCTGCGCTTGCGAGCGCACGGCGACATGCCGCAGCCAGGCCGCGTCATCGAGCCGCGCATGATCGCTGCGCTGGTGCGCGCCGCGGCTCTCGGTGCGTTCCAGCGCCGAGACCAGCACCGCATCGGCCACGGCGAGCATGTGACGCGCTTCGAGCGCACGCAGCCCTGCGCCGGGTTCGCCGCCGGCCTGCAAGCCGTCCTCGAGGGCGCCCTGCAGCACCCGCAGTTGCTCCAGGCCGGCGCCCAGCGACGCCGCACTGCGGTACAGCCCGGCCGCCTGTGCCATGACCTGGCGCAACCGCGCCTTGAGTTCATCGGGGCGCAGTCCGTCGCTGCGCGCGCGCGGCCCCTGCTGCACGCGCGCCTCGGCCGCGGCCTGCACGCGGCCCCAGTCGCGACCGGCCAACCGCAGGCGCCCGCGCGCGGCGGCACGTCCGGCGATGCCGCCGAACACGATCACGTCGCTGGCGCCGTTGCCGGCCAGTCGGCTCGCCCCATGCACCCCGCCCGCCGCTTCACCGGCCACGTACAGACCGGGCACCCCGGACCAGGCCTGCGCATCTGTGCGCACGCCGCCCATCTGGCTGTGCGCTGCGGGACGTACGCGCGGCGCCTCGCGCGCCGGGTCCAGTCCGGCCGCACGCAAGCGGCGGCAATGGCCGACGTAGCTTTCCAGCCGCTCCGGCGCCAGTACG
>JADJPT010000040.1 GCA_016713125.1 Betaproteobacteria bacterium
GCAGCCGGCTGTGCGGATGGTTGGCCCGGTCGGCCTTCAGCCGCCGCAGCACGTTCTCGACTCCCACGACCGCGTCGTCGACCAGGCCACCGATGGCAATCGCCAGGCCGCCCAGCGTCATCGTGTTGATCGACAGGCCGAAGTACTTGAAGACCAGCGCGGTGATGAAGATCGATACGGGAATGGCCGTCAGCGCGATGATGGTCGGCCGCAGGGTGCCGAGGAAGAAGAACAGGATCACCGCCACGAAGACCGAGGCGCCGATCAGCTTGCCCTGCAGCGTGGTGATCGAGGCCTCGATGAAGCTGGCCTGGCGGAAGGTCACGCGCGGTGCCTCCATGCCGGCCGGCAGCGACGCCTTCAACCCGACCAGCGCGTCCTCGATGGACTTGGTCAGCGCGATGGTGTCGGCCGTCGGCTGCTTCTGGATGCCCAGGATGACGGCCGGCTTGCCCTCGAAGCCCGCATCGCCGCGCTTGAGCGCCGCGGCGAAGGTCACCTCGGCGATCTGGCGCATCAGGATGGGCTGGCCGTCCTTGGAGGTCAGTGCCAGGTTCTTCAGGTCATCGAGTCGCGAGGTGCGGCCCAGGTTGCGGATCAGGTACTCGCGACCGTTGAGCTCCAGGAATCCGCCGGAGGTGTTGGCCGAGTAGCCCTTGAGCGCCCCTTCGAGCTGCTCGTGGGTGATGCCCAGTTCCGCCATGCGGGCGGTGTTGGGCTGGACCTGGAACTGCCGCACCTCGCCGCCGATGGGGATCACCTGCGCGACACCAGGCACCGACAGCAGCCTTGGGCGCAGCACCCAGTCGGCGTACTCGCGCACGGCCATCGGGCTGATCTTGCTCGGATCGACGGGAATCGCGATCTGCATGATCTCGCCCATGATCGAGCTGATCGGCCCCATGCGCGGCACCACACCTCGGCGATGCCCTCCTCCATCGACGACAGCCGCTCCGACACCAGCTGCGGGCGCGGAAGATGTCGGTGCTCCAGTCGAAGGTGACGTAGAGGAAAGACAAGCCGGCCGACGAGGTCGAGCGCACCGACTCCACGCCGGGCAGACCATTCATGGTCGTCTCCAGCGGGAAGGTGATGAGCTGCTCCACCTCTTCGGCGGCCATGCCACCGGCCTCGGTCATGATGGTGACGGTGGGCTTGTTGAGGTCGGGGAACACGTCCACCGGCGTGCGCGACAGCGTGAACGCGCCGTAGGCCATCAGCACCACGCTGGCGATGATCACCAGCAGCCGGTTCGTCAGGCTGTTGTCGAGTAGCCACTTGAACATGTCAGCGCACCTGGTTGATCAAGGTGGCGCCCTGGGTGGCGATGCGGTCACCGGCCTTCAGCCCCGAGGTGATGGCGACGTTCAGGCCATCCAGCGGCTCGGTCGTGACGGTGCGCGGCTCGAAACGTTCGGGTGCGGTCTTGACCCAGACGACGGTCTGGTTGGCCGGGCTCTTCATCAGCGACGCGACGGGGACCGGGATGCCCTTGACCTTCTGCCTGGTCTGCACGAACACGCGCACCGGCTGGCCGACGGCCAGCCCGTTCAGGGCCGCGCCCTGCGCCCGGAAGCCCAGCGGCAGCGCCTGCTCGCGCAGGCTGCGCGCGGCGCCGACGAACACCAGCGGCACGCGCTGATTGCCGACCGCCAGCGTGGCGCTGCCGACATCGGCCCCCGGGGCCGGATCACCAGGGCCCGATGCGCAGGCGACCCGGATCGACGATCTCGAACAGCAGCTCGCGGGCATCGACGACTGGCCGGCCACCACGTGGGCCGACGCGATCACACCGGACACCGGGGCCACCAGCGCTCGCGCGTGGCCAGCCGCCGCCGACGGCTGCGATGCGTTCAGCAAGGCTGGCTGCCTCGCTCTCGGCGGCCTCGATGTCCTTGCGCGGCACGGTGTCGGCCAGTTCCTTCAGCCGTGCGACGCGCTTGTCGGCGAGCGACTTGGCCGCACGCAGTTCGGCCAGTTGCGCGGACTGGTTCGATCGCTCGATGGGTGCCGTCGACGGCACGACATAGGCGAGCACGTCGCCCTTGCGCACCGCCTGCCCCGGGTTGGGCAGTCCGCGCGGCCCAGGCTCGATCCGGCCGGCGTTCAGCGCTTGAACCTTGCCACCCGCGTTCGGATCCATCAGCACCTTGCCGTTCAGTTCGACCGAGCGCGGCAGCTCGGCCTCCTCGGTCACCATCGTGCGCACGCCGAGCTGGCGCTGGGCGGGCTTGGGCAGGAAGACGCTGCCGTCGGGCTGCCGCTGGGGGCCGTTGGCGCTCGGCGCGGCCGGGGCATCGCCGTGGTCGTGCCCTTCGCCGGCCTGCGCCGGCGACGCGGCGGCCAGGGCCAGCACGACGCCGAGCCCAGCGAGGTGGTTCGTGATGCGCGCTTCATGCCGCACCTCCCGCTTGCGGCTGGCGGGCCGTCATCAGGCGCCTGCCACCGAGCACCACGACCGCCAGTGCACGCCGGGCCGCCGACAGCCCAGCCGGCGTACTCCTTCCACGAGTGCTGGTGGACCGGGTCATCGGCGTGCGGGGCCTCGTGCAGGTCGAGTTCCCCGGCCAGCAGGTCGACGTCGGAGCCGCCGTCACCGTCGCGGTGATCGGCAGCACGCCGGGCTTCGGCGCTTCCTTCAGCACGATTTCGTAGGCGTCGTCGCCATGGGACTGCGCGCTGAACTTCGCGCCCGCGATCTCGAGATCGATCTTCGCGCCGCGCACAGGCGTGTTGTCGGCGAAGCGGTCCAGGTATAGCGTGACCTGCTTGCCGTCGAGCACGCCGACCAGCTCGAAGGTCTCGGAGACGGCTGCGAAGCGCGGCAACGCCTTGCCGGTGGCGACGGGTGTTGCATCGCCGTGGTCATGGCCTTCGCCGGCCAAGGCCGGCATGCCGGTACCGAGCAGGAAGGCCGCGAGACTGAGCACGGCCAACGGATGGGTGGACTTCATGGGGTGGGATTCCTGAATGGGTTCGCTAAGGCGTGTTCGTTTCGTGCGGGACGCCGGGCTCATTGCGGCAGCAGGCCCAGCGCCTGGCGCCACGCCGAGATGGCTGCGGCGAGTTCGATGCGGGCACGCGCGGCCTGGCGCTCGGCGTCCGCGGCCTCGGACTCGATGCGCAAGCGCGTGGGCAGGTCGGTCTCGCCGAGGCGGAAGGACTTCTCGAAGAAGCCGCGTGACTCCAGCGCAAGCCCCGCGCGTCGTTCGGCGGCCGCGAGCTGCGCGCGCGCGGCATCGGCGCGTGCCCGGGCAGCCTCACGTTCGCCCGCAAGGCGGGCACGTTCGAGCGCCATCTGCGCCTGCAACTCGACCGCTTCGGCGCGCGCAGTGGTCACGCGTGCGTCGTGTCGGGGTCCGGCGCCAAAGGGGATGCGCACACCGACGGTGAAGGTCTGGTTGTAGGACTCCCCATAGGCGCCCCGATCGCGGGTGGCGGCGATCGTCAGCTCCGGGCTGGCACGTGATTGGGTGGCAGCCAGCGCGATCGCTCCCTCGGCGACCGCTGCGCGGTCCTTCAGCGCAAGCAGTTCGGCATGGGTGTCCATCTCGGCCGTGGCAGTTACCGGAGTGGGCGGCTCGGGCTCGGCCTGGCTCGGCATGGCGCTGGCCAGGCCGACGGCGGGCATGGCGGTCAGCGAGCGAAGATGCTGCTGCGCGACCGTGAACGCGCCGTCTGCCTGCGCAACAGCGCCTTCGGCCGCAGCCAACGCGGCATCGGCCTGGTGCTGGTCGGCTCGGGCCAGGTCTCCAGCCTTCAGGCGCTTGCCCACGTCGGCCGCGATGCGGCGAACGTTTTCCAGTTGGCCGCGCGCGGCTTCCAGCTCCGCGTGTGCCCGCTGCCAGGACCACCAGGCTTCCCGCACGGCGGCCGCGATGCGCAGCTGGGCCGCAGCGGTCCGGCTCTCGACAGCACGGCCTTCGGCGTCGGCCAGTGCCGGCTGCGACCGCGTTCACCCGGCAGCCACAGCGGGATGGCGACGCCGACTTCGTATTCCCGCGTGCCGACGTTTCGGTTCAGGCGGTCCGTCTTGGTCGACAGCTCCATGGCGACCGGTTCGGGCGTCCACGACTGGGCGGCTTGCGCCTGAGCGCGTGCCGCATCCCGCCGTGTCGCGAGCGCCAGTGCTTCAGGCTGGCGGGCCCATGCCGCTTCAAAGGCCCCGCGCAGGGTCAGCGGGTCCTGCGCTGCGGGCGGTACCGCTGTTTGCGCGTGCGCTTGGATCAGGCCGCCTGTCAGTGCGGCAGCCAGTGCCAGGGTCAGGGTGGCGCGGGCAGTGTGTGGCCACCGCCCGGCAGCCGGAAATCTTCTTCGGTGCATCCGATGCTCCAGTGTTGAGAACAACCCACGGGAGATCGGCGAGAGGCGACGCTGAGGGACTCAGGTCGGATCGGGCCTCGAACGGCGCCACTGACCGATGCGTCAGGAGGCGCGCGCACAGGCGCGAACGGGCTTCAGGAAGGGAAGAGACCCGCCTCGCCGATCAGGCGAGGGGCAGCCACTGAGGGCGTTCGGGCGGGCTTTGCGCGATCGTGCGCACGATGCCGTCGACCGGTGTGACCGGATGCGAGGTCAGGGCGAGCGGCGTCGTCTCATCCATCGGTGCAGGCATGCTGGCGCAGGTGCCGTGGCAATGGCCGCAATCGAAGTCGAACACCGCCGGCGCGCTCTGGTCTGCCGGCGCACTGTCGTGGTCGGCAGTGGCACGGCCGTTAATGCTGGTGCTCGTGGTGGCCCAAGTGCTGGGCTTGCGGGTCACTCTCGTGTCCGCAATACACCGCCACGGCCGCCCAGCTGAACTGGGAGCGGCAGCACAGCGAGCATGAGGATGGCAAGCGGGCTGCGCATGTGGAAGAGTCTAGCCGCTACAGGGTTCGGGCATGGGTCACTAGCTGATCGCCGTGACCGGCATCACCACTTTTCGACACGGATGCGCCGAACCTGAGCGTTCATGCGGTGCCGGATCACATGCGAGTACAGCCATCGCCAGAACCCGGAGAGGTTCGAGCCTTGCCGGGCATAGAACTCGTCGGGACTGTCGAAGACGCCGAAGTCGTCGGCAACGCCGTCCCTCTGGATGTAGGTGTCCTGGCCGCGCCACTCGACCGCAGGCGCGGACAGGTCGGACGTGGCGGCCCCGTAGCCGCAGAAGCGCCGGCGGTCCGGAAACCGCCGCTGGAGGCTGGCCAAGTAGGGCGCGTCCAGGATGAAGCCTTCGAGATTGACCCAGCGCCCGTCGAAGTCGACTTCCACCCAACTGTGGATGATCCGCTGGGGGCCAGCGCGTAGGCGATGCCGGTGATCGCACCCTTCTGCAGCGGCTTGTCGATGGTGAAGCCGTGGAATCGGCAGCGGATGCCGACGGCGCGCATCAGGGCCATCAGCAGCGTGCTCTTCGTGTTGCACTGGCCGACTCCGTCGGCGAGCACGGCCGAGGCTGGCAGTTCGTCGCTGGCGTTGTAGCCGAAGGCGATCTCGTTGCGCACGAAGTCGTAGACCGCACCGATCCGCTCGAACGCGGGCAGTTGTCGCCAGCCCCGCCTCTCGACCAGGGTGTCGATGGCAGGGTGCGTGAAGTCGAGAAGTCGGGTGGGCTGCAGCAGGCGCGGTTCGGTGTCCATGATCGCCTCAGTTTCGTTGGGCGCTGCGCAGCAGGCGCAGGCCGTTGAAGACCACCGCAGACTGGCCCCCCATGTCGGCGAACACGGCCATCCACATGCTGGCGTTGTCGAAGAGCGCCAGCGCCAGGAACACCGCCTTGATGCCCAGGGCCAGCGCGATGTTCTGCCACAGCACCGCGTGCGTGCGCCGCGACAGGCGCACGGTCTCGGCGATGCGCCGCAGGTCGTCGTTCATCACGACGACGTCCGCAGCTTCCATCGCGATGTCGGCACCGGCAGCGCCCATGGCCACTCCGATGTCGGCGCGGGCCAGAGCCGGCGCGTCGTTGATGCCGTCGCCGGTCATCGCCGTTGCGCCGTACTGCTTCTGCATCGCCTGGATTGCCGCAAGCTTGTCCTCGGGCAGCAGGTTGCCGCGGATGTCCGTCAACCCGGCCTCGCGGCCGATCGCCTCGGCGGTTGTCTGGTTGTCCCCGGTCAACATCACCGGGGTGATGCCCATCGCCTTCAGCTCGCCGATGGCGGCTGCCGACGACGGCTTGATGGTGTCGGCCACTGCGAAGAGCGCAAGCACGCCGGTGGCCGTGGCCAGCAGGCTCACCGTGCGACCGGCTTGCTCGTGGCGGTGCAGCACGGCCTCGATCTCGGCGGAGCACTGTCCGCGCTCCTCGATCAGGCGGTGGTTGCCCAGCACGTAGCGTTCGCCGTCGATGTCGGCTTCGATGCCGCGCCCGGACAGCGCGGCGAAGCTGCGGGCCTCGATGCTGTTGGGCGTCAGCCCGGCGGCAATGGCGCGCGACACCGGGTGGTCCGATTGCGCTGCGAGGGCGGCCGCGATGTGCTCCGCCCGTGCCTTGGGTACGCTGGTGGTCAGCATCTGCCACTCGACCAGGCGTGGCTTGCCTTCGGTGATGGTGCCGGTCTTGTCCAGCGCGATCGCCTTGAGCAGGCGCGCCTGTTCCAGGTGGACGCCGCCCTTGATCAGGATGCCGCGCCTGGCGGCCGACGCAAGGCCGCTGACCACGGTGACGGGTGTCGCGATCACCCCAGCGCAGGGGCAGGCGATGACCAGCACGAGGGCCTTGTAGACGGCCGCCAGCACGGTCCAGCCGAACAGCCAGGGGCCGGCGATGGCCACGGCCAGCGCCAGCACGAACACCGCCGGCGTGTAGAAGGCGGCGAAGCGGTCGACGAAGCGCTGCGTGGGTGCGCGGCTGCCCTGGGCTTGCTCGACCGCATCGATGCTGCGGGCCAGCGTGGACTGCGAGGCCGCTGCCGTGACGCGGCATTCGATGGTGCCGGTCTGGTTGATGGTGCCGGCGTAGACCGCATCGCCCGGGCTCTTGTCCACCGGCAGGCTCTCTCCAGTGACCGGTGCCTGGTCGATGCTCGTCCCGCCTTCCGTGACGACCCCGTCCATCGCGACGCACTCGCCGGGCCTGACGCGTACCGTCGCGCCGATCGGTACCTCACCCACGGGTACGGACTTCCAAGTGCCGTCGGCTTGCCGCAGGTCGGCCGTGTCGGGCGAGAGCGCGAGCAGGCCGCTGATCGCACTGCGCGCGCGGTCGACGGCGCGGGCTTCGATCAGCTCGGCGATGGCGTAGAGCGCCATGACCATCGCGGCCTCCGGCCACTGACCGATGACGAAGGCGCCGGCGACCGCCACGGTCATCAGGGCGTTGATGTTCAGGCGGCCGTGCCGCAGCGCCGTCAGCCCCTTGCGGAAGGTGCCGAAGCCGGCCAGTGCGATGGCAGCGGCGGCGATGGCCAGGCCTGCCGGCCTGGACCACGGCGCGTCGGGCACGAAGAAGGACAGGCCCTCGGCGGCGATGGCAAGTGCGAGGGCGGCCAGCAGGCGGGGGAGGCCCGTGCCGGTCTTCGCATCGTGATCGTGGGCTGCGGCGTCGCCGTCCTGCGTCGAGGCCGGCGCGGCGGGCCATGGATGGATCTCGAAGCCGCTGTTTCGGATCGCCTCGACCGCCGCAATTGCCACCTGAGGGTCGCCGTCAATTCGAAGGCTGCGTTCGCCCAGCTGAAAGCGCAGCCCCACAAGGCCCGGAATGCCCTCGACCGCGCGCCGAATCTCGGACTCCTCGGCCGCGCAGTCCATGGCGGGGACCCTGAAACGCTGGCCGCTCAAGGTCTGCTGTGCGTCCGGGGCGACCGTGGCGGAGCCGACGGGATGGCA
>JADJPT010000041.1 GCA_016713125.1 Betaproteobacteria bacterium
GCGAACTGGTGCTGCACTCGCCACGCGAGGAAGCCTTCATCGAAGCGTCAGCGCGGGCTGGCTTCGCCTCGGTGGTCATCGCTCCGGCGCCTTCGTCGCACGGCCCGTCGCGCGTCGGCGTGCTGGCTCTGGGATCAGCCACACCCGGGTTCTTCGACGGCGATGGCTACGCCACGGTGCGCGTGCTCGCGCGCGCGCTGGCCATGGAACTGCACGCATGGCTGGCCCGGTCGATCCTGCGCGAACTCATCGACAAGGCCCGCATCACCGCCGACGACATCGCGCTGCTTCGACACGAAGAGGCGGGCCACAGCAGCAAGATGATCGCCGCGGCCCTGAAGACCGAGGCCAAGACCATCGATTGCCGCTTCCAGCGTCAGCGCCAAGCTCGGTGCGGCAGAATCGCCGCGCGGCCGTGAGGCTGGCCCCCGCTCTACGGGCTGCTCTAGCTTCCGCGCGGTTGCGTCGCCGGCAACGCACGCAACCAGTCCGTCATCGCGGCAACGACTGCATCGGTGTCGAGCGAGGCCCAGGCTGATCAACCCATGACTGCGGCCCTGACCGTGCCACCTCGTTGTTGGGGTCGATGTACGCCTTGATGATCCCGAGGAGGGCTTCGAGGGTCCGACCGGCGAGCGTCGAGCGCTCCCCCATTGCTGCGCCAGGCCCGAAGGCGGTGGTAAGGCCGAGGCACTGAAGGCTGCGATCAAGCTCGGCAACGGGGTTCGCATCGCCTGGATTCGCTCAAGCCACGCCTTTGCGCGTTCGGCGAGCGGCACCTGAAGCACCACCTCGTCTGCGCGGGCAAGCGCGTCGCGCAGGGCTGGGGGCAGCGCTAGGGCGGTGAGCGGCGCGGGTCCAACCCTGACCCAGACCGACAGGTCAGGGATCGCACTGGCGCAGGCGATCCAGCAAAAGCGTCTCCAAGGCATCCTGCGAAGGCGGCGCATCCCCTGGCAGGCGAGCCCCGGCACGAGGCGCTGCCGGCCAGTTCCGAGATGTCGAGCACCTGCTGGCCTGGCGGGCCAGCACGCCGAGGATTCGGCACAAGCCGCTGACGGGCGGCGCGACCAGGTGGCGGAACGACCTGCGCGAGGCAGCAGTTCCAGGCCCGCAGCAACCCAGCGCCGGTAGTTGCCCCAGCCTCCGCCGAGCACATCCACGGCGAATCCGGCGGCACGCAAGGGCCTGGCCCACACCTCGCTGTCGAGCCCGCCCCGGTCGCAGTACACCAGCACCATGTCGTTGCGCACAAGGCCTTCGGCGTGCGCCGCCAGTTCGCACGGCATCGGCAATGCCGTCCCTGGAATCGCTGTTGCAGCAGGCACGTTGACTGCGCCTGGGATGTGGTCCTGCGCATAGGCCGCCGGATGTCGCGCATCGATGACCAGTGCGTAAAGGCTGAAGTCCTGAATCTCGAGCTGGTGCGGATGCACCGTCGAGCCGACAGGAGCAAAGGAGCTGGGCATCGCGTTCGATCTGCGTCGGTTGTGCTGGAAAACGGCCCGAATCCAGCGCGGGGATTGCGGGGCTTTGGTCCTAGATTGTCTTCACGGTGTTCAACGAGGCATCCCGGGATGGCTCCTTACAGCACCGCCAAACCGAGGACGATCAACATGCACAGCGCAAAGAATGTAGACCCCTCATCCGCCGCTGCCAAGCGGGGCAATGCGAAAGGCGTCAGGTCACTGCCGGCCTTCGTGACGCATGCACTCGGCCTGCTGCTCGCAGCGGCGGTGGCACTTGTTCCGACCCCCGCACGAGCGGTCGATGGTTGCCTGGTGCTGCTCTGCCTGGCCGCCCCGAGCTGGCGCACGATCCCGCAGTGCGTGCCGCCGGTGCAGCAGCTCTTCAAGGATCTGGCCAAGGGCAAGCCCTTCCCGACCTGCAGCATGTCCGGCGCCGGCAACAGTGCGAACCACGCCTGGTCGAGTGCGCCCGCTTTCTGCCCGCCGCAGTACTCACGGGTCATCGACGGCGAGAGCGCGCCGATCTACACCTGCGACTACGCCGGGGCCGTCACGGTGAAGATCAACGGCGCGCCCTTCACGCGCACCTGGTGGAGCATGGGCGGCGACACGGTGACCGAGTTCACCCCGGCCGCGAAGGCACAGCTCGGCACCTGGGACACCAAGTTCGACGACGACTACGCCGCGTGGTTCGCCGCGCTGCCGCCGCCGGCCCGCGCCAGACCGGCCCTGATCGGCACGGCCATGGATGCCTCCGTCTTCCTGGGGCTGGCGCTGGCCTGTGCACCGCAGGTGCACGCCGACACGGCACGCGCCCTGGTCAGCGTCGAGAGCGCCTTCAACCCGTGGGCGATCGGCGTGGTCGGTGGTGCGCTTGTGCGCCAGCCGCGGCACCGCGCAGAGGCGCTGGCCACGGCCAAGGCCCTGCAGGCGGCCGGCTGGAACTTCAGCGTCGGCCTCGGCCAGATCAACGTCGGCAACTTCGAACGCCTGGGTCTGAACGTGGGATCCGCCTTCGAGCCCTGCGCCAACCTGGCCGCCATGCAGACGGTGCTCGGCGAGTGCTTCGACCGCGCGAGCGGCCGCCTCGCAAGGCGGTGGATCAGGTCGCCCTGCGGCAGGCCCTGTCCTGCTACTACAGCGGCAACTTCGCCACCGGCTTCCGCCACGGCTACGTGCGCAAGGTCGTGGTCGCCGCACGTGCCGTTCCCACCGCCCAACCGAAAGAGAAGCCATGAGACCCTCGCATCGATCCGGCGCGCCGCGCCGGCACTGGCCGCCTCTCCTGTCCGGCTGTCGCCGCAGCCCTCGCCCAGGGCTTCGACAAGATCAACACCACGGTCACGAACGTCAACACCATCCTGGTGACGATCTCGATCGCGGTGGTGACCATCGCGATCATCTGGGCCGGCTTCAAGATGATCTTCCAGGGCGCCCGCCTGGCCGATGTCGCCAACGTGCTGATCGGCGGCACCCTGGTCGGCGGCGCCGCGGCCTTCGCCAGCTACATCGTGACCTGACCGGCGGGCCCGACCATGCAAGGCGAAGCCATCTACAAGGGCGCCACGCGCCCGGCCATGAAGCTGGGCATCCCGCTCGTGCCGCTGGTGGTGCTGTTCGGCACCGGCATGCTGCTGATCATGTGGGGCGGCACCCTGGTGAGCTGGTGGATCGCCCTCGGCGTGGTGGTCGCCTTCGTGCCCGCGCTGCTGTGGATGCGCTTCGTGACCTCCAAGGACGACCAGCGCTTCCGCCAGATGTTCGTCGCCATGAAGCTGCGCCTGCACGACCGCAACCGCCGCTTCTGGCATGCGCGCAGCTACGCGCCCACCCTCTACCGGGGAGCCCGCGATGCTTGGCATGTCTAAGGCCAACGGCGCCGATACGCGGCCAGGCCGCAGTGGCTTCAGGCCCCGGCACTGGGCGCAGGCCCAGGCGGAGAACCCGCTGGCCCGCTTCATCCCGTTCTCGTCGCTGGTCAGCCCGCACGACGTGATCACGCGCGGCGGCGACTACCTGCGCGTCTGGCGGCTCGACGGCGTGGCCTTCGAGTGCGCCGACGAGCACCAGATCGGCGAGCGGCACGAGGCGCTGTGCAGCCTGCTGCGCAACCTGGCCGGCGGCCAGTGGGCGGTGTGGACCCACCGCCTGCACCGGGTCGTCAGCGACGGCCTGCAGGACCCGGCGCAGCGGGGCTTCGCGCGGGACCTGTCCCAGGCCTACCAGGCGAAGCTCGGCGAGCGCCGGATGATGAGCAACGAGCTCTACCTGACGCTGGTCTACCGGCCCAACGTGTCCCGCGTGAGCCGCGCCTTGCAATCGACGCAGCGCACGCGCGCCGCCATCGCGGAAGCCCAGGCCGAAGCCCTGCGCGTGATGGAAGAGCGCACGGCCCTGGTCGGCCGGGTGCTGCGCGGCTTTGGCCCCGAGCTGCTCGGCACGCGCGAGCACCGCGGCCGAACCTACTCCGAGGTGGCCGAGTTCCTCGGCTACCTGGTCAACGGCTGCTGGCGGGCGATCCCGATGACCGCCGGCCCGCTGTACCGGACGCTGCCGACCGCACGCCTGTCCTTCGGCGGCGACAAGCTCGAACTGCGCCAGGGCGACCAACGCCGCTACGCGGCCCTGGTCGACATCAAGGAGTACGCCGACGCCGTCGAGCCCGGCATCCTGAACGCGCTGCTCTACGAGGCCAGCGAGTTCATCGAGACGCAGAGCTTCTCGATCCTGCCGCGCCGCGAGGCCATGCGCGCGCTCGAACTGCAGCGCGACCAGCTGATCGCCAGCGACGACGTGGTGGCCAGCCAGGTCGCCGAGATGGACGTGGCGCTGAACGAACTCGGCGACGGCCAGTTCTGCATGGGCGAGTACCACTACAGCCTGGTCGTCTTCGGCGACGACGTGGCCGATGCCGGCCGCCGTGCCGCGCAGGCCATCGGTGCCGTCGGCGAAGCCTCCAGCCTGCAGATGTCTCCGGTGGACCTGGTGGCCGATGCCGCCTGGTTCGCGCAGATGCCGGGCAACTGGCAGTGGCGGCCCCGGGACGCCAAGCTCAGCTCGCGCGCCTTCGCGGCGCTGTCCAGCGGCCACAACTTCGCCCGCGGCAAGCGCGACGGCAACCCCTGGGGCGAAGCGCTGGCTCTGCTGCGCACGCCCTCGGGCCAGCCCTTCTACCTGAACCTGCACAGCAGCCCCGAAGGCGAAGACTCGGCCGACAAGAAGCTGCCCGGCAACACGCTGATCATCGGCTCGACCGGCGTCGGCAAGACGACGCTGGAGATGTTCCTGCTGACGCTCACGCGCAAGTGGGACCCGGCGCCGCGCCTGGTGCTGTTCGACCTGGACCGCGGCTGCGAGATCGCGATCCGCGCGCTCGGTGGCCGCTACTTCACACTCGAAGCCGGCAAGCCCACCGGCTGCAACCCGCTGCAGCGCGAGCCGACGCCGGCGCGACTGCAGTTCTGGGAGCAGCTCATCCGGACTTGCATCGCCACGCCGGCCCTGCCGCTGCTGCCCGCCGACGAACGTGCAATTGCGGATGCTGTCAAGGCGGTGGCGATGATGCCGGCGCCGCTGCGCCGCTTCTCGACCGTGCGGCAGAACCTGCCCAAGGCGGGCGAGAACAGCCTCTTCGAGCGGCTCGGCCGCTGGTGCCAGGGCGGCGCGCTCGGCTGGGTCTTCGACCAGGCCGACGACCGCCTGCTCGACCTGCACGCCGCCAACGTCATCGGCTTCGACACCACCGAGTTCCTCGACCTGCCCGAGGTCCGCACGCCGGTCATGCTCTACCTGCTGCAGGTCATGGAAGAGCTGGTCAACGGCGAGCGGCTGATCTACGTGATCTCCGAGTTCTGGAAGGCGCTCGACCACCCGATCTTCAGCGACTTCGCCAAGCAGAAGCAGAAGACCATCCGCAAGCAGAACGGCCTGGGCATCTTCGACACGCAGAGCCCGTCGGACGTGCTGCGCCACCCCATCGGCCGCACGATGATCGAGCAGAGCGTGACCAAGATCTTCCTCGCCAACCCGGAGGCGGTGCGTGAGGAGTACGTCGAAGGCTTCGGGCTCAGCGAGGCCGAGTACGACATCGTGCGCAGCCTCGGCGCCCAGGGCGGCCGGCGCTTTCTGGTCAAGCAGGGCCACGCGAGCGCGATCTGCGAGCTGGACCTGGCCGGGCTCGAGGACTTCATCACCGTGCTCTCGGCCACCACCGACAACGTGGCCCTGCTCGACGAGCCATCCGCGAACGACATGGCAACGATCCGTTTCAATGGCTTCCCGTGCTGCTTCGTGAGGTTCAGGATCGAAGGTTTCGAACCTCAAGGAGTGCCGCATGAAAGCCGTTCGCCGTCTCCTCGCAATGGTCGCTCTGGCGCTTGCCAGCGCATCGTCGATGGCGCAGTTCGTCAAGGGCAACGAGGCCGTCAAGGTCATGCCCGATGGGACGAAGAAGGTCGAGACGCCGCCGCAGGCTGGCGCCGGTCCGAGCCGGTTGCCCGGCCCGCGCAATGGATGCGGTGGACGTGGCTGGCTGATGGTCGAGACCAACGCCGGCCTGATGGAGTGCACCGAATCTACGCCCGGCCGGGCACTTGCCGCCATCGACCTATGGCGACGCAGAAGCTCGCGCCTGTGGGTGGTCAAGACCCGCGGCCAGTGGATGCAGTGCCAGCTTCCGGACCTGGGCAGCAAGTGCGTCAACACGAAGGCGCTGCCCACTTCGTGCGCGGTTCAGTAGCAGGTGAGGCCGCGATGTTCACCTGGGTTGGGTCTCAAGTTCGACGCCATCCTGAGCACCTACCTGTTGGGCGTGGTGACATCGCTGATGTCGGGCATCGCGCCCATCGCCTTGACGGCGATGACCCTATGGGTCGCTCTCTACGGCTGGGCGGTTTTGCGCAACGAAGTCTCGGAGACCTTGCCCGTCTTCATGTGGAAGGTCTTCAAGATCGGCCTCGTGTTGGCCTTCGCGCTGCAGTCCGGCTTCTACATCAGCAACGTAGCCGACACAGCGAACGCGCTGGCGATTGGGGTTGCATCGACGTTCCTTCCGCGCGGGCTGATCCCGCGACCGTGACTTCGCCCTACGCGTTGCTGGACACCTTCAACGACAAAGCCAGCGTGCTGGTAGCCGATATGATGAAGGAAGCAGGCATCCGCGGCTCGACCTCGTGCTGGCGGCCGTCGTCTTGTCGATCGGCCAACGTCGTGTTCCTCTGCATCGCCTGTTCGTGGTCACGCTGGCCAAGCTGATCCTGACCTTCGTGATCGCAATCGGCCCGCTGTTCATGCTGTGCCTGGCCTGGCGGCCCACCGCGCGATTCTTCGATAGCTGGCTGTCGATGGTGCTCAACGCGGTCGTGCTGACCTGGTTCGCGTTCTTCGCGCTGGGGCTGAGCGCCTTCATGGGCCAGGCCATGTTCAACGCCATCATCGACGGCGGCGGGTTCCTCGGCTAACCTCAACGTGCTCGGGGAAGCACTCACTACTGCGTCGTGATGATCCTCATGGCCATCATCTGCTTCCAGGCGCCGAGCCTCGCATCTGCGCTGACTGGCGGCGCCGCGGTCCAGCAAGGCATCCAGATGATCCAGAACGCGATGATGGTTTCGGGTCTGCGTTCCGCGTCGGCGGCGCGAAGCGGCGGGGCCGCGGCGGCGGCGGGTGGTGTGGTCCGCGCCGGCGTCGGACTTCCGTACGCGGCCGGTCGCGCGACAGCATCGGCCGCATCCACCGGCAGCCGCTTTGCCGGAACGATGGCCACCGGCGCCGCCGCCGTGGCCCGCCAGGGATACACCGCGGCACGCACTGCCGCCTACCGGCTCGCCGCGCTTCGCGGCCGGGCCTGATCGCCAACCGCAAGGAGTCTCGCCATGCGCTTTCGTCTCAAGAAACTCACCGCGGCGGTTTGCGTCGTTGCCATCGCCTTCGGCACCACGCCCGCACGCGCGACCGGCATCCCGGTGATCGACGTCGCCAACCTGATCCAGACCATCCAGCAGGTTCTGAACGACATCACCGAAATCCAGAACCAGGTCCAGCAGATCACGCAGTTGCAGGATCAGCTCAACAGCATCAACGGCTTCCGCAACCTGGGCCAGGTGTTCAACAACCCGATGCTGCGCAACTACGTGCCGGCCGAGGCCTACACGGTGGTCAACGCGGTCAACACCGGTGGCTACTCGGGTCTCACCGGCACCGCGAAGGCGCTGCGCGATGCCGGCATGGTCTACAACTGCTTGGACCTGGCCGGCGCCGAGCGCACGCGCTGCCAGGCCGCGCTCGCCGCGCCATACCAGACCAAGGGCCTGCTGCAGGATGCAATGAAGTCCGCCGCCGGGCGCCTGTCGCAAATCAACTCGCTGATGGGCCAGATCAACGCCACCGCCGACCAGAAGGCGGTGCAGGAGATCCAGGCCCGCATCGGCGCCGAGAACGCGCTGCTCGCGCACGAGGTCTCGCAGATTCAGATGCTGCAAGGCATGGCCGACAGCGAAGAGCGCATCGCCCGCTCGCGCGACCGCGAGCGCCAGTACCAGATGCTCGGCCGCACCGGCAAGGTCGCCGACTTCTTGCCGTAACGGCGTGCCGTAGCGGAGAGGCCGAGCCCATGAGTGCCGTCCTGACGCCGGCGGCAGCCGGCCGGAGGCTGCTGCATTGCCCGACACACCGATGCGTGCGGACAACGCCGATGCGGGCTTCGCTGCGAACCGCGCCTGGGAGATCGACCGCGCGTTGATGCTCGAACGCTCTGAACGCCGCGCCTGGTCGGTCGCCATCGCCGGCCTGCTGCTCGGCCTGATCGGCATCGCGGGCGTGTTCGTACAGGGGCCCCTGCGGCGCGTGGTCGAGATTCCGATCGTCGTGGATCGCGTCACCGGCGAGGCCACGATCCAGCAGCGCCTGAGTGTCGAGACCATCCCGCCGATGGAGTCGCTCGACAAGCACAACCTGGCGACCTTCGTGCGCGCCCGCGAAGGCTATAGCTGGATGTTCCTGCAGCGCGACTTCGATCAGGTCGCGCGCATGGCGGTGCCGGCCGTCTTCAACGACTACAACCGCCAATTCGAAGGCGACGCGGCGCTGCAGAAGAAGCTCGGCGCCGGCGAGGACTGGCGCATCAGCGTCGTGGGCGTTCGGCTCACGGCCTCGGGGCGCTCAGGCAACCGCGGCGAAGCCCAAGGTCACCTACGACAAGATCGTGCGGCTGACCGACCGCAACCTGCCCGAGGTCACGACGCGCCACGTCGCCAGCGTCGTCTTCGAGTACCAGCCCAAGGTGCTGGCGAAGGAGAAGGACCGGCTCGAGAACCCGTTCGGGTTCGTGGTCGTCGCGTACCGGTCCGATCCCGAAATCAACACCGCGGTGCCGGGGGCGAAGCCGTGATGCGCATCGCCGTGCTGCTCTTCGCTGGCGCGCTGGTGCCCGCAGTGGCATGGCCCGCCGGCGAGGCCGCGCCTGGCGACCCGCGCCTGCGCGAAGTCGTCTATGACGCAAGGGCCGTCGTGACGGTGCCGGTCAAGCGCGGCGTGGTGACGCTGGTTGTTCTCGACCCCGAGGAGTCGATCGCCGAAGTGGCCGCCGGGCTCGGCGGCGACTGCGCCAAGGTCGAAGCTGCCTGGTGCGTCGCGGCGCAACCAGGCGGGCGACATCTGTTCGTCAAGCCGAAGAGCACGGCTAACGCCGCGAACACGCTCGCCGTCGTCACCGATCGACGCACGCATTCGTTCCGCTTCGTCGTGCTGGCCGACGGCGATCCGAGGACACCGGTTTATCGGCTCGTCGTCAAAGCACCGAGGCCGACGGTAGTCGCGCGAGCCGCGCTGCCAGACAGCCTGGCTGTTTCGATCATGCCACTGCTGCCGCCTGTGCCGCCACCGCCAAGCCCGCAGCAGGTCACCGCCGAGCGCCTTCAGGCGAAGGCGCAGGTACTGAACACCAGCTACTCGATCGCCGAGGGCAAGGGGTCCGAGGACATCGTGCCGGCGATGGTGTTCGACGACGGGCGCTTTACCTACCTCCGCTTCCCCGGCAACCGCGAGGTGCCCGCCGTGTTCCATGTTCTCGGCGACGGCAGCGAGACGCTCCTCAACGCGCGCATGGAGGACGATTTGCTTGTCGTCGATCGCGTGAGCCGGCGTCTGATGCTGCGCGCGGGTTCGGCCGTCGTCGGCGTGTGGAACGAGGCCTTCGATCTCGACGGCGTGCCGCCAGGGGGTGGCACCACGGTGCCCGGTGTTCAGCGCTCTCTCAAGGCTGACGCTTCGCGGCAATCCGCGGGCACGGTGGAGTCGCGCAACGAGGGGGACGCCATGACAGACAACGCAGCCCGCGGCGATCGACCCGACGACGCGGCCAACGTGATCGCGCCGCTACCCGGCGAAGCGGGCATTCCGAACGTCGCCGAGCCGCAGCGCCTCTCGGTCTCGAAGAAGGGCCTGCTCGCGGTTGGCTTGCTGATTGCCTCGCTCGTGGCAGTCGCCGCCTTCACGATCCATCGCTTCTCTGCCAGTGGCAACAAAGCCGGGGACGCACATTCCAAGCTCGCGGGCAATCGCCCCTCGGCAGCAACGGCGGAGCCCCGGCGGCTCGAAGTTCCGTTGCCGACCGCCGCTGCAAGCACTCCGCAAGCGGCAAGTCCACGCATTCCCGCGATCGTGCCCACGGCCGAAGAACTGGCCGAGCCGATCGGCGTTCGGCGCAGCGGCTCGGGTGCGCCGGCCGGAACCGGCGCCAAGGTCGTGAGCCCGGAGGACGCTCCCGTTCTGTTGGTGACCACCCGCCCCGGAGCAATGCGCACTGCCGCTGCAGCACCGGCGGGAGTCGCCGAGCAACAGCAGCCGGTGGCTGAAGGCGCCGAACCCGCCGCAAACGACCCGATCTCGAACACCGCCCGAAACCTTCAGGGCTATCAGCGCCAGTTGCAAGGGCTGATGGAACCCTCCCGAACGACTGCGCGGCAACCGGGCCAGGCCACCGGCCAGGTGCCGACAGGGGCACTCCTCGGCGGGCCCCCCGATCAGCGGTCGTCCGGCTGGCGGAGCGCCTATCGGTGCGGCAGCACCCGGCGCGGGTCTGTTTGGCGGACAGCTCCAGGGCTCGGCCACCCCGCGCGTGGCCGCCTCGATGCTCGGCAACCGCAGTCTCACGCTGCCCAAGGGCACAGCCTTCACGTGCGCTCTGAAGACCAAGGTCATCAGCGCCACGTCGGGCCTCGTCGGCTGCCAGGTCCAGCGCAATGTCTTCAGCGACGACGGCCGCGTGCTGCTGATCGAGCGCGGCTCGCACCTCGACGGCGAGTACCGCATCGCTTCCGTGCGACTGGGAACCGTGCGCATCCCGGTTCTCTGGACCCGCATCCGCAGCCCGCTCGGCGTCACGGTGGACATCGACTCTCCCGGCACCGGCCAGCTCGGCGAGTCCGGCATCGACGGCTACGTCGACAACCGTTGGGGCGAGCGCATCGGCGCGGCGATGCTGCTGTCGCTTGATCGACGACTCCGGTGAAGCTCGTGATCCAGAACCAGGCCAACGACACACAGGCCGACACCATCGTGCTGCCCTCGACGACGGCGAACACCAGCAAGCTGGCCGAGAAGGTGCTGGAGAGCACCATCAACATCCCGCCGCTGATCTACCAGAACCAGGGCGGCATCGTCGGCATCTATGTCGCGCGTGACGTGGACTTCTCGTCGGTGTACGAGCTGAAACCGGTGCAAAGATGAACGCACAACCGGACGCGCTGCACGGCACCGCCGATGTCGTGGTGCGGCGACGCCACCTCAGTCGTCGAGTTCCTGCGGCCCCTGCGTGAACAGCTCGACGCCGACGGCGTGCTCGAGGTCTGCGTCAACCGCCCGGGCGAACTGCTCGTCGAAACCGTCAAGGGTTGGCGCGTCGTTCCGGCGCCGGCGATGACGCTGGAGCGCTGCCTGTCGCTCGCCACCGCGGTGGCCACCTGTCGCGACCAGCAGGTCAACCAGGAGCGCCCGCTGCTCTCGGCGACGCTGCCGAGCGGCGAGCGCATCCAGATCGTGATCCGCCGGCGGTCACCAGCGGCAC
>JADJPT010000042.1 GCA_016713125.1 Betaproteobacteria bacterium
GCACCGACGTTGGTGACCACCGCCACCCTGGCAGCGGTCGTAGCCCAGGCCTTCACGCAGGATGCCACCGCGGGCGGTCTCGAACACCGCCGCGTCGACATCGGGGGGCATCAGCACGTTGCGGGCGCTTTTTCGGGCCGCTGCAATCACCGCTGTCGATCTGGCGACCGTCGACGTACACGCCATCGGTGTTGGTCATGCCGACCCTCAGCCCGCTGCCCGCCAGCAGGTGGGCGATCAGCCGGGCGGTGGTGGTCTTGCCATTCGTGCCGGTGACCGCGACGACCGGAATGCGGCCGTCCTGGCCGTGTGGAAACAGGTGAGCGACGATCGCATCACCGACCGCCCGCCCCTTGCCGTAGGACGGCGAGATGTGCATGCGCAGCCTGGCGCGGCATTGACCTCGACCACCCCGCCGTTCTGGTCCTCGAGCGGCGGATGCGCCTTTGCCACCACGTCCACCCCGCAGATGTGCAGGCCGACCATCTGAGCCGCTGCCACCGCACGCGCCGCGAGCTCGGGGTGCATCGTCGGTGACGTCGGTGGCGCTGCCGCCGGTGCTGAGGTTGGCGTTGTTGCGCAGGATCACCCGGCGGCCCCTTCTCGGGCACCGGGTCGGCGGTCAGGCCCCTGCGTTGCCCAGGCGCGCCAGCGCGATGTCATCGAGGCGGATCCTGGTCAGCGAGGTGGCGTGGCCCTCGCCGCGACGCGGATCGGTGTTGACCGCGTCCACCAGTTCGCGCACGCTGCGCTGGCCGTCACCGATCACCTGGGGCGGGTCGCGGCGTGACGCTGCGACCATCTGCGAACCGACCACCAGCAGCCGGTAGTCGTTGCCGGGCAGGAACTTCTCGACCATCACCTGGCCGTGTTCGGCCGCGGCGCGGAAGGCCACCGCCATGTGGTCGCGGCCCACGATGTTCACCGTCACGCCCTTGCCCTGGTTGCCATCCTGGGGCTTGACCACCACCGGCAGCCCAATTTCCAGGGCCACGGCCCAGGCGTCGTCCACATCGCGCACCGGGCGGCCAATCGGCACGGGCACGCCCGCCGCGGCCAGCAGGCGCTTGGTCAGGTCCTTGTCCTGAGCAATGGATTCGGACACCGCACTGGTCGAATCCATCTCGGCCGCCCAGATGCGACGCTGCCGGGCACCCAACCGAACTGCACCAGGCTGCCCTGGGTCAGGCGGCGCCAGGGAATGCCACGCGCCTGCGCGGCATCGACGATGGCCCCGGTGCTCGGTCCCAGTCGCTGGTCCTCGTCCAGGCCGCGCAGCGCGGCAATGGCCGCCTGCAAGTCAAAGGCCGCATCCTGCAGCGCCGCGGCCTGACCAGTTCGGCCGCGAGCGTGAGTGCGAACCGCCCAACCGCCTCTTCGCTGTACTCGACCACCACCTGGTAGACCCCGGCCTCGAGGGTGACCGCGGTGCGGCCGAAGGTCACGAGGCACCCGGCCTGGGCCTGCAGCGCCAGCGCGGCGACTCGAGCACATGGGCCAGATGGCGGCTCCAGAGGTTGGGGCCGCGCAAAGCCCTGATGCGAGAAACGTCCATCGACGGTGTCCTTGTTGGGGGGTGCCGCCGCGCGTCGGGCAGCGGCACCGGGCATGTCGCCTTCAGGCCATGCGGGCCGGCACGGTGTCGGAGGCGCCGACGCGGCAGCCACCGGATCGGGCGGCTCGGCGAAACGTCTCAGCGCCGGCAGCGACCAGGTCGGGCGAGATGCCAGGGCCCAGGCCACCCCCACCGGCCGCCAGCAGCAGTTCGGGCGCCAGGCCGGGCGCCTCGGCCCGCCCGCGACGGTACTGGCCCAGGTCGGGCAGCAACTGCTCGACGGCGCCGTTGGCCAGCACCACCCGCCCGGCACGCAACACCACGGCGCGCCCGCCGGCGGCGCGGTGGGCACGCATGGCCTCGCCATCGGCCACGGCGGGCTCGACGGCATACAGGACCACCTCGCCGTCGCACAGCGGGCCATCTCGACCACTGCGGGGTCGCCTGCATTGAGCACCGCCACGCCTTCGGGCAGCACCACGTCGACCTGGGTGCGCAGCACCCTGAACATCTGCTCGGCGCCATGAACGTCGTGTGCCGCGCAGCGCCGGCCCACCGGGTCCGGCGCCACGCAGTCCGTCACGACGCCGACCTGGCAGCGGTCGTAGGCCAGGCCTCGTCGCGAGGATGGCCGGGCGCCGTTCTCGATCACCACCGCCTCGACCTTGCGGTTCATCAGCAGGCGGTCGGCCGCGTCAAAGCGGGCGCGGTCGCCGACTTCGACGCAACGCGAGTCGAGAAACAGGCCGTCGCGGCAGGCCAGCCCCACCCTGGCGTCCACTCAGGTGCATGAGCCACGCGATAGCGCCAGGCGGGCGATGTCCCCCGCGAGCCGGCGACCCCGACGACCGGGATGCGCCCGGCCTCGTCCTCGCGAACAGGTGGTCGACGATCGCCGGCCCGACCGGGCGCGGCAAGCCATCGGCCGGCTTGATGTGCATCAGCAGGCCGGGGCCGGCGTTGACTTCGACGATGCCGCCGCCCTGCTCTGCCAACGGGCGGCCGATGTCGTTGGCGACCACGTCGACCCCGGCGATGTCGAGCCCGACCACCCGTGCGGCCAGGCTCACGGCATGGGCCACTTCAGGGATGCACTTCGTCGGTGCAATCGATCGCCACGTTGCCGTTGCGCTGGATCAGCACCCGGCGGCCGGCCGCGGGCACGGCCTCGGCGCCCAGGCCCTGGCGCTCCAGCACCAGGCGCACCACGCCGTCGCTGTCCAGCCGGATGGGCCTGAGCGGGAGTCTCGGTCATGCCGCGGCGCGGATCGCTGTTGAGCTGGGCTTCGATCAGCGCGGCGACCGTCGATCGGCCGTCGCCGACGACCCAGGCGGTATCGCCGCGCGCCGCGGCGACCACCCGGCCGCCGACCACCAACAGCCGGTGCTCGTCGCCGGGCACGTAGCGCTCGACGATCACCTCGCTGCCCTCGGCCTTGCGCGATCGCGAACGCGGCCTCGACGTCGTCGCCGGTCGACAGCTCCAGCGAACACGCCGCGGCCGTGGTTGCCATCCAGCGGCTTGACCACCACCGGCAGGCCGATGTCCTGAGCGGCCTCCCAGGCAGCCGCGGCGCTGTCCACCACCACGCCCTCGGGCACCGGCACGCCGCAGGCCCGCAGCAGGCTTTTGGTCAGGTCCTTGTCGCGTGCGATGCCTTCGGCGATCGCGCTGGTCTGGTCGGTCTCGGCGGTCCAGATGCGGCGCTGGCCCGCGCCATGGCCGAACTGGACCAGGTTGCCGGCGTTCAGCCGGATGTGCGGGATGCGCCGGTCGGTGGCGGCGTCGACGATGGCCGCGGTGCTCGGGCCGAGGTAGCTGTCGTCGACCCGGCCGCGCACGGCCACCGACAGCGGCGACATCGAAGGGCTCGTCGTTGATCGCCGCCATCACCAGCGGTGCGCCCGCGGCCAGCGCCTCACGGGCCACCTGCTCGTCGCGGGCGCGGAACACCATGCGGTAGACGCCGCGCCGGCTGGTGCTGCGCGTCTGGCCGAAACCGGTGGGCATGCCGGCCAGGTTGAGCAGCTCGATGACCACATGTTCGAGGATATGCCCGGCCCAGGTGCCCTTCGGCAGCCGCTGCATGAAGCCGCCGGGTTCACCGACGCCGCAGTGGTGTTCGTGCAGTGCGGGCAACAATGCCAGCAGACGCTCGTTGAAGCCTGGCAACACATGCGAGGGATGGTCCTCGAGCTCGCCGAGGTCGAGCCAGACCTCGAGCACCGGGCGGTAGGTCCAGACGTTGGGGCCGCGCAGATAATTGACGCGCAGCAGTTGAATGTCGTCCTTCTTGCTCATGGTGGCCGCGGCTGGGGGCCGTGGGGCGCGGGTGCCCGCGCGGCGGGCGCCCTAGCATCGGGGCCAACCAGGCCCCGAGTGCGGCGCAGGCACCGGCGCTGCCGACGGGAATCCTCGACCCCCGGATGCGCTGCGCAGAATGGCACGGCCCGGCAACCTCGGCCCGCGCGGTTGGCCCCAGGCCGGTCGGCGGCCCCTCCATGCACCACCCCGCCTTCCTCGACCGCCTGCCGACGCCCGCCCGGCGCGCACAGCTCGCGGCGATGAAAACGGGTCTGCCAGCCTGGAGGTTGACCTGAAGCGCGCCTCACTTTTCCCAGGGCCAGCTTGTCGTCACCGACCGCCGCCTGCTCGCGCAGGCGCCGGGCGAAGGACTGGCAGGGTTGGCCGCTCGCGCCGGCCTGAACCTGCGCCACAGCGACCACGCCGGCGTCGGCCTGCTCGAGTTGAACGACGAGGCCGGCCAGCTCGGCTGCTGGCGCTTCACGCTGGGCCGCACGGCGGCGGCGCCGCGCCTGACAGCCGCCTTGAGCAGCGGCAGCTGGCCGCGCGACGGGCGGCCCGCGCCGCCGCCCGACACCGGCCTGTGCCCGCGCTGCCAGGCCCCCTGCCCCCCGACAGCGACGAGTGCCCGCCATGCGGCACCGAGCTGAACAGGCCCGCCGTCGACCTGGGTGCTGTCTGCGCTGTGGCGCTTTGCGCGGCCCTACCGGGCCAGCTGCTGCTGGCTTCGCCCTGACCCTGGCCTCGACCGCGGCCACGCTGGTGCCGCCCTACCTGACCATGCCGCTGATGGACAACGTGCTGATCCCGTTCCAGAACGGTCAGCCGATCGACCCCGACCGTGCTGGCTACGCTCGGCGGCCTGCTCGCGGCGGCGCTGCCCGCCTGGGGCTGGGCTGGGCGCGCACCTGGCTGCTCGCGCTGGTCTCCGAGCGCATCGGCGCAGACCTGCGCACCAGCACCTTCGACCACCTGCTGCAACTCTCGCTCGATTATTTCGGCGGCAAGCGCACCGGCGACCTGATGGCACGCATCGGCTCCGAAACCGACCGCATCAACGTCTTCCTTTCGCTCGACCTGCTCAACTTCGCCACCGACGTGCTGATGATCGCGATGACCGCGGTCATCCTGTTCTCGATCAATCCCTGGCTGGCGTTGGTCACGCTCCTGCCGCTGCCCTTCATCGCCTGGATGATCCACCTGGTGCGCGACCGCCTGCGCACCGGCTTCGAGAAGATCGACCGCGTCTGGGGCGAGGTCACCAACGTGCTGGCCGACACCATCCCCGGCATCCGCGTGGTCAAGGCCTTCGCCCAGGAGCAGCGCGAGGCCGACCGCTTCCGCGAGGCCAACAAACACAACCTGCTGGTCAACGACCGGCTCAACCACCTGGGGCCTGTTCACGCCGACGGTCACGCTGCTGACCGAGATCGGCCTGCTGGTCGTCTGGGGCTTCGGCATCTGGCTGGTGTCGCGCACCGAGATCACGGTCGGCGTGCTGACCGCCTTCATCGCCTACATCGGGCGCTTCTATGGCCGGCTCGACTCGATGAGCCGCATCGTCTCGGTGACGCAAAAGGCCGCTGCCGGCGCCAAGCGCATCTTCGACATCCTCGACCACGTCTCCAACGTGCCCAGGACCCGGCCCCGCCGGTGCAACCGAGGCCATGCAGGGCGGATCGAGCTGCGCGACATCGGCTTCCGCTACGGCAGCCGCACGGTCATCCGCAACCTCAGCCTGGACATTCAGCCCGGCGAGATGATTGGCCTGGTCGGCCACAGCGGCTCGGGCAAGAGCACCCTGGTCAACCTGATCTGCCGCTTCTACGACGTCACCGATGGCGCCATCCAGCGTCGACGGCGTGGACATCCGCCGCATCGCCGTGTCGGACTTCCGCCGCCACATCGGCCTGGTGCTGCAAGAGCCTCTCCTGTTCTTCGGCACCATCGCCGAGAACATCGCCTACGGCAAACGAGTTCATCCTGCGCCTGCCGCAGGGCTACGACTCGCTGGTGGGCGAACGCGGCCAGGGCCTCTCGGGCGGCGAGCGCCAGCGCATCAGCATCGCCCGCGCGCTGCTGATCGACCCGCGCATCCTGATCCTGGACGAGGCCACCTCCTCGGTCGACACCGAGACCGAGAAGGAAATCCAGAAGGCGCTC
>JADJPT010000043.1 GCA_016713125.1 Betaproteobacteria bacterium
CAGAGCATGGCCGACAACTGCCACCGGGTCGGGCTGGATTTCGAGCACATCCCCCTCGTCGTCCAGTTCAACAAGCGCGACCTGCCCGGCGCGGTGCCCGAGGCCGAGATCCGCGAGCGCTGGGAGGCCGCGCCGTGGCCGCTGCACTTCGCGGTGGCCCTCACCGGCGACGGCGTCGAGGCCACCTTCGAATCCCTGCTGCGGGCGCTCTACCGGCGCCACGACGCCGAGCTCGGGCTGGCCCGCGATCACGGCGTCAGCGAACAAGCCTTCGTTGCCGGCATCCTGGGGCGGCCATGAACAGCTCCGACTTCGACCGCGAATGGCGGCTCGGCGAACTCTTCGACGCACGGATGCTGGAGCGCATCGCGCTCCCGCTGGCCGAGCTGCTCGGCGCCGACCTCGCCATCCTCGACCGTGACGGCGCCCCGCTGTGGGGGCGGCCCGCCGCCGAGGCCCGGCGCGAGGCGCTGGTGCTCGAGATCGAGCCCGCCGGCTACCTCGCCAGCAGCACCGCCGACCCGGCCCTGCCTGCACAGCGCCGGCCGGACGCTGTTCACCGCCTTGCTGCGCGCCGAGGCCCGCTACCGCATGGCCTCGGCTCCTGCACATCGAGGCGATCACCCAGGACTTCGAGACCCTCAAGCTCGAACACTCCCGGCTGCTCGCCTCCGAGGCCCGCTACCGCAAGCTGTCCGAAGAGCTCGAAGCCCGCGTGGAGGCCCAGGTGGCCGACCTCGAGGCCCGCCAGCAGCAGCTCTACCAGGCCGAAAAGCTCGCCTCGATCGGCCAGCTCGCCGCCGGCACGGCCCACGAGATCAACAACCCGCTGGGCTTCGTCAGCAGCAACCTGGGCAGCTTCAAGCTCTACCTCGACAAGTTTGCCGCCCTCCACGGGCGGCTGGCCGAGGGCGAGGCGGCGTGGCAGAGCCTCGACCTCGACTTCGTCCTCGAGGACGGCGCCGAGCTGCTCGCCGACTGCAGCGCCGGGCTCGAGCGGATCGCCCGCATCGTGGCCGACCTCAAGAGCTTCTCGAACGAGGGTCGGCCGCCCACCGAGCTGGCCGACTCAACGGTTGCCTGCGGCACGCGGTGAGCGTGGTCGGCACGCCGCCGGCCGGCATCCGGCTGCACACCTCGCTCGCCCCTGCTGCCGCAGCTCGCCTGCAACCCGGGGCACCTCAACCAGGCCTTCTCCAGCCTGATCCGCAACGCCATGCAGGCCATCCAGGAGGCCGGCCGGCCCGGTACGGTGCATATCGTCAGCGAAGCCGCCGCCGACGGCATCCACATCCGCATCGCCGACGACGGCGTCGGCATGAGCCCGGCCCAGCTGGCCAGGGCCTTCGAGCCCTTCTACACTACACGCACCATCGGCGCGGGCACCGGGCTCGGCCTGTCCACCGCCCGCAACATCGTGCTCGCCCACCACGGAAGCATCGAGCTGGCCAGCACCCCGGGCGCGGGCACCACGGCAACGCTCTTCTTCCGACCGCGCCATGACCGACCACAAGAGCCTGTTCCACTGGCAGGAGCGATGCGCCGCAAGCGCCGGCGAGCCACCTCACGCCGCCCAAATATCGCCTGTTGCTGGTGGATGACGAGTCCGGCATCGTCAATGCGCTGCGCCGGGTGTTCCGCCAGGAAAACTACGAGATCGTCACCGCCAACAGCGGCCAGGACGGGCTGGCCCGGCTCGCCGAGGGGCCGGTGCAGCTGGTCATCAGCGACTTCATGATGCCGGGCATGAACGGCGCCCAGTTCCTCCGCGAGGTCAAGCAGCGCTCCCCCGACACGATCCGCATCATGCTCACCGGCCACGCCAACACCGACGCGGTGATGGGCGCGATCAACGAAGGCGCGGTGTACAAGTTCATCCTGAAGCCCTGGAACGACGACGACCTGCGCGTCACCGTGGCGCTGGCGCTGGAGCAGTTCGACCTGATCACCCGCAACCGGGCGCTCAAGACCGAGAACGCCCAGAAGGCCGGCGCGAGATCCGCGCTCTCTCCAAGTTGGCTGCCACCCACCGCAGCCGGCTGGGGATCATGCTGCACAAGAAAACCTGCTGTCGTCGGCCCAGCCGCAGGAGCTCACCCTGCTGCAGGAGCGCTGCTCGAGCCGATGATCGCGCTGCTGCTCGAGAAGGACTGGGGTGGAGGAGCGCAAGATCCGCAAGCTGCTCACCAGCGATCTGCTGATCGAGGAAGTCCAGCTGCCCGAATTTGCGATCGACCCAATGCTGACCGAGATCATCCCGCGCAGCTTCTGCTCACACCAGCTGATGGTGCCGCTCAAGCTGCAAGGCAAGCACCTGATGATCGCGATGGCCGACCCCCTCGACGAGGGGCTGGTAGACGAGGTGCGCTTCACCGCCGGGCCTGACCCGCAGATCGTCAGCGCTGACGTGGCCGCGATCCGCAAGAAGATCGAGGAGGTCTACGGCAGCGGCAGCGACGTGGACTTCAAGGAGCTCGAAACTCTCATCGCCTCACCCGACCCCTACGAGGGCATCGAGATCGTCATCGAGGACGACGACGGGGCGCGCCTCGAAGACCTGCTCCGCGAGACCGAGGCGCCGCCGGCGATTCGCCTGGCCAACGCCATCATCATCGAGGCGATCCGCCTCGGCGCCTCCGACATCCACATCCAGCCGCGCACCAAGAGCGTGGTGGTGCGCTACCGCATCGACGGCGTGCTCATCGACAAGATCCAGATCCCCCACCAGCAGCACCAGTCGCTGGTGTCGCGGCTCAAGATCATGTCGGAACTCGACATCTCGGAGCGCCGCCACCCGCAGGACGGCCGCATCACCGTCAAGACCCCGATGCGGATGGTCGACCTGCGCATCTCCACCCCGCCCACGATCAACGGCGAGAAGGTGGTGATGCGCATCCTCGATCGCAACTCGGCATGGCAGAGCTCGCCAATCTGGGCTTGCTCGCCCGTCGACCTGCCCCGCGTCACCGACATGGTGGCCCGGCCCCAGGGCATCATCCTGGCCACCGGCCCCACCGGCAGCGGCAAGACCACCACCCTGTATTCGCTGCTGCAGCACGACGCCACACCCGACAAGAACTACGTGACCATCGAAGACCCGGTCGAGTACTACCGACATGGCCGGCCAGGTGCTGGTGCGCGAGAAGATCGGGCTGACCTTCCCGATGATGCTGCGCGCCCTGCTGCGCCAGGACCCGGACGTGATTCTGGTCGGCGAAATCCGCGACGCCGAGACCGCCGAGGTGGCCTTCCACGCCGCCCTCACCGGCCACCTGGTGTATTCGACGCTGCACACCAACTCCGCCGTCGCCACCATCGCCCGGCTGTTCGACCTGGGCCTCAAGCCCTACGTGGTGGCCAGCGCGCTGGAGGGCATCATCGCCCAGCGCCTGGTGCGCCAGGTGTGCCCCAAGTGCCGCGAGGCGGTGGCCGCCGACCCCGCCCTGCGCCGCCGCCTGGGCGGTGACTATGCCGGCATCCAGCAGACCTTCCGCGGCAGGGGCTGCACCGACTGCCACGGCACCGGCTACAAGGGGCGGGTGGCACTTTATGAGGTGCTGGCGATGGACGACGAGCTGCGCGACTGCATCGGCAGCGGCTCGAGCGTGCTGGAGATCCGCCGCAAGGTGCGCGGCAAGGGCCTGCGCGGCATCGGCCAGCACGGCCTGGAGAAAGTCCAGGCCGGCGTCACCACCCTCGACGAGATCCTGCGCGTGCTCGGCCCGCAGGCCGGGGAATCCAGCTGAGCCTGCCCGGCGGCGCCGGGCAGGAAGCCCCAGCGGCCTGCCGGATGCCCCATCTCGACCGCCTCCGACATGCGCTGGATCACATCCACCACGCGTTGGCGTCCTCGCGGATGCGCTTGATCGCGCTCCCGCGGCGTTGGCCAGCGCCACCCCTTCGGCAACCTGGGTCAGGCCGGCGCTCATGTTGGCGGTCACGGCCCGGTTCTCGACCCCGATGGCGGCGACCATGCGGGTGATTTCCTTGGTGGACTTGGCGGTGCGCTCGGCCAGCTTGCGCACCTCGTCCGCCACCACCGCGAAGCCGCGCCCCGATTCCCCGGCCCGCGCCGCCTCGATGGCCGCATTCAGTGCCAACAGGTTCGTCTGGTCGGCAATGTCCTTGATGGTGTTGGTGATCGAGGAGACTCGGCGGTGCGCTGCCCGAAGCTCGCCACCTGGGCTGCGGCATCGTCCACCGCCTGGGCGATGGTCTGGATCTGGCCACGGTTTGAGAATGATGGCCTCGCCTCGGACGAGATCTTCTCGGTCTCGACCGCCGCCTCCGAAGCCATCGCGCGCTCTCCCTGCTCGGCCTGTAACGCAGCACCTGCCCGGTCACATCGGAGGCGGTCGGACCGATCCGCCTCGATCTTGCCATCGAGATCGAAGACCGGGTTGTAGGCTCGCCTCCAGCCAGATCGGT
>JADJPT010000044.1 GCA_016713125.1 Betaproteobacteria bacterium
CCCTCTTGGCCCGGCGGGCTCGAATCGACCCAAAGCTGGCATCCGTTGGATGGGCGTTGACACCTGCGTCTGCATGTCCCAGGTCGGGCTCGCTCCACGATACGTTGGCGCCGAGTTGAAATCAGGGCGCACAGGCATTCGAGGCCGTGTCCCGCGCCTCGTTCAGCAGCCGCCGGCCTGCAGCGCGCTCCACCAGCCCGGTCTTCTCCAGCGGCAGCAGCCGCAGCAGCAAGTGCGAGGCCGGCATGCACAAGGTGCGCGCGAGCGCCTTCGCGGGCGCGGCGCCGCCGGCGGCATCCAGCACCGTCAGCAGCACGAAATCGGCCCACGACAGACCGTGATGGGTTCCGAGTTCGTCGTCGAGCGTGAACACCAAGGCCGCGTGCGCCAGGTGCCGGTCCATGTAGGTTTGCAAGGCGTCTGCGCTCATGGTGCCAGCCCTTGCAGTTCGCGGTGGATCTGCTCCAGCGCTTTCAGTTCGCCCGCGTAGTCGAAATCCGCATCCTCGCGTTCCTTCACGAGTTCCAGCACTTCGAACGCGAGTCCGTCCACGCCGATGCGATTCCACTCGGCCTGCAGCACGCGGTCTGCATGCTTGCCCATGCGCAATTCAAAGCGAGCGCGATTCAGCGCCGCGTGCACGTTGCGGCTTGCACCGAGCAGCAGGTGACCGCTCGCGTGGTCGCGGATGGCGTAGATGCCCATCGGCGGGAAGGCGTCACGCGCCTGGCGCGCGGCCGCCCGCCGCGCCGAGCGCGACGCCTGGTTGGCGCAAGAGTCCATCTTTCTTCTCCTTGTGACAGTAGCAGAGGCCGTGCAGCACGAGCATGGCCAGGAAGGCTGCAGGACAGGCCCAGAACACGCCTGCACGCTCCAGGCGACGGTGCGCTCGCCGGCAGCCTTTCGCGCCGTCCCGCGCCGCACGTAGGGCTCCTGTGGATCGCGGGCGTGCGTGTGCCCGCAGCGCTGCGGCCGGGAGCCGCGCGCTGGCTGCAAAAAAGAGAAAGACGTCCGGCTAGCCGGGTGCGGGTTCGGCGAGCTGCAGCACGTACGCCCTCACGTCGTGCGGCCATGCGGCCATCTGCGCCACCAGCCGATCGTGGTCGCCGGCGAACAGCGCGCGCGATGCTGCTCGAAGCCGGCGAGATTGCCGGCCAGCGTGGCCATGGCGTGATACGCGCGGTCGCGCGCCTGGCGCGTCCGGCCCCGTTCGCCGCCGTTGCGCCGCGCTTCATGCACGAGCTTGCGCAAGGCCACGGAGGCGCCGCCTGGTTGCGCGGCGAGCCAGTCCCAGTGTTCCGGCAGCAACGTCACTTCCCGCGCGACCACGCCGAGCTTGGGGCGACCGCGGCCCTTGGGCGCTGGGGTCGGCGCAGCCACGGTGTAGCGCGCCGCAACGGCTTCCTCGCCGCCACGCAGGTCCAGGTCGGCCGACTGGCCGCTGGCATCGCTGAAGACCAGCGGATGCCCCTCGGGTTGCGCCTGCTGCGCCCGCAACACGGCCACGGCGACCTCGTGCAAGGGACCGCTGGTGAGGCGGCGCCCCTCCAGGAAAACGGTGTAGGTGAGTGGCAGGGCTTGGTCCATGCCGAGAATTCTATCCGGGTAAATTAGTGAGTCAATAACACCCGGATAAAAATATTGACGTGCCGGGCCGGGATGTCCACCAGGCCAGCCTGCGCCGTCTGGCTTGATCTCACCGTCTCAAGGTACGAGGTGCCGCAGGTCCGCGGGCACTGGCATCGGCGAGAAGGCGCTGACGCGCGCCCGTCCACTGTTACCGCGCGGCACCCAAAGGCGCGAGAACAGGACCGAGGCCAGCATGCGCGGCACTTGGCCGACGACCTCGCGCCCATCTCCGCGGCGCCACCCCGCCACCAACATCAGCCAGTGCACATGGGTGCCTTGCGGTCATTCGTTGCGACAGCACATAGCCCGCTCGAGGTGACCGAAGCACACCTCGAAGTTGCCGTTTGCCAGTGCAACGCGGGCCGTGCAGACAGTTCGCTTCCCCGCAGACCTCGGAAGGCGCACCGCTGACAGTACCTTTCGAACCTGTGCGACGGCAACCGCGCCGTCGCTGTCCCGCACGATCGTCGACCACGCAGCCGTCCGCCAACGACTTGCGACCGGCCGTCTCATCCCGTCCGGCAAGCGTCCTGGATTGCGGCGTGAACCCGGTGGGGCATGGGCGGCGAACTGTGGAACGCTCAGCGGGTTCGCGATCCGGCAGAGCCAGAACCGGCTTCTCGTGCATGCCCATCGCACCGCTCGGTTGACACGGCAAACCGCTGCCGGACACCGGCGCATGGCCTTCCCACGCGGCCGCAGGTCACGCAGGAACTGGCCGACGGCACCTACCTGATCGAGGGCATGAAGTTCAGCATGACCGGCTGGTGGAAATCAAGCTGGCCATCGACAGTCAAGAAGGGGTCGACAAGGTGACCTTCAACACCGTGGTGGCCGAGGCCGCTGTCAGCCGCTGAAGCCAAGAACGCACCCTCTCGAGGAGACGACGATGCGCAGGATCATGAACTCGGCCTGGCTGCTCGCAGCATCATGGCCATGAGCGCGGCGCTGGTGGTGACCCTGGCGCACGCGGCCCCTCCATCACGAGACTCGAACGCTCAGGGCTGGAGCAAGGAAGAGCGGGCCGTGCTGGCCTCCGCTCGGCCTCAAGCGGCTGCCGCCAGTGCCGGTCGACCCGTCCAATGCGGTCGAACGCTCGCCTGCGGCGATCGAGCTCGGCCGGCGGCTCTTCGCCGACCCGACATTCAGCGCCACCGGCGCCGTGTCGTGCGCGGCCGCCACGACCCCGCAAGCAGTTTCAGGATGGACGGCCGGTGGGGCGCGGCGTGGGCACCGGCTCGCGGCGTGCCATGCCCATCGTCGGCGCCGGCCACAGCACCTGGCTGTTCTGGGACGGCCGCAAGGACAGCCTGTGGGCGCAGGCGCTCGGGCCGCTCGAAGACGCCGTGGAGCACGGCGGCAACCGAACGAGGTATGCGCACCTGCTTGCGTCGAACTACCTCAGGGAGTACGAGTCGCTCTTCGGCGCGATGCCGAGGCTCGAGAACCTGCCGCAGGACGCCGGTCCGCACGGGGCCGCGGCCGAGAAGGCGGCCTGGGCCGCGATGGATACCGGGGGGGGGGGGGGGGGGGGGGGGGCGGGGGGGGGCCAGTGCGTCACATGCCACAACGGGCCGTTGTTCACCGACCAGCAGTTCCACAACACCGGCGTGCCGCACCGCGACCTGGCGCGCCCCGACCGGGGCCGTGCCGACGCAACAGCCAAGGTGCGCAGCGACGAGTTCAACTGCCTCGGGCCGTTCAGTGACGCACAGCCAAAGCAGTGCCAGGAACTCCGTTTCATGGTGGATGACGATCCGACGCTCGTCGGCGCTTTCAAGACGCCGGGCCTGCGCGGCGTGGCGCAGCGTGCGCCGTACATGCACGCCGGCCAGATGGCCACGCTGGAGCAGGTGGTGCGCCACTACATCGCCGCACCACATGCCGCCGTGGGGCACTCGGAACTGACGCACCGGCATGCAGGCGGCGCTGCCGTGCCGAAGCACGACGAGCGCGCACCCATCGCGTTGATCGATGCCGAGGTGACCGATCTGGTGAGCTTCCTAGGTACGCTCGGTGCCGAGCCCGCTTCGGCCATGGCTGCGCAATCGGATCCACGACCCGAGCAAGGCGGTGCCTCACTTCCGATGGGATCCACGGAGTGCAACGACGTTGGCTGTCGCGCCAACCAGCACCTGGGCTCCATCGAGTTGCCACAGGCCGACGGCGGTACGGCGGTCTTCTATCCCACCCACGCCGCCGAAGCGCCGGTCCAGAAGGGACCCTTCAAGTTCTCCTGGCCCACGCTGCGGACCCCACTCGCGGCAACGGCAGACTCGTCATCATCTCGCATGGCTCCGGAGGTTCGCTATGGGTCCACGTCGATCTGGCGCGCGTTCTCACGGGCCGGGGCTTCACCGTGGCCATACGCCGCGTTAACGCGGTGACAACTACCAACACCTCCGGATCGCAGCCCGCCGGCGATGACGGTTCCCGGCCGACAAGCGACTTCTGACGTCCTGTCAGGCGGGCACTCCAACGAGGTCCGTTCCGTCCGCAACTCAAACGCAATACTGTATGCCGATGAAGTCCGCTGTCCTACCCAAATCCGCGTCGAACCAGAGTTGCGTGCTGAACTTGAGTCCGTGCTCAGGCAGGGCGAGACCCTGACCGACTTCGTCGAGGCGACTGTGCGAAACGCCATCGCTTTCAGGCGCGTCCAGACCGCATTCCATACTCGGGCCCAGGCTGCGTCCGAGGAGTACCACCGGACAGGCGTTTCGGTGCCCGTCGAGACCGTCCTGCAACGACTGCAATGCAAGCTTGACGCCAAGCGCAAGAAGCTTGGCCGGTGAACTTCGTCGTTCAGTTCTCTCCTGCAGCCGAGGCTGATCTGGAGTGCCTCTTTGACTTGCCTGACCAGGCCGGCCCTCTCTGGCTTCCGTCGGCGCACAGGGGCTGTCCAGCCGGTGATGAGCGTCTGCAGCAGAGCGTGCAGCTCGTCGTCGGTGGGCGCGGCGGTGCCGGTCACCGGGCTGGTGTGACCGTGGACCCGTGGCGGGCCGGGCGCGTCAGGTCACCGTCATGAACTGCGCCGTGGCGGCTCGCCCTGATGTAGGTGTCGAGCTGCTTCCAGGTCAGCCAGAACGAACTGCCCTGGCCGACCGGTTCCGGGTCGTAGACCAGCACGCCGGTGTCGGCCACGCCGCAGATCACGATCACGTGTCCGTAGGCGCTGCCAGTCCAGGTCTTGCGGCCGGACGCCCAGATCGGGCCCCAGTCCTTCAGGAAGGTCCGCAGGCTGTCGTGGAAGCTGAGCGGGATGTCATCGTAGGTGTAGATGTTGAGGGTCTTGGCGAGCCACCGGTTGTCGTACTTGCTCCAGCTCTTGTTGTTGTCCCAGCGCCACCGGGCGCCGGAGTCGCCAGCGGGTCGACCATGGTCAGGTAGCCGGCCTTGCGGCTCCACTTCAGAGCATGATGGCCGAGGCGCACCAGCACGTGCCCGTTCCCGGCTGCGGAACCAGCATCATGTCCGTCTGACCTTGTAAATGCCCATCTCGGTGCCCCCAGTGTGGTGTCGTTCGGCTTGCCGGGCCCGGTGCGCGACACCCGCCTCGCTGGGGATAAATTGTGGCGCACGGCGGCGCCGGCGTCATCATGGAGAGGTTCGGATTCGGTACAGATTCGCGGCATTCGTTCACGCCGGCGGCTGCGCGAGAATCCGGCCCCGCCTCGACCGCCACCGACCCGCGCCCTGTCCTGATCGCTGGCGGCGGCGTCGGCATGGCGCTTGCGCTCACGCTTCACCAGATCGGCGTGCCCTGCGCAGTGCTGGAGGCGGTGCCGGAGCTGCAGGCACGCGAGTGGGCGCTGGTCGGCCGCAACGGCAACGACCTCTACGCCGAGCCGCGCGGGCCGCCGGCCGCGGCGCAGCTTGCGCGCAGAGGGGCCAAGTTTCGATAATCGCCGCTTCCGCACGGCACCGCCGGGCGAAAGGGAGCGCAGCATGCACAAGGATCGATACGGCCTGGCCTGCACCGGTAGCGCGGCGGCAGTGCAACGCCTCTCGCGAGCTCAGGAGCACCTGCTGCGCTTCCGTCCCGAGGTGGTCGAAGAGCTCGACAACGCGATCGCCGAGGACGCGGGCTGCGTGATGGCGCGCGCCGCGCGCGCTTGGATCGGCCTCATGTCCAGCGAGTGGGCGGACACGCGCGCCGCTGCCGAGCTCGTCGCTGGCACACGCAGCATCGATGCGCGTGAGCAGGCACATCTGGACGCGATCCACGCCTGGGCTTCGGGCGACATGCACGCCTGCGGCCGGCTTCTCGACGCGCTGCTCGACGCTCATCCGCGGGACGCGCTCGCGCTGTACGCCGGGCATCAGATCGACTTCTTCTGCGGCGATGCGGTGAACCTGCGCGACCGAGTCGTGCGCGCGCGCCGCGGTTGGGATACCCAGCACCCTGACTTCACGACCGTCGACGGCATGCTGGCCTTCGGGCTCGAGGAGTGCGGCGACTACGCGCGTGCCGAGGACATCGGCCGGCGCGCCGTCGAGCGCAATGCCGACGACGTGTGGGCGATCCACGCGGTGGTGCACGTGCTCGAGATGCAGGCGCGCTTCGACGAGGGCATCGCCTTCCTCGAGGCCCGCCGCGCCAACTGGGCCGAAGGGAACTTCCTCAACGCGCACAACGGCTGGCATTTGGCGGTGTTCTTGCTCGAACGCGAAGACCACCCTGGCGCACTCGCCATCTACGACCGCTTGCTGCACCACGCCGCCTCGCCTGGCATCGCGCTGGAGATGCTCGACGCGAGTGGGCTGCTGTGGCGGTTGTCACTCGACGGCGTCGACACCGGTGGCCGCTGGGCGGCGCTGGCCGACGCCTGGGCGGCGAAGGACCCGACGCCGTGGTACGTATTCAACGACCTGCACGCGATCATGGCCTTCGTCGGTGCGGGTCGGCAGGCGCAGGCCGAACAGCGGGTCGCCCTGCTCGAGCGCTACCTGCGCGAAGGCGACCCGGGCCATGCCAACCACCGCATGGTCGCTGGCGCCGGGCTGGCTGCGGCCCGCGCGCTGGCCGCGTGGGGTCGCGGCGACGATGACGCCGCGGTATCCGCGCTCGCGCCAGTGCGGCACCATCTGTCGGTGTTCGGCGGTAGCCACGCGCAACGCGACGCCTACCAGCGCACGTTGCTTTGCGCGGCAATGCGCGGCGGGCATGGCACGCTCGCGCGCCAGCTGCTCGACGAGCGGCTCGCGGTCAAGCCAGACAGCCCTTGGAACCGGATGCGCGACCGTCAATTACGCGGGCTCAACGCGCCCGCGGCTTGAACATCGCACAGTTGGCGGCGCTGGTGCTGTGACCACGTCCCGCTGGGTCATCGCGTTGCTTTGGGCACTGACTGGGTGCTGTGGGTCACCGAATCACGCGAACTGTAGGTCCGCAATGGGTCGGAAGGGTAGGTACGTTGCTTTCAGGTGCAGTCATTCGGCTGGCGAGATGGCCGAGACCGCAAGTTGGCGCCAGTAACCGAAGCCGCCGCGCCCCCGCGACCGGCGCGGGACGACCCTGAAGCGCGGCTTCTCCACCGTCACCACGCCGTCGCACGAACGAGCAGCGCATCCAGCGCCTGGCGGACGTCGCACCATGCCCGATGTCGCGTTCCCTGTTTAATCACGGCCGACGACGGAGACTTCGACATGACGCCCTCTTTACCCCCGCCTCGCCGCTTCTCGATGATCCGCGGCTTCCATCTGGCCGACTTCATCACACTGGCAATGCAAGCGCCTGCGGCGTGTTGTCGGTGTTCCCGGCGATGATGTACGTGGCCAGCGGTTTCGCTCACGCACTTCTTAAGGTCGGCCGCAATGACACCGCTGGCCTCGTCTTCTTCGACGCGCTCGACGGCGGTGGCGCGCTGGCGCCACCAGCATTCGCCGCTGGGCCGCGAGCTCGATTCGCTGGCCGACGTCATCTCCTTCGGCGTCGGCCCGGCCGCGCTGGGCTTTGCCGCGGGGCTGCAGGGCGGTTGGGACATCGTCATCCTGTGCTATTTCGTCTGCTGCGGCGTCAGCCGGTTGGCGCGCTTCAACGTCACGGCCGAACAACTGACCAACGACTCGGGCAAGGTGCCCTACTTTTGAAGGCACGCCCATCCCCACGGAGCGTGATCCCTACTGCGGTGCTGCCATGGGCCGCCTGGCAGGGGGCGCTGGGTGCGCAACTGCTGGGCGGAGTGTGGCAACTCTGGCCCTGGCAGCTGCATCCCATGAGCCTACTGTTCGCGCTGTCGGGCACGGCCATGATCAGCAAGACCCTGCGCATCCCCAAGTTCTGAAGGAGGCAGGCCATGCAACGCTTG
>JADJPT010000045.1 GCA_016713125.1 Betaproteobacteria bacterium
TAGACGAAGGCGAAGAACAGGTTCTGGCGGATGTTGCGCATGGTCGCCGCGACAGCCTGCGCGCGCGCACGATGCCCATCAGGTCGCCCTTCAGCAGGGTGACGCCGGCGCTTTCCATCGCCACGTCGGTGCCGGTGCCCATGGCGATGCCGACATCGGCGGCGGCCAGCGCCGGCGCGTCGTTGACGCCGTCGCCGGCCATCGCGACCACCCGCCCTCAGCATTCAGCCGCTGCACGACCGCCGCCTTGTCCTCGGGCAGAACCTCGGCCTCGACCTCGTCGATGCCCAGCCGCGGGCCACCGCCTCGGCGGTGGTGCGGTTGTCGCCGGTCAGCATCACGACCCGGACGCCGGCGCCCTGGAGCGCCGCCATGGCCTGGGGTCGTGGCCTTGATGGGATCGGCGATGGCGATCACGCCGGCCAGGCCGGCCGTCCACGCCGACGAAGATCACCGTCGCGCCGTCGCCGCGCAGCGCTCGGCCTGGCCTCAGCGGCCGGCGTCGATGCCGTGCTCGGCAGGAACCGCGCGTTGCCCAGGCCACGCGGCGCCGTCGACCATGCCCAGCACGCCCTTGCCGGCCGGCGAGTCGAAGCCGGACCGGCGCTCAGCGGCAGCTTGCGCCCTGCGCGCCGGCGACGATCGCCGCGGCAAGCGGATGCTCGCTGGCGCGCTCGACGCTGGCGGCGAGCCGCAGCACCTCGTCCGCCATGAACCGCGCGCGCCCTCGACGTGCACGACCTGGGCCGGCCCTCGGTGAGCGTGCCGGTCTTGTCGACGACCAGCGTGTCGACACGCTCCATCCGCTCCAGCGCCTCGGCGTTGCGGATCAGTACGCCCGCCTGCGCGCCGCGGCCGACGCCGACCATGATCGACATCGGCGTCGCCAGGCCCAGGGCGCAGGGGCAGGCGATGATCAGCACCGACACCGCCGCGACCAGGCCGTAGCCGAAGCGCGGGCTCGGCCCCCAGACCGCCCAGGCCGCGAAGGCGAGCACCGCGGCCAGCGATCACCACCGGCACGAACCAGCCGGACACCTGGTCGGCCAGGCGCTGGATCGGGCGCGCGGCTGCGCTGCGCCTCGGCCACCATCTGGACGATCTGCGACAGCATCGTATCGGCGCCGACCTTCTCGGCCCGCATCACGAAGCCGCCGGTCTGGTTCATCGTGCCGCCGATCACCTGCGCCGGGCGCCTTCGCGACCGGCATCGGTTCGCCGGTCACCATCGATTCGTCGACGGCGCGCGCCCTCGACGACCTCGCCGTCCACCGGCACCTTCTCGCCGGGCCGCACGCGCAGCCGGTCGCCGACCTGCACGTGTCGACCAGGACCGCCTCGTCGGTGCCGTCCGGCCGACCCGCCGCGCGATCTTCGGCGCCAGGCGCAGCAGGGCCCGGATCGCGTCGCCGGTACGTTCGCGCGCGCGCAGCTCCAGCACCTGTCCCAGCAGCACCAGCACGGTGATGACCGCCGCCGCCTCGAAATAGACCGCGACCGAGCCACCGTGCGCCGCGAAGGCCGCCGGGAACAGCTGCGGCGCCAGCCGTCCCCACGATGCTGTAGAGCCAGGCCGCGCCGGTGCCCAGCGCGATGAGCGTGAACATGTTGAGCCTGCGGGCCAGCAGCGACGGCCAGCCGCGCACGAAGAACGGCCAGCCCGCCCACAGCACCACCGGCGTGCCGAGCAGCAGCTGCAGCCAGTTCGACGTCTGCGCGGCCCAGCGTGACAGGCCCGGCAGGTGGCCGCCCATCTCGAGCACCAAGACCGGCACGGCCAGCGCCAGGCCGATCCAGAACCGGCGCGTCATGTCGCGCAGCTCGGGGCTTGGCCCGGCGTCGGCCGTGGCCACCACCGGCTCCAGCGCCATGCCGCAGATCGGGCAGCTGCCCGGTCCCTTCTGGCGGACTTCGGGATGCATGGGGCAGGTGTACTCGACTTCGTTCGGATTCCCGAGTGCCCGGGCGACCGGGCGCTTCACCGTGGCCGGTTCGTTGCGGCCGGCATGAGCGTGATGCTCGTGGTGGGCGTGCTCACGTGTGCCGCAGCGCTGATGACCGCCGTCGGAATCGGCGCGGTCTGCTGAATGCTCATGGCGGGCATGCGTGCCATGGCAGCCGTCGTGCGCACCGCTTGTCGGCGCAGCGAATGATGCGGCGCTCCTCGGCGTGATGGTGGGGGCCGGATGCCGCACGCTGCGGCGACTCCCTCGTCTGCGTTGGGGGATGGAAGACATGGTCCGACTCCTTCCTGGATGCGCTTTCTGTTCCGCCTGACGTGCGGCGAACACGCCCACCTTCCAATCCCGTCACGATGGACGAGGCTCGTCAGGGGTGGCACCTTACGTTACGCCTGGCGACGCGCCCGCCACTGCAGCAGCAGCCTGTTCGCGCCGCAGAGGGCGTCGTTTCGGCCGAGTGGGCCATTGCCACCGGGGTGTATCCGGCATCGCGAATCGACGCCTCGATATCGCCTGCGTCGGCTGCAGTCCGAACGCCCACCTCGTGGCGGCCGAGGTCTATGCGTACGTCGGCGGTCGGGTCGATTGCGCGGACGGCAGCCGTAATGCGGCCTGCGCAGCGCCCGCAGGTCATGTCGTCGACCTTGTAGGTGAGCATGGGTCTGTTCCTCTTGGGTGAGATGAAGCGAACGAGACGTCACGTTCGAACTCCCACCATTGGAAGGTCAAGTGCCACGCTCGACGTCGGCTCCGACGTACCAGCGTTCGAGATAACCGCTTGAGCTTCCCACCGTCGGAAGGTGCAGAGTGCTCGGAGTCCACCGCTGCAGGGGATAGCGAAGATGATGAACATCGGACAGGCTGCACAGGCCTCGGGCGTCTCGGCAAAGATGATTCGGCACTACGAGGACATCGCGCTGCTGCCGGCGGCCAGGCGAACAGTCTCGGGCTATCGGCAGTATGACGAGCGAGATGTCCAGACGCCTTCGATTCATCCGGCACTCGAGGACCTCGGGTTCTCGCTTCCCGAGACGGGACGCCTGCTCAGCCTGTGGTTCGACCGGAACCGGCCGAGCCGCGAGGTCAAGGCGCTGGCACGGGGGCACATCGAAGCACTCGAGGCAAAGGCGCGTGAGCTTCTGGCGATGAAAGGCGGCGCTGGAGCACCTGTCTCACGCGTGTCGAGAGACGACCGCCCCGACTGCCCCATCATCGAGACGTTGGCGGGGCCGCGAGCGTCGGTTGCTGCACCGCATCCCCGCCGCGCGGTCAGTGCGCGCCACTGGTACCTTGTCGCGTGGAGTTCTCTTGACCTTCCCCTCCTGGGAAGGGCAATGCTGATGACCGAGCTTACTACCTGGACGAACTAATCTCCCGTTCGTGCGGTCGTCGACCATGAAGGCCACGTGCTAACCTAATCCCGTGTCGAATACGCTCAAGTTCTGGATCGTATTGCTGCTGGCGCTCATTCTCCCTGTGAAGGGGCGATGGCGATCTCCGGCATGCTTTGCCATGTTTCGAGCGCTTCCAGTGTCATCGGAGCGCCACATGCGCAGCATCATGCGGCCGAGGTGTCGCATGACGCGAGTCGTACGCGTGCCGGCCGAGACCGTTTTACACGACCCTGTGGCGGGGCACTCGGACACGACGTCCGCGCTCGACACGCCGTGTCTGTCCTGCGCAGCCGTGTGTGGCGCATCGCCCCTTCCGGCGAGCGCTTCGCTCCCCGTTGCTGCCGAGGGCTCGGTCGGCCAGCCCAGGACCCGCGCCATCGGCCCCGCCCAGCCACATCGCGGCTGGACTGAAGCGGCCTCCCCGAAGCATCTGACCCCGCCGGGGTTTCCTCCGGGAATCCCGTGGGTGCGCTCGACCTCGTCCTGAACGGCCGGGGCCGGGCGTGACCAGGTCGCACCGCTGCGCTCGCAGCCTTGCGTCGCCTGTTCCGGATGCTCGGACCGCGAAGAATCGCTTCATCTGCGCTGGGGGCGCCTGCGCCGCAGTCATGCCGATGCTGATTGGCGCCCAGCCATTGCCGGTCGGCCCGTTCGATGCCGGTGCCGCCGCCGCGCCACTGCAGTACCGGTCCGCGTTTGGCGACTACCGTCGCCATGACGGCGCTGAGCGCGCCGATTGGCGCGAGATCAATCGCACCGTCGAGGAAGCCGCGCGCAAAACCGACGCTCATGCCGGGCAGGGTGCGGTGTCGGCGCCCGCACGAGCACCCGCGCCCGCCGCGGCCGGCTCAGGCGGCCATGGGATGCACCACGGCTCGAACGGAGGTGCCTGATGACGCTTCCTCCGAAGGCGACGTTCCTCAAGCGCACCGGCATGACTGCGGCCATCCTTGCGCTGGCAGGCTGCGCGAGCTTCTCGTCCGACGGCGGCTTCGACAATGTCGAGCAACTCACCCGCGAGCGCACCGGCGTGGCACCACGCTTCGCGAAGACCGCAGACGACACGCAGAGCGCGCAGACTCGCGTCAAGGAGCTTCTCGCGGCGCCGCTAACCGCCGATTCGGCGGTCGAGCTCGCATTGCTGAACAACCCGGGGCTGCAGGGAGCTTTCGCGAGCTTGGCATCGCGGAAGCCGACCTGGTGCAGGCCGGCCGCATCCGAAATCCGGTGTTCTCCTTCTTCAACGTCTCGAGCCCCGAGTCGTACAAGATCGAGCGCGCCATCCTGTTCGATGTGATGGGCCTGCTCACGATGCCCCGGCGCATCGCCATCCAGCGCCCGCTTCGAGCAGACGCAAATGCAGGCCGCCTCCGAGGCGGTGACGCTCGCGGCCGAGGCACGGCGCGCCTGGGTGGCAGCGGTGGCGTCCTGCAGCTCGCGGCCTACGCGGAACAGGTCAAGGAGGCGGCGGACGCATCAGCCGAGCTCGCGCGACGCATGGCGCGCGCTGGCAACTTCAGCCGACTGGCCCAGATGCGCGAACAGACGTTCTACGCGGAGGCAACCGCTCAGCTCGCGCGCGCGGCATCAGGCAACGGTCGACCGCGAGAAGCTCGTTCGCGTGCTCGGACTGTGGGGCGCGAACACTGAGTTCAAGCTGTCAAGCGCCTGCCGGACCTCCGAAGGCGCCGGTCGAGCCACGCGATGCGGAGAAACTCGCACTCGAGCGCCGGCTCGACGTGCAGCTCGCCGCCGCTCGACCGAGACGCTCGCGACCTCGCTCGGACTCACCCGGGTCACGCGCCTCGTCGACGGCTTCGAGCTGGGGTACGCGAACCTGAGCGAGGGCGGCGAAGCCCGCAAGAACGGCTACGAGCTCTCGTTCGAGATTCCGCTCTTCGATTGGGGCTCGTCGCGGGTGGCGCGCGCGGAGGCGCAGTACATGCAGGCGGCTCAGCGCGCGGTCAGACGGCGGTGGACGCCCGCTCGCAGGTGCGAGAGCTACTCGGCCTATCGCACGGCCTACGACCTCGCGCAGCACTACCGCGACGAGGTGGTGCCGCTCGCCAAGCGCATCTCGGAAGAGAACGTCTACCGCTACAACGGCATGCTGATCGGCACCTTCGAGCTGCTCGCCGATGCGCGCGAGCAGGTACGCAGCGTCACCGGCGCCGTCGAGGCGCTGCGCGACTTCTGGATGGCCGACACCGATCTGCAGACGGCGCTCAACGCAGGGGGCGCCGAACGGCGCGGCCCCGATGCGCGCATCCGCCGCGCCTGCCCGCGGCGGCGCGCCGCGCACTGACCGATTCGGAAGACCGATATGACCTCCCGCAGATCCTTTTCCGCAATGCCGGACTGGCGCTCGGTGCGGCGGCGGTGAGCCGCGCGCGCGCTCGCCAGCCTCCCGGAGCCTGCCACGCAGTCGTCTCCGAAGACGCAGCCGCCGCTCGCGCCCGTCGCCTGGCCGGCCCTACAACCCGGTGGTGACCCTGAACGGCTGGACCGCGCCCTGGCGCATGAAGAATGGCGTCAAGGAGTTCCACCTCGTCGCCGAGCCGGTCGAGCGCGAGATCGCGCCGGGCATGAAGGCCAACCTCTGGGGCTACAACGGCCAGAGCCCCGGCCCGACCATCGAGGCGGTCGAGGGCGACCGGGTCCGCATCTTCGTCACCAACCGGCTGCCCGAGCACACCACCATCCACTGGCACGGCATCCTGCTGCCCTCCGGCATGGACGGCGTGGGCGGTCTGTCGCAGCCGCACATCCCTCCCGGCAAGACCTACGTTTACGAGTTCACGCTGACGACGTCGGGCACCTTCATGTACCACCCGCACGCCGACGAGATGGTGCAGATGGCGATGGGCATGATGGGCATGTTCATCGTCCACCCGAAGGACCCGCGCCAGTTCCGGGCCGACCGCGACTACGTGTTCCTGCTGTCGGCCTACGACATCGACCCGGGCAGCTTCACGCCCAAGGTCAACACCATGCTCGACTTCAACCTGTGGACCTGGAACAGCCGGGCCTACCCCGGCATCGACCACCTGGTCGCCCGGACCGGCGACCGGTCCGCATCCGCTTCGGCAACCTGACGATGACCAACCATCCCATCCACATGCACGGGCATGAGTTCGTCGTCGCAGGCACGGACGGCGGCTGGGTGCCGCCCACGGCGCGCTGGCCGGAAGTGACGACCGATATCGGCGTGGGCCAGATGCGCGCCATCGAGTTCGACGCCACCGAGCCGGGCGACTGGGCGATTCACTGCCACAAGTCGCACCACACCATGAACGCCATGGGGCACGACGTGCCGACCATGATCGGCGTCGACCATCGGGACGTGGTCAAGAAAATCACTGACCTTATCCCCGACTACATGGTCATGGGCGAGCGCGGCATGGCCGACATGGGCGAGATGGAAATGCCCATCCCCGACAACACCCTGCCGATGATGACCGGCGCCGGCCCTTTCGGTCCCGTCGAGATGGGCGGCATGTTCACGGTCGTGAAGGTACGGGACGACCAGAAGCCGGGCGACTACACCGACCCCGGCTGGTACAAGCACCCGCCGCGTACGGTCGCCTGGGAATGGACGGGAGAGGTACCGCAGCCCGTCCGCGCCGCCGCACCGACACCCGATCCGCGCACGCTGCGAGTGCGAAGGCCCGATGGGCATCGACACTGAGGCGGCCATGTACAAGACCCTGTTGGCTGTAGCCGTTGCCGGCGTGCTTGCCGCGATGTCCATCGCGAGCGCTCACCTTGTTCGTGCTCTTCGCCCTGGGCGTTACGACGCCGGCCGCGCTCGCCCACGGCGAGCGTCACGACGCGCCGAAGGCGTTCGACCCCAGCCGCGTCGAGGAAACCCCGTACGGAAGAGCTGCCGATCCGGAAGAAGGCCACGCGCACCGTACGAATTTCGATGGACGACCGCATGCGGTTCACGCCCTCGGAAATACAGGTCAGGCGGGCGAGACGGTTCGCTTCGTGGTGCGCAACAACGGGCGGGTGCTGCACGAAATGGTGCTTGGTACCGCCGGAGGAGCTTTCGCCAAGCACGCCGAGCTCATGCGCAAGTTCCCCGACATGGAGCACGACGAGCCGAACATGGCCATGTGAAGCCCGCGTCGACGGGCGAATTGGCATGGCTCTTCGACAAGGCGGGCGCGTTCTCGTTTGCCTGCCTCGTTCCAGGACATTTCGAAGCCGGCATGACCGGGAGGGTGGTGGTCAAATGAATCGACGCATCGCGCTATCGCTGCTCGCTGCAACGGCGCTCTCGAGGGTGGCTCCGGTTTTCGCCGCTGGCCCGCAGGTGACGGTCTTCAAGAATCCCTCGTGCGGCTGCTGCACGGCATGGGCCGACCATCTGAAGGCCAGTGGTTTCTCGGTGACGGTCACCGAAGTGACTGATACGGCCGGGCCGCGAAAGCTCGCCGGTATCCCGGAGCGGCTGGGCAGCTGCCACCCGCTCGGAGGCGGCTACGCCATCGAGGGGCATGTACCGGCCGCTGACATCCTGCGGCTGCTCAGGAGCGGCCCGACGCCATCGGACTGGCCGTGCCCGGCATGCCTGCGGGCTCGCCCGGCATGGAAGTGCCCGGTGGCCACAAGGACCGTTTCGAGGTGCTTCTGGTCGATCGCAGGGGTGGAACGCGCACCTGGGCGCGTTATGGCTGACCCACTTCCGTTCGCTTTTCACAACGAGGAATTCGATGCACAGACATCCGCTACTTTCCGTTGCGCTTCTAGCCGCCACGATGGGCCGGGAACGCACGCGCAGACGCAAGGCACCGACCATGCGTCGCCACCACCGCCAGCGGCCGCCCGGTTGCGCAAGGCGCCGACTTCGTCCAGGGAGGTTCGCCGCGTGGACCTCGAGGCGAAGAAGGTCACGCTGCGCCACGGGCCCATCCCGAACCTGGAGATGCCCGACATGACGATGGTCTTCCAAGTCCTCGACGAGAAGATGCTCGACGGCCTGAAGCCGGGCGACAAGGTCCGGTTCAAGGCCGAAGGTCGATGGCGCGTACACGGTCACCGCCGTCGAGCCCGCCCGGTAAGGGTCAGTGTCTGACCCACCGCAGTTTTCCACCGCTCATCACTCGAAGGACTCCACCATGACAATTCGAACTTTGCTTCTGGCGTCTGCTGCCACCTTGGTCATCGTCGCTGGCTGCACGACCGGGCGCGGCGGAGGAATGGGCGGCCCCGGCATGGGCGGGGCCCCGGGTTCAGGGCCGATGATGGGCCCGGAGGCAGCCCTGGTTCGGGCCCGTGATGGGGCCGGGCGGTGGAATGGGTATGGGCGGGTCGGGGCAGGGCATGGGCATGGGCGGGGACATGGCGCAGATGTGTGCGATGTACAGCCAGATGACGCCGGCAAGTCGCCAGCCGAGCAGCAGGCGGCGGTCGATGCCCACATGCAGTCGATGCACGGCGGCAATCAGACGCCGGAACAACTGCGGATGCGGCGAGATGATGCAACGCCACTGTGCTGGGGCCCCGCCACTCGCTAGGGGGCGCCTCGGTCTTAGCCGCCGCACCGAGGACGGGGCGGCGGCCGTCGGAACGGCTCAAGGCACGATGTCAACAGGAGAACCCCAATGACGAATGAAGATTCGAACAGCCACAGCGGCGCGCCGGTCATACGCTGGCTTCCCTGGAAAGGGGCGCTGCTGATGGTTGCCGTGCTCGTCGCGTTCTATCTGCTGCGCGAGCACTGGAACCACATCGCGGCAGCGCCGCTTACCTGTTGCTGCTCGCGTGCCCGTTGATGCACCTGTTCGGACACCGACACGGAAACGGGCATGGACACGGCCGCAGGCAGGGGCACAGTTCCGATGCGCCTCCGGCTTGGACCGAGAGGGTTCGTTCTGAAGACGCCGACCCACTAACTCAGGAGGTTCTGAGCATGTACGGAATGACGGATGGTGGCCCTGCGATGTGGGGCATGGGACTGGTGTGGCTGCTCGTCGTCGCTGACCTCGTTCTGGTGGGCGCAGCCGCGGGCAAGTACCTGTTCTTCGACAATCGTGGGTCGGCAAGCGCGAACGAACAGGACCGACGCTAGAACTCGGGAATCGACGGCGGACCGTCGTGGCGGCTCTCGGCGCCGGCTCTCAACCCTCGGCGTTTCACCCAGCCATAGCCCGCCAGAAGCACCAACAGCGTCACCAGCGCCGTGCCGACCAGGGGGCGCCTGCATCGCTTCCAGAGAGCTCGTCGCTCCCCATCCACGAGCGCCTGCGTGACGCCGAACGTACCCAGGAAGTTGTGGAAGACGGCCGTACCGCCGAAACGCACGTCGCGGCTGACGAAGAAGAACACGCCGGTGAACAGCCCTACGGCGGTCAGGAACCCGACCATCGGCCACGTGTTG
>JADJPT010000046.1 GCA_016713125.1 Betaproteobacteria bacterium
GCCGCCCGCTGAGCCGCCGATCCGACCAGGAGACCCACCATGCAAGCCTTCGCCTACCAGACCCCCCGCCACCGTGGCCGACGCCGTGAAGGCCGCCGGGGCCGACAACGCCAAAGCTGATGGCTGGCGGCCAGTCGCGCTGCTCGGCTCGATGAAGCTGGACCTCGCGGCGCCGGACGCCATCGGTCGACCTGGGCGCCATTGCCGAACTCAAGGGCATCCAGGTCGACGCGAAGAGCGTCACCATCGGCGCGATGACCACCCACGCCGCCGTGGCCGCTTCGGCCGAGGTGAAGAAGGCCATCCCGGCGCTGGCCGAACTGGCCGGCAACATCGGCGACCGCCAGGTGCGCAACCGCGGCACGATCGGCGGCAGCCTGGCCAACAACGACCCGGCGGCCTGCTACCCCGCGGCCGTGCTGGGCCTGGGGGCCACGGTCACCACCGACCGCCGCAGCATCCCGGCCGACCAGTTCTTCAAGGGCCTGTACGAGACCGCGCTGGCCGAAGGCGAGATCATCACCTCGGTGAGCTTCCCGATCCCGGAGAAGGCGGGCTGGCAGAAGTTCAACCAGCCGGCCTCGCGCTTCTCGATCGTCGGCGTGTTCGTCAGCAAGGGTCCGCAGGGCGTGCGCGTGGCGGTCACCGGCGCGGGCGCCGGCGTGATGCGTGTGAAGGCCCTGGAAGACAAGCTCGCGGCCGGCTGGTCGGCCGCCGCCTGCAACGGCGTGAGGGTCAGTGCCGAAGGCCTGAGCACCGACCTGCACGGCTCGGCCGAATACCGCGCCGCGCTGATCCCGGTGCTGGCCGGGCGGGCGGTGGCGGCGGCTGGTTGAACGTGACCGGTTTCCCCACCGGCATCGACGACACCGCCGCCCGCCTGCAAGCGCACGGCTACTTCGCCGCCGATCGCCAGCTCACCACCGCGCTGTACCTCGCGCTGCGGCTGCAGCGCCCGCTGTTCCTCGAAGGCGAGCCGGGCACCGGCAAGACCGAGATCGCGCACGCTGGCGGCGATGCTGGAGCGCCCGCTGATCCGGCTGCAATGCCACGAGGGCCTGGACCTGGCCGGCGCCGCCTACGAGTGGAACTACCCGCGCCAGATGATCGAGATCCGCCTCGCCGAGCGCGACGCCGGGGCCACGCGCGAGCAGCTCGCCGCCGACCTGTTCTCGCCGCGCTTCCTGACGCAGCGCGCGCTGCTGCAGGCCATCGACCCGGCCCTTCCGCTGCCGCCGGTGCTGCTGATCGACGAACTCGACCGCGCCGACGAACCCTTCGAGGCCTACCTGCTGGAAGTGCTGTCCGACTTCCAGGTGACGATCCCCGAACTGGGCACGGTGAAGGCCGATGGAACCCCGCCGATCGTCATCCTGACCAGCAACCGCACGCGCGAGATCCACGACGCTGTCAAGCGCCGCTGCCTGTACCACTGGGTGGGTTTTCCGGATGCCGAACGCGAACTCGCGATCCTGCGCCAGCGCGTGCCCGGCGCGAGCGCGCGCCTGTCGCGGCAGATCGTCGCCTTCATCCCGGCGCTGCGCGGCGCCGACCTGTTCAAGCTGCCGGGCATCGCCGAGCCCATCGAATGGAGCCGCGCGCTGCTGGAACTCGACGCGCTGCAGCTCGACCCCGAGACCGTGAACAACACGCTGGGGGTGCTGCTGAAGTACCAGGACGACATCGCCAAGGTGCAGGGCTCCGAGGCGGCGCGGCTGCTGGAACAGGTGCGCACGGCCTTGCGCGGCTGAGGCCGCGAGGCCGGGCCCCTGACGCACGATGCTCCCGCCCACCGCGACCGCCCCGCTGCCCGGCCACCTGGCCGCCAACGTGATGCACTTCGCCCGCGTGCTGCGCAGCGCCGGCCTGCCGGTGGGGCAGGACCGCGTGCAGCTCGCGCTGCGCGCGCTGCCGCTGGCGGGCCTGGCGAGCCGGCGCGATTTCCACGCCACGCTGCAGGCCTGCTTCGTCGCGCGGCCCGAGCAGCACCTGCTGTTCGACCAGGCCTTCCACCTGTTCTGGCGCGACCCCGACCTGACGGGCCGCATGATGGCGATGCTGCTGCCCAAGGTGCAGCAGGCGCGGCCAAGGGCCCGCCGCCGCCCGAGAACCGCCGGCTCGCCGCGGCGCTGTTCCCGCCCAGGCCGCAGGCGCCGCCGGCCCGATGCGCCGCCGCCGCAGGAACAGCTCGACATCGAGGCCACGCTCACCTGGTCGGACCGCGAGCTGCTGCGCAAGGCCGACTTCGACACGATGACGGCCGACGAATGGCGTGAGGCGCAGCGCCTGCTGCAGGCCCTGGAACACTTCGCCGAGCCGCTGCGCACCCGCCGCATGCGGCCGGCGACACGGCCCGGCCAGGCCGACTGGCGCGCCACCGTGCAGGCGATGGCGCGCCACGGCGACGGCGGGCCGATGCACTGGCGCACGCCGCGCACGCGGCCGGCCCCTCTGGTGGTGCTGGCCGACATCTCCGGCTCGATGAGCCGCTACTCGCGCATGCTGCTGCACTTCGCGCACGCGATGGGCCGCGGCGGGCTGCGGGTCGACAGCTTCGTCTTCGGCACGCGGCTCACACCGATCACCCGGCTGATGGCGCGCGCGACCGACCTCGCGGTGGCCAGGTGGTGCGCCGGTGGACGACTGGTCGGGCGGCACGCGCATCACCGCCTGCCTGCACGAGTTCAACCGCCGCTGGTCGCGCGCGTGCTCGCGGCGGCGCCGCCACGCTGCTGCTGATCTCCGACGGCCTGGAGCACGGCGACACCCACGCCGCTGCGTTCGAGATGGACCGCCTGCACAAGAGCTGCCGCCGCCTGATCTGGCTGAACCCGCTGCTGCGCTTCGACCGCTTCGAGCCGCGCGCCGGCGGCATTCGCGCGATGCTGCCGCACGTCGACCGCTTCCTGCCCGTGCACAACCTAGACAGCCTGGCCGACCTGGCGCGCGTGCTCGCCACCGCACCGGCGCCGCGCCGCCCGTCGCGCGCAGGCCCTTCCTTGCCCCTTCCCGTTCCGACCTGAGAGACCGCCGCCATGCAACTCACCAGCCAGCAAGTCCTGCCCGTTTCGCAAGCCATCGCCTGGGAGGCGCTGAACGACACCACCATCCTGCAGGCCGCGATCCCAGGCTGCGAGTCGATCACCGCGACCGGCGAGAACGCCTACGAGGTGGCGCTCACCGCCGCCATCGGCCCGGTGAAGGCAAGTTCAAGGGCAAGCTGCTGCTGTCGGACCTGCAGCCGCCGACCTCCTACGTGCTCGCCTTCGAGGGCGGGGGCGCGGCCGGCCACGGCAAGGGGCAGGCCCGACGGTCCGACTGGAATCGACCGGGCCGAACACCACGCTGCTGCACTACACCGCGCATGCCACGGTGGGCGGCAAGATCGCGCAGCTCGGCTCGCGGCCTGGTCGACATGGCGACGCAGAAGATGGCGGGCGAGTTCTTCACCGCCTTCGAGCCACAGCTGGCGGCGCGCTATCCGGCGGCGGCCGAGGTGGCCGCACCAGCGACCGAGGCGCCGGCCCAGGGGGTCTGGGCCCGCCTCGTGGCTGGTTCAACGCTTGTTCGGGTGAGGCCGCCTCGCTGATAGGAGTGCCTGCACGAGGTCTCGCTTGTCACGTACGGACATGTGCCGTACATTTCCATCAGGGAGACAACCATGGCCAGTCGCGATACCACCGACACCCCCGACACCACCCGCGACGCCCGGCTCGAAGCCCGCGTGTCCGCGGCGCAGAAGAGCCTGCTCCAGCAAGCGGCAGCGCTTTCCGGCCGCACGCTGAGCGAGTTCGTCGTTGCCAGCGCGCAAGACGCAGCGCGGCGGGTGATCGCCGAACACGAGTCGATTCTTCTGTCGCGTGAAGAGCAGTTGGCCTTCGTGCAAGCCTTGCTGAACCCGCCGAAGCCGAACGCGCGCCTCGAGCGCGCGGCCAAGGCCTATCGCCAAAGAACCGGCGCCTAGCCGGTGGCCTTGCCCCCCATCACTGTCGAGCCGCTGGGCCGACAGCATGACCGAACGGCCTTCCACTGCGGCGCGCAGGCGCTCGACCGCTATCTCCAGCAACAGGCACGGCAAGACGCCGACAAGCGCGTTGCCGCACCGTTCGTCGCCGTCAGGCCGACTGACGGCCGAGTCCTCGGCTACTACACCCTGTCGGCCTCGGTGCTGACCCTGCCCGACCTGCCAGACGAACTCGCTCGCAAGCTGCCGCGCTATCCGCAACTGCCCGTCACGCTGCTGGGCCGGCTGGCCGTCGATCAATCCACCAAGGGTCAAGGCCTTGGGGAACATCTGCTCCTGGATGCCCTGCGCCGCAGCCTGGCCCACGCCGACCAGATTGCCGCGATGGCGGTGGTGGTCGATGCCAAGGACGAGGCCGCCGCGGCGTTCTATCGGCACTACGGCTTTGGCACCTTGCAGGCCCAGCCGAGCCGGTTGTTCGTGCCGATGCGCTCGGTCGCGCAGCTTCTGGGGTAGCCGGCGATGGAACTCATCGACAACATCAACCGCCTGCTGGGCGATGACCTCAAGCGCGCATTGAAGCCCGGCGCCCGCCTGAAGGTCGCTGCCTCGTGCTTCTCGATGTATGCCTTCGAGGCCCTGAAGGAGGAGTTGGAGCAGGTCGACGAACTGCACTTCATCTTCACGTCGCCCACCTTCATGGCCGAGGAAGTGACGGACAAGATCCGCAAGGAGTTCCACATCCCCAAGCTCAGGCCTGGGTCTTGAACTTGAGCTTCATTCGGTGTGGGGCCCGCTCTGTGCGGCCTTTCTGCTGTCTATCTGCCATGCGTGCGCTGCAGAAAGACCTAAGTTGTTGATTCTTAAATGGAATTTCGCAGAAAGGCGCTCGTGCGCAGCCCTGTTGTTTCTGCAGGCTGGTGCTTCCTTGCGGAGTACCCGGCCTCCGCAAGGCGCCTTGTGGAGCCTTAAACGTCGGTTGGACTCCACAACGCCGCCCTGGCCGATAGCGGCCGGCCCACCGCTTTGGGCAGGACAGCTCGTGGAACCAGCCTCCACACCGGCCGAGGGCTCGATGTCGTCGATGGAACTGCGAAAGATCGAAGAGACCAAGATCGCCTGCGCTCGGAAGTTCTTTGACCAGTTGAACCTGAAGCACGCACCGGAGAACGTGAAGTACGACGTCGTGAACAGCTTCGACAAGCTGATGGAGTTGGTGAAGTAGGCGCTCAGGCCGATCCATTTGTCGCGAGCGAAGCGCCGCGCTCGGGAAGCCGGCGAAGTGGCCCCGTCTGTCAGATCAGGACCTGACCGAATCCGCTGCTCTTGCTGAGGCTCTGGCGGTGCCCGCTATGCGCGGTGGCGCGCCTCAGCCCCCGAGCCGCCCCGCCGCCTTCACCACCAGCTCCCGCGGCACGCTGCCCACATCGGCCAGTGCCTCCAGCGCCGCCAGCGCGATGTGCGCGCGGTCCACCTCGAAGTGGCGGCGCAGCTGCTCGCGCGTGTCGCTGCGGCCGAAGCCGTCGGTGCCCAGCGCCACGAAGCGCGAGGCTTCGGCGTAGGGCGCGATCAGCTGCGGCCAGGCGCGCACGTAGTCGCTCGCGGCCACCACCGGCGCCTTGCCGGCCAGGCATTGCGCCACGTGGCTGCGGCGGCGCGGCGCCTGCGGCTGCAGGCGGTTGTGGCGCTCCACCTCGATGGCCTCGCGCTGCAGCTCGCTGTAGCTGGTGGCGCTCCACACCTCGGCC
>JADJPT010000047.1 GCA_016713125.1 Betaproteobacteria bacterium
CCTGCTCGATGTCGTCCTCGTCGACGAGCATCATGTCGTCGACGCGTTCGGCCACCAACTGCCGCGTCAGTTGGCCCGGCACGCCCACGGCGATGCCCTCGGCGATCGTGTTCGTCCCTGTGGCGTGTGCGGTGCCCTTGATGGCGTTGAACATGGCGGGGAAACGCCGCGTCTGAACGCCAATCACCTCGACCGCCGGCGCGAGCGCTCGCGCGACCGTCGCGATGCCGGAAATCAGGCCGCCGCCGCCGACGGCGATCACCAGCGTGTCCAGCGCCGGCTGTTGCCGCAACATCTCCAACGCGATCGTGCCCTGCCCGGCAATCACCGCGGGATCGTCGAATGGATGCACGAAGGTGAGACCTTGCTCGCCGGACAGTCGCAACGCGAATTCGCGTGCTTCGTCGAACCCGTCGCCATGCAGGATGACCTCGGCAGCGAAGCCTCGCGTGCGCTCGACCTTGACCACCGGCGTATGGCGTGGCATCACGATTACCGCCCGCAGTCCCAGACGCTGCGCATGGTGGGCAACGCCCTGCGCGTGGTTGCCGGCCGAGGCCGCGATCACGCCGGGCACCGGTCGCGCCGCTCTCAAGCAGCAAGCGAGCTTGTTGAGCGCGCCGCGCTCATGAACGGGAAGCAGTGAACTGCAGGTTCTCGAACTTCAGAAAGACTCGGGCGCCGACGACCTGCGATAGCGTCTTCGACTCCAGGCACGGCGTCTAGAGCACCTGGCTCGCTAAGCGCTGCGCTGCCGCCTCGACGTCGGAAAGACGCACCATCGTTATCTCGTTTACGCGAACACGGGTGGTGCTACGCCCGCCAAGGTCACCTTCATCGTCGTGCGGGCGCAGCGAGGCTTCGCGCCGCGGCGGTTGAACCGGGCGTCACTGCGCGCATCAGCCGCCGTCGATCGACATGGCGGCGCCGCGGATCTGGTCGGCCGCATCGCTGCACAGAAAGGCGATCAGCGCGCCCACGTCGGACTCGCCGACGAAGCGGCCGGTCGGCTGCTTGGCGAGCAGCGTCGCCCGCGCCGCCTCCTCGCTCACGCCCTCGGCGGCGGCGCGTTCGCGCGCCTGCTGCACCAGGAACGAACTGTTCTCGACCCAACCCGGACAGATCGCGTTGACGGTGATCCCGGTCTGCACCAACTCCAGGGCCAGCGCGCCTTCGCCATGCCGACCGCCCCATGCTTGGCCGCCACGTAGGCCGCCTTGTAGCCGGAGCCGACGAGGCCCTGCGACGACGACACGTTGACGATGCGCCCCCAGTTGCGCTCTCGCATGCCGGGCAGGACCCGACGGCAGGTGTGAAAGCAAGCGCTGAGGTTGACCGCGATGTCCTGCTCCCAGCGCTCGACCGGCATCGACTCCAGCGGGCCCGCGTACTGCACGCTGCCGCCGTTGATCAGGATGTCGATGTGTCCCAGTTCGGCGAGCACGCGGCTCATCATGGCGTCGATGGACTTGGCGCTGGCCAGGTCGGCCTCGTAGAACGAGATCGCCGGCGCAAGGCCGGCTGCGCGCAAGCGCGCATGAATGGGCTCGACCTTCGCGGGAGCGCAGTGCACAGCCAGCGTCGCCTGCGTGCGGGCCAGGGCGACGATCACGCCGATGCCGACGCTCACGTCCGAGCCGCCGATGACGAGTGCCGTCTGGCCGCCAGCATGACCGACGCGCTCACTCGGTCCGACTCCGGCGCCTCGCACGACCTCGCCCCACTTCTTGATTTCGGCATCGAGGAAGGTGGCGAACTCCGCGGGCGTGCCTCCCATCGGTTCGACCCCCATCCCGGCCAGGCGCTCGCGGAAGGCGGGCTGCGCCAGAATCTTGTTGACGGCGCCGTTCAAGCTGTCGACGACAGCTTTGGGCGTGCCCTTGGGCGCGGCGAAGCAAAGCCAGGTGGTGGATTCGATTTTCGGGAAACCTGCCTCGGCCATGGTCGGCACGTCTGGAAGCGCCACCGAGCGCTTGGGCGCCATGACCGCGAGCGCCTTGACTTTGTTCGCCTTGACGTGAGCGGTGATGCCCGGGACCAACTGGAACATGATCGGAACCTCGCCCGAGAGCAGCGAGGTGGTCGCGGGACCCGCGCCGTTGAACGGCACATGGGTCATGGTTGTCTGGGTCGATTGACGGAACAGTTCGGCGGCGGTGTGCATCGAACTGCCGTTGCCCGTCGTGCCGAAGTTGGCGCCCGGGTTCTTCTTCACGTACTCCGACGAACTCCTTGACGTTGTTCACCCCAATCGACGGGTGGACGACCAGGATGTTGGGGACGTTGCCGACGACGATGACGGGTTCGAAGTCCTTCTGCGGGTGAAACAGCGGGTTCTTGTACAGCGCAAGGTTGGTGGCCATCGTGCCGGCGCCGGTGAACAGCACGACATGGCCGTCGGGCGCGGCACCCTTGACGTACGCCGCTCCGATGTTCCCGTTCGCGCCGGGCTTGTTCTCGACGACGAAGGTGCCGCCGAGCATCTTGCCAAGCTCCTCCGCGAGCATGCGCGCCATGGATCGGTCGTGCCTCCGCCGGCGAACGGAACCACGATCGTGACGGGCTTCGAAGGCCACTGCTGGGCAATCACCGCGCCCCCGAGCAAGGCGCCAGCGAGCGCGACGCCAGATTGCATCAACGTACGACGTTTCATGCTGAACTCTTCCTGAAGTTGAGGTGTTTCGGATCGAGCCAGCCGCCGCTTCACTTCCCCGCGCCGCTGGCGGCCATCGCGGCCGGAGTTGGGGCCTGCGCTGAGACGGTCGGTTTGGGTACAAATTGCCCCGGCGTGTCCGTCGGCGCGTCGCCCGGCGGGATATGCGGCAACTGGTGCGCAATGCCCTTGTGGCAGTCGATGCAGGTCTTCGTCTTGTTGGCGAGGTAGGTCGAGTGCATGTTCTGCGCCCGCACGCTCTGCCGGGTGAAGTCCATCGTCTCGTACTTGTGGCAGTTCCGGCACTCCAGCGAGTCGTTGGCTTTCAGCCGCGCCCACTTTCGTGGCGGGCCAACTCAAGGCGCATGGCGTGGAACTTCTCCTCGGTGTCGATGGTGCCGAACAGCTTGCCCCAGACTTCCTTGGAGGCCTGCATCTTGCGGGCCATCTTGTCGGTCCAGTTGTGCGGCACATGGCAATCCGAGCAGATGTCCCGCACGCACGAGCGGTTGCTGTAGTGGATCGTCGGCTTGAGCTCCGCGAATACGTTGTCGCGCATCTCGTGGCAGCCGGTACAGAAGGCTTCGCTGTTCGTCGCCTCCATGGCCGTGTTGAAGCCGCCCCAGAAGATGACGCCGCCGATGAAGCCGCCGAGCGTCAGGAAGCCCAGGCTGTAGTGGACGCTCGGCCGGCGGATGACGTCAGTACTGCTTGATGCGCTCGAGCATGGCCGATGTCTTCCTTTTACTTCTTCGGCGCGGAGGCGGCATCCGCGGGGTCGCCTCGGAACCGGTTGCCGACCAGCGGTGGCACGTTCTCCTGCACCACGTGGCACTGTTTGCAGAAGTAGCGCCGCGTGGAGATGTGGTTCAACACCTTGCCGCTGCGGTCGATGTAGTGCGTGTCGCTGACCGGAATTGCCTGCGAAAAGTCGGTCTTCTCGCGGGCGTGGCAGTCCAGGCACTTGTTGAAGTTCTTGTCGACCTGGTAGCTGTCGATGCGGTGCGGAATGACCGGGGGCTGCTGGCTGTAGTTGCGCTTGAGCCGGTTGTCGTCGTTGACCGCATTGCCCAGTCGCGGCGGCTCGGTGGTGGCAGTGATCGGCGTCGGGCCGCGCGCCGCGTCACTAACGGCGCCGCCTGTGCGCAGGTCAGTGCCACCCATCGCGAAGCCCAGGACGGTGCGCAGTTTCATGCGCGGCTCCCTTCGCGTCCCAGACCTTGACGATCTTCACGGCGCATTTCTTGAAGTCGGTCTGCTTCGAGATCGGGTCGGTTGCGTCCAGCGTCACCTTGTTGATGAGCTGGCTGGCGTCGAACCAGGGCACGAAGACCAGTCCACGCGGCGGCTTGTTGCGGTCACGGGTCTCGACGCGCGTGCGCATGCTGCCGCGGCGCGAGCTGATCTCGACTTCAGAGCACGCCGCACGCCCAGCGCCACCGCGTCGTCAGGGTGCATGATAGCAAGAGCGTGAGGTACGGCCTTGTGCAGTTCCGGCACCCGCCGTGTCATCGAACCGGAGTGCCAATGCTCCAGCACGCGGCCGGTCGACAGCCAGAACGGATAGTCCTTGTCCGGGACTCTTCTGCTGCGGGTTCGTAGGGCAGCGCGTAGATGCGCGCCTTGCCGTCCGGAAAGCCGTAGAACTGGTAGCCCGTGCCGGCCTTGACGTAGGGGTCCGAGCCTTCCTTGTAGCGCCAGAGTGTTTCCTTGCCGTTGACGACGGGCCAGCGCAAGCCGCGCACCTGGTGATAGGTGTCGAAGGGCGCCAGGTCATGGCCATGGCCGCGGCCGAACTGGGCGTACTCCTCGAACAGGCCCTTCTGTGCATAGAAGCCGAAGGCCTTGGCCTCGGCATTGGCATAGCCGGCCTCGATGTCGGAGACCGGAAACTTGTCCACCTCGCCGTTGCGAAGAGGATGTCGAACAGCGTCTTGCCGCGGACCTCCGGGCTTCTTCGCGATCAGCTCGGCCGGCCAGACCTCCTCGACCTTGAAGCGCTTGGAGAACTCCATCAATTGCCAGAGGTCCGAACGCGCCTCGCCGGGGGCGGGCACGAGCTGGTGCCAGAAGTGCGTACGCCGCTCGGCGTTGCCGTACGCGCCTTCCTTCTCGACCCACATCGCGGCCGGCAGGATCAGGTCGGCTGCCACGGCCGTCACCGTCGGGTACGTCGGAGACGACGACGAAGTTCGCCGGGTTGCGGTAGCCGGGGTAGCCCTCCTGCATCAGGTTGGCGGCCGCCTGCATGTTGTTGGTGCACATCACCCAGTAGGCGTTGAGCTTGCCGTCCTTGAGCATGCGGTGCTGCAGCACGGCGTGGTAGCCCGGCACGTCGGGAATGGTCCCGGGCGGCAGCTTCCAGATGTCCTCGGTGTGCGCGCGGTGCTCGGGGTTGGTCACCACCATGTCCGCCGGCAGGCGGTGCGCGAAGGTGCCGACCTCGCGCGCCGTGCCACAGGCGGACGGCTGCCCTGTCAGCGAGAACGGGCTGTTGCCGGGCGTCGAGATCTTGCCGGTCAGCAGGTGAATGTTGTAGACCATGTTGTTGGCCCAGACCCCGCGCGTGTGCTGGTTGAAGCCCATGGTCAGAACGACATCACCTTGACCTTCGGGTCGGCGTACAGCTCGGCCAGCGCCTGCAAGCGGTTCTTAGGCACGCCGCTGAGCTTGGCCGTGTACTCGAGGTCGTAGGTGGCGACGAACTTCGCGAACTCGTCGAAAGTCATCGGCTTCGAACCGCCGGCGGCGCCTGCATTCTTGGCCGCCTTCTGCAGCGGGTGCTCGGGCCGCAGGCCATAGCCGATGTCGGGATTGCCGAGCAGGAAGGTGGTGTGCTTCTCGACGAAGTCCTTGTTGACCCGCCCGGTGCTGATGATGTGGTGCGCGATGTAGTTGAGGATCGCCAGGTCGGTCTGCGGCGTGAAGGTCAGTTCGATGTCGGCCAGTTCGTAGGACCGGTGCTCGAAGGTCGACAGCACCGCGACCTTGACATTCGGCGCACTCAAGCGCCGGTCGGTGACCCGTGTCCACAGGATCGGGTGCATCTCGGCCATGTTCGAGCCCCAGAGCACGAACGCGTCCGCGGCCTCGATGTCGTCGTAGCAGCCCATCGGCTCGTCGGCGCCGAACGTGCGCATGAAGCCCACCGCCGCCGAGGCCATGCAGTGGCGGGCATTCGGGTCGAGGTTGTTGGAGCGGAATCCGGCCTTCATCAGCTTCAAGCCGGCGTAGCCTTCCCAGATGGTCCACTGGCCGGAGCCGAACATGCCGACCGCGGTGGGGCCCTTCTCCTTGAGAACGCGCTTGAACTGCTCGGCCATGACGTCGAAGGCGGTGTCCCACGAGACACGCTCGAACTCGCCGTCCTTGGCGTACTTGCCGCCCTTCATGCGCAAGAGCGGCGTCGTCAGCCGGTCTTCGCCGTACATGATCTTCGACAGGTAGTAGCCCTTGATGCAGTTCAGGCCCTTGTTGACCTCGGCCAGCGGGTCGCCTTGCGTCGCGATCACCCGGTCGTCCTTGACGGCCACGGTCACGCCGCAGCCGGTGCCGCAGAAGCGGCACGGCGCCTTGCTCCACTTGACGGTTGGGTCTGCGCCGGGGCCTTGCGCCTGCGCCGGCATCGCGATGCCTGCCGCCGCACCCGCAGCGGTTGCCGCGGACTGCCGGATGAACTCGCGCCTACGCATCGGGAACCTCCTCGTTCATTGCATCGAGGCTGTCCGCGCATTGGTACACCAGCGCCGCGGACAGCACGCCGTCGATGTGCTGGATGCAGGAGACCTGTCGGGTCATCGCCTCGGAGGTCGGCGCCTCGAGCGTCACCACGAGCTTGCCATTGGCCGATGAAGCATGAACGAGCGCGTCCGGCAGCGCGGCAATCTCGAAGTCACGGCGTCGAGCCGGCGTGGCGTCGCATGCACGACCAGGCTCGCGATGTGAAGTTCATCGAGGACCATGGGTGGGCGCCTCAGTGCGTCGGCCCTGGAGGCCCGGCAAAGAGCTGGAACATCCAGACCAGAAACCCGAACCCGGAAACGATTCCCACGGCCAACACGGGCGCCATCACGACGGACAGCAACAAGAATGCACGCAACTCCTGCGCCTTGTTCGTTGGCTTCATGCTGATCGCCTCCCTTGAAAGTCAGAGTCCGACGAGCCGGAGACGATCACATGCATGTAGCGCGGCCCGTGTGCCCCGAGCACCAGGCTGCCCTCGATGTCGGTCGTGCCGCTGGCCCCGGTGATCAGGTTCACATTGCGCGGCATCGGCTGGCCGGCGATCAATGCCGCATAGTCTTCCAGGTACGCCAGGATGTCGGCACTGCGCAGCAGCACGATGTGGTGCAGTGGCAGGAAGTTCGCCAGCACCGGAGAGTCCGAACCGGAATGGAACACCAGCGAACCGGTCTCGGCGATACCCCACTTCGCCATACCCACCGCGGCAGATTCGTCCGGCGCGACTTGCGCGTGCACCTCGAAGGCCGACCAATCGAGCGCGCGCAGCAGCGCGTGCGGCTGCAGCGCGACCACGGCCGGTAGCCCGCGATGCTCCAGGTACGCGGCCACCGCGGCAGGCACCGCAGCCAGCGACGCGACCTGTTCTGCCGAAGCAGCGACCTTCGGCGACGTGACGCGCGCGATGAAGGCCTGCACGAGCGAGCTGGCGAGCAGGCCGGGACGCGTCGATGGCAGGTCCGTCAGCAGCGCGGCGGCGGCGTGTTGCACGGTCGCCGCATCGATGCTGTGTCGCCCGAGCGCGGCGCGAACCCGGCCCAGGATGTCGTCGCGCGCCGTCACTTCCGCTGCCCCTCGCCGCTGGCGTAGCGGGCCATGAAGGTCCGGCCCTCGGGCGCCGGAAAGTCGCGGTGCGCGGTCCACGCGCCCAGCCCCGGCATGCTGCGGATCCAGCCGCTGCGGCCGAACAAGCCCAACATGCGGACCGCCATCGACGCCCCCAGCCGATAGATCCGTGGGCGCGAGGCCACGAACGTGAAGATCCCCATCCCGAAGCGCATCGCCGCCGGCTCCAGCCCTTCGCGCCACGAGCGGTCGCGCCAGCCGCGCAGCAAGGTCGGCAGCGGGATGTCCACCGGGCAGACCTCCTGGCACTTGCCGTTGAGCGTGCACGCGTGCGGCAGGTCGCGGGTCTTCTCCAGACCGTCGAAGACCGGCGTGAGCACGGCCCCCATCGGCCCGGGGTAGGTGCCACCGTAGGCATGCCCGCCCATCTGTCGGAACACCACGCAGTGGTTCATGCAGGCGCCGCAGCGGATGCAGCGCAGCATCTCGCGCAACCCGGCCTCGGCGAGCATCTTCGTGCGGCCGTTGTCGACCAGCACGATGTGGAACTCCTCGGGGCCGTCCAGATCGCCGGGCTTCTTCGGCCCGCAATGGAAGGTGGTGTACTGCGTGACATCGGCGCCCGTGGCCGAGCGCACCAGCAGGCGCAGCAGCGCGAACGCGTGCGGTAGGCTCGGCACGAGCTTCTCGATGCCGGCGGTGACGATGTGCATGCGCGGCGGCGATGTCGTCAGCTCGGCATTGCCCTCGTTGGTCACGGTGCAGGTCGCCCCGGTGTCGGCGAGCAGAAAATTGGCGCCCGAGATCGACACGTCAGCGCTCAGGAACTTGTCGCGCAACTCGCGGCGGGCGCTGTCGACCATCGCCTCGATCGTCTCCTCGCGGTGCGGGACGCGGTGAGATTGCTTGAACATCTCCGACACCTGCTCGCGCGTGCGGTGCATCGACGGCCAGACGATGTGCGACGGCCGATCGCCCCCAAGTTGCACGATGTGCTCGGCCAGATCGGTTTCGACGCGCTCGATGCCGGCCGCGTCCAGCGCATGCGGCAGCCCGATCGCCTCGCCGAGCATCGACTTCACGCGGGTGACCCGCTTTGCGTTGGCCTTGCGGCACAGGTCGACGACGATGCGCGAGGCTTCGTCAGCCGTCGACGCCCAGTGCACCTGGGCGCCGGAGGCGATCGCGTTGCGTTCGAACTCGAGCAGGTAGTGGTCGAAGTGCTCGATGACGTGGTCTTTGATCCGCTTGCCGCGGTCGCGGGCGGCGTCGAACTGCGGGAAGGCCGCCACCGCGGCCGCGCGCTTGCGCTCGGCCGTGCCGGTGGTGCGGTCGATCGCGAGCTTCAGCGTGGGATCGGTCAGCGCCACGTCCGCGCGCGCGCGGAAGGAGAGGACGGAGGTGTGCATGTGGCCGCTCATTCCTTCTTGCTACTTCTCGCTGATGGAAGGCGCATCGGCCATGCCCGCCAGCACCTCGGCGGCATGGTAGACGCGCACCGGTGAACCGTTGCGATGCAGCTTGCCGGCCATGTTGATCAGGCAGCCCAGGTCGCCGCCTAGCAGCACCTGGGCGCCGCTGCGCTGAACAGCGGCGGCCTTCTCGGACACCACGGCATTGGAGATGGCCGGGTACTTCACGCAGAAGGTGCCGCCGAAGCCGCAGCAGACATCGTTGCCTTCCAGCGGCTTCATCTCGAGGCCTCCGACCGCGCCGAGCAGTGCGCGCGGCTGCTCGAAAACACCCAGCTCGCGCAGGCCGGAGCAGCTGTCGTGATAGGTCGCGGTGGCCGGAAACCTCACGCCGGTCGGCTTGTAGTGCATCACGTCGACGAGAAAGCTCATCAGCTCGAAGGTGCGCTCACCGAGCCGGCGCGCGCGCTCGGCCCAGGCCGGGTCGTCGGCCAGGGCTTCGGGGTAGTGCGCACGCGTCATGCCAACGCAGGAGCCCGACGGCCCGACCACGTAGTCGTAGGGCTCGAAGAGTTCGATGAAGCGGCGCGCGAGTGTGCCGGCGTCCTTGGTGTCGCCGCTGTTGAAAGCCGGCTGCCCACAGCAGGTCTGCTGCATCGGCACCTCAACCTTGCAGCCCGCGTCCTGCAGCAGCTTCAGCGCCGCGAAGCCCACGCTGGGGCGAATCGCGTCGGCCAGGCAGGTGACGAACAGCGCAACTCTAGGCATCGATGGCGAAGCCGATGATTTCAGGGTATTGCTCATGGGATCATTTTCGTTCGAGAGGTGGCGGTGATGGTCAGGCCTCCAGCACGGTCAGCACCTCGTCGAGCATCTTCTTGGCGTCGCCGAAGAGCATGCGGTTGTTTTCCTTGTAGAAGAGCGGGTTGTCCACGCCGGCGTAGCCCGAGGCCATGCTGCGTTTCATGACGATCGAGGTGTGGGCCTTCCACACCTGCAACACCGGCATGCCGGCGATCGGGCTCGCCGGGTCATCCTCCGCGGACGGGTTGACGATGTCGTTGGCGCCGATGACGATGGCGACGTCGGTCTCGGGGAAGTCCTCGTTGATTTCGTCCATCTCCATCACGATGTCGTAGGGCACCTTGGCCTCGGCGAGCAGCACGTTCATGTGCCCCGGCATGCGCCCGGCCACCGGGTGGATGCCGAAGCGCACCTTGACGCCCTTCTGACGCAGCACCTTGGTGATGTCGTTGACCGTGTGCTGCGCCTGCGCCACCGCCATGCCGTAGCCGGGCACGATGATCACGCTCTTGGCCTCGCGCAGCATCTCGGCGGTCTCGTGCGCGCTGACCGGCACCACCTCGCCTTGCGGCTGGGCTTCGCCCGACCCCGCCGCCTTGGCAGCCGGCGCGCCGCCGCCGAAACCGCCGGCGATGACGCTGATGAAGTTGCGGTTCATCGCCCGGCACATGATGATCGACAGGATCGCGCCCGACGAGCCGACCAGCGCGCCGACGACGATCAGCAGGTCGTTGCCGAGCATGAAGCCGGTGGCCGCCGCGGCCCAGCCCGAGTAGCTGTTGAGCATCGACACCACCACCGGCATGTCGGCGCCGCCGATGGCCATCACCATGTGGATGCCGAACAGCAGCGCGATCACCGTCATCACGATCAGCGGCAGCATGCCGGTCTGGATGTCGTGCGCGTGCAGGAACTCGCGCCCGAACCAGATCACCACCAGCAGGCCGGCCAGGTTGAGCAGGTGCCGTCCGGGCAGCAGCAGCGGCTTGCCGCCGATCTTGCCCGAGAGCTTGCCGAAGGCGATGAGCGAGCCGGAGAAGGTGAGGGCACCGATGAGGATGCCGATGTAGATCTCCACCTCGTGGATGGCCTTCTCGGCCGGGGTGGGGAACACGGTGGATGTGTCCACATAGCTGGCAAAGCCCACCAGGCAGGCGGCCAGGCCGACCAGGCTGTGCATCAGTGCCACGAGCTCGGGCATCTGCGTCATCTGCACCTTCTTCGCGGCGAAGAGGCCGATGGCGCCGCCGACGACCAGCGCGCCGATGATCCACGGAATGCCGGCCGGCGTGACGCGCGGGCCGAGCACCGTGGCCAGCACGGCCAGGGCCATGCCGATGATGCCGAACAGGTTGCCGCGACGCGCGGTCTCGGGGTTGGCAAGACCGCCCAGGCTGAGGATGAACAGGATGGTGGCGGCGATGTAGGAAACAGTGGCGAGGCTTGCAGTCATGTCTGTGGCCTCGTTCTCATTTGCGGAACATCGCCAGCATGCGACGCGTGACCGCAAAGCCGCCGAACATGTTGACGGCCGTCAGCACCAGCGCCACGACGGCCAGGCCGAGGATCAGCTGCGACGGCCGATCGGCTCCGGCACCACCTGCCAGCGGCGGCGCCACCTGCACCAGCGCGCCGATGGCGATGATCGACGAGATGGCGTTGGTCACGCTCATCAGCGGCGTGTGCAGCGAAGGCGTGACGTTCCACACCACCATGTAGCCGATGAAGCAGGCCAGCACGAACACGGTGAAGTGCGACAGGAACGACGCCGGCGCGTACAGGCCCACCAGCAGGAACAACACGGCGCCGACACCAAACACGGTGGCCAGCGACTTGGCCGACATCGGTTCGCCGGCACCATGTCCGTGGCCCTTGGGAGTGGCCGCTACGGCGGTGGCTGCCTTCTGCGGCGGTGGCGCCGGCAGCTTCAGCGGCGGCGCCGGCCAGGTGATGGCGCCTTCCTTGATGACCGTCAGGCCGCGGATGGCGTCGTCTTCCATGTTGACGTTGATGACGCCGTCCTTGGTCTTGCACAGCTCCTCGGTCAGGCGCAGCAGGTTGTTCGAGTACAGCGTGGAGGACTGCTTGGCCAGGCGGCTCACCAGGTCGGTGTAGCCGACGATGGTCACGCCATGCTTCACCACCGCCTGACCGGGTTCGGTGAGCTCGCAGTTGCCGCCCTGTTCGGCAGCCATGTCGACGATCACGCTGCCCGGCTTCATCGTCTTCACCATCTCGGCGGTGATCAGCTTGGGTGCCGGCTTGCCTGGGATCAGCGCGGTGGTGATGATGATGTCGCATTCCTTGGCCTGCTGCGCGTACATCGCACGCTGCGCGGCCTGGAAGCCCTCGCTCATCACCTTGGCGTAGCCGCCGCCGCCCGAACCCTCTTCCTCGTAGTCGACCTTGACGAACTCGCCGCCCAGGGAGACCACCTGATCGGCCACCTCGGCGCGGGTGTCGTTGGCGCGCACGATCGCTCCGAGGCCCGCCGCGGTGCCGATCGCCGCCAAGCCCGCCACGCCGGCACCGGCGATGAACACCTTGGCCGGCGGAATCTTGCCCGCGGCGGTGATCTGGCCATTGAAGAAGCGGCCGAAGGCGTTCGCCGCCTCGATCACCGCGCGGTAGCCGCTGATGCCGGCCATCGAGGTCAGCGCGTCCATCTTCTGCGCCCGGCTCAGTTGGCGCGGCAGGCAGTCGATGGCCAGCACGGTGGCCTTCTTCGCAGCCAGTTGCTGCATCAGCTCGGGGTTCTGCGCCGGCCAGATGAAGCCGATCAGCGTGCCGCCTTCGCGCACCATCGCCACTTCATCAGGCGTCGGCACGCGCGCCTTGAAGACGATGTCGCTCTTGGCCCAGATGTCCGGCGCGCTGGCACCACGCCGGCACCGGCGGCGCGGTAGGCGTCATCGGCAAAGTTCGCGGCGTCGCCCGCGCCGCTTTGCACGGCCACCTGGAAGCCCAGCTTGATGAGCTTCTCCACCACCTCGGGCACGGTGGCGACACGTTTCTCGCCCGGCAGGGTCTCTTGCGGCACACCGATCAACATGATGTCTCCTCATTTCTCTCGAAGTGCGCGACTAGGCGTAGCGCAGGTCAGTCGCCTTGCCGCGGAACACCCGGTACGAGAACGCCGTGTAAGCCGCGATCGCCGGCAGCGATATGCAAACGCCGATCAGGATCACCTTGAGCGCGGCCGGGCTGCTGGCGGCCTGCCAGATCGTGAGGCGGTCGATCACGACGTAGGGGTACAGGCTGTAGGCCAGGCCAAGGAAACCAAGCACGAAGACGACGATCAGCAGCGTGAACGGCAGCCAGGCGACTTGCCCGCGAACAATGGACGTGCCCAGCAGCGCGCGCACGGCCACCAGCAAGATGGCGGTCACCAGCGGAATCGCCGACAGCGCGATGATCGAGGGCAGCTCGAACCAGCGCTCGCGCACCGTCTCGCTGATCCAGGGCGTCGCCATCGAGATCAGCACCAGCCCGCCGCACATCGGCGCCCACGCGATGCGCGCCCAACGCACGGCACGCTCCTGCAGTTCACCGTCGGTCTTCATGATGAGCCAGGTGGCGCCGAGCAACACATAGGCCATCGGCAGTGCCACGGCGATGGCGGCGGCGAACAGCGGGTAGTTCCAGCCTTCACCGAAGCCGCTGATGTAGCGCCCGAGCATCCAGCCCTGCGTCGCCGAGGCGAGCGTCGACCCGGTGAAGAACAACCAGTCCCACATCGGCTTGCGCACGGCTTTGGCCTTGACGCGGAAGTCGAACGCCACGCCGCGCAGGATCAGCCCGATCAGCATCAGCATGACCGGCAGGTACAACTCGGTCAGCACCAGGCCGTGCGCCTTCGGGAAGGCCACCAGCAGGATGCCGACGCCGAGCACCAGCCAGGTCTCGTTGGCGTCCCAGAAGGGGCCGATCGACGCGATCATCACGTCCTTCTCGGCGGGCGTCGCGCGGGGCATCAGCATGCCCACGCCAAGGTCGTAGCCGTCGCTGACCACATAGACGAGCATCGAAATGCCCATCAGCGCCATGAAGATCACCGGCAGCGCTTCGTCGAAGGTCATGAACGACCTCCTTCGACCAGCGCTTCTGCCGCGCGACCCTGGGCGCGCTCCAGCGCGTCGGCCTGGATCACGTCCTCCGGCTTTTCGGCCATGTACTTCAGTACCGCCACATAGGCGACGAGCAGCGCCAGGTAGACGGTGACGTACAGCGCCAGCGTCAACGCGATCATCGGTGCCGGAACGGTCGATGCAACATCGGCGGTGCGAACCAGGCCGAAGACGACAAACGGCTGACGGCCGATCTCGGTCACGTACCAGCCGGCCACGGTGGCCACCCAGCCGGAGAACGTCATCCCGGCCAGCACCCACAGCAACAGCCGCGGCAGGCGTTCCGGCTGCCAGCGTCGGCGCCAGGCCAGCCACAGGCTGACCCAGCTGACGGCCAGCATCAGCATCCCCACGCCGACCATGACGCGGAACGACCAGAACACCATGGCCACCGGCGGACGGGCCCCGGGGAAGTCGTTCAGGCCGCGGATCTCGGCGTCGACGTCATGCTTGAGGATGAAGCTCGCGAGCTTGGGGATGCCGATCGCGGCCAGGTTGCTGCGCGACGCTTGATCGGGAATCGCGAACAGCAGCAAGGGCGCGCCGCGCTGCGTCTCCCACACCCCCTCCATCGCGGCGACCTTCTGCGGCTGGTGCTCCAGCGTGTTCAGCCCGTGCAGGTCGCCGACGAAAATCTGCAGCGGGATCAGCAGTGCCGCCAGGGTCAGCCCGACGCGCAGCACCTTCGGCGCCGAAAGCGGCGCCGCTCCCGAGGATTTGCCAGGCCGAGAGCCCGGCCAGCAGGAACGCCACGGTCAGCCCCGAGGCGAGGAGCCTTGTGCGCCAGGCGGTAGGGGAACGAGGGGTTGAAGATGACCTCGATCCAGCTCCTGACGTGGAACTCACCGTTGATGATCTCGTGGCCCGTTGGCGTCTGCATCCACGAGTTCAGCGCCAGGATCCAGAACGCACTGAGCGAGGTGCCGATGGCGACGAAGGAGGTGGCCATCACGTGCACGCCGTTCGCTGACGCGGCCGTGGCCGAACAGCATGATCCCCAGGAAGCCGGCCTCGAGGAAGAACGCCGTCAGCACCTCGTAGCCCAAGAGCGGCCCGGCCACGTTGCCGGCCCGTTCCATGAAGCCGGGCCAGTTGGTGCCGAACTGGAAGCTCATCGGGATGCCGCTGACCACGCCGAGCGCGAAGGTCAGCGCGAAGACCTTGGTCCAGAAGCGGTACGCGGCGAGCCAGGCCTGCCGGTCCACCGGCTGCGTGGCACGCAGGTAACGCCAGCGGAAGAACATCAGCACCCACGCCAGCGCGATGCTGATGACCGGGAACAGGATGTGGAAGGTGATGATGGCGGCGAACTGCATGCGCGCCAGGATCAGGGCATCCATGGTTCCGGCTCCCTTGCGCGATCAGCTCTTGCGCGCCCGGGAGGCCGACTTCTTGGTCGCGGCGCCTGGTGCTGCTTCCGATGCCTCCAGCCCTTCGGACATGCCGATCAGCACGCCGCGCGCGAGCGCCGTGTAGTGATCCATCCAGGCGTCCACGGTGCTCTGCGCCCGAGCTCGGCCCTGTCGCACGGCGTCGCGCGACCTTGCCATGAGCTGCTCCAGCGCCGCGGTGGCGCTGGAGCCGGTGGCACTGCCCTTGGCCTTCATGCCTTCGAGCGCCGAGGCCCAGGGCCCCTGCAGCGCGTTCCCGGCGTCGGCGATGGCCTTGTCGACGCTGCCATACAGCGCGTCTTCCATCTTCTCGATGTCGGCAAGGGCCTTCTTCATCTTCGTCTCGCGCAGTTCCACCCCCTGGTCGACGAACTGCTCGAGCGCTCGCCGGTTGGCTTCGACCGCCTTCACGAGAGCCGCATCCATGCCCTCGACCGCCTTGCTCAGCAGCGCCTCGACATCGGTCGCAGGCAGACCGCTCTTCGCGGCGCCGGCAGAAGCCGCCTTCGTCGTCGCCTTCACTGCGTCACGCACGCTCTTCAGCGTCAGCTCGCGGCCCTGCAAGGCCTTCAGCGTGGCCTGCTGAACTGCCAGGCGCAGCGCGTTGCCCTGTTTGGCCGAGGCGTCCGCGAACTGTTGCACCAGGGCGTCCTGGTCGAAGCCGGTCTTGCTCATCTGTTTGTCTCCTGGGTTGTGGTCGTTGGCACGCGCGTCACTGCATGTGCTGGCCGCCGTTGATGGCGATGTTGGCGCCGGTCACGAAGGCTGCTTCGTCGGAGGCGAGGTAGATGATCAGACCGGCCACCTCCTCGGGTTTGCCGAGACGGCCGACCGGGATGTGCGGCAGGATCTTCGAGTCCAGCACTTCTTTCGGAATGGCCGTGACCATCTTCGTGCCGATGTAGCCCGGCGAAATGGTGTTGACCGTCACGCCCTTCTTCGCCACTTCGAGCGCCAGCGCCTTGGTGAAGCCGTGCACGCCGGCCTTGGCCGCCGAGTAGTTGGTCTGGCCGAAGGCGCCCTTGCTGCCGTTGACGGAAGAGACGTTGATCACCCGGCCCCAGCCCCGATCGCTCATCGCATCGACGACCTGCTTGCTCATGTTGAACAGGCTGTCGAGGTTGGTGCGCATCACCGCGTCCCAGTTGACCTTGTCCATCTTCTTGAAGGTCATGTCGCGCGTGATGCCGGCGTTGTTGACCAGCACGTCCACCGGCCCGACCTTGGCCGTGACCTCGGCCACCGCCTTGGCGCACGAGTCGAGGTCGGCCACGTCGCAGGGCACCGCGGCGATGTCGTAACCACGCTCCTTCATGCCGACCACCCACTCGGCATGCTTGCTGTTGCCCGGCGAGTAGGTGACCGCCACCTTGTAGCCGGCGTCGGCCATCTTGGTGGAGATCGTCTCGCCCAGGCCGCCCATGCCGCCGGTGACCAGGACCACGCGTGTGTTGCTCATTTCGATGTCTCCTGTTGGGTTCAATGAATTCGGATCTCAGCGCTCGTCATCAACGTTCAATGGCGAGCGACACGCCCATGCCGCCGCCGATGCACAGCGCGGCCAGGCCGCGCTTGGCGTCGCGGCGCTGCATCTCGTGCAGCAGCGTGACCAGGATGCGGCAGCCGCTGGCGCCGATCGGGTGGCCGATCGCGATGGCGCCGCCGTTGACGTTGACCTTCGCCGGGTCGGCTTCGAGCACCTTATTGACCGCGCAGGCCTGCGCGGCGAAGGCCTCGTTCAGCTCGAACAGATCGACGTCGCCGACCTTCCAGCCGGCACGCTCGAGCGCCTTGCGGCTGGCCGGCACCGGGCCCATGCCCATCGTCGCCGGGTCCAGGCCGCTGGTGCCGAAGGCGGCGATGCGCGCCAGCGGCGTCAGACCCAGCGCGGCAGCCTTCTTCGCGCTCATCACCACCACCGCGGCGGCGCCGTCGTTCAGCCCCGAGGCATTGCCGGCGGTGACGCTGCCGGCCTTGTCGAACGCCGGGCGCAGACCGGCCAGCGCTTCGGCATTGGTCTTCTTGTTGATGAACTCGTCGGCCGCGAAGACCAGCGGATCGCCCTTCTTCTGCGGGATCGTGACGCCGACGATCTCGTCCTTGAAGCGGCCGGCGTCCTGCGCCGCGGACGCCTTCTGCTGGCTGGCCAGGGCCAGCGCGTCCTGCATCTCGCGCGTGATGCCGTGGGCCTTGGCCACGTTCTCGGCCGTGATGCCCATGTGGTACTGGTTGTAGACGTCCCACAGGCCGTCGGTGATCATCGAGTCGACCATCTTCCAGTCGCCCATGCGCTGGCCGTCGCGCGAGCCGTTCAGGACATGGGGCGACAGGCTCATGTTTTCCTGGCCACCAGCGACGACGATCTCGCTGTCGCCCGTGGCCACCGCCTGGGCCGCCAGCATCACGGCCTTCAGACCCGAGCCGCAGACTGCATTGATCGTCAGCGCCGGCGTCTCCTTCGGCACGCCCGCCTTCATCGACGCCTGGCGCGCGGGGTTCTGGCCCACGCCTGCAGCAAGCACCTGGCCCATGATCACCTCGCCGATCTGGGCGCCGTCGAGCTTGGCGCGCGCGATCACCTCCTTGACGACCAGGGCGCCGAGATCGGTTGCGGGGATGTTGGCGATGGAGCCGCCGAACTTGCCCACGGCGGTGCGTGCGGCGGCGACGATGACGATGTCTTGCATGGTGGGTTTCTCCTGGCTGGTGGAGGCGTGGGGTTGAGGGATCGAAGTGGCTACGGCGCTTTGGCCTTGACGTAGCGGCCAGGTGCCGGTTCGATCGGCTTGTACTTGCGTGAACCCGCGGACTGGGGTGCGGCGACCTGGCGGCCGGCGTGACGCCCAAGCCAGTCGGCCCAGGCCGGCCACCAACTGCCGGGTACGTCCTGCGCCTGTTCCAGCCAGCGGTCGGCGTCGTCCTCAAGATCGCCGACCCAGTGGTTGCGCTTCTTCTTGGCAGGCGGGTTGATGACCCCGGCGATGTGGCCGCTGGCACCGAGCACGAAGCGCACGTCGCCGCCGAGCAGCTGGGTGCTCGAATACGCGGTCTGCCAGGGCACGATGTGGTCTTCACGCGAGGCGTAGATGAAGGCCGGCACGGTGATCTTCCCGAGGTCGACCGGCACGCCGCACTGCGTGGTGGCGCCCGGCTCGCGCAGCTTGTTCTCGAGGTAGGTGTTGCGCAGGTACCAGCAGTACATCGGCCCCGGCAGATTGGTGTCGTCGCCGTTCCAGAACAGCAGGTCGAAGGCTGGCGGCGCCTTGCCCTTGAGGTAGCCGTTGACGACGTAGGGCCAGATCAGATCGTTGGCGCGCAGCGCGGCGAACACCTGCGCCAGCTCGCGGCCCTTGAGCAAGCCGCCGCGGCCGATGCTGGCCTCGCGTGCAGCGACTGCTTGCTCGCTGACCATCAGGCCGAGCTCGCCGGTGTCGCTGAAGTCGAGCATCGCGGTCAGCAACGTCAGGCTCGCGACCTTGTCCTCGCCACGTGCCGCGAGCACGGCGAGCGCACTGGCCAGCAGCGTGCCGCCGATGCAGAAGCCCAGCGTGTTGACGCGGTCGGCGCTGCTGATCGCCAGCGCGACGTCGATCGCCTGCATCACGCCCTGTTCGAGGTAGTCGTCCCAGCCAAGCGCCGCCTGCTCTGGCCCGGCGTTGCGCCACGAGACGAGGAACACCGTGTGGCCCTGCGCCACCGCGTGGGCGATGAAAGAGTTGTCGGCCTGTAGATCGAGGATGTAGTACTTGTTGATGCAGGGCGGCACGATCAGCAACGGGCGCTCGTGCACCTTGGGCGTCGTCGGTGTGTACTGGACAAGCTGGATCAGCTCGTTCTCGAAGACCACGTTGCCCGGCGTCGTTGCGACGTTGCGCCCGACCTCGAACGCGGAGTCGTCGGTCATCGAGATGCGACCGCGCGCCAGGTCCTGCCGAACAAGCGCATGCCTTCCATCAGGCTGGCCCCACCGGAGTCGATCGCCATCTGCATCGCCTCGGGGTTGGTGGCCAGGCAGTTGGCCGGGCTCGCCGCATCGACGACCTGGCGCAGCACGAAGCCCCACTGGCCTTTTCCGCGCTCGTCGAGCGGCGCCGCATCGAGGGCCTTGCGCACCATTGCTCCGCCTGGCCCAGGTAGGCCTGCGCAAGCGCCGAAAAGCGAGGGTCCTTGCGCCAGGAGTCGGCGGCAAAGCGGCGGTCCGGAGCAGGCGCATCCGCGCCCGTTGGCACAGCTGCCGACCACAGCGCCGTCATCTGCTGCATCGCCTGCTGCTGCCAGTCGGTCATGGCTTGCGCCGCTTGCTGCCAGGGCGCCACGAACGGCTTCGACGGCCGGCGCGGCGCGGCGCCGGATTCCAAGCCGGGCGGCACGGCCGCGCCGAGCGACTGCATGAACGTCTGCTGCGTCGCCATCAGCTCGGCGAGCCAGCGCGTCGGATCGGGGGTGGATGCGGGCATGGGGTTCCTCCGTGGCGTGCGCTCAGTGCAGCTTCACGTGCGGTTCGGTGCGCCGCACGATCAGGCGCGCCAGCGTGTCCAGCGCGACCTTGGGAAATCCGTGCAGCGCCAGCTCGTGCATCTTGTAGAGCGACAGGTACATCGTCCGCGCGAACAGGCCCTCGACCATCAGGCTGCCGCCGATGAGTCCGCCCATCATGTTGCCGACGGTGCTGAACTCGCCCAGCGACACCAGCGAGCCGAAGTCGCGATAGCGGTAGGGCCGCAGCGGCTTGCCTGCCATACGCAGACCGATCTGCTTGACCATGTGCGACGCCTGCTGGTGTGCAGCCTGGGCCCGCGGCGGAACCAGGGCGCCCTTGCCGTGGTCGGCCTGCGGCCAGTGGCACGCGGCGCAGTCGCCGATGGCGAACACGTCGTCGTCGCGGCTGCTTTGCAGCGTCGGCTTCACCACCAGCTGGTTGGTGCGGTTGGTCTCGAGCCCGGCGATGTCCTTCAGGAAGTCGGGCGCCTTGACGCCCGCCGCCCAGACCACCAGTTCGGCCGGCAGCAGCCGGCCATCGGTGAGCTTCACGCCGCTGGGCAGCACCTCGGCCACCCTGGCGTTGGTATGCACCTCGACCCCCAGCTTGGCCAGCAGCGATTCGGTCGTCTGCGACAGCCGCTGCGGCAGCGCCGGCAGCACACGCGGCGCGGCTTCGATCACGCTGACGCGGATGTCCTTGTCGGGATCGACGCGATCCAGCCCGTAGGCGACCATCTCGCGCGTCGTGCGGTGCAGCTCCGCCGCCAGCTCGACGCCAGTGGCGCCCGCGCCGATGATCGCCACCTTCAACTGCTCGGGCCGCAGCGGCGTGCCCTGCGCATGGGCGCGGATGCAGGCGTTGATGACGCGGGCGCGGAAACGCTGCGCATCGGCGGTCGTCTCGAGCTTCATCGCGTGCTGCGCCACGCCGGGCGTGCCGAAGTCGTTGCTCAGGCTGCCGACCGAGACCACCAGCGTGTCATAGCCGAACACGCGCTGCGGCGTGACCTGCTGGCCTTCGTCATCGACGTACGGCGCGACCAGCACCTCGCGCCGCGCGCGGTCGAGCCCGACCATGGCGCCGACGCGGTAGCGGAAGTGGTGCCAGTGCGCCTGCGCGAGGTAGCTGACCTCGTGGGCGCTCATGTCCATGCTGCCGGCGGCGATTTCGTGAAGTTTGGGTTTCCAGACGTGAGTGCGTGTGCGATCGATCAGCGTGACCTCGGCCCGCCCGCGGCGGCCCAGGGTGTCGCCCAGGCGCGTAGCGAGTTCGAGCCCGCCCGCGCCGCCGCCAACGATGACGATGCGGTGGCGGCCAGCAAGTCGTGCACGGGTGTCGCTCATCACGCCGTCCGATCCAACGCCTGGTGCAAAGCGGACAGGAAGGCCTCCGGCTGCTCCGCGTGCACCCAATGCCCGGCAGCTTCGATGGTGTGAGCCTGGAAGTCGGGAAAAAGACTCCGGAAGGCTTCGATGTCCGCCGCAGCCACATAGTCCGATGCGCCGCCGTGGATGAGCGACGTGGACCCGTGAAGCGGCAACCGAGCAGCGCGGACGGAAAGGTGCTGAGCGAGGGCACCGACACGCCGATGGCGGCCAGGTTCAGCCGCCAGTCGAAGTGGTCGTTGCGGCTGATCAGGTTCTGCATCAGGAACGGAGCCGTCGCCGGGTCGGGCAGCCGTTCGGCCAGCCGTCGCTGGGTGTCTGTGCGGCTCGCGGCTGCCGCGGCATCGATGCTGCGCATCGCCTCGACGTACGGCGTGAAGCGGTCCGCGTACGGCACTGGCGCGATGTCGACCACCACCAGGTTGCCGACCGAGGTCGGGCTTGTCAACGCCAGCGCCATCGCCGTCTTGCCGCCCATGCTGTGTCCCACCACGGTCGGGCTCGACAGGCTCTGTCGCGCGATCAAGGTGCGCACGTCCTCGGCCATCTCGAGGTAGTCCATCGAGTCGGCCCACGGCGACTGGCCGTGGTTGCGCAGATCGACGCAGAGCACGCGGTGGTGCGATGCGAGGGCCCGCGCTACCGAGCGCCAGTTGGCACTGGAGCCGAACAGCCCGTGCAGGATCACCACCGGAGGTCCGGTGCCGGTGTCCTCGAACGCCAGTTGGAGTGCCAAGGAACAAGTCCGCGTGGGTGAGGGTGTTCACTTCTTCTTCTGCGGTGGCAGGTCGGTGCAGTGCCCCTCGAAGACTTCGGCGGCCATCCCGATCGACTCTCCAAGCGTCGGGTGCGGGTGGATCGTCTTGCCGATGTCGGTGGGCTCGCAGCCCATCTCGACGGCCAGGCAGACTTCGCTGATCAGGTCGCCGGCATGGGTGCCGACGATGCCGCCGCCGATCACGCGGTGGGTGGCCTCGTCGAAGATCAGCTTGGTGAAGCCCTCGTCGCGACCGTTGGCGATGGCGCGGCCCGACGCCGCCCAGGGGAACACGGCCTTGCCGATCTTGATGCCCTCGGCCTTGCACTGCTCCTCGGTCTTGCCGGCCCAGGCGACCTCGGGGTCGGTGTAGGCGACCGACGGAATCTGGCGCGCATCGAAGAAGCTGGCCTGGCCCTGCGCGACCTCGGCCGCGACATGCGCCTCGTGCACCGCCTTGTGCGCCAGCATCGGCTGGCCGACGATGTCGCCGATGGCGAAGATGTGCGGCACGTTGGTGCGCATCTGCTTGTCGACGTCGATGAAGCCGCGGTCGGTGACGGCCACGCCTGCCTTGTCGGCGCCAATCTTCTTGCCGTTCGGACTGCGGCCGACGGCCACGAGCACGAGGTCATAGACCTGCGGGCCGCCAGGCGCCTTCTCGCCTTCGAACGTGACTTCGATGCCGGCCTTGGTGGCCTTTGCACCGACCGTCTTGGTCTTCAACATCACATGGTCGAAGCGCGAAGCGTTGACCTTTTCCCAGACCTTGACCAGGTCGCGGTCAGCGCCCTGCATCAGGCCGTCGAGCATCTCGACGACGTCGAGGCGCGCGCCCAGCGTCGAATAGACCGTGCCCATCTCCAGGCCGATGATGCCGCCGCCGACGACCAGCATGCGCTTGGGGATGCTCTTCAGCAGCAGCGCGCCGGTGCTGTCCACGACGCGCTCGTCCTCGGGCATGAAGGGCAGCTTCACCGCCTGCGAGCCGGCGGCGATGATGGCCTTGGCGAACTTCACGACCTTCTTCTTGCCGTCGGAAGCGACCACTTCTAGGTGGTGCGGGTCGAGGAAGCTGCCCACGCCCGTCCAGACCTCGACCTTGCGCGCCTTGGCCATGCCCGCCAGCCCGCCGGTAAGCTTCTTGATGACGCCGTCCTTGAAGCCGCGCAGCTTGTCGATGTCGATCTCGGGCGCGCCGTACTTGATGCCGTGGTCGGGCAGGTGCTTGACTTCGTCCATCACCGACGCGGTGTGCAGCAGCGCCTTCGAGGGAATGCAGCCCACATTCAGGCACACGCCGCCGAGAGTGGCGTAGCGCTCGACGAGCACGGTCTTCATGCCGAGGTCGGCGCTGCGGAAGGCGGCGGAGTAGCCACCCGGCCCGGCGCCGAGCACGACCACTTCGCATTCGAGATCGGCCTTGCCGGTGTAGGTGGCGGCGCCGGGGATCGGCGACGGTGCCGGCGCGGCAGGGGCCGCGGCCTGGCGGCGCAGCCGGCGCAGCGGCCGGTGCGGCGGCCGCCGCCCCCGCCGCCTCGACCATCAACAGCACCGAGCCTTCGCTGACCTTGTCGTTGACCTTGACCAAGAGCGCCTTGACCACGCCGGCATGCGTCGAAGGAATTTCCATCGAGGCCTTGTCCGACTCGACCATCACCAGGCCGGTATCGACGGCGATCGTCTCGCCGACCTTCACCATCACCTCGATGACCGCGACATCCTTGAAATCGCCGATGTCGGGGACTTTGACTTCTACTTGTGCCATGACTGCCGGCCTTTCAGAACATGATTCGCCGCATGTCGGCGAGCAGATTGGCGAAGTGGACGTTGAAGCGCGCCGCGGCAGCGCCGTCGATCACGCGGTGGTCCCACGACAGCGAGAGCGGAAGCGTCAGTCGCCACGACGAGCTCTTGCCGTCGCCCGAGTGCTGCTTCCAGTAGCCCGCATCACGCCCATGATCGAGACCTCGGGCGCGTTGATGATCGGCGTGAAGTAGATGCCGCCGATGCCGCCGAGCGAGCTGATCGTAAAGGTGCCGCCCGACATCTGGTCGGGCTTCAGCTTGCCGTCGCGCGCGAGCTTGGCCAGATCGCCCATCTCCTTGGTGATCTCGACGATGCTCTTCTTGTCGCAGTCGCGGATCACCGGCACCATCAGGCCGTTTGGCGTGTCGGCGGCGAACCCGATGTGCCAGTAGTTCTTCAGCACCAGCGCGTCGCCGTCGAGTGAAGCGTTGAACTCGGGGAACTTCTTCAGCGTCGCGACGGCCGCCTTCATCATGAAGGGCAGCATGCTGACCTTGACGCCGGACTTCTCGAGTTCCTTGTTCATCTGCACGCGGAACTGCTCGAGCTCGGTGATGTCGGCCTCGTCGTGCGTCGTGACGTGCGGGATGACGACCCAGTTGCGGTGCAGGTTGGCGGCCGAGATCTTCTTGATCCGCGACAGCCCTTGCGCTCGACGGGGCCGAACCTGCGAAGTCGACCTTCGGCCAGGCCAGCAGGTCCAGGCCACCGCCACCCCCGGCCGGCGCCGCCGCTTTTGGTGCGGGGGCCGCCGCCGCGCCGCCGCCCTTGGCGAAGGCTTGCACGTCCTCGCGCACGATGCGGCCGTGAGCGCCCGTGCCCTGACCTTGCCGAGATCGACGCCCAGTCTCGCGCGCCAGCTTGCGCACGGCCGGGCCGGCGTAGGCGAGCGCGAACGCAGCCTCGTTGATGCCGTCGGCGGCAGCCGCGGCCGCGGCCGCAGCCGGCGCCGGAGCCGCTGCGCTTGCCGCAGGTTCGGCCGCTGTAGGCGCGCTGCCGGTGGACAGCGCCATGATGATGCTGCCCTCGCTGACCTTGTCGCCGACCTTGACGCGAATCTCCTTGACCACGCCGCCGAGCGGCGCCGGCACATCCATCGTCGCTTTGTCGGACTCCAGTGAGACGAGAGGGTCTTCGGCCTTCACCGTGTCGCCGACCTTGACGAAGACCTCGATGACCGGCACGTCCTTGAAGTCGCCGATGTCGGGCACGCGCACCTCGGCCACACCCGCGGGCGCGCTAACCGGCGACGGCGGCGCGCTGACGCTCGGCTTGGCCGCTTCGGCCGGCGCGGCGCTCGCACCTTCGCCCGCGAACTGCATGATCACGCTGCCTTCGCTGACTTTGTCGCCGACCTTGATGGCGATGGCCTTTACTACGCCGCCGCGCGGCGCCGGCACGTCCATCGTCGCCTTATCGGATTCGAGCGCGAACAACGGGTCTTCGGCCTTCACCGTGTCGCCTGACCTTGACGAAGATCTCGATGACTGGAACGTCCTGGAAGTCGCCGATGTCGGGCACCTTGATGTCGATGCTCATCGCCCTTGGCGCTGCGCGCCTGTCCCCGAGGGGGATCCGCTGCCAAGCCCGTTGCTTGGGCCCCTCTCAGACGGTCCAGGCCGCCTCGCGTCGTCCAGCCCGTTCGTCGGCGTCGGCGACACGCCGGGCTTGACCGCGCCTTCGTCGGCCAGCGCTGAGCGCGGCGACGGCGATGTAGTAGCGATTGACCTCGAAGAACTTGCGCAACTGGAGGCGGGTAGTCCCAGCGGCCAAAGCCGTCGGTGCCGAGCACCACATAGCGGCGCCGGCACACGCTCGCGCACCTGATCGGCGTAGCGCGCACGTAGTCGGTCGCGGCGATGAACGGGCCTGCGCGGCCAGCCAGTTGCTGGGTGCTGACCCAGCCTTGGGGCGTATCGTTCGGGTGCAGCATGTTCCAGCGGCTGCAGGCCATGCCGTCGCGGCGCAGCTCGTTAAAGCTGGTGGCACTCCAGATATCGGCGGAGACGCCGTAGTCGTCCCGCAGCAGATCAGCGGCGGCAATCACTTCGCGCAGAATGGTGCCGCTGCCCAGCAGCTGCACCTTGTTCTCGGCGCCCAGCCCCGGTTTCAGCAGATACAGCCCTTTCAGGATGCCTTCCTGACTGCCTTTCGTTCAGGCCAGGGTGGGTGTAGGCCTCGTTCATCACGGTGATGTAGTAGAAAATGTTTTCCTGCTCCACATACATGCGGCGCAGGCCGTCCTGCACGATCACTGCCAGCTCGTGGGCAAAGGTCGGATCGTAGCTGACGCAGTTGGGGATCAGCCCTGCCTGGATATGGCTGTGGCCGTCCTGATGCTGCAGGCCTTCGCCGGCGAGCGTGGTGCGGCCGGCGGTGCCGCCAATCATGAAGCCACGCGCACGCTGGTCGCCAGCGGCCCAGGCCAGATCGCCGACGCGCTGGAAGCCGAACATCGAGTAGTAGATGTAGAACGGAATCATCGGCACGCCGTGGTTGGCGTAGCTGGTGGCGGCGGCAATCCAGCTCGACATCGCGCCCGGCTCGTTGATGCCTTCCTGCAGGATTTGCCCCTGCTTGCTTTCCTTGTAGAACATCAGCTGATCGGCGTCTTCCGGGTCGTACAGCTGGCCAACCGATGACCAGATGCCGAGCTGGCGGAACATGCCTTCCATGCCGAAGGTGCGCGATTCATCCGGCACAATCGGCACGATATGCGCGCCGAGCGACTTGTCTTTCAGCAGCGTGTTGAGCATGCGCACAAAGGCCATGGTGGTGGAGAGTTCGCGGCCTGCCGCTGTTTCAGCAGTGCGTCGAAGCCTGGCAATCCCGGCATCTGCAATGGCGCGGCCGACTTGCGCCGCGCTGCGGCAGGAAGCCGCCGCGCGCGCGCGCGGCGTCAGGTAGCGCATTTCCGGGCTGTCGTCGGCAGGTTTGTAAAACGGCGCCTCGGCAATGTCGTTGTCGGAAATCGGGATGTTGAAGCGGTCGCGGAAGTCTTTCAGCGTCTGCTCGTCGAGTTTTTTCTGCTGGTGGGCAATGTTCAGCGCCTGGCCCATCTTGCCCATGCCGTAACCCTTGATGGTTTTGGCCAGGATTACCGTCGGCCGGCCGTTGGCGTTGTGGGTGGCTTCCCAGTAGGCGGCGTAAACCTTGTGCGGATCGTGGCCGCCGCGATTCAGTGCGCTGATTTCGGCGTCCGACATGTTTGCCACCATTGCCAGCAGCTCCGGATATTTGCCGAAGAAATGCTCGCGGGTATAGGCGCCGCCTTTGGCCTTGAACTTCTGGTATTCACCATCGACGCATTCTTCCATGCGTTTGCGCAGCAGGCCGTGTTCGTCCATGGCCAGCAGCGAATCCCATTTCGAGCCCCAGATGGCCTTGATTACGTTCCAGCCGGCGCCGCGGAAATCGCCTTCCAGCTCCTGAATGATCTTGCTGTTGCCACGCACCGGGCCATCCAGCCGCTGCAGATTGCAGTTGACGACAAAAATCAGGTTATCCAGCCCTTCGCGCGCCGCCAGACCAATCGCGCCAAGCGATTCCGGCTCGTCCATTTCGCCGTCGCCGCAGAAGCACCATACCTTGCGATTGGCGGTATCGGCCAGGCCACGGTCGGCCAGGTATTTCATGAAGCGCGCCTGATAAATCGCCATCAATGGCCCAAGGCCCATCGATACGGTAGGAAACTGCCAGAAGTCCGGCATCAGCCACGGGTGCGG
>JADJPT010000048.1 GCA_016713125.1 Betaproteobacteria bacterium
GCTGGGAGTGGGCGCTCGACGGCTCGCGCCTGGGTGTTGCCGACTGGCACCTGCAGCGCCCGGACAGCTTCGTGTCGACCGCTGGCGCCGCTGACCGGGGCGCCGCCCGGACACTGGGCGCTCAGACCAATGGGGCCGGCCACACGCTGCCGACCGGCGAGCCTGCCGAACGCAGGTCTCGCGAGGCGAAGTCGGACGCATGCGCGTCGACCTGCGAATGCCTCACCTGAACGGCTGGCGGTGGCTGGAAGCGACGCTGCTGGTGATAGAGCGCGACATGTCGGGAACGCCGGTGAGGCTGCTGGCGACGGTCGCCGACGTGCACGACCGCCACGAGGCCCAGCATCAGCAGCGCCTGTCGGCGAGCCTGTTCCAGCACCTGCACGAAGGCCTGCTGATCACCGACGCCGAGCTGCGCGTGCTCGACGCCAACCCGGCGTACTCCCGACATGCCGGCCACACCCGTGCGAGATCCTGGGTTCGGTGCTCCCGTCGCTGCCCTTCCCCGGCCGCCTGGCCCCGCCGCAGAGGCTCGCGCCATGTGGCGGCGCTGCGACAGAGCGGCGCCTGGCGCGGGGAATTGTTCGAGCGGCGGCGCAGCGGCGAGATCTGCACCCTGCAGGTGACGATCTCGCCGGTGCTGGGCCCTGCCGAGGACAGGCGCTACCACGTGCTGGTGATCTCCGACATCACCGAGCAGCGGGCGCAGCGCGAACGCCTGGAACGGCAGGCGCACTTCGACGAGCTCACGCGCTTGCCCAACCGGGCCTACCTGTCGCAACTGCTGGCCGACGCCATGCGCAGCACCGACAGGGACGGTTATCTGCTGACCGTGTGCTACCTCGACCTGGACCACTTCAAGCCGGTCAACGACCGCTTCGGCCACGCCGCCGGCGACCGCCTGCTGACCGAACTGGCCGGCCGCCTGCGCAGTGCCTTGAGGACCCGCGAGACCTGGGCCGACACCGCCGCCCGCCTGGGGGGAGACGAGTTCGTGCTGCTGCTGCGTGCCGGCACCATCGAGGAGGCCCGCATGGCGGTCGAGCGGGTGCTCCGGGTCGTGTCCCAGCCCTACGTGGTCGACCCGGCTGCCGAGCCGGTGCAGATCACGGCCAGCATGGGTGCCACGGTCTACCCGATAGACCGCAGCGACGCCGACACCCTGCTGCGCCATGCCGACCACGCGATGTACGGCGCCAAGCAGTCCGGCCGCAACGGCTACCTGTTCTTCGACCCCGAGCACCGGCGGCGGACCGAGGAGCGCGTGATGGCCATCGGCCGGGTGCAGGAGGCCCTGGACTCGGGAGAGTTCGTGCTGCACTACCAGCCCAAGGTCGACATGCGAAGTGGCCGGGTGCTGGGCCTGGAAGCGCTGCTGCGCTGGGAACATCCGCAACAGGGCCTGATCGCACCGATGCAGTTCCTGCCCCTGATCGAGAACACGGGCCTGTCCTCGCGCGTCGGCGACTGGGTGTTTGCGCAAGCGCTCGAGCACCTGTCCCAGTGGCGGCGCAACGGCCTCGACATCTCGGTCAGCGTCAACGTCTCGGCCCGGCACCTGCAGGAGCCCGACTTCGCGCTGCGACTGTCGGAGCTGCTGGCCCGCCACAACGAGTCACTGGCCGCCCACTTCGAACTGGAAGTGCTGGAAACCGCAGCGCATGCCGACATCGAGGCCACTTCCGCACTGCTGGCGCGCTGCCAGGCCCTGGGCGTGCGCTTCGCGCTCGACGACTTCGGCACCGGCTACTCCACGCTCACCTACCTGAAGCGGCTGCCGGTGGACGTGCTCAAGATCGATCGCTCGTTCGTGCACCACATGCTCGACGACGAGCAGGACCGGGCCATCGTGGAAGGCGTCATCGGGCTGGCCGGAACGTTCGGCTGCACCGTGGTCGCCGAAGGCGTGGAGTCACCCGCTCAGGCCCGAATGCTGCTGGACCTGGGCTGCGACATCGGCCAGGGCACCGGCATCGCGGCGCCCATGCCCGCCGGGCAGGTGGTCCAGTGGGTGGCTGCCTACAAGGGGGTGTTCGCACTGGCCCCGGCGGGTGGCGCCATGGTCTTCCCGGCGGCCGCGGGCGTGCTTGACGCGCCGCCGGCCGGCTGAGCCCGCCCCGCCCCCGGGAGCCCCGCAAGCCTTGGCTAGACTCGCCGGGTGATCCCCGGCGGCTTCCTCGCAGGACCTGCTGACCCGCGTCGACATCGTCGGAGGTGGTCGGTCGCCACGTCGAGTTGCGACGGGCAGGTGCCAGCTTGATGGGGCTGTGCCCCTTCCACGCCGAGAAATCCCCGAGCTTTTCGGTCAGCCCGTCCAAGCAGTTCTACCACTGCTTTGGCTGCGGGGCCAGCGGCGACGCCATCCGCTTCCTGACCGAGCACACCGGCGCGAGCTTCGTCGACGCGGTCGAGGAGCTGGCCCAGGGAGTCGGCATGCAGCCCGCACGAGCAGGTCAGCCCGCAGAGGAACGCCGAGCCGAGGCCGCCAGCAAGGCAGCGCCGATCGACCCTGACCGAGGTGCTGACCAAGGCCGCCGCGTTCTACCGCCGACAACTCAGGCAATCCCCCGGGCGCGATCCTACCTGAAGGGCCGGGGCTGACCGGCGAGGCTCGCGGCCCGGTACGGGCTCGGCTATGCGCCCGGCGGCTGGCACGCGCTGGCCAGCGAGTTCGCGCACTACGATGACCCGCTGCTGGTCGAAGCCGGCCTGGTCCGCCTGGATGAAGCCCACGCCGAGGCCGCGGAGGCGCGGCGCTGGGACTGGTTCCGCGAACGCGTGATGTTCCCGATCCGCGGCGTGCCGGGAGAGGTGATCGGGTTCGGCGGGCGCGTGCTCGACGACAGCAAGCCCAAATACCTGAACTCCCCGGAGACGCCGGTGTTCGGCAAGGGCCGCGAGCTCTACGGCCTGTTCGAGGCGCGCCAGGCGATACGCGAACGCGGCCATGTGCTGGTGGTCGAGGGCTACATGGACGTGCTGGCGCTGGCCCAGGCAGGCTTTGGCGAGGCGGTCGCCACGCTCGGCACGGCCTGCACGGAGGAGCACGTGCGCAAGCTGTTCCGCTTCACCGACTCGGTGGTCTTCAGCTTCGACGGTGACGCTGCCGGCCGCCGGGCGGCCACGCGGGCGCTTGAAGCCGCCCTGCCCCACGCGACTGACCTGCGCACGGTGCGGTTCCTGTTTCTTCCGCCCGAACACGACCCCGACAGCTTCGTGGGCCGGAGGACCCCGCCGCCTTCGAGGCTGCGGTGGCGGCCGCGGCCGCTGTCGCGGCAGTTCATCGAGGTGGCCCGCCACGGCGACATGGGGACCCCGGAAGGGCGGGCGCGCTTCCTGAGCCAGGCCAGACCGCTGTGGGCAGCGTTGCCTGAAGGCGGTTTCCGACGCCAGATGCTGACTGAACTGGCCCGCACTGCCACCCTGCCGGAAGCCGATCTCGCCTCTCAATGGGCCGCCCCCAGCGCTTCGCCCGCCTCGAGAACAGGTTCGCTCCGGCCCCGGCAGCGGCCCCTTCGCCCGTCTCGGCGCCCGTCGGCCAGGCTTCGCCGCCAGCCGGGCCCGCGCACGCCGCATCGGCCACGCGCGCTCCTGCTGCTGCGTGGCCGTGACACAGCCCACCGTGGTGGGCGGCATGACCCGTGGACCATGCCGCATGCGCACTGCCGGCCCCCCATGGCGATCTGCTCGCCTGGCTGGAACGCGACATCGTGGAGCACGGGCCGCGGCCCTGGGCGGCCGTGCGTACGGCGCTGGCTGACGATGCCGCCCTGGGGCAGGCGGCCTCGGGCTGGTGGCTGACGGCATGGCCGACCCGGGCGCCGGAGGACGACCGCTCCTGTGCCCGCTGGCAAGCTGCTGCAGGCCCTTGAAGCCCGTCAGACCGCCTTGGCGCCCGGGGCCGCCGCAGACCCGCTGGCGCGAGCCGAGTACCAGTCGATTTCCGAGCGGGTGCGGCGGCTCCAGCTCACGCATCGCAGACGCGAGCCGGCGCCCGGAGGCAGGCGTTTGACCGGTCGGCGGCTTCGGCGATAATCCGCCGTTCTTTGCTACGGCAAGAGTGACAGCAGCACCTCCGGGCCCCGGCCACCCGCGAAACGGGTACACACCGACAGGCCACCCTCCCCCGCAAGGGCTGCGTTCCTCGGACCCGGCGCGTGCAGCGCCGGGTCCACCCGCCCCATTGGAAGGCGCCGTACCTGGCGACACGACGCAGGCGCATGTTGCGGGTCGGTCGGCGCTGCCCCTGCCGCCACCAGACAGCCCCGAGGATCTCGCATGACCGCCAAGCAAGCCCTGCCACGCCCGCCAAGGCCTCCGGCAAGGCCGCGGCCGACGACAAGACCGCCAAGAAGCCCGCGGCCAAGACCGCCGCGCCTTCGAAGCCCGCTGCCAAGCCGCTGGCCAAGACTGCGCCGGCAACCAAGGTTGCCGCAAAGGCGCCTCCAGGCCCGCGGCCAAGGCTGCCGCAAAGCCAGCGGAAGAGACCAAGGGCAAGCGAGGCCCCAAGGGCAAGGCGACTGCCACAAGAGCGCGCCGCCAGAAGCGAGGAGGACCCGGACCTGTCCGACATCGAAGCCGAGGTCGACGCCGAGGCCGAAGTCGAGGCGGCCGACGACACCGACCAAGGCCAAGGCCAAGCCCCTGCGCATGAAGGTCTCGCGCGCCAAGGAGCGCGCGCTGATGCGCGAGTTCGGGCTCGACGAGACGGCAGCTCACCGAAGAGGAAGCGACCAAGCGCCGCCAGGAGCTCAAGACGCTCATCAAGATGGGCAAGACCCGAGGTTTCCTGACGCACCAGGAAATCAACGACCACCTGCCCGAGAAGCTGGTCAACGAGGAAATCCTCGAGGCCATCGTGTCGATGCTCAACGACATGGGCATCGCCGTCTACGAGCAGGCGCCCGACGCCGCCACGCTGCTGATCGCCGGCGGCACCACCACCACCGCCACCGAAGAAGAGGCCGAGGAAGCCGCCGAGGCGGCGCTGTCGACCGTCGATTCGGAATTCGGCCGCACCACCGACCCGGTGCGCATGTACATGCGCGAAATGGGCACGGTCGAGCTGCTCACCCGCGAAGGCGAAATCGAGATCGCCAAGCGCATCGAAGGTGGCCTGCAGGCCATGATGCTGGCCATCAGCGCCAGCCCGACCACCATCGCCGAGATCCTGGCCATGGCCGCGCGCATCCGCGCCGGCGAGATGCAGATCTCCGAGGTGGTCGACGGTTTCGTCTCCGACGACGAGGCCGACGACTACGTGGCCGAGGAAGACTTCGACGAGTTCGACGAGGAAGACGACGACGACGGCAAGGGCGGCAGCAAGGCGCTGACCAAGAAGCTCGAGGAGCTCAAGAGCCAGGCGCTGGAGCGCTTTGCCCTGGTGCGCACCCACTTCGACAAGATGCGCAAGGCCTTCGAGAAGGACGGCTACAAGTCGGCCAACTACAACAAGGCCCAGCTGGCGATCAGCCAGGAGCTGATGACGATCCGCTTCACGGTCAAGACGATCGAGCGCCTGTGCCAGCTCCTGCGATCGCAGGTGGACGACGTGCGACGCTACGAGCGCGAGATCCGCAAGATCGTGGTCGACAAGTGCGGCATGCCGCAAGAGCAGTTCATCAAGTCTTTTCCGCCCAACATCCTCGACCTCAGGAGTGGGCGGAGAAGGAGGCCGCGCGGGCAAGCCCTACAGCGCCGTGCTGGCGCGCAACCTGCCGGCGGTGCAGGAACTGCAGCAGAAGCTGATCGACCTGCAGACCAAGGCCGTGGTGCCGCTGGAAGACCTCAAGCAGATCAACAAGAAGATGAACGAGGGCGAGAAGGCCTCGCGCGACGCCAAGAAGGAGATGATCGAGGCCAACCTGCGCCTGGTGATCTCCATCGCCAAGAAGTACACCAACCGCGGCCTGCAGTTCCTGGACCTGATCCAGGAAGGCAACATCGGCCTGATGAAGGCGGTCGACAAGTTCGAATACCGCCGCGGCTACAAGTTCTCGACCTACGCCACCTGGTGGATCCGCCAGGCCATCACGCGCTCGATCGCCGACCAGGCGCGCACCATCCGCATCCCGGTGCACATGATCGAGACGATCAACAAGATGAACCGCATCTCGCGTCAGCACCTGCAGGAATTCGGCTTCGAGCCCGATGCCCCGACGCTGGCCGAGAAGATGGAGATCCCCGAGGACAAGATCCGCAAGATCATGAAGATCGCCAAGGAGCCGATCTCCATGGAGACGCCGATCGGCGACGACGACGACTCGCACCTGGGCGATTTCATCGAGGACACCAACAACACCGCGCCGATCGAAGCCGCCATGCAGGCCGGCCTGCGCGATGTGGTCAAGGACATCCTCGACGGCCTGACGCCTCGCGAAGCCAAGGTGCTGCGCATGCGCTTCGGCATCGAGATGACCAGCGACCACACGCTGGAAGAGGTCGGCAAGCAGTTCGACGTCACCCGCGAGCGCATCCGCCAGATCGAGGCCAAGGCCATGCGCAAGCTCAAGCACCCGAGCCGCTCGGACAAGCTGCGCACCTACCTGGACAACCTACGGGCAGGCCGGCCCCAAGGTCGTCGCTTCGCGGCCAGCGGCCGCGCCCGGCATGACCTGCATCGCCGACCGAAACGTGCTCTTTGCCGACCTGCGCGGCAGCACACCTGCACGAGCGGAAGTGGGCAATGCCGAGGCCGACCGGGCGATCACGCATCGGTCAACACCCTGGGCGCCCACGTGACAACGCCGGGGGCAGGTCCGTAAGACCCTGGGCGCGGCCTGATGGCGGTCTTCGACATGGCCCGCTCCGGCCGTGCAGGCCACGCGAACATGCGCGACGCCCTCCACACCCTGGTCAGCGCAGGAGCGCATGGCGCCTCCGCGGGCTGCGCGCCTGCGCAGCTGGGCTGGCGCCGCGGCGAGATCGTCGAGGTGGGCGGCGACTGCTTCGGCGACGCGGTCAACGTGGCGGCCGCCTGGTCGACCATGCTGGCGAGGCAACCACCCTGATCGCCGAGCCCGGCGCGCCTGCGCCCTCGGCGACCAGGCGCGCTTTCGCAGCCTCGACTGCGCTGCGCCTGCGCGGCCGCGCCGAGGCCGGTGCCGGTGCTGCGCTGGGCGGTCGCCCGCCGCGCCTGCTGGCGACGGCACGCGCGGCCCCCACGGCCAGAGCCGGGCTACGGCCCTGATGCCGATGTCCGGCAGCCCGAGGCGGGCGCGGCGCGCCTTTTTGCGGGCGCAGCGCACCAATCGTCTACCGTCCGGCCAACGACCCGCCTGCCGTCGATCCTGCCAGCGCAGCCCGCAGAGTGGTTTTGCGTCGACTGACGGCCCGCGCGGGCGCGCCAGCCAACGAGCCGCCTGGACCGGCAAAGGCGGCGGTGTTCGCTGACCGACCTCAGCATCAACGCCACCTTCGTGCCCTTGCCGCCAATGCCGAACGGGGACCGGTGCGGTCGAGCCTCAAGCTCCGGCACCCCCTGCACGGCCACGGCGTGATCGGCCTGGAGCGCCCCGCCGAGCGGGCCCGCGCTCGGCCGCGGTCAGTTCGAGGTCAGTCCGCTTCGGCGACGCCCACCGACCCGCACTTCGTCGCCCTCGACGGGTGCGGCGATTCGCAGACATGCCCGCCAATGCCCGAGCGCGGTCGTTGAACCGCGGGACGCCCGCCCGGTGCCATGAGCTTCGCCCGAACCACCTTACCGCCACGACCGCAGGCCCGGCACGGCGGTGCTGCTGGTCAACCTGGGCACGCCCGACGCGCCCACGCCGCCACGCCTGCGCCGCTACCTGGCCGAGTTCCCCTGGGACCCGCGCGTGGTGGAGATCCCCCGCCCGCTGGTGGCTGCTGCTGCACGGCGTGATCCTCAACACCCGGCCGGCCAAGTCGGCGGCCAAGTACGCCAGCATCTGGACCGACCAGGGCTGCCGCTGCTGCACGGCTCGGCCAGGGACGCTGCTGCGGCTGGGCGAACGCGGCCTGATGCGCGGCCAGGCCTGGAGGTGGCGCCTGGCCATGCGCTATGGCGAGCCGTCGGTGCCGCTTGCTGGACGAGCTCAAGGCCGAGGGCGCCACCCGGTGCTGGTGCTGCCGCTGTATCCGCAATACGCCGCGGCCACCACCGCCAGCGCCTTCGACGCGGTGGTCGCCCTGGGCCGCAACGGTCGCGCGCCTGCCCGGAACTGCGCTTCGTCAACCGTTACCACGACGACCCCGGCTACATCGACGCGCTGGCCCCGGCGTGCGAGCACTGGCGGGCGCATGGCCGCGCCAGAAGCTGGTGATGAGCTTCCACGGCGTGCCGGTACGCAGTCTCACGTTGGGCGACCCCTACCACTGCGAATGCCACAAGACGGCGCGGCTGCTGGCCGAGGCGCTCAGGCATCGCGGCCAGGACGCCTCATCGTCACCTTCCAGAGCCGACTGGGCCGGGCCAGGTGGCTGGAACCCTACACCGGAACCCACCTGGTCGACCCTGGCCGAGCAGGGGTGACGCGGCGTCGACGTGGTCTGCCCCGGCTTCGGCGCCGACTGCCTGGAGACGCTGGAGGAAATCGCGACGGAGGCGCGCGACGCCTTCATCCACTCGGGCGGCGAACGTTCCACTACATCCCTGCCTGAACGACCAGCCCGACTGGATCGGCGCCTGGCGGGAACCTGAGCCTGCGGCACCTGCAGGGCTGGCCGCTGCGAGCCGGGTCTGCGCCCGGCGACGCGACCAGCGCCGCAGCGGCGGCGTGCCGCCGATGGGGGCGCGCGACGGATCAGCCGGCGGCCTCGCGTCGCCGCCTCAGCGCCACCAGCCCCGGGCAGCACCAGCACGGCCAGCACGACCAGCAGCAGCACGACCGACGCCGGTCGATCCAGGAAGACCGTCCAGCGGCCCTCGCCGATCGACAGCGCATTGCGCATCTGCGCCTCGGCCAGCGGGCCCAGGATCATGCCCACGACCACCGGCGCGGTGGGGAAGCTGTAGCGCCGCATCACCACGCCCAGCAGGCCGATGGCATACAGCAGCACCAGGTCGAAGGCGCTCTGGCGCATGCCGTACACGCCCACGGTGGCAAAGATCAGGATGCCGGCATACAGCGGCGCGCGCGGGATCTCGAGCAGCTTCACCCACAGGCCGACCAGCGGCAGGTTCAGCACCAGCAGCATCACGTTGCCGATGTACAGCGAGGCGATCAGCGCCCAGACCAGCGTGGCCGAGGTGGTGAACAGCTGGGGACCGGGGTTGATGCCGTAGTTCTGGAACGCGGAGAGCAGGATGGCGGCGGTCACGCTGGTCGGGATGCCCAGCGTCAGCAGCGGCACCAGGGTGCCCGTGACGGCGGCGTTGTTGGCCGCTTCGGGGCCGGCCACGCCTTCGATCGCGCCGGTGGTGCCGAACTCCTCTCGGTGCCGGGCCAGCTTCTTCTCGGTGGCGTAGCTCAGGAAGGTGGGGATCTCGCTGCCACCGGCCGGGATGGTGCCGAACGGAAAACCGATGAGGGTGGCACGCAGCCAGGCCGGCCACGAACGGCGCCACTCGCTCGCCGTCATGTGCACCTTGCTCATGGTGTTCTGCGTCTCGACCACCCGGCCCTCGTACACACGGCGGTGGCAGCCTCGCCCACCGCGAACAGGCCCACCGCGACCAGCACCACCTCCAGGCCGTCCATCAACTCGGGCACGCCACCGGTGTAGCGCACCTGGGCGGTGATCTGGTCGATGCCGACCAGGCCCATCGCCAGGCCCACCCCCAGCGCCGTGAGGCCACGCAGCGTGCTCTGGCCCAGCACCGCGCTGACGGTGCAGAAGGCCAGCACCATCAGCAGGAAGTATTCGGGCGGGCCCAGCTTGACGGCATGGGTGGCGATCAGGGGCGCCAGGACAGGTGACGACCACGGTGGCGATGGTGCCGGCCACGAACGACCCGATGGCCGCCGTGGCGAGCGCCGCGCCGGCGCGGCCGCTCTTGGCCATCTTGAAGCCCTCGAGCGCGGTCACCATGGTGCCCGTCTCGCCCGGCGTGTTGAGCAGGATCGAGGTCGTGCTGCCGCCGTACATCGCGCCGTAGTAGATGCCGGCGAAGAAGATCATGCTGGCGGTGGGCTCCACCTGCGCCGTGATGGGCAGCAGCATGGCCACCGTCACCGCCGGGCCGATGCCCGGCAGCACGCCGATGGCCGTACCGATGGCGCAGCCCACCAAGGCCCACAGCAGGTTGACCGGCGTTGCCGGCGGTCATGAAGCCCCGCAGCAGGCTCCGATGTCCATGGTGTCGGTCTCGGCGATCCGTCAGTGGCGCAGCAGGCCGGCCGGCGCGCTCACCGACGCGTGAGGCCGGGCAGGCTGATCGCCAGGGCCTGGGTGAACATCCAGAACACCGGGGCGGCGATGGCCATGCCGATCAGCGCGTCGGTGATCCAGGCGCGCACCGACAGATCGAGCCGGCCTTCGGCCGACTTGAAGCCGCGCACCGCCAGCGTGAAGCACAGCGCGCAGGCTGAGCACGAAGCCGACGGCGGGTGATCAGCAGCGCCGTTGGCCAGGATGCCGGCCGCTCACCCAGGCCAGCGCCAGCCAGTCGCCGTGCTCGGCACCGTCCAGGCTCGTCCATTGCCGGAGCCGCCGCTCAACGCCTCGCCAGGCCAGGCAGCCGCCGCCCGCAGGCAGCAGGACCACGGCCACCACCCAGGGCAGGAAGTTCGGGCCCGACACCGGCATAGCCCGCCGCCGAGGATGGCGAGCCGCCAGCCGCCAGCAGCGCCGAGCGGCCAGCGACGCCGGCGAGGGCCACCCGGGGCCCGGCAGGCGCGGCACCACCCGGCCATCAGATCATTCCCGCCTTGACCATCACCGCCCGCAGGCTGGCGAACTCGCGGTCGTCGACGAACTTGTCGAACTCCTGGCCGGTCAGCAGCGCCGGCGTCCACTGGTTCTTCTCCATCGACTCGGCCCAGGCCTTGGTCTTGGTGGCCTTGATGATCATCTCGGTCAGCGCCTTGCGCTGCTCGGCGGTGATGCCGGGGGCGCCGAACACGCCGCGCCAGTTGCCGATCTCCACGTCGATGCCCTGCTCCTTCAGCGTGGGCACGTCGACGCCCGGCAGGCGCTTGTCGCCGGTGACGGCGATGGCGCGCATCTTGCCGCTCTCGATGTACTCGGCGAACTCGCTGTAGCCGCTGCCGCCGACGGTGACGTTGCCGCCCAGGATGGCGGCGGTGGCCTCGCCACCGCCCCGGAAGGCGACGTAGTTGATCTTGGCCGGATCCACGCCCACGGCGCGGGCGATCATGGCCGCCGCGATGTGCTCGGTGGAGCCGCGCGAACCGCCACCCCACTTGACCGAGGCCGGGTCCTTCTTCATCTGCTCGACCACGTCGGCCATGGTCTTGAGCGGCGAGCTGGCCGCGGCAGCACGAACACGTTGTGGCCTCGCTCGTCAGGCGGGCGATCGGCGTTGCCTGCGTCACGCTGACCGGCGGCTTGCCGGTGATGATGCCGCCCAGCATCACCGCCCCCATCACCATCAGCGCGTTGCCGTCGCCCTTGCTGGCATTGACAAACTGCGCCAGGCCGATGGCGCCGGCCGC
>JADJPT010000049.1 GCA_016713125.1 Betaproteobacteria bacterium
GCATCGCCGGCGCGCTGTACGTGCCGCAGGTCGGCATCATCAACCCCAGCGAGATGTCGCCGGCCAGCCCGATCCAGATCGCCATCTGGGTGGCGGTGGGCGGGCGCGGCACGCTGATCGCGCCATCGTCGGCGCCTTCATCGTCAACGGCGCGCGCAGCTGGTTCACCGTGGCCTTCCCCGAATACTGGCTGTTCTTCCTCGGCGCCATGTTCATCATCGTCACGCTGTTCCTGCCCAACGGCGTGGTCGGCCTGGTGCGCGACCTGCTCGGCAGGTGCGCACGGTCGGCGCCCGCCGCGGCCGCTGCCACCGACGCGGCGCCCGCCGCGGAGAAGGGCGCATGAGCACGCCGGACCTGCTGCTCGAGGGCACCAGCGGCCCGGCCGCGATCGGCGGGCGCATGCCCACCGAGGGCGTGGACACCACCCACGGCCCGATCCTGTACCTGGACGACATCACGGTCAGCTTCGACGGCTTCAAGGCGCTGAACAAGCTCACGCTCACGGTGGAGGCCGGCGAACTGCGCTGCATCATCGGCCCCAACGGCGCCGGCAAGACCACCATGATGGATGTCATTACCGGCAAGACGCGGCCCGACCTGGGCACCGCCTTCTTCGGCCAGACCATCGACCTGCTGCGCCTGACCGAGCCGCAGATCGCGCACGCCGGCATCGGCCGCAAGTTCCAGAAGCCCACGGTGTTCGAGCAGCACTCGGTGTTCGAGAACCTCGAGCTCGCGATGAAGACCGACAAGCGCGTGCGCCGCAGCCTGCTCGCGCGCCTGGACTCGGCGCAGCGCGACCGCATCGCCGAGACGCTGACGCTGATCCACCTGGCCGGCGAGGCCGGCTTGCCCGGCGGGCCTGCTGTCACGCACCAGAAGCAGTGGCAGGAGATCGGCATGCTGCTGATGCAGGAACCCCGGCTGCTGCTGCTCGACGAGCCGGTGGCCGGCATGACCGACCACGAGACCGCGCGCACCGCCAGGCTGTTCGTGTCGCTGGCCGGCAGGCACTCGCTGGTGGTGGTCGAGCACGACATGGATTTCGTCGCCGAGATCGCGCGCACGGTGACCGTGCTGCACGAGGGCAGCGTGCTGGCCGAGGGCGCCATGGACGTGGTGCAGAACGACGAACGCGTGATCGAAGTCTATCTGGGCCGCTGAAATGCTCTCCATCGACAAGCTCAATCAGTACTACGGCGGCAGCTTTCGCATCCTGCGCGACGTGGCTTCGAGATCCCAAAGGGCGCCTGCACCACCCTGCTGGGCAGGAACGGCGTGGGCAAGACCACCCTGCTGAAGTGCCTGGTCGGCCCACTGGCGGTGCGCTCGGGCAACCTCAGCCTGGCGGGGCGCGACATCACGCGGCTGACGCCCTACGAGCGCGCGCGGCTGGGCATCGGCTACGTGCCGCAGGGCCGCGAGATCTTCCCGCGCCTGACCGTGGAAGAAAACCTGCTGATGGGGCTGGCCCACCCAAGTCCGGCGGCGCGAAGATCCCCGGCGCGCATCTACAGGGGATGTTCCCGGTGCTGAAGGACATGCTGCACCGGCGCGGCGGCGCGACCTCTCCGGCGGCCAGCAGCAGCAGCTGACCATCGGCCGCGCGCTGGCCGCCGACCCCCGGCTGCTGATCCTCGACGAGCCCACCGAGGGCATACAGCCGTCGATCATCAAGGACATCGGCAACGTCATCTCCTCGCTGGCCAAGGGCGGCGAGATGGCCATCCTGCTGGTCGAGCAGTACTACGATTCGCCGAGGCGCTGGCCGACCATTACGTGGTGATGTCGCGCGGCGAGGTGGTCAGAGCCGGGCGCGGCGCCGACCACGCAGCGCGACAATGTGCACGGCTCCTGCTGGCCATATAATGCCCCGCGATGATTCCCGCCGAAGCACTGCCATGCGCGTCGCTCAGCGCGCCACTCAGCTACCGATCTGGGAAGCGCGGCTCTCGCTGGGCTACGCGCTGCCGCCAACGGGCGCGGCGCGCGCTCGCGCGGCGTAGCCACTCGGGGCCGTTGCGCGTGCAGCGCGATCTCTACCCCGAAGGCCCGCATACCTGCCACAACATCGTGCTGCATCCGCCGGGCGGCATCGCCGGCGGCGATGCGCTGGCCATCGACGTGGCGCTCGATCCCGGCAGCGCGGCGCTGCTGACCACGCCGGGCGCCGGCAAGTGGTACCGCTCGCAGGGCCTGCCGGCCACGCAGACCCTGGCGTTCTCGCTGGCGCGCGGCGCCAGCCTGGAATGGCTGCCGCAGGAGACCATCCTGTTCGACGGCGCGCTGGCCGGCATGCACACGCGCGTCGAGCTGGCCGAGGACGCGCGGTATCTCGGCTGGGAGATCCTGTGTTTCGGCCGCACCGCCAGCGGCGAGCGCTACGCCAGCGGCACGCTGACGCAGCGCACCGAGATCCTGCGCGGCGGCCGGCGCCTGTGGACCGAGCAGGGCCGCCTCGACGGCGGCGATGCGCTGTTCACGTCGCCGCTGGGCCTGGCCGGCCGCACGGTGTGCGGCACGCTGCTGGCGGCCGGCGCGGACGCCGGCAACGCGCTGCTCGCCGCGCTTCGCGAGGTGCCGGCCGGCACCGACGCGCTGGCCGGCATCACCCGCCTGCCCGGTGTGCTGATCGCTCGCTGGCTGGGCGATTCCGGCGAGGACGCGCGCCGCTATTTCGCCGCGCTGTGGGCGCTGCTGCGCCCGGAACTGCGCGGGCTGGACGCCGCCCCGCCGCGCATATGGGCCACCTGAGGGCGTCAGCCCGGCCGGACATGAAGGTCGGACCACGCATGGAACTGACGCCCAGAGAAAGGACAAGCTGCTGATCTTCACCGCCCGCGCTGCTGGCCGAGCGCCGCCGCCGCTGCGGCGAAGCTCAACTACCCGGAGGCGGTGGCCTTCATCACCGCGGCGATCATGGAAGGCGCGCGCGACGGGCGCACGGTGGCCGAACTGATGGGTTACGGCACCACGCTGCTCGGCCGCGAGGACGTCATGGAAGGCGTGCCGGAGATGATCCCGGACATCCAGGTGGGCGACGTTTCCGGACGGCACGAAACTGGTGACCGTCCACCATCCGATACCTAGAGGCGGAGGACAACTTGGGGCTGTAGATGTTCCGGAACTGCAGGTGGCTGAAGGCGAGACGAGATCAATGTCGGGCGCACGACCGCGACGTTGAGGTGGCCAACACCGGCGACCGGCCGATCCAGGTCGGCTCGCACTACCATTTCTTCGAGACCAACAACGCGCTGTCCTTCGAGCGCCGGACCGCCTACGGCATGCGCCTCAACATCGCTGCCGGCACCGCCGTGCGCTTCGAGCCGGGCCAGACGCGCACCGTCGAGCTGGTGGACTTCGCCGGCGCGCGCAAGGTGTACGGCTTCCAGGGCAAGGTGATGGGCAGGCTCCGAGGAACGAAATGAGCGCGAAACGCCAGGCAGGCCTATGCCGAGATGTTCGGCCCGACCACCGGCGACCGCGTGCGGCTGGCCGACACCGAGCTGTGGATCGAGGTCGAGAAGGACTTCACGATCTACGGCGAGGAGGTGAAGTTCGGCGGCGGCAAGGTGATCCGCGACGGCATGGGCCAGAGCCAGCGCGTCTCGAAGGACGTGGCCGACACGGTGATCACCAATGCGCTGATCGTCGACCACTGGGGCATCGTCAAGGCCGACATCGGCATCAAGGACGGCCGCATCGCCGGCATCGGCAAGGCCGGCAACCCCGACGTGCAGCCGGGCATCACCATCGTCATCGGCCCGGGCACCGAGATCATCGCCGGCGAAGGCATGATCGTCACCGCCGGCGGCATCGACAGCCACATCCACTTCATCTGCCCGCAGCAGATCGAAGAGGCGCTGATGAGCGGCGTGACCACCATGCTGGGCGGCGGCACCGGCCCGGCCACCGGCACCTTCGCCACCACCTGCACGCCGGGTCCGTGGCACATCTTCAGCATGCTGCAGGCGGCCGAGGCCTTTCCGATGAACCTCGGCTTTCTCGGCAAGGGCAACGCCAGCCAGCCCGCGCCGCTGCGCGAGCAGATCGCCGCCGGGCCATCGGCCTGAAGCTGCACGGAGGACTGGGGCACGCCGCCGGCGGCCATCGACTGCGCGCTGGGCGTCGCCGACGAGACCGACACGCAGGTCGCGATCCACACCGATACGCTGAACGAAGCCGGCTTCGTCGAGACCACGGTCGCGGCGTTCAAGGGCCGCACCATTCACACCTACCACACCGAGGGCGCCGGCGGCGGCCACGCGCCGGACATCATCCGCATCTGCGGCGAGCCCAACGTGCTGCCCAGTTCGACCAACCCGACCATGCCCTACACGGTGAACACCATCGATGAGCACCTCGACATGCTGATGGTCTGCCACCACCTCGACCCGGCGATCGCCGAGGACGTGGCCTTCGCCGAGTCGCGCATCCGCCGCGAGACCATCGCCGCCGAAGACATCCTGCACGACACCGGCGCGTTCTCGATGATGTCGTCCGACTCGCAGGCCATGGGCCGGGTCGGCGAGGTGGTGATCCGCACCTGGCAGACCGCGCACAAGATGAAGCTGCAGCGCGGCGCACTGGCCGGCGACCCGAAGACCCGCGACAACGCGCGCGTCAAGCGCTACGTGGCCAAGTACACCATCAACCCGGCGGTGGCCAACGGCATCGCGCATGAGGTCGGCTCGATCGAGGTCGGCAAGCTGGCCGACCTGGTGGTCTGGAAGCCGGCCTTCTTCGGCGTCAAGCCCTCGCTGATCCTGAAGGGCGGCATGATCGCCGCGGCGGCGATGGGCGATCCCAACGCCTCCATCCCCACGCCGCAGCCGGTGCACTACCGGCCCATGTTCGGCGCCTACGGCGGCGCGCTGTCGACTTCGGTGACCTTCGTCTCGCAGGCCGCGCTGGCCAATCCCCTGGTAAGGACATGATGCGCAACACCTGGACGCCGAAGATCGAGGTCGATCCCGAGAACTACCTGGTCAAGGCCGACGGCGAGCTGCTGGTCTGCGAGCCGGCCAAGGTGCTACCCATGGCGCAGCGCTACTTCCTGTTCTGAGGTCGCCATGCTCGAGATTAGATCCAAACTCAAGGTGCCGCGCGCGGCGTATCGCTTGGAAGTGAAGGGCCGCCTGGAGCTGGCCTTCGATGCGCGCCAGAAGACCCGCCTGCGCGCCACCCTGGATTCCGGCGAGGAGGTCGCGCTGCTGCTGCCGCGCGGCGAGACCCTGCGCGGCGGCGACCTGCTGGTGGCCTCCGACGGGCGCGTGATCGAGCTGGCCGCGCGCCCCGAGCAGGTGGTGCACATCACCTGCGCCACGCCGCGGGAACTGGCGCGCGCCGCCTACCACCTGGGCAACCGGCATGTGCCGGTCGAGGTGGGCGAGGGCTGGCTGCGCATCGCCGCCGACCATGTGCTGGAGGACATGCTGCGTGGGCTGGGCGCGGTGCTGGAGGCGCGCGAAGCCGCCTTCCGAGCCGGAGGCCGGCGCCTACGGCGGCCACGGCCACCACCCAGCACGAGGAGCGCGAGCACGCCGGGCGCATCCACCAGTACGGCGCGGCGCCGCAGCGGCGAACATCACGCACACGGCCATGCGCACGACCACGACCACGCCACCTGCGGCCACGACCACAGCCATGACCACCGCCACGACCATGGCCATGGACACGACCACGATCACGATCACGATCACGGCCACGGCCATGCGCGGCCGCCGGCACCAAGCACGAATGATCCGCGCCGCGTCCGCAGCCACGTTCGCAACCGCGCCCGCGCCGGAAACCTCATCGGCGCTGTCGCTGGCCCGCCTGCTGAAGCTGGCCAGCCCGACGCTGCCGGTCGGCGCCTACAGCTATTCGCAGGGCCTGGAGTCGGCCTGCGAGGCGGGCGTGGTGCACGACGCGGCCAGCGCCGAACGCTGGATCGCCGATGCGCTGCAGTTCGGCCTCGCGCGCATGGAGGCACCGCTGTGGTGCCGCCTGCACGCCGCCTGGCGCGCCGCGCGGACGCGAGCGAGGTCGCGCGCTGGAACGACTGGTTCATCGCCACGCGCGAGACGGCCGAGCTGCGCGCCGAGACCCTGCAGATGGGCTGGTCGCTGCGCAAGCTGATCGCCGAACTGGGCGAGTTCGAGGCGGCGGCGCGCGCGCCGCTCGATGCGCTGGCCGACACCAGCTTCCCGGCCGCCTGGACCTTTGCAGTCGCGCACTGGGGCATCGCGCCGCGCGATGCGCTGCTGGCCTACCTGTGGTCCTGGCTGGAGAACCAGGTGATGTCCGCGGTGAAGGCCGTGCCGCTGGGCCAGACCGACGGGCAGCGCATGCTGGCGCGCCTGGGCCGCAGCCTGGGCGCGGCGGCGGCCGCGGCGCTCGCCGCAGAGGACGCCGCGCTGGCCAATTTCACCCCCGGGCTGGCCATCGCCTGCAGCCGCCACGAAACCCAGTACTCGCGGCTGTTCCGCTCCTGACAGCCCGGGGAATACTGCCACTTTTGTTCATAACCCAAGGCCTGCAGCCGTAAAGCAGGCCAAATACTGCCAACCCTAATCAGAATGAAGACGCTTCCGCAAGCACCTCCAACCCCTTGCGCGTGGGCGTCGGCGGCCCGGTGGGCTCGGGAAAGACCGCGCTGACCCTGGCGCTGTGCCGCGCGCTGCGCGACAGTACCGCCTCGCGGTGGTGACCAACGACATCTACACCAGGAGGACGCGCAGTTCCTGGTGACCCACGAGGCGCTGCCGCTCGAGCGCATCATGGGCGTGGAGACGGGCGGCTGCCCGCACACCGCGATCCGCGAGGACGCCTCGATCAACCTCGAGGCCGTGATGCGCCTGAACAAGCGCTTCACCGACCTGGAACTGATCTTCATCGAGTCCGGCGGCGACAACCTCGCCGCCACCTTCAGCCCGGAGCTGTCCGACCTCACGCTCTACGTGATCGACGTGGCCGCCGGCGACAAGATTCCCAGGAAGGGCGGGCCGGGGATCATGAAGTCCGACCTGCTGGTGATCAACAAGATCGACCTCGCGCCCATGGTCGGCGCCTCGCTGGAAGTCATGGAGCGCGACACGAAGAAGATGCGCGGCGCGCGCCCCTTCGTGTTCTCCAACCTGAAGACCGGCCAGGGCCTGGACACCATCATCGCCTTCATCGAAAAGCAGGGACTGATGAAATGAACGCCACCGCATCCCGACACGGAGAAACCGCCATGCGCCCCACGTCCGCCCTCGCCCCGGCCCTCATGCTCGTTCTGGCGCCCGGCCTCGCGCTCGCCCATCCGCAGCACGAGGGCGGCAGCGCGCTGGGCGCGAGCCTGGCGCACCTGCTGTCCGAGCCCGACCACCTGGCCGCGCTGCTGCTGCCGGTGCTGGTCGCCGCGATCTGGCTCTGGCGCAGCCGCACGCGCGCGGCGCGCAGGGCGGATGCCGCGGAGGGCGAACACGGGGCGCGATCTGGGCCGCGCAGGACTGCGGCCAGCCCGCCAGCCGCCGCGCTCAGCGGCGCGCGCTGCGCTGCAGGCGCGCCATGTAGTCCTCGACCTGTCGGCGCGAGAGCTCGGGCAGGTCGGTGAACTTGCAGCCCGCCTTGGCCGCCGGCGTCGTCCACGCCGTACGGGTAGACCACCAGCAGCGCGCAGCGCAGGCCGCCGACGCCGGGAATCTCCAGCGTGCACTGTTCGATGTGCTGGCCGGCGTGCAGAGCGGGGTCGCCCGGTGACAGCGAGAGCGAAATGCCGCCGGCCGAGATGTCGGTCACGCGCAGGCGCGTGGCGGCGTGTTCGCGGTCTTCGAGGTTGAGCGCGCACCAGGGCGGATCTTCGGCCGGGGTGGCCAGGCGCAGCGCGCCGCGGCGCTGCAGCTGCGCCAGCGACTCCGGCATGCGCAGGCGCAGGCCGCGCACCCCGTTCAGTTCGACCGCCTCGACATGGCGGGTGCTGAACAGCACGCGCACCCCGTCCAGCGTGGTCTCCACCCCGCATTCGCCGGCCGCCAGCAGGCGCGCGGTCAGCGCCGCATCCTCGCACGGCGCGAACAGCAGTTCCTCGAACGCCGGGTTGGCCGACAGCAGCTCGGTGTGCAGCATGTCGTTCTCGCCGAAGTACAGGGTGGCGCGCGCCCGCGCCGCGGCCAGCCTGGCGAAATCGGCCACCACGTCGGCGCGGTCGCGCACCATGTGGCGGTCGTGCCCGGCGGCGTCGAACGCGAAGGGCATGCGCGGAATCGACATCGCGGTGCGGAGCCCGGCGCGCCGCCGCGCCTAGGCCGCCTTCTTCTCGGCGCGCCCGGCCTTGCGGTCGAGCAGCCGGGTGAAGTTGTCCAGCGACAGCAGGTGCGCGTAGATGCGGCCGAGCACGCCCTTCCTGACCAGGTTCTTCAGCTGGCTGGCGTTCAGGTGCTCGATCTTCTTCTCGTCGACGCGGAACATGCCGGTCAGGTGCATGGCGCCACCCTGGTTGAAGGTGGCCTGCATGGTGAAGGCCTCGAGCAGCCCGTAGTCGGAGAGGATGCCGCACATCTCGCGGCTGCGGTCCAGGTCGGCCTCGAACTCGGACAGCAGGCGCTCCATCTCCTTCCACTTCTCGACCGGCTCGCCCTTGGCGTCGAACATCGCCTCGCCGTCCTCGGCCACGTACGCCTTCTCGACGCAGATCAGGCGGTCCTGCTGCTCGACCTTGTTCAGCGTCACCTTGGCCATGCAGAACGGGAAGCGCCGCGCGTAGGCGGGGATGTAGACGCGCTCGGCCCAGCGCCCGTCTTCGACGTACAGGTTCTCGCCGGTGGTCATGCCGAGCACGGCCACCGGGGCGTAGCTGGCGCCCTTGTCGCCGCTGGTGAAGACGATGGGGTATTCGCGGGCGATGAACGGGAATTCGGTGAAGCTGATCGGGATGGCGTTCAGCCCGTGCACGAACGCCGGCGCCTCGCCCTGCCCGAGCAGGCGGACTTTCTGGTTCTTGTACAGCGGGACGACTTCCTGGTAACCGAAGGGCGGCGAGATCTGCATGGGAATCCTCCTGGAAGGGCCATGATAGCCGCCGCGGCAGGCGGGCGGCAAACCGGGGCGGCGGCGGTTTGTCGGCGTGCGGCGCTTGGGGTAAATTCGCCCCCCTTCCGCAGTAGCGCAGTTCCGTGGGGTTGGTAGCTCAGCTGGGGAGCGTCGCGTTCGCAATGCGAAGGTCGGAGTTCGATCCTCCTCCACTCCACCAATTCTTCAGACTTTCTTTGTCTTATAATCGATTTCTGACAGGTTTACTCGAACCAAGTCAGTTCTTCCGCTTTAAGGCGCCCAGTCGCTACGGCCGGGCGATCGATTATAGCGCCGGGCAGCGCGGGCGATGCCTGTTCGTGTGATTGGCGGGCGAGGTGTCCAGCGCCTTGCAGTTTAGCGCCAGTCCGGCACGGCCCAGTAGTCCGCATGGCGCTGCTGCGCCGGCGCGGCTTCACCCAGGAGCGGGGCGACTGGCGGGCGTCGTGGGCTCGGGTTCCATTGAAGCCAGGCGCGCCTCTTCGACGCCAGCATACTGCCGCCAGGCACAGCGCCGCGCATCGCCAGCGGTTCCCTGGATACCCACCAGGTGCATGATCAGGCGCCGCTGCTCTGTTGCAGGCAGCTGCTCGACCAGCTTGCGGGTCGGCGAACTGGCGGCCGATGCGCGGGTCGCCGGCGTGAGAGCCTGCGGCAGCCGGTGCGCGAACAGGCGCGTGATCGCCCGCCAGCAAGCAGGTCGGTGAGGTTGGCGCCGTCGGGGTCATCTGCCAGCTCGACACCCGGCGGGCGCACGCGGATCACCGGCCAGGCATCGACAGCGTCAGCGGCCCGCAGCGCCAGCGCAATGCTCCCGGCGCGCAGGCCGTACTCGTCCTGCAGCACGCGCGCGCTCCACCACGGGTGCGGTCATCGGAGAAATGCTCGCGCGTGCCGACCGCGACCGTCGAGATCCGCGGGCTTTTCCGATGCCCCTGCCGCGCGGTAGTAGATGGCCGAGTGCGGAACATGCGCGCGAAACACCAGCAGCCCGTAACGGCAGCGGCCTTCCGCGCTCAGGTGAGGAAGTTCGAGCTGGAGGTTCGGCCCACATCCCGGGCGCCCTCGTCGAAGGCGCGCGCGAACACGCGGTTGAGCGGCGGGCTTTCGATGCCGCCTCCGCAGCCCGTCGACCTTCACCGGCCGTCGAGCAGGGGCTGGGTACGGTCATGGCGGCCGATGGCGATGCTCAGCTTCCACGGCGCCGCTCCGTCCCTACTCGGGCTTGATGCCCGCGCTCTTCACCACCGCCTCCCAGGTGGTGTACTCCTTACGGATGAAGGCGTCGTACTCGGCCGGCGTGCTGCCCCACCGGCTCGGCGCGAGCTGGTTCCAGGCGTTGCCGGGTGGCGGCTCGTTGACGATGGCGACGATCTCCTTCGACGGGCGTTCGACGATGAGCC